>NZ_BAAANE010000020.1:0-5009 GCF_039529635.1 Kribbella alba | reverse complement strand
CAAGTCGAGCGGTAAGGCCTCTTCGGGGGTACACGAGCGGCGAACGGGTGAGTAACACGTGAGCAACCTACCCTCAACTTCGGGATAAGCCTCGGAAACGGGGTCTAATACCGGATATCACTCCTGCCTTCATGGGTGGGGGTTGAAAGTTCTGGCGGTTGGGGATGGGCTCGCGGCCTATCAGCTTGTTGGTGGGGTAATGGCCTACCAAGGCGTCGACGGGTAGCCGGCCTGAGAGGGCGACCGGCCACACTGGGACTGAGACACGGCCCAGACTCCTACGGGAGGCAGCAGTGGGGAATATTGCGCAATGGGCGGAAGCCTGACGCAGCAACGCCGCGTGAGGGATGACGGCCTTCGGGTTGTAAACCTCTTTCAGCAGGGACGAAGCGAGAGTGACGGTACCTGCAGAAGAAGGACCGGCCAACTACGTGCCAGCAGCCGCGGTAATACGTAGGGTCCGAGCGTTGTCCGGAATTATTGGGCGTAAAGGGCTCGTAGGCGGTTCGTCACGTCGGGAGTGAAAACTCGGAGCTCAACTCCGAGCCTGCTTCCGATACGGGCAGACTAGAGGTAGGCAGGGGAGAGCGGAACTCCTGGTGTAGCGGTGGAATGCGCAGATATCAGGAAGAACACCGGTGGCGAAGGCGGCTCTCTGGGCCTTACCTGACGCTGAGGAGCGAAAGCGTGGGTAGCGAACAGGATTAGATACCCTGGTAGTCCACGCCGTAAACGTTGGGCGCTAGGTGTGGGGGACATTCCACGTCCTCCGTGCCGCAGCTAACGCATTAAGCGCCCCGCCTGGGGAGTACGGCCGCAAGGCTAAAACTCAAAGGAATTGACGGGGGCCCGCACAAGCGGCGGAGCATGCGGATTAATTCGATGCAACGCGAAGAACCTTACCTGGGTTTGACATATAGGGAAATCCTCCAGAGATGGGGGGTCCGTAAGGGTCCTATACAGGTGGTGCATGGCTGTCGTCAGCTCGTGTCGTGAGATGTTGGGTTAAGTCCCGCAACGAGCGCAACCCTCGTCCTATGTTGCCAGCACGTTATGGTGGGGACTCATAGGAGACTGCCGGGGTCAACTCGGAGGAAGGTGGGGATGACGTCAAGTCATCATGCCCCTTATGTCCAGGGCTTCACGCATGCTACAATGGCCGGTACAAAGGGCTGCGAAACTGTAAGGTGGAGCGAATCCCAAAAAGCCGGTCTCAGTTCGGATTGGGGTCTGCAACTCGACCCCATGAAGTCGGAGTCGCTAGTAATCGCAGATCAGCAACGCTGCGGTGAATACGTTCCCGGGCCTTGTACACACCGCCCGTCACGTCATGAAAGTCGGCAACACCCGAAGCCGGTGGCCTAACCCTTGTGGAGGGAGCCGTCGAAGGTGGGGCTGGCGATTAGGACGAAGTCGTAACAAGGTAGCCGTACCGGAAGGTGCGGCTGGATCACCTCCTTTCTAAGGAGCACTGGCAGCTGCGGCCCCTGTTTGGGGTGTGGTTGTCTACTCGTCGTTTCCAGGACGGATGTTTCTGGGCGACGGTGCTTCGGACTGTGGAACATTGACCATTAGATGTGCAGCGAGACCGCTGAAGCTAGTACTGCCGATTCCTTCGGGATGAGGCGTGGAACGTGGTGGTGGTGGAGTGAATCGTCGAGGCGCGCTGTTGGGTCCTGAGGAATCGGGCCGTGGATCTTCGGGTCTGTGGACTGGTTTTTCTGGGTCACTTGCTGCACCGGGTGCTGTTGTGTGCCTGGTGTGGTGGTGTGGCTGGGGCCGGCTCTCACCAAACTTCTGGTGGTGGTGCTTGAGGGGTGTGTTGTTTCCCCTGAGGGTGTTGTCCGAGGGTAGTGGTGGTTCAGGGTTGGTGTTCCTGCCCGTATTTTGAGAACTGTATAGTGGACGCGAGCATCTTTGTAGTTTTTGTTGTGTGACAAGCTACTAAGGGCAATCGGTGGATGTCTAGGCACCAAGAGCCGATGAAGGACGTTGGAGCCTGCGATAAGCCCCGGGGAGTTGGCAACCAAGCTGTGATCCGGGGGTGTCCGAATGGGGAAACCCAGCTGGCACTCTAAAGCCAGTTACCAGTGCCTGAACACATAGGGTTCTGGAGGGAACGCGGGGAAGTGAAACATCTCAGTACCCGCAGGAAGAGAAAACAATAGTGATTCCGTGAGTAGTGGCGAGCGAAAGCGGATGAGGCTAAACCATGTGCGTGTGATAGCCGGCGTGCGTTGCGTACATGGGGTTGTGGGAGCATTCAGGCCTTAATGCCGTGAGGTCGGGGAGTTATAAATCATCGTTGAAGTCGAATCTTCTGGAATGTTGAGCCGTAGTGGGTAATGGCCCCGTAGACGTAAGACGATGACTTCCGAGTGTTTTCCCAAGTAGCACGGGACTCTTGAAATCCCGTGTGAATCTGGCGGGACCACCCGCTAAGCCTAAATACTTCTTGGTGACCGATAGCGGACTAGTACCGTGAGGGAAAGATGAAAAGTACCCCGGGAGGGGAGTGAAATAGTACCTGAAACCGGTTGCCTACAATCCGTCGGAGCGCTCACCTTGTGTGGGTGTGACGGCGTGCCTTTTGAAGAATGAGCCTGCGAGTTAGTGGTATGTGGCGAGGTTAACCCGTGTGGGGTAGCCGTAGCGAAAGCGAGTCTGAATAGGGCGCTTTAGTCGCATGCTCTAGACCCGAAGCGGAGTGATCTATCCATGGGCAGGTTGAAGCGCGGGTAAGACCGCGTGGAGGACCGAACCCACCAGGGTTGAAAACCTGGGGGATGACCTGTGGATAGGGGTGAAAGGCCAATCAAACTCCGTGATAGCTGGTTCTCCCCGAAATGCATATAGGTGCAGCGTCGCGTGTTTCTTACCGGAGGTAGAGCACTGGATGGTCTAGGGGGCTTACCGGCTTACCGAAATCAGCCAAACTCCGAATGCCGGTAAGTGAGAGCGCGGCAGTGAGACTGCGGGGGATAAGCTCCGTAGTCGAGAGGGAAACAGCCCAGATCACCAGCTAAGGCCCCTAAGCGATTGCTAAGTGGAAAAGGATGTGGAGTTGCCCAGACAACCAGGAGGTTGGCTTAGAAGCAGCCACCCTTGAAAGAGTGCGTAATAGCTCACTGGTCAAGTGATTCCGCGCCGACAATGTAGCGGGGCTCAAGCAATCCGCCGAAGCTGTGGCATTCATATTTGTACTCGGCCCGGGACTTTGGTTCTGGGTCCAGGTGTGTGGATGGGTAGGGGAGCGTCGTGCAGCGTGTGAAGCAGCAGAGTGATCTAGTTGTGGATGCTGCACGAGTGAGAATGCAGGCATGAGTAGCGAATGACGGGTGAGAAACCCGTCCGCCGAATGATCAAGGGTTCCAGGGTCAAGCTAATCTGCCCTGGGTAAGTCGGGACCTAAGGCGAGGCCGACAGGCGTAGTCGATGGACAACGGGTTGATATTCCCGTACCGGCATTAACACGACCCGACCGAACCTGGTGATGCTAAGACCGTGAAGTTCTGATGTCTTCGGACGGATGAGTGGAGTGGTCGACCCGAGCTGGTATTAGGTGCACTAAGGAGTGACGCAGGAGGGTAGTCCAACCGCGGCGATGGTAGGCGCAAGCTGATCCGCGGGCAAGGTGGTAGGGCGAGGCATAGGCAAATCCGTGTCTCATGATGCCTGAGAGCCGAGGCGGACCCGTTTAGGGGAAGTGGATGATCCCATGCTGCCGAGAAAAACTTCGTAGTGAGTGTTAGAGCCGCCCGTACCCCAAACCGACACAGGTGATCAGGTAGAGAATACCAAGGCGATCGAGTGAACCATGGTTAAGGAACTCGGCAAAATGCCCCCGTAACTTCGGGAGAAGGGGGGCCTGATGCGTTACTCCACTTGCTGGGGGAAGCGTTGATGGCCGCAGAGACCAGGCCCAAGCGACTGTTTACTAAAAACACAGGTCCGTGCGAAGAAGTAATTCGATGTATACGGACTGACGCCTGCCCGGTGCTGGAACGTTAAGGGGACAGGTTAGCCGGTTTAGGCCGGCGAAGCTTTGAACTTAAGCGCCAGTAAACGGCGGTGGTAACTATAACCATCCTAAGGTAGCGAAATTCCTTGTCGGGTAAGTTCCGACCTGCACGAATGGCGTAACGACTTGGGCGCTGTCTCAACCATGGACTCGGCGAAATTGCATTACGAGTAAAGATGCTCGTTACGCGCAGCAGGACGGAAAGACCCCGGGACCTTTACTACAACTTGGTATTGGTGGTCGGTACAACTTGTGTAGGATAGGTGGGAGACTGTGAAGCCCGGACGCCAGTTCGGGTGGAGTCATCGTTGAAATACCACTCTGGTTGTTCTGGCTGTCTAACTTCGGTCCATTATCTGGATCAGGGACAGTGCCTGGTGGGTAGTTTGACTGGGGCGGTCGCCTCCTAAAAGGTAACGGAGGCGCTCAAAGGTTCCCTCAGCCTGGTTGGCAATCAGGTGTCGAGTGTAAGTGCACAAGGGAGCTTGACTGTGAGACAGACATGTCGAGCAGGGACGAAAGTCGGAACTAGTGATCCGGCGGTGGCATGTGGGAGCACCGTCGCTCAACGGATAAAAGGTACCCCGGGGATAACAGGCTGATCTTCCCCAAGAGTCCATATCGACGGGATGGTTTGGCACCTCGATGTCGGCTCGTCGCATCCTGGGGCTGGAGTAGGTCCCAAGGGTTGGGCTGTTCGCCCATTAAAGCGGCACGCGAGCTGGGTTTAGAACGTCGTGAGACAGTTCGGTCCCTATCCGCTGCGCGCGCAGGAGACTTGAGAAGGGCTGCCCCTAGTACGAGAGGACCGGGGTGGACGAACCTCTGGTGTGCCAGTTGTTCCGCCAGGAGCACGGCTGGTTGGCTACGTTCGGGAGTGATAACCGCTGAAAGCATCTAAGCGGGAAGCACGCTTCAAGATGAGGTCTCCCACCGAGTTAATCGGGTAAGGCCCCCAGTAGACCACTGGGTTGATAGGCCAGAGGTG
>NZ_BAAANE010000019.1:0-1869 GCF_039529635.1 Kribbella alba | reverse complement strand
GTTCCTCGGTGTTGGCCGCTGGGACGTGGCCGAGGTCTCGGTTTCTGAGCCTGTAGGAGTCGCCTTTGAGGGCGACGACGTCGGCGTGGTGGACGAGCCGGTCGATCATGGCGGCGGCGACGATGTCGTCGCCGAAGACTTCGCCCCAGCGGCCGAAGGGTTTGTTGCTGGTGACGATCAGCGAGGCGCGTTCGTAGCGAGACGAGACGAGTTGGAAGAACAGGTTCGCGGCTTCGGGTTCGAAGGGGATGTAGCCGACCTCGTCGACGATGAGCAGTGGGTAGCGGGCGAGCCGGACGAGTTCGTCTTGCAGGCGGCCGGCGTGGTGGGCGTCGGCGAGCCGGGCGACCCAGCCGGAGGCGGTGGCGAACAGGACCCGGTGGCCGGCCTGGCAGGCGCGGATGCCGAGCCCGATGGCCAGGTGGGTCTTGCCGGTGCCGGGTGGCCCGAGGAACACCACGTTCTCTTTGGCGGTGACGAAGTCGAGAGTGCCGAGGTGGGCGATCAGGTCACGGGCCAGGCCGCGGGCGTGGTCGAAGTCGAACTCCTCGAGGCTTTTGCGGGCGGGGAACCTGGCCGATCTAATCCGGCCTTCGCCGCCGTGGGCGTCGCGGGCGGCGACCTCGCGTTGCAGGCAGGCGACCAGATACTCCTCATGCGTCCAGGACTCAGCGCGGGCTCGTTCGGCCAGCCGGTCCACCGAGTCGCGCAGGGTCGGTGCCTTCAACGCCCTGGTCAGGTAGGCGATCTCGGCCGTCAGATCCTTGACCGGTGTGACCTTGGTACGGGTCGGCATCACATCACCTGCTGATCCAGCCCGAAGGCGTTGTCGTAGTCGGTCAGCGCCCGCTGCTCCACCTCGGTCGCTGCAGCTGGGGTGATGACGGTGAACCGGTCGTGCCGCAACGCGGTCGCGGCCTGGGCGTGGACGGTGTCGGTGATCGACTGGTGGTAGGCCCAGCAGCGTGGATGGTCGGCCACGACAGCGCCCTCGCAGAACACCCGCACCCGGTCCAGGTCGGCGACGATCTCAATCCGCCGGCCGACCGCGCGCGGATGCACCGAGTAGTCGTTGGAGTCCAGCCGGATGTAATAGTCCCGCGGCAGCCGCTGCGACCTGCGCCAACCGGTCACCGGTGCGACCGGAGGCAGGGTGAGCATCGCGGCCCGATCCGCGTCGACCCGATCACCTGGCGAGCAGCCCAGCACCCGCATCCGGCGGGCGTTCGCCTTCGGCAGCCATCCGGCGAGCTGGGCGTTGAAGTCGTCCGGACTCTCGAAGGTGCGGCCTGGCAGGAACGAGGTCTCCAGGTAGCCGTTGGCGCGTTCGATCAGCCCCTTGGCCTCGGGATCGGCGGGCTTGCAGACGATCACCTTCGCGCCCAGCGTGCCGCGGAACGCCTGGCAATCGCCAGTCAGCTCGGCGGCACCACGGCGCCACCTGCCGATCGCTCCCTCGCCGTCCCAGACCAGAGTCTTGGGAACACCGCCGAGCCGCTCGAGCAGCACCCACCAGCCGGCGAACAGATCCTCGGCCGCCCGCGAGGGCAGCAGCCGCGCCGACAGCCACCGCGAGTAGCCCGACGCCATCACCAGCACCGGCAGCTGCATCGGTGACCTGGTCTGCCCGAACCCCACCGGCAGGCTCACCTCGGGGAACCAGAAGTCGCACTGCGCCAACTCACCCGGCAGGTACGTCGTTCGCGACGCCGGATCGGGCGGCAGATACGCCGGCCGCAGGTCGCTGACCCGGTCTCGCAGGATCCGGATCGAGTGCTGCCACCCGATCCGCTCTGCCACCACCGTTGCCGGCATCGTCGGCCACGCCTGCAACAACTCCCGGATCCGCGGCTCCACCGCGTCGACCAG
>NZ_BAAANE010000018.1:0-29115 GCF_039529635.1 Kribbella alba | reverse complement strand
GAAGCCACGAGGCGCCCACCCCGAACACACTCCGGGACGGGCGCCTCAACCTGCCTATTGACAAGAGGTCCCTACATATCAGCTGTAATGCTCAGGCAGGTTGGTTAAGCGGGTGATGGGTGGGATTTTGCCGATCGCGGTGTGGGGTCGGTGGTGGTTGTAGTGGTGGAGCCATGCTGGCAGGGCTGCTCGGCGGGTGGTTTCGTCGGGGTAGAAGTGGGCGAAGGCCCATCCGTCGGCGAGGGCGCGGTGGAATCTCTCGATTTTGCCGTTGGTCTGGGGCCGGTAGGGGCGGGTTCTCTTGGGCGTGATGCCGAGTTCGGTGCAGGTGTCGCGCCAGAGGTGGCTGCGGTAGGCGGAGCCGTTGTCGGACAGGACTCGTTCGATGGTGGTGATGCCGCGGTCGGCGTACCAGGTGACTGCGTTGCGGAGTACTGCGGTGGCAGTGGCGGCGGTTTCGTTGTTGTCGATGTCCGAAGTCGTCTGCACAGATTCAGCGCTCCGAAGTGACCGGTTTGCAGGCGAGTGCGAGTCATCGCGGTGTACCGAAGTCGCCTGCACTAGCGTCCTGAGCTCGGCGGATTCGCGAGCTTGGAGACACGGCTTTGGACCAGGACGAGGTATCTGAACGTGGTGTGCTGACGGCATCGGACGAGCTGTGGGAGGCCGCTGTACGGCAGGCCGCGGTGATCAGCCGCCTGGCCGCGCTGGACTCCGCAGGTGTGACCGCTGTAGACGCGGCGGCTGACGAGCTCGGGCTGTCGCGGCGCCAGGTCTACGTGCTGCTGGGCCGGTGGCGTGATGGCGGCGGCGTGGTGTCGGACCTGTTGCCGGGCCGGTCCGACGGCGGCCGCGGTGGGAGCCGACTGCCCGACGACGTCGAGGCGATCGTTCGGCAGGTACTGCACGCTCGCTATTTGACCAGGCAGCGGCGATCGGTGGCAGCCGTCTGCCGGGAGATCACCCGGCTGTGCCGGGTTCGTGGTCTGCAGGTGCCGTCGCGTGGCACGGTCCTGCGCCGGGTCGCGCAGCTGGATCCGGTGCAGTCGACCCAGGCGCGGGAAGGCCGCGACGCGGCGAGGACGAAGAGTTCGGCCGGCGGCGTACCACCGGAGATCACGCAGCTGCTGCAGCAGGTGCAGATGGACCACACGCCGGTCGACGTGATCGTGGTCGACGAACGTCAGCGCCTGCCGATCGGCCGCCCGTATCTCACGGCGGCGATCGACGTCGCGAGTCGCTGCATCATGGGCCTGGTGGTGACACTCGAGGCGCCCTCGGCGACGTCGGTCGGGTTGTGCCTGGCACGGATGGCGACTGGCAAGCAGGCCTGGCTGGAGCAGCTGGGTGTGGAGGCGGTGTGGCCGATGAGCGGGAAGCCGCACGAGCTGTACGTGGACAACGCGAGCGAGTTCAAGAGCGAGGCGCTGCGTCGCGGGTGTGAGCAGCACGGCGTCGCGTTGTCGTACCGGCCGCCGGGCTTGCCGCACTTCGGCGGGATCGTGGAGCGGGTGATCGGCACGATGATGGGCCTGGTCCACGACGAGCTGCCCGGTACGACGTTCTCGAACGTCACTGAGCGCGGCGCTTACGATTCCGACGGCCGCGCGGTGCTGACGATGGCCGAGCTGAACGCCTGGCTTGCCCTGGCGGTGGCCTGCTACCACGGCCAGGTCCACGACGGATTGGGCCGAACTCCGGCCGCAGTGTGGTTCGAGCTCGCCGAGCGCGACGGTACCCCGGGCACGGTGTCGAACGAGACGGCGTTCCTGGTCGACTTTCTGCCGGTGTTCCGCCGCACTGTGTCGCGGAGCGGGTTCGTGATCGACCACGTGCAGTACTACTGCGATGCGCTCAAGCCCTGGATCGCTCGCCGAGACGAGCTGGGCAAGCTCGTACTGCGGCGGGATCCGCGCGACATCAGCCGGATCTGGGCCTTGGATCCGGACGGTACGACGTACCTCGCGGTGCCGTACCGGGTGCTTTCGCGGCCACCGATCAGTATCTGGGAGCAGCAGGCCGCCATCACCCGGCTGCGGCAGCAGGGCCGCGCCGACGTCGACGAGCAGGCGCTATTCGCCACGGTCGCGCAGATGCGCGAGATCACCGACACCGCCGCGGCCACGACCCGCAAGGCCCGCCGGGACAGGGAACGCCGTACCTCGACGCCCGCAGCCGACCCGAACGTCCTGCCTGTCCCAGCGGCGCCGGCGGTTGAGATGGGCATGGTCCGGCCGTTCGAGGTGATCGAGCAATGGTGAGGCCGGAGGTCGTTGTCGAGGGCACCGACTTGGATCTGAGTCACCTGCACGAGGCGGTACGGCCGATCGCCGCTCTGCCGGCGGCGGAGCGGTTGGGGTATGTCCGGGCCGACCGGTGGATCGGGTACCCCGCTGCTAACGAGGCGCTGCAGCGGCTGGAGAATCTGCTGGCGTGGCCGGTCAAGCAGCGGATGCCGAACCTGCTCCTGGTCGGGCCGACGAACAACGGCAAGTCGATGATCATCGAGAAGTTCCGCCGCGATCACCCGACGGTCTCGCACGCCGACCGCGAGGAGATCCCGGTCTTGGCGTTGCAGATGCCGTCGAATCCGTCGGTGACCCGGTTTTACACCACGATCTTGACCGCGATGGGCGCACCGCTGCGCAAGACCTACCAGATCGCCCACCTGGAGCAGGTCGTGCTGCAGATGCTCCGCGGCGCCGGGGTGCGGATGCTGGTGATCGATGAGCTGCACAACGTCTTCGGTGGCACTGGGGACCGGCGCCGCGAGTTCTTGAACCTGCTGCGGTTTCTCGGCAACGAGCTGCGGATCCCGCTGGTCGGTGTCGGCACCCACGAGGCGTACCTCGCGATCCGGGCCGACGACCAGCTGGAGAACCGGTTCGCCCCACTGCCGCTGCCGCGGTGGGAACCCACCACAGCCGACGCGTGCTCGCTGCTAGCGAGTTTCGCCGCGGCGTTCCCGTTGCGGCGGCCGTCGCTGGTTGCGACGCCGGAGATGACGTCATACCTGCTGACCCGGAGCGAAGGAACCATCGGTGAGCTGGCTGGCCTGCTCACCGATGCAGCGGTTGCCGCGATCGAGTGCGGAGAGGAGTCGATCAACCAGCGCACGCTTCAGCTGGCCTCGTACGCCGGCCCGACCGAACGCCGGCGCCTGTTCGAGCGCGAACTCACGTGACAGTACCGCCGGGCAGGTGGCCGCTACACCCGCCGCCGGGCCAGCTGGAGTCGCTGTCGTCGTGGCTAGACCGGCTGGCCGTGCTGTACGGCATGACCGCGAGCAACCTCATCGGGGAGCACAACCTCGACCTTGACGGCGTGACCGTGCCGCACGATCTCGACTTCGACCCGCCCTGGACGATGCTGCTCGCCCTGGCCCAGCGAACCGGCGTCGAGCCTGGCCAGCTGCAGGCCATGACGCTGTCGGGGTGGGCGCTGTACCTGTTCGACACCCCCGGCTTACCCCGGCCGGGCCAGCAGCAGCAGGTGTTCGTCAACTACGTCCGGTCCAACACGGTGCTGCTGGCACTGGGTGAGGCCGGTCACAACCAGGTCGGCGACTCGCGCCGCTGGAACGGACCGTGGCGCCCCACCCACAGGCTGACCCGGCAATGCCCGGTCTGCGCTGCCGACCCCGGGCGCGGCAGTTCCTTGATGTGGCAGCTCTCGGTGATGGTGAGCTGCGGCGAGCACGGCTGCTACCTGGAAGATCGCCAGCAGGTCACGCTCCACATGCTGACCCACCAGCAACCGATGCCACCACGGATGGTGCCCGAACCGCTCGCCACACTCGAGCGATACACCCACACCGCGCTGACGACAGGATGCGTGGACC
This sequence comes from Kribbella alba, assembly GCF_039529635.1. NCBI lineage: Bacteria > Bacillati > Actinomycetota > Actinomycetes > Propionibacteriales > Kribbellaceae > Kribbella > Kribbella alba. Next base: position 25,274 of record NZ_BAAANE010000018.1, on the reverse strand, counting down.
TGCCCGGTCGGCAGGTCCACGCGGCAGTCTGGCTGCGGCTGTTGCGATCGCTGCTGGATGAGGTCAGTCTCGCGCTGAGCACCCGCCGTACCGAGGCCCGCACCACGCTCCAGAAAGTGTGGGCCGCCACCGGCCTACCCGAGCGGGGCGGGCTGAACGTCTGGCAGGTCTACGAACGCCTGGAGCCGGAGCTGCAGCACTGGATGCTGCGCGCCGCGGCCGCGGCCCTCGACCTCGCCGCCAAGGGCGAGATCACCGCGTGCGGCCGGCTCGGGTCCGCGATCCAGCCGCATCGCCGCCAGTACGTCTACGACGGCGACCGCCCGGCCGCACCCACCGCCTGGCGGGAAGCAGTCGCCGACGCCGAAGTGCTAATGGTCCAGGCCCGCATCGACCACCGCGTCGCCCGCCAGCTCCTGGCATGGCTCACCGCCAGCTGCCCCAGCCTCGCCCAATTCGAGCAGCAACGTGCCTACCTGTTCGGCGCCGGCATCCCGGCCGCGTTCCTGCCCGGACCCGCCGGGCTCGGCCGAACCGACCTGGTCTGATGACCAGCCGCTCGTCTCACCGCTGTCTCGGAAGTGAGGTTTCGAGAATGGCTCGTGAGACAGCCGATCTAGACGAAACAAACTCGCGAGACACCGTCCCTGTCTCACCGATGCGGCAGTGTCAGTATCGATACTGTTGGGACATGACAGCGACGGGCGTCACCGGGATCGAGTGGGGCTACGCCCGCGTCTCGACCAAGAAGCAGGACCTGCACCGCCAGGTCCACGCCCTGACCACCTACGGCATCCCCGACGGCCCGACCGGCGACGACCAGCGGCTGTACGTCGACAAGCTCACCGGCAAGCACTTCAATCGTCAGGGCTGGCTCGAGCTCCGGCCTCGGCTCCGCGCCGGCGACGTCCTCAACCTGCCCGAGCTGGATCGGCTGGGCCGGACGCAGACCGAGATGTTGCACCTGTTCAACGAGCTCACCGCCATGGGCGTGCACGTGAACGTGATCGGCGGGCCGATCCCGTTCGACACCCGCAACCCCGGCCCCGCGACCGAGATGGCCAAGGCGCTGTTGCTGTTCCTTGGGCAGGTCGAGCTGATCTACAAGCAAGAGCGGGTTGCGTCGGCGCGGGAGTCCGGCAAGACCGCCCACCGTCCACGCAAGCTCACCGCCCGGCTCGAGGAGGACCTAGCAGGCGAGTTCATGACCGGTACGCCGGTCGACGAACTCGTGACGAAGTACGGCGTCTCGCGGGCCACCGTCTATCGGATCGCCCGCGAACATCAGGTCAAGAACAACGCGCGCCGCGCGATCACCCCAGCCGGCCGGGGCAAGTCGCTGACGCCCGGCCAGATCGGTACCGCGCACCGGCTGAAAGCCGATGGGCTGTCGCTCCGGCGGATCGCCGAAGCGGTCGGGTCCAGCCGGGCCACCGTGCACCGGGCACTCACCATCGGCCACACCGCGACAGTGGCCGCAGATCTGGCCATCGTCATCGCATCCCACGGCCAGGCCAACCAACACCGTCTCGGTTGCCCAGGCTGCGGCAGCGTGCCCAACGGGAAGGTCGCAGCCGCGCGGCTCCGCGAAGAACTCCAGACCGACTGGTGGTCAACCAGCGACCAGAACCCGGACCGGATCCAGGTAACGCAGCACTGCGGCCGGTGCCAGCCACACACCGTCTACGCCGTGGCGTGCCTGGCCTGCGGCGACGGCCCGCTCCTGACCGGCCAGCTCGCCGAACTGGCCAGGGACACCGAGCCGCAGCAACTGCCCGACGTCGTGACCGGCGAACTCACCCGCGCCGGGTGGCGCTGGACACAGACGTCTCACGCCACTGGCTGGGTCTGCTGCCAGCCGGCCGCACCAGCTGAGGAGGGCCGGTGATCAGGGCCGCGCGTGCCGCCGTCGAGCGCTTGACCACGGCGTACGCCAACCTGCGGTACTACACGACAGTGGAAGTACCGCCCCGGTGTACCGGCGCTGCCCGGCCTGCCAGCGAGTCGAAGCGCTGGGCTATCGGCGCGGGGGTATCCGGGACGAGCCCAGCCCGGCGTCTGGTGAAAGCGCGATGCCGCCGGAGTACCGGTGCCGCTGGTGCGACGAGTTCAGCCCGAGGGTGCAAGCGAGATCGACCTCGCCGACCCGGCTGTCGATATCGTCGACATGATCTGCCTCAACCCGAAACGATGCCACTGATCGGCCAGTTCTTCAGCTGCAACACCACCTATCCCGCCCCGGCCGAAGCGCACACACTCACCACGGGCCCTCACTGCGGGGTGTACGCCTTCGCCCAGACCTACCTTGAGGCCTACAACAACCCTGGCGGCAATAACCGGATCAGCTCGCTGCCGGCCAGCGCGTCAGCAGCATCTGTCGGTCTCGCGCGGTCGGTCGGCGGGGATCAGTGGTTGATGATCCCCGGTCAGCCGCGATTGTGACCGGTTGGCCATGCCGCCGGTGCTGGGCTGGGGTGGGTCGTTGGGTGCAGGACAATCGGTGAATGGCAAAGGTTGCGGCGGGGCAACGAACTTCCGTATGGCTGGCATGGCCTCGGCGTATCCGTTTGATCCGCCGCGGTGCGGTGGTGGTGTCGTTGCTGGCTGTAGTCGCGGATGCTGGCGTGGTCGCGTGGGGCGGCGACGGGGCGTCGGCCTACTGGGCACTGGCGGTGTCTGCCTGCGGTGCACTCCTCGCGTCGTCTCGCCCCGTCGCGGGTTTGGTCCTGACGGTGGGCGGCTGCGGGTTGGCTGTGGCGGTGGGGGCGGATCCGACCACGGAGTGGACCGTTGTGGCGTTCACGTTGCTCTCGGCAACGTTGGGTGGAGCTCCTCCATTGTGGTGCGGAATTCTTGTTGGAAATGCACTATATGTGTTAGTTCGCGTCTCCGAAGGTGGAGAAGCTCAGTCCCCGGTGGCGATATCGGCGGGCGCGGTGGCGGCTGCGGCGGCTGCGGTTGGTGGCGGGGTCCGTGCGCAGTGGCGTTACCAGGAGGTTCTCCGGCAGCGTGCCTCAGATTTGGTGGCTGCCGAAAGGCGTGAGGGTGAGCAGGCGCTGGTCGAGGAGCGGCTGCGGATCGCTCGTGACCTGCACGACCTGATCGGTCATGAGGTCGCCGTCGTGAACATGCATTTGGGTGTGGCTGAGGTGAGCCTGCCGGAAGGGGCTGAGCGCGCCGGTGCCGCGTTGGACGCGGCCCGGGTAGCGGTCCAGTCGGTCCTGACCGAGACCCAGCAGATCCTCCGGCTGCTACGGCGAGATGAGGGCGAGTCGGGCGCGCCTGAGCCGGCCCCAGGGCCAGGCCAGCTGGCCGGCCTGGTGGATTCGTTCCGGCGCATCGGTCTGGATGTCGAGGCCGATCTGAGTGCGCTGGCAGGGTCCGTGCTGACTCCCGCGGTCGGGCTCACCCTCTACCGCGTCGTACAGGAGGCCCTGACCAACGCCCATCGTTACGGCGACGGGGTGACACGGCTGACCCTTACCTCGGGACCGGGCGAGGTTGTAGTGACCGTGACCAATCTGCGCTCATCCGATCCGCAGCGGCTGTCGACCCGGCGCGGCTACGGTCTGCTTGGGATGCGTGAGCGTGTCACCGCTGTCGGTGGGCAGCTGCAGGTGACGTCCGACGAGGAGACCTTCCGGGTGTCAGCCGTTCTGCCGACGAACGAGAGGAACGCCCGATGACCAGTGTCATGATCGTCGATGACCAGGAGATGATCCGCATCGGTCTGCGCGCGATCCTGGAGGCGCAGGAAGATATCAGGGTCGTTGCCGAAGCGGGCGACGGCTTGCGGGCGGTGGAGCTCGTGGCCCGAGACCCGGTCGACGTGGTGTTGATGGACATCAGGATGCCTGGTATCGACGGGGTGGAAGCCACCCGCCGCATCAGGGAGGTCTGGGACGGCGCCCGGGTGAAGATCATCGTGCTGACCACCTTCGACCAGGACGCGAACGTGCTGGCGGCGCTGCGTGCTGGTGCCAACGGTTTCCTGAGCAAGGGCGTGGGGCCGGCTGAGCTCGCGGACGGGATCAGGGAGGTGGCCGGCGGCGGCGGAGCCCTGTCCGCTGCCGCCGCGGCCGCGCTGATCGGCCATGTGGCCCAGGAGCCGGGCGTCGTCGTCGACGAGGCGTTGGCGCGGACGTTCGATGCGCTGACGGCTCGTGAGCGCCAGATTGTGGTGGCCGTCGCGTCGGGTCGTTCCAACGAGCAGATCGCCGCCGACATGTACCTGTCGCCGTTCACGGTCAAGACCCACGCGAACCGGGCCATGACGAAGGTGGGTGCCCGGGACCGGGCACAACTGGTGGCCTACGCGTATCAGGCCGGCCTGGTGACCTGAGGGGCCGGTCCCGCGTAGTACGGCATCGGCAGGGTTGTACTGCATCTGCAGTACAGGGGCTGGTGCGAAGCGACGATGTGGCTCACCGCCGTCCGGCGAAGGATGGGAGATGTTCCTTCCTGGCCGTATCAGCGGCTCGGGCCAACTCACTTAAGAGAGCATCCGATGCCCGTACTCCTTGCCCGGCTAGGCATATTCAGTGCCCGACACCGTCTGCTCATCGTCGGGGGGTGGGTGCTGCTCCTGGCCGCGCTGGTCGGCGTGCTGGCCACCGGTTCCAGCAGCTCCAGCGCCGGCGCCTCGGTCCCGTCCTCGGCGGCGACCGAGACCTTGGCGACGGTGCAGCAGAAGTTCCCCGACCAGGCCGGCTCCACCGGTAGCGCTGACACCCTGCAGTTGGTCCTGACCACCAAGGACGCCACCTCGATCACGACTCCGGCCGCAGCCGCCAAGGTCGCCCACGTCCTGGCCGATGCCAGGTCGGTGGCTCACGTGGCGACTGTCACCGATCCGCTGGACGCCAAGACCTCCTTCGTGTCGGCGGACAAAACCACCGCAGTGGCCACGCTGACCTTCACCGGCCTGACCGAGGATGACCGCCAAACCGTCTACGACGACGTGGTCAAGGTCGCCGACCAGGCCCGCGCGGACTTCCAGGTCGAGGTCGGCGGCCAACTCGTGGCCGAGGGCGCGCCCGGTGCCGGGATCGGAGAGATCGCCGGCGTCCTGGTCGCCTTCGTGGTGCTCTTCCTGACCTTCGGGTCCCTGCTGGTGGCCGGCGCGAACATGCTCGTCGCCCTGACCGGTGTCGGTATCGGCACCCTGGGCATCCTCGCCTACGGCAGCATCAACCCGATCCAGGGCACGACGCTCACCCTGGCCACCATGCTCGGCCTGGCCGTGGGCATCGACTACAGCCTGTTCATCCTCACCCGCTTCCGGGCCGAGCTGCGCGAGGGACGCAGCGTCGAAGCCGCGATCGGGCGAGCCACCGGCACCGCCGGCACCGCCGTCGTCTTCGCCGGCCTGACCGTCATCATCGCCCTGGTCGCCCTGATCGTGGTCCGGATCAGCTTCATCACCGAGATGGGTATCGCCGGCGCCTTCGGGGTCCTGGTCGCCGTCCTGATGTCCCTGACCCTGCTACCAGTGCTGATGCGATCCCTCGGACGGCGCATCCTGCCCCGCCGCGAACGCGACCAGACCACCGCCGAGACCCCCACCGCAGCGGCCCACACCACGCACGCCCCCACCACGACGAGTACTCCTGTCACCACCGGTCCCCACGCACACGACGATGTCTCGAGGGCACCGGACACCGGGCCTGGCTCGTTCCTGCAGCGGTGGGTGAACGTGATCATCGCGCGACCCGTGCTGGCCATCGTCGCCGCGGTCATCGTGCTGCTCATCGTTGCCGCACCCTTGCTCAGCATGAAGACAGCCTCCAACGTCCCCGGCGGAACCGACCCCACCTCCACGCAGCGAGCCGCCTACACCCAGGTGCTGGACAAGTTCGGAGGCGTCCAGAGCCCCTTGCTGATCCTGCTCACCGGCAAGGACGCCGGCCGCACGGTCGATCAGGTCAGCAACGGGTTCCGCGGACTGGGCGACGTCCAGAGCGTCGTGCCGGGCAAGGTCACCGCAACCGGGGACGCCGCGTTGATCACCGTCATCCCGCGCGGGGGACCGATCGACGACAGCACCAAGGACCTCGTCCACCTGATCCGCGACAACATCGACACCATTCCCGGAGTCCAGTTGCGCGTCACCGGAGAAACCGCCATCGGCATCGACGGCGACGCCGCCCTGAACGCGGCACTGATCAAATACGTCATCGTCATCGTCGTACTGGCGTTCCTGCTCCTGGTGCTGATGTTCCGCTCAATCCTCGTGCCCCTGACGGCGACCCTGGGCTACCTGCTCTCCGTGGGCGCCTCGTTCGGCGCCAGCGTCGCAGTCTTCCAGTGGGGCTGGCTGGACCGGCTCATTCCCGCCCCGCAGGGCGACCCGATGCTCAGCATCCTGCCGATCATCTTGGTCGGTGTGCTCTTCGGGCTGGCCATGGACTACCAGATGTTCCTGGTCTCGCGGATCCACGAGATGCACGGCAAGGGCTTCAGCCCCAAGGAAGCCATCCGACGCGGATTCACCACATCGGCACCCGTGCTCGTCGCCGCAGCGAGCATCATGGCCGTCGTGTTCGGCGGCTTCGCGACCAGCGAAAGTGCCGTCGCCGCCTCCATCGCCTTCGGCCTGGTCGTCGGCGTGATCGCGGACGCGTTCCTCGTGCGAACGGTGATCATGCCCGCCCTGCTCGTCCTCATGGGCAACGCTGCCTGGTGGTTCCCGGCCTGGCTCGAACGGATCCTGCCGAACCTCGACGTCGAAGGACACGCACTCGACGCCGACACCACCGCCACCAAATCTCAGCTCGCGACCACGCCACCCACCCCGGCGTGACCTCAAAATGTGAACCCGCGGTCTGAATCTGAGGGGCGTCCAGGTGCAGTTCCACGTACCTGGACGCCCCTCCCTGTGCCTGGCCACCCCGCGTCCGGCTCATCAATGTCGGCCCCCTCAGGGGCCTCTTAACGACTGCCGGCGATCGTCGCCGACCAGTTCGACCATCGCCGGGTGGCGCTGGCCCACAACCGCACTGCGCGCGCGGTGTAATGCGGGTGACCGGCGCCATCAACCGTGCCGTTTGCACGCGAGTACGGACATCCGTGCAGGCGACTTCGAACATCGACAGTTGTCGTGGATTTCGGCGTAGGCAACGCGGGAGTGGTCGTCGATAACGGTGTGGACGTAGGCGGTGCCGATGTTGGGTGCGTTGCGAGTGTTGCGTTGGCCGGTGCGGGCGGCGGTTGCTGTGCGGTTCTGGTGGCCGCGGGCTTTGCCCAGGTAGCGCCAGCCGCCGCCGTCGGGGATGTTGCCGAGTTTCTTCACGTCGACGTGGAGCATCGCGCCGGGGTAGGCGTGTTCGTAGCGTCGGATCGGTTCGCCGGTGATCCGGTCCAGGTGCGATAGGCGGTTCAGCCGGCAGCGGCGCAGTACGGCGTGCACGGTCGATGACGCCAGGCCGAGCTGGTCGCCGATGCCGACCGGGCCGAGGCGTTTGCGGCGGCGCAGGCTCACGATCCGGCGTACGACGCGTGCCGGGGTCCGGTTGGGCTGGTGGTGCGGGCGTGACGACCGGTCACCCATGCCGGCGGGTCCGTGGTCGCGGTACCGGTCGGCCCAGCGCTTCGCGGTCGGCCATGCCACCTGGAACAGCTCGGCGGCTCGCGCGATGGGCCATCCGTCGTCGATCACGAGACGCGCGAGCCGTAAACGAGCGCGTGGGGTCAGGGCAGCGTTAGCGTGAGACACGAAGACCTCCCGGGTCGTTGGAGCGGTTCCTAGACAGCTCCACTCCACGCCGGGAGGCCTTCACCCATCAAGAACATTCACTTCGTGTCGTCACACGATCTCGACCAACGTGCCTGGTCAGTACAGCTAGCTGGAACCTGGCAGTGGGTCCTCGACGCGTTGTAGCCGGCGGCGATCCGGCGTCCGCGGTGAACAACTTCCACTCGGCAATGCACCCGTACGGAAGCTCCTGACAGACCGGGCCGTCACACTCCGAGGACTTTGCCGGCAAGGCCCGCTGTGTCAGGCGCTGGTTGATTCATCGTGGTCGATCTGCTTGTCCAGGAGTTCGCACGCCGACCGGTGGATCTTCGCCAGGGCGCTCAACAGGTGCTCACGTTCGGGCTTGGTCAGGTTCGCGGTGACCTTGTCCTCCAGCAACCGCCGCTCCGCCTCGATCGGCTCCTGCAACGCGCGTCCGGCGTCGGTGAGCCAGAGCCTGACCAGGCGGTTGTCCCGGTCGTCACCGCGCCGGACGAGCAGGCCGGCCTCGACCATCCGGGCGGCCGTCTTGGTGACGGCGGGCGTGGTGACGTTGACCGCCACAGCGATCTCACCGGGCGTGCGGCCGTCTCGTTCCCACAACGCTGCGAGCAGGTGGTCCTGTCCCAGGCGCAACCCGTGGCGCCGGACCGCAGCCTCGGCCGCAACTCGCAGCACCTTGGTCGTCTTGCTATGCAGGTCTAGGAACTCGGGCACGGAGGGCCTCCAGCGGCGATGTGGAACCGGCCGGCCAGGGCACGGTAACAACGGTTGACGGTTGATCGTTTACCGGTTAACGTTCCCTTCGGAATCATTAACCGGTATACGACCCTACGGAGTTTGTCATGTTGCTGGTCACCGGCGCCACCGGACACGTCGGCCGCGAACTCGTCCACGAACTCGACGCCAAAGGCACCGAGTTCCGCGTTCTGGTCCGCGACCCAAGCCGCGCCGCCGACCTGCCGGAGCGAGCCGAACACGTCGTCGGCGATCTCGGGCAGCCCGCCACACTTGCGCCCGCGTTCGACGGCGTCAACGCGGTGTTCCTCCTCGTGCCCGGCATCGGCTCCGAGCACACCGCCCACGTCATCGCCGCGGCCAACGCCGCTGGCGTGCGCCACATCGTGTACTTGTCCTCGTATGCCGTGCTCGGCGACCCGCTACCCGCGATGGGCGCCTGGCACCATAAGCGCGAGCAGATGATCCGCGCCTCCGGCCTAGCCGCCACGTTCCTGCGGCCCTGCGGCTTCATGACCAACGCCTTCGACTGGCTGCCCACGATCCGAGAGAGCGGCTATGTCCTGGACCCGGTCGGCCCCGGCCGCGCCGCACCGATCGACCCCGCTGACATCGCCGCCGTCGCCGCCCTCGTGCTGACCCAAGAGGGCCACCAGGGCAAGGAGTACGTGCTGACCGGCGACGAACCGTACACCGTCGCCGACCAGGTCCAGATCCTCGCCAAGGCGCTCGGCCGCCCCATCGAGGTCCGCCCGGTGGCCACGCCAGCCGAGGCAGTCCGATTCCGCTACCCCAACGGAGCACCGCCGGCCCTCGCCGACGCCCTCATCGAGGGATTGTCGCTCATGCGCGCCGACACCGTCGGATTGCGCACCGACACAGTGCGGCAGCTGCTCGGGCGCAGCCCACGGACCTTCGCAGACTGGTGCGCACGCAACGCCAGCGCGTTCGCCTCCCCAGCTACCACATGACCGACAACTGCTGCACCTGACTCGCATAGCCAGCCCCGCCGCGGTGCGAGTTCGGCCAACCGCTGATAGGCGATCTCTGCCCGACGCCGGCGTTCGGCCTCGTCCATGCCACCGACCTCAGCAAGCAGAACCGGAGTAGGTGTAGCAGTAGCTACCTTGGGGCTGCGCGACAGCGAGAGTCCGATCCAACGGGAGGGACCGCGTCATCAGTGGCCAGCGCGTCAAAGTGGGTGTGCTGCTATTGGTCAGATCCGGGAGCGGATGCCGGTGAGCTGCTCGGAGACCGTCCAAAGGCGGCGTGCGAGATCCGGGTCCTGCGCGGCGGCGGAGCGGTCGATGAGTTCTGGGGCGCCGCGCATGTGGGCGGAATGGCTAGGCCCGGCGAAACTGTTGCCGGGAATGGCGGCGACAGCGGCGTACAGGACCGGCAGCGCCCCGTGGTCGGCGCCTTGTGCCAGCAGTCGGATCGCGACCGCCCATAGGAGGTCGGCGGGGCGGCGGGGGCCGGCACGGTTGTAGAGGTCCGTCGCGACCAGGCCGGGATGCGCTGCGGTCGCCAGCGCGTCCGACCCCGTGGCGGTCAGCCGGCGTTGCAGTTCGGCGTGCCCAACCGTCGCTAGGAAAGAGCGGCACGTGGACGCTGCACGCGTGGCATGCGATCGAGACCTCACATGTGCTGCGTTGGACCCAGCTCGATCCGATCGGTTTACGCCCGCCAGGTTCGGGACCTCCCTCTACGCGGCAGATTCGGGCGAACTGGGCCGGTGGACGCCAGTTGCGTGCCGTATGGCACTGCGTGGGCCCGGTCGGGGCTATTCCGTCGCCCGAGCCGTTGAGCGCATGCTGGAAGACGAGGGCGGGGTGGCCCTCAACAAGGGGGAGGCGGTTGTCATGACCCAGCGAAGTTCGACTGAGCCCACGCGCGCCGAGCAGGTTGCCGTTCCTGCACCAGAGTCAGCGCGAACGCAGATCGGCACAGTAGTGGCCGGATCATTGGCCGCTGGGTTCGCAGCGGCGGTGATCCTCCCGTTCCTGCCAGTCGACACCGTGGATATGAACTTCTCCACCGCGATGGTGCTGTTCGGGTTTGCGCTCGGGTGGGCGCTCTTGGCGGTGTTGTCGATGCGGTTCACCGACCAACCTCAGCGCTGGGCCGTAGCGCCCGCGATCTTTATGGCCGTGTCTGGTGCGTTGGTGCTCACGGTCCCGGACTCTGTGATGGACGCGCTAGGGTGGGTTTGGCCGCCCGCCGTGTTGGTCTTGGTGGTCTGGGTGTGGGTCCGCGCTAGGCGTGAGATGCATAGCCGCACCAGGGCGTGGCTGCTGTGTCCGGTGTTGGTCATCCTGGCGCTTTTCGCCGTGGGTGGGGGGTACGAAAGGATCAGTCGGTCCACCGCACCGGCGGTTGCCATGCGCGGACAACTCGTCGACGTGGGACCGTACCGACTCCACCTGGAATGCCACGGCTCACGCGGTCCGACTGTGATCCTTGAGCCCGGCGCGGGCGGATCGGCGGCGTCGATGGGGTTGATCGCTCCCGCCGTGGCCCGCGACAGCCGAGTATGCGTCTACGACCGGGCGGGACGCGGCTGGAGTGATCCGGCTGCGAGTCCACCCGATGGTGCGCAGATCGCCACAGATCTCCACACGCTCCTTGAGCGTGCACAGGTTCCGGGTCCCTATGTCCTGGCCGGACATTCATTTGGCGGGCTGTACGTGAGGACGTATGCCTCAAAGTATCCCGGGGAGGTCGCCGGTCTCGTCCTAGTTGACTCCACCGCCGCCAGAAACGAGCCCGTGTCCCCGCCGGAGGCTGGTTCTTACAGCGTCTTGAAGCACGTGTCTTCGTTGTTCGCGACGACCTCTCGGCTGGGCATTGGCCGGCTTCTGGCCAACATCTCGTACTCGGATCTACCGCCGGAGTACCGGGACGATGTCCGCGCCACCGCCGCCACCGGGAAGGAAATGAGCGGGACGCTCGATGAGTACGGCGTCGCGAATCGGTCCACGGCCGAGGCGGGAAGACTCCATAGCCTCGACGCGACGCCACTGGTCGTCCTGACCGCCGAACGCGGAAACTCCAAGGGGTGGATGGCTGACCAAAACAAGACAGTCACTCTGTCGACCAACAGCCTCCATCGCGTCGTGCCAGGGGCAACCCACGCTTCCTTCGTGGAGAACCCGGATCACGCCGCAGCGGTCACCCGGGCGATCCACGACGTCGTCGTCTCAGTACGTACCGGGGCACCGCTTACTCACCCCTGACGCCAAAATCTGCAGGTCGCCATCTCCAGTAGCTCTGGCAAGTCGGCTCTGGCCGGACCATCGCGGTTCGCCGGTTTCCTGGAACCACCAGTGGGTCTGGGTTCGGCGGACGTCTCAACACCAGTGACCTGGGGCTTCTTGCTGTGGGGCGGGTGGGACTCGAACCCACGACCCAGGGATTATGAGAGCCATGGCACCGGTAACACTGGTCGACTCCAGGCTGCACAAGTGTTGGATCCGTCCTACTCCAGCCCCGCTATCCCCCACTGCTAGACACAACTTCATGGCACGAACCATGGCACGCCTGCGCCCTCGTCCACGGTTAAGGGTCTCGTTCGACGACTGTTCTCGGTGAACCTGGCGATCCGCTCAACACTCGGAAGCCACGCTAGTAACTCTTCGAGGTTGGCGATCGACGTCTTCGGGCCCGCCTCATGCGAATGCGATCGCCATAGAGAACTTCGATTTTCAGTCATAGCCCCGATTCAATCGGTCGCTGGCAATCCGCGAAGGACCGCATCCGCCGGCACACCGCCCCGCGTCGTTGTTGGCGGCAAGGTGCCGACGGCCGGTCGCTTCGGGTATCACGGCTTACCCGTGCCGGCGTCTGTGTTGGCCAGCCCAGCGTCGGGCGCGAAGGTGGGTGTGGGAGTGGGGTCGCCGAGGATGTAGTGGGGGGTCTCTTCCCCGAGCGCGAGGCTGGTCAGCTCGTAGGCACCCAGCCCGGTGGCGGCGAGGATCGAGGCCACTGCCCCCCGAAGACCGTAGTTGCGGGCCGGGATGTTGGACATCCAGCCGTTCAGCGCTCCCGGCACCTCGAGCAGGTTCAGGCCCGCCTGCCGCAGCCCGCGGGGCACGCCCGCGGAAGACTCCATCGCCCACAGGTGCTGGATCGAGTTCCCGATGTTCGTCACCCAGCCCGGTCGGCCGCGGTACTGCGACAGCACCGCGTCGCGGGTCCGGTTGTCGGAGAAGAGGTTGAGCAGGTTGTACTGCACCCGGCGGTTGGTGAGCATTTCCCAGGTCTCGCCGAAGGCGCGCCAGGGCCCCTGGCGGGCCAGCCCGGTGGCCGTGGCCACCTCGTCGACGCCTGTGGTGGCGCTGCGCCAGAGGGACTGCGGGATCACAGCGCGCAGCACCGGCTTCGCGAACGAGAGCACACCTCCGAAGGCGAAGTCGACTGCCGCGCCCCGCAGCGTGGGCCGGTCGACGATCTCGGGGAACATCCGGTGGAAGCCGGCGCTCCACACCGCGCCACCGGCCGCCGACGAGGCGCCGGCGACCACGAACCCCTGCGCCAGGCTGGTCAGACTCACCGTGGTGCCCGCCGCCCCGGCTGCGCCCGCGGTTCCAGCGGCCCCGCCGCCGACCACGCCGGTCGTGACGCCGCCCGCCGCGACGCCGGCCACTGCGGACAGGCCGCCGATGCCCGCACCGCCGAAGACCTGGAACATCGACCGCCACGAGAAGTCGCCGGAGTAGCGCTCCGGGTGGTGGTAGGCGTCGTAGCCGCTGTAGCCCGCGCCGGCCAGCGCCCCGATGATCACCCCGACGGCGATGACGAGCGGGACGATCTCGCCGGTCGGGTCCACGTGGTCGACCGGGTCCTGCCCCGCGAACGCGTACGGGTTCGGGCTGCCCCCCAGCCCCCGCGGGTCGCGCTGCAGGAACGCCCCGGTGTCGCCGTCGTAGGCACGGGCGCGCGCGTCGAACAAGTCCGGCAGCAATGCCGGATACCCGCCGAAGCGTGGGCCGGAGCCCACGGCTGATGCGGCACGCGGGGTCACGCCGTCCGCCGCGAAGATCGCGGCCTCGCCGAACGGCGTGTAGGAGTACCGCTCGGTCACCGCACCCGCTCCGTCGCTGGTCGCCAGCAGGGACTGGCGAGCGTCGAGGTGCGCGAACGCGTCGGTCCCGTCGCTGCTGAGCACGAGCTCGTCGGCGTACACCCCAGTGGCCAACTGCCGGGCCGCGACGCCGCCGGCGTCCTCCTGCACCGGCCGCGGTCCCGCCCAGTGGGTACGGCGGTCCGACACCCCAGGGGCGCGTCGCTCGACCAGCCGGCCGACCGGGTCGTAGCCCAGCTCCAGCAGCAGCACACCGGCAGGGTCCCGCACGGCGGCCAGCCGGCCGGCCGCGTCGTACTCGTACCGGTACCGGTCGTCGCCCGTCCGCCGCCCGTCCGTGTCGAACGCGTACGGCGTCACCGTGGACGCCGCCCCCACCGTCCGGGAACGCGACACGAAGCGGCTCAGGTCATCGACGGTGTACTGGTCGTCTCGCGCGACGCCCGCATCCGTCGTCACCGTCCGGAGCAGCTCGTCGTCGCGGGAGTACGCGAAGATCCGGGAGGCGGCGCCAGCTGGGTGTCCGAGCTGCGCCAGCAGCGTGTCCTGCTGGGTCTGGGAGCCGCCGGCGAGCGGCGGGGCGGCGGCGGCGAAGTCGTCCTCGGTGCCCACCAGCCGCGCCGCGGCGTCGAAGTCATGCCACCGGTTCACCGCCGGCGCCGGTGCCGCGGCCACCAGCCGGCGCCGGCCCTGGGGGTCGTGCACGTACCGAAGGCTGGCGAGCGTGGCGCCGGCAGCGTCGACGTGCTCGATCCCAGACAGGCGGCGGGCAGCGTCGTAGCCGAACCGCGTCTCGGTGCCGTTGGCCAGCGCCCGCAGGGCCAGGCGCTCCGGCCCGGTCCAGGTGTACGTCGCCAGGGTGGCGCCGGCGGCGAGCCTGACCAGGTCCGCGGCCCCCGCCTGGCGGTGGAGGAGCCGGCCGGGGCGGTCGAGCGTGTCCAGCTCCAGCCGGTCGACGCGCCCGTCCGGGTAGGTGAGATCCGCGGTGCCGGTGGCGTCGTTGTACGTCCACGCGGTGCGGCCGGCCTCGGACCGCTCCTCGACCAGCCGGTCCTGGCGGTCCCACGCCCACTCCAGCCGCCGGGTCCCCTGGACCAGACGGACCGGTCGACCCAGGCCGTCATAGCGGGAGACCAGATCCGGTAGCGGCAGGGTGCCGGGTGGCGCCGTGTACGTCGTCCGCCGCACGAGGCCATCGTCGCCGTGGAGCAGATGCACCGCCACGCCACCCGGGGTGCTCTCGCGGACGACACGGCCGGCGTCGTCGAACCCGCGCTCGTAGCGACCACCGTCCGGCCGAACGATCGTGGCCCACCGGTCGTCGAGGCCGTATCGGTACTCCGTGCGGCGCCCGAGCGGGTCGGTGAGCGACGCTACCCGCCCCGCGCCGTCCCTGGTCCAGTTGGTGACCAGCTCCTGGCCAGCCGGCCCCGCCGCCATTCGGACGAGGTCACCGAAGGCATCGTGCCCCAGCTCGCCCCGGCCCCCACCCGAGGTCGTCAGCTCCACGGCCAGGTGGCGCGCGTCGTACGCCGTGGAGACGACGTGGCCGTCGCCGTCGTCGATGCTGGTGACCCGGTGCGCCGCGTCGAAGCCGAACGTGGTGGTGAATGCCTGCTGCAGCCCAGCCGGGTCGACCTCCTCCTCGACCACGGTGGACACCCGGCCGGCGGCATCCACCGTCGAGGTCACTCGGTTGCCGAGAGGGTCCGTGATACGACGGGCCCGGCCGACCGCGTCGCGCACCATCTGGACGGAGCGGCCCCGCTGGTCGCTGATCCGGGCCAGCCGGTTGTCGCGGTCGTACCAGAACCGCTGCCATGACCCGCCCTGCCGTCGCTCGCGCAGCCGGCCGCGCTCGTCGTAGACGAAGTCCGTTCGGGAGAGCACTGTCGGTGCCTGGCCCGGCCCTGGCGGGCCGGTCACCACCACGGACTCCACCAGGTCGGCGGTCGCGTAGGTGACCTCGACCCGGGTGTCCGCAGCCGCCGTCTCGATGCGGACGATCCGGTCCCACGGGTCGTAGCTGAGCAGCGTCGTCGGCTGCCCGGGTCGCTGCAGCCGCCGGAGGTTCCCGTTGCGGTCGTAGGACATCCTGAGACGCTGGGTTAGCCCGGTGGCGTCCCCGGTGGCGTGCTCGATCGGCAGCCCCCGCTCGTCGTACCGGGTGGTGCTGCGGCGGCCGGCTGCGTCGACCACCTCGACTGTGCGGCCGAGGTGGTCGAGTCGTTCCACGGTAGTCCGCGGCTGGGAGGTGTTGGCCGCCTCAACGGTGGTGCGCAGGTGGCGCGCCGCATCGAGGCGGATCTCGTCACGCAGCTCCTCGCCGGTGACCGCGGCATCGATGTAGCCGCCGCGCGGGCGGCGCCGCTCGACCAAGCGTCCCGCGAGGTCGTAGCCGAACCGGGTGACGGACGCGATCCCGCCGACCGGTGGGGTGGTCTCCTCGACGATCCGGTCGAGCGCGTCGCGGACGGTGGTCCATCCTGCCCCGAACGCGTCGGTGGTGACGCTGCGGCGGCCGGTCGGGTCGTAGTTGTACGTCCAGGTCTCGTCGTCGGCGCCGGCGCCGGCGACGTTCTCGGAAAGCTGGCCGAGCCCGTCCCCGGCGGCGTGATAGGCGTAGGTGAAGAGGTGGGCCTCGGCCGACCGGCGCTCCCTCAGCCGGCCACGGGCGTCGAACACGTAGTGCTCCTCGCCGGTCTGCACGCTGCCGTCGGGCAGAGTGGCGTCGGGCGGCGTCAGACGGGTGAGGCGTCCGGTGGCCCCCGGGCCAGGGGCGTCCTCGAAGTCGTAGTGGAATGTCGTCGTGGCGCTGGCCTCGTCGGTGAGGGTCTTGACCTGTTGGTAGTGCGGTTCGTAGGTTGCCGACCACAAGTGGCGGGTGCTGGCCAGCGTCGTCGGCGGCGCGACGAGGCGGGCCTCGAGGACCGACCCCCGTGCGCACGGGTCGGGATTCGCGTCGTCGTAGGTCAGCCGGGTCGTCAACCCGTTGGGACGGATGACCTCCTGTAGCGCGCCCGACGCGCTGTACCGGTAGCTCGTCGCCCACGCCCGATAGGAGCCGTCGGCTTGGAGCCGGGTCCGTTCGTCAAGCAGCAGGCCGCGCACGTTGAACGAGTAGACCCGGTAGGTGCCGTCCGGCTCGAGCAGCTCTGTGCGCGACGCGGCGTCGTTCATCGACTCCGGCGCCTGGCTGACGTAGCGCAGCCGCTTGTAGGCGAAGCGGTACTCCGCTTCGCAGACGGATTGGCGGACGACGCGGTTAAAGTCGTCGCTCGCCGGGTCGGCGCCGTATACGTTCTCCACGACCAGCCTCCCGTCACCGTCGACCACGGCGACGATGTTGTGCTGCAGCGCCGGGTGGTCGGCGTCGGAGTAGACGTACTGGACGGACGGCCGGCCCGCCGCGACCTCCGGTCCGACGACCTGGACGAGGAGCTCGGCGTCCGGTGCGTGGAGGTAGCGGATCTCGCGGCCGGTCGAGTCGCTGACCGCCTCCAATAGTCCGCAGTTGCCGTAGTGGAACGTCACCACCCGGCCGACGGTGTCCACGACACGGTCCAGCCGTCCCTGCCTGTCGTAGTCGCAGACGTGCTTGTTGCCGTGCCGGTCGCGGACGCGGGATAGCGGGTACCGCAGGCCGTCGACCCAGCCTGGAGGACGGGCGAAGACCCAGCTGAACCCACCGGGAAAGCGCAGCGTATAGGAGACGACCACGCCGGCGTCGCGCTGCGCCGTGAGCGAGGTGTGCACGCCGGTGGCGGGCGGCATGAACCCGCCTGCGGGGTCCGGGCGGTAGACGTCCTCCCGAAGCTGGCCGGTCCAGATTGCCACGGCGCCGCTGTCGAGCTCGCGCAACCACACGTTGTAGCTGTGGTCCCAGTTGAACCCGAACGGCCCGTACGCCGGCCGCCCGCTCGCGTAGCACCGGACCAGCCGGAAGTCGAAGCCGACTCCCGGCAGCTGGAGGTCGACGGTCCGGATTGTGAACTCCCCGGCGAACAGATCCACCGGGTCGCTGGCCGCGGTGGCGTCGGGAGGCGCGTCATCGGAGCGGAACGGGTGCGCTTCGCCAGGTGGCGGGTCGCCGCGCCGGCCTTCCTCCAGGCGCTGCTCGACATCCCCCGCAGGTGCACCGCCGTCGAGCAGCCTGTCCGCGACATCCTCCACGGTGGCGGGAGCGTCGCGGTCGTAGAGCTGCTGGGCCGGTGGCCGGCCGTCGGCATCGCCCGGCCCGGCGTCGTCGTGACCGAGGGTGGCGCCGGGGACGGCGTCGGGTGCGCCGAGCGTGGCGGGGCTGTCTCCGTCGGGCCCCGGGTCGCCGTCTTGGTCGGACGCCACCGGTGCTGGCGGGCGAGCGTCGTGCTCGTTGGCGGTGTCGCCGACGCCGGCCTCCCCGAGGGGGCAGGCCTCGTCGAGGGTGGTAACCGATCCGGGCTGGTCTTCCCGGAAATCGCGTCCGATCTGCTGTCGGTAGGCGGCCCGGAACCGCTGCATCTCGCACGCGTCGGGCGTCGTGTACTCGTCGTTGGCCCCGTAGACACGGTCTCGGAACTGCACCGTGCCCTTGAGGTCCGCCTCGAGCTGGTAGTACCACTCGGCCATAGCGAGGCTCGCCTCTTTCTAGCTTTCGAAGACCCGACGCCGGAGCCGCGCCAGCTCGCCGACCTCGACTCCGGTCGTGGCGCTCAAGCCGGCCAGGTCCTCGGCCAGCAGCCGCCGCACGGTCACCTCCCGTAGCGCCGGTGTCAGCTCGCCGGCGTCCGGCAGCTCCGAGACCGGCCTCTCCTGCAGGTCAGGGGGGAGGTAGTCGCCGATGCGTGAGGTGAAGTAGTCGGATTCTAAGAAGCCGACGGCGCCCGGCGGGCGTCGGGTCGGCATCCGCCAGGAGCTGGAGAGCGCGTTTTGCACCTGCAGCAAGGCCTCGGTCGCGACGCTCTCCGGGGCCGCCGCGGGCTGCAGTGAGATCTCGGGTTCCTCGACGATCCACGTCCCTCGCTGCTTGGTTGCCGGGTTCTCCTCGTCGACCACCTCTGGACAGCCGTCGAGAAGGCGGTAGCAGACGCATAGGTCGCGTCCGGTGATCAGCAGTCCCGTCTTCACCGCCGGTTCCTCGCTGGACGGGATGGGCTGCTCGGAACGTAAGAAGACCTCGTAGTCACGTTCGAATACCGCTCCAGGGCCCCACCAGTTGGCGCCGGAGATGTTGCCCGAGACCACTACCGACGCATCGGAGGGTGCCTGATAATTGTACCCGCGCAGGGAGTTGATCGCCTGCTGGTTCGATTGGTCGCCGACCTCGTGGACCCCCGGATGGCCGGCGTCCCCCTTGGTCTTGTCGATGACCCAGCCGCTCGAGGCGTTGTAGGTCGCGCTCGGCACGGATTCGATGGCCACGGTGTCCGCGCCCTGGCCGGTGATGCCGCCGCCGCCCTTGGCGTACGCCGAAACATGGAACTGCTCGGTCCGATCCTGGTAGCGCACAGGCGGGGTCTCCACCGTGACCGACTCGGGGAAGTGGCCGGTGTCGAGGTGCACATCGATGCACAGGCCCTCCATCTGGGCGTCGTGGGTGACGACCAGGAAGAACTCCTGGATGCCCTCGATCACCCGCAGCCCGCGGACGAAGGTTCGGCGGTCTGTAGGTTGCAGCACGTGCGGACGCGGCAGCATGAGGAACAGTGCCCGATTGGTGCCGGAGTGGTAACCCGTGAGCAGGTTGTACATCTGCACCAGGTTGGTCGACGACCCGACCCGCTCCCGGCGGTCCCGTGACGCGTCGGCGGTGACGCTGCTGGTGTCGGAGTCGGTCTCGCCCCACTTGTGAGAGATCTTGTGGCTCGCCTCGAACTGGCCGTACGGCGACTGCGGGGAGGTGTACTTGCCGGCGTGCTCGACTCCGGTCTCGGTGCTCTCGGTGTGGGCCATTGTCTTGTTGACCTTGACCTCAGATGTGGAGGCGGACAGCAACTCGCCGTTCTTAGTGGCGGCCTGGTAGAGGTCACGCAGCTTTGGCTCGAAGTCGATGATGTGCGGGTAGTCGGCCAGGGTCGCGTCGCGGCCCTCGCGCCGCCACACGGACAGGGACAGCAGCGAGGCCTCGTCCTGAGGAGCCGTGAGAACCACGCGGGTGATCCCCTCCGCCTCGACGGTCAGCTCGTGGATCCGGTCCTGCTCAGGTCCGGTCTCCGCGTCGTCGACCAGGTCGTCGTCCCGGAAGGCGGTGATCGACACTGGCTCAGCGAAGGTCACGACCCGGGCCACCACCCGAGTCGCCGCGGGGAAGGTGACCTCGAGCTCGCGGCCTAGGGAAAGCTCCCCGCGGCCGTCGCCGCCCGCGGGGTAGAGGTCCACGATCTCGTTCGCCTCGCCGGTGCGCTGGAACGCGATCTCCTCCACGACGAGCGGGTTGTCCACCTCCCCGCCCGTCTCCTCGTCCGCGAAGTCCACGTCCGTGCTCACCAGCGTGCTCACCTGCCCGCTCTCGGGCCCGGGGAAAACCGCGACGTTGAGGAGGGCGCCGTAGCAGGCGAAGTAGTTGCGCAGCACCGCGTCGAGATCCTCTTTCGGTGTATTCGGGAATGACGCGTACCCGGTCCTGGTCTCCTCCTCGGTGGGCTCGTAGCCGGTGATGCTGGCAGTGACCTTGAGGTACGTCAGCCGTTGGCCGCAGAGCTGCGACGGCAGCTCCTCGGCTTTGGGCTGGAACATCGAGATCGCCAGCGAGCTGTGCCAGGCGAAGGGATACGCCTTGTTGCAGAACTTTTCGTCCATCATGTCGGGGCTCGCCGCGATCACCCGCCAGGGAATGTCGAGGGGGAGCCCAAGTCCGAGATTCGTCATGTCAGCCGCCTTGGTGCTGGGAGTGGCGTCAGGCCGGGACCAGGAAGACCCGGTACGTGCGCTCGAACACGGCACCAGGGCCCCACCACTGGGAGCCGCAGATCCGGCCGTCGATGCGGACGACCGTGTCCGAGGTCGGCGCGTAGACGTAGCTCTGGAGTGACGAGTTGGCCTGAGAGTTGGAGATGTTCGTAAGCTCGGAGACCCCGAAGTGCCCGGGATCCCCCTGGCTGCGATCGACGATCCAGCCAGCAGGGGTGGTGAGGTTCGCAGCGATCATGCGGCAGCTGGGAGACCAGGGCAGCCCCGCGGGTGCGTAGACCGAGACGGCATAGTCTTGGAACGCCGTGGGCGTGGGGACCGGTGCCGCGACCGTGAACACCCGGTAGGTGCGTTCGAAGGCCGCCCCGGGGCCCCACCAAGCGCTGCCACAGATCCGGCCGCTGACATGGGCGGTGCGATCCGAGGTGGCCGCATAGGTGTACGACGTCAGCGAAGTAAGGGCCTGGTTGTTAGAGCTGTCGGCCGCCTCGCTAATGCCAGGATGCCCGGGATCGCCGAGGGTGGAGTCGATGACCCAGCCGATGGGCAGCACTAGGTCACCGATGATCTCGGTGCAGCGGGGCTGCCCAGGGAACGAGCTCGCCGGTGCGTACGCCGAAACGACGAAATCGGTGGATGACATGTCTTGACCCCTCGCCCGAGCTGCTCACACCGTTGGGGCAGGAGGCGGGAGCGTGAGGACCCGCACAGACGTGCCGGACACGCGTCGGCCCAGACGTCGTCGTCGTAGCAGGATCCCGGTCACCGCAACTGCTGCCAAACCGCCGATCGCAAGCGTTCGAACTTGCCCTAGGAACATGGCGCCCCTCCCGAGTGCAACACGGTCCGGTCCAAGGAACTCATCGGTGTCCCACCTCCGTCACAGGGTCAGGCCTGTGCCGATTGGGTCTCTTGGCTGGCGCCGCTTGGCCTGAATGGCGCCTTTGAGTATCCCGGAGGGTGTTCCCGCGGGACGGGCGCGTGGTGGTTGGACAGAAACTCTGCGCCAACTCGATCTGAATGCCGAACCAATTCGCCCGTGTTTGAAACACGGCGCGCCTCCTCCCTCAGGGATCAGGTGAAGCGAACCCAAGTTTCAGCAAGACTGCCGATCGCTCATCGTTTGTGATCGCCGACGCTTTCGCAGGCCAAGGACCCAGACTTCAAGGGTCATCGCATAATGCGCATCTGGCAAGGGATCACGCATTTGAATCGCTTGCATCAATCTGCGTAGCTACGCCGATCGACGCCGAGAAGGCGGAAGGCGGTGACCATCGCCCCGAGGACTCTACGAACCGGTGGCGCGAAACTGTTTGTCGGTAGCGGCCCAGCAGTTGCTGCGTTCTGGCCGGATCCCCAAAGCCCGGACGCCGCGGCGAGCGCGCCACTCAATGACGAATCTGAGTCCAGAACGGCCACGAAAAGAGGGGCCACCTCGCTCATGTCTGCTGGTACCGGCCTCAATCCCATCTCGCGGGCCATCGTCAGGTTCGGCCCGATAGATCGGGCTCCTGGGCGGGAGAGCAATGTGGGCGCCGATAGACCACCACCGTATCTCAGGTACAAAGCGCGATACGCACATCACAAGACCTGGACTTGATGAGGCCCTGGCGAACATCCGCCGACTAGTCAAAGCAGTTAATCCCGCGATCGAACCGCCCAATGTTGGGTTCATGAGTCGAGACGTCGCCCCATCGTGATCAGAGAGGCGGAAGGCCATCCGGTGAGGTCGGCCTCATCCACTTCGGTAGCTTCGAACTCGAACCGCCGAGCTTCTCATTACGAGGAGGACCTACACCGCCGCATCCGCTCTCTACAAGCGCTTTCGTCCACACGGTCGGCTCCACCAGACTCGAAATTCCTTATGCGTATCCGACCTTTCGTGCCACGAGTAGTGCCACGAACGTTGACCTCTGGGCTCGCCACCCGATGCCGCAGTCGGGCACGACCCCGATAGCCCGGGCTGGGATGTCAAGCCAGCCCATGAACGACGGAGCAATCCCGTCCTGGTGACACCGGCGGCCTTGGGGACAGCTCGGCAAGCGGGTCAGCGCATTTCTGCTCTCACTTGGGGAACCCAGGCATGGCCTCGATGACGCTTAGCCTGAGCGTCCTCAGGACTGACCTGCCGTCACTCATGAGGTGTTCTGCAAGTTGCCTTGGGCAGCCGAATCTCGGCCAGCCCGGCGCTGAAATCTGCGTGACATCGTCCGTCGGGTGTGTAGATCATGGGTGGATGGCGCGACTCCACGACATCGTCTTCGACTGCCATCATCCTGCGGCCACGGCCCGCTTCTGGGCCGGCGCTCTGGACGGTTATGCCGTCGCACCCTACGACGATGCAGAACTCGCCCGTCTGCGCTCGCTGGGGATCACCAGCACCGAAGACGACCCGACTGTCCTCGTCGAACCGGCGCACGGAGGACCTCGCCTGTGGTTCCAGCTCGTGCCAAAGCCCACCAGCGGGAAGAATCGAGTGCACCTGGACCTGCTTGCTGCGGACTTGGAGCTGGAGATCCAGCGCCTAACTGCTCTCGGCGCGACGGTTCAAGCCCGGCACACGGGGAACATCGTCCTGACCGATCCCGAAGGTAACGAGTTCTGCTTGTCCCTATCGGACTGATGGCGCGTGCACGATGTCGTCGCTCCCGGGTTCGCGATCACGCCGTGACCAAGCCGCCATTGCGCCATCGGCTTGTCAGTCGATTTGGTGAAGTCCGTCTTTCAACGCCTCAGCCCCACGGCGGAGTTGAACAGGTCAGACGCAGATGCCTGGATGAAGAGGCTCGGACGCTCTCTCCACGTGGGGCTATCCGTGGTGCGAAACACAGGCTAGTCGGGCTATCTGGAGTGGTCGGCGCGTAGGTCAGGTGCCAGTCCGCCGCTAACTTGGGGAGCGCCTTAGATTCCAGGCGTGGGGCGGCTAGCCTCTACCCCCTTCTTGGTAGAAGCGCCTTCATGGCACGAACCATCGCATCCGACCGCCATTGCGTCTCACACATGCCGCGCGAGACGGTGGGACCGTAACACGCAGTGATTCACCGCGATAAGCACCGTGACAGAGCGACGACATTTGGGAGAGCAACAGTGCGAGGTCGGCAGCTTGGGATCGAACAGAATGCTGGCGGTACTCATCCACACTCGCACGCAATGACCGGGCTGATCCCGGCAAGGCAACAGAGAGAACTGGTAGTCGCGCCCCGATCGTCTTTAGGCGACTACAGGTGGGCGTAGCCATGCACGCTTCGGATGAGCAGGGTACGACCCGATGAGTGACCCATTCGGCGCACCGGACGAACAGCTGAGCGATGCTGACTTCGCACTCCTCCGGCTAGTCACCCGCACGTACGTCAGCAAGAGCTTTCGCCTCAAGTTCCCGACGTCGCGGGACTTCGGGCATCTAGCTAGGTATGTCAACAAAGTCTTCGACGAGGAGGCATCCGAGCAGGGCGACTTCGAATGGGAGGAAGTGATCTTGAATCAGAGTGCGCGCACCCAAATCACGATGATGCTGGCTCGTGAGCAAGGCGTGGTCCGCCAATTGAAGATTCAGAAAATCAAGACCACCGGGGGCGAGGCAAAACTCCAGACCCTGCTGGAGCTCAACCGTGAGCAGACTGCCCGGCTGATCGACACGGTCAAGCTCCTGGATCACATCCCCATCGACGGCGAGGACCGCACAGTCGTTGACGACGACGTCATCCAGGCCGTGCTCAGAGATCCCCGCAACATCGAAGAGCTGTATCGGCAGGATAAGGGACAAGTCCGGGACCTCATCCAGAACGATTCGTCGGCCCGAGATGTCGTCGCCCTGGCCCACCGTCGTGAGCAGCTTGAGAACTTCCGGATGCTGCTTGTCGAAGACCACCGGTTCGATGCCGAGAAGGAACGCCTTGGCGGACCGGAGAAGGTCTGGCAGGACTTTCTCGAGCGCAATCCCTGGGTTCTCGGTATCGGCCTTGCTGGTCAGCTGCTGACGTCGTGGGATGACGCTCGGCTTGAGCAGGTCGTTGCTGGCTACTCCATCGGGGGCCCGGGCAAACGAGCCGACGCTCTGCTGCGGACTAGTGGGGTCGTCCGCTCGATGGTGTTCGCCGAGATCAAGCATCATCGCACTGCCTTGCTGGACACCGAGGCATACCGCTCGGGCTGCTGGGCTCCCAGCAAGGAACTAGCCGGCGGGGTGACGCAGGTTCAGCAGACGGTGTACGCCGCAACCCAAGGCCTCAGCGACCGCCTCCGTGACACTGATCACGAGGGTGCTGACCTCGACAGTGATACCTACCTGATTCGACCGCGCTCCTTCCTCATAGTGGGTCACCTTGGCCAGCTTCAAGGTGCAGGAGGCGGTGTCATCACGGCCAAGCTGCGGTCATTCGAGCTCTACCGCCGGAACCTCTACGAGCCCGAGATCCTCACATTTGACGAGCTGCTGGCTCGTGCCGAGTGGCTGCTTGCCGAGGCGGAGGAACATGATCACTGAGGACCGGGGCTTGCTGAACGGGGCGAGGGCTTTCGTCCACCAGCAGCTCAGCCGACTTCAGGGTTCCCACGGGTCGAACGCTCCCCGAGCGCTTGAACTGCCGACCACCGCTTTACAAGTGCGACGACCGCCGTACGCTGCGGTGTCCTGAGGCGAGAAGCCTGACATTTTCCTGTATCTCCTGTCAGATCTGGCTTCAGACGACTGGGTTTCATTGACAGCCCCATTGACAGCCGCGAGCTGCACCGCGACGCTCTCGCCACAGTCCAGCTTCGTGCTGAGGTGATTTCTGATGAGTTGTGGGCCGTGATCGAGCCGGTTCTTCCGTCCGGTGCTGGTCGTCGGGG
>NZ_BAAANE010000017.1:0-117334 GCF_039529635.1 Kribbella alba | reverse complement strand
TCGGCGGCGTACTCCTCGCCGCGATCGTCACCTACCACCGCGTCCGCAATTAGCAGACACGGCCTAGTCGATGACCTAGGGATGTTGCCGGGATGCCGGCGGCCCCGGCATCCCGTGACATTCCTCGTGACATCAAGTCGCGTCAACTAGGGTGGCTGACGTTGCCCTGAGGGGGCAGAACGCCGAGTCCTGTCGCCTGAAGTTGGCCTGTGCGGCAAGTGGCATGGCTCTCGTAATCCCCTGATCTGCGATCGAGCGCCGACTGAGCCAGAGCGGCGCACCTGAGGTAGGCGGCTTCCCGGGCGGCAACGGCGACCACGACGGCTGCGTCGGTCCAGCCACGGTCGCGTAGGAACCGGTCAATGTTGTCCGGCCAGCCCAGCCGCTCACCAAAGAACCAGTCGAGAAGCTCGTCCGTGCCGGTCGCGTCTGGCGGCGGAGTCACTGGGGCTAGGGCGTCTTTGCACCGGAGACGCCGCCAGCACTCGGCCCAGTCGTCGATCGGCATCGGGACCTCACCGCGGCCGAGGCGCTCCGGAGTCATGGTGACGTGCACACTCAGCAGGTGCAGCTCCTCGCGCAAAGCCGTCCACGGCGTCTCGCGCGCCACCAGCTCGACCCAGAGGTCGCTGGCAGGGAAGCCCCCAAGGCCGATACCGACATCGGTCGGCGCGGCCTTGGAAGCGGCGAGGTCCTCGCCGATCCGCCGCAGTAGCTCCCGTGCGTCGGCCTGCTTCTGGTCGACGGCGCCGGCTGGCAACCAAGCCTTGAAGCGCGCTTGCTCGACGGTGTTCAGGCCGGCTCGCGCCACGAGGTCGGGCCAACGACGGTCGGTGTAATAGCACGCCCGGGCCGTGGCCAGCACCCGGTCCGCAGAGGGCGCCGCCAGAATGCCGGCGGTGACCGCCATAGCCAAAGTGGCCCGCACGTTCACCAATGGGACTGAGAAGGCCCGGTAGTCGTCGTCGCTGGCGGCGTGGGCGAGCACGACTTCGTCGTCCGCCGTGAGAGTGCCGTCGCAGTAGGCGTTGGCGATGGCCCCGACCGGTCGCATCCCGAATTCGGCCAGTTCACTCGCCCGTAGCGCTCCCATGCTAGCCGCGCCGTAAACGGGGATCCCAGCCGCCATCGCGAAGAGGATCTCCTTGTGCCATACCGCAGGGACGGAGTGGAAGAACCCGTCCACGATCCCGATCGCGAGCGGCCGTTCCTGCGTCGCCCGCCAGACGTCGCCGAGCTCGACTGGTGGGCGGTAGTCGGCCGCCAGCACCGCTGCCGCCTCGTCGACGGGCATGGTCGGTCCCAGGAACACGATCGGCGCCGCCGTGCTCACGCCGACCCCGACATTGCGACCGCCCGGGCTCGCGGCCCCGGCGTGTAGTGGGCGACGTCGTTGAGCATCTCGAGACCGGGCACGACCGCGCGGCCCACGGCGACCCCGATCCCGGGCATCGTCAGGTCTACCCACCAAGCCTCCAATCCGTGCCTGCCCAGCTCATCGACCACTAGGGCGAGGTCTCCTTCTAGGGTGGCGACGGGCGGCCCGGTGGTCGCCAGCCAAGCCCGACGGGAGACACGGGCTGTCTCCCACCGCCTCGTCATGGCAAGGTAGAGCAGGTCGGCGTCTTCGGGCGGCTGGTAATGCGGTCGGAAGAGATCGTCGCGCGCGCCGCTAATCAGTGCGAGCCGGCTTTGGGCGGCCTCAGTTACGGCCCGGGCCAGGGCTACTGAGGGATCTGGGTGGGTCCCCATTCCGGCAGTCGCCAGGACGCAGGCGTCGGGGTCGTCGGTTGGCTCGAAAACGGTGCAGTGCGCGGTCGGGATGCCGATATCGCTTGTGATGTCGTCAACGACCGCCCGCAGGCCCGCGGCGGCGAGACGCCCGAGCAGTTCGCGGGCGGCCGGATCGGTGACGGCCTCCGCGGCGACGACGGTGTCGAGCCGCCGTCCGGCGAGGCGCCAGGTGGTGGTGGCGTCGCGCTCGATCAGTTCGCAAAGGGCGTGCACCTGGGCCTCGACGGCGACATTGCCGGAGGCCAGCCCGTTGCTTGTGCAGAGGAAATGGCCACCATCGCCGCGCTCCGCGGCGGTGCCGTCGGTGTGCACGACGCCGTAAGGCACGAGCGCTGGTCGCCCGTCGGTGAACGACCGGGCGACAACCCATGCGGTCGTCGTATTCTCGTCGAACGTCTGCCGGGCGACGCGTGACATCGTCGACCAGTCAACGATTTCATGGTCGTGAGCCAATGCCCGAGCCGACCCCACGACGATGTCGAGTGCGGGGCGCTCGGCGTGCCAAAGTTCGATCGACTCCATCGTCGCTGAGGCGTACGCGGCGTCGGCCGTCAGACCCTTGCCCATCGACACGACCAACGACGTGGCTGCCGGCCGGTATGCGGCCATCACTGGGATGCCGACGTGGTCGAGCCCAGTGAGCTCGGCGACCCGGGTGATGCCGAACTCGCTCAGCCGTCCCCGGATGCGTTCCGCTGTCACGGCAGGTGGCACGGACCGGTGTGTCCCGATGTTGAAAGCAGTAGGGCCAACCGTCGGCGCCGGAGCGGCTCCAGTCATGCGAGCGCACCCGCAGCGCGAAGGACTCCCTCCTGCATCGCGTCGAGGAGCGGCACCAGGTCGCTCCTGACGTCTTCGCGCCAGCACGCCAGCCGATCGACCAGGGAGCCGTCGACGAAACCGCGTACCGCCCGAAGAAGACGCCGTCGAGCCTCGGTCGGCTCGACGGCCTCAGAGTCCGCGGCGGCGCACGCCTGGGCCCAGAGCTGAACCAGCCCGAACCAGACGAAGCTGGCTTCGAGGAAGGCGCGCACCGGAAGCGGGCGGCCGGTCCATGGCGAGGCCACCGCCGGGGTCTCGTCGTCTCCCGCGCCAGGCACGAAAGGATTGTCGAGGACGTCGCGCTGGAGCAGCCCGTGAATGGACTCGTGCACGATCGCCTCCATCAGCGCTTCGGTCGTGGCGCCCTCGACGTGAGCGTTGGTGATGAACGTGCGCCCGACGTAGATGCCGTTAGTGCCCGATGACACTTGTTGGGGCGCGTTGGCATCGGTCTGGATAACGATGACGTTGGTCGATGACCGCACGAAGTCGGCGATCGTGGGTGAGAGGGCGCCGATGACGTCCCACGCCCGCGTCAGGCGTTCGTGGACCTCTGCGGCGTCGGCGGCGCGCGGTGGAGGACGGTGCTGGTTGGCAAACTCATGCCGACCGGTCAGGTCGATCCGCGTTGCCCAAGGGCTGCCGAAGTCGAGC
This sequence comes from Kribbella alba, assembly GCF_039529635.1. Taxonomy (NCBI): domain Bacteria; kingdom Bacillati; phylum Actinomycetota; class Actinomycetes; order Propionibacteriales; family Kribbellaceae; genus Kribbella; species Kribbella alba. The sequence continues at coordinate 114,064 of NZ_BAAANE010000017.1, read as the reverse complement.
GGCGGGGCGTCGGGGATCTGAGGCCAGCGATCGATCGTCCTCGTCGACCCTATCCAGGCGTCGCCCAGCGCCGACCATGCGCCACGGCGCGCGTTACCTTCCTCGAACGCGATCGCGCCCCGCAGGAAAGGCCCCAGTTCGGGCGGCGGCGGGTCCTCGAACAAGACCCGCCGGGTCACCTCAGGTGCCAACTCCAGCCTCCGCCGGGTTGCAACTGGGAGTTCGGCCAAGGCGTCCAAGACGTCGACGGGCGCCTGCTGGGCCAACTGCTCGCGCACGCGGGCCACGAACTCGCGGTTGAGCCGGCGGGCCAGCGCGGCGTCGTCCGACCACGTCAGCGCGTCCACAACGCCGCTGAGCCCGGCGTGGTTGCCGATAATCATCGCGGGACCATCTGCTCAAGTGCCTGGCGGCGAACCGCGGTCTCTTCGACGTCGACGTCGAGGCGCTCTCTAGCGTGGGTGAACAGAGCCAGGAGGTCGGCGCACCACACACTGGGGTTGTCGAAGCCTGTCGCGGCCGAGTAGCGGTGGGTGAGGTAGCCGCCCCGGCAGGTGGCGTGTTCGGGACAAGGCGCGCACGCGGTGGGGACGGCTAGCCCATCGAACATCGCCGCCCGGTGGACCGACGACAGCGTCGCGATGTCGGAGGCTTCGTCCGTGAATACGTTGAGCCCGGTGCCGGCCATCCCGTTGCGGCAGACTCGCAGCGAGTCGAGGTCCTCTATGGCGCCATCGGCCTCGATGAAGACGAACCCGAAAGGCTCGTTACCCACCATGTCGATGTTCGACGCTCCGCCGAGCAGGAGCCGGGTGACGGCCACGAACAACGGGATGCGGATCCGCAGAGGATCGTCGAACCACCACTCGTCGAACAGCGGTAACAGGTAGTCCGCTACAGGCGTCGCTCCGAACTGTGCCCGCACGGGGCCGATGGTGTCGTGCGTGAAGTCCGGTAGCAGGTAGTTCACGTGTCGAAAGCCAAGAGAGCGGAGGTGGCGATGGACCGCGACCCCGTCGGCGCCGAGTTGGATCACGGCCAGCGCGCCGGCCCACACCCCGTGAGCGTGGAGTGTTTCGACGCCGCGGACGACGCGAGCGTGCGACCCGGCCCCGTGGATGTCGACCCGCTGGGCGTCGTGGACGGCAGCGGGCCCGTCGATCGAAACCCCGACCTCAATTCCGTGAGCCAGAAACAGTTCGGCCCAGTCATCGTCGATCAGCGTGGCGTTGGTCTGAATATTGAACCGCACGTCGGCGGTGCCGGCTAAGCCGTTACGGATGGCGGTGCACCAGCGGTCGAAGCGGGCCCGGCCGGCCAGGAGGGGCTCGCCTCCATGAAACGTTACCTGTACTCGGCGCTGCTCGGCCTGTTCGCACCAGCGACGGATGCGGTCGATGCCAGCAGCAACGACGTCGTCCGACATGAACCGGGGGCGGTCTCGCCAGGTCTCATCCCCCTTGTTGTAGACGTAGCAGTACGAGCAGTTGAGGTTGCAGCGCGAAGCGACCTTGAACACGAAGGCGAGCGTCCGGCCGCGCAACGACGCCGGATCAAGCGGGACTCTGTCCCGTTCTGGCAGGCGTCGGGTGAAGGGGACGGGCTCAGATGTTGACACAGTCGGACACCTCGTGGGTTTGGCGGAGGAAGCGGCGCCCCGCGTCGGTGAGCTGACCCTCCGCGCCGTCGAGCACGGCCCTGGCGTCGTCGCGCTTGGGCTCGACGTCGGACCGCACGTAGGCCTCGACGGTTTCGTCGAGCAGGCCACCCTCGGCAGCGTCGCACAGCGCGGCGGCGATGTAGGCGAGGGCGTGATATGCGAGCAGGATGCCGACCAGCGGGCGAGGCTCTGGTCGGAGTGGCGAGGGGTAGCGCCCGTTGTCGCCGGGGTCGACGAGCGGGTCGTCGGCCTGCGCCGCCCGAAGATGGAGATGGGCGGTCTCATGGGTGACCAGTTCAATCGTTTGGGCGATGCCGCGCGACAGGTCGGCCTCGATCAGACCGGCGATGTCGGGATAATGGGTGCTGCGGGAGCAGCCGGGTACCGGCACGAGCGGCCGCACAACCTTGGTCGCCGAGGTGAGCCAATGCGTCAGTTCGGGCAGCCGTGTCGCGACAACGTGCATGATCCGCACAAAGTGGTTGAGGTCGCGGGTGAGCCCCTCGTGGACGGTGAGGTCGTCGTCGATGGCGTACGCGCCAGGGCTGCGCAGACCCGTAGTCGTGCACCACACGTCGACGGAGACTGCGATCGGGGTGACCGCCTTCATGGTCTCGGCCACAGTGCACAGTTCGTGGCGACCGGCGGGGAGCTCGACGTCGCCGCCGGCGGTCCAGATCGTAACCGGCGTAGAGATCGTAACGGACCCGAGGTCGGCGTCGGTGTGGGCTGCGGTCCAAAGCGCAAGGACCAGGTCGCGGTAGGCGGTGGCGGGCTCGCCACGGGTCAAGCGGCTCACGCACGGATGGCGCAGCCAAGGCGCAGCCTGGCCAGCGCCGTCGACCAAGGCGGTCGACAGGCGCGAGCGATCGAGTGCCAGGCCCGGGTGGGGCTGCCAGCGCTCAGCCGACTGGCCGAGCGCTCGCAGCAATGGGGTCGAGTCCGGGATCCAGTCCCACATCCTGGTGCCGTCACTCCTCGCCGGTTTGCCGTTTGGTCGCGGCTTTGGCCTGTTTGATGGCCATCAGCCGCGACGTGAACTGGTTAAACGTTGCCTCGTCGGCTGAGGTGAGTCCCTCCAGCAGGTCCTGACCCTCAAGCGTCGTCATCTCCTCCAGCGAGACCGTGCCGGTCTTGCTAAAGATCAACCCATTGGAGAACGGCGTGCCGTTTCCGGATTTGCTGAAGATGATCCCGTTCGAGTGAAACGCCGCCCCGCCGGGGATGTCCATCTCCGTTAGTGCCTTCTCGCGGGCGAGATTTATCTCGATCGTTCGCTTCAAGGCCGCTTGGACGGTCTCGGGCGCGCCCTTGTCTGGGGTGTCAGGCATACTTCCTCCCTGGATGGCGTATGGGCGATCCCCGTGCCTTGGGACGCGACGCCCGCCCGAGGATCGTGGCGCGGGCGTCTGTTCCGCGCATCGCGGGGATACCTAGCTGGAAAGCTCGCAGAGCAGTCGTCTCAGCAGCGCCGCGCCGCCGCCGCGTTAGCGCCTCAGGACTGCCTCACCCGTGATTTTCGCCACTGGAGAACTCCTGACCAGGTGGATTGCCTGCGACCAGGGCCGTCGTGTCAGGGCTCGGGTCGGCGCCGATCTCGTCGCGCAGGCGTGCCGCGAAAAGCCTGTAGTGGCGCACCGCATCGACTGGGTTACCCTCGCGGAGATAGATCTGAATAAGGAGTCTGTTCGAGGATTCGCGTAGCGGATCGAGACTGATGGCAATCCTTGCCAGATGGCAGGCATCACCAAAGTGGCCCGCCGTCAGGGCATTATTACCAGCGGCATCCAGTGCATGGACCTTCAGCACCTGCAACTCTTCGCGCGGCAGTAGAAGCCAATTGTCCGGCCAGCCAGGTAGTACGTCATGGGCGACCGCCTCTGGCGGCATAGGCCCTGGGACGCTTTCGCCAAGGTTGGCCCGACACCAATCGACCACATCGGTGAGGTCGACCTCGACACCGATCAGAGAGACATATCCATTGTCATCAGTGACGAGCTCGCCTTCCTGCTGCCGCAGCCGCCACAGCACGGTTCGAAGGTTTGATTGACCTTGGCGCTCGCCCAGCCCTGGCCACAGCGCTTCAGCTGCCTCCATTCGATGCTGCGGACCGGTCACGGCCAACAGTCCCACCAATCGTCTACAACTCGGACGTACCGATACGAGTTGATGGGTATCACGCTTCAGCCGAAAACCACCGAGAACCTCTAGCCGATAGTGCACTGCCGGATTCAGCATGGTTTCCCCCCGAGTGCCGACCGGGAGACACCTGCGGCCGACCATCGACCCGGCGATCCGGCTTCCCCATAACCACCACTTCGCGCCCAGCGAGGCACCATCACATGCTCGACGACCGGTCACTCCCCTGGCATCAATTCTTAGTGCCCGCAGTCTGACTTGCAACAGCTAGAGCGCGCTTGGACCGTAGCTTCCGCGACTAGCTCAGCCGCGCACGGCTCCACATGGGGGTCCACGCTCAGCAGTTCAGCGTGGGAACAGCAGATGGCATAGTTTGATGCTCTTCGCGCGAAATTGAGCAGTCGATTGCCCAGCGCAGCAACCCGCCAGCGTCCGCTCCTTTGGACGATCTCGCGCAACTGAAGAAGCTTGCCGAACTGAGGGATGCGGGTGTCCTGTCGGAGTCGAATTCAACGGCAAGAAGTCCGAGATCCTCGGGCGCCTATAGCCTCCTCGGAAACCGGCGGGCCGAGGCGCTGCACGAATTGGGCTGTCGGCAGCGCACCGTGATCCCCTATCACTACTGTCCACCCCATGTAGTTCTTGGCCGGAGTTGGTTTGGCGGTACCGGTACGGGAGCGGGCGGCGGCACTTGCGCGCTACCTCGGCAGAACCTCACGTTCGTGCCTGGTTTCGGCGACCGCGACCCGCAGCCTTGAGGATCGTGCACTTCCTAGTACGACAGCCGGAGTTCGTGATCTGGCGGTGTGGCGGCCCCGGACGCAAGGCGGCCACCGCTTGATGACGGCCGGATCCTCTGAGCCAATGCGATACGTGGCGGCGGGGCTCTAACAATTCAGGACGAGTGTGATGCCTGACGTTACGATCGCTGCCTCAACCCGAACCGCTCGAAGGAAGCGCCGTGATCACTCAGCCCGTCCTCTACGTGCCGCCCGAGATCGAGTTGCGCATACTCGCCGGCAAGCTCTTTCGCAGTGGGAGTGTTGTTCGCGAGGTCGCGAACGGGCGCATCTTCAAGCATTTAATGGAGATCGCCCCCGAGCCACAGCAGGTCCAGGAGGCGATGAAGGGCGTGAAGCTTAACCGCAAGATCGTCCTGCCGGTCGTCGCGATCATGGCGATCATGGGAGGGGTACGGCATACGTCACCGAGAGGCGCAAGAAGTCCATCGAACTCGTCGATTCAACCCTGTGCCTCCCTGCTCGACCTGTTGGCAGCAAGGATGAATGAAGTCGAACCTCGGAATCGATTGAGAACAATCGACTGGCCGCGCCGGCGTCCGCGGATATCCGCGGATATTCGCTTGCCTGGTTGCAGGTACTCCCCCACACTTTGGCCGCGTGGATGACGACGAACTCGCTGTGCTGCTGAGTAACGAACGGTACCCACGGTCGGCTCGATACTCGGCTCGCTGGATGGTCGATGGGGTGATGGGGCCAAACCCCGTGTGGCAGACGGAGGCATTGACCGATGTCATGCCGCTCGAGGCCGGTATGCGGGTACTCGACATGGGTTGTGGAACCGCTTTGAGCTCGATCTTCCTTGCCAAAGAGTTCGGGGTCGAGGTGTGGGCGACTGACCTGTGGGTCAAGCCCGACGAGAACTTGCGGCGCGTGGCCGAGTCTCACGTACAAGACCAGGTTCACCCGATCTACGCCGAAGCCCATGCGTTGCCCTTCGCCGAGCACTTCTTCGACGCCCTCGTCAGCATCGGCGCCTACCACTACTTCGGCACCGATGACCTCTATCTCGGCTACTACTCACGCTTCGTGAAACGCGGCGGGCAGATCGGCATCGTCCTTCCGGGTCTGGCCGAGGAGTGCGAGACGCTTCCCCCTCCGGGCCTTGAGCCCTACTGGAAGTGGGACTTCTGTGCTTGGCACAGCCCTGCCTGGTGGCGCCAGCACTGGGAGAAAACCGGTCTGGTCACCGTTAAGGTCGCCGATCGGCTGCCCGACGGTTGGCGAGACTGGTTGCAGTGGAACGAAGCGTGCGACCGCGACAGTGGCGCGCCGGAATGGGAAGCTCAGATGCTTCGTACCGACACCGGCCGAATGCTCGGCTTCTCCCGAGTCGTCGCCCGACGCAACAGCTAGGACCCACGCGGGGTGGTGCCTGAGGGCTGCTCTCCCATCGGTCGGACAACTTGTCCGCACCCGGGTTCTGCGCAGGGCGCCAGGCTCGACGCGTCGACCGTCAGGCTTGGCCTGGCGCCCTGCGCGGGCTCCGGGTAAGCCGCTCGCGGTGGCCATTCGATGTTAGAGGAGCCGGCGCTGCCTCTCTGAGGGAGGACCGGGTGCAGGGCAGAGCCCTGCGGCGTTCGCTGGGTAATTCGCCACCGGCTCCACCCGGCGAGCCCGAGAACGGCGCCCCGACGCCGCCCGCAAGGGCGGTAGGGCGGTGCGCCGCCGTCAGCGGCTCCTTGATCCGCAAGAGACGTATTCGGCAGTCTGTCCGGTCACCGGTCCGGATCGGTTGTGCGGTCTGCCGGATCAGTCGGCCTGCGGGTCGTCGTAGCGCTCCCACGCGGTGCCGTCGTCCGGTAGCGGCCGGGCGCCGCAGCCGGGCCGCAGGATCGGCCAGCCCGCCGCGTCCCGCTCGACAGGACCGGCCGGAGCGGGGAGTACGCCTAGGGCCTCGTCGACGATGACGCGGAGAGCGGCCAGTCGCGCCTCGCACGGCGCGGCGACGCGGAGCGCGGCGTCTATGCGGGCCGCATCGATCATCGCGCCGGTCATCGGGTGCCCACGGCAGGGCAGCATGGGTACGAGTGGACGTGCATCATGGCGGTTCCTCTACGTCAGGTTTTCTTACCTATAGACAGTAAAGCTGACTTGGCGAGGCTGCAACTTTCCGAGTGTTCTATTGCTATACCACAGGATTGATTTCGCGACATGACGACAGCCGGGACGGCGTGGAGTATGGGGGTCATGACGCCGGAGGAGATCGATCAACTGGTCGCGGAGAACGTCCGCGCCGCCAGGGCACGGCGTCGGCTTCGGCAGGAGGATCTCGCCGACGAAATGGGCTGGAGTCGTCCGACGGTCTCAGCGCTGGAGGCCGGGACTCGCCGCGTCACCGTGGCCGACGCGGCGGCGTTGTGCGTTGCCCTCGGCATCGACCTGCGAGAGCTGCTCCGCGGCGCCGATGAGGACGTGGTCCGGGCGCTCGGCCTGGAGTCGTAGGCGGCACCGCCCAAGTTGCTCATGGCGGAAGACCACGTGGATTACGGTCGTCGGGACGATTGTCGGCCAGGTGATGCTTGGGGTGCGCCGCTGTTGGCCCGGATGCCAGGAGCCGACGTAGGCACGGCAGTCGCGCGGAAGTCGTGTCGGGCCAGAATTGGCACGACGGGAGAGGGAAACACACGCTCTACAGCGCCGACGAAGTCGGCTCGTCCCTCCGGTCCCCCGGGTGGATCATGTCCTGCACCGCCTGATCTATCCCTGAGAATCTCTGTGGGAATCCGGCCGAAACCACTGCGGTCAGCCAGAGTGAATAGCGAGCGAACTGAAGTAGGTCAGAGTTCCGCCATTAGAGGCGTGATAACCGTGTCCGTCCACCTTCTAGGGCGTGTCTGCTAAATCGGTGGTGTGGGGTGGGCGATGATCGGCTGGTGCTTCGTGCTGAGGTGATTTCTGATGAGTTGTGGGCCGTGATCGAGCCGGTTCTTCCGTCCGGTGCTGGTCGTCGGGGTCGTCCCTGGAACGATCATCGGCTGACGCTGGAGGCGATCGCGTGGCGGTACCGGACGGGTTCGCCGTGGCGGGATCTCCCGGAGCATTTCGGAGCCTGGCAGTCGATCTGGGAGCGCCACCGTCGCTGGTCTGTCGATGGAACCTACGCGAAGATGTTCGCCGCGGTGCGCGCAGCCGCGCCCGCCGACGGGTCTGACCTGGTGAGCCTGATCTCGGCCGACTCGACCAGCATCCGCGCCCACCAGCACGCGGCCGGCGGCCGGTTCCACGACGACACAGGGGGCAGGATCGAATCACAAGAATCTGCCCGGCGAACCCGCTGACCATGCTCTGGGCCGCTCCCGTGGCGGATGGACGACCAAGATCCACGCCCTGACCGACGCGTTGTGCTGCCCGCTCACCGTGGCCCTGTCGCCGGGACAGGCCGGCGACAACCCGATGCTGGCCCCGCTGCTGACCGCCCACCGCAGCATCTCCAACGGCGGATTCCGACTCCTGGCAGACAGGGCCTACTCACACCCCTCAACCCGCAAACACCTGCGCGCGTTGAGAATCCCGCACACCATCCCGCAGCGATCCGACCAGATCGAGCACCGCAAGACGAAGGGATCACGAGGCGGCCGACCGCCTGGCTTTAACCCCGACCTCTACCGCCACCGCAACACCGTCGAACGCGGCTTCAACCGCCTCAAGAACTGGCGCGGCATCGCCACCCGCTACGACAAGTACGCACTGACCTACCTCGGCGGCGTACTCCTCGCCGCGATCGTCACCTACCACCGCGTCCGCAATTAGCAGACACGGCCTAATCCGTAGGTCGCAGGGTGCGATTGGGCAACGGGCGAATCTCGGGCTGTCCCGGACCACCAGCCGCACCGACGGATCTGGCCGGAGTGCAGTCGTAACCCCACTCACAGTCCGTCGGCCAGGCCGCCCACGGTAGTATCTCGCGGCGTGTCGACTGAGGCGGACCTGCGAGACTGGCGCTACGGCCAGATCCAAGCCGAACGCCTCTGCGCTGGCCTTCTGTCAGTCAGCGGCTACGCAGACATCGATCCACAGAGCACGCTCGGTGGACCCGACGGCAAGAAGGATATTCTTGCACGCCGCGACGGTCGGCTCATCGTGGCAGCCGTCTACTTTCCCTCCACCATTCCGCCGTTCTCGGAAGTCCGCGCCAAGTTCGTCTCTGACCGCGCCGGTGTCAGAGCGAACGGAGCTGACGGATTCGCCTTCTTTGTAAATCAGCATCTCCCCGTTGGGCGGCGCGCCGAACTGCAACGACTCGGCAGCCCTGAGGATCAAGTCTTCCATCTTGAGCGCATCCGCAACCTGCTCGACTCACCGATCGGATACGGCCTGCGGCTGGAGTATCTTCGCCGGCCGATGTCGGAAGAAGAGCAGGTGGCATTCTTCAGCTCTGTGAACCAGGATCAAATGCAGCGCCTGCTTCGCAGCGTGCGGGAGACCGGCCAGCACTGGGACGGCCTCGGTAGCAGCGCGATTTCACAGTTGAACCCCTCGGCACTTCAACTGCTCCACCACGCAATGGTGAACGACAGCCGGCAGTCCACGATTGGAGGTCAGCTCCGCGGCCTTCAGACCACCATCCGCGGGCAGGACGGATCGCCTCGCTTTCGTCCCCCACCTCCGGAAGAGCTCCCCGGCCGACTCACGGACTTCTTGGCCTGGTGGAGAGGGGCTTACCAAACAGCCCGGGGTGCGGACCGCGAGACCGTACTGCGACTTCTGGCCGAGTTCCACTACGGTCTGGTCGAGATCGCCCCCTTCCTAGACGGCAATGGAACGCTTGCGCGCCTGGTGGTTGACCAGGCCGCCAGGGAGCTGCTCGGAGCGGGAATCGCTCCAGACCTAGTGATGGATCGCGCGGCCTACTACGCCGCCCTACACAGCGCGGACAACGGCAACCTTGACGGCTTGGTCGGACTCATCCGTGCCGCGTTCGAACCGAATCCTGGATAGGCCACCCTCTACGGACAGGTGTGGGACTACCTCGGCCTCTGACTGCGACAGTCACCGCGACCCACAGGCAGCGGCTCAATGCGGGGACCCGGCACAGATCGACCCGGCTCGGGTCAGGGAGACTGACGCGACAGTGCAGTGCGGTGGCTGGCTAAACCCGGCCGCACGCTACCCCAGTTCAGCGTGGGAAGACCACCGGAGCAAAGAGATGTCAATCTGAGTTAACTGGAGTCAAGATCGACCGAACATGAGTTGACTGGTTAATGGCTGGAGAGTCGTAGGTCGTCGGGGTGCAACGGTCGCTGCGCTGCTCCAGCGATTAGAACGCACCCCGTGCTCGGCTAGCATTCCTTGATGGCTCCCCGACTCAATGACGAGCAGGACCAGATACCCGGCGCCCCGCTCTGGAAGCGCTACGAACTTTCGGTGCGCGAGCTCCTTGCAGCGCTGGATCCGGCGGCGACCGTTGTTCACAATCAGAAGATTCCTGGCCGGCTGAGCGGATGCCCCCGTCAGGTCGACGTTTGGGCGATTGGGACGGTAGTCGGCCTTGAGATATCTGTTGCAGTCGAGTGCAAACGCCGCCGCCGCGCTGTGGACGTGGAGATCGTCGACCAGTTCATCGGCAAGCTGCTGGACCTGGGTGCCAGCCATGGCGTGCTGTACTCGCACTCCGGTTTCACTAGCAATGCTGCTGCGCGGGCTTCGTCCGCACAGAACCCCTGCGTGATGGTCGTTGCCACAGAGACACCCGAGATCGTCACGGGACTGCAGGGCGTCCCGGGTTATCCCGCCGATCTCCTGGTCGAGGACGTGGCACCGGCGTGGATTGAGGAGCTGCGTTCTGAAAAGTTCGCTCATTGGCTTGCGACCGGGGAGTGGCCCAAGTGGTGGACGTGAGCGAGCGCAGCGCCTCGACACTCCAGTCCGACCGACTCGCGGTCGGAATGCCTCCACGAGTGCAAATGGCACCTTCCCGAGCTTCAGGCCAGCTCATCCTGCAGCGCGAGAGCACGAGCCTGGGGAACAGTCTGGGGAACGAACCGGCGTCTACCAGTGATGCTGAAGGCGATGAAGCCGGAACTGGAGATGCCTGATCACGCTCAGGTTGCCCCCTGTCAACGGGGCCCGTCGACCTTCTAATCCGTCTGTCGTTGACTCAGCCGTGTCGCTGGCAGCTGGCTGTCAACCCGCGTGACCGCCGCGCGAGGTAACTGGACTTCCTACGGGCAGATTCGGGTGATCGCCAGGGCGGCGTCGCGATCGGCTGCGGTGATCGGCAGCGTGTACTTGCGGGCGACCTGCAGGTACCGCAGGACGTAGGTGCATCGGTAGCCGCGGCTGAGCGGCAGCCACTCGCCTGGCCCCGCGTCGTTCTTCGAAGCGTTCGCCGGTCCGTCGACGGCCAGCAGGTTCGCGGCTTCGTCGTTAGCGAAATCGACGCGCCGCTGCAACGGCCAGCCTGCCGCGCCCATGTCCCACGCCCTCGCAAGCGGGTACAGATGGTCAATCTGTACCTTGGACGCGGCGACCTTGCGGAACTCGATCCGGCGACCGGTGTACGGCTCAACGGAAAGCGTGCCGGCGACGACGACACAGCTGGAGCGACCGCGGTACTGCACCGCGGTCAACTGGGCCGCGAGTAGGTCGTTGCGAGTGTCGCAGCCGTTGTGACCACCACGGCCCGCGTGGTCGTCGGTCCAGGTCGGCCCAAACTGGTCTCGCTTGTATCCAGGTACGTCGGGCCGGGCGGCGATGACACGGACTCGGCGGAGTTCGGCAGAGATCAGATTCGCCGTGCCGGTGGCTGGCGAAGCTGTGGCGAGGCTACGGGTGGGCGTGGTCCGTGGCGGCGACGCGCCAAGCGGTTCGGCGCCAGCTGCTCGATAGGTGCATCCGGTAGCCGCGATACCGAGCAAGATCAGGGCGGCAAGAAGGGGGCGCATCACGCGACCTTAAAGTACTGCTGAGATCTCGCCTGCCGCCGACACGGCCAAGCTCATCTCAGTCGCTACGGCGCCGGGGGCCTGGGCGCACGCTCAGCAGAGCAGCTCAGCGTGGGAACACCGTGGGAACAAAGAGGGGTGGATTCGAGTCAACTGGAGTCAAGAACAGCCGAACTGGTGACGCCTGGAGAGGCGTATGTAGGTTTGGTGCGTCGGTTTCCTAAACCGGGCTTCACTCGGGTGAATTGCCCCAGTTGTGCGCCTCGTCGCCCGGATCCTGGTGTAGCCAGTCGGTCAATTCCGCAGTCCGTGCCGCTGCGCAGAACTGAAGGCCGTGGCCGGGCCGTCGCGCTTTGACGCCCGTCTGTGGGCGATCGAGGCGCGCGCGAAAATCCGGCAGGCCGGACACCGGATACGGCCGCAGTGGACACACATGTCACCGCTAACGATGTAACAGTTGCGACTCATGCGCGATGACCCTTGCGGGGAGCAGGCAGCGTGCCGACAAACGGTGGGCTCAATTGTATCTCTCAGCAGCCCGAGGTGCCTCGCCGCTCAATATGCCGCGGTTTGACAACTTCGGTCCATAAGGGAGGGACCTGCATGACGAGTCCGAGTGGCCCCGGAGGCCCACGGTGGTGGCAACGCATTCCCAGCGCTTTCAGTTTGGCAGCCGACCTACTGGCCCTCGGGGTGGCGGCCATCACCGCTGTCAGCGTTTCCTTCTTCTCTCCGCCTATACGAGTGGTTGGCTTCCTGCTCCTCGGAATCGCAGTCCCGGGTGCTGTGTCGGTGGTCATTCCGGGACGTCGAATATGGACTCGCCGAGCCCTCACAGCGGCGTTAACGCTGACCGTCGCAACGGGTGGGATTGTGGTGATCTACCACAATCCCACACCCACAACCGTCCGGTTCTCGGTGCCCGGCAAAGGCGACGTGATCTCGACGTGCCTGGTGGAGTTGCGTTTCGATGGCAAACCAAATAGAGATAGCGCATTCGTCGTGGCCACCAGGCAAGGATCCGGCCTGTACTACTTCGAAGCGTCCGTTCAACAAGACCCAAGCGGTGGCCCTGATTCCTGGCGAGCTCAGGTACAAGCCGGGTCCAAGTCGAGGGGTCTCGGGGAGCGATTCGAGCTCTTTGTCTTCGCGATGGATCAGGACGTCGCCCGCTACCTCAGCACAGTCAGGCAGGATCTGGACCCGACAAACACGTTCTGGGTTGCACGGACGCCTCCGCCCGGCGTGCTTGCGCCGGCAGCCGCGACATATATCAGGCGGGCATCCGGTGAAGATCTCACCTGCCCCGAGTAGGGCTCACAACGGGGCGGCCACTCTGCGAGGTGGCTGTCTGGTAATTATGCCAGGATTGGCCACGAGCCGTGCGGCCACCGGGTGTGGGAACGCTCGGGGGCTACGGTGTTGGCGGCAACTGAAAGTGCGATGATGCTGCTTTGTCAGCAAGTAAGGGGGGCAATTATGGCCAAGCGGGGGTTCTTCGCGGAGCTGAACTACCAGGCTCAACAGGCCGAAAAACGACGCAGGCAGCAAGCTGCTACCGCCTATCGCGCCCAAGCCGCGGCCGAGCGGGACGCGGAACGGGCTCGCAAGGCAGCCGAACGTGCGCGAGCCGCTGCCGCGCGAGGATCAGCGGCAGAGCAGAAGGCCGCGGAGAAGGAAGCTGCGCGCCTGCACGCGGAGGCCCGGATGGCCGAGGTCGAGGCGATGAACGGCGACCTGGCCAACGAGTTCGCGGAGATCGACGGATTACTTGCGGCGACGCTGGAGATCGACGACTACGTCGATCTTGACGCCCTCAAGATCATCGACGTTGAGCACCCGCCGTTTGAGCCCGGCATCCTCGCGACCTCGACCCCGCCGCTGCCCGAACTGGTGTACCCGCGACAGCCTGAGTATCACGAGCCGCCTGCGCCCGGCGGGCTCGCGGCTGCGTTCGGCGGGAAGAAGAAGCACCAGGACTCGATTGAACGCGCGAAGGCGGAGCACGCAGAAGCGATACGCCGCTGGCACGAGCACGCGACGGCGATGCACGCCCAGTACGTGGCCGAGCAGGACCGCCACCGACAAGCCGAAGAGGACCGGCTTGCGAAGCTGGCGGCGGCCGAGTCCATGTACCAGGACGAATGTCGCCGGCGAGAGGCGGAGGCGGCAGAGCACAACAAGCGCCTGGCCGAGCTCATCAACGGCTTGGCGTTCGACGTCGAGTCCGCCATCCAGGAATACGTCGGCATCGTGCTCTCTAACTCCGTGTATCCCGAAATCTTCCCGGTTTCACACGAGCACGGTTTCAGCCTCGCGACGCGCGAACTTGCGCTCACCGCGCTGATCCCGGAGCCTTCCGCGGTCCCGGCGGTGAAGGAGTACAAGTACGTCAAGGCGAAGGATGAGATCACCCCGACGGCTCTGCCCGCCAAAGCGCAGAAGGAACGGTACGCGAGCGCTGTCTGGCAGGTCGCGGTCCGGACTGTTCACGAGGTGTTCGAGGCCGATAGGGCTGGAAAGATCTCCTCCATCGCGCTGACTGTCGGCGTAAACCGGGTATCGCCCGCGACGGGGCAGCCGGAGACGGTTCCACTGGTGGCTGTAGCCGCAGACCGGGAAACGTTTGGCAGTTTCGACCTGGGCAACGTCGTACCGCACGCGACGCTGACCCACATGGGTGCCGCGTTGTCGAAGTCCCCGGTTGACCTCACCCCGGCCGACACCAGCCGCGGCGTCCGGGCACGGGGACGCTGATGCGATTCAACCCTCCGGCCGGCTGGCCGACTCCGCCCGAGGGGTGGACACCTCCCCCGGGATGGAACCCCGATCCGTCCTGGCCCGACCCGCCGCCCGGCTGGCAGCTCTGGCTTCCTGCCGAGCCGAAGCCAGCCGTGAGCGACCCGCGACCTGCATCTCTTGTCGCTGAGGAAGATGCCGCTGCCGCCGCCTATGTTGCGGCAGCGAGCACCCCCGGCCCCAAGCCGCCCATTGCTGCGTCAGCGCCGAGCCCGACCGCGTCCGCAGCCGACGACAGCGCTGCCTTGCTGGCTCGTATCGCCGTGCTGGAGGCTGCGCTCACCGCCGCACAAGCCGGTGGCGCCGGGGAGGTGATCGAGCTCAACGACCAGCGGGTGCTCCAAGACGTCGGCATCTACCGCTACCACCACCCACTCGAAGGCGCAGCCGCGTACAAGGACCGCCTCCGAGAAATCGAGGGACAAGTAGACGAGGTTGTGAAGGCTGGTCGCGCAGTGCTGGGCGCCGACATGTTCACCTTCGACGGCTCACTGGCCAAGGGGCGCAAGATGGTCGCCGACCTCGGCAAGCTCATGCTGCGTGCATACAACGCCGAGGCCGACAACTGCGTGCGTTCCTTGCGGTCGGGGAACGTCAGCACCGCGAAGAAGCGGCTTGAATCTGCGGTCAAGGCCATCGAGAAGCTCGGCGCGATAATGGAGATGCGCGTCAACCCGGACTACCACGCTCTACGAATTGCAGAGCTGGAACTAACCGCCGACTACCAGATGAAGGTTCAAGAGGAGCGTGAGCGAGCCAGGGACGAGCGCGAACTGCTCCGTGAACAGCGCCGCGCTGAGCAGGAGCTCGCCTCTGAGCGTGAGCGCCTGGATAAGGAGAAGGCGCACTACGTGAGTGTGCTTGAGACCCTGCGTGCTGCCGGCGACCAGGCAGCCGCCGACGAGCTGGCAACACGACTGGCCGATATCGAGCAGGCCATCGCGGACAACGACTACCGGATCGCGAACATCCGCGCCGGGTACGTGTACGTCATCTCGAATGTGGGCGCGTTCGGCCCCAACGTGGTCAAGATCGGCATGACCCGCCGCCTTGAGCCGCGAGACCGAGTACGGGAGCTTGGCGATGCTTCGGTGCCGTTCCAGTACGACGTCCACGCGCTGTTCTTCTCCGAAGATGCGATCGCATTGGAGAACGAGCTGCACAAGGCGTTCGCCGACCGCCGCGTGAACCAGATCAACCAGCGACGTGAGTTCTTCTTCGCCACCCCTGTGGAGGTCCGAGACATACTTGCGGAGAAGGTCGGCGGGCTGCTCGAGTTCACGGAGGAGCCCGAAGCGTTGGAGTACATCCAGAGTCGAAGCCTCTGGCCAGGCGAGGACTGAGATCTCCACGGGTTCGGCGACCGAAAGCGGCCTTGCCGTTGGGGTCCCCCTCCATGACGCCTCCACAGCGCACCCCCTGGAGCGAACTACCCTGACGCGGCGGCCGACCTGCAGCGGAAGGGCCCAAAGCCCTCCCAATTGGCTTCGCTCCGCCTACCGGATCCGGCCGTCTCGGGCGGGGACTGGTTTGGGGATTGAACTCCAGGCTAAAAGACCATGCCAGATTGGTCCCCGAGCGCAGCGAAGTCGGCCAGAGATGGACGAGTTCAGGCGAGCTGACTCAGTCCGTCCCCCTTCTAATTCGCAGGTCATCTACGCCATCATTGCGACATGCCGACCCTCCGTGACTGGCTTCCGCTCGTAATCGCGCTACTCGGCAGCACCAGCAGACTTTTTGACGGTCTCGCCGCTGCACGTCGAGCCGATCGGCGCGAGGCCACATCGGCGCGCCATATCAGCCATCCTTTCGTTTCATGGTCATGAGGTCGCTGATCCGAAGCGTCACAATCGGACTTCTTCTCGTCGCAGGCGCCGCTGGAGCGGCATGGTTGCTCGTATATGAGCCGCAGGCGGGACTGGGCCTACTGCAACGTAAGCAGCACGCCACCCAGGGAGATACACGGTTGCCATCATCCGGCGCGATACAGGCGTCGGTGCAAGTCCAGACCATCGACCTGGCCGCCCGGTCGGTCGTGATCGACATCGGCCTCCTGTCGACACAAGGGTTGGCCTTCTCCCTTCGCGTTGGCTATCCATCCCCACCCGGCGACTTTGAACCACTCGTCGATTTTCGTTCCCAGGTCTCCAATGCGGTCTCGCCGTCGCGAGTGGCACAGCTGCGCGTGACAACCGATGGCACCTCAGTAACGGTGCCCGTCAACATCCGTGCACTCCTCGAAACAAACAACCCCTATTCCTCCAGGCCAGCTGACATTACTGCCGAGCGCGCGGTTCATGTCACCGCCAAGCTACCCCTGAAGACGTCTGGCATGTACCCGCTCGACCGATACCAGGTCGCCATGTCGCAATTGTCGCTGACCTTTCCTAGAGAATTTCAATCCGTCACCAATCTGTTCGGTTGTCCCCCGGGCAACCTGATATGTCAGAATCGGACCGTCGCGTTCAGCGTTAGCGTTCTGACGATCGGGGAGCTCCCACCGTCTACGACCTGGAGCATCAGTAGCGGCGGCGTGTTAAGCGGCTGGCGTCCCAGCACGCTAGTCATCTACACATTGGTCATGGTGTTAGTGCCTCTCGCAGCAGCTCTCATTCTGAGGTATGGCCCCATGCATCCGTCCGGGTCGTCGTGGGAAGTACTTGCCGCTCTACTCGCCATCCTCGCTCTGAGATCAATCCTCGGCCCGGAGGCTGGCGTTGGCGGAATCCCCACCTTGATTGACATATTGTTAGCTCTGCAGGTGGCGATCATTATTAGCCTCCAGTTCCTGGACTCGAAATCCGTCGCGGCGCGATCGACCCCGCCTGCCCCTTCTTCGGTGCCGACCCCGGAGCTACATACGCCAACGCCGGCGGAGAGACCGGGGAGGCACAGGCGTATTGCACTCGCGCCAGTTGTCGTGTGGGCGATGGTCGCGATACGAGCCATCCGCCGACAGCGGATGAATCGATAGGCGCCAGCCCGTGGGTCGGCTTGCCGATGCGCCGAGAGGGGACGTGTAGCGCTCTCGATGTGGGTCATGGTGGCTGGACGAGCGTTCCGCCAGGGGACGGGGCCTGCCGCGGTCCGGCCGCCAGGACGCTGCAGCCATTATCGGCGGTCGACAATGGAGATCAGGGCCAGCTGCCTGAGTGCGAAGACTTTAGCTCGGTGACGGCATGCTGCAGTTCGTTATCAGCAGTCTGCGATTCAGCGACTGTTGCTCGAACCCCGCGGGATGCCTTCACCACCCCGCCTGTAACCAAGAGTGCTACCGCACGGTGCGCGGCACTCGCCGAGACTCCATAGCGGCTCGCGAGCGCATTTTCGCTGGGCAAAGGATCGCCTGGCATCAAGATACCGCTGTCGATAGCTCCTCGAAGGTCAGCCGCGATCTGCTGGTAGGGCTGCAGCGCATCGTCTGTTGAGCGAGCGACGGGCCCTGGGCTGGCTTGTCCGGCTCCGCTCGACGTCGGACGCGGCGGCATTCGACCAGTAATCGGCCCGGCAGCTCGCTGGTCAGCTTCCGACACTCTCGCTGTGTAAACCTTGAGGGTTGTGGTGCCGCCACCACCGTGCCCCAGGCGGGCCGCGACTGTACCCAGTCTGTGGTTCGCATAGATCAGCTCTGTCGCGTTGTAGTGACGCATGTTCTTGATGGAGGTGTCGATACCGAGGCGCTTCGCGAGGCGCGCGTATCGCTTCGAGACAAGGGTCAGGTCCAAGGGGCGACTGCCGTCCGGAACCGGAGAGAACATGTAGCCAGCGGGGTTGAAGTCCATACCGACGGCGTCGGCACGCTGCCGGGTGCGAGCTTCAAGTTCGTCGAGAACCGCGTCCGTTTCGGGATCGAGGACCAACCCACGCTGTTGGTGAGTCTTGGTGTCCTCTTCTGCCAACTTCCCGTCGTCGTCGTAGTAGAGCGCTCGCGCGACTCGGAGGACGGACGGTTCACCAGGCCGCCGTTCACGGTCGTTCCGGCGCAGCGCGCACATTTCGCCGCGCCGATTGCCGGTGGTGGCTTTCAACCATAGAAACGATCCCCAATCGGGGTCTTCGTCCCATGCTGCGAGGATCAGCTTCGCGATCTCGTCCGGCGTGGGTGGCTGCGGGTTCGGTGTGGGGAGTCCTGGCTTGTCAGCTTGCTCTGCCGGGTTGACCGAGATCCATTTCCAAACGACAGCCCGGTCGAGCGCCCCGCTGAGAATCCAGTGGATCTGTCGGATCGTGGACGCGCTCAAACCATGGCACCTGTGTGGTTTGCACATCCGCCGGCAACGGCCGCAAGCCTGGGGATTGTTGCGCAGGCAGCGACCCCCTTCGTGCTCATCGCACTGGTGCGGTCTGTCCGTCCGATGCTCGATGTACTTGCGTCCCCGACAGTGAGCGCGACACGTCCGCAGCAAGGAGTAGAAGGAGTCCAACGTCTCGATATCGAGCCGCGTCAGCTGCTGAGAGCCGAGGAGCGGCTTGATGTGGTTCTCGTACTTCGACTTGTAGCCACGCATGGTCTGGGTGTCGACGTCGATAACGTCGAAGTACTTGGCGATCAGCTGGTCGACTGTTGCACTGTCTTTGGGTTGCGCTTCTCGTCGACCTGGTTGAGCAACCTGGTGCGCGCCTTCTCGGCCAGTGTGGCTTGCTTGGGGCCTGGAGGTATCACCTCGGTCAGATCGAGCCGGCGCTTCGAGACTGGGTCGATGCCGGCGTACACACGCACCCGAAGTGCCCCCGATGGGAGCTCGTCGATCTGTCCTCGTTGGCGCTTTCGCCCTTGTGACCGGCCGGTCACAGAGTTGACCGTAGCAGCACTCGCGTCACGAGACGAGTCACGAGCAGCCGAGGATCATCGCCCGGTCTGCCAAGAAATAGCCTCTGACCTGCGACTTCTTACCGTGGGGCGGGTGGGACTCGAACCCACGACCCAGGGATTATGAGTCCCCTGCTCTAACCGGCTGAGCTACCGCCCCCGAGCACTCTTTGATGCGATCAGTGCCGTGCGCAGATGTTATCGGTACTGCGAGAGTCCGCGCGTCAGGGGACTCCAAGGAGCGAGCCAGGCACAGTGAGTCCCTGCTCAAGCTCGTGTGGCTGGGAAACCAGGGGTAGGTCAGGGGGATGACGGAGCGATGGGTTACCGGGGGTGAGCGATGATGGGGGTTAGGTCCGACTGAAGGGAAGTCCGATGGGCTGGTTCATTTTTCTCGTGCTCGTAGTGGGCGCGGTGGCGGCGTACAAGTTCCGGGTGCCGTTGATCGCGAAGCTGACCGGGCAACCGCAGCACCGCATCCAGCGGGCGATCGATCGGCGTAAGGAGAACCGCGGCTGAGCAGGCGCGAGCGGCCAGTCGTAGGTGCGGACAGAGTGAAGGCCGGTTCCTGGTGAGGAACCGGCCTTTGTGTGTTGCTCCCGCGACTGGACTCGAACCAGTAACCTGCCGGTTAACAGCCGGCTGCTCTGCCAATTGAGCTACGCGGGATCGATCGTGTTTCCTTGTCCTCGATCCCTGAGGACCGGATTAGGTTAGCAGGCGGTGGGCGAACTACAAAAACGGGATTCCGCCTACGGCGCTACGGCTCTGGGATCGCTTCCAGGTCAGACTCCGAACTCGTCCCGGACGGCCCGCAGGGCCTCCTCGGCCCGGTCGACCAGACCTGGTTGGTCGGGCTCCAATCCCTTGTCCAGAACGAAATTCCACGAGACCGCGGCGTCTGGTTCGGCGGGGTTGCGGCGGCCGACGATGCGGACACCCTTCTTGCCGACGAGTGGTACGTGGCGCTGGAGCAGGACGCTGGCGTCGATGCGTTCGCGCAGGAGTTGACCGAAGCGACCGGGGTCCTCGACCTTGAGCTCGGTGGCGCGCAGCGGAGTGCCGAATTGGGTGGTCTCGTAGATGTGCAAGACGGAGGCCTCGGAGTCCCAGCCGGCGCGCTCGATCTTCTCCCAGCCGACCCGGCGAACGGCGTCGGCGGAGTCCGTCGGGAGGTAGACGGCCGCCCGGCCGCCGGCGACCCAATGGCCGTCGATCAGCTGGATCGCCGCCAGGATCTCCTCCTTGCCGCCGACCGAGTGCCGCGAGGCGATCTGGACCGCCTCGGTGAGTGAGGACGGCCAGGAGGTACGACGAAGTCTCAACACACCCCCATCGTCTCAGCCAGGCGCAAGGGCACGGCTGGGTGGGCAGGCTGGGTCGGCTTGGGGGCGCACGGGTGGTCAGGCGGCGTAGTCGCGGAGGGCGACGGTGCACCGGCGTCGGAGGGCTCGGAGCGCGGTGGTCTCCAGGGTCTCGACCAGCTCCAGCGGCAGGTCGAGGTGGGCAGCGGTTTCTTCCAGCGTGGATTCGGCCAAGCCGTTCAGCCCGAACCGAAGCCGGAGCACTGACTGCTGGAGATCGTCGAGGAACTCCAACTGAAGGTGCAGATCGCGGCGCAGGGCGGCCCGGAGTACGAGGGTGTCGTCGTCTTCGAGCTGGTCTGACTCCTCGACATCGAGGGAGTCGGGGCGGATCTTCCAGGCACGGGCGCGTTCGACGCGGGCGATCGTCAGGCACGCGCTGGTGGCGACCTCTGCCGTGGTGGGTTCGCGGCCGAGGCGTTGGGTGAGGTCGCGGTGGACGGCCGCTACGCGGCCTGCGTCGGTGTACGCCTGGGCGGGCATCCGGATCAGCCGGGAACGGTCGGAGATCGCGCGGCCGATGGCTTGGCGGATCCACCAGATCGCGTACGTCGAGAAGCGGTTGCCGAGCTGGTGGTCGAACCGCTCGACCGCGCGCATCAGGCCCAGATTGCCCTCCTGGATGAGGTCCAGCAGGGAGATGCCCTTGCCGGTGTAGCGCTTGGCCAGCGAGACGACGAGTCGCAGGTTGCCTTCGATCATGCGGCGGCGGGCGTGCTCGCCCAGTTCGGCGATCGCCAGCAGGTCAGGCGTGTCGACCGATCCTCCGCGACCTGCGCGGTCAGCGGCGAGCAAGCCCGCCTCGATCCAGTACGAAAGCTCGTTGACCTCCTCCAGCGTCAGTAGTTCGTGGCGCCCGATATCGCGCAGATAGGCGACGAGTGCGTTCACGTCGGCGGGTTCGCAGTCCAGTTCGGCCACGGCGGGATCCCCTCTCTTCTGCAAGGGATACTGCCGGGAATTCACCCGCCGGAACTGATGACTTCGCGATCGGTGGATATCTACGCGATGTGACCACGCAGTAACCGGGGGTTGTGGACAAAGCACGCCCAGGACCCAGCCGAGGCGCGTATTCTCCGCAGGTTAGAGAGCGCCCGAGATGGCTTGCGACCGGAGGTCGGTGCGGTACCGCTCGAGCGCGATCAGCTCACCGAACATCCGGTTGTAGTCGTCGGGCCGATCGATCGGGTTGGTGCGCTGCAGTTTGGACTTGAGGTCCGCGATCCGCCGCAGGCAGGTCAACTCCTGCAGCCGCGCCAGGCTGGCGCGCGCGTACTGCTCGTCCGGGGCACGGTCCAGCCGGATCGGATCGACGGCCAGAGCGCTGACGACGGCGGCGGCCGGCTCGATGCCCATGGCCTCTCGTACTGCGACCACCCACGCTTCACCGGGAGCGGCAGAGGCAGGCCCGCCCGCCTTCGCCATCCCAGCGCGTACGGCGGCCAACCACGGGTGCGTGAAGTCCTGGTCATCCAGTTCGTCGAAAGCAACGCCGACGAGCGAAGGGTGCTGCATCGCGATCTTCAGCACGTCCCACTCGATCACGAACCGCTGGTCCCGCGGCGACGGCAGATCCACCCGAGCCGGCGGCGGGGGTTCGGTCGCGACCTGCACGGGCCTACGATCAGGTGCGGCCGGAGCCGGAGCAGGACGCGAAGCGGCCCGATGCACCTCCGACCGAACCTGCTGCTCGTCCATGCCGAGATGACCGGCCAACTCCCGGGTGAACGCGTCCACCTTCGACCGGTCCCGGATGCTCACCACCAACCGAGCCGCATCCCGCAACGCATCCACCCGAGTGTCCGCACGATCGAGGTCGTACTTGGACAGCACGTTCGACAGCACGAACCGGTACAGCGGAACCCGTCGCCCGATCAGCTCGCGAACGGCCGCGTCACCCTTCTGCAGCCGCAGGTCGCACGGATCGAGCCCGTCCGGCTCCACCGCCACATACGTCTGCGAGGCGAACGCCTGGTCCCCACTGAATGCCTTCAGCGCAGCCCGCTGGCCGGCCTCGTCACCGTCGAAGGTGAAGATCACCTCGCCGCGGAACTGGTCGTGATCCAGCAGCAACTGCCGAAGCACCCGCGCGTGGTCCTCGCCAAACGAAGTACCACAGGTCGCGACAGCGGTCGGTACTCCGGCCAGGTGGCACGCCATCACGTCGGTGTATCCCTCGACGACGACGGCCTGCCGCCCCTTGGCGATCTCCCGGCGCGCGAGATCCACGCCGTACAGGACTTTGGACTTCTTGTAGATCGGGGTCTCGGGTGTGTTGAGGTACTTGGCTTCGATCTTGTCGTCGTCGAACAGCCGTCGTGCGCCGAAGCCGATCACGTCCGCGCCGGCGTCCCTGATCGGCCACATCAGCCGGCCGCGGAACCGGTCGTACAGGCCGCGCTGGCCTTCCGCGCACAGGCCCGAGGCGACCAGTTCGGCGTTGCTGAAGCCGCGGCCGCGCAGGTGCGCGGTCAGCGACTCGCCGCCGCGCGGCGAGAACCCGACACCGAAGGTGACCGCCGCGTCCTTGTCGAAGCCGCGCTTGTCCAGGAACTGCCGCCCGAGCATCGCGTCGGAGGCGCCGAACAACTGCTCCGCGAAGTACTCCGCTGCCACCTTGTGGGCCTCGACGAGTCTCGGCCGCTGGTTCGACTGCGAGCGCTGCACCGGCGCGCCCGAGTCGTCGTACCGGAGTTGAATGCCGACCTTGGCGGCGAGTGTCTCGACGGCCTCGTGGAAGGTGATCTGGTCGATCTTCTGGATGAAGTCGATCACGTCGCCGCCCTCTTGGCAGCCGAAGCAGTAGAAGAAGCCGCGCGCGGGGGTGACGTTGAACGACGGCGACTTCTCGTCGTGGAACGGGCACAGCCCCTTGAGCGAACCACCACCGGCGTTCTTCAAGGTCACGTACGAGCCGACCACGTCGTCGATCCGAGCACGCTCGCGCACCAGCGCGATGTCCTCTTCCTTGATCCGACCTGCCACGCGGTGAGTCTACGGTCCGGCGGAAGCGGTTTGGACCTCGGTCGCCATTAGGCTGCCCAGCCGTCTGTACCGAAACCACTGGGAGCAAGATCGCGAAGCGCAATTCAGTCCGGGCGGCACGTGCGAGGGCCGGTCGCGACCGGCCGGGCTAGACCTCCGAGAGGTCCACCGATGGATCGGCGAGTCTGCCGCGATCCACCTGCTTCTTGGAACGGATCAGCTCCTGTACTCCGTCGATCGCGCCCCACGTGTTCACGTGCATGCCCGCCAGCACGCGGTTGTCCTCGTCCACCCAGAACGCCAGATACGCGCCCGAGGCGGGATCACCTCGCAGCACTACGTCGTACGACGCCCCGCGCGGCACGTCCCCGGCGTACTCCATGCCCAGGTCGTACTGGTCGGTGAAGAAGAAGGGGATCGCGTCGTGCGCCACGTCCTGGCCGAGCATCGCCTTGGCCGCGGCCACGCCACTGTCCTTCGCGTTCGACCAGTGCTCGACGCGAATCGACCGTCCCAGCAGCGGGTGGTCCCACCGGACCACATCACCGGCGGCGAAGACGTTCGGCGCCGAGGTCTGCAGGTTGGGGCCGGTCACGATGCCGGAGCCGTTCTCGCGGCTCGCGACCTCGATGCCGGCCGCCTCGGCGAGTTCCGTGTTCGGCTGGACCCCGACGCCGACGACCACCAGGTCCGCCGGCACCACCTCGCCTGTGGAGGTCCGCACGCCGGTGACCTTATCCGAGCCCTCGAATGCCTCGACGCCGGTGTCGAAGCGCAGGTCGACGCCGTGCTGACGGTGCAGGTCGGCGAACAACGAGCCGACCTTCTCCCCCAGGACCGCGGCGAGCGCGGTGGACTGCGGCTCGATCACGGTGACCTCGCTGCCACGTTCGCGCGCGGCCGCGGCCGCCTCCAGGCCGATCCAGCCGGCGCCAACGACGACCACCCGCGGCTTGGCGGCATACGCGTCGGTCAGTGCCTGGGACTCAGCAGCCGTGCGCAGGTAATGGACGCCCGGCAGGTCACCACCCGGTACGTCGAGTTTGCGGACGCGGCTTCCTGTGGCGATGAGGAGCTCGTCGTACGGGAGCTGCGAGTCGTCGTCGAGGGTGACGGTGCGGGCGTTCGGGTCGAGCGCGGTGACGGTGGTTCCGAGGCGCAGGTCGATGTTGTTGTCGTCGTACCACTGGCGGTCGTGAAGCTGACTGACCTCGGTCTGGTCCTTCCCCAGCAGCACCCCCTTGGACAGCGGTGGTCGCTCGTACGGCAACTCGGTCTCGTTGCCGATCAGCACCACCTGACCGGTCCAGCCTTCCGTCCGCAGGGTCTCCGCCGCCGACGCACCGGCGAGGCTGGCTCCGACGATTACCATCCGCTGCTCATCGCTCATACAAGGAGGTTAATCCTTCAAGCGTCCTTGAAGGACGGACGCGCGGCGAATGATCTGAGCGGGCGCGGGCGGGACGCGGTGGGCGGGTCTGAGGGGGCGGGTCGGGGCGGGCGGGACGCGGCGATGGGCCTCGCGCGGCGGGTGGGACGCGGCGGGCAGGACGCGGCGGGCGGGTCGGAGCGGCGGGTCGGCGCGGGCGGGACGCGGTGATAGTGCCCCGCCGACCCGGTGCCGGGATCTTCGACCGATAGCGGTTTCATTCGGCGCTAGTCCACGAAGAACCCGCCAGTCCACCCCGCGACAGGCCGGCGGACGGTAGGCAGGAGTTGCGGAAAGGGTCCGCGAGGGCCGCAGTACGCGAGTTTGGGTGCAGGCGACGGGCTAGCCGACCAGTCGGGCGTGGAGGGCGTGCGCCGAGGGGTCGGTGAGAGAGGCGACCTGGTCGATGATGACGCGGAGGCGGGCGGCATCGTCGGGGGCCTGGGTGAAGTCGGCGGCGAAGGCGGGGTCGAGGGTCTGGGGGGCGGTCTTGGCGAGGGCCTCGACGAGTTGGGTGAGGAGTTCGCGTTGGATCGCACGCCTGGCCTGCAGCTCCGGGGAGTCGAGGACGTGGAACATGCCGATGCCTTTGAGCAGGGCGATCTCGGTGCGGACGCCGTCCGGAACGACCAGGTCGGCTTCGTAGCGGACCAGCCGGGACCTGCCGAACCGCGCGTGTGTGGCCTGCTCGGCCGCAGTGCAGAACCTTCCGATCAGCTGGCTGGTCAGGTCCTTCAGGCCACCCAGAGCCCGGCGGCTGTCGTCGAAGCAGGCACTCGGCCAGTACGCCAGACTCGTCAGCCGCCGCCAGCCCTCGTCCAGGTCGGCATCAGTTGCCTCGGGCAAATAGACGCGCCGCACCGTTTCCCAGTACGGCGCGCGCTCGGCGTGCACGTGCTGCAGATCGATGCTGTGCGCAACGATTCCGTCCTCGACATCGTGCACGGAGTACGCCACGTCGTCGGCGAAGTCCATCACCTGCGCCTCGAGGCAGCGGCGATCCCCCGCCTCGACGCCCTGGCGCAACCACTCGAACACCTCGGCGTCATCGTCGTACACCCCGAACTTCCGCAGCCCTTCGCGCCTGCGCCACGGGTACTTCGTCGCGGCGTCGAGGGTGGCGCGGCTCAGGTTGAGCCCGACGCTGCGGCCGGCCGGGTCGAACGCCTTGGACTCGAGCCGGGTCAGCAACCTCAGCGTCTGCGCGTTGCCCTCGAAGCCGCCGATCCCCTCGGCCAACTGGTCGAGTGCGCGCTCGCCGTTGTGCCCGTACGGCGGGTGGCCGAGGTCGTGCGCCAGGCAGGCGGCATCCACGATGTCCGGGTCGCAGCCGAGCGTGCTCGCGAGTTCGCGGCCGATCTGCGCGACCTCCAGGCTGTGGGTCAGCCTGTTCCGGACGAAGTCGTCGCTGCCGGCAGTCGCCACCTGTGTCTTGGCCGCGAGTCGTCGCAAGGCAGCGCTGTGCAGCACGCGTGCGCGATCGCGCGCGAACGCTGTCCGGCCCGGTCGCTTGACCGGCTCCGCCACCCAACGCTCCGCATCGTGCTCGTCATACCACTCGTGCTGCTTCCTCATCACCCCTCACCCTAGCCATCCCCACCGACACTTTCCCCAACCTCGGAAGAACCTTGGGCTCCGCGACCTAGGGAGACGCAGTAGCGGAGCCAGACGACTCCCCCTTCGAATTCCTCGGCATTGGCCAGGCTGAGGTTGAGGTTGAGGCGGCTGGTGGTCCACGGGCCGCCGGAGCCAACGATCACGGGATGGACCAGGAGGGCTAACTCGTCGATGAGGCCGAGCTCGAGCAGTACTGCGATCAGCGTGCCGCCGCTCTCGACCCGAACCACCTCGGCACCCCGACGGGAACCGAGGAGATCGAGCGCCTCCGCGAGATCGACGCGGTCGTAACCGGTGATGAGCTCCGCGATCGAACTGTCCGGGGATCGCGCGGGGGTCTGGTCGGCGTACAGAGCAAGCACATCCGACCAGTGGCCGACCCGGCGGAGCGCCTCCCACTCGCGGACGCGGGCCCGGCTGTCCACCACCGCGAGCAAAGGTCCGGCAGGTCGCGGGCCGGGATGCGGAGCCGATCGGAGCGCCTCCTCCTGCGCGAGGATCGTGTCCGCGCCGATCAGAGTCACGTCCTCCTGCCAGAGCGTTGCCAGGGCATAGAAACGCGCATGGTCGACCGCGAATCCGGCCGTCGCCCCGTCGACCGAGACCGCCAACTGTGCCACCACGTGCGGCCTCACGCCGGCCCCCACCTCATCGCCACAACCACTTCATGCCGAGAACCGTAGAAACGCCCACCGACATTTTGAGCTGCGCCGCCGGGAAGGGGCGCCGCCGGGAAGGGCAGTGCTGGGAAGTCAGCTTGCCCAGGGCAACGGGGTGCCGGCGGTTGCGGCGGCTTCCAGCCGGATGCGGATGGAGCGGCGGCGGGCGCCGGCCTGCTGGACTCAGATGTCGCGGAACGTCTCGATCTGGGCGCCTAGCGAGTTGAGCCGTGTGGCCAGGTCCTCGTAGCCGCGGTTGATCACATACACGCTGCGGAGGACCGACGTGCCCTTCGCCGCCATCATCGCGATCAGCGTGACCACGGCCGGGCGGAGCGCAGGCGGGCACATGATCTCGGCGCCGGACCAGTGCGTCGGGCCCTCCACCATCACCCGGTGCGGGTCGAGCAGCTTGACCCGGCCGCCCAGCTTGTTGAGGTCGGTCAGGTAGATCGCGCGGTTCTCGTAGACCCAGTCGTGGATCAGCGTCTGCCCGGTCGCCGACGCCGCGATCACCGCGAAGAACGGCAGGTTGTCGATGTTCAGGCCCGGGAACGGCATCGGGTGGATCTTGTCGATCGGCGCGTGCAGGGTCGACGGCCGGGTGGTCAGGTCGACCAGCCGGGTCCGGCCGTTCTCGGCCAGGTACTCCTCGGAGCGGCTGTAGTCCAGGCCCATCTCCTCCAGCAGCGCCAGCTCGATCTCGAGGAACTCGACCGGGGCGCGCCGGATGGTGATCTCGGAGCCGGTCACGATCGCCGCGGTGAGCAGGCTCATCGCCTCGATCGGATCCTCCGACGGCGCGTACTCGACGTCCACGTCGATGTCCGGCTGGCCGTGCACCGTCAGCGTGGTGGTGCCGACGCCGTCGATCTTCACGCCGAGCAGGTCGAGGTAGAAGCACAGGTCCTGGACCATGTAGTTCGAGCTCGCGTTGCGGATCACGGTGACACCGTCGTAGCGGGCCGCCGCCATGATCGCGTTCTCGGTCACGGTGTCGCCGCGCTCGGTCAGCACGATCGGCTTGCCCGGGGTGATCGCCCGGTTCACCAGCGCGTGGTACTCCCCACCGGTCGCCTTGATGTCCAGGCCGAACGGACGCAGCGCGGCCATGTGCGGCTCGACCGTCCGGGTGCCGAGGTCGCAGCCGCCGGCGTACGGCAGCTGGAAGGTGTCCTCGCGGTGCAGCAGCGGGCCGAGGAACATGATGATGCTGCGCGTACGCCGGGCCGCGTCCGCATCCATCGCGGAAAGGTTCAGGTGCTCCGGCGGGATGATCTCCAGGTCACCGGCATCGTTCAGCCAGGTGGTCTTCACGCCGATCGAGTTGAGCACCTCGAGCAGCCGGTTGACCTCTTCGATCCGGGCCACCTTGCGCAGTGTGGTCCTGCCCTTGTTCAGCAGGCTCGCGCAGAGCAGGGCAACCCCGGCGTTCTTGCTGGACTTGACATCGATCGAACCGGACAGCTGCCGTCCGCCTACGACGCGCAGGTGGACCGGACCGCCGCCAAGAGAGACAATTTCGGAGTCGAGTGCTTCGCCTATCCGGGCGAGCATCTCGAGAGTGAGGTTCTGATGACCCTTTTCGATCCGGTTCACCGCACTCTGGCTGGTGCCGAGCACGTCCGCGAGTTGGGTCTGCGTCCAGCCGCGGTGCTTGCGGGCGTCCCGGATGAGATTACCGATCCGGCTGAGGTAGTCATCAGTCATGCGCCGGACCTTATCTCACATGTGAGATAACGCTACGCCAACCCGCCGGTCCCAGCGTAGCGAATGTCACTGAGTACCGACCGCCCGACCCCAGCGTGATCACCGCCCCCTAAAGTAGGCGTCACCCGCCGCCCTGCGAGAGGACCAGCAGATGTCCGACGACGTCAACACCTCCGGGGTGGTGACCGAGTTCGAGGCGGAGTCATGGCCGCTGGAGGCGGCCGCCGAAGGCCTGGCACAGGTGATCGACGGTTTCCACAACGGCGACACCCGGCCGCTGGTGATCGGCGACGGCGACCAGCCGGTGCTCGTCGTACTGGCGATCGCGGACCTGGCCGATTTCCGCGGCAAGATCGCCGAACTGCTCGGCAACCCGGTCGACGCGGGCTGGCTGCGCTACTACCTGCGCTCCACCTTCGACATGAGCTCGGAGACGTTGGTAGAGCAACTCGGCGTCGATACGGATCACGGACTCTCCTCGCTGGCGAGTCAGGTCAACGTGGAGCAGGCCGCAGTACTGCTGCCGGATCATCTGCGCCGGACCGAGGCCGGCGGGAACCCGCTGATGCTGATCGGCGACGGGCCGATGGCTACCGCCGCGCTGATCGCGTTTCCGGCGTTCTCCGTGCTGCTGGCGATGGAGAGCGAGGGCAAGACCGACGACGACTCCTGCGTGCACGACGAGGAGGAGAAGCCGACCACGCCACTGGAGGTGCTGGCCGAGCGGCTCGGGCCGATCTCGACCCAGCTCGTCGCTCAGCTCAACGCACGCCGCGAGCCCGGACTGCCGCGGTACGACCTGCACTTCGAGGACGACCTGGTCGAGCACCTGCGCGATCTGGAGCAGCGTGCGCAGGCGGCTCCCGGCGGCGGCGCGTACGACGAGCTGAGCGATCTGCTGCACTCGTTCGACCAGATG
Source organism: Kribbella alba (assembly GCF_039529635.1). NCBI lineage: Bacteria > Bacillati > Actinomycetota > Actinomycetes > Propionibacteriales > Kribbellaceae > Kribbella > Kribbella alba. The sequence continues at coordinate 84,286 of NZ_BAAANE010000017.1, read as the reverse complement.
CGCAGCGGGGCTGTGACCCCGGAGGCGGAAGAGCCCGCGGAAGCGCCGTACATCGAGGTGACGGATCTGCCCGCGGCGCTGCCCGAAGTACGGGACAGTTTCCGGTCCGGGGCTGACGATCCGTATCTCATCGGCGTCGACGGTAACCCGCTCGCCGGGCTGATCTCCTTCGATCTCTACGAGGCATTGCAGCAGGTCTCGGTGGACATGGACGGCACGGACGAGGCGCCGGTGCTGCCGCTGCCTCAGCCTCGCTGGGAGGACGGGCCCGAACTGGTGTCGTTCGAGGCGGCGGTCGAGGTCTGTGGCGCGGTGCTGGAGGACATCTCGAACGGCGAGGGGTCGATGTTGTTCGTCGCCGATGACGGCGGCGAGCCCGAGATGGTGCTCGCGCCGCTCGGCTGGTTGTGGGCCTACGTCGATGACCTCGACTTCGACAACGCCGAGGCTTGAAGCGCTACGAGAGCGGGAAGAGCGGCTGCCATTCGTTGAGAGCCGCGATCTCGTAGACCTCGGCCGGGGTATACGGGTCCTTTTCCAGGATTTGCCGCAATTCGGCCTCGTCGGCGACTTCGTAGATCAGTAGGGCGCCGGTTTGGTCCGCGAACGGCCCGGCCGCGACGAGCTTGCCGGCCTCCTTCAGCGAGGTCAGGTACTCGCGGTGGGCGGGGCGCACCTGGAGGCGCCGCTCGGCATCGGTGAACTTCAACTGGAGTGCGAAGAGAGCCATACCGTCGACCTTATAAAAGAATGGCGAATCAAGGCCGGGGAGAAGCGGAATTTGGTGCGGGAAGGGAGTCGCGAGCCGCCACAGCGGCTGGTTCAGGTCAGACCCGAAAGTCGACGAGCGAACGCCCTTCCCGCTCGGACATTTTCACCGGCGAATCAGCTGGATGCAAGGGGTTGGTAAAGGCTATTTGCTGCAGCCAGTTGCGTCAGGTAACGCTTGGTGATCGAACCCCCGGCCGACTCGATGAGAGCGCTGACACAGCCGTACAGTCCGTCACGAGCCTGTTGTGTCAAGGCCCGATGACCCGAGTACGACGAGAGCAGATCGAGGTATTCGGCGGTCGTGTACGTCTGTTCCCATTCGTACCGGCGGAACTCCACCGGCCCGAACCGGCCCGAGGCGTCGAACTCGGCGGAGTCCTTCGGGTGGTCGTCCGCCGGGCGCGGACCGTCCTCGTCCGCGTCGGAAGTGAACCGGCGATAGCAGGCCTGGACGTCGACCCAGAACTGCTCGCTCCCACCGGCGACGTGCTCCGTCGACACGACCGCGAGGACCCCGCCGGGCCGGAGTGCGTCCGCCGACTTGGGCACCCGGATCTGAGGGTCGATCCAGTGGAACGCCGTGGCCGAGAGCACCAGGTCGAACTTCTCCGCCGGCAACGGCCAGCTCTCGAAGTCCGTCGTGATCACCTCGAGCTCAGGCAGGTTGTTCCGCGCGACCCGGCTCAGCTCCGGGCTCAGCTCGACCGCCTTGACGGACCAGCCGCGCTGGATCATCGGCGCGGTCGCCTGGCCGGTGCCGCAGCCGATCTCCAGCACTCGCGGTCTGATCGGATACCCCAGCAGCGCGGCCAGCTCGTCGTACAGGCCCGGTGGGTACGTCGGGCGCACCCGGTCGTACAGCTCGGCGTCCTCGCCGAAGGTCTTTCGCAACTCTTGCCGCCCCATTGCTGCAGGCTATGGCACAGGGGCCGTGGGTTCAGCGGGATATCGGTGCCAGGCCAGTGACAATCAGGTCCGCCACCGTCTCAGCATGGCGGCGCACCTCATCCGCGTCCGGCTGCTGGGATCCACCGAGCAAGGCCGTCTCAACGGGCGTGGCGTAGGGGGCTCCGCCGCCCTGGACGACCAGATAATGGACGGTCGCATACGGCACCTCACGGATCCGGCCGGCGGCGACCAGCCGGTCGATCCGCCGCTCGACCAGCGGGCGCAGCGGGTTGACGAAATGGTCGAGGACGAAGCGGATCCGCGGACTGTCGATCGCGCCCTCGTGGCTCATGATCCGCAGCACCTCCGGATGCGCCGCCGAGAACATCACCTGGTAGACGATCGCCTGTCGGAGCGCCTCGAGGTCGTCGAGCTGGGGATCGTCGGCCAGCTGCCGCCACGAACTCTCGGCGGCGGCCAGGGCGTGCTCCATCGCGGCGAACCACAGGCCATCCTTGGAGCCGAAGCGCGCGGTGAGCAAGGCATGACTCACCCCGAGCCGCCGGCTCAGCTCGCGCACCGACATGCCGTCGTACCCCTTCTCGGCGAACGCTTCCAGCGCTCCCTGCAGAAGCCGACCGACGTCGAGCTCCTCACCGGCCCGCGGGCGGCCGCGTCCTCGTGTCTGCACCGTCACAGCATTCCCTCCGGATCTTCACTTGCCGAACCGGGGCGAGAGGAGCATGCTGGCCGTGCGGACAAAATAGACACGTGGATATTTAACCACAGTGAACCCGGCTACACAGTGAACCCGACTAGCAGCCCCTCGAGGAGAAGAGACATGGCACCCGACCGCACCACGCCCGCCCGGATGGGCAACACCCCGGAGGACTACGCCCGGTTCGGCATCGAGGCCGGATCGATCAAGCCCCACGAGGACGGCCTGCGCACCGACGGCGGCCCGGGCAGCTATGAGTGGTGGTACTTCGACGCGCACCTGGACGACGGCGCCAAACTGGTCGTGGTCTTCTTCACCAAGGAGTTCACCGCCATCGACAAGCCGCTCGCGCCGATGATCCGGATCGACCTCACGCTGCCGGACGGCACCACGGTGGAGAAGCTTGCCGAGTTCGACGCAAAGGCCTTCTCCGCCTCGACCGAGACCTGTGACGTCCGGATCGGCGACAACGTCTTCGCCGGCGACCTGCAGACGTACACGATTCACGCCAAGGCCGAGGACGTCGAGGTGGACGTCACGCTGACCGGGCAGGTGCCTGCCTGGCGTCCCGAGTCGGGGCACTGGCTGTTCGGCACAGAGGCCGAGCAGGTCTTCGCCTGGCTTCCGTCTGTCCCGGAGGGCCGGGTCGAGGCGACGTACAGCATCGGCGGGAAGACCAGCACCACGACGGGCGTGGGCTACCACGACCACAACTGGGGCAACACCCTGATGCTGAAGCTGATGCATCACTGGTACTGGGCCCGCGGATCGGCCGGGCCGTTCTCGGTGATCGCCTCGTACATCACGGCCGAGAAGCAGTACGGGTACTCCACGCTGCCCGTGTTCATGCTCGCCCGCGACGGGAAACTCATCGCCGACGACAAAAGCAAGGTGACCTTCGAGGAGCTCGGTCGCTACACCGACACGGGAACCGGCAAGCCGGTCGCCAATGTCACCCGCTACACCTACACCGACAGGACCGAGCGGTACGTGGTTACGTACACCCGCCACTCGGACCTGTCGACGATGAAGTTCGTCGACGGGCTCAAGGGGCCGAAGAAGGCCGCGGCGAAGCTCTCCGGGTTCGACGGCGCCTACCTGAGGTTCGTCGGTGAGGTGCGCGTCGAGCACTACGTGGGCGAGAGCCTCGAGGAGAGCTACGTCGACGACGCCCTGTGGGAGCTCATGTATTTCGGCAAAGCCCGTCCCTGACTCCCGTCGGCGCCGCCCCGCCGACGGGAGGGACCCAGGCTCTAGCTGAGCGCTGCGCGGCCCGCTTCCAGGCGGGCGACCGGGATGCGGAACGGCGAGCAGGAGACGTAGTCGAGGCCTACCTCGTGGAAGAAGTGGATGCTGTCGGGGTCGCCGCCGTGTTCGCCGCAGATGCCGAGCTTCAGCTCCGGGCGGGTGGAACGGCCCCGCTCGGCCCCCAGCCGGACCAGCGCGCCGACGCCTTCGCGGTCGATCGACTCGAACGGGGAGACCGCGAAGATGCCCTTCTCCAGGTACTTCGAGAAGAACGAGCCCTCCACGTCGTCGCGGCTGAAACCCCAGGTCGTCTGGGTCAGGTCGTTCGTACCGAACGAGAAGAACTCGGCCGCCTCGGCGATCTGGTCCGCGGTGATCGCGGCCCGCGGCAGCTCGATCATGGTGCCGATCGGGGTCTTCCACTCCACACCTTCGGAGGACGCGACGTCGTTCAGCACACCCTCCACCTCGTCCCGCGCCAGCTGCAGCTCCTGCACCGCGCCGACGAGCGGGATCATGATCTCCGGCCGGGGGTCCTTGCCCTGCTTGCGCAACTCGGCGGCGGCCGAGGCGATCGCGCGCACCTGCATCGCGAACAGTCCGGGGATGACCAGGCCGAGGCGGACGCCGCGCAGTCCGAGCATCGGGTTCTGCTCGTGCAACCGCTCAACCGCGGCCAGCAGGGTGGCATCGTGGCCCGGGTCCTCGCCTCGTTCCTTGGCCAGCGCGACCTTGACGGCCAGGTCCTCCATCGAGGGCAGGAACTCGTGCAGCGGCGGGTCGATCAACCGGATCGTCACCGGGAGTCCGTCCATCGCCTCCAGCAACTCCAGGAAGTCCCCGCGCTGCAGCGGCTCCAGCTCCGCCAGCGCCGCCTCACACTCCTCCTCCGTCTCAGCCAGGATCAACCGCTCGACAGCTTCGCGCCGCTCCCCCAGGAACATGTGCTCGGTCCGGCACAGACCGATGCCCTGAGCACCGAACCGCCGGGCCCGTGCCGCGTCGTCAGCGGTGTCAGCATTCGTCCAGACGTCGAGGCGCCGCGTCTCATCGGCGTGCGTGATCAGCCGGTGCACGGCCGCCACGAGTTCATCGCCCGCCTCCGGGGCGAGCGACCCCTCGAAGTACTGCACGACCGGGGAAGGCACCACGGGGACTTCGCCGAGGAACACCTCGCCGGTGGTTCCGTCGATGGAGATCACCTCGCCGACCTCGATCGTCCTGCCGTCGACCTTGATCCTGCCGGCGGCAACATCGACGTCGAGGTCCTCGGCCCCACAGACACAGGTCTTTCCCATGCCTCGGGCGACGACTGCCGCGTGCGAGGTCTTGCCGCCGCGGCTGGTCAGGATGCCCTGCGCGGCGATCATGCCGTGCAGGTCGTCGGGATTCGTCTCGCGGCGGACCAGGATGACCTTCTCGCCCTTGTCGGCGGCTTCGACCGCCGCGGCCGAGGTGAAGACGACCTTGCCTGAGGCGGCGCCAGGGGAGGCTCCGATCGCCTTTGTCAGCAGCTCTTTGGGGGCCTCGGAGTCGAAGCGGGGGAACATCAGCTGCGCGAGCTGCGCGCCCTTGACCCGGCGAAGCGCCTCGTCGATGTCGATCACGCCCTCGTCGACCAGGCTGGTCGCGATCCGGAAGGCAGCCGCCGCGGTGCGCTTGCCGACGCGCGTCTGGAGCATCCAGAGCTTGCCGCGCTCGATGGTGAACTCGATGTCGCACAGATCGCGGTAATGGCCTTCCAGCTTGGCCATGATCTCCATCAGCTCGTCGTACGACTTCTTGTCGATCTTCTCCAGGTCGGCGAGCGGGACGGTGTTGCGGATGCCCGCCACCACGTCCTCGCCCTGCGCGTTCTGCAGGTAGTCGCCGTACACGCCGCGCTGGCCGGTGGCCGGGTCCCGGGTGAAGGCGACGCCGGTGCCGGAGTCCATGCCGAGGTTGCCGAACACCATCGAGCAGATGTTCACCGCCGTACCGAGGTCCGCCGGGATCCGCTCCTGGCGGCGGTAGAGGATGGCGCGTTCGGAGTTCCAGGAGCCGAAGACGGCCTCGATCGCCAGGTCCATCTGGGCGCGCGGGTCCTGCGGGAACTCGCGACCCGTGTGCTCGTGCACGGCCGCCTTGAACTGCGCGACCAGCTTCTTCAGGTCGTCGGCGTCCAGGTCGAGGTCGTTCTTGGTGCCCTTCGCCTTCTTGGCGGCCTCGATCGCGTCCTCGAAGACATCGCCTTCCATGCCGAGCACGGTCTTGCCGAACATCTGGATCAGCCGGCGGTAGGCGTCCCAGGCGAACCGCGGGTTGCCGGAGTGGTGTGCCAGTCCGTTCACCGAGTCGTCGTTCAGGCCCACGTTCAGGACGGTCTCCATCATGCCGGGCATCGACACCGCGGCACCGGAACGGACCGATACCAGCAGGGGGTCGTCGGCCTGGCCGAGCTTCTTGCCCATCTTCTGCTGCAACGCGTCCACGTGGTGGTCGATCTCGTCCGCCAGCTCGGGCGGCACCGAGCCGGTCTGCAGGAAGACGCGGCAGGCCTCAGCGGTGATGGTGAAGCCTGGAGGAACGGGCAGACCCAGGTTGGTCATCTCGGCGAGGTTGGCCCCCTTGCCGCCGAGAAGCTCCTTCATGTCCTTGTTGCCTTCGGTGAAGTCGTAGACGAGTTTCGGCACTGTGACTCCCTGAGGTGTGGGCGCGAGGTGGTCGCTCCTGCGCGGCATGATGACCGCTGGCCCGACGGCTCCGATGGCGCTGGACGTCTCTTCAGAGTAAGCCCAAAAACCAGTCCACTTGAACACTGGTCTCACGTTGAGACCGTGACCCTGCCCACATGCCAGGGGGCGGAAAACCCTTACCTCGTTGACAACGCAGGACAGTCAGGGGTTTTTCCGAGGAAATGCGAAAGGAGGCGATTACCCACCTTCGAGATGGGTAATCGCCTCCCTTTGAGCCGTCTCAGAGCTTGCGACGGGTCCTCAGATAGTCGCCGACCACCGCCGCGCCGAGCCCGTCCGCGTCGGGTGCGAGCACCCGTCCACCGGAGCGTCGCGCGAGTAGATCCACGAACGCGTTCAACCGCGGATCGTCCCCGAGCCGGAACACCGTGAGCGAGGCGCCGAGCTTGGCGAGCCGGTCAACCTCCGCGACGGTCTTCCGCAAGGTGGCCGGACGGGGTGGGTAGTCGAACTCGGCCGTGCCGTCCGGTTCCAGGTGGGCCGTCGGCTCCCCGTCGGTCACCATCAGGACCACCGGCTGCGCGTCCGGGTGCCTGCGCAGGTGCCGCCCCGCGAGGAGCAGCGCGTGGTGCGCGTTCGTGCCTTGCTCCCAGGCGCCCTCCATGCCGATGAGCTGCGGCAGTTCCACCACCCCGGCGTACCGGCCGAAGGTGATGAGCTGGAGCGCGTCGTTGCGGTAGCGGGTCGAGATCAGCTGGTGCAGGGCGAGCGCGGTCCGCTTCATCGGCAACCAGCGTCCCTCCTGGACCATCGACCAGGAGGTGTCCACGAGCAGTGCGACCGCGGCTCGCGGCCGGTGCTCGGTTTCGGAGATCTCCACGTCGGCCACGTCGAGTTTCACCGAACGGCCGCGGCCCGCGCCCGCAGTACGCAGTACTGCGTTGCGAACGGTGCGCGACACATCCCACGGCTGCGTGTCGCCGAACTGCCAGGCCCGGGTGGACCCGCTGAGCTCGCCGGCCGCGCCCGCCGAGGCTGAGTCGCGTTCGCCGGACTGACCGCGGGCCGTTCGCAGTACGTCCTCCAGCGCGGTCTGGCCGAGCTGGCGCAGGGCCTTCGGGGACAGCTGCAGCGTGCCGTCGGGTGCGCGCTCGAGCAGCCCCTGGTCGCGGAGCTGGCGTTCCAGCTCGGACAGCCGCTTGGCGTCGACGGTCGCCTCGTCGCCGAGTTGCCGGGTGAGCGCGTCGAGGTCGATGTCCTCCAGCCGGGCGCCCGGATACGACTGGGCCAGCTGCTCGGCCAACGCGTCGAGCTCAGCCAGGTCCGACATCGCCCGCGCACCTTCGGCGAGTCCGAGCGGGTCGTCGCCACTCATCCGCTCCGACCCGGACCAGTCCTCCCCCGGTCTGAGGGCCTGCAGCTGTGCATCGAGATTCGCCAGCTGCTGAGCCAGTTGCGGACTGCCGAACGCCTGCTGAGACAACTGAGCCAGCTCGGCCCTCTGCTCCGGCGTCATCGAGTTCATCATCCGCTGCGCCGCGGCCGCCCGAGCCGCCAGTACGTCGATCAGCTCGTCGACGTTGCGGGGGTTCTCGGGGAAGAACTCGCCGTGCTTGTCCATGAACTCGGCGAACAGGTCGTCGATATCGGGGTTGCCCTGAGCGTGCGCCGCCAGCAAGGCGTTGAGGTCGGACAGCATCTCGTTGATCCGCTCGACGTCCTCGGGGGTCGTGTTCTGCAGCGCCTCCTTCATCCCTTCGAAGCGCGACCCGAGCAACTCGCGGCCGAGGAGCTCGCGAATCTCCTCGTACTTCTGCCGCGCCTCCTCCGACTGCCAGTCGTAGTTGGCCAGCTCCCGTACTGCGGCCGCCGTCCCCGAGGGGAGAGCGTCAAGCTGGGCCTCCCTGAACCGGGCATCGTCGGACGGGTTCGGGAAGAGCTCGTGCCGCTCGGCCTCGAGGGCCTCGTTGAGCAGCCGCTGCACGTCCCGCAGCGTGCCGTCGAGGTTGTGCCGCCGCTGGATCTCGCGACGACGCTCCCACAACCTCCGGGTCAGATCGTCCAGCCCCTGGGTGTTGCGAGTGCCGCGCCGGAGCAACTCCTCCAGCGCGGATCTCGGCGACGACCCGGCCATCACGTCACGGCCGAGCTCGTCTAAGGCGTCACGCAGATCCACCGGCGGCGCGAGCGGGTCCGGACCCTCGTGCCAGGGCCCGTACGACCAGCCTTCCGGTATGGCGGCGGTCATGTCAGATCCCGTAGATCGTGGTGTCGTCGTCGGCGTCCTTGGCGAGCCGTTTGGACAGGTACAGCGCCTCCAGAGCGAGCTCGACTGCCGCCGCGATCCGGCCCGGCGAATCGTCGGGGTCGACGCCTGCTCGCGCTGCCACGTCGTGCAGCACGGGAAGCTCGGGGAGAGCCGCGAGCACGTCGCGTCCCGGGATTCGCTCACCCGTCGTCACAAGGTGGCCGTTGGCAACGGCTTCGGCCAGCGGGCTGAGGTCGAGTCCGGCGAACCGCTCGCGCGCGGTGTCCGCGACGGACCGGCGCAGGAGGTACTCGAGAAGCTCGGTCTCGCGTCCCTCTTCTCCCGGCTCGAACTCGAGCTTGCCCCGCAGTACAGCCGGAACAGCTTCGAGGTCGACCGGCCTGGCGACCGCCGGGTCCTCACCAGTGATCGCGCTTCTGCGCAATGCCGCGGCGGCAACCGTCTCGGCAGCGGCGACCGCGAACCGGGCGGAAACACCCGATCGCTGGTCGATCGCGGTCGACTCCCGCAGATGCCGCACGAACCGCGCGAGCACCTCCAGCAGCGGCTCCCCCACCTCGGCCGTGAGGTGGCTCTCCTGCCGTACCACGTCGACCTCGGCGTCGATGTCCAGCGGGTAGTGCGTCCGCACCTCCGCGCCGAACCGGTCCTTCAGCGGGGTGATGATGCGGCCGCGGTTCGTGTAGTCCTCCGGGTTGGCCGTTGCCACCAGCAACACGTCCAGCGGCAGCCGCAGCGTGTAGCCGCGGACCTGGATGTCGCGCTCCTCCATCACGTTCAGCAGCGCGACCTGGATCCGCTCGGCCAGGTCCGGCAACTCGTTGATGGCGACGATCCCGCGATGCGCCCGCGGAACCAGCCCGAAGTGGATCGTCTCCGGATCCCCCAGGCTCCTCCCCTCGGCCACCTTCACCGGGTCGACATCACCGATCAGGTCCCCGACGGACGTGTCGGGCGTCGCGAGCTTCTCGGCGTACCGGAGGCTGCGGTGCAACCACGCAACCGGCAGGTCGTCACCGAGCTCGGCGGCCCGGCGCTTCGACTCCGGCGTGATCGGCTCCAGCGGATGCTCGGGAAGCTCCGCGCCTTCGATCACGGGCGTCCACTCGTCCAGCAACCCGATCAACGTGCGCAGCAGGCGGGTCTTGCCCTGCCCACGCTCACCGAGCAGTACTACGTCGTGCCCCGCAAGCAGAGCACGCTCCAACTGAGGAATAACAGTGCGGGAGAACCCGACGATGCCGGGCCAGGGGTCACGACCGGCGCGCAACTCCTTCAGCAAGTTGTCGCGGATCTCGGCCTTGATCGTACGAGGAAGGTATCCGGCGGCCCGAAGCTCGCCAGCCTTACGAGGAAGCTCAACAGGTGCACTAGTCACCCTGAAGACGTTAGCTCGCCTCCCCCAAGCTCCACCCGCCCTATCTCAATCCCCGACCCACCCGTACGCCGGCACCGAACCAGGCCCCACGCCGCCGACCATGCGCCTCCTGATCTCCGCCGAACTCACCCACCGCCAGCCCCTCCGACCCCCGTCCCCCTCCCGCCGCACCCGGCCGGCGCCGGAGCGACTTCCCGGACCGACACCCCGGATCGGGGCACTACCCGGCCCGACCCGCCGGGGTGGGGGGCCCGGCTCGATCCGCCGGGGTGGGGCACTATCCGGCTCGACCCCCCCGGTGCCGGCGCGACTTCCCGGACCGACCAGCCGCTTCCCTGTCGACTTCCCGGACCGACCCGCCGCGGTCGGGGCACTACCCGGCTCGACCCGCCGAAATCATGCCGGCGATTCGGCGGGTCGGGCCGGGTAGTGAGGTATGCCCGGCGGGTCGAGGAGGGTAGTCGAGTCGCGGCCGGCGGGTCGGGCCGGGTAGTGAGGTATGCCCGGCGGGTCGGGGAGGGTAGTCGGATCGTGGCCGGCGGGTCGAACCGGGAAGTCGCAACCCGGCCGGCTCCACCGCGACACCCCGGCTCGATCCGCCGGGGTGGGGCACTATCCGGCTCGACCCGCCGGTGCCGGCGCGACTTCCCGGACCGACCCGCCGCGGTCGGGGCACTACCCGGCTCGACCCGCCGAAATCATGCCGGCGATTCGGCGGGTCGGGCCGGGTAGTGAGGTATGGCCGGCGGGTCGGGGAGGGTAGTCGGATCGTGGCCCGCGCGACTTCCCGGACCGACCCGCCGGTTCGCTGTCGACTTCCCGGACCGACCCGCCGCGGTCGAGGCACTACCCGGCTCGACCCGCCGAAATCATGCCGGCGATTCGGCGGGTCGGGCCGGGTAGTGAGGTTTGCCCGGCGGGTCGGGGAGGGTAGTCGAGTCGCGGCCGGCGGGTCGGGCCGGGTAGTGAGGTATGGCCGGCGGGTCGGGGAGGGTAGTCGAGTGGTGGCCGGCGGGTCGGGTAGGGAGGCGGGGGCGGCGGGCGGGCCGGTGGTGAGGTAAGCCGGCGGGTCGGGTCTCAACAACCAGAACGACTGACACACACCCCGCGGCAGGCGTCGCTCCTCCGCCCCGGAGCGACGCCTGCCGCACGTCCATGCACTGCCCGTACTACGAGCCGCAACTGGACGCTGTCGTCGGCAACGGTGTGAAAACGCCCCGTACTGCGGGTTGCCGCCGACGGTGCTCGACGACGCGAGGTGGAACGTCGTCAAGGTCTGGCCATGGAACAGGTGCTGCCGGATCAGCTGAGTGCGGTGCGGAGGGTGCTGACGGCGAGGCTGATCGCGGCTTCGGCGGCGTGGGTGTCGCGGAGCGCGTCGAGCATCACGAAGTCGTGGACGATGCCGCCGAACCGGACCGCTGTGACAGCCACCCCGGCCTCGCGGAGCTTCGCCGCGTAGGCCTCGCCCTCGTCGCGCAGTACGTCCGCTTCACCGGTGATCACGAGCGCGGTCGGCAGGCCGGACAGCTGGTCGAGGCTCGCACGCAGCGGCGACGCGGTGATCTGGTTCCGCTCGCCCTCGTCGGCCGTGTACTGGTCCCAGAACCACTTCATACCTTCACGCTGCAGGAAGTAGCCGGTGGCGAACTCGTGGTACGACGCGGTGTCGAACGACGCGTCGGTCACCGGGTAGAAGAGCACCTGCTGGCGGAACGTCACGTCACCGCGCTCCTTCGCGAGCAGGGTCACCGCGGCGGCCATGTTGCCACCGACCGAGTCACCCGCGATCGCCAGCCGACCGGCATCCAGGCCGTTGTCCTTGCCCGAAGCAACGATCCACTGGGCAACGGCGTAGTTCTGCTCGAGCGCGTGCGGGTACCGCGCCTCCGGAGACAGGTCGTATTCCGGGAAGACCACCGCGGCGCCGGCTCCTACAGAGAGCTCGCGGACCAGGCGGTCATGCGTGTGCGCGTTGCCGAACACCCAGCCGGCGCCGTGGATGTACAGCACCACCGGCAGCGCGCCGGTACTTCCGGCCGGACGGACGATCCGCGCCTTGGTGCCGTCGGCGGCGGTGATCCACTCCTCGTCGACGGCGGGTTTCGGGTAGTCGGTGGTCTGCACCTCGTCGACCGCCTTACGCCCCTCGGCCGGCGGCAGCTGGAACAGGAACGGTGGGACGGCGGTCGCGTCGGCGAAGGCTTGTGCGGCGGGCTCCAGAACGGTCATCGAAATTCTCTCCTCTGCGGGTCCAAAGCGGAGAACGAACGTTCTCCGCCGATATCAGCTACTGTAGGAGAACGATGGTTCTCACGCAAGCCCGCCCATCGACCCGCAGTGGAGGAAGACCATGACGCTCGACACAGAGACCGCCCAGCGACAGGTGCTGGATGCGGCGGACGCGCTCTTCTACGAGCGCGGCGTCCAGGCGGTCGGGATGGACGCGATCCGGTCAGCCTCCGGCGTCTCGCTGAAGCGGCTCTACCAGCTGTTCCCCTCGAAGGACCGGCTGATCGAGGCCTACCTGGACCGGCGCGACCAGCTGTGGAAGTCGATGCTGGCCGAGCACGTTGACGCCGCGACAGATCCGAGAGAGCGCATTCTCGCGGTCTTCGAGTTTCTGCACACCTGGTTCCTGCAGCGCGACTATCGCGGCTGCGCCTTCATCAACTCGTTCGGCGAGCTCGGCACCGTCTCACCTCGGGTGGCCGAACTGGCGATGCAGCACAAGGAGGGCTTCCGCCAAGCCCTCGGCGAACTGGCGGCAGCAGCCGGCGCGCCGGATCCGGATCGCCTTGCGGACCACCTGATTCTCCTCAGCGAAGGCGCGATCACCCGCTCCGCGATCTCCGGTACGGCCGACCCTGCCACCCGCGCCCGAGAGGCCGCAGTACTGCTGCTGGACGCCAGCCTGCCGGCCTGACTTTGCTAGAGGTCAGCCGTCTTGCTTAGCGGCGCGGCGCGCCTGGGCCCGGCGTTTGCCTTCGTGCATGGCTTGAACGCGAGCGATCGGGATGGCGCGGCCCTCCTCGATCAGGGCGGCGCTCAGTGTCTGCGGAGCGGGGAGTTGCGTTGCCCACGGGTCAGCGTCTCCGAGAAGTCCCGGCGCGGTGTGCAGCGTGAAGTCGGAGGGCGAGACCTGGTCGAGGTCGTCCCAACCAACTGGGAACGACACCGGCGTGCCTGGTCGGATGCGGGGGCTGTACGCCGCGACAACGGTCGCTCCGCCGGCGCGGGTGGAGTCGACGAACACCTTGCCGCCGCGGTTCTCCCGGACGAACTCAGTGGTGGCCAGCGCCGGGTCGATCCGCTCGGCCCGGGCCGCGATCGCGCGCGTTGCCGCGGCCGCGTCCTCGATCGTGGCCTGATCGTCGATCGGCACGTAGACATGCACGCCCTTGGCCCCGCTGGTCTTGACCGCGCCGCTCAGCCCGACGTCAGTCAGCGCCTGCCGCACCAGGTGCGCGGCCTGCACAGCAAGGTCGAACGTCGCGCCCTCCGGCGGGTCGAGGTCCAGTACGAGCTGCGTAACGCGGTCCCACCGATCGACCCGGACCAGCGTCGGGTGATACTCGACCGCGCGCTGGTTCGCGAACCAGAGCAACGTACGCCGGTCGTTGCACAGCGCGTAGGAGACCTCGCGCTTCGACGCCTCGGCCCACAGCGACACCGTCTGCACCCAGTCCGGCGTGTACTTCGGGACGTTCTTCTGCATGAACGGCTGCTGCCCCGGACGCACCCGGATCACCGACAACGGCCGGTCCCGCAGTTCGCCCAGGATCCGCTCATGGACCGCGTCCAGATAGTCGACCAGATCGCGCTTGGTCGCCTCGGCACCATCGAACAGCGGCTGGTCGAGGTTGGTCAGCGGTACCCCGTCGCGCGTCTCGTCCGGTTTACTCGCCATGACAGGAGCTTAGGGGCGGATGCGTTCAGCCGCCGGAAACGCCGATCTCGGCCTCAGCCAGGTCGGTGCTCATGCCGTCGGTGTCGTCGAGCCAGCCGTGCGGGAGGACGACGTGGTCGCGCGGGCTCCCCTGCCGACCGCGAGGCGCACCGAGCTCGTGCACGGGGAACGGGGCCGAGGGGTCGAGCTGGGACAAGAGCTCGTCCAGCCTGGCCAGCGAATCGACCATACCGAGCGCGGCGCGGAGCTCGCCGCCGGCCGGGAAACCCTTGAGGTACCAAGGCACGTGCTTGCGGAAGTCGCGTAGGCCGCGCTGCTCCCCCATCAGGTCGGCCAGCAGCTCGCCGTGCCGCCGCATCACTTTGGCGACCTCGCCCAGCGTCGGCAGGTTCAGCGCCTCACCACCGGCGAACGCCACCGCCAGGTCGCGGAACAACCACGGCCGCCCGAGGCAGCCGCGTCCAACGATGACGCCGGCACAACCGGTCTCGGCGACCATCCGGAGCGCGTCGGACGCCTCCCAGATGTCGCCGTTGCCGAGCACCGGGATGCTCACGTGCTCGACCAGTTCGGCGATCTTTGCCCAGTCCGCCTGGCCCGAGTAGGCCTGCGCCGCGGTGCGTCCATGCAGCCCGATGGCCGCCACACCAGACTCGGCGGCGATCTTCCCTGCATCAAGGTAGGTCTGGTGCTCGCTGTCGATCCCGATCCGCGTCTTCATCGTCACGGGTACGTCGTACGGCGCGGCTGCCTTCACCGCGGACCGCAGGATCGCGCCGAGCAGATTCCGCTTCCAGGGAAGGGCCGCGCCGCCGCCCTTGCGAGTCACCTTCGGCACCGGACAGCCGAAGTTGAGGTCGATGTGCGCCACGCCGTACTGGTCGCAGAGCAGCTCGACCGCGCGACCGATGTAGACCGGGTCGACGCCGTACAGCTGGACCGAGCGGACCGTCTCTCGCTCGTCGAACGTCAGCATGTCCAGGCTCTTCTGGTCGCCCTCGACGATCCCGCGCGACGTGATCATCTCGCACACGTACAGTCCGGCGCCCTGCTCCGCACACAACCGCCGGTACGCCGCGTTGGTGATCCCCGCCATCGGCGCGAGCACCACCGGCGTATCGATCGTCAGGTTGCCCAGCTTCAGCATGTGACCGGGCTGGTGCGGTGGGGTCAGCATCAGTTAAGCCTTCGTGACCAGGACCTGGCCGTTGCCGGAGATCCGCGCGCGGTAGGGCTGCACTGCGTTGTCGACGGTGGTGACGTCGCACGAGATGCCCTGCGAGGTGTGCTTGACCACGGCCACCTCGTCCATCGTGCAGGTGACCTTCGCGGCGCCGGTGACGGTGCGCTGCACCGCGTCGACCACCTTCGGCCGAACGATGGCGACCGACTCCGAGGTGAACTTGTACGTCGCGGAGTACTGCTTCGCGTCGATCGTCAGTTTGCCCGGGTACGACTTACCCGCATACGTCACGGTGCACGTCAGGCTGTGCTGCCCGGGCTTCTCCGCGCTCTCGATGCCGGGGCAGTTCACCGTCGTGGTGGCAGCCTTGCCCGCGGCGATCTGGGCCTGCTTGGAGACGGCGAACCGGATCCGCTGAGCCAACGGCGCGTCCGACTCGGGCGCGCCCTTGACCGAAGGCGTCGGCCACGGCTTGGTGGGAGTCGGCAGCGGGGTCAGGCTTGGCGTGGAAGCAGTGGGGATCGGCGCCGAGGACGGCGCGGACGTCGTCCCCGACGAGGTCGGCGAACCACCCGCGTTGTCGGCAGGAGTGTCCGAACACCCTGCCAGCGCAAGCACGCCGAGCAGCGCGATCCCGTGGAGCTTCATCGTCAGCAGCCCACCAGACGCTGGGCCAGGTAGCCGGTCACCTCGGTCAGCGCGACCCGCTCCTGCTTCATCGAGTCCCGCTCGCGGATCGTCACGGCCTGGTCGTCGAGGGTGTCGAAGTCGACGGTGATGCAGTACGGCGTGCCGATCTCGTCCTGGCGGCGGTAGCGGCGGCCGATCGCGCCCGCGTCGTCGAAGTCGACGTTCCAGCTCTTGCGCAGCTCGGCGGCCAGGTCCTTGGCCTTCGGGGACAGGTCGGCGTTGCGGGACAGCGGAAGCACCGCCGCCTTGACCGGGGCCAGCCGGGGGTCGAAGCGCAGTACGGTCCGCTTGTCCACGCCACCCTTGGCGTTCGGGGCCTCGTCCTCGGTGTAGGCGTCGAGCAGGAACGCGAGCACGTTGCGGGTCAGGCCGGCCGCCGGCTCGATCACGTACGGCGTCCAGCGCTCGCCCTTCTCCTGGTCGAAGTAGGACAGGTCGACCCCGGAGTGCTTGGAGTGGGTGGACAGGTCGAAGTCGGTCCTGTTCGCGATGCCCTCGAGCTCGTCGAACTCCTTGCCACCGAAGTGGAACTTGTACTCGATGTCGACGGTGCGCTTCGAGTAGTGGCTGAGCTTGTCCTTCGGGTGCTCGTAGAAGCGCATGTTGTCCGGGTTCAGGCCGAGGTCGAGGTACCAGTTCCAGCGGGTCTTCAGCCAGTACTCGTGCCACTCCTCGTCGGAGCCGGGCGCGACGAAGAACTCCATCTCCATCTGCTCGAACTCGCGGGTCCGGAAGATGAAGTTGCCCGGGGTGATCTCGTTGCGGAAGCTCTTGCCGACCTGGGCGATGCCGAACGGGGGCTTCTTCCGGGCGGTGCCCATCACGTTCGCGAAGTTGATGAAGATGCCCTGCGCGGTCTCGGGCCGCAGGTAGTGCAGGCCCTCCTCGGACTCGACCGGGCCGAGGTAGGTCTTCAGCAGGCCGTTGAACATCCGCGGTTCGGTGAAGGTGCCTTTGTTGCCGCAGTTCGGGCAGGCGATCTCGTCCAGCTTGACCTCGTCGGCGTCCCGGTTCTTCCGGCGCGCGAAGTCTTCCCGCAGGTGGTCGTCACGGAACCGCTTGTGGCAGGACTGGCACTCGGTCAGCGGGTCGACGAACTCCGACAGGTGGCCGGACGCCTCCCACACCTTGGTCGGCAGGATCACCGACGAGTCCAGCCCGACGATGTCGTCACGGCTCGTCACCATCGAGCGCCACCACTGGGTCCGCACGTTGTTCTTCAGCTCGACGCCGAGCGGTCCGTAGTCCCAGGCCGACTTGGTCCCACCGTAGATCTCGCCGCATGGGTAAACGAAGCCTCTCCGCTTACTGAGGCTGACGACGGCATCGACGGTATCCACGGGCACTTTTCGACTCCAGTAAATGACACAGTTGGTGGTACGGGAAGGGTCCAGGCTATCGGGCCGGGGTGGCCCGCGTCGCATCCGCGCAGACGATGGGTTACGGGTGCGTTATCGCAGCGGCGCGAAGTCGTGCAGGTCGTCGTAGGCGGTCGGCTCGTCGATCGCCTCGGACAGCAGCGGCACCGCCGCCACCTTCACTTCGTACGGCGAAAGCGCCCGCCGGTAGCTGCCGATGTTCTCCCACTCCATCGAGAGCGCGAGCAGCTCCGGATCGTCCGCATTCCGCCCGGTCCTGGCCGCGACGAAGCCCTTCTGCCGCGACAGCACCTCGACAGCGGTCTCCAGCCGTACGACGAACTCCGGCTGGGCGGCTTCCTCGACCCTGAACCTGATCACCACGAACACGCGGGCAAGCGTACGACGTTACCCTCAGCGACCTGCAGGCGCCTACAGTGACGCCGACCTCAACCAGGAACCTGGAACACTGTGGTCATGAGTTCCCCCAGCAGCCAGCCGACGAGTCCGCTCCGGGCCAGGATCACCAAGGCCAGCTACCCGATCGTGGCCCGGCTGCACACCATGCCGAAGCTGACTCTCCCCGGCATCACCCTCGTGCTGGCGCTGCTCGGCGTCTTCGCCCCGGCCGTCGCGGGTGTCCCCGCCCTCATCCTGCTGGCGCTGCTGCTGGCCTGGCTCGGCTTCCTCTCCTGGCCGCTGGTCAGCACCGGCCAGCGCGCCGTTCGCGTCTTCTCGGTCCTGGTGATCATCCTTTTCGCGGTGTCGAGGATCGCGAACGGCTGACCCTCACCGCCCGACGCGTCCACCGGTGCCGGTCGAGGTCGACCTGGAGTCGCCGACCGAGGCAAGGTCCGGCGTGGACGGGTGACGGCGGGCCAGCGGTCCGGCCTCCATGGCGGTGACCACGTTGCGGGTGACCACCTGAGCGAAGGTGACCGTCGCGCGGTCGATGCCGTGCTTGGGATCAACCCCGCGTAGCGCACGCAGCCAGTCCATCGAACCGGTGGCGAACACGCCCGCTCCCGACCGCGCCGTGTAGTAGGTGGCGTCGGAGAAGGTGTTCCGGCCCGGACCGCAGGTGGCCGGTGAATGCGCCAGCACCTCGAGGTTCCCCGGCGTACCGGCGATCGGGTAGGCCCTGTCGATCTCCGTCCCCACCAGCCCCCGGTAGGACGAACCCTTTCTTGCTCCCGTCCCGGCGAACAAGAAGGAGTCCGGTCGCCGTACGACGAACGATCCCGCCGCCGGGAAGCACTCGTACAGCATGCCGGTGAGACTGTTCTCCGGATTCGCGGACGGGAGGCTGCGCCACTTCACGGTGGTGTCGGGCCGGTTCTTCAGCGGATCAGTCACGGCGGACTTGTAACCAGCCAGTACTCGCCCCGCGCCCAGCTGTCCCGGCTCGAATCGGACCCGCCAATACACCGCGTTCGCCCCCAGGAAGGCGATGTTGGTGCCGGCATCCCGGGCCTTGGTCACCGCGGCACGCATACCTGTCGACCAGTACTCGTCGTGGCCGGGTGAGATGACTCCGCGCGCACCGGCGAGCGCCCCGGGATCCGTGTCCAGGTCCCGGCTGGTCAGGTAGGCCAACGGCACGCCGGTCCGCTCCGCGAGGACGATCAGCGCGTGCTCGGACTTGAACAGCAGATGCGCGCCGTCGCCGTCGTACGGCCGGTCGAAACTCACCCGGGAGGACCGGGTCGCGAAGGACTTGTCCGGGCCGCTGTACAGCGAGTATCCACCCCACTGGTTGTAGGCCTGATAGGTCGCGACGGCGTTGACGATGACGACGGCGCCCCCGGTGGACTGCGACCTGATGGTCATTGGCACGTACTTCTGCTTGCCGTTCGCGGCCGTCAGCAACAACAGGTAGGTCCCCGGCGGCCATCCCGTCGTGGGGACGGTGAGGGATGGCTGCCAATGAGTCGTGACCATCCGGCCGGGCGCCAGCGTCGCGGCCGGCTGCGGTCGGCCGGGAACCGTCCCTGAAGTCCAGACCAACCGTCCCTGTTTGCCGCCGTACCAGCCGATCCTGAAGGCACGCACGGTGAAATCGCCATCGCTCGACGACACGAACAGCCGGAAGGACTCGCCAGAACGGGCACTGACTCGATCGGCGTAGCCGGCAAGGTCCGTCGGACCCGCCAGTCGGCTGTTGGGGAGTTCCCACGCGGTAGTCCCGGGCTTCGCGTTCTCCGCTCTGATGTCGGCCATTCGCGACCGGCCCGGCACGGTCGGCGTCTGCGGTTGCGCGGTCGGTCGGCCAGGCCCGGCGTTGGTACCGCCGGACTGGCATCCTGTGCACAAGAACGCCGGTGCCAGTAGCGAAACCACTAACCGAGTGAACAGCTGCTTCCGTCCTCGATGCCACGAAGTCGCCACTCGCGCAGCGTAAGGGCCGCACCCGGAGGCAGGCGAATGCCACTCAGCCGTTGCTAAGGGTCGCGAGTTGCTTGAGCTGGGCGGCTCGGCTGGTCTCGATCGACGCGGCCAACTTCTTCACAGCTGGTTCCTTGCCGGCGGTGGCGATACTGCGGGCGACGACGATCGACTGGTCCAGGTGTTCCTTGAGGTTCTGCTCGAAGAGCCGGTCGAAGGCGGCGCCGCGGGTCTTGCTGAGGGCAACGATCTCCGGCTCGGTCATCATCCCGGGCATGTCGTGCCCCTCGTGCGGGTTCGTGGTCGGCGCACCGGCCTCGGTCCGCAGCGCGACCAGCTGGGCGAGCTCGGCGCGATGACCTGCGCTGACCTGCGCGGCCAGCTTCCGTACTGCGGGATCGGCCGCCTGCCTGGTCGCCAACCCGAGCACGCGGAGAAGTTGTTCGTCCATCGGAACCATCAGCTCGACCCACGCCAGGTCGGTGGGGTTGAACGCCTGCTCAGCGGTCGGCACCGGAGTACTGGCAGGTAGTTCCGAGGCTGCGGAGGACGCACCGCAGCCGGCGAGCAGTCCGGTGATCAGGCCAACCACCGCGAGAGTTCTCATGACTCCTCCAACACAACAGCGGCCGGGCGGGCCCTGGGACGGGGGACCCGCCCGGCAGTTTGGGTGGGGGCGGCGGGACCTACGGGTGACCGTCGGCCCCGCATTTGATGATCGGGCGGATGCAGTCGTTGACGCGGCGCTCCATCTCGGCCGGTGGCCAGGCGTTGAAGAAGTCACCGTGCATGGTGAACCCGCCACCCGACGCCAGCCGGAATCCGGCCGTCGAGCCGTTCACCGGGTAGCGCAGGACCTGCCGGAGCTTCGGCACCGGCACCGGGTGACTGGCCGGGCAGTCGCCGTTGACGGGGTACGCCATGTGGCTCTTGTGGTCCGGCGAGTCCAGGTCGCGGCCGTTCCAGCACTGCGGGAAATCCAGGTAGGACTCGAGCATGGTGCCGGCCGGACAGGTGATGAAGTCGTGCCCGGCCCCGGCATCACCGGCGTGCAGGCAGGACCAGCGGGAGATCGTGTTGTCGTTCGGGCCGGTCGCCTTCGCGTTGCCCGCTACGATCCGGAGCCCGTACGGCAGCGGCTGGATCCGCGCGATCACGTCGTCGCGGACCCCCTCGCCCAGGTAGTAGAACGTCGTGCCGGTCGGCTCGACCGGCTGGTTGTTGTTGTAGAAGGTCGGCACCCAGTACGACGACCTGTCCTCGGCCGGGTTGCACGTCGTCGGCGAGGTCGCCAGGTCCTGCACGGTGGTGTTCGCGTTCGTCACGGTCGCACCGAAGAAGCTGTGCATATGCGAGGCGCCCGGCAGGTTCGGGAACACGATCGGGTCGTCCGGCAGCCGGTGGGTGTACGCGCAGTCGGCGAGGAACTCCGCGACGCGGACGATCGGCCCACTGGCCGTCCCGCCGTACACCTGGAACTCGAACAGCGACGCACCCCACTGGGTGGCGCGTTGGGTGACCAGGATCCGCACGTAACGGCCGCTGCCGTTGACGGTCAGGTTCTGCTCTCCCCCGGTGCCGTTGGTGGTCGTCTGGATGGTGGTCCAGTCCGTGCCGTTGCCGGACGTCTGGAGCTGGAAGCCGCGCGCGTACGCCGCCTCCCAGCGCAACAGCACCCGGTTGATCGTCTGCGACGAGCCGAGGTCGAGCTGCAACCACTGGTTGTCGGCGAAGCTGCTCGCCCAGCGAGTCCCGTTGTCACCGTCGACGGCGGCCGAGGCCGGGAAGGCCGCGCTCTCCACCGACGACGCCAGCGCCGGACGGCCTTGTGACAAAAGGGTTTCGGCCGCTTCTGCCGGCTCGCTGCTGGAGACCAGGTAGGCACCGAGAAGGGCAAGCAGGGTGAAGAAGAACGTACTGAATCTGACGGCTCTCATGAGACCTCCTCGCTTCAGTGGTAGACCCGGACGTAGTCGACGAGCATCCGCGACGGGAATGGCGTGCTGGCGTCGGGAGGACCTGGGAAGTCGCCGCCGACGGCCAGGTTGAGGATCAGGTAGAACGGGTGGTCGTAGATCCACGGACCGCGCGTCGCCTCGAGTTGAGCCTTGTCGACGGTGAAGACGGTGGTCCCGTCCACCTGGTAGGTGATCCCGGTCGAGTTCCAGAGCATCGTCCAGGTGTGGAAGTCGTTTGCGAAGTCCGCTCCACCCGGCAGGCCGTAGCTGCCGCCGTACCCGCCGGCGCCGTTGTAAGCCGGGGCGTGCAGCGTCGAGTAGCCCTTGGTGGTCTCGCGGCCGAGGATCTCCATGATGTCGATCTCGCCGTTGTACGGCCACGGGCGACCGGTCAGGAAGTCCGCGCCCATCATCCAGAAGGCCGGCCAGAACCCGTTGCCCTTGGGCACCTTGATCCGCGCCTCGATCTTGCCGTACGTCGTGGTGAACTTCGTGCCGGTGTTCATCCGGGCCGAGGTGTACTGGCAGGTGCCGCTCCCGCTGACCGGATCGATCGGGCAGGCAGAGCCGGGAGTCACCTCGCGACGCGCTTCGAGCACCAGGTGACCGGCGCCGTCCATCTGCGCGTTGTTGTGGTTCGTGTAGACCTGCAACTCACCGTTCTGGCCGTTGCCCGGATCGGCCACCCACTTGCCGGCGTCGGGCTTGGTGCCGGCGGCGGTGTTGAACTCATCGGACCAGATCAGCTGCGGCGGGTTCGCGGGATCGGCCGGTGGGGTCGGCGGCGTGGTCGGCGCACCACCGGTGCCGTAGACCTGGAACTCCCAGAGCGAGTAGCCGTACGGCGTGTTCCGCTGCGTGCCGTACATCCGCACATAGCGCCCGGAACCGGTGATGTTCAGCGTCTCCTTGAACCCCGGACCGCTCGTCGTGCTGTAGATCGGGACCCAGTTGATCGCGTCGTTCGAGACCTGCACCTGGTAGGCCTTCGCCGAGGCCGGGTCCCACTGCAGCACGACCTTGTCGATCTGCGCGACCGCGCCCAGGTCGACGTAGATCCAGCCCGGGTCCACCCAGCCGGTGTCGGTCGTGGTCGCCCAGCGGCTGGCCGGGTCGAGGTCGAACGCTCTGGCAGGGGTGCACTCCCAGCAGTTGCCGTCACTCTGCTGCGATGAGGCGAAACCTGGCTTGTTGTAGGAGAGCAACTTGCTGCCCGGGCCCGGGCCGGTGCCGCCGGTCGCACCGAAGACCTTGAACTCCCAGAGCGAGTAGCCCCACTGGGTCGCCCGCTGGGTGCCGAGCACCCGAACGTACCGGCCGGAGCCGGACACGGTCAGGGTCTGGTTGCCGCCGGTGCTGGTGGTGGTGCTGTAGATGGAGGTCCAGTTGTTGCCGTCGGCGGAGGTCTGGAGCTGGAAGGCCTTCGCGTACGCCGCCTCCCAGCTGAGCTGGACCTGGTTCACAGTGGCGGTCTGACCGAGGTCGACCTGGATCCACTGCGGGTCGCTGAAGCCGCTCGACCAGCGGGTGCCGGGGTCTCCGTCGACGGCGGAGGCCGCCGGGAACGCGATGTTCTCCGCCGAGGAAGCCGTGGCGGTCTTGCCCTGGGACAGCAGGGTGTCGGCGGCGCCGGCCGGCGGGCTGACCACCAACGCTAGGAAGAAGCTCATCGCCACCGCGATGAGGGTCGCGGCTTTGAGGCGCGCGGCAGGTCGACGAGAGGTATCCATGGCATCTCCTGGGGCGGGTGAAGACATCCGGGGGAACGTTCCCTAGGCCTGAGCGTGCTGGGCTGAGGGAACGGTGTCAAGAGCTCGCGGTGATCCGAGCGCAACCTGCGCGTAACACTGCGTACCGGATCGGCTGCATTCGCTTGTACGCAGTGATGGGACTGGCCGTGCCGGGTTGACAGGCCGGCTGCGGCGCCAGGATGCTCAGTGCTGGGGAACGCTCCCCTAGGGCCGATCGAGGGGGTGCGCGCCATGAGACGACCGACGCTGCACGCGGTCGCGGCCCGAGCCGGGGTGTCCAAGTCCAGCGTGTCCCGGGTGATCAACGGCGAGCCGACCGTCGCCGCTGAGATCCGGCAGATCGTGATGGCCGCGGTCACCGAGCTCGGCTACGTGCCGAACGGGGCCGCCCGCAACCTGGTCACCCAGAAGACGAACACCATCGCGATCATCGTGTCCGATCCCCCGGCCGGGCTGGTCTCCGACGATCCGATGTTCGCGATGGTGGTCCGCGCCGCCAGCCGCGAGCTCGAGGCCGCAGGCAAGCAGGTGTCCCTGGTGCTGGCCGGTTCGGACGAGAGCCGGGCCCGCGTCGAGCAGTACCTGGCCGCCGGCCATGTCGATGGCGCGATGCTGGTCTCGATGGACGGCGCCGACCCGCTGCCCGCAGTACTGGCGCGCACCGGGCTGCCGGTGGTGTCGCACGGACGGTTGTCGACGCCCGGCCTGATGCCGTATGTCGACAACGACAACGTCGGTGGCGCCGCCAAGGCTGTGCAGCATCTGCTCGACCAGGGGCGGCAGCGAATCGCCACGATCTCCGGACCGCTCGACATGACCGCCGCGCAGGATCGCCTGAACGCCTACCGGGACACGCTGAAGGGCACCGGCCGCAGATCGATCGTTGCCCTGGGCGACTTCACCCGGATCTCCGGCGCGGAGGCGATGCGTCAGTTGCTGGACGACGATCCACGGCTCGACGCGGTGTTCGCGGCGAACGACTTGATGGCGATCGGCGCGCTCCGGACCCTGCGCGAGGCCGGTCGGCGAGTCCCGGAAGACGTCGCCGTGGTCGGCTTCGACGACATCGAGGCCGCGCTCTACACCGCGCCCGCGCTCACCACCGTCCGCAGCCCGATGGGCGAACAGGCCGCAGGCACCACGCGGCTGCTGCTGGAACTGCTGGCCAACGGCAGCGCGGATTCCGTCATCCTCCCGACCGAGCTCGTCATCCGCGAATCAGCCTGATGCAGCCTTCAGCAGCAGATCCCGTACTGCGGTCGCGGCGACCTGGCCTTCCGGAGCCAAGGTCGGATCCGAGCTGAGGAAGACCGGACCGTCCTCGGGTGAATCCGGCAGCCGTCCGTGGGAGCCGCGCACGACCGATGGATCGAGCGGAACCACCTGCATGGCATACCTCAGCCCGACCTTCTTGCGCAGCAGATACGACGCCGCGCGCGGCTTCACCCAACGGTCGGCGGGATCGAAGAACAGCTCGGCCGGGTCGTATCCCGGCTTGCGGTGGATCTCCACTCCCCGGGCGAAGTCCGGCGCCCGGTCATCATCGAGCCAGTAGTAATAGGTGAACCACGAATCCGGCTCAGCCACCGCCACGAGCTCGCCCGCCCTCTCGTGGTCCAACCCGACGGCCCGCTTGCCCTCAGCATCGAGCACTTCCGCAACACCGTCGACCGTGGCGAGAAGCTTGCTCACGGCATCGATGTCCGCGGGATCCTTCACGTAGACGTGTGCGACCTGGTGATCCGCCACTGCGAACGCCCTCGAGGCCCAAGGATCCAAGTATTCCATCCCGTCCTGGGTGTGGACCTCCAGCAGCCCCTCTGTCCTGAGCACGCGGTTGATGTCGACCGGCCGAGCCACATCGGTGATGCCGTACTCCGACAGCACGATCACCGTCGCCCCCTTGGCCTGCGCATCGTCCAGCAGCGGAGCCAGTACACCGTCCAGCTCGATCGCCGCCTCGGTGGCCTGCACCGACGACGACCCGTACCGCTGCAGGTCGTAGTCCAGGTGCGGGACGTACGTCAGCAGCAGGTCCGGGTTGTCCTCAGCAAGGATCTGGCGCGACGCGGCAACGATCCATTTGCTCGACTTGATCCCCGCGGTCGGACCCCAGTAGTGAAACAGTGGGAAGTCGCCCAGCTTCGCGGTCAGGCGATCGTGTAATTCGACCGGCCGGGTGTAACAGTCCGGCACCTTCCGGCCGTCGGCGTAGTAGATGGGCCTCGGGGTCACCAGCAGATCTGTGTCGGCACCCATCGCGTACCACCAGCACACATTGGCGACCTTGTACGACGGATTCGTGCGCCTGGCGATGTCCCAGACCTTCTCGCCCTCCACCAACCGGTTGTGCTGGCGCCAGAGGTAGATCTCGCCGAGGTCGCGGAAGTACCAGCCGTTGCCGACGACACCGTGTTCCGACGGCATCGCGCCGGTGAGGAAGGTCGCCTGCGCCGAACACGTCACGGCCGGCAACACCGTCCCCAACTCCCGCGCCAACGGCAACGCCCGAAGCCGGGGCATCCTCCGCAACAACCTCGGCGTCAGCCCGACCACGTCGATCACGACAACCTGCTTGCTCATCTGATCTCCTCCAGACCCAGCGCTGTCAGCCGGTCCCGGAGCCAGGCCAGCTCTCCCGCGATTCCCTCGGCCAGCTCGTACTGGTTCTTCGGTCCGGCGGGGAGCACCGACCAGGTGTAGGTCTCCGACTCCAGGTGATGCGTGCGCGGATGCGGTCCGCCGACGAGTTCCCCGAGGCTTTCCAGCAGGACGTCTGTGGTGCTCGCGAGTGGCGCACGAGGAGCCGCGTGCACGGGCACGTGGAAGTGCACCCGCCAGGCCTCGCGACCTGAGAGCTCGTCGACGAGATCGAGGTCGTCCACGCCGGCGCCGCCGTACTCCCGGGTCTGGTGCAGGAACTTCGGTTCGGCGAACTCCTTCAGCAGCTCCCGCGCGGCCGGGTCGGACGGATCCGCGACCTGCAGAGCCGCCGACACCTGGCTCTTCACGATGTCCACCCGCGCGTCGGCCAGCACCGCGAACGCCTCCGCCGGCTCCTCGAACTGGACCGCCAGATGACAGGTGTCGAGGCATACCCCGAGCCGCGACTGGCCGGCGGATGGACCCGCGCCCGGCGGCCCGGCGTACGAGCCCGGGCCCTGCGACGCGGCGTACGGGCTGAGCCAGTGCGCGGCCTGGGGGATCATCTCGAGAACGCAGCCGGGCTCGGGTTCGATCGCGACCCGGATCCGGCGGCCGGTTCGCGTCTCCACTCCGGCGAGGTGCTCGTCGAGCTTGTCGAATGCCCGCCGCGCCTGGTCGTCCCGCGCCTTCGTCCAAGGTGTGCGCCAGGCGAGCGGGAGCGTCGAGATCGAGCCGTACGCCGCGTCCGCGGGCAGGAGATCGCCGAGCACCTGGACCAGATCGAGGGTGTAGTCGAGGCGCGCGGCCTCCGTCCAGTCGGGCCGGTACACCTTCTTGCCGACCACCTGATCATGGAACCCGGCGTACGGGAATCCGTTCAGGGTAACGACTTCCAGGCCGTTCCGCTCGAGCGCCTGGGCTAGGCGGTTCAGTGCGATCGGCGAAGTGGCCAGGCGTTCGGCCAGGGTGTGCGCGAGCCAGAGGCCGACGCCGAGGACTGGCACATCGAGGTTCTTCCGGACCAAGGAGGAGCAGCCGTCGAGCTGGGCGATCACGCCTTCGAGATCCTCGGCCGGGTGCACGTTGGTGCAGTACGCGAGATGGACGACCGAGCCGTCCGGGTGCCGGAACCTCATGCGCGGGCTCCGCGGAGGATGGAGTTCCCGGCGAAGGTCTCCTCGGGTTGCCCGCGATCGAGCTCCAGCCGTCCCGATTGGCCGTAGAACGCGACGGGGTTGCGCCACAGCACCTGGTCGACGTCGGCGGCGGTGAAGCCGGCCGCGAGCATCGCCTGGCCGGTCGCGTAGGTGCGGAGCGGATCCGACCTGCCCCAGTCGGCGGCTGAGTTGACCAGAATCCGTTCGGTGCCGAACTGCTGCAGGATCGCCACCATCCGGTCCGGGTCCATCTTCGTGTCCGGATAGATCGAGAAGCCCATCCAGCACCCCGAGTCGGCGACCTCCTTCACGGTCACCTCGTTCAGGTGGTCGACCACGACGAACTCGGCGGCGACTCCGGACTCCTTCACCACAGCCAGCGTCCGGGTAGTCCCGGCCGCCTTGTCGCGGTGCGGCGTGTGGACCAGGACCGGCAACTCGAACCGCTTGGCCAGCTCGAGCTGCGCTGCGAACACCTCGTCCTCCTCGCGTGTCATCGAGTCGTAGCCGACCTCCCCGACCGCGACGACGCCGTCCTTGGCGAGAAAGCG
The DNA here is from genome assembly GCF_039529635.1 of Kribbella alba. Taxonomy (NCBI): domain Bacteria; kingdom Bacillati; phylum Actinomycetota; class Actinomycetes; order Propionibacteriales; family Kribbellaceae; genus Kribbella; species Kribbella alba. Next base: position 56,750 of record NZ_BAAANE010000017.1, on the reverse strand, counting down.
CGGCAGGACTTCGAGTACTTCGCGGCAGCGCGGGTCGTTCGCCTCCTTCGGGTTCAGCGCGATCGTGCAGTGATGCCTGATCCCGTACTGGGACGCGCGGAACGGTTCCCAACCGATCAACGAGTCGAAATAGTCCACGAAGGAGCCGACACTGGTCCGCGGCTGGCCGAGCCAGAAGGCCGGTTCCACCAGAGCCTGAACGCCGTGCGCTGCCATCGCGGCGTAGTCGTCGGTGGTCCGCGAAGTCATGTGGATATGTGGATCGAAGATACGCATAGGTCAGACACCTCTCCTGGGCGGCGAGACGGGGCTGAGAGCTGCGGGCGGACCCGGCTGGCGGTCGCCGGCGAGATCGGGCCGGAGGTATGGCTGCAGATCGGCCGGGACGTCCCGCCCGGCGGCTGTCCGTTCGGCGGCGAAGTCCTTCATCATGCGGACCAACCCGTCGTCAGCCCGGCTCGGCAAGCCGTCGACAACAGCCAGCGGAACACCGGCGAAGACGCACTTCAGGACCGCCTGCCGAAAACTTGCTGGCGGCAACCATTCCGTCGCGTAGGGTCCGAGCGCCGCAGCCAGCAGCCGCTGATCGTTCGTCCGGATCGCATCCGCGACGATCGGCAATGCGCTGTCGCCAAGCCGACCAGCCACCTCCGCGACCGAGAGCGCCCGAAGCACAGCATGCTTCTCGGCAGCATCACCGTAGCGATAGAGCTCCAGGACCTCCGCAGACTCCACCCCGACCAACAGCAGGGCTCGCACCGCCTGATCCACAGTCCAGCCCGCTGGACCAGCCGCCGGTTGCCCCTCGCCCGACCCCGCGGACGCAGTGTCACTGAGCGCCCGGACCGCGGAGTCGCATGGGGCCAGCTTGGCGCGGCCGACCTGGCGGGCGACCGCCGGGAACACCTCTGCCAGCGATTGTTGGCGCGAGGTTGCGAGCCTCGCCTGTGCGGCCGGAGGCAGGTGTGCCTCCAGGTGCGCGGCGGTTAGGCGGCTCATGTGGCGGCTCGGCGGAGGAAGGCGAGCGAGTCGCGCGCGATCGTTGGGGCCGCGTGGGAGTGTCTGGGGAGCTCGACCGCCACCAGCCCGGCGTACTGGATCTCTCGGAGAGCACTGAAGACCGACGGGAAGTCGACCTCGCCGGTGCCGAACTCGAGGTGTTCGTGGACGCCCCGGCGCATGTCGTCGATCTGGACGTTGACCAGGTGCGCCGCTGCCGCGGTGATGCAGGCGGCCGGTGGTTGTGGTTCGTTGCAGACGAGGTGGCCGATGTCGAGGGTGAGTCCGAGCGTCTCGCTGCCCACCTCGGCCTGGAGCTTCAGATAGCCTGCCAGGTCGTCGACCAGCATGCCGGGCTCCGGTTCGAGGCCGAGGCGCACGCCACGGTCGGCGGCGTACCCGACGAGCTGCCGGCATCCGCTCACCAGTCGCTGCCAGCCAAGATCGGCGAAGACGTCGGCGGGCAAGGTGCCCGACCAGAAGGAGACTGCCTCGGCGCCGAGATCGGCTGCGACCTCGATCGCTCGTTCGAGCAGCGACATCCGCCATTCCGCGCCGTGGTTGTGCAGCAGCGTCGGCTCGTGCTTGCGGAGCGGATCGAGCACATACCGCGCACCCGTCTCGACCACGACAGCGAGATCGTGCTGCGCGAGCAGGCGACCTACTTCGGCGGTCCGTTGGCTCAGGTCCGGGCCGAACGGGTCGAGGTGGTTGTGGTCCAGAGTGAGGGCGACCCCGACGTACCCGAGGTCGGCGATCACCGCGAGCGCATCCGCCAAGCGGTGGTTCGCGAATCCGTTCGTGCCGTAGCCCAGTCTCATGTCGGTGACACCTTCCGCGCGAGGGCCCGGGCCAGCGGCAGCGCGGCAATCAGTGCGGCCCCGAGCCGCGGCGCTCCCCCTCGCGCAATCCAGGCAGCCTGCAGCGGCACCAACCCGTGAATGCCGGCTCCGACCGCCTCTCGCAGCTTCGCCCCGCTCGGATGCCGGGCCGCCGCTATTTGCGCCGGCCCCACCGACTGAACAAACAACCCCGCCAACACGGCAGTGGCCGCACTCGAACCGCTGACAGTTCCGACCGTGATGGCGGACGTCGCGGTGAGGGCTGCGCGGGCCGGCGCCGGCGTGCTTCCGTGTACTTCGCCGCGCGACATCGCCGTGACGCCGAGGATGTGCGTCCCGACCGCGAGCGCCGGTGCCCACGCCTTCCGCCGCTCCGGCCCTGCACCGACCAGTACGTCGAGCGATCGCGCGGCCGCCATGAACGCCGGACCGGCCGGGGTGTTCTTCAGCCCGAGGTCGTAGCTCCAAGCAGTTGCCGCCAGCAACGCCGAGGTCCGGAAAGCCACCTTCCCACCGGCGGCTGCGGCGAGCCCCAAGCCAGCGGTCGTCAGAGTGGCGGCCAACCCGAACGCCGTCCGGGGCGTCACCCGCCCAGAGGGAATCGGCCGCTCCGGACGTTCGACGGCGTCCACCTCCCGGTCGGCCCAGTCGTTCAACGCCATCCCAGCCCAGTAGATGCAGACCGACGAAACCGCCAGTCCGACCAACCTGCCCGGCCGAAGGTTGCCCGCAGCAACAGCACCGGCGAGAACGTCGCCTGGCACCGTCAACGCCGCCGGAGCCCGAACCAGCTCAGCCAGGTCACCGAGTCCCGCCGGCTGGGTCGGACCAGACGACCTGGCCGGCCACATCGGCCTGACCAGCTCACCCAGCCTCCTCAGCATGATTGCGCCCAGCGCAGGAGCTCGTCGTACTGCCGGGAGAGCGAGTGCTCGGTCGACTCGATCGGGTCCTTGAAGTAGAACCCGAGGAACGGCATCGCGCCGACGTGACCCCGTTCGAGCGCCAGCGCCGACAGCCGGGCCAGGTCGAGCACCAGCGGCGCGGCCAACGCGGAGTCACAGCCCTGCCAGGTGAACTGCAGCGTCATCCGGACGCCGAGGAAGCCGGAGAACAGCACGTGATCCCAGGCGGTCTTCCAGTCGCCCATCGGATCCACATAGTCGATGTGCACCTGACCCGCGACATCGCCCAGCATCTCCGACAGCCCGCGCTCCTTGGACACGTTCTTCGACTCCGCCGCGCGCGGATCGGCTAGGGTCGCGCCGTCTCCACCACCGAGCAGGTTGGTCCCGGACCACGCATGAACCGGTAAAGCCCGGGCTGCGAACATCGGAGCCAGCACGCTCTTCACCAGGGTCTCCCCGGTCTTCGCGTCCTGCCCGCCGTACGGGAGGCCCTTCTCAACCGCCCACTCGCGTACCGCGGCCGGCCGGATCGAGGTCGAGGGCGTGAAATCCACGTACGCCGCGTCCGCCTCGAAGGCCGCGAGTGCTCCCAGAGAGCTTGGCGGCAGCACCGCCGACGTCGCCAGCGCTCGCCGCAGCCCGGCGAGGTCGACGTCGGCCACCTCGTACGGCGGCTCGGTGGAGGCGACGTTGATCGCCACCACCCGGTCGAGGTCGTTCCGCAGCCGGAAGGCACGGATGTCCTCGGCCATCCTGCGCACCTGGTCGTACTGGCTGCCGCCGGCCGAGGGGACCACCAGGTTCCGCTCGGCATCGGCCAGGTCGGCTGCGATCAGGCCGTCCAGGCCGGGCGGGAGAACACCGCCCGCGGCGAGTCGCTCGACCTGCTTGGTGAGCGGCGTGTCGACCAGATCGTGGCCACCGAAGACCAGCTGATCCAGCCCGACCAGGCCGACCGAGGCGAAGTCGGGCAGCTCCGTGACCACCCCCGCCGGCGGGGAACCGTGAGCCAGCGCGGCGGCTCCGGCGATGGTCGTGGTCCCGACCGAACCTCTTGCTCCGAACAACCAGACACCAACGCGTCGACGCATCCGCGGCTCCTCACGAGTCCCAGCCACGGAAGGTAGTCTTGGGCGGACGATCCGTGACTGATCGGAACTCTAGAGGGACCCGCGGCGCCTTGGGAAGAACCTGGGCGACAGATCGGCGGAAGTTCAGAGCAGGATCCGAGCAACTTCCGGACTACACCGTCGGAGCAGGTTCTCCTGCTCCGGCTAGGGGTTCCGGCTCGGCGACCAGGTCGACGGACCGGTCGGCCACAGCCATCGCGGCCAGCGCGGTCGTCAACGGGACGGCCATGATGATGCCCAGGCTTCCGACCAGACCTCGGACGATTTCCACCGCGACGATCTCGGTGGTGATCACATAGCCGGTCGACACCCCGCCGATGGCGAACATCATCAGGACGGGCAGGGCCGCACCCGCGTAGGCCAGCACCAGCGTGTTCACCACCGAAGCCACGTGGGCGCGCCCGATTCTGAGGCCGGCTCCGATCAGGGCCGCGCGACCGGCCGACGGATTGGCGGCCGAGAGCTCCCAGACGGCGCTCGCCTGAGTCACCGTCACGTCGTCGAGCACGCCGAGAGCACCGATCACGATGCCGGCCACGAGCAGCCCGGCCAGATCCAGGTTCGGGACGAAGCCCTTGATATTCGACGCGCCGTCGGCGGCGAGCCCGGAGAAGTCGCAGATCTTGACGAAGAACCAGCCCAGGAACGCGGTCAGCCCCAGCGAGGCGATGGTGCCCGCCAGCGCTACCGAGGACTCCGCGTTGATGCCGTGAGTGAGAAAGAGCGCGACCACCATGATGACCGAACCGCCGACGACCGCCACGAGCAGCGGGTTCGAACCCTTGAGGATCGCAGGCAGGATGAACTGGGTCAGGGTCACTGCGGTGACCCCGAGAGCGACCAGCGCAGCGACGCCCCGCCAGCGGGACAGCGCGATCACAGCGATGGCGAAGATGACCGCCAGCACGATCAGCGGCATGGAGCGGTTGTGGTCGACGTACTGGTACCGATCCGCGAGCGCCGCCCCCTTCTGCACGTTGAGCAGCAGTTTGTCGCCGACCTTGATCGGGATGGTCACCTGCTTGCCCGTGGGCACCTTGACCGGAACATCCAGGCCCTTGTCCGCACCAGGGGCACCGGTGAGCTTCACGGTGGCGTCGTCACAGTCCTTCGGCGTGTCAGCACAGGGCTTGAGCGAGACGACGGTCCCGCTCGCCCCGGTCTGCTCGGCGGCCGGAACCTTGAGGTCCCCGCCCGGCCAGAGCACGATCATGGCGATCACGGCGGCCGCGATCAGCGGAGCCAGCACGGCGGCGACCACTATCCGTACCCGTCGGGCGACGACCGCATCGGCGTTGACGACCGAAGTGTCGATCACATGATCGTCGTGGGCGTGACTGTGCCCGTGTCCGTGGCCGTGACCCGACGGAATGTCGATCCGGCGCCTGCGGTTCGGCTTGCTGTCGGCCCGCCTGCGTCCTACGTTCCGCCTCGCCATCCATCCACTCCCTGTTTTGACAACCAGTTCCGATTAAATGAAAATGATTGTCATGAGATCTACTCGTGCTGCCGTCGCCGGCCTCGCCGCACTTGCCCTCATTACTCTGGCAGGTTGCGGCAACTCCGGTGCAGGCGGCTCCGGTGGGAGCGGCGGCAGGCTGGACGTCGTCGCCTCGTTCTACCCGCTCGAGTTCATCGCGAAATCAGTGGGTGGTGACGCCGTCAACGTCACCACCCTGACTGCGCCCGGAGTCGAGCCGCACGATCTGGAGCTCACCCCGAAGCAGGTCGGCAGCATCGCGCAGGCCAAGCTCGTCCTCTTCGAGAAGGACCTCCAACCGGCCGTGGACGAGGCCGTCGCGCAGAACGCCAAGGACGCCGGCTTCGACGTGGCCCCCGCCGCGAAGCTCGAGGACACCGGCGCGAACTTCGAGGGGCACGGCGAGGGCGGCGCCACTCCCTCCGGCGCCGTCAAGCCGGCCGCTTTCACCAGCGGCGCGCTCGATCCGCACTTCTGGCTCGACCCGGTCCGGTACGCCGGGGTGACGCAGGCCATCACGGACAAGCTGGTCTCCCTGGACTCGGCGCATGCGGACGCCTACAAGCAGCGCGCGACCGCCCTTCTCGGCGAGCTGACCAAGCTCGACGGCGAATTCAAGACCGGCCTCGCGACCTGCGAGCTCAAGACGTTCGTGACGAGCCATGAGGCGTTCGCGTACCTCGCGAAGCGGTACGGTCTGCAGATGGTCGGCATCGCCGGGCTGGCCCCGGACGCCGAGCCGACCCCGGCGCGGATCAAGGAGGTCCAGGACATCGTGCGGCAGCAGAAGGTGACCACGATCTTCTACGAGGAGCTCGTCAGCCCCAAGGTGGCCGAGTCGATCGCCCGCGACGTCCACGTCAAGACCGCTGTCCTGAGCCCGATCGAGGGTCTCTCGGACGCGAACTCGAAGGAGTCCTACCTCTCGCTGATGCGGGAGAACCTGCAGGAGCTCCGGAAGGCGAACAGCTGCGCGTGACGGACCAAGACGTCAGTTCCACGTCCTCCCTGACCCCACCCCATCACCCCGGTCAGGCCGCGAAGGCCGTCCAGGTCACCGATCTCTCGGTCGAGCTGGGCGGTCGTCTCGTACTGCGGGGCGTCGACCTGCAGATCCGCCAGGGCGAGGTGGTCGCCGTGCTCGGCACCAACGGCTCCGGCAAGTCCACCCTGATCCGCACCATGGTCGGCCTGCTCCCCCCGGCCCGCGGTGAGGTGCAGCTCTTCGGCACGGCCGTGCCACGGTTCCGCGAGTGGCGACGTGTGGGTTACGTCCCGCAGCGGATCACCGCAGCGGGCGGCGTACCGGCGACTGTGCAGGAAGTGGTCTCGTCCGGGCTGCTATCCAAGCGGCGGTTGTTCAGCCCGCTCAAAGCAGCTGATCGTGCTGCCATCGAAGGGGCGCTGGAGATCGTGGACATGGCCGACCGGCGCAAGGACGCGGTCGCGGAGTTGTCCGGCGGGCAGCAGCAGCGGGTGCTGATCGCCAGGGCGCTGGTGTCGGATCCGGACCTGCTGGTCCTCGACGAGCCGACGGCCGGCGTCGACCTGGTCAGCCAGGGCATCTTCACCGAGGCGATCCGCGAACGGGTCGCCCGCGGGACGACCGTGGTGATGGTCAGCCACGACCTCGGGCCGATGGACGCGCTGATCGACCGTTCGGTCGTACTGCGCCGTGGCCGGATCGTGTACGACGGGGCGCCGCACGTCTCTCAGACCCATGCACATGTCCACCCGCACAGCGCGGACGACGAGCCAGGGTGGCTGTCATGACGATGTTCCAGCTCGAGTTCATGCAACGGGCGTTGATCGCTGGGTTGCTGACGGGCCTGTCGGCACCCGCGATCGGCACGTACCTGGTCCAGCGCCGGTTGTCCTTGATGGGCGACGGCATCGGCCACATCGCGATCACCGGTGTCGCCCTGGGGTTGCTCACTGGGACCGCGCCGGTGCTGACCGCAGTACTGGTAGCCATCGTGGGCGCCTCCGCTATCGAACTGGTCCGCGCGCGGGGCAAGGCCAGTGGCGACGTCGCGCTCGCTCTGCTCTTCTATGGCGGTATCGCCGGCGGTGTGCTGTTGATCGGCCTCGCAGGGCAGGGCGCGGCGACGCTGAACACCTACTTGTTCGGCTCGCTGACCACTGTGTCGCCGACCGACCTGTACGTCGTGGTCGGGCTGGCGGTGACCGTCCTGGTGGTGGCGATCGGGCTCGGGCCGCAGCTGTTCGCGGTTTGCCAGGACGAGGAGTTCGCCCGCGTCACCGGGCTGCGGGTGCAGCTGCTGAACCTGCTGATCGCGGTGATGGCCGCAGTGACTGTGACTGTCGCCATGCGGACTGTGGGGTTGCTCCTGGTCAGCGCACTGATGGTGGTGCCGGTGGCTACAGCGCAGCAGCTCACCCGGTCGTTCCGCAGTACGTTCGTGACTGCTTGTGGGATCGGCGTGGTCGCCTGCCTGGCCGGAATCATCACGTCGTACAACGCGGACGTCGCCCCGGGCGCGACGATCGTCGTCCTGGCGCTGGCCGGGTTCGTGGTGGCGGCTACCGTCGGCACCCTGCTTCGTCGGCGGCAAGGCGTGCGGGCACCGCTGGCGGACGAGGAGCCGGAGGTCGGCATCCCGGATCCCGCGCCGCACGTGGTCAGCCCCGGCCACCCGCATGCGCACAACCCGGCGTGCGGGCACGTCAAGGTCGAACACAACGACCACGTCGACTACGTCCACGACGGCCATCTGCACGCGGCGCACGGAGATCACTGGGATGAGCACTAGGGTCGCGCCAGTGCGGGACACTGGCTTCGGCAGAAGTGAGAGAATTGGCGGGTTACCGGGGAGAAACACGGTGACGAGATGACAGGAGGCACGGTGGCCATCGGAACACGCTCGACCCGTCAGCGCGCGGCAGTCGCATCCGCGCTGAACAATCTCGACGACTTCCGGACGGCTCAGGAGATCCACCAGGAGCTCCGGGGCGCGGGTGAGGCCGTCGGCCTGACCACGGTCTACCGGACCCTGCAGGCACTCGCCGACTCCCGGGAGGTCGACGTGCTGCGGACCGCCGACGGCGAAACGGCGTACCGGCGGTGCTCGAGGGGACACCACCATCACCTGGTCTGCCGCAACTGCGGCCGGACCGTCGAGGTCGAAGGGCCCGCGGTCGAGCGCTGGGCCGACAAGATCGCCGCCGAGCACGGCTACTCGGACATCAGCCACACCCTGGAGATCTTCGGCACCTGCTCGGACTGCAAGTAGGCCGGCGGGAGCTGATCAAGCGGGCAGGTGCCGGCGGGACGAGGCCAGAACGACGCCGGTGCAGGCCAGAGTGATCAGAGCGACCCCAGCCAGCAGAACGGCGTACGGGGCCAGCTCCGCGATCGCCGCCAGGACAGAAGGCAGCAGGAAGCCCACGTAGGCGACCGAGTAGTAGACACCGGTCAGGCCGGCGAGATCGTCTCCCCCGTTCGCCGCGGCGATGCGCTGGATCTCGAGCAAGCCGGAGACCACGGCGATCCCGTAGGCGGCTCCGAGCAGGATTCCGTCCACCACGCCGAGCCAGGGAAGACCGACCTTGGCGACGACCGCGCTGAGCGCCACCCCGGCCGACATCAGGATCATCGCGACGACGATCGCCCGGGCTGTCGAGACCGAGTCCAGGCGTTTCGCGAACGGCTGGACGAGAGCGCCCGTGCCCAGCGTGCAGACAGTCAGCAGCGTCGCGTAGGCCAAGCCCCAACTGCCGACCCGGTCACCGACCAACGTCGGCGTGACCGCGTAGGCGATTCCGGCCGAACCGAAGATCCAGGGCGCCATCGGTAGCACCACCCGGATGAACCGCCGATGAGCGACAGCGGGCACTTTCAGTAGCGACCACAGGCCGCCGGTCGCCGGCTGGGTTCGGCTCTCCGGCACCGCGCGCAACAGCACCAGTGCCGGAAGCACCAGCCCGGCATGCACGACGTAAGGGAGAACCATCGGCCACGGACCCCATTGGGCCAGGCAACCGGCGACCCCGGCGCCCAGGCCGAAGCCGAGTGTCAACCCGAGTGCTGCTCGTCGTGCTCCGGCGCCGCTGTCCGCTACCAGGTCGTGCGGCGGCTGCGAGAGTTCCTTGACCCAGCTAGTGCCGACGGCCATCGCGATGCCAACCGCGAAGCCGGTGGCCAACCGGCCGAGGTACAGCGGAGCCGGGCCGATCGGGCCGAACATCAGCGTGACGCTGGAGAGCAGAGACAGCACGGTGCCGACGACCATCAGCGGCTTGCGGCCGTGCCGGTCGGAGAGTGCGCCGGCGAGCAGCAGGCCTGGGATCAGGCCTACGACATACGCACCGAGGAAGAGGTCGACCGTCACGGTCGAGTAGCCGCCCTCGCGGCGATAGAGCAGCAACATCGGGGTGAACTGGTTGCCGCCCCAACCACAGCAGAACATCGCGGCGACAACCTGCTTCCAGCCAGCCCGCATCAACGGTGGTGACGGTCGAGGTGCTCGGACAGCGAACGAGAGAAGTCTTCGGGATCGCGCGCCAGAATGCGGTCGAGCAACTGCCCGTGCTCCCGCAGTACGACGTCGAGTTGCTGGGCCTTGGGGCGCAGTACGCCGAGGCTCATCCGGCGCTGCCGGTCGCCGAGCGAGGCATAGAACTTGGTCGCCAACCTGTTCCCGGCCGCCTCGACGATGCCGGTATGGAAGGCGTCGTCCGCCGCCGCGAAGGCCTCCGCGTCCTGCCGCTCGGCCGATGCCGTCTGCCTCTGCAGCGCCTTTCGCAGCCGGGGCTCCGCATCGGCGAGCAGGCGCTCGTCCCTGGCCAGCCGGCGGACCGCCGCGGTCTCCAGTGCCTCGCGGAGATCGAGGACGTCCTCGGCCTCCCCCGGCGGCACCGGCACGACGATGGCCCCCCGCTTGGGGATCAACCGCAGGAACTCCTCGGCCTCGAGGCGGAGGAAGGCCTCGCGCACCGGCGTACGGCTGATGTCCAGCCGGCCTGCGATCTCGCCCTCACTGAGCAACTGCCCGCCGGCGAGTTCACCCGACAGGATCAGTTCCTTCGTATGCCGGTAGGCACGGTCACCCGCTGGAGCCATCGCCTGTTCTGTCACGCGGTCATCATAGATGCATGCTTAGATGCATGTTGAGCTTTGGGGGTCTGGGTGACCCATGCGGCTGATAGATTGCGGGCAAGCCTTTCGTCGTCGGAACCTTCCGGCCGCGGAAGGCTTTCTGCGTCCCGGTCCGGTGTGGCCACGCCTTCCCCTGCAAGGAGTTCTGATGCCTGAGCTGTCTGTACGCCCGGCAACCGCTGCCGATCGTCCGGTGCTGGAACGTCTGTGGTTGATGTTCCGCCACGACCTGTCCGAGTTCGGCGGTCAACTGCCCAACCCCGACGGCACCTTCCGCAGCGAGCGGCTGCACTCGGCGATCGACGACCCCGACTGGGCGGCCTACCTGTTCAGCAGCGGCGAGCGCCCGGCCGGGCTGGCCTTCGTCCGCAGCCTGTCCGGCCCGGCCCGCGTGCTGAACAGCTTCTTCGTCGTGCGGGGCCTGCGCAGGTCGGGCATCGGCCTGCGCGCGGTGAAGTCAGTGGTCGGCCATCACCCGGGACCGTGGGAGGTCGCGTTCCAGGATGCCAATGCGACCGCGGTCTCCTTCTGGCGCCGCGTCGCCACCGAGATCGCCGGCGACACCTGGACCGAGGAACGTCGCCCGATCCCGAGCGATCCCGCCTCTCCCCCCGACGTCTGGATCTCCTTCGCCGCACCCACCTTGCGTCCGAAGAGCTAGCGGGCAGGCCCTCCAGTCCTTCGGACGCAAGGAATCAGGTGAGGGCGGGTGTTTCCGCGGCGATGGTGGTGGTGTCGCCGTGGCCGGTGTGGACGATCGTGTCGGGCGGCAAGGTCAGGAGCTTCGTGCGGATCGACTCGAGGATCGTGGGCTTGTCGGAGTACGAGCGGCCGGTCGCGCCGGGCCCTCCCTGGAAGAGAGTGTCGCCGGTGAAGACGGCTTTGAGGTCCTCGGCATAGAGCGACGTGCTGCCCGGGCTGTGACCCGGGGTGTGGATGGCGCGGAGAGTGATGCCGGCGACCTCGAAGGTGGTGCCGTCGGTCAGGTCGTGGTCGGGCCGGTCGTCGTACAGGGCTTCCCAGAGCATCGTGTCGGCCGAGCTCAGCCACACCGGGCATTCGATGACGTCGCGGATGCCGCCCACCGCGTTGATGTGGTCGTTGTGGCCGTGCGTGCAGATCACTGCGGCCACCCGGCGGTCGTCCACGGCTTTGAGGATCTTGAGCGGGTCGTGAGCGGCGTCGATGACCACGACTTCCTCATCGTCGCCGATCAACCAGACGTTGTTGTCCACATCCCAGGTGCCGCCGTCGAGGCTGAACTTGCCGGAGGTCACGAGCCGTTCGATCCGGGCCGCCATCAGAAGATCACCACCGAACGCAGTACGTCGCCTCGGTGCATCTTGTCGAAGGCGGCTTCGACCTCGCCCAGCGCGATCGTCTCCGAGACGAACCGGTCGAGCGGCAGACGCCCCTGCAGATGCAGGTCGATCAACATCGGGAAGTCGCGGCTCGGCAGACAGTCGCCGTACCAGCTGGACTTCAGCGAGCCACCCCGGCCGAAGAAGTCGAGCAGCGGCATGTCGAGTGTCATGTCGGGCGTGGGGACACCCACCAGGACGACGGTGCCGGCCAGGTCGCGGGCGTAGAACGCCTGCTTCCAAGTCTCGGGCCGACCGACGGCGTCGATCACCACGTCCGCGCCGAAGCCGCCGGTGAGGTCCTGGACCGCGCTGACCACGCCGTCGTGATCCAGGCCCTCGGCATGCACGGTGTGGGTCGCGCCGAGCTCCTCCGCGACCTTGAGTTTGCGTTCGTCGAGGTCGATCGCGATCACCCGCGCGGCTCCGGCGAGCCGCGCGCCGACGACGGCCGCAGTACCGACTCCACCGCAGCCGATCACGGCGACGGTGTCACCGCGGCCGACGTTCCCGGTGTTCACGGCGGCGCCGAGTCCGGCCATCACCCCGCAGCCGAGAAGTCCGGCGACCTCGGGCCTGGCAGCCGGGTCCACCTTGGTGCACTGGCCGGCGGCGACCAGCGTCTTCTCGGCGAACGCGCCGATGCCGAGCGCGGGCGACAACTCGGTGCCGTCGGCAAGGGTCATCTTCTGCTTGGCGTTGTGCGTGTTGAAGCAGTACCAGGGGCGACCTCGCAGGCATGCGCGGCAGTTGCCGCAGACGGCCCGCCAGTTCAGCACGACGAAGTCACCAGGCTCCACGTCAGTAACACCCTCGCCGACGCTCTCCACGATGCCGGCGGCTTCATGCCCCAGGAGAAAGGGAAAGTCAGCTGAGATTCCGCCTTCTCGGTAATGCAGGTCTGTGTGACAGACACCGCAAGCCTGGACCTTGACCACCGCCTCGCCCGGGCCGGGATCGGGGATGGTGATCTCTTCGATCGATACCGGGGCGCCCTTGCTGAGGGCCACGACTCCACGCACGGTCTGACTCATGTGCCGACGCTAACCGCCCGGGTTGGCCCCCGTCTGCCTTCCGCGCGTCGTGCCGCTGTTTTCTCCGCCTGGTTGTCCGTACTACGGGACGCCGGGCGCGGGCGGTCCGGAGTACGGATGAAGCGGTCTGTCCACCGGTCGGGGGACAGCCGGTCCGCCGGTCGACGCTCCCGGCGAGGGGCGCCGCGACGGGAAGGTTGACCCATGACCGACAACGACAACGCCGTACGGGTCCGCGGACTCGTCAAGCGCTATCCCGCCAAGGTCGCCGTCGCGGGCGTCGACCTTGATATTCACCGCGGCGAGGTGTTCGCCCTGCTCGGCCCGAACGGCGCCGGCAAGACCACCACCGTGGAGGTGCTGGAGGGGTACCGCCGGGCCGACGAGGGCGAGATCAGCGTGCTGGGCGTGGACCCGAGCAGGGGCGACCGGCAGTGGCGGGCGCGGATCGGGATCGTCGCGCAGTCGTCCCGGGACGAGGCCGAGCTGTCCGTCGCCGAGTTGGTGAACCACTACGCGGGCTACTACCCGAACCCGCGGGACCCCGACGAGGTGATCGCGTCCGTCGGCCTGGACGAGAAGCGCAAGACCCGGACCCGGAAGCTGTCCGGCGGTCAGCGTCGGCGGCTCGATGTCGCGCTCGGCGTGCTCGGCAACCCGGAACTGCTGTTCCTGGACGAGCCGACCACCGGGTTCGACCCCGAGGCCCGCCGCCAGTTCTGGACCCTGATCGAGAACCTCCGGACCGAGGGCACCACCATCCTGCTGACCACCCACTACCTGGACGAGGCCGAGCACCTGGCCGACCGGGTCGGCGTGATCGCGGACGGCCGGATGATCGAGGTCGGTACGCCGGAGACGCTGGGCGGCCGCGGCGCCCGCACCGCGCGGGTGTCCTGGCTCGACACCGACGGGGCGCACGAAGTACGGACCGATCGGCCGACCGCCGAGATCGCCGCGTTGATGGCGCGGTTCGACGGCGAGGTGCCTGAGCTCGAGGTACGCCGGCCGAGTCTGGAAGACATCTACCTGGACCTGATCGGCAAAGCCTCTGTTGTCGAGATCCCCGTTGCCGCCGAAGCTGGAGTTGCCCGATGAGCACCGTCACCGCTGTGAAGCCGCTGCCGTCGACGCTGAAGGTCGGCCTGTCGCGCACCGCCCTCGAGGTGAAGCAGTTCTTCCGGGAGAGGGACCAGCTGATCTTCACCTTCCTCTTCCCGATCATCTTCCTGGGCATCTTCTCGGCGGTGTTCAGCGGCACCGACTTCTCCGGCGGCGTCAGCGCGGCGACCTACTTCACGCCGGGGATGATCGCCTCCGGCATCTTCCTGACCAGCTTCCAGTCGCTCGCGATCACCATCGCGATGGAACGCGACGAGGACCTGCTGAAGCGGCTGCGCGGAACGCCGATGTCGCCGCAGTCCTACTTCATCGGCAAGATCGGCCTGGTGCTGACCACCTCGCTGGCGCAGTTCGCGCTGCTGCTGGCGATCGCCGGGCTGCTGCTCGGTGTGGACATCCCGACCGAACCGGTGAAGTGGCTGCACTTCCTGTGGATCTTCGTGCTCGGTACGGCGTCGGGGTCCGTGCTCGGCATCGCGTTCTCCGTCGTACCGCGGTCCGGCAAGGCGGCTTCCGCGGTCGTCAGCCCGGTGGTCCTGCTGCTGCAGTTCATGTCCGGCGTGTACTTCGTCTACAGCAGCCTGCCGGCCTGGATGCGCGGCATCGCGGAGATCTTCCCGCTGAAGTGGCTCGCCCAGGGCATGCGCTCGGTGTTCCTGCCGGACGGGTACGAGGTGAACGAGCCCGGCGGATCCTGGCAGCTCGGCCTCGGTGCGATCGTGCTGACGGCCTGGCTGATCGTCGGACTGGTCGTCGCCCAGCGGGTGTTCCGCTGGACCCGGCGGGACGCGGGCTGATGTTCAGCCTGGCTTCCTCCCGGACCGCCGGCGGCGCGATGAGCGACCGCCGACGGCTCTGGAGGAAGATGGTGCGCATGGAGTTCCCCAGCGCACGGATCGAGCAGCCGGTCTGGGTTCGCACCCTCATCGGCTGGCATGTGGTGTTCTACGTGCTGGTCGGCGTCACCGCGATCGCCTCTCTGACCGCCGATCTCAGCGCGCGGCGGCGGATGACCTTCCTGGGCCTACTGGCTGTGCTGGCGCTGGCATACCAGTTCATCGCCATCCCGGCGATGACCTCCAACCGGCGGCTGGGGGCTCACGTGTACCGCCTGCTGATGATCGTCTGCGTCGCCGGGGCCGTCGCGATCTATCCGCAGTCCGTGTTCATCTTGTTCATCGTCTCGCCGCAGATCTGGTTGCTGAGCCAGCGGACGCGCGACGCCGTACCGCTCAGCCTGCTGCTGCTCTTCGCGGTCGGAACGGCCCAGCTCTGGTCGGCGGGCTGGACGACGAGTGCTTTCTGGGACATCTTGCCGTGGATGCTGATCAGCTTGGCGGTGAGCCTGCTGCTGGGGATCTGGATCGACAAAGTGATCAGCCAGAGCCAGCAACGCGCCGAGCTGATCGAAGAGCTCGAGGCGGCTCGCGACCAACTGGCCGAGGCCCATCACTCCGCCGGAGTGATGGCCGAACGCGAGCGGATGGCCCGCGAGATCCACGACACCCTGGCGCAAGGGATGACCAGCATCGTGATGCTCGCGCAGACCGCAGCCGTCGAGCTTTCCCGGGGTGCTGCGGAACCGGCCGCTGCCCGGCTCGCCGCGATCGAGGACACGGCTCGGGAGAACCTGGCCGAGGCTCGTGCGCTGGTTGCCGCGTTCACGCCGGTCGCGTTGTCCGAGGCACCTTTGACCGAGGTACTGCGTCGGCAGGCTGAGCGATTCGCCGCGGAGACGGGAGTCGACGTACAGGTGTCGCTCGACCTGCCGGACGACGAGGTCGCCGCGTTGCCGCAAGGTCAGCAGGTGGTGTTGTTGCGGGCCGCACAGGAGTCGCTGGCCAACGTACGCAAACACGCGGGCGCGACGTCGGTGCTCATCAGGCTCGGGATGTCGGCGGATGGCGTAGAGATCGAGATCCGCGACGACGGGACGGGGTTCGAGCCCGAGGCGCCTGCCGGTGGTTTCGGGCTGGCCGCGATGCGCGGGCGGGTGGAGGAGTCGGGCGGGACGGTGCAGGTCGAGAGTGCGCCGGGCCGTGGTACCCGGGTACAGGTCTTGATTCCAGCGACTGGACAGGAGGATTCGTGAGCGTAAGGGTGCTGGTGGTCGACGATCACCCGGTGGTTCGGTCCGGGCTGATCGGCATGCTCGCGGTGACCGACGACATCGAGGTGGTCGGCGAGGCCGGCGACGGCGAGGAAGCCCTTGCGCTGGTGGAGTCGACCCGGCCGGACGTAGTACTGATGGACCTGCGGATGCCGCGCCGTGACGGGGTGTCCGCGACCGGCGCGATCGTGTCGGGGTATCCCGCGACCAAGGTGCTGGTGCTGACCACGTACGACACGGACACCGACATCCTGCACGCGGTCGAAGCCGGCGCGACAGGTTATCTGCTGAAGGACACCCCGCACGCCGAGTTGTTGGACGGTATCCGCGCGGCCTCCCGTGGCGAAACAGTCCTCGCACCACCAGTCGCTGCCCGCCTGATGTCCCGCCTCCGTACTCCGGCCGCCCCCGCCGCGGTCCAGCCGTCGCCTCGCGAACTGGAGGTGCTGGCCGCCGTGGCCCGTGGATTGAGCAACGCGGAGATCGGCCGCGAACTCTTCATCGGCGAAGCGACCGTCAAGACCCACCTCCAACGGCTCTTCACCAAACTGGACGTCGACGACCGCACCCGCGCCGTCACCGTCGCCATCGAACGAGGCCTACTCCCCTCCCCCCGCCGCTGAGGCCCTGGTCCTGGTCCTGGCCCTGGTCCTGGGCCCACGCCTCGTGAGTCGACTGTGCGGACCGTGTCGTCTGTAAACGTTTACAGACGACACGCTTCTTACCCTCGCGCGCAGACTCCTCACACTCGACGCGTGAGTCACGCGGACGTCGTACGCGGTCAGGGGGTCTCGACGGCGTTGGGGATTGCGCCGCCGTAGCGGCGGTCGCGTTGGGCGTAGAGCTCGATCGCGCGCCACAGGTCGCGGCGGTCGAAGTCCGGCCAGAGCGTGTCGAGGAAGACCATCTCGGCGTAGGCGAGCTGCCAGACCAGGAAGTTGGACGTGCGCTGCTCCCCCGACGACCGCACGAACAGGTCGACCTCGGGGATGTCCGGCGCGTACAGATGCCGCGCGATCGTCTTCTCGGTGATCCGGTCCGGGCTCAGCTTGCCCGCGGCAACCTCCGCGGCGATCGACTTCATCGCGTCGACGATCTCCGCCTGCCCGCCGTAGTTCACGCAGAACTGCAGCGTGATCGTGTCGTTGTCCTTGGTCCGCTCCTGGGCGTTCTCGAGCTCGGAGATCACGCTCTTCCACAGCCGCGGCCGGCGCCCCGACCACACGACGCGGACTCCCATCGCGTCCAGCTCGTCCCGCCGCCGATGGATCACGTCGCGGTTGAACCCCATCAGGAACCGGACCTCCTCCGGCGACCGGGCCCAGTTCTCCGTCGAGAACGCGTACGCCGAGATGTACTTCACGCCGATCTCGATGCCGCCCTTGATCACGTCCAGCAGCGAGGCCTCGCCCATCTTGTGCCCCTCGGTCCGGGGCAGGTTCCGGGCCTTCGCCCACCGCCCGTTCCCGTCCATCACGATCGCCACATGCCGCGGCACCAGCTCCGCCGGAATCGCCGGCGGCCGAGCCCCCGACGGATGCGGCTCAGGCTGCAGCACAGGCCCCCGCCGACGACTTTCCACCCGACCACGACGACGAGACAGAGGCGACATACCCCAGATCCTCTCCCATCCGCCTTGCCGATCCGGCGGCTGGTCCCCTTATCCACAGCCCCTCCGACGCGCCCCGCCGAAACCTGCCAGGATTCCTCGTTCATGGTTCCGCACCGGATGAGGGAGATATACAGTTGACCGTACTTCATATATACGGAGGCGCGACGATGACCAAGACCCTCATCGACATCGACGACACCCTCCTGGCCAAAGCCGCCGAAGCCCTCGGCACCACCACGAAGAAAGACACCGTCAACGCGGCTCTGGCCCGAGTGGCCCGGATCGCGGCCACCGAGGACCTGATCGCCTTCGCCCGCGCCGGCGGATTCGACGACCTGCTGGACCCGGAAGTGATGAAGGGCGCATGGCGCCACTAGCCACCTACCTGGTCGACAAGAGTGCCCTCGCCCGACTGGCTCGTCCAGAGGTCGCATCTGTCCTCCTCCAACTGGTGAAGGCCGGCCTCACGGCAACCACCGGGATGGTCACGCTGGAGATGCTCTACAGCGCGCGGAACTCCGCGGAACACGACCGCATCCGGTCCGGCCTCGCGGCACACGAATGGCTGCTGACCATCGACGAGGACTTCGAGCGGGCAATCGAGGTCCAGCGCCAACTGACTGCCCTCGGCAAGCATCGCGCCGTCTCCCTGCCAGACCTCGTGATCGCAGCCGTCGCGGAGCGCCACAAAGTCACCGTCCTCCACTACGACGCAGACTTCGACCTGCTCGCAGAACTAACGGGCCAGCCAACCCAGTGGGTAGTCCCCCGCGCGTCCCTCGGGTAGCGCACGCTCCTGCTGCCTGTGGATAACCCTCAGGCGGGAACCCTCCGTATGGCAGCCTTATACCGTCTGCAACACCCACCGAACGGAGCCGTTCTGCAATGATCCGCCGACCGCTGCTCGCAGCCGCCGCCCTCTGCGCCACTCTGACGCTGACGGCCTGCAACGGCTCCCCCGAAGCCGGCCGGCCCAACACCACCCCGCCGCCCACTGCCTCCCCGACCACGACACCAACGCCATCCCCCTCGACGCCAACCTGGACCGAAGAGGAACAGGCCGCCATCACCTCCGCCAAAGCTCGCTATCTCGCTGCGAGGGCCGCCGTTGACAAAGCATTTGCGGAACCGGCCAAGCTTGATCGGAACGCCTTGCAGAAGTCCGGGAACGGCGGCGAGTGGATCATCGCGGTCATTGGGGATGCGATGAATCTAGAGAGGTACGGCTGGTACCGCAGCGGGACTGTCAAGGTGTCATCGACACAGGTGACGTCGGTCAAGCTCGGCATTGAGCAGCCCGAGGTGAGACTCACAAACTGCATCGACACCTCCGGCGTGGTGTCCCGATTTCAGAAGGACCATCAGCCCGTTCCGATGGGGCCCGGGAACGGTAAACGTCACAAATTCTCGTCACAACTAGTCTTCGCTCCGCCTGCAGAAGGCGGAGCGAAGATGTGGTTCTTGGTCGCTGATAAGGCAGCGGGAACATGCTGAGCCTGGGAACGCAGCGGGTCCTGCTCATAGCTGTACTGATAATCGGCGCCACGACCGTGATGTCAGGCTCCGCACACGCCGAGAGCAGGCCTCCAAAACCTGGACCCAACTATGTGTGGGCATGCTTCGGAGCGGTCGGCGACTGCACCTGGGTCCTGCGCAGCGCAATTGGCGGTGATGGGTCAGGCGACCAGCAGGTCGGTGACAAAGGCGGTAATAAGGCGAAGCCTGTATGTCAGCACGGAGGCGCCGCGCAAGCCTGCAGCTCCAAGCTTGGAAATTGGTCGAACAGTCAGCAGTGCTATTTGCAGAGGGAAAGTCCTCAGCCCCCGTTCTCGGATGTTCGGTGGGGTGGCCACACCGACGGCTCCATCTGGGCGTGTGTTCGGGAGCAGGGGTTTGATCAGGGGCGGCATTTGGTGACTCGGTGGGTTTGGTTGCCTGGGGAGCCAGACACGGTGGTGGTGGATCCGGTGACGTTGGCGTATCGGGCGGTGGCGGCTATGCAGCTGGCGCCGCCGGTGGTGCGGAGTGCGCCGGCGGCGGGGCAGGTGGGGCTGGTGAATATGCCGGTGTGGTTGTGGGTGGAGCAGTCGGAGAACACCTGGGGGCCGATCGTCAGGCAGGCGAGTGTGCCGGGGTTGACGGTGACGGCTACGGCCAAGGTGAAGGCGGTGGACTGGAACATGGGTGATGGGAAGACAGTCCGCTGCGACGGCGCCGGTACGCCGTACAGCAAGTCCTATGGGATCAAGGCGTCACCGGATTGTGGTCATCTGTACCGCAAAACCTCGCGGGCGCAGGCGGATTGCAAGTACAAGGTCGGCGCGACCACCCGGTGGGATATCACCTGGCAGAGCACGCTCGGCGACACCGGCCAGATCTCGATGACCCAACAGGCCGCCACCCAGCTCCAGATCGGCGAAGCGGTCCCCGTCCTGGTGGATCCAGCCGGCGGCCAGGTCAGTAGTCCGCCGAGTCCGCGCGGGGGGTGCTGATGGTCAGTGGTCCACCGAGCCCGCGCGAGGAGTGCTGATGGTCAGGTCCAGGTGAGGGAGGGAGCGGAGTTGGCGGTCCAGGTGCCAGGTTACGAAGGCGGCTACGAGGGTGTTGGCTTCGCGGCGGGTTCGGGGGTCGGCTTGTTCGGCGATTGGCCAGTCGCCGGTGAGGAGCGCGGCTAGCAGGGTGACGGTGGCGGGGGCCGGCATTGCTGCGGCCGGGGGGCGGCAGGACGAGCAGAGCATGCCGCCGGCGGCGGGGCTGAAGGCTCGGTGCGGGCCTTCTTCGCCGCACTTGGCGCAGTCGCCGAACGAAGGGGCGTAGCCGGAGATCGCCAGCGAGCGGAGCAGGAACGAGTCGAGGACGAGGCCCGGTTCGCGTTCGCCGGTGGACAGGACGCGGAGGGCTCCGGCCAGCAGGAGGTGCTGCTGGGTCGCGGGTTCCTTCTCCTCGACGACGAGGCGGTCCGCGGTTTCGAGGAGCACGGTTCCGGTCGTGTAGCGGGCGTAGTCGCCGACGATGCCTTCGCCGTACGCCGAGATCGACACGGCCTGGGTGACCACGTCGAGGGTCCGGCCGGTCGCGAGTTGCAGGTCGACGTGGCTGAACGGCTCGAGCCTGGCCCCGAACCGCGAGGAGGTCCGGCGGACACCCTTGGCGACCGCCCGGATCTTGCCGTGGGTGCGGGTCAGGAGCGTGGCGATCCGATCGGCCTCACCCAGTTTCTGGGTGCGGAGCACGATCGCTTCGTCACGGTAGAGCGGCACCCGCCCAGTCTCTCATCACGGCTGCGAAAGCCAGGCCGACCGAGCTCAGGCCTCAGTGAGGGACCGGGAAAGGTATTCCGACAACCCGATCGGCGGATGCCCGGTGATGTCCTCGACGGCACTGCTCACGTCGCTGAGTTCCCCGCTGGCGATCGCGGCGTACGTCGTCACCCAGCCCGCCACCTCCCACGCGGGAGCGCCGAAAGACTCGCGCGAACGGTATGCCTCGTCCAGCGTCTCCGCCTGGTACCGCACGGGCCGTCCCCACGCAGAGCTCAATTCCGCGGCCGCCTCGGCCAGGGTGAACGCGGACGGCCCGGTCAGGTCGTACGTCATTCCCGAGTGCGACGACTCCACCAGCACTCGAGCAGCCACGTCGGCAACGTCGTCGCGGGCCACGGCGGCAACGCGCCCGTCCCCGGCAGGTCCGCGGATCACGCCGTCCTCACCGACCATGTTTGGGATGAAGTCCAGGTAGATGTTGTCCCGCAGGAAGGTGTACTCGACGCCGCTCGCCCGGATGTGCTCCTCCGTGTGCCAGTGGTCCCGCGCGAAGGTGAAGGTCGCACCCGGCGCCGCCCCGACGAACGACGTGTACACGATCCGCCGTACGCCGGCCGCGACCGCGGCATCAACCGTTGCCTTGTGCAACGAAACGCGATCGGCCGATTCGGAGGCACTGACCAGCAGCAGCGTGTCCACCCCGTCCAGGGCGTTCAGCAGAGAAGCCTTCTCCCCGTACGCCGCCTGGGCGACCTCGGCGTCCGGCAGTTGCGGGGCGCGGGCCGGATCCCGCACGAGCAACCGCAGCGGCACCTCGGACTCCGCCAGCAGCCGCGCGACTCGTCCGCCCACCTGACCCGTGGATCCGGTCACGGCGATCCGCGAGTCAGGCTGTTCGGTCACGACCACCTCGACGTCAGCCGGGCCGGTGTCTTCCATCCAGCTCATTGGTCGACCATCTTCATGGCACCGGGGTTGTACCGGTCCCCCGCCACCGCGTCGGGCGGGAATGCCTCGTCCAGTGCGGCAAGGTCCTCCGCCGACAGCGAGACGTCCACCGCACCGAGGTTCTCCGCCAGGTACTTGCGGCGCTTCGTCCCCGGGATCGGCGCAACGTCATTGCCCTGAGCAAGCAACCACGCCAGCGCCAGCTGCCCTGCGGTGACGCCCTTGTCCGCCGCCATCGATCGGACCTGCTCGACCAGATCGAGGTTGCGCTGGAAGTTCTCACCGGTGAACCGCGGCATCTCCCGCCGCATGTCGTCGGCCTCGAAGTCGTCCGGCGAGGTGATCTGCCCGGTCAGGAAACCGCGGCCCAGCGGGCTGAACGGCACGAACCCGATCCCGAGCTCCCGCAGCGTCGGCAGCACCCCGGTCTCCGGGTCGCGGGTCCACAGGGACCACTCGCTCTGTACGGCGCTGATCGGGTGCACCGCGTGCGCCGCGCGGACCGTGTCGCCCGACACCTCCGACAGCCCGAGGTAGCGGACCTTGCCGGCCTCAACGGCCTCGGCCATCGCGCCGACCGACTCCTCGATCGGCACCTGGGGGTCGCGCCGGTGCAGATACCAGAGATCGACGTGGTCCACGCCGAGCCGCCGCAGCGAGGCATCGATGGCGGTCCGCGCGTACTCCGGGCTGCCGTCCACTACGTTCGGCATCGCATCGCCGGCCTGCCGCCGCTTGAAGCCGAACTTGGTCGCCAGCACCACCTCGTCCCGCCGGCCCGCGAGGGCCCGGCCGACGAGTTCCTCGTTCGCGCCGTCGCCGTACACGTCGGCGGTGTCGATGAAGGTGCAGCCCCCGTCGATGGCGGCGTGCACGGTGGCGATCGATTCGGCGTCGTCGCCCTGGACACCGTAGGACTGGGACATCCCCATGCAGCCGAGGCCGAGGCTGGAAACGGTCAGTTCTCCGAGCTGGGATTCACGCATAACCCGAACCTACCGCCGCGGCGCCGCCGCTCGGCGTCGGGGCTGGACACCACGCTCAGTAGTCGTCCTGATCGCATTCAGCAGCAACGCTTGCATCGAGGGACAAAGGTGCGACGGTTCGTACAACAACTGAGCATCGTTGCCAGGTCAGCGGCAGACTTTGGACCGCACGCTTCGTAAATTCAGCGAGTCAGATAAGCGGCGGGGTCTGGGGGGCCGGAATGTTTCTGCGGCGGGCATTGCGTTACCGGTATGCCCAGGCGCTGGTTCTAGCCGGGGTCAGCCTCCTGATCGGGACCTGTGCCGTCTTCGCACCGTGGTTCGCCCGAGCGGTCGAGCAGACCGTGACCACCGAGACACTCGCGAGCCAGCGACTGTCCACGGCCTGGCAGCTGGAGGCAGCTCCACCCAGCACGTTCAGCGGCCCCACGGCAGCCAAACAGCCGGAGGAACTGACCCAACTCCTCCCGGACGACCTGAAACCGCTCTTCACGCCTCCTGTCTACGGGCTGACCACGGACGTCCAGTGGAAGCTGCCGACGGATGACAAGGACGTCAAGATGGTGGCGAAGTTGGTCTGGCGAGACGGCTACTGCGCCCAGCTCGTACTCACCGAGGGTCGTTGCCCGCGCAGCGCTGATGAAGTGGTCGCGTCCACCGCTGACAAGGCGAACTTCACCGCGAAGATCGGCGCGACGCTCCAGGCCAAACCGACGGGCTACACCGGCGGGGGCAACCTGACCGTGGTCGGGATCTACCGGCCCGTCGATCAGCCGGCGGACTACTGGTTCGGGCGCGGGCCAGTAGGACACTCGCACCCGGCGGAGTATCCGAACGAGGCGTCCGGCGACTTCCTGCTGACCGATCGCACCACGTTCACCAAGGGCATCTGGGGTCAGCGCTCCACGCTCGACACCCGGCCGATGTCCGGAGTCGCGCGGGCTGACGACCTGCAGCGCATCGAGGACGCGACCACGAGGGTCGACGGCAATGCCGCGGAGCTCGAGCTGAACGCCCGCAACAGCTCGGGCCTGATCGGGGTGATCGACCGGATCCAGGCCGAACGCAAGCAGGCGACCACGATCATCCCGCTGGTGATGGTGCAGGTCGCCCTGTTCGGCGTGGTCGTCCTGGCGCTCGCGCTGGCCGCCGTGGTAGACCAGCGACGCCCCGAGCTCGCGGTGGCCCGCCTGCGCGGATCCAGCGCACGGCGTACGGGACGGGCGTTAGCGGTCGAGCTCGGCGCGCCTGTGCTGACCGGGATGCTCGCGGGCATCGTCAGCGGGTTCGGGCTGCTGCTGGTCGTGAGAGCTACCTGGCTGAACGACGGGGCGCCGCTCGAGTTGCCGTGGACCGTGCCTGCCGCCATCGCACTGGCTGTTGTCGCAGGAGTCGCCGTCGTGACCTGGTCGGTACGGGCCGTCGTACAGCAGCCGATCTCGACGCTGTTGCGGCGGGTGGTGCCGCGGCGCCGCGGCCGGGCTCTCGGCGTGATCGACCTGATCATCATCGTGCTGGCGTCGGCCGGCCTGGTCGCCGCATTGACGGGCGGCGGTCGTGGCCCGCTGCCTGTGCTCACGCCCACGCTGCTGGCACTGGCAGTCGGCCTGACCTTTGCTCATCTGCTGCTACCGGCAGCGGGACTGGTCAGCCGCCGGGCGCTCCGCCGGGGGCGTTTGGGCCTGGCGCTGGGCGCCTTGCAGGTCTCCCGTCGCCCGGCGGTGACGCGAATCGTCGCTGTTGTCGCTGTGGCGACGGCCTTGGCATCCTTCGCGGGTCAGGCCGCGTCCGTTGCCGGCGACAACCGTCAGCTGCGCGCCGGGTACGAGACCGGGGCCGACGGCGTGCTCTCGATGACCTCCACCGACCTGGGGGTTTTCACCGCGGCGGTCGACAAGGTCGACGCGGACCGGCAATGGCTCACTCCGGTGGTGCTGGTCAGACCGCCGTCGCCGGACGCGTTGAAGACGATGATGATCGAGCCGGACAGCTTCCGGCGGATCGCCTTCCGCGGTGACGAGCTCACCAACTCGGCAGGCTTCGAGGCACTCAAGGCCCCCGGCAATCTGGCTCCCGTCGAGCTTCGCAGTCACAACCTCGAGATCACCGCGACACCGGGGCCGATGAAGCCCGTGCTCCCGCCGACCGTCAACGGCGAACTACCGCCGCCGCAGCCGCCCGCCCGGTCCGTCATCCTGACGGCGAACGTCGTCAGCCTGCGCGGCGGAGCACGGTTCCTGGTCAGGTTCCCACCGATGCCGCTGGTGCCCGGCAGGACGTTCGAGCTCAGTGCCCAGGTCAACTGCCCGTTCGGGTGCCGGCTGGTCCGGCTCGGCGTCGCCCGTGACCTGAACGACTCCTCCGGGTTCCAGGGTGATGTCGTGATCAGCAAGCTCGCCTCGGACGACAAGCCGTCGATCCCGCTCGGCCGGGCAGAGGACTGGAAGCCAGTGAAGCAGACCGGCGCCGTCACCGGATCGATCGCAGCCAAGGACGGACGGGCCGATGGGCTGACGCTCGAGCTCACCAACACCGGCAACGACCAGGATCTGCAGCACGCCTCGGTGCCGACCATCGCACCCGCGCTCGTCGCGCCCGGTTTCGCGGTCAACGACACGACCACCGTGCCGGGGATCGACGGACTCGCACTACCGATCGAGCAGATCGACGCACCGCAGGGCCCGATCAACCGGTACTCCGACCACACGGCCGTGCTCGATCTGGAGACAGTACGGCGGTTGGGTGGTTCCGTGGACGAGGGGGCGACCGCGTTCGAGATCTGGCTCAACGCCGACGGGCTGGCGAACTCCGCGAAGCTCGTCGAGGAACTCGGCAAGGCTGGGCTCTCGGCGACTCTGGTCGACCGCAGGCAGGACCGGATCGACGGTTACGGCCGCTCGGCGAGTGCACTGGCGTTGCAGCTGACCCCGGTCGTCGGGATCGCCGGCTGGTCCCTGGCGATCATCGTGCTCCTGCTCATGGTGGTCACCTCGTGGCGGTCCCGGGCCCAGGACTACGCCAGCCTGCGCATCACCGGCGTACCGGCCAACACCACAGGGCGAGCAGCACGCTGGGAGCAGACCGGGCCGGTCGCGCTCGCGGCGTTGCTCGGAACCATCTGCGGCATCGTGGGTGCGCAGATCGCGCTGCCGTTGATACCGCTGTTCGCCGAAACATTGGAGGCCTCGCCGATCCCGCTCGACCTGCAGACGAATTGGGTCGTCGCACTGGCGCTCTGGCTGATCGGAACCGCAGTACTGACCACGACCACCATGCTGCTCGGCACCGGCGTCAATCGGCGCGCCGGCTACAGCCGGATCCGGGAGGAGCTGTCATGAGTGGGCTCGCGATCAGCACCAGCGGCTTGGTGCACATCTACCGCAGCCAGGGTCACGACGTCGCCGCCCTGTCCGGCATCGGCATCAACGTCCGCCCGGGCGAGCTCGTCGGCCTGCTAGGACCGTCGGGTGCCGGGAAGTCGACGTTGCTGCAGCTGTGTGGTGGGCTGCTGACGCCGAGCGCGGGGCGGTTGCAGATCGGCGAGCACAACGTGGCGACGATGACCGAGGCGGAGCTCGACCGGATGCGCGCAGGCGATGTCGGCATCGTGCTCCAAGGCGCAGGGCGCAACCTCGTTCCTTATCTGACGCCTGAGGACAACATCCGCTACGCCCAGGGCGCCGCTCCCCGCGGCCGGACGTTGCCGACGCCTCTGGAAGTCCTCGAACTCGTTGGCCTGAGCAACAAAGCTCATGCGCCACTCGCGTCCCTCACGCCCGGGCAGATCCAGCTCTGCGCGGTCGCTGTGGGGATCGCCACCTTCCCCGGGCTGCTGCTCGCCGACGAGCCGACCAGCCAGCTCGATCACCACGCCCGCGACGAGGTCCTCGCGGCGATCTCCACGATCAACGCAACCACCGGCATGACCGTGCTGCTGATCACCCACGACCCCGAGGTCGCGGCCGTCCTCCCCCGCACCATCACCATCCGCGACGGCCGGATCGCCTCCGAGGGCCGTTCCGGCGAAGAGTTCGCCGTCGTCGCCACGGATGGGTCGCTGCCGCTACCACCGCATGTGGCCGAACTGCTCCCACCCGGCACCCTGCTGCGCGTCACCACCGAGGACGGGAACGTCCGCCTCACCCCGGTCGGGCAGGAAGGTCAGGCATGATCACGGTCACCAACCTCACCGTCGCGTACGACGAACTGGTCGCCGTGGCGGACGTGTCGCTCCGAGTACCGCCCGGGTGTGTCCTCGCGGTCAGCGGGCCGTCCGGCGCCGGGAAGAGCTCGTTGCTCTGGGCAATCGCCGGCGCGGTCGCGGCGAGGTCCGGCACCGTCGAGGTGGACGGCCTGACGATCACCGACCGGCCGGGTGCCGCCGCGCACCGCGTCGTACTCATTCCTCAGGGCAACGGTCTTGCGCGCGTGCTCACGGCCCGCGAGAACCTCTCGATGCCACTGCTGGCCGATCGCGCGCTCATCGGCGTACTGAACCGGCGTCGCGGCGGCTCCGGCGACGAGCCCGAGTACGAGCGGGAGGACGAGCGGAGCCACGCCCTCGACACCGTGGACCGGACCATCGCGAAAGCCCTCGCCGACGTCGGGCTCGAGGACAGCGGCGACCATCTGGTCGAGGAACTGTCCGGCGGTGAACAACAACGCGTCGCCGTCGCGCGCGGTATCGCCCAGCACGGCCGCGTCATCCTTGCCGACGAATCCACCAGCGAACTCGACAGCACCAACCGAGAACGCGTCCTCAACCTCCTCCGCCGCGAGGCCGACCGCGGCGCCGCCGTCATCATCGCCACCCACGACCCCAACGTCGCCGCCGGCGCCGACGGCCACGCCACCATGGACGAAGGCCACCTCACCTGGGAACGCCGGCTGTAGTTCTCAGGTGAGGTGTCGACCAGCGAGGCCTTCGCTCAGGCGGGGGTGATCTTGCCCAGGTAGAGGTACATGATGACGAAGTTGTCGGCGTACGGGGCGTTCAGCAGGATCTTGTCGTCGTCGGCGGGGAACTTGGCGACGCGGACGCCTTCGAGGGCAGGGTTGTTGCCGTACCGCTCGAACAGCGGAACCTCGGGCAGGAGTTCGTTGTAGGCCATCGCGGCGGTGGTCACGTTCTTCTTCTGCTCGTCGAGGTTCAGCCCCTGGGCGGACTTCTCCACCACGGCCTGGAGGTCGACCGGCCCCGACGCGAGTTCCTGCTTCAGCGGGAAGTTCATGCCCTTGCCGCCGGAGTTCGCCGCGATCACGTAGTTGAAGGTGTAGAGGTCCTGGACGAACGCGAAGTACGGGTGCGGATGGTTGGACGCGCCCCAGCCCTGGATGGCCAGGTCGAACTTGCCGGCCAGGACGTCGGGGTTGAGCTGGGTGAAGGTGATGCCGCGCTTGGTGATGTTGAACCCGAACTTGTTCAACTGGTCCGCCGCGTTGGTCGCCGACGGGTTCCAGTCCGCGAACTCGGCCGGGAACTTGATGTCGTAGTTGGCGGGCTTGCCGGCCGGCGTCATCCATTTGCCGCCGGTGTTCTTCCAGCCGGCTTCCTGCAGCAGCGACGTCGCCTTGTTCAGGTCCTTCTGGTAGGTGTTCAACTTGGCCTGGTCGGCCTCTGAGATCCAGTCCGGCACCGTGATGTCGGAGAACCCGGCCATGAACTTGACCGCCTTGCCCGAATCACCGAGCGCGATGGTGCCGTTCTCGTTCCGGTCGATGACGTACGCGATCGCCTGTCGCACGCGCTTGTCGGCGAACTCCGGGTGCGAACCGTAGTTGAACACCAGGGACGGACCGGAGTACACCGGTGGGCGCAGGATCCGGAAGCCGTTGGACTCGAAGCCCTTCTCGCTGGCGACGGCGAACCCGTGGGTGGCGTAGTCGACGTCCTTGTTCATCACGGTCGCAGTGACGTCCGAGGTCTCCCCGTTGTAGAGGACGACCTTGGTGAAGCCGATCTTGTCGGCCATCAGGCCCTTGTCGTTCTTGACCAAGGTCATCTGCGCGTTGGTGATGGTCTTCATGTCGTAGTTGAACGGGCCCGAAACGACGGGGTTCTCCGGGCGGAGCTTCTGGAAGTCGGCGTTCAGGCTCTTGCCCTCCCCGTCGTCCAGGCTGGCCTTCGCCTTCCGCAGCGCTTCCGCCTTGGTCGCGAACTGACCGTAGACCGCGTCGGGCAGGATCGGCGCCCGCAGGATGTAGCGCTCCAGCACCGTCGAGGGGGTGCCGATGGTGAAGACCACCGTGTTGGCGTCGCCTGCCTTCACGTCGGACAGGAAGGTCCACGACTGCTGGCGCATCAGCCAGTGCAGGTTGAAGGTGGAGACGACGTCCTTGCTGGTCACCGGCGTGCCGTCGCTCCAGGTCAGGCCGGACCGCAGCTTGAGGGTGTACGTGTTGGTCTTCTCGTCCAGGGTGCTGGACTCTGCCATCAGGTATTCCCACTTCTTGTCCGACCAGTAGTACATGGCGGCGCTCGGATAGATCAGGTCCAGGTACGGGCTCTGTTGCTGCAGCCCATCGAGGACACCGGCCCCCAGGTTCAAGTGACCCTTGGGCGGCACCTGGTAGGGATACGCGCCGTGGAACTCCTTGTTGCCGGACTTGCCGCCGCTGTCGTTCTTGGGAGTGCTCGGCGAGCATGCTTCGAGCGTCCCGATGCCGGCGATGCCGACCCCGGCGATGCCGAACAGCTGGAGAACGTGCCGACGGGAGACAGCATTGGTCTCAGCACTCGCGCCGGACTCGTTGTTGCCGGTGGGACTCATCCGATGTCCTTTCCTGATCCTGACCGCACGCCGGGCGTGGTCAGGGTTTCTGGGTCGAAGAACTGACTACACGTCCTCGCGTTTCCCGCGGCGCCGCGTCAGGACGACGGCGGCGACGACGATCAGGCCCAGGAACAGGCCGATACACAAGGTGAACAGGGTGATGACGAACTCGGGGGTGCCCGGCGTCAGGGTGAGCAGCAGGACCACGCTGGCCAGCACCAGGAACGCCGCCCAGCCGAGGGCGACCCGGCCGACCGCGGGCGGCATCAGGCGACCGACTCATTCGGCCCACCCGCGCGGGCGCCATCGCGGGCCACCACATGACACGCAGCCGACTGACCAGGCCGTACTTCGAGCAGCGCGGGCACCGCGCCATCGCACAGACCGGGCTCGAACAGGCCACAGCGCGGATGGAACGTACACCCGCGCGGCAGGTCCGTCAGGCTCGGGATCTCCAAGCTGCGCAGCGATCCAGCGCCCTTGGTCCTGGTCAGGTCGGGATCGGGTTCGGGGATCGCGTCGATCAGCGCCCGGGTGTAGGGATGCGTCGGCGCGTTGATGATCTGGCGGGTCGGGCCGAACTCGACGATCCGGCCCAGGTACATGACGGCGGTCTTGCCGTGCCAGCCGAAGTACTTCGCGATCGCCAGGTCGTGGGTGATGAAGAGGAAGCCGACGCCGAGTTCGTCGCGCAGCCTGCCGAGCATCGCCAGCACGCTGATCCGGATCGACACGTCGAGCATCGAGGTCGACTCGTCCGCGATGATGAGCTTCGGGTCCAGGGTCAGGGCGCGCGCCACGGCCGCCCGCTGCCGCTGACCACCCGACAACTGATGTGGGTACTTCGGCAGGTAGGCCTCGGGCGGCGTCAGGTCGACCTTCGCCAGCAGCTCGGCGGCTCGCTCGGCGGCGGCCTTCGCTCCCTTGACCACGCCGTGCTTGAGCAACGGCGCGGTGAGCATCTGCTGGATCGTCCGTGTCGGGTTGAGGGAGGCGTACGGATCCTGGTGGACGTACTGGACGCTACGGCGGAAGGTGGTGAACTCGCTCTTCTTCAGCGACCAGATGTCCTTGCCGCCGAAGGCCACCTGCCCGCCGCTCGGGCGCGCCAGGCCCGCCGCCATTCGGGCCGCTGTGGTCTTGCCGGAGCCGCTCTCGCCGACCAGGCAGAGCACCTCGCCGGGGTTGACGGAAAGACTGACGCCGTCGACCGCGCGGATCGGGCCGGCCTTGGTGTCGAACACCTGGCTGACGCCCGCGAGCGTCATCAGCGGCTTGTCAGCCGCGGCTGGGGACGTCGA
Organism: Kribbella alba; assembly: GCF_039529635.1. Lineage (NCBI taxonomy): Bacteria > Bacillati > Actinomycetota > Actinomycetes > Propionibacteriales > Kribbellaceae > Kribbella > Kribbella alba. Next base: position 25,762 of record NZ_BAAANE010000017.1, on the reverse strand, counting down.
GACAGTCTCGGTGGTGGTCATGATGCCGTCCCCAATTCATCGGCAGCCGGTCTGTCGGCAGCCGGTTTCGGGCGGTCGAGGTGAACCTGGTCGGAGTGGATGCACGCGACTTCGTGCGCGTCGCCGGGCTGGTCCGTGACCGGCAGCAGCGGCGGGTCGGTCTCTCGGCATTCCTCGGTGGCGAACTTGCAGCGGGGGTTGAAGGTGCAGCCGGGCGGTAGGTCGGCAAGGCTCGGCGGGCCGCCGGGAATCGACTCGAGGTCGGGCAGCTCGCCGACGATCGGCGGCACCGCATTGATCAGGCCGAGCGTGTACGGATGCCGCGGGCGGTAGAACAGGTCACGAACTCCACCCGTCTCGACGATGCGCCCGGCATACATGGTGGCGACGCGGTCGGCGAGCTCGGCGGCCAGCGAGAGGTCGTGCGAGATGAAGATCATCGAGAACCCGAGCCGCTCGCGGACCTCGTGCAGCACGTCGACGATCGACCGCTGGGTGAGGATGTCCAGCGCGGTGGTCGGCTCGTCGAGGATGAGGATCTCCGGATCGAGCAGCAGACTCATCGCGATCAGCACCCGCTGACGCATCCCACCAGACAGTTCGTGCGGGTAGCTGTCGAGCACCCTGCCCGGCTCCAGCCGCACCAGCCGCAGCAGTTCCCCGGCCCGCTCCTCGATCTCCGAGCGCGAAGCCTTGGTGTGCGCGCGCATCGTGTCGTGCATGTGACCGCGGATCTTCAGCACCGGGTTGAAAGCGTTCATCGCGCCCTGGAAGACCATCGCCGCATCCCGCCAGCGGAACCTGCGCAGATCGCGACTGTCCAGCCCGAGCACATCGATGACAGTGCCGTCCTGGCGGTTGAAGGTCACCTTGCCGGTGGCCGTGCCCAGCTTCGGGAGCAAGCGCAGCAGGCCCAGGCCCAACGTCGTCTTGCCGCAGCCGCTCTCCCCCACCAGGGCGAGGCTCTCGCCCGGGTAGAGGTCGAGGTCGACGCCGCGGACGGCCTTCACCGTGCTGCCGGCTCCGGTCCGGTACTCGACGGCGAAGTCGCGGACGGACAACAGCGGTTCGCCCTTGCCACCACGGACGGCGCGAGCCGCGCCTGCAGAAGTCGTCGTCACCATGGTCACCGGTCCCGCAGGCGAGGGTTGAGGATCTCTTCGAGCGATCTGGTCATCATCACCAGTCCCAGCAGCAGCAGAACGATGGCCACGACCGGGCTCAGGATGAACGCCAGACTGGCATCGTTGAAGATCGCTCCCGCGATCCAGGCGCGGTTGAGCATGATGCCCCAGTTGGAGCCGGTCAGCGGAGCAAGACCCAGCAGATAGAGCCCGACCAGGGCATAGATCGCGTTGGTGACACCGATCATGAAGTTCATCAGGATGAAGCTCGCCATGTTCGGCAGGATCTCGACGAAGACCACCCGGACCGTGCCGAGGTCGAGCAGCCTCGCCGCCTCGACGAACTCCCGTTCTTTCAGCGAGAGGACTTGGGCGCGCACCGCTCGGGTGAGCACCGGCCAGGACAAGCCACCGACCAGCACGCCAAGCAGGATTGGTGAGTCGAGCTTGATCAACGAACCCAGCACCGCCAGCAGCACGATCTGGGGGATGGTGAGGACGACGTCGGCCACGGTGACCACCGCCGAGTCGAACGCGCCGCCCAGATAGGCGGCCAGCGACCCGAGGACGATCGCGATGATGGTCGAGACCGCCGCGGCGAAGAAGCCGATGAAGATGACGGCCCGGCCGCCGTCGATCATCTGGATCAGGACGTCCTTGCCCTCGTTGTCCGTGCCGAGCAGATGACCCGGGGATCCGGCCGGCAGCAGGATCGACTTCACGTCCGGGCTCAAGGCGGGGGTGAAGAACGGCCCGATCGCCGCGATCGCCACCAGCAGCAGCACGATCACGAACCCGATGAAGCCCGACGGGCTGCGCCGCATCGACCGGATGATGCCGGAGAACCTGGAGACGTTCGTCGTACCGATCGCCGCGACGGCGCCGGCAGTGGTCACAGTGTCAGCCATCTGTCGTCACCCCTTGGCCTTGGCGGCGGTGCGGATCCGCGGATCCAGCCGGCCGTAGAGAAGATCAGCGAGCAGGTTGGCGACCACCACCGAGATGGTGATGACCAGGAAGATCCCTTGCAGGACGGGGTAGTCGCGACCCGACACCGCGGTGTAGAGGCTGTAGCCGATGCCCTGGTAGCCGAAGATCTTCTCCACGAAGATCGACCCGCCGACGACGAACCCGAGGGACACGGCGAGCTGGCTGAACAACGGCAGCACGGCGTTCCGGCCGACGTACCCGGCTCGGATCCTCGCGTCAGTCAGCCCTCGGGCCCGGGCGACGGTCACGTAGTCCTCGCCGAGGGTCTCGACGGTGGAGGACTTCATCACCAGCGCCCAGGAACCGACCGTGGTCAGGACGTACGCGATGATCGGAAGCGACGCGTGGTACAAGGCGTCGTTGAGGAAACTCAGGCTGAACTCGGGCGACATGCCGGGCGAGTAGGAGCCCCGGATGGTCGACAGGTCGAAGAGCTGCAGTTTCACGCCGAAGAAGACGACGATGATGATCGCGAGGATGTAGTTCGGGATCGCGTGCAGCAGCGAGCCGATCGAGGTCAGCACGTGGTCGATCCAGCTCTCGCGCCGGTAAGCCATCAGCATCCCGGCCAGGATGCCGATGCCGAAACTCAGGATCGTGGCGATGCCGACCGAGAAGAGGGTCCAGGGCAGGTACGTCTTGATGACCTGCGCCACGGTGGTGCCGGGCGAGAGCAGCGAGTTCCCGAAGTCACCATGGAGCACGTTGCCCAGGTAGTCGAAGTACTGCTGGATCAGGGGTTCGTTCGGATCCAGCGAGAACAGGCCGCGGGCCTGCGCGGCCGCCTCGGCATACGAGACGCCGGTCTGCGCGATCTGCGTCTGGATGTAGGTGTCGACGGGGTTACCCGGCAGCAGCCGGACCAGGAAGAACGTCAGCGTAGTGACGAGGAAGATGGTCAGGAGGGCCTTGCCGAGGCGCCGCACCAGCCAGGCATCGGCCAAGCGCCGCGCGGGCGACGGTTTCGGTTCCTCGGGCAGTCCTTCGACCAGCCTCGGAGCCGGTGTGTCGACGGCATCGCTCACTGCTCACCTCCACGGAACTACCGAAGGACGGCGGGTGTGCGCCGGACCCAAAGATCCGTCGAAACGGTGTTCCTGGCACCGTCATTAAGAATGCTGCGTTGCATGGATCTGCGCACAGTGACGCTAGTTTGGACAACCACACACACCGCGTCAACGGTTTGACAGAACGCGTAACACTAAATCGCGTACAGTGATCGAACGATTGCTCAGCGCATCAAAATCGTGCGCAGCGAGAACGCCAGCGCCGCGTGGCTGGTGACGAGCGCCGCCTCCCGGTCCGCGGTCGCGCCTGCGCGGAAGACGTCGTACCAGGAATCGAAGAGTCCGGAGTCGGTCGCGTCGATCTCGCGCACGGTGATCACCTGCCGAGCCAACCAAACGCGGACGTCGCCCGCCACCCAATAGGGGCAGCGGGCGACGGGTGCTCAGCGGGTGGCGCGGTTGATCGCGGAGACGACCGCCTTCAGCGAAGCAGTGAGAATGTTGGCGTCCCGGCCGACCCCCCAGTAGACGTCCTCGCCGACCTCGCACTCGACGTACGCCGCGGCGAGCGCGTCACCGCCGGCCGAGAGAGCGTGCTCGTGGTAGTCGAGCACACGGACGTCGTACTTCAGCGGCTTGATCGCGTCGACGAACGCGGAGACCGGGCCGTTGCCCTCGCCAACCAGTTCGTGCGGTACGCCCTCGGAGTACACCTGCACGCGGAGCGCGTCGTTCTGGCCCTCGCTCGAGGAGGAGTTCACGGTCAGGAGCGACAGCTTGCCCGGCGACAGGTACTCCGAGGCGAAGATGTCCCACATCTGCTGCGGACCGACCTCGCCGCCCTCGGAGTCGGTGTGCAGCTGGATCACCCGGCTGAACTCGATCTGCAGCCGTCGCGGCAGGTCGAGCCGGTGCTCCGACTTCATCATGTAGGCGACGCCGCCCTTGCCGGACTGCGAGTTGACCCGGATCACGGCCTCGTAGCTGCGGCCGACATCCTTGGGGTCGATCGGCAAGTAGGGCGCCTCCCAGGCGATCTCGCCGACCGGCTTGCCCTCGGCCGCGGCCTGCTTGTCCAGCGCCTCCAGTCCCTTCTTGATCGCGTCCTGGTGGGACCCGGAGAAGGCGGTGTAGACGAGGTCGCCCGCGTACGGCTGGCGCTCGGGCACCCGCATCTGGGTGCAGTACTCGACGGTGCGGCGGATCTCGTCGATGTCGGAGAAGTCGATCTGCGGGTCGATGCCCTGGCTGAACAGGTTCATCCCCAGCGTGACCAGGTCGACATTGCCGGTCCGCTCGCCATGGCCGAACAGACACCCCTCGACCCGGTCCCCGCCGGCCATCAGGCCCAGCTCGGTCGCGGCCACCGCGGTACCGCGGTCGTTGTGGGGGTGCAGGCTGATCGTGCTGTGCTCACGCCGGGTCAGGTTGCGCCCGAACCACTCGATCTGGTCGGCGTACACGTTCGGCGTGGACATCTCGACGGTGGCCGGCAGGTTCAGGATGATCTCGCGGCCCTCGGCCGGCTGCCACACGTCGCTGACCGCCTCGCAGACCTCGAGCGCGAACTCCAGCTCGGTGTCGGTGAAGATCTCCGGGCTGTACTCGTAGCCGAACTCACAGTCGCCCAGCATGTCGTCCGCGAACTTCATCACCGTCTCGGTGCCGCGGACGGCGATGTTGAGGCACTCGGCTCTGTTCACGTTGAAGACGACCCGGCGGAACAGCGGCGCGGCCGCGTTGTAGAGGTGGACGGTGGCCCTCGGTGAGCCCTGCAGCGACTGCACGGTCCGCTCGATCAGTTCCTCGCGTGCCTGGGTCAGCACCGAGATGGTGACGTCAGCTGGGATCGCGTCGCCCTCGATCAGGCTGCGGACGAAGTCGAAGTCGTACTGGCTGGCGCTGGGGAAACCGACCTCGATCTCCTTGTAGCCCATCTTCACCAGCAGGTCGAACATCCGCCGCTTGCGGGCCGGGGACATCGGCTCGACCAAGGCCTGGTTGCCGTCACGCAGGTCGGTGGACAGCCAGCGCGGGGTCCGGTCGACGGACCTGGCCGGCCAGGTCCGGTCCGGCAGCTCGATCGGCGGAAAGGCCGAGTAGCGGTGGATCGGCATCACCGAAGGTTGCTGAACGGGCTTGGGCTGGTTCTTGGGTGCCACGGGGGGTCTCCTCGGGAGTGGTGCTGCTGTTGTCGTGGGGTCGTGGACGACCGGCGTACGACAGAACCCCGCGGCGAGGGAACCGGCCTTGTCAGGCCTCGCCGCGGCAGCGAAGGAGGAGAAGCTGGTGCCGCATGATGCCAGTGAGTCTATGCACAACCCAGACGCCCGTCGAACCGGGGGTCTCGATCGGCGAGACATCCCTGACCCTGGGTGAGCATGACGGAGCGCGACCGTCCTCTCTTCAAGCGTGGAGAATTCCAGCTAGCGGGGGGTGACAACGGCCGCTGGCGGTGCAGCAGAAGCACAGCCTGCGGCGTCACTGTGGGCCTATGACGACCCAGCAGCAGACGCAACAACTGTCTCGCCACAGTCCGCCGTTCGCGGGCCGTTACCGCGCGGCGGTGTCCCTGGTGCTGGTGGCCTTGTGCCCGTTCATCGTCTTGTCCACCGCGTCGCTGTTCATCACGCAGCAGGTGTCAACCGACCTGCACGCCTCCGCGTTCGGGGTCCTGCTGGCGGGCGGCCTGTCGAATGCCGGGTATGCCTTCGGTGCCGTCGCGGCCGCCGACCTCTTCCAGCGGCTGCCGACCTGGCGCCTGTACGTATGGATCGAGGCAGGCTTCGCCCTTGGATCGTTGCTCGTGGCCCTGGCGCCCGACATCGGGCTCTTCACAGTAGGGCGGGTGCTGCAGGGGCTCGCGACCGGCATGTTGCTGGTGGTCGCTCTTCCGCCGCTGCTCACCAGACATGGCGCATCGCACGTGCCACTCAGCGCGGCGTTCGTCAACCTGGGTCTGTTCGGCATGGTGACCATCGGACCGATCATCGGCGGAATCGTGGCCGCTAGCGGCACCTGGCGGCTGATGTTCGCCGTCGCGGCCGTCCTGGGCGTCGCCGGCACCCTGCTGGGGGTGCTCGCCTTCGAGCGGGGGGTCCCCACCGCACCGGCCATGAGGTTCGACTGGTCTGGGATCCCGCTGGCGCTGGCCGCGACGGTCCTGCCGTTCTTCGGCGTGTCCTGGCTGGTCCGCGGCGGCTTCGGCTCCCCGATCTTCTTCGTACCAGTAGCTGTCGGGCTGCTTGCGCTCCTGCTCCTGCTGATCCAGCAGTACCGCAAGGATCGTCCCTTGATGCCGCTCAAGCTGATCGCGCACACGCTGCCCGTGACCGGCATTACGACAGCCATGGTCACGGGAGCCTCGGTGACCGCATTGGTCGACCTGGCGGTGGTCTATCTGCTGCAGGTCGAGCATGTCTCACCAGTGCGGACAGGAACGATTCTTGCTGCCCAGGTCGTGGGCGTCGCCGTGGCAGCAGTGCTTTTCAAGTCGGTACTGCGTACGCGGTGGTTGCCGGTCCTCGCCCTGGGCGGCCTCGGCATGACTGCGATCGGCGGCGCGATCCTGTTGGGGATCGGCCTGGGCCAGGGGATCTTTCTGGTAGCTGTCTCGGGCCTGTTCCTGGGGTTCGGTGCCGGGGCCGGGGTGGCGCCAGGTCTGTTCATGGCCGGACTCAGCGTGCCGTCCAACCGGCTGGGACCGACATTCGCCCTGGTGGAACTCCTGCGCTCTGAGGCGGCCTTCCTGATCGCCCCGGTCGTCGCGGAGTTGGTGACGCTGTTCCGCATGCCGACCGACGGGATCAGGGTGTCCGCGCTCATCCTTGTCTTGCTCTGCGTGGTTTCCGGCGCGCTGATCCTGGGGGTCCTGCTGCTCGGAGGGGCCCGCCCGCATGCGCCGGACATCGAGAGTTGGCTCGCCGGCGACCACCCGGCGTACAGCTCGCCACGCCTGGCAAACGCCATTCGCCGTGAGGCATGAACAACCGTCTGTGCAGTCACAACTTCTGAATCGAGAGGAATTGCCATGACTGAGGTCAACCCACGTCAGAACGTGACGTTCGCCAGCAACGGCGGACAGGCGCACGGCTACCTGAAGAAGCCGGCCGGTGGGTCGGGGCCGGGACTGATCCTGATCCAGGAGTGGTGGGGTCTGGACGACCACCTGGCCGAGGTCGCGGACCGGTTCGCCGCCGAGGGATTCGTCACGCTGGCCCCGGACCTGTTCGGCGGCCGGGTCGCCCACGATGCCGACACGGCAGGTCAGATGCTCGCGGAGCTGCCGGTCGAGCAGGCCGCGAAGGATCTCGCCGGCGCCGTCGACTTCCTGCTCGCCGATCCGTCCGTGACCTCCACGACGGTCGGAGCGGTCGGATTCTGCATGGGCGGCGGCTTCGTCCTGCAGCTCGCGGCGCAGCACGGCGACAAGGTCAGCGCAGCCGTGCCCTTCTACGGCGTGGGGCCGGCCGTTCCCCAGCAGTACCGCACTGTCACAGCACCGATCCAGGGTCACTACGGCGAGCAGGACGCGTTCTATCCGGTCGAGCAGGCACGCGCGCAGGAGCAGCAGATCCGCGAGGAGTCCAAGGGTGGCGTCGAGTTCTTCTACTACCCCGCTGGGCACGCGTTCCACAACGACAAGGATCAGCTGGGGACCTACAACGAGCAGTACGCCAAGCTAGCGTGGGACCGCGCAGTTGCGTTCCTCAAAGCCAACGCACGTTGAACCCCCTAATCGCCTCGCGGCGTGGCCGAGTTGTCTTCAAGGGGACTTGAATCCCTAGGCTTGGTCTATGACGGAGTCCCTGCAGGACCGGATCGGCAGCCGCGGCCTCGGCGTACTGGTGACGATCAAGCGCGACGGCCGCCCCCAGCTGTCCAACGTCACTTACGCGTACGACGCGGCGCGCAACCTGGTCCGGGTCTCCCTCACTGACGGCCGGGCGAAGACCGCGAACCTGCGGCGCGATCCGCGCGCCAGCCTCTACGTCAACGGCCCCAAGGGCAGGTCGTACGTCGTACTCGAAGGCAAGGCGGAACTCAGCGCGGTGGCGGCTGATCCGCACGACCCTGTGGTCGAGGAGTTGATCGACCTCTATCGCGCAGCCGCCGGTGAGCACCCCGACTGGGACGACTACCGGCGTGCCATGGTCCGCGACCGCCGGCTGGTCTTCTCGATGACCGTCGACCACGCCTACGGAATGCCGCAGCCCTGAGCCGCCGTCCCCTGCTAGTAGGCGTTCTGCCTGCTGGCAGGGGGTTGCTACGGCTGCTGGCGGTGCAGAAAGAGCGGGTCGACCTGCGCAAATCTGGGCTTATGAGCACGCAGCAGCAGATGCAGACGCGACAGCCAACTCGCCCGCCGCGGGCCGGTCTCTTCCGGGATCTGAACCGCCCGTCAGACGTCTTCTCCAACCTGACGCCGAACTGGTACGCCTCGATCATGGGCACCGGCATCGTCGCCGGCGCCGCCGCATCACTGCCGTGGCAGCCGTCTGGCCTGCATACCGCCGCCATTGTTGTTTGGGCACTGGCCGCCATCCTGCTGGTCGCGCTCACAGCGGCGACCGTCACCCACTGGGTGCGCTACCCCGGCGCTGCCCGACGCCACCTCCTCAACCCCGTGATGGGCCACTTCTACGGCGCTCCACCAATGGCCATGCTCACGGTGGGAGCCGGGACGATCCTGCTCGGCCGGGATGTTCTCGGTCTCCGGGCTGCAGTCGACATCGACTGGGTCCTCTGGTTCGCAGGCACAATCACCGGCTTGGCCGTGGCCGTTGTGGTGCCGTTCGTCATGTTCACCCGGCATGAAGTCAAACCTGACAGCGCGTTCGGCGGTTGGCTGATGCCGGTCGTGCCACCCATGGTGTCGGCCACCACGGGCGCCCTGCTGGTCCCGTACGCACCCGCCGGGCAAGCCAGGCTTGCGCTACTGCTGTGCTGCTACGCGATGTTCGGTATGTCGCTCCTTGCCTCGGTCGTGGTCATCACACTGATCTGGTACCGCCTTGCCGTCTACAAGGTGGGACTGGCGGCGATGGTGCCCACACTCTGGATCGTGCTCGGCCCGCTGGGCCAGTCGGTCGCAGCCGCCAACCTCCTGGGCGGCGTCGCCTCGCAGGCTCTACCACGCCCGTACTCGACGGCCCTGCAGGCATTCGGCGTCGTCTACGGGGTTCCGGTCTGGGGGTTCGCCGTGATGTGGGCCGCCATCGCAGCCGCTATCACGGTACGCACGGCGCGGGATCACCTGCCGTTCTCGCTGACCTGGTGGTCGTTCACCTTCCCCATCGGCACCGTCGTCGAGGGCACCTCCGGCCTCGCTCTGCACACCGGATCAGACGTCTTCCGCGTCGCCGCGATGCTGTTCTACGTCGGGCTCGTCGCCGCCTGGATCATCGTCGCGGTCCGTACCGCGAGAGGCAGCCTGCGCGGAACGCTGTTCCTCGCACCCGGGCAACTGGCCGCAGCTGACCGTCCTGCCACCTGAGAACCGGCCGCACTACCGGCTAGCAGGTAGTCGCTGGTACATCAGCCCCTACCTGAAGATGGCGGCTGGCTGCGGCGACTTGGCGCCCGGCCCAGGCCAGTCTTGATCTGACGCCGAGGTCAACGCGACCAGTCGGCCGGAAGGGAGACCCACCATGCTCTTCATTCTGGGTGTCGTGATGATTCTGGTCACCGGCGCCGCCTACTGGATCGTTGGAAGCTCCCGGCGTGGCAACGCGAAGGTTGACCCGTTGGATCGCCCGTTCCGCGCGCCGGAGATGCTGGAACTCGACGCGCACCTGGATGAGATCGCGCTGGACGAACTGCGCCGCCTGGAGAAGCAGCTCACGCAGTACGTGGCCAGCGACGTCGGCCACGTGCTGCTGATCTCGAGGTCGCCGCACGGCATCGCCCTGGAGCTGTCCGACGGCCGCCGACTGGCACTCGGCGGTGTCAGTCAGAGCACTCATCACCTGCTGATCACGCGTGTCGCCAAGGACGAACTACGTCCGGCACACGTGCACCGTGAAGCGTTCTCCTATCGGCTGTTGCTTCGCGGACGAGCCGGCGCGGAGACCGAGGTGCACGCACGCCACATCGCTCTGGACCCTGAGCGAGGAACTTCTTGGCCGCGATAATTGACTCGCGGTAACCGACGACTGGGGCGCACGCTGGGCCGGTGGACATCACCAGGCTCTATCCCGACGACGAGGTCGGATGCGTGGACGCCGTGGCACTGCTCGCCGCCACCGCCAAAGTCGACTGCCCAGAAGCGCTGCAGTCGACACCGCGCGGCTATGCGGCGCACCTGAAGCACGGCTGGGACGGTGATCCGGGTCACAGCTACATCGCCCGGGACGCCGACGGCTTCGCAGTGGGACTCCTGTCTGTCGACCTGCCGACGTACGACAACACCAACCTCGCCTGGTTCGAGGTCGAGGTGCACCCGGACTACCGTGGACGCGGCATCGGTACGCAACTGCTCCAGTACGGCGAACAGCTGGCCCAGCGGCTAGGGCGGAACCTTCTCGGTATGAGCGCGTGGGACCTGCCGAAGGCGGACGTGTTCGCGCGCCGGCACGGGTTCGAGCAGAAGGCGATCGAGGTCAACCGTCGGCAGGACATCGCCAGCCTCGATTGGTCGGTCGTGCAGAGGTTGTATGACGAGGCAGTGCAGGCATCGGCCGGTTACGAGCTGATCCGGATCGACGGCCGGCTGCCGGACGAGCTGCTCGAAGGCATGGTCGCGGTGACCGCCTCGATCAACGATGCCCCGAGGGACGACCTCGAGATGGAGGACGACGAGTACAGCCCGGAACGGCTGCGCGCCTACGAAGACGCCCAGTTCGGGCACGACCGGAGCCTCTACCGAGTGATCGCCCGCGAGCGCGCAACCGGCGTACTGGCAGGGCATTCGACCATCGTGGTCGAGCGGGAACGCCCCCACATCGCCGAACAGGCCGATACCGCCGTCGCCCGCGAACACCGCGGCCACCGCCTCGGCGCCCTCGTCAAGACCGGCATGCTCCTGTGGATGCGCGAGGCCGAACCGGCCGTCACCCAGCTCGACACCTGGAACGCCGAATCCAATGCCCACATGATCGCCATCAACCAACAACTCAACTACCGAATAATCGCCCGCTCCATCGCCTACCAAAAGACGGCCTGATCTCGGCGACCCACGCGCGCGCGGGCGCCAACCACCGGTAACGGCCTTTTCGCCCGCTGGCGCCTTGTCTGCCGCCAGCCGCCGAACAACCCGCCAGCCGTGGCCCGGGCGGGTGGTTGAAGCGGGGCGCAGGGCGGCGTACGGGTCAGCGGGGTTGGATGAGGGTGACCTTCATCCGGTTGCTGACGGTGAAGCCGAGGGATTCGTAGAGGCGGATCGCGTTGGTGTTGGTGGCGCTGGCGTGGAGGAACGGGCGGTCGCCGGTTCGCTGGATGCCCGCGGAGATCGCCCGGATGAGGCGGGTGGCGAGGCCTTGGCCGCGGTAGGCGGGATCCGTACAGACCGCGCTGATCTCGACATAGCCGGGCGGGTGGAAGCGTTGGCCTCCCATCGCGATGAGGGCTCCATCGCGCCGCAGGCCGAGGTAGGGCCCGCACTCGATCGTGCGGGAGCGGAACGGACCGGGCTCGGTCAGGGCTGTCAGGGCCAGCATCTCGGCGACGTCGTCGAGGCCGAGCGGGACGGCTTCCACGCCGCGCTGGGTGCCGTCCGGGTCGAGCCGGGAGGCGTCCGGGGCGAGCCGGGACGCGTCCGGGGCGTGCGGGGCGTGCGGGGCGTCCGCGCCGAAGGACTCGGGGGCGAGGAGTTGTACGAGGTCGAACTGCCGGTCGACCTTGAAGATCTCCGGGATCGGCAGGTCCGGGCGCACCAGAGCCGCTGTGTGTCCGACGCCGACCAGGGCGGCGGCATCCGTCCAGTCCTGCTCGGTCGGATCGTCCGGCAACCCGTAGAACGGCGCGACCTCAGCCGGATAGCGGCGGGCTTCACCGCGGACCTCCGCGAGACCAGCGTGCGCGCCGGCCAGTGCGTAGTACGCCGGGTTCGTCAGCGGGCCCAACTCAGAAACCCAGTTTGCGGAGGTGCTTGGCGTCGGTCTGCCAGTTCTTCGCGATCTTGACGTGCAGGTCGAGGTAGACCGGCGTACCGAGCAGGGCCTCGATCTGGTGGCGGGCATTCGCGCCGACCTCGCGGAGACGGGCGCCCTTGTGGCCGATCACGATGCCCTTCTGGCTGTCGCGCTCGAGATAGATGTTCGCGTAGATGTCGAGCAGCGGCTTGTCCTCGGGGCGGTCCTCGCGCAGGCCCATCTCGTCGATGGTGACCGCGATCGAGTGCGGCAACTCGTCCCGGACGCCCTCCAGCGCGGCCTCGCGAATCAGCTCGGCGACCAGGGTCTCCTCGGGTTCGTCGGTGACGTCACCGTCCGGATAGAGCGGCTGACCGGCCGGCAGCAGTTTTACCAGTTCGTCGGCGACCACCTCGACCTGGTAGCCGGAGGTCGCGGAGACCGGGACCACCGAGGCCCACTCGATCCCGACGGACTCGCCAAGCTCGGCGATCTCGGCAAGGTGCTCGACCATCCGCTCGGGCGAGACCAGGTCGGCCTTGGTCGCCACTGCCACCTTCGGCGTCTTGGCGACCTTGGCAGCCTCACTGACCAGGAACCGGTCGCCCGGGCCGATCTTGTCGCTGGCCGGCAGGCAGATGGCGATCACGTCGACCTCGGCCCACGTGGTCTTCACCAGGTCGTTCAGCCGCTCCCCCAGCAGCGTGCGCGGCTTGTGCAGGCCGGGGGTGTCGACCAGGATCAGCTGGGCGTCCGCCCGGTGCACAATGCCCCGTACTGCGTGCCGGGTGGTCTGCGGCTTCGACGAGGTGATCACGATCTTGCGCCCGACCAGGGCGTTCGTGAGCGTGGACTTGCCCGCGTTCGGCCGGCCGACGAAACAGGCGAAACCGCTGCGGAACTCGACCAAGTTCTCAGGTGTGGACGACATCACGAACCTCTCCGTTGCCATCAGCAACGACTACCGGGAGCGCCGCGCCACCGAAATGGCGCACCACCTCCACATCGACGTCCGGGGTATCGGTGACCACTGCCGCGGCCTCGATCCCCTTCACGCCGGAAGACACCGCCATCGCCACCGCCAACTGCAGCGCGCTCAGCAGCACGGTGTCCAACTGCACCGTGCAGGCAGCATAGGTCCGCCCGTCGGTGTCGCGGACGGCGGCACCTTCGGCCGCGCGCGTGCGGGCCCGCGCGGCGCGGGCAAGGGTGACCAGTTTGGCGTCCTCGGCGGACAGGTCAGCGGACAAGGAAGACTCCCATTGGGCTCAGGCAGTCTGGTGACTGCTGTCCTGCGGCTGGTCGGCGGGCTCTCCGCGCCGGACCAGCACAGTACCGACCTGGTTGCGTCGGCCGGATGGCCGCTCCGCGGTGAGGGACAACCCGAGCCCGTCGATCTCGACCTGGGCGCCGGGAATCGGTACCTTGCCGAGCAGTTTCGCCATCAGCCCGCCGACGGTGTCCACGTCGTCGTCGTCCAGCGGTACGCCGAACAGCTCGCCGAGCTCGTCGATCGGGAACCGGCTGGACACCCGGTACGCTCCGTCGGACAGCGCCTGCACCGATTCCGGCGCCTCGTCGTACTCGTCGGTGATCTCGCCGACGATCTCCTCCAGGATGTCCTCGATGGTGACCAGCCCGGCCGTTCCGCCGTACTCGTCGACGACCATCGCCACGTGCATCCGCGCGGCCTGCATCTCGCGCAGCAACTGGTCCACCGGCTTGGAGTCGGGGATGTACATGCACGGCCGCATCACCGACTCGACCCGCTCGGTCGACTCGGCCTGCGCGTTGTCGTAGACCCGGCGCATCACGTCCTTCAGGTAGACCACCCCGAGGATGTCGTCCAGGGACTCGCCGACCACCGGGATCCGCGAGTATCCGCTGCGCAGCGCCAGCGAGGTCAGCTGCCGCAGTTTCTTGTGCCGCTCGATGTAGACCATGTCGGTCCGCGGCACCATCACCTCGCGGGCGATGGTGTCGCCGAGCTCGAAGACGGAGTGGATCATCTGCCGCTCGCCGGACTCGATCACCGACGACTTCTCCGCCAGGTCGACCAGCGCGCGCAGTTCGGCCTCGGTCGCGAACGGGCCCTCGGCGAATCCCTTGCCCGGCGTCAGCGCGTTGCCGATCAGGATCAGCACCCTGGGCAGCGGTCCGAGCACGCTGGTCAACGCCATCACCGGACCGGCGGAGATCATCGCGAACCGGTCCGAGTGCTGCCGACCCAATGTCCTGGGCGCGACGCCGATGATCACGTACGAGACCACCACCATCACCACGGAGGTGACGAGGATGTGCATCCAGGTGACGGTGAAGACGTTCGACAACGCCTGGGTCACCAGCACGATCGCGGTGATCTCGCAGATCAGCCGGACGAGCAGCAGCGTGTTCAGGTAGCGCGGCGCGTCGGACAGCAGGTCGCGGAGCTTCACCGCACGCTTATTGCCCTGCTCGACCTGCTCGTTCGCGCGCACCTTGGAGTACGACGACAGGGCCGCTTCGGCGCCGGCGAACAACCCGGCGAGGAGAACGAGCACCGCAGCCACAACCAGCAGGACGCCGTCGTGGTAGGTCACTGGAACCTCAATCCTGTCCGAGCCTGTTTCCCGGTGCGCGCCATGCTTCCAGCAGTCGGCCCTGCACGTCCCACATCTCCGCCTTCTCGGCGGGTTCCGCGTGGTCGTAGCCGAGCAGGTGCAGGACGCCGTGCACGGTCAGCAGCTCCAGTTCGGCCCAGGTGCCGTGGCCCGCTTTCGCGCCCTGCGCGGCCGCGACGGTGGGGCACAGCGCGATGTCGCCCAGATGCCCCAGCGGCGGCTCGGCGTCATCGTCGGCACCCGGCCGCAGCTCGTCCATCGGCCACGACATCACGTCGGTCGGGCCCGGCAGGTCCAGGAACTCGACGTGGTAGCGCGCCATCGTGTCCTCGTCGACCAGCTTGATCGACAGCTCACACTCCGGGTGCAGCCGCAGCGACGACATCACGAAACGACTCAGCCGCATCAGTCCGTGCGCATCGATATCGACGCCGGACTCGTTGTTGACCTCTACGTTCATCTCTTGAGCTCAGCGTCACTTTCGAAAGACTCGTACGCCGAGACGATGCGGCCGACCAGCTTGTGCCGGACGACGTCGTGCGAGGTCAGCCGGCAGAACGTCAGGTCCTCGACGCCTTCCAGGATGTCCTGGACGACGCGCAGTCCCGAGCGGGTGCCGGTCGGCAGGTCCACCTGGGTGACGTCGCCGGTGACGACCATCTTGGAGCCGAAGCCTAGCCGGGTGAGGAACATCTTCATCTGCTCAGGCGAGGTGTTCTGCGCCTCGTCCAGGATGATGTAGGCGTCGTTCAGCGTCCGGCCGCGCATGTACGCCAGCGGGGCGATCTCGATCGTGCCGGCCGTCATCAGCCGCGGGATCGACTCCGGGTCGAGCATGTCGTGCAGCGCGTCGTACAGCGGGCGCAGGTACGGGTCGATCTTCTCGGACAGCGTGCCGGGCAGGAAGCCGAGCCGCTCACCGGCCTCGACGGCAGGCCGGGTCAGGATGATCCGGTTGACCTCCTTGGCCTGCAGCGCCTGCACTGCCTTGGCGACGGCCAGGTAGGTCTTACCCGTGCCCGCCGGGCCGATGCCGAAGACGATGGTGTTTTTGTCGATGGCATCGACGTACCGCTTTTGGTTCAGCGTCTTCGGCCGGATCGTCCGGCCGCGGCTGGACAGGATGTTCTGGGTCAGCACGTCGGCCGGGCTCTCGACCGTGGCGGCCTTGATCATGGCGATGCTGCGCTCGACGGAGTCGGCGGTCAGCCCGTGACCGGTCCGGACCACCGCGATCAGTTCGTCGATCAGCCGCTCGGCCAGGGCCAGCTCGGCCGGTTCACCGTTCAGGGTGATCTCGTTGCCGCGGACCATGATGTCGGCCGCGAACTCCTTCTCCACGATCCGGAGGAACTCGTCCCGGGCTCCGAGCAGCGCCACCATGTCGATGCTGTTCGGCACGACGATCTTGTGGGACGCCTTGTGATTGGCGCTGGTTGCGCTGCGGTCAGCGCGCGCCGCATCCGGGTGCGACGGCTCGATACTGCGTGGCCTGGACAGCCTGTTCCTCCTGGTGCAGATGGTGTGACTTGACCATGCTAGCCGCCCGCTCCGACAGGCTCACCCGATAAACCCCGCAAGGCCCGGATTCCCGCACCCGGAGTACCGGTCGCGTCACGCTCGGCGACGCCTGCGGATCCTGCCGGCCACGTTGTCAACCTGGAACCCGACCTTCGCGTCTCTGTCACGTGGCACAACCGGCCGTGGTGTACGAAGAGTGCGTGGCACATGAGTCCTCGTGGGACGCCGACGAGGCGCTGACGGCTGTCTATACCGCGCACTATTCGTCGCTGGTCCGCCTCGGCTCCCTGCTGTTGCGTGACACCGGTTCGGCGGAGGAGATCGTGCAGGACGCCTTTGTGGCCATGCACGCCCGGTGGAACCGGCTGCGCGACCCGCACAAGGCCCTGGCATACCTGCGCACCGCCGTGGTGAACCGCTGCCGTTCAAGGCAGCGGCATCTGGTCGTGGTGGACAAGCACATGCCCCGCTCCCTGCCGGACGAGCCCAGCGCGGAGCACGCCGTACTACGGACCGCCGAGACCGACCGGGTGATCGAGGCGATGCGGACTCTCCCGGAGAAGCAACGCACCGTGATGGTGCTGCGGTACTACGGTGATCTGTCGGAGGCGGAGATCGCCGACACGATGGGGATCAGCCGGGGATCCGTGAAGAGCCATGCCGCGCGGGCGACCAGGTCGCTGCGCCAGGTCCTGGAGCAGAGCGCATGAACGACCACCCGAACGACCAGTTCGACGAGCTGCTGCGCCGTGCCCTGGCCAACGAGGCGGACAAGGTCGAACCGGCCGACGCGCTGCACGAGATCCAGGCGCGGGTCAGCTCCCAGCGCAAGGTCGTGACCCGGCGCCCATGGGTGCTCACGACTGGCGCGGCAGTGGTCGGCACCGCCGCGGCCATCGGCGCGTTCACGATGCTCGACCACGACACCAGAAACACGGGCGTGCCCGAGGTCGCCGGTCCGGCCGGCACCGCCACCAGCGCGACTGTTGCCCCGAGCCCCAAGTCGGCGCCCACCACGCCGCCCCCCATGCCGCCGACAGTCGCCAGGACTGATGCCACCACGGCTTTCCCGAGGGAGCGCAGCACCCCCGAGCCGGCGGTCAAGGGCAGGGCGGTACCCATCTACTGGGCGGGGAAGTCGGTGGGGAACGACACCGGGGCCGGAGTGCGGCTCTACCGGACGTTCGCGAAAGTCAGCGGTCGGCCGGCCCTCGAGGCAGTTCGGTTGCTGACCACCGACAAGTCCGGCGATCCCGACTACTACTCGCTGTGGACGGGCTCGGCCGTCGACTCGGTCACTCGGTCGGACGGTGTGGTGACCGTGGACTTCAAGGTGCTGCCGCGGCTGCAGTTGGAGCCGGCGATGGCGGAGGTCGCCGTCCAGCAGCTCGTCTACACGGTCCAGGGCGCGGTGAATGACGAGACCCAGAAGGTCAGGGTGACCGAACAGGGCCGGAGTGGGCAGGCACTGTTCGGCCAGGTCGACACGACCGAGCCTTTCAGCCGGGCCCAGGCCAGCAACGTCCAGGCGCTGGTGTGGATCCTGTCGCCGGTGGAGGGCACCGCGCTGAAGACCCCGGTCACCGTCAGCGGCATGGCAGCGGCGTACGAGGCGCAGGTGAACTGGCGCGCCATCAACCTGAAGACCAAGGCCGTCGTCAGCGACTTCACCTTGACGAAACAAGGGCAAGCGTTCTCGCCGTTCTCCTTCACCACCAAGCTCACGCCCGGTGAGTGGCAGATCGAGGCCTACCTGGTCTCGGCCCAGGACGGCCGCATCACCGACGTCGACTCGAAGACGGTCTCGGTCAGGTAGTCGGTCAGCTCCAGCGCGAGCGGGCGAGGAGTGCGGAGGCGGCCGCGACTCCGGCGGTCGAGGTGCGCAGGACCGTGTCGCCCAGACGGACAGGGTCCACGGCGAAGGCGTCCAGCTCGGTCGGAGAGATGCCGCCTTCGGGGCCGACCACAACGACGACGTCGCCTTCCGAGGGCAACTGCAAGGACGCGAGCGGGATCTTCGCCTCCTCGTGCAGCACTACGGCGAGAGCCGACTCGTGGATCAAGGCAGCGACCTCGGCAGTGGAGGCGATCGGGGCCACCTCGCAGAACCATGAGCGCCGCGACTGCTTGCTGGCTTCGAAAGCCCAGGCCTGCCACTTGGTGAGCGTCTTGGTCACCCGCTCGGGGTTCGACCGGAACTGGCTGCGCTCCGCGTTCCACGGAACGACCAGATCCACACCGACCTCGGTGAGCATCTCCACCGCCAGCTCGGCTCGCTCCCCCTTCGGCAACGCCTGTACTACGACCAGCCGCGGGCTCGCCGCCGGCACAGTCCCGCGGTTCTCCGCGGCAACCGTCAGGCCCGTCTTCGAAGCACCCGTGACGGGTCCTTCCACGAAAGACCCGCGCCCGTTCGTCAGGCGGATCCGCTCGCCCGGCGCGATCCGGCGTACGACTGCCGCATGACGACCCTCGGCACCATCCAGCGTCAACTCCGAGCCGGTCAGGTCAGCCAGGTAGAAAACCGCGAGTCCCATGTCCGGGAGTTCAGTGCGTGCCGAAGGCGTCGCGTAGCCGGCCGAAGACACCCTTGTGCGCGGCCTGGACGTGGCCCTGCGGGCGCTCCTCGTCACGCGCCGCGGCGAGTTGCCTCAGCAGCGCGGCCTGGCCGTCGTCCAGCTTGGTCGGCGTCTCGACGATCACCTGGACGATCAGGTCGCCGCGACCCGCGTGCCGCAGTCGCGGGACTCCGCGAGCCGTGAGCGTCATCGTAGTACCGGACTGGGTGCCGGCACGGATCTCGAGCGGCGTGGTCTCGCCCTCGAGCGTCGGCAGGTCGATCGTGGTGCCGAGCGCGGCCGCGGTCATCGGCAGCGTGACCGTGCAGTGCAGGTCGTCGCCGTTGCGGCTGAAGATCTCGTGCGGCTCGACGTCGATCTCGACGTACAGGTCGCCGGCCGGGCCGCCGCCGGGGCCGACCTCGCCCTGGCCGGACAACTGCACCCGGGTGCCGCTGTCGACGCCGCCGGGGATCTTGACCGTGACCGTCCGGCGCGAGCGGACCCGGCCGTCACCGGCGCACTCCACACACGGGCTCGGGATGGTCGTGCCGAAGCCGCGGCAGTTCGGGCACGGCCGCATCGTCCGGACCTCACCGAGGAACGAGCGCTGCGTGTGCGTCACCTCGCCCCGACCGTGGCAGATCTCGCAGGTGACCGGCTCGGACCCGGCAGCCGCGCCGGATCCCGAACAGGTCGGGCACAGTACGGCGGTGTCGACCTTCAGCTCGCGGGTGGTGCCGAAGGCCGCCTCGCTCAGGTCGATCCGCAGCGGAATCAGGGCGTCCTGGCCCCGCCGGGTGCGCGGCCGCGGACCGCGGGTGGCCCCGCCGGTCTGGCCGAAGAAGGCGTCCATGATGTCGGTGAAGGTGAAGGCCTGGCCGAACCCGGCGCCGGCCCCGGCACCCGGACCGCTGGCGAAGGGGTCACCACCGAGATCGTGTACCTGCTTCTTCTGCGGGTCGCTCAGCACCTGGAACGCGCGGCCGATCTCCTGGAACTTGTGGTGCGCGTCCTCGGAATCGTTGACGTCCGGGTGGTACTGGCGGGCCAGCTTGCGGTAGGCCTTCTTGATCTCGTCCGGTGAGGCGTCACGGCTGACGCCCAGGACGGCGTAGTAATCGGTGCTCATACTCCAGACCAACGGTAGGTAGCAGTTCGGTATTCGATCATGAGTCGGCCAGGATCTGACTGACATAGCGCGCGACGGCACGAACCGCGCCCATCGTGCTCGGATAGTCCATGTGGGTCGGGCCGACGATGCCGAGCGTGGCCAGCGTCTCCGACTTGGAGCCGTAGCCGGTGGCGACGACCGAGGTGGTGGCAAGCCCTTCGTACGGGTTCTCGTGGCCGATCCGGACCGTCAGGGTCTGCGGATTGGTCGCCTCGCCGAGCAGTTTCAGCAGGATCACGTGCTCCTCGAGCGCCTCGAGCACCGGCTTCACGTTGCGCTCGAAGTCGTCGCCGTACCGGGTCAGGTTGGCCGCGCCGCCGACCGCGATCCGCTGCTCGCCTTCATCGGTGAAGGCTTCCAGCAGACTGGTCACGATGGCGGCCACCAGCGGCCGGTCGGCGTGCGAGAAGCCCTCGGGGAGGCTGGCGAGAGCGCTGGCGGCCTCGGTCATCCGCTGGCCGGTCAGGGCCGTGTTCAGCCGCGAGCGCAGGTCGGCGATCAGCTGTTCCTCGACGTCGTGGTGGGTCTCCACGATCCGCTGCTCGACCCGGCCCGTGCTGGTGATCAGCACGAGCAGCAGCCGGCGCGGCGTCATAGTGACCACCTCGATGTGGCGCACGCTCGAGCGGGTCAGTGTCGGGTACTGCACGATCGCGACCTGCCGGGTGATCTGCGCGAGCAGCCGGACGGTTCGCCGTACGACGTCGTCCAGGTCGACGGCGCCGGCCAGGAAGGACGAGATCGCCTTCTTCTCGGCCGGCGACAGCGACTTCACCGTGCTGAGCTTGTCCACGAAGAGCCGGTAGCCCGCGTCGGTCGGGATCCGGCCGGCGCTGGTGTGCGGCTGGGTGATGTACCCCTCCTCCTCCAGCGCGGCCATGTCGTTGCGGACCGTCGCCGGGGAGACTCCGAGGTTGTGCCGGTCCACCAGCGTCTTCGAGCCGACCGGCTCGTGCGTGGCCACGTAGTCCTCGACGATGGCCCGGAGCACGTCCAGTTTGCGTTCGTCCAGCACGCGCACCACCCTCTCTCCCACATCAGGCCACGGTCGGGCAGCAGCTTTGGCACTCCCGAGATTCGAGTGCCAGTCTACCGAGCCGTAGCGCTGCCTACCGCCTGATTGCGGCGTGGGACAGGTCTCAGGCGGATTCGGGAGACGCTCCCAACGGTACGGCGGCCGGCCGCTCGACCGTGCTGGCCACGTCCACCGGCTGGTCCTGGGCAGCCGCCTCCAGCAGCGATTCCAGTACGTCGAGCACGTGGTACGCGAGGGAACCACTGGCTCGGTGAGGTTCTCCGTTGCGGATCGCGCGGGCCATGTCGGCCACGCCGACACCACGGCCCGCTCCGGCGTACCCACCGGCTACCGGGAGTTCCGTCCAGTCACGGGCGGTCGCAGTGGCGATCTCCACCTTGCCGTCGAAGGTGTTCGGGTCCGGCACGGACAGGCTGCCTTCCGTCCCGTACACCTCGATCCGAGGCAGCCGGGCTGCCCAGACGTCGAAGCTCATCAACACGGTGGTCAGCGCACCGGACTCATGCTCCAGTACGCCGGTGACGTGGGTCGGGACCTCCACTGGGAAGGTCTCACCCGCCCGCGGGCCGGTGTGCACCTTGCGCTGGTCCTTCGAACGCCCGGCGCGCCCGGAGACCCGCCGTACCGGTCCGAGCAACGTGACGAGGCTGGTCACGTAGTACGGGCCCATGTCGAGCAGCGGGCCGCCGCCGGGCTGGTAGTAGAAGTCGGGCGCGGGGTGCCAGAGCTCGTGCCCGGGCGTGACGAACGAGGCCGTCGCAGCAGTCGGTACGCCGATGTCGCCGCGGTCCAGGGCGGCTCGTGCGGTTTGGGTTCCGGTGCCGAGCACAGTGTCAGGAGCGCAGCCGATCCGCAGGTCGTTGGTGGCGGCCAGCTTCAGCAGCGGCTTGGCCTCGGCGCGATCGACAGCAAGCGGCTTCTCGCCGTAGACGTGCTTCCCCGCCTTCAGCGCGGCCTCGTGGACCGGGGCGTGTGCAGCCGGGATGGTGAGGTTCAAGACGATGTCGACCTCGGGGTCGGCCATCAGCTCGCCGGACGTCAGGGCCCGGATACCCGGCTTCTGGTCGGCGATCGCCTGCGCGCGGCTGAGGTCGAGGTCGGCCACGGCGACCACCTCGACGCCGGGCAGCTTGGCCAGGTGGTCGAGGTAGGTACCGGAGATGACGCCGGTGCCGACGATGCCGATCCGCGTGTTCCCGGAGATCACTTGCTCGCCCACAGCAGCCCCCGCTCGATGATCGTCCGAACCTCCGGAACCTCGAGATCCTCGAGCTTGTGGCCCGGCGTACAGACGAACACACGACCCTCTCCCCAGGTGCGTGTCCAGACGGACGGCATCGTCGCGCCGGCGATCCACGGGTAGTCGGGGTGGGCGCGGAACGTGGTCGTCGCCAGCACGTTGTTGGTCGGGTCGGCGTGGACGTAGTACTGCTCGGTGTGCAGGTCGAACTGCGTGATGCCCTCGACGATCGGGTCGTCCGAGACGACCTCGATCCGGTGGTCGACGAAGCCGCCCGGGTGTGAGACGAACTGCCCGCCGGTCATGAACTGGTAGTCGGCGTTGTTCCGGAACGAGTCGACGATGCCGCCGTGCCAGCCGGCCAGACCGGTGCCGGCCCGGACCGCGGCCTCGAGTCCCTTGGACTGCTCGGGCGTGATCTCGCCCATGCTGATGCACTGCAGCACGAGGTCGGTGCCGTCGAGGTCGAGGTAGCTGTCGAGGTCGTCGGACACCGCCACCTCGAAGTCGTTGTCCCGCAGGAAGGGGATGAACAGGTCGGTGGCCTCGATCGGGAGATGGCCTTCCCATCCGCCCCTGGTCACCAGTGCCCGTCGTGTCGTCACGCTGTCCACCCTTCAGAAAGCCTGTCCAGAGATCGGATGAGTCCAGACGACCCTAGGCGGCGGATCACGGCCCTTCAAGTGCCGTCCCGGCCGTTGGATAGGGCTTGCCGAAACCTGCCCGCTGTGGGCCGTCGACCGTCCAGGGTCGCGGGACGGGTTGGTGGTCCTGAGTTGGTGAGAATCCGCGGCGGTTAAGGTCGGCGGTATGAGTGACTGGACCGAGCTGGGCGATCGATGCTGGGTCCGCCGGTATCACGAGTGGGATCTGAACATCGGCCTCGT
This sequence comes from Kribbella alba, assembly GCF_039529635.1. NCBI lineage: Bacteria > Bacillati > Actinomycetota > Actinomycetes > Propionibacteriales > Kribbellaceae > Kribbella > Kribbella alba. The sequence goes on along the minus strand of NZ_BAAANE010000017.1, from coordinate 2,554 downwards.
GGTCGGCTCCGAGGGCGCGCTGGTGATCGACACCCGCGCGACGACCGCCCAGGCCGAGGAGCTGCTGGCCGAGATCCGCGAACTCACCGATGCGCCGGTCCGCTGGGTGGTGAACACCCACGCCCACTTCGACCACACCTTCGGGAATCACGTGTTCACTCCGGACGCGGCGACCTACGCGCAGGAGAACGCCGCGACCGCCCTGGCTGAGCGAGGACCCGAACTGCAGCAGCACTACCGCGACAACCCGGGCCCGGATCTGTCCTTCCCGGAGATCCCGGCCGCGGTGCTGGCACAGGTCGCCGACACCGAACTCGTTGCCATCGACAACACCTTCGCCGTCGCCAAGGTGATCGACCTGGGCGATCGCCGGGTGGAGCTCCTGCACCTGGGCAACGGACACACCGACGGCGACGTGGTGGTCGTCGTACCGGATGTCGACGTGTTCTTCGTCGGCGACCTGGTCGAGGAGTCGGCTCCGCCTTCGTACGGCGACGACTCCTATCCGCTGGAGTGGCCCGACACCGTCGACCGGTTGATCGGCCTGCTGTCGGCGACGGCCAGGGTCGTCCCGGGACACGGCGCGGTGGTCGATGCCGAGTTCGTGCGCGACCAGGCCGGCGATCTCGGCACAGTCGCGAACACGATCTCGGGGCTGCATCACGCCGGCACGTCCCTCGAGGCCGCGCTCGCCCACACCGACGACTGGCCCTGGTCTGTCGCCCACTTGGAAAACGCCGTACGCCGCGGCTACCAGGTCCTGGGGACTCCCCGGCGACCCACGCTGCCGCTACTCGGTCCCGGCTGAACCCGACGTCCGGAATACCGATCCGGTAGCGCTGCGGGGGTTATCCGTTGACACGGTGATCCCCTATCCCGCACGTTGTTGCGAAGCGTTCGCCGTACCGACCGGATGAGGTGGGACCAATGGCCAGCACCGAACAGATCTATCATCCTGACGGCCGTGTCGAGCTGGAGGATCCGGCGGCCATCGCGGACAGCCCGTACGGGAACGCCGAGCTCGCGCCGACTCGACTCCCCGAGCGCCGCTGGACGACGTACAACTATGCGGCGCTGTGGATGGGCATGGCCCACAACATCCCCAGCTACCTGCTCGCCGCCGGGCTGGTCGCGCTCGGGATGAACTGGCTGCAGGCGTTCCTCACGATCACCCTCGGGAACCTGATCGTGCTGGTCCCGCTGCTGCTGAACAGCCACGCGGGAACGAAGTACGGCATCCCGTTCCCGGTCTTCGCGCGCGCCTTCTACGGCGTCCGCGGCGCGAACTTCCCGGCGCTGCTGCGGGCGTTCATCGCCTGCGGCTGGTTCGGCATCCAGACCTGGATCGGCGGCCAGGCGATCTACGTGATCGTCGGCGAGCTCGCGGGCTCCGGCTGGACGAATGCTTCGTCGATCGGCGGTCACCCGTGGACGATGTGGCTCAGCTTCGCGTTCTTCTGGGCCCTGCAGATGGTGCTGATCTGGCGCGGCATCGACGGCCTGCGCCGCTTCGAGAACTGGGCGGCGCCACTGGTGACGGTCGCGTTCCTGGCGCTGATGATCGCGATCCTGGTCAAGGCCGGCGGCCTCGGACCGATCCTGTCGCAGCCGTCGAAGCTCGGCTGGGACGCCGACTTCTGGAAGATCTTCGCGCCGTCGCTGATGGGCATGATCGCGTTCTGGGCAACCCTTTCCTTGAACATGCCGGACTTCACCCGCTTCGGCAAAGGCCAGCGCCAGCAGGTGATCGGGCAGATCATCGGCCTGCCCACGACCATGTCGTTCATCGCGCTGGTCTCGATCATCACCACCTCCGGCACCGTCCTCGTCTACGGCACCGCGATCTGGGACCCGGTCGAACTCACCCGCCGCTTCGAGAACCCGGTGGTGGTGACGATCGGCCTCGTGATGGCGATCCTGGCCACCATGTCGTGCAACGTCGCGGCGAACGTGGTCAGCCCGTCGTACGACTTCGCCAACGCACTGCCGCGCTACCTGAACTTCCGTACCGCGGGTCTGCTGACCGGCGTGATCGGCATCGTGATCCAGCCCTGGCGACTGATCTCCGACCCGTCGATCTACATCTTCGTCTGGCTCTCCTTCTACGGCGGCCTGCTCGCCTCGGTCGCCGGCGTACTGATCGCCGGCTACTGGTTCGTCGACCGCACGAACCTCTTCCTGGCCGACCTCTACCTCCCCAACGGCCGCTACTGGTACGCCGGCGGCTGGAACTGGCGCGCGGTAGTAGCCACCCTCTTCGGCTCGATCCTGGCTGTGGGCGGCGCCTACTCCAACCCGGGCGCCGGGCCCTTCCCCGAGAACGGCCTGATCCCCTTCCTCAAGCCCCTCTACGACTATTCCTGGGTGGTTGGCCTGGTAGCCGGCTTCCTGGCCTACCTCGCCCTGACCATCACCTCCCCCATCCGCCACCCCGCCCCCACCCACGCCACCTCAACGTTCTAGCCGTACTCCGGCAAGACGCGCCGCCACGCCCGGGGGGGGGTTCCCTGGCGCGCTCGTTCCAGGCACCCCGGGTGGCCGGCCAGCCGGGCCG
>NZ_BAAANE010000016.1:0-18510 GCF_039529635.1 Kribbella alba | reverse complement strand
CAGCATCTTCCGAAGGGGTCAGTTTTCAGTCGCCGCCTAGGGGTCAGTTTTCACCTGCCGTCGACACTGATTCGGCGCCTGGAACGCTAACGGGATATCCCCCTCCAGGCGCCGGCGGTCCTTCACCTGCTAGCCGTTGAGATCTCAGCGCGGTCTTGGTGCCTGGACATCCCGCGCACTGAACTACGACGCGCCTTCTGGAACAGGAGTATCTGGAGCGTCTGGTCCTGATTCACCCGATCCGAGAAGGCACTGCCTTACTACTGTTAGTAGGCCCGTCCGAGGTAGGCAACGGCGGCAGGATCATCGTCCGCCTCTGGCAGCGAGCCATCGCGACGCTGGAGACAGCGAACCGTGACGCCACTCGTCGCCAGTTCCTGTTCGCCAGCCGTGCCGACGCTCGCCCAGGGCATGCGGGCAATGCCGGTCTGCGCCACTTCGCGCACCTCGTCGAGGGTGGTGCAGTCGGTGATGAGGGCATCACGACGGGCAGTCGCGGCGGCGAGCATGTCCGCCTGGATGGTGGTCATCAGCCGTTGCGCTTGATCGGCCACGCTGTCGAGCGTCACCCTTTCCTTGCTCTGGGTGTCACGCCGGAAGATGGCTGCGGAATCCTCCGCCAGGTCTCGTGGGCCTATTTCAATCCGCACGGGGACACCTTGCAGATCCCAGTCAGTGGCGCGCCAGCCGAACGCCTGGGCCAGGTTGTCGTCCAGCTTTGCCCGCAGCCCGCGAGCCATCAGGTCTTGCGTGAGCTTCTTTGCAACCTGCGTGACCGCGCCGTCATTGTCCTTCACCACAACGACGGCGACCTGGATCGGTGCCAGCGCCGGCGGCACGACCAGTCCCTTGTCGTCACCGTGGCCCATGATCAGACCACCGACCATGCGTGTCGAGGATCCCCACGAGGTCGTCCAGCACAGCTCGGGCGAGCCATCGGCTGGAGAGTATTTGATATTGAAGGCGCGGCTGAAGTTCTGGCCCAGCTCGTGCGAGGTGCCCATCTGGAGCGCCTTGCCGTCCCGCATGATGCCTTCGCATGTCATCGTGTTCTGCGCGCCCGCGAACCGCTCCTTCGGCGTCTTTCGACCCACAATGACCGGCAACGCCAGCACGTTGCGCATGAAGTCTTCGTAGACGTCACGCAGGATCGTGACGGCGTAGTCCCGGGCGTCGGCCTCGCTTGAGTGGGCGGTGTGGCCCTCCTGCCACAGGAACTCGGTGGTACGCAGGAAGATGCGGGGACGCAACTCCCAGCGCACCACGTTGGCCCACTGGTTGAGTAGGAGCGGCAGATCACGGTAGCTGTCGATCCACTTCGCCATGTACTCACCAATGACGGTTTCGCTAGTCGGTCGAATCGCCAGGGACTCATTCAATTCCTTGCCACCGCCGTGTGTGACGACCGCGAGTTCCGGGCTGAAGCCTTCGACGTGCTCGGCTTCGCGCTCGAAGTAGCTCATAGGGATGAACAGCGGAAAGTAGGCATTATGTGCGCCCGCTGACTTAATGCGCTGGTCAACCTCAGCCTGCATCCGCTCCCACAACGCATAGCCGTTCGGTCGGATAACCATCGTGCCGCGCGACGGCCCGTTCTCAGCAAGCTTCGCCTTGGTCAGCACATCCTGATACCACTGAGGGAAGTTGTCTTGCTGAGCGGTCAGAGGGGCCACGTGCTGTCTCCTTAGTCAATACTAATGGCAGTTATACCAAGATTTAATAATCCACATTTCGCTACGCTTATGCGCATCTGAGATGCATGGGCGCCGTTTCTCACGACGACAGTTCACCATCACGCGCGCCCCAAGCGTCTGCAGCAGTGTGCCACCCCACGCCGCCGACTGCACCTCGGTTGTACACAGGCGCTCACGTTTGCCTGACGCAACACGTAGTGGGCGCCTCAGCCACCTCCACGCCAGGACCGACCGCCGAGCTTGGGCTGCGCGAGTGGTGCGCTGGCGGACCCGTTCCGCACAAATTCGCCGACATCATCATGCGGCCTTGGGGTCGGAACTCTGCACTTTCACCGGCGTAGTGCCGAACTTTTGCCGAACTTCGCCACCACCACGGTCGTCCGCCGATCGCACAGGTGTTAGCGTCCCGATTAGTCACAAACAACAACCAAGGAGGCTTCATGACGAAGATTGTCCTGCTGCCGGTAACGCCGCGCACGCCCGGGCGTTCTGACTGATGGAATTGACTGGCCAGTCCCCGCGACACGCGGCTGTGTCGCGGGGATTGTTCTTGTTGGTCAATACCTACTGCGACATCGCGTGCTCTTATTGCTTCTACACAACCGACCACGAGGCGCGGGATGACGACATCTTGACCGTTGCCACCGCTGAGTTGGTTGACCGCCTGAGAACGTTTCACTTTGGTAGCGTCATTCTGAGTGGTGGCGATCCGCTGAACCGGGCATCGAAAGCAGCGACGATCCCCCTCGTCCGCGATCTGATCAACAGCGGCCTACGGGTAATCATCAACACCAGCGCCGCCTTCTTGACCGACGACGATTGCCAGAACCTCGCGGAAGCGCGACCGACCCGCGTGGACATCTCAATTGACTCGGTCAACGCGCGGGTGCACAACCTGCTGCGAGGCCGCCACACCGACACAGTCGCCGCCATCCGCAAACTGGTTGCGCTGGGGGTACCTGTCCAGACGACCACCGTCGTGACCGGTGCGAACGTCGACCATGTCGCCGAGACCGTCAGTGCGCTGGAGCAGCAAGGGGTGACGCGCGCGACCATCCAGCCGGCTTTTCTCCCGGCCACACTGCCGGACACCAGCTTCGGCCGCCGGGCTGACGCGCTGCGGCTGACGGTCACTGACGAACTGCGCGCCTGGTTGAGGCAGCGCGCTGCTTCGGCCCCGGATCCGGATGCTGCCGAGGCGTATCACGCACTGTGGGATCAGCACTGGGGTACCGGCGAACTGCATACATCACTCACGCCGTTCTGCGTGATGGGCAAAACGCTCTATGTCTGCGCGGCAGACGGCAGTCTAACCGGCTGTTTCCATCGCCCTGACGTCGAACTCGGCAACCTCTTCACGTCCGATGCCGACATGCTCGAAGTAGCCCTGAGGACCAACGAGTTGACACGCCATGCTCTTCCCTCGTGTGCCGGACCGCACTGTGTGTCGCTGTTCGAAGGTCCCCGCGCCTGGCGGCGAGCAGACCATGAGGAGGCTTCAGTTGCAGCCCAGCACCTTTAGGCTCTACGAAGCGGCTGGCCACACGTTCGCGTGGCTGCCCGCCACCCTGCAGATCATTGAACTGGATGCGGTACATGCTGAGGCCGCACACCTGTTGTTGCACAAGATCGAAGCCGGCACGGGCGAGGTAGTCGCGGCCGTCGACGGACCGATCGCTGCGGCGCTGGAGGCGCTTGACAACGCCGGCTTCAGCAGCCAACAACTGAAGGTGGACCAGGCGGTACTTGAGGCCGAGCCGATGGGCTTCCGGATCAGCCTCACCGAGAACTGCGACTTCGCCTGCGAGGGATGCTTTTCCACCACCGCCCTCCGGCAGACAGGCAATCCGCTCCGAACGATGACACGCCAGACGCTGGAGTCGGTGCTCGATGAGGTGATCGTGCCCTGGGCCAGGCGGCGATCGCTGAGGCTCCATTTCTTCGGTGGTGAACCGATGCTGCGCTTTCCGCTCATCAAGCTGGCCACGCTTAAACTGGACGAACTGGAGCAGGCAGGCGATATTCACCCGATCAGCTTCTCGATGACCACCAACGGTTCGATCCTGTCCGACGATCGCATCGCTTTCTTCACCGAGCACGGCTTCGACGTCGGCGTATCGGTCGAACTGACGCCCGCAATCCATGACCAGATTCGCATCGACCTCAAGAGCCGTGGAACGTTCGATCGGGTCGTCCAAGCCTACCGCAGGCTGCGCGAGTTCGGCTGCACGTCGCACGTACTGGTCACGCCGTACCCGCCGTTGCCGGACAACGCGCTTGATGCCTTTGCTCAGCTGCTCGAGCGCTTCCCCGGCGAGTCGATCACGGTCAACACGCCATTCGACGGCACCACTCTGGGCTGGTTAGGCGCCGAGGAGCATCTGTCCTTTCTGCTCGGTGCGCACCGCATTTGTCGGGAGGCCGGGGTCAGCATCGACAGTGCCTTGACGCCGATCCTGTCGGCCATCAGCAGCGAGACACCGCGACTCAGCCCCCAAGCCACCACGGGCAATCAGATCATGTTGGGCATCGCGCCGGACGGACAGGTCGTCAGGTCGACCCACAAATTCGCCGATGCCTACGCGGTGGATGCCACTGCGCCAAAGCTTCCCGCCACCTGGCGGGAGCCCTGCCGTTCCTGTGAAGCCGCCTTGGTCTGTGGTGGCCCGAACGAGGAGTACCAGGTAGCGACTGGTCTTGACGTCGATGACCAGAAGTGCACCTTCCATAGGCGAGCTCTACCGCTGCTGATCAAGGACCTCCATGTGTACCGAGCGGAGTAGCACGTGCAGCCGACGAGGTGGTCAACGCTGTTCTTCCCCACCAGCTCTGGCGCCACCCACAAGAAGACAGGCACCGATTGGCTGCTGTCGAGTGGCTACCTGACGCGCGTGGACCGTGGTGTCTACGGCTGGCTGCCGCTAGGCCAGCGAGTCGTTGGGGCGATGGATCACCTCACTCGCACAACCGCAGAGCGGCTTGGCTACAGCGAGATGGGCCTGCCGTTGCTGCAACCGCTCGTCGTCTGGGAGGCGTCGGACCGCTATGAACAACTCGGTGACCTGTTGACCCGGGTGCCGATGAAGGCCGGAGAGTACGTGCTGAATTCGACGCAGGAGGAAGTCGTCGAGATGGTGCTGGCGAGTCATGGCAACTTCGCCGGAGCGCGCCTGTTCCAACTGTCTGACCGCGTGCGCAACGAACTGCGACCCGCACACGGCCTGACCAGATCACTGACGTTCAAGCTCGCCGAGTGGTACTGCTTTGCCGAAAGCAACGAGGCGATCCGGAAGGAACTAGTCGTCCTCCGCACCGAGCTCGCGTCCGCACTGGAGAGACTGGGGCTCGCAACGACGTACGTCCAGCACCGCGAGCGGCTCGATCTGACGTCGGTGGCGGTGACATCGACAGCGGACGTACGTCAGTTTCGATACAGCATCTGCACTGGCTGCACCTACACCTTCCGCCCGGAACTGGAAGTCTGTCCACAGTGTGGCGGGCGTTGTGAGGTGACCGCGGCAGTGGAAGCGGCCGACGTCTTCGCGCGCGCTGCCGTCGGCGCGTTACGCGGTCATCGGTACGTTGGCGCAGGCCTCGGGGTCTACCGCACGATCTCGCTGGTGGCCGAGAACCTCGCGAACGGGATCCGCCTGTGCTGGCCACGCGCCATCTGTCCGTTCGATGTCAACATGATCGTCGGCGACAACGGTGCCGTCGAGAGCGAGCAGGTCGCTCGCCATCTGAGTGCTGCCGGCCACTCGGTCATCATCGACGATCGCCCGCTCCGCTTCGGCCGCAAACTGTTCGACGCCAAGTGCTTGGCAGCACCGCTGGAGATCATCTTCAAGCCTGACGGTCGCGTCGAACTCAACGACCGCGTCCACGACAAGGCGACGGTCGTCGCAGGAGGCGCCGCCGAAGCAGCCGTTCGCATTCTGGAGGAACAGTGACTACCCGCTTCGATTGGCGAGTCGCGGACTCGCGTCATCTGTTGCAGCACCTGTGGGGTATCTGGGCCGACACGCTGGTGTGCTGCTGCCAAAGCCTGGTGAGTAGCTCATGCCTCGACCACAAGCCGACGCTGAGCGACTGCGCTCGCAACGCAGCGCGGGTCATGGCACTCATCTCCGCACGGTATGCCGATCTCCGCGGCCACGACGAGCGGCTTGGGCGCCTCTGGCAACGCTCTGAGCACTACGCCACCACACTCGCCCCAGCCGACGTGACCAAGCGCCTCCTCGACGGCGTCGAACCCGTCCTGCCAACGAGAGCGGCGAACGGTTGGCTGTCACTCTACGACGCCGACACGGCCCATACCATCGATACAGCCACCCATGAGGCTCAGCGCATCGCTCGCGTCCTCTGCGCTGACGCGCTGCAAACGTCCTTGGCGCCACTCGACCGCAGGTGGCAGCTGCCACGTCGCCCAGGCCGGCCAGCGGGGTTCCTGATAGAGGATCAGGTGAACTCCGGGACCCCGACAGGAACCCCCGGCCGGTTCGTACACGGCGCCATGTTCACGATCGAGCTCTGCGCCGCAGAGCTATGTGCAGCAGCACTCGCGCTGCACGCACTCGAAGTGCCGACCGGACTGCTAGCCGACATCAGCAAGCAGGTGTACGACGAGATGCGGCACTTTGACATGCTGGCCGGCCTCCTTGAGCGACACGACACTAAGATTGGCGACCACCCGATCGACACGCTCATCTGGGACAAATTCCTGCTCGGCGAGACATTGGCCGAGCGGCTGGTGATCGAACAACGGCTCGGCGAAGGAATCGGCCTCGACGGCGGCTATGCGCTGTACGCCAAGTTCATCGCGGCCAACGATTACCACGCGTCGCAGTGCTTTGACTTCATCAACGCCGACGAGATGACGCACGTCAGGAATGGCAACCGCTGGATCGAGTATCTGGTCGGTGGACCCGAACAACGAGCTGCGCTGGACGCCAAGATGCGGGAACGCTTGGCTGACCACAGCTGGCCGGTACGGCACCGCGAGCCCATAAACACAACCGATCGGTCGCTGGCCGGTTTCTCGCAAGTCGAAATCGAAGACATCCAGAATATGGCACGTGGTGCAACGCCCTGACGGTAATCAGGCGGCCCGGCGTTCAGCAGTCGATAGATTACTGCGGACGGCGGGGTGTTCCGGGACCCGGGCAGGGCAGGCAGACCTCATCGCCGAAGGCGGCGAGGACGGTGACTACTCGGGAGTGGAACTCGCGTAGTACCTGTTCGGAATAGGTCACGACGAGAATGCTCGCGCCGAGTTGGCGGTGCTGAAGGCAACAGGTCGGACGTCCGGCGTATCGCCTCGCGGCGGAGCTGCTCGAAGAACGTGGGGTGCTGGCCGAAGCGCTGGACTGGTACACGATGGCGACCGAACGATTCACGACGAAGAGCTTGCCACCGTCGGCGAGGACGCAGGCTGGGCGTCATTGCGGGAATGTTGGTGCGGAGCCGCAGTGGCGTGCAGAGGCGGGATGGGGTTGGCCCCCGACGAGACTGATCAGCTGGTGGCAACCGAGGAGGTCGAACTCTCCCATCGGCCGTTCCCGTCCACCGAAGAGGCCATGGATACGATTCGTGCGCACCGCGGCCTGCCAACCGAGGTCCGGATCTTGTTCTGGCTGCGGTCCGAGTTCGACGCGGCACGCGAGCGTTGGCCGACGCGATCGATCAGGGCGTAAGCCAGGCGCAGTACTTCCGTGACCTCAAGACCAAGCTGGACACCATGGCGAGCGAGGCAGCCCGCCGGGTCGGTGCCATGCCCTGCGGCTCAATAGATTCTCGCCGTACTTCGACGCAGCCGGCTGCCGTCCGTTGGAATCGTCGGCCACCCGACGGCACTATCTCGACGCCCGCTACAGCGAGGGTCATTACCTCCAGTAGCCGCCGCCGCGGAACCGGCCCGTTGGTGCGGATCGGGAACGAAGTACAAGGAGTGCTGCGGTGCACCGACCCACTGACTCAGAATTCTGGTTAGGCCGCGAGGTGGGTGTTCCGGACGAACGACGAGGCGTGCAGCTCGCGTTCGAGCGCGCGGATCGAGGCGGACAGTCCGGACTGCGAGATCGACATCGCCTCGGCGCCCGGGTGAAGTGCTTCTGCTCGGCCACAGCCACGAGTGATCGAGATGCCTAGCTTGCAGGACTCAGAAGCACATGTGATCGAACCCAGCGGATTCTCCTGTTGGACATCTGACCACCCCAGGCAGAGGCTGGAAGCCATGGAATTCACTAATCTTGGCCGGACCGGCCTGACTGTCAGCCGTATCTGCCTGGGCACGATGAACTTCGGGCCTCACACCAGCGTGGACGACTCCCACGCGATCATGGATGCGGCTCACGAGAAGGGCATCAACTTCTTCGACACCGCCAACGGGTACGGACGGGCCATCTACCCCGGTCGCACCGAGGAGATCATCGGCGAGTGGTTCGCTAAGGACGCCAAGAACCGCGAGAAGACCGTGCTCGCGACCAAGGTGTACGGCGACATGGGTGACGGCTGGCCGAACGAGGGCAAGCTGTCCGCGCTGAACATCCGCCGCGCCCTCGACGCTAGCCTCAAGCGCCTTCAGACCGACTACATCGACCTGTACCAGTTCCACCACGTCGACCGCGCCACCCCATGGGACGAGATCTGGCAGGCCATGGAGGTCGCCGTACAGCAGGGCAAGATCCTGTACGCCGGCAGCAGCAACTTCGCCGGGTGGCACATCGCCCAGGCGCAGGCCGCCGCGAAGGAGCGCAACTACACGGGCCTCGTCAGCGAGCAGTCGATCTACAACCTCATCGTGCGCGATGTCGAGCGTGAGGTGCTGCCGGCCGCACAGGAGTACGGCCTCGGCGTCATCCCCTGGTCCCCGCTGCAGGGCGGTCTGCTCGGTGGTGTGATCCGCAAGGAGAACCAGGGCGTACGCCGCCTTGAAGGTCGCGCGAAGGAAGCACTCGAGAAGCTGCGCCCGCAGATCGAGCAGTACGAGGCCCTCGCCGAGGAACTCGGCTACGAGCCCGGCGACGTAGCGCTCGCGTGGCTGCTCCACCAGCCCGCGGTCACCGGCCCGATCGTCGGCCCCCGCACCATGGAGCAGCTCGAGTCCGCGGTCCGCGCAGTCGACGTGAAGCTCGACGACAAGGCACTCGCCAAGCTCGACGAGATCTTCCCCGGCTACAAGACCTCGCCCGAGGACTACGCCTGGTAAGTCACCGTCTGTCGGGTGTGGCCGGCATCCGGGCCGGCCACACCCGACAACGTTGAGGCTCTCCAGTCGAACCGATTGAAGGGCTAACGGTTCAGCTGCGGCACTCCGGCCGATGCAGTTCCTCGGCCGCCGCCCGCCAGGTGTCGGCCTCGATGAGGTTGCCGCACTGCTCGCAGCGGAACGCTACGAAGCATCCGTCATCCCATACCGAGCCGTCTTCGTCCTCGCCGGTGACCGGAAAGTCTGCGCCCTGATCGAACGCCGGGCTGACGACAGCCGCCTCGGCAGCGGAGATATGCGTAGAGAACGTCCGAGTTCCACTTCCCAAACGAATAGCCGCGGCGAGAGTCCGATAGGCGGCACCGCCCAGGAACGGCATGCGTCCCAGCCCGCGTCCGCAGCACGGATGACCGACGGCGCTCAGAGTCGATTCCGTGACGCTGGCGATCAGCCACCTCCAGGACGGGACCGCCTCAACCTCGAGTTCGTAGCCGCGCCAAGAGTGCGACACAAAGACGCGATTCACCCGCCCCGACCGGTGGTCAAGCCATGCGGCAATACGGCCGCCCGTGATGGTATCCATCGATGCACCTCCCCAGTCCCCCGGCGCGCGTCCAGCGGATGCTGGACGAGGTCACGCGCCGAGGCCGACTGGGTTGGTGAAGGCACTCGTCATTGCAGCAGTATTGCCGCGCAGCCCATCTCAGTCCATCGGTCATTGAGCCCCGCGTTGGCAAACTGAGCGAATGCCTGACAAACAAGCGCTAATCCGCCCTGCCCGTATCGACGACCACGAACATGTCTGGCCCTCGCCCGGGACTTTGCTACCACGTTCCGACCCCAACGCGCCGCGTTCGACGCCGCCTGGGCTCAGCTGGTCGACGGCCCACACACGCGCCTGCTTGTCGCAGAGACCCCTGAAGTGGGCGCAATCCATCGGCGCCGCCTACCTCGCCCTAGCCAGCCGCCGAGCCGGACCCTTCTACCTCGCCCTCGACTACGAAGACTCCGCCGTCTTCTACAAGAAGACGTTGACCTGAATCCGGCACCAGCGGAACCGAAATTCACGACGACGGGTGGACCAAGTCACTTGACGAATCCCACCCACAATCACCTCCCCGTCTCCAGCGGACACGCGTCCTCCGGACTACTGCTCCAGTCGGTAGAAGAGCTTGGACTCGTTGGGCTCGACACCAAAGGTCTCGTAGAAAGCTTGCGCGCCTGGGTTGTCCTGGTCGGTCGTCCACTCCACCCGACTGCAGTCGTGCTTGCGAGCGACCTCGAACAAGCCCTCCATGATCTGCCTGCCGACGCCGCCGCGGTGCCGCCCTTGCCTCACGTACAACTCCTTGAGGTAGAGCGACCTGGTCAGGCCAACAGCCGGCCACAGGAACGAGTACGCCGCGAACCCGATCCCCGCGCCACCGTCCGTGGCCAGCAGCGCGTACGCCGCCGGGGGATCTCCGAAGAGTGCCTCCTGGATCTGCTGGCGGCGGATATCGAGCGGCTCGACGTCGTTGGCACCGTAGAAGCGGTCCATCTCCTCGGCCAGATCGGCGACGGCGTCGATATCGTCGGACGTTGCCGGGCGCACCAGGGTCACGGATGGCGGTCCCTTCAGACGGCGGAGGCGATCAGGTCTTGCACGCTGCCAAGTGTCACGCCATACGCGAACCAGTCGCGCGGTTTCAGCCTGGTCATCGAACTACGCCTGGTAAAGCAAGGTCTGCCGGTGGTGCCAGGCGAGTCGTAGACACGAGGCGCTCGTCTGGCCCATTGAATCCCCTATGGTCAAACGCGAGATGGTGGCATCGTCGAACCCGTAGCCGGGGACGATGTCACCTTCCGCATTTCGTGAGACTCGGTCGCCGAACAGTTCGTCGTACAGGTCGGCGTCGAAGACAACGGCTGTGGCGATGGCGGCGTTCAGGGTGAGGGCGTCGAAGACGATGCCGAGGATGTAGGTGCGGAGCTTGCCGGATTCGCGCGCGGCGGTCATGTGGGCCGAGAAGGACGGGCTCGGGGGCTGGCCGAGTAGCTCTTCGCTGTATTCGCGGACGATGTTGCGCCAGAGGTCGCTGCCCAAGCCGCCGATCGGCTGGAACTCCCCCGCTGGCACCAGGCTGTAGTGCCCGCCGCCGACTCGCGTCGGATCTCGCCGTAGTAAGAGGAAAGTGCCCGTACTGCGTACTGCGTCGCGGCGGATCGTCACGGTCACGATGCCCGGGTTGACCGCTCGCCTAGCGAGATCGAGTGGATCTCCCACCAGAGCACGGAAGGGCAGCCGCGGCCACGTAAGCTCCCCGTCGAGAGCAGCGGCGGCAGCCTCGTGAGCCAGGGCCTCGGAGACATCGAGCTTGTCGAAGTAGGACGACATGCCGAAGGTCAGCTCGTTTGACCTCCACGCGACCGACAGAAGCCGATAGCTCGGCCTGTCCTCGAAGAGCACTGGCGGGGCGAGGTCGCGGATCGCCGACGTGTATCGCGTGTAGGCCGGGGACGGCAGCGTCACAAAGGCCGGAGGTTCGCCGCCAGTGACGACTGGCGCAGGCGGGTCCGGCTTCCAGCGCACAGCAAGCTGCTCGAGTGGGACCGGCTCATCCGGAAGGCAGGCAAGCGACTCGTAGAGAAGGGCAGTCTCGCGTGCCAGGTCCGGGCCGATGCTGCGCCGGATCTGGAGCCAGTTCAAAGCCGACGGTTAGTCGGCAGCATGCCGATCAGGGCGTCGGCGGCGAGGCTGGCGGCTGAGCCGGCCGGGACTGCGACTGAGACCTGCCACTGGTCGGCCGAACCGTCGGTGAGGGGGACGGTGATGTGGTTGCCCTGCTTGGCGGCGATTCGTTCGGGGACGAGAGCGACGCCGAGGTTGTGGCTTACCAGGGCCAGGAGGGTGTGGACGTCGTTGACCTCGATGGTCACCGGGTGGGCGACGCCGGCTGCTGCGAAAGCGTGGTCGGAGATCGCGCGGGCGCCCCAGGTCGGGTCGAAGTCGACGAACGCCTCCCCTGCCAGCTCGGACAACGAGACCGCAGATGCGAACGCAAGCCGATGCTCAGCTGAGCACACCATCACCATCGACTCCGTCGACAGCGGCCGGAGGTTCAGGCCCTCGATCGGGTGGCCGGCCGTGGCGACGAAGGCGACGTCGAGGCGGCCGGACGCCAACTCGTCGAGCATCGGAGTAGAGCCGCCCTGGCGGACCTCGATCTCGACACCTGGGTACGCCGAACGGAACTTCGCCAGGAGCGCCGGTACGTCGACCACTCCCAGGCACTGCTCCAACCCGACGGTCAGCGTGCCGCGGAGCAAGCCCTGCACGGCGGCGACGGCGTCCTTCGCAGCTTCCGCGGCGGCGAGGGTTCGTCGGCCTTCGCACAGGAGGGCTCGGCCGGCCTCGGTTAGCTCGACGCTGCGGGTGTTCCGCACGAAGAGTGAGGCATGCAGCTCACGCTCGAGCGCCCGGATCGACGCGGACAGGCCGGACTGCGAGATCGACATCGCCTCCGCGGCCCGCGTGAAGTGCTTCTGCTCGGCGACAGCGACGAAGTGCTCCAGATGCCTCAGCTCCATGACTCAGAACTGTACTCGATCGAACTCGGGCGATTCTCCAGTTCCACATGTCGAGCCCTGGAGAGAGCGCACCATCTGAGCTGGTTGTCCACAGGATTTGGAAGACTTCGGCGACGGGCCACAAACCCCCTACCTTCTCCGGCATGAAAGGTCTGACGACGGATGAGCTCCGCAAACACTCGCATTCGATCGATGAGCGTCTATCAGGTCTGTTGGACGCCGCTCAGCATCACCTACTGGACAAGCAGCCGGGTCAGGCGATTGCCATCTGGCGGCAGCTGATCGCCGGAGGTGGGAGCGACGCCGACTGGGGACACATCGAATACGCCGACTACCTGTTCCGAGAGGGGAAGGAGGACGAAGCCCGCGCTGAGCTGGCCGCGGTAATGGCAGGGGGACGCGTCTTCGGCATGCCCTGGCGGCTGACAGCTGAGCTCCTCGAGGAACTCGGGTTCTTGGCAGACGCGCTCGTTTGGTACTCCGCGGCGACGCGCCGCCTCACCGCCGAGGAACTCGCCATCCCTCTCGGTCCGCCTTGGGCGCGAGAGATTCGGGCAGGCCAACGGAGGGTCAAGTGGAGGATGGGAATGCGCCTTGATGACACAGACCTGCTGGTCGAAATCGGCGACTTCGAGGCGGACGAGAAGTTGCTCCACGTGCTATCGCTCTTGCAGAGGCCCGAGGTGATCCACGGACGCCTACAGTTCTGGGCTCGCACCGAGTTCGAGTACCCGCATGCCTTATGCGCTAGGCACTTCGCTGCGAACCCATTGGAGCGCTACTACCAGGCGGCCGAAGACGCGCTTCGAGCACACGCCGGCCGGCTCCTCGTGTCACCGCGCACGGTGGAGAGCTTGGCGTCTGTTCTGGGCGCCGCCCTCCACGCGAAACACCTGACTGAAGTGCGGTCCGTCGCGAGTCGGTACGACGACGGTACGGGAGTCGAGTGGCCGCCGGGCCGGAATCAGCCATGCTGGTGTCGGTCGGGGACGAAGTACAAGAAGTGCTGTGGTGCCAACAGGGCGGCAGAAGACTCAGGCTCCGGCTGAGGGATGCGCAGGCGGGCGCCGCGGGCTCGGTAGGGTGTGAGCATGGCTGATGAGTACCGCGTCGAGGTTGAGCTCAATGATGCAGAGCATGGGCTCTCGTTCTGGGAGCGGTTGCGGGCGCTCGACCTCGATGATGATGCTCGGAAGCGGCTCGGCGACAAGGTGACGGTGACACGCGATGGTTCGCGGCTGCTGATCTACGCGAACACCGAGGAGGACGCGCGCGAGGCCGAGCGGACGGTGCGCCAGGTCGTGTCCGAAGATCACCTGAGCGCGGACTTCAAGCTGACTCGCTGGAGTCACGCTAAGCAGGAGTGGGTCGACCCGAGTGTTCCGGAGGACGCGGCGGCGCCTGAGCCGAGCTACGAGGGTGTCGAGACGCCCGACCCCCGCTATGTCGTGATGCAGGCCTACAAGCCGGAGTTCCTCCGCGACCTCGGCCTCTGACCGAGCTCCTGTACGCCGAGCCACCGCGGCCCGGCGTACACGCCCATTTCAGTCCACGAGCAACTCAGCCAGCTCCGCGTTGACCATGTCCAGGTCGAAGGCCGCTGCGTCGTAGTCATCGCCGAGCTGCTGCTGGTACTGCGCGTGGTCCGGATGCGCGGGATCGCTGTACGCCTTGAGGAACTCCTCAAACCCCCACGGCCCGCCCACATCCTCAGGCGGACAGTTCCGCTTGCCGGCGACGCACCGAACCTCCGGTCCAGAATCTGCAGGAAGCACCTTCTCGACGGTCACCACGTGGCTCCAGCCATCCCCGAAGTCGTAGAGATAGTCGAACCGGTCCCCCGCCTGAGCCACCTCCTGCAAGGCGAAGTCAGCGGCTTCGAGGAGATCTTCCGGCGCGTCGTCGTCGATCTCGCCGTAGATCCGCTGATTGATCTCGAACTGGTGCAGATGGGAGTTCGTCCATCCCATCGCCACCTGGATCACCGCGTGCAGCCCTGCCAAAGTGGTGGACCCCGGTACCTGGATCCGCCGCCACACCGGCGGCTTGGTGTGCTTCAGGAGCACCTTCAGCTGATACGTCGAATCGTCCGGCGCGGCGCGCATCGCACCAGTCTCCGAGCGAAGGCGCATCACGCCCTTGCGCGCGGCCTTGGCGGCTGCCGGGTCGGGGTAGTACTGGGCGAGGGCTTCCATCACGGAAAGAGCTGCCGGATGCTCGCACTGCCAGAGGTCCTCGAGCAACGCGGCGGCGTCATATTCGGCGTCCTCGGCAAGCTCGCGGATAGACTCGCGCGCCGACCGAGGGTCACCGTCCAGCTCGGCGGCGACCATGTCGATGAACACCCGGTGCAAGTCGTCCAACGACGACTCGTCGACCGCCAGACCGCGTGCGGACAGCCAGGCGTTCGCGTGCGGGCGAAGGTCAGAGTCGTCGAGACAGGCACGCACACCTTTCTCGGCCACCAGACCCAGCTGGTTGAGCATGCCGAACGCCACCACCCGATGCCCCGGCGTACCGCCACGCGCATGCTCGAGAATGCGCTCGGCCGCCACATCCTGCCCGACCGCTGCGAGCCACTCCTCGAAGGCCGAGTCCTGCGCCAGGCCCAGATCGAGTACTTCGGCCACCGTCGCGTCGGCCAGGTCAGTCACGAAAGGCGCGCCGATGCCGCCCATTTCGAACCAGTGCACCAAGCCGAACCGGCCAAGGTGAGTGAGCCGCACCTGGTCGCCGTCGACGACGAGCGCATCGATCGCCTCCAGAGCATCCAGTTTCCGCCGGATGATCTGTACGAGAAGCGCTCGTACTGCGGGTCCGAGTGAGGCCAGCACCCGGCCGAGCTCGTCCGGCGCGGCCTCGACCGAGGTGCTGAGTACATGCGTCACCAGGTCCTCGACGGTGAGGCCGCGCACGTCGACGTACAGCCGCATCAGCAGAGGCATCAACCTCTGCTCGTCGCCGGGAAGCTCGACCGTGTCCTGCAGGGTCAGCGCGAGCAGGTCGATCCACAGCTCGACGACATCGCGATCCCGGTCGTTGTCGACCTCGGCGACATATTCGGCCCGTCCCCCGTCAACAGAGAGCAACTCCAGGTCCACAGCGAGAGCCCACAGGTCCTGCAACTCGGGGAATCCGCCGGCCGCCCGCGCCTTGGGATGATCCGGCAGGCCGAACTCCTGGACCGCGGCCCGGGCGTCGGCGAGCATCAGATTGCCCGTCTTCGTGACTCGACGCTCCCCCGTCCACTCGGCCAACCGCCGTACCGCCTGAAGCCGCTCGCAGAGACGGGCCGCCGCGGCGAGTTCCTCGAAGGGAGGCAGCCGTACCGCGGGCAGCTCGAACGTCATCCGCAGGGATTCCTCGTCCATGGTGGTAAGCCTAGGCCGCCCACCTCGCCTACCTTCGCCCGTACGACCAACCTGCGCCGGCGTGGCGTCGTACTGTCGAGTCCTGAAAGTCGTCGGAGGGAACGGGCTGGTGGATGAGCTGAGCTTGTGGCCGGTGGTCGAGGAAGGCGAATACCGCGACGGGTATCTGCGCGCCGATTCCCCGGTGCAGTCATGAATCCCGTACTGCGCAAGGTCGATGCGGTGACGGTTCGCGTGCCTGATCTCGATAGCGGGCTCGGATTCTATCGGGACAAGCTCGGGCATGAATTGCTTTGGAGGAACGACGAAATCGGGCAGGCCGGGTTGAGGCTTCCGGACAGCGATACGGAGATCGTGTTGGCGACGGGGCTCGATTATGCGCCGAGTTGGTTGGTTGCCTCGGCGGATCAAGCAGCGGCGAACTTTGTGGCGGCCGGCGGACGTCTGAAAAGTGAGCCGTTCGACATTCCCGTCGGTCGGTGCGCGGTCGTGGAGGATGCGTTCGGCAACGTCTTGGTGCTCGTGGACTTGTCGAAGGGTTTGTACGTGACGGATGACAACGGTTCGGTGACAGGTGTTGAAGAACCCGGACCCGCGGACCCGACGGCGTACTAGCCTCGGCGGGCGCATCGGCGTACGGCGGGTCTTCGGCTTGCGCCGCTGCGTTTCTGCGACATTTGAAATACCGCCCAAGGGAGAGGGGAATCCGTGTCTCGTCGACGTGGTCTCGTTGCTGGTGCGCTGCTGCTCGCTGTCGCACTCACGGGCTGTACGGACGTAGCGGCCGATTCGGGGAGCCCATCCTCGCCCTCCCCCAAACCCTCCGCGACGCCTTCCAGTACGCCGTCCGCAACCCCGAGCTCGACGCCATCCAGTACGCCGACCGTCAAGCCGACGGTGAAACCACCGGTCAAGCCGAAGCAGATCAACTATGCCCTCGAGGTGGAACGCAAGCTCGACGCCTGGGGGTACCCCGTCGGTGACGTCGACGGCGACATCACCGTGCGCGCCCGTCAGGCCCTCTGCGCCTACCGCGAGACGGCCGGTCTCCCGGTGAGCCGTGGACGGCTGACCACGGCCGACGTCCGATCGGTGCTCACGGCAACCAAGAAGCCGGTTCCGACCAAGTCGACCGGCATCTACGTCAACAAGACGTGCCAGGTGCTCTACCAGGTCGTGAACAACACCTACCGGCGGATCGTGTGGGTCTCCACCGGCGGGCCTGGGTACGAGACGCCGAACCGCACCGGCAAGGTCTGGCGCAAGTGGGCGGGTGCCCATGAAAGCAGCCTGTATGACGACGCCTTCATGTACGACTCGCTCTACTTCCTCAAGGACCGCCCGGGCATCGCCCTGCACGGCTCCCGCGTGAACTCGCTGATCAAGACCTACCCGGCGTCGCACCGCTGCGTCCGCGTCATGCGTCCCCAGATCCACCAGATCTTCAAGGAGACCCCCATCGGCACGAAGGTCCAGGTCTACGGGGAGTACTAGCCGTCCTGGTTCTTGGGGACTCGTTCGAAGTGCATGTGTGGGCGGTGCTCGAAGGCGTTCTCCGGTAGTTGCGTGAAGAGACGGCGAGAGCCGAATCTGGCGCGCAGCGGTCATGAAGTGGTGGCCTTGAACACCAACCAGGGACCGCGGACACGAAATAACGTATTCAAGGCCCCGACCACCTGTCCCAGGTCCCAATCTTGGTCAGCGCCGCACCGCCCCCAGCCCTCCACGGCCCCCTGTGGAAAGGCATCATCACGAACGACGGCTGTCGGACTAGAGGCTTGTTGCTGTTCGGCCGGATTCGGGCTCGCGCAACTCGGCGAGAAGTTCGTTCTGACCGGCAATGAGTTCAGTGAGGATCCGGCGAGAGACCCTGAGCAGCTCGGCGACATCGCTGCTCGCGATCTCGTACACGACGCTCGACCCTTCCCGCCGCGACATCACGATCTTGTGCCGGCGCAGGATCGCCAACTGCTGCGAGAGGCTCGACGGCTCGATCGCGATCTCGGCCAGCAGCTCACGGACCGGGCGCGGAGAATCCTGCAGGAGCTCGAGGACCCGAATCCGGACCGGATGACCAAGCATCCGGAAGAACTCCGCCTTCGCCTGGTAGAGCGGTACTGCCATCCCCGTCACTCGGCGGCCCCTGCGGTCGGCCCGTCCGGATCTGCTGGAGCGGAGTCCGCGGCGCTCACGCCGTTCTCGCGGTTGACGCTCTGAGCGTGGTCCTGGTCGTTGTCCGACAGGTCTACCCCGTTCTCGGACGCGAGGCGGCGGAGGCTCTTCAACTCGCCACTGCGGACATCCATCGCGTAGAAGTCCTCCTCCCGCTCGGCCTCGTCGTACGCCTCCCGAGCAGCCTTGATCCGACCGCGCAGATCAGCCGCGAACTGGCTGGCGTCCATGAGCACCCACCCCCCCGTCATCTGCCGACTTCACTATGTAGTGAATTGAAGAATTTTGCAATTCGTCACTTCCCGGACCGACCCGCCGGGGCGCTGTCGACCTCCCGGACGGACCCGCGGAGCGGCACTACCCGGCTCGCCCCCCGATGCCGCGCGACTTCCCGGACCGACCCGCCGGAGCGCTGTCCACCTCCCGGACCGACCCGCCGGAGCGGGCGCACTACCCGGCTCGACCCGCCGAAATCATGCCGGCCATACGGCGGGTC
>NZ_BAAANE010000015.1:0-189278 GCF_039529635.1 Kribbella alba | reverse complement strand
CAACCGGTACCGCAACGCCAACCCCTGCCCCAGATACTTCGCCGCACCCCCCTTGGACATGCCCACCACCGCGCCGTACTCGGCCGGCGCGAACTCCGCGATCCCCGGACACCCCGGACCACCATGAAACGCGACCCGCTCATCCCCGGGAATCGCCCGGTCCGGCACCACCGCGGGACTCGCGCACAACTCCGCATACCGCACCGCCAGCCGCAACCGCCGAGTATTCACCTCCCGGTCCAACACATACAGCTCACGGGACTCGGCCAGCGTCTCGGCCACGCCCAACTCACCCACATCCCGTCCGAACATGTGTTCGACCCTACGCCCGGCCGGCGACCCCGAGCAAACCCGCAACCATCCCGTTTGCCCTTATCCACAAGGGAAAACATCACACCCCACCCAGCCAAAAACCGGATATACACAAGCCGCTGACGCCAGTAGCGCCGCGCACCCAGGGAATGCCTGGAGCCTCGCATGGAGCGACGCATTGCCTGATGGATATCGGTGGCTTGGAACCAGGCATGGGAACGGCCTCCGGCCGCCACGGGCACTGCATAAAGCGCCCGGTCATCACGGGGAGCACGCCCGGCGGCGGCGCGATGTCTGGCTCGATCCGGCCGCGAGGTTGAGGTCTTGGTGGATCAGGGTGGGGACGTCAGCTGGCGCAGACTGAAGTGACTGCTTAGGTGAGCGCGTGGGACTGGAGCCGGTCGAGGTGGTGGAGGGTCCGACCGGAGATGCGGGCGGTCGTCAGCTCGACGATGCAGCGGAGGCCCGCCTGGCGAGTGCTAGTGGTGCGGAGGAGGCTGGAGGTGAGCTGATCCAGCTCGATGCGGATCCGGCTTAGGTTCGGGCGAGCTTTGGGACCCTCAGAGGGATGAGCTGTCCAGCGCTGGAGCAGGACGCGCTGGACGACCTTGTCGGCTTCGATCTGGGTCGCGGAAGTACTGGATCGTTTCGCCGGGGTCGAGGCCCAGCTCGATCGCAGATTTCCGGGCGGAGTCGAGCACCTGCTGCTCGCGCACGGGATCGTCGATGGTCTTGTCCGTGCCGAACTTCGACGCCGCCACGTCGTCACCGACCTCGATCCGCCGGATCATCAGATCCGTCAATCCACCCAGCCGCCCGACTGGACCGGTCAGCTGAGCGGCCGTGGCGGAGGTTTGGTTGCCCATGGCAAGAGACGCCGCGATCAGGCGGAGCGCCAAGACCCGCACGATGAGCTTCGTCGCCTTCATCCCCAGACCTCCAGCTCGATCAGTCAGCCCAGACAACCTAGCCGGACAACCCGACAACGCCGCTCCGCCACCCGACCAGCCCACCAGCCCACCAGCCCACCCGCTCGCCTGCCCGCCCCCCAGCCCACCAGCCAGCCAGCCGGCCAGCCAGCCAGCCAGCCAGCCGATGCTCCTACAGCCCGGAATGACCGTCTCCTTCAAGCGGCTGGACCCACGCAGGTCTAGCGTGGTCGAGCATGACGATGCCTGATGATGTGCGACGCCTGCTCGACCTGCCCAGTACGGCACACCTTGCGTCGTTGATGCCGGACGGCGCGCCGCACAGTGTGCCGCTCTGGATCGGCCTGGAGGGTGAGCAGGTCGCGTTCCTCACCTCGCCCGATTCGCGCAAGGCAAGGAACATCGACGCCGATCCGCGCGTCGCGATCTCCCTCACCAACCGGGAGAACCCGCACGACATGGCGCACCTGCGCGGCCGGGTCGTCCGGCGGGTCGACGGCGACGAGGCATGGACGATCATCGACCGCCTGTCCGAGAAGTACATCGGGATGCCTTACCCGCTCCGCACCGACCGCGTCGCCTATCTCGTCGAAGTCGACCACGCCGGCGCCGCGACCTTCGGCTGATCCTCGTCACCGGCGGCCTCGGGCTTCATCGGCGCCCTCCACGACTCGCCCCTCGACGATCTGGGGACCGCTCGGCGATCCAGTTTCGCCGTACTCCGCGCTGCCACTTCTCCTGCAGGCGGCCATTCGCGGCAAGCCGCTGGAGGAGACCGTGTGTAGTCCGGGGACGCCTGTGTCACGCAAGGACTGTGCGCGGGCTATTGCCCTGCTCCAGTTGGCGGATCACCTAGACCCATCGCACGTACAACGTCGCCGACGACAAGCTCACCGCGAGCGCCCAGCTCGTCGAGGCACTCCGTGCGGACCTGCCGCTCGACGACTCTCCCAGGAGCCCGGCAGCTACCTCGACATCAAAATGGCTCAGCGCGGGCCGCGAGAGCTGAGGTGAGCGGCGAGGTCTTCGGGGGCGGCCTGTCTCCAGGAGTCGACGAGAATGTCGTAGAGCTCGTCGAGGTCCTCGAGCGCGTCGAGGCGGGCGCGGACCCAGCCCGAGCCGGCCTCGTGCGGCGGGACCCAGAACTTGTGCGGCTCCGCGGCGATCAGTTCGCCGCGTTCGTGGCGGGGGCAGCGGACCGCGAAGGAGGTCTGGTCGTCCGGGATCGTGACGAACATCCGGCCCGCGACGTCGAAGGTCGGGTGGTGCCAGCGCTCCTTCTCCACGGTCTGCGGGAAGGAGAGCGCGATGCGGCGGACATCGTCGGCGTCGAGCACGGTCACGCCCCCATGCTGCTACACCGGACGCCCACAGCACCAATAGAGGCCGGCCAACAGTCGTGATGGCCTGGCGGTCCGCCCTAGCCGACCCGGCGACGTCCCGGGAGCAGCAGCGCCACGACCGCGCCGACGGCTACCACCGCGGCGCCGACCCAGACGGCGGGGACCAGGCCGTCGATGTAGCGAGCCGGCGTCTCGTACGAGCCGGACGAGGCGAACACCGACGCCAGCACGGCCACGCCCATCGCGACACCCACCTCGCGGATCGTGTTGTTGGTGCCGGAGGCAACACCCCGGTCGGCCTCGGAGGCGCTCGCCATCACCACACTCGCGGCCGGTGCGAACGTCAGCCCCATGCCGATCCCCGCGAGCACGAACGGAGCGACGAACGAGCTGTAGGCGGCGTCGATCGAGGTGACGAGTGCGATCCACGCGAGCGCGGTGGCGAGGAAGACCTGGCCGGTCGCGATCAGCGTCCGGGCGCCGATCCGGTCCACGAACAGGCCGGCCAGCGGGGCGACCACCATCGGCGCCATCGTCCACGGCAAGGTCCGGATCCCCGACTGCAATGGCGTGTAGCCCTGGACCACCTGGAAGAACTGAGCCAGCAGGAAGACCGACCCGAAGACCCCGACGGAGAACGTGAAGGCGGTGATGTTGACGACGCTGAACGCACGCGAGGCGAACAACCGCAGCGGCAGCATCGGCGCAGGCGTCCGGCTCTCCCAAACCAGGAAGGCCACGAGCAGGGCGCCGCCGCCGATCAGTGCGGTCAGGATCCGCGCCGAGCTCCACCCGTCATCGGCGCCATGGACAACACCCCAGACGATCGCCAGCACGCTGCTCCCTGACAGAACCAGACCGACGAGGTCGAGCCGCCTGCTGCCGCCGAACGACTCCGTCAGCACCCGAGCCGCGAACGGCAGAGCGAGCACGCCGATCGGCACGTTCAGCCAGAAGATCCACTGCCAGTTCAGCCCATCCACGACGGCTCCCCCGACGACCGGACCGACCGCCACACCCAGGCCGGAGATGCCACCCCAGATGCCGATCGCCGCGCTGCGCTGACGAGCCGGTACTGCGGTCGCCAGCAGGGTGAGCGACAACGGCATCACAGCGGCTGCACCCACGCCCTGGATCGCGCGCGCGCCGATCAGCATCCACGGCTCGGTCGCGATCGCACAGGCGGCGGACGCCGCGGTGAACAAGCCGATCCCGAGCAGGAAGATCCGCCGCCGGCCCAGCCGGTCGCCGATCGCGGAGGCGGTCAGCAGCAGCGCCGCGAAGGACAACGTGTACGCGTTGATGAACCACTGCAGGTCCACCAGCGAGGCGCCCAGCTGGGTCTTGATCACCGGCAGCGCATTCGTCACCACCAGGTTGTCCAGCGTGACCATGAACATCGGGATCCCAACCACGGCCAGCACGAGGCCCAGCGACCGCCGGACAGCGGGCGCCTCCACTACCGGATCGAGGGCGGTCGAAGTCATCGCGAGCTCCTTGTTGTAATTGACTGATAACTAACTCTCATCACAAAGTATGCATTGACTGATAACATGTCAAGGCACCGACAGAAGGAGCGACATGGCGAAGACCCGGTTGACCGCGGCCGAGCGCGGCGAAGAGGTGCTGGACGCGGCCGTCCAGGCGTTTGGCGAGGCAGGTTTCGCGGGCACCAAGACCGACGAGATCGCCCGTCTGGCCGGGGTCTCCCAGCCGTACGTGATCAGGCTGTTCGGGACCAAGCAGCAACTGTTCCTGGCCACCGAGCAGCGGGTCTGCGACCGGATCGAGGACGCGTTCCGCCGGGCGGCCGAGAAGAAGGCCGACCTGGCCAGCCTCGGCGAGGCATACCGCGAACTGATGGCCGAGCGCGAACTCCTGGTCGTCCTGCTGCACGGGTTCGCCGCCAGCAGGGAGCCCGCGGTCGGGGACGCCGTCCGCGAGCGGTTCGGCGGAATCTACAAACTGGTCCGCGAGCTCACCGGCGCCTCCGCCGAGGAGGCCCGCGAGTTCCTCGCCACCGGCATGCTGCTGACGGTGATGGCGGCCATGGGCGTCGCCGGCCCGGACTCGATCGACTGCCCGTGGGCGTCCGAGATCCTTGACAGCTTCTAGTCGCGGCTACTGATCGACTGACCGGCCGCGAACCAGACGGCAGCGGTCGCCGCCGCGAGCGCCCCAACGGTCACCAGCAAAGACCCCGGTACGTCGGCCCCGCGGACCAGGGCGGCAGCAATCGCGACCACCGGACCGAGCAGGGCGGCGATCGTTGCTGGCAGCAACCACCGGCCCAGCACCCGCGGACCGACCTTCCCGTACGACGGGATCTGCGCGGCGAACGCGGACGCCAGATGCACCACCAGCAAGGCGATCCCGGTGATCACCAGACTCCAGCTCACCTCACTGGGGGCCCGGTACAACCATCCACCGGCGACCACGACAAGGAACATCAACGCCGCGGCAGAATCAGGCAACACCACGCACGCCACCAGCAGCGGGACCCCGAGCAGTATCACCACATCCAGCTGATCCCACGGCTGCACACTCGGAACCACCAGCGCCGCGGCACCGGCGAGCCCGATCGCCAGCCGAGCCAGCACAGTCGCCCGGCCCGACGCCCGGAGCTGGGCCAGCCAGAGGGAGATACGCTCCGCCGGCGTCACGAGCGCATCCTCGGCGCAGCAGCCACCCGGGCCGCATCCCGCAGTACCTCGTCCAGCGTGCCCGCGCCGCGCCACCGCACGGTCGGTACGCCGAGGTCCCCGAGCCGGTCGAGTTCCGCCCGGCGCTCGAGCAGGCGCAATCGCCACGCCAGCGGCCAGCTCTTCGCGTCGTGCTGCTCGAGGTCGATCAGGTCCGCAACGTCCGGTGGCAGCGTGTCCACGGCGATCACCGTGCAGCCCGAGTGGACCAAGGTGACGATGTAGCCGAGCATCGACTGCCGCAGCAGCGGGCTCAACACCAGCACGAGGCTGTCCGAACGGATCCGATGCCTGCGGGCAAGCTGCGCCTCGTCCTGCTGGCGGCCCTTGCGATCGGCGTGCACCAGGACGTCGAGGATCCTCCGCAGATGCGCGCGCCCGCTGCCGGCCCGGACGCCGCGAACGACCATCCCGGTGTCGATCAGCCGGACCCGGTCGCCGTGGCGCAGGTAGTGCTCAGCGATCGAGGCAGCCGCCCGGACCGCGGTGTCGAGGCTGCTCGACCGGCCGTCGATCCCCTCACTGATACCGACCTCGCCGCCGGTGTCGAGCAGGATGACCACCTCGGTGTCCCGGTCGGACCAGGTCGAGGTCACATGCAGCTCATTGGTCCGAGCGGAAACCGCCCAGTTGATCCGGCGCAACCGGTCGCCGGTGCGGAACGGCCTGACCCCGGCGAGTTCAGTGCCCTCACCCGGTCGGCGCGATCGATGGAGTCCTACCAGCCCGGCGGGACGCGGTACGGAGTCGACCGCCTCGAACCCCTCGCGCAACGGCAACGTGCTGACGCTCAGAGCTCGCGCCGACGACACTGGCACGCGGTAACCGCCGAGGACCGAAGTGGCGATGATGTTCGGCTGCTCCAACTGCCGTAGGCCCCAGCGCTCGGATCTGACGCCAACCTCCAGCGAGACGACTCCGTGCGAGACCGGTTCGGCGATCGCGGCATTGGGTGGGTCGTAGCGGAACCACCGGGTCCGTGGCAGCGCCGCGACGATCAGGTCGATGTCCGGGTCCAACGTGCCCGAGACCCGCAACCGATAGGTCGTTGCCTGGCCCTCGAAGAGCACGTCCGCGTCCAGCTCGGTGGCCACCTCGGGCCGCTCGCTGGGGCGGAAGTACCGTCCCCAGATAGCGATGAATGCCAGCGGCAACCCGAGTACGGCCGCATCCGGGCGACGGCCGAGCACAGCGATCACGAGCAGACCGGCGGCCACGCAGACCGCCCGGAGCTGCGCGTGGGTCGGCTGCCACTTCATCTGGCGAGACCCGCCACGGTCGGCGGTGCCGGGACCGAGCCGAGCACGGTCCGGACCACCGTCGCACCGGTCACCTCGTGAAGCCACAACTCCGGCCGCACGGTGATCCGGTGTGCCAGTGCGGGGATCGCGACCGCCTTGACGTCCTCCGGTACGACGTAGTCGCGGCCCTGGATCACGGCGTACGCGCGCGCCGTGAGAAGCAACGCCAGCGAGCCTCGCGGGGACGCTCCGACCAGCACCTGGGAGTCACGCCGGGTGGCGGCGGCCAGCTCCACGCAGTACCGGCCGACCGTGTCGTCGACGGTGACGGTCTCGACCGCGCGCTGGGCGGCGAGGAGGCCGGCCGCGTCCGTGACCGCCTCGACGGTCTGGTCCTCGGTACGGCGGCCCATCCGGCGCTGCAGGACCTCCCACTCCTCGGCGGCGGTGGGATACCCGAAGCCGATCCGGAGCATGAACCGGTCCAGCTGGGCCTCGGGCAACGGATAGGTGCCCTCGTACTCGACCGGGTTCGCCGTCGCCAGCACGTGGAACGGGACGGGCAGCGGGAAGGTCTGGCCCTCGACGGTGACCTGGTGCTCCTGCATGGACTCGAGCAGCGCGGCCTGGGTCTTCGGCGGCGTCCGGTTGATCTCGTCCGCCAGCAGCAGACCGGTGAAGATCGGCCCGGGCCGGAACACGAACTCCGAGTCGCGCTGGTCGTAGACGAAGGCGCCGGTGACGTCGGACGGCAGCAGGTCAGGGGTGAACTGCACGCGGCGGAACTCCAGCCCCAGCGCCTGGGCGAACGACCGCGCGGCCAGCGTCTTCGCCAGGCCCGGGTAGTCCTCCAGCAGCACATGGCCGCCGGCGAGGATGCCCGCTAGCACCAGCTCGAGCGCATCCGCCTTGCCGACCACGGCCTCACCCACCCGGGCCAGCACCTTCTTGCTGAGCGCCGACACCTCCGCCAGGTCGAGCCCCAGTTCCGGATCAGTCACGGTTCCTCACAGCTTCTCGATGGTCTGAACAGCTTGCTCGATCTCCGCGAACGACGCGGTGCGTACTTCGGTGCCGGTGATCAGCGCCCACAGTTGGTCGCCGACCAGCGCCCGGGCGCGGTCCGGCTCCAGCCGCGGGTCGATCCCGTGCCGGTGCACCAGCCGGTCTGTCGTCAGTTCCAGCAGCATCGGCCGGATCCGGCGAGCGAACGTCTGGGAACCTTCACCCGGGCGCCGCTCGCGACCCGCTTCCTGCACCCAGGTGGCCAGGAACTGGGTGCGGTTGTCGCTGTTCCGCGACCGCGACGCCGCGAACTTCTCGTCCTGCCGCGAGGGCCAGGTCGTCTCCAGTACCTGGGGGACGACCATCCGGATCGCGAGCGAGGCGAACCCGATCGCCAGGGCCATCCCGACGAACCACAGTGGCCGGGGCTGCGTTCCGGCGACACCGAAGGCCGCGATCAGCAGCAGACTGCCGATCACGGCGGCGCCCAGATGCTGCAGCAAAGCCTTCCTCACCGGCCAGCCTCGCCGGCATGGGACTGCGCAGCACGGGACTGCGCGGCTAGGGACATCGCGGCGGCCAGTTCGTCGCGTAGGCGGAGCAGCGCGGCCCGTGCCTGGCTGCGGGCTTCCTCGCTGGAGCCGTGGGTCGAGTAGCGCGCCTGACGGTAGAGCTGGGCCAGTCGGAGCAGCTCGGGCTCCGAGATCCCGCCGACGCCCAGCACGCGGACCGTGAACTCGGCCGGCGTCTCGGACGCCTGCCGCGCCGCGCCCGCGGAAGCAGCCGCATCCTCGAGAGCCACCCAGCACGCGATCACCGCGTCGGTCGCAGTACCGGATTCGACCGCGGCCAGGCCGGACTCGACGGCTTCGGCCAACCGGTCGACCTTCACCCGCTCCCAGTCGGTGTCCTGGTCTTCGAGTTCCGGCAGCTCGACCTTGCGGATCAGCCGGTAGAGAGCCCGCAGCAGGAACAGCGCGAGGAGGGTGCCGATGACATAGATGGCCGCCTCCCAGAGCGCCTTCAACCACCGCGGCAGCTCGACCGGCTTGACCTCCTTCGGCGAGCGCGACGCGCCTGCCGAAGGAGGCGTCACCGAGCTCGTCCTGGTGTCGGTCGGCAGCGGCCTGGGCGACGACGAGACCGTGCTTTCACTGACCGGCCGAACGCTGCCGCCCGCCGACGCGAGCACCACGAGCGCAACCGCCGCGACCCCGATCATCAGCACGACAGCGACTACGGAGGCGCTGCGTCGGCTGAGCTGCATTCCGGAAGACTAACTTGCCGTCAGAAACCCGTGTCGAGCCATGGCAAGCGTTCGCCGAGGAAGGCGCCCGAGGCCGCGGCCAGCGCCCCCGACGTACGCTCCTGCACCAGACCGGCCGCCCCCAGCAAGGCCAGCGACGGCTTGCCGAGATAGACCGCACCCAACTCCCGTACGCCGAGTTGCAGGTCCGCCGGGCGATCGGTCTTCACGCAGGTCGCGCCCTCGGGTCCACCCGTCAGGTGCCAGGACCCCTCGTTCCACGGGCAGAAGTCGTCCTCGATCCCCAGCACGACGTCGACCTCGCTCGCATAGCTCCGGCCGGCCAGCGCACGCCCCACATCGGCGAGCCGGACCCAGATGCCGTCCGTGGTGGTCGCCTTCGGAGCCCGCGGGTCGACCAGCAGCGTCAGCAGCGGGTCGTCACTCGCCAGTTGGTCGTAGGTGGTCTCGCTCAGCAGGTCCTGGTCGAGGAGGAACTGCCAGAGCTTGATGCGAGAAGCCAGATCCCGCGCGTGGACGCGGTTCACGTCGACGAAGCCCTTGTCAGTGCGCTTGGTCCGGTAGTACGCATACCCGGTGGTCTCGCCGTCCCGCGAGGCCAGCACGCAGCGCAGCGGCGACGCGCTTCGGGTATCCGTGGTGACGTTCTCGCCGATCACATGCTTGCTCCAGCGCTCATCGTGCTGGAACATGCCCGGCCGGTCGGCGGCCTCCGCGTTGTGGAGGTTCGTGCAGGTTGCCAGCGACTCGGCCGGGTCGGCGTAGGAGATCCGCACGTCCCCGACGCCCTCGACGTACCGGAGTGCGCGGGAGACCTTCGGCACCGTGATGCGCTGGTGGTCCGAGCCGAGTCCATATCCGAACCGCCCGTAGATCACGGGTTCGCTCGCTGTCAACGCCGCGACCGCCTCAGCGCCCTGGTCATGCAACTCGGTCAACTGCCGGCGCATCAGGTCACGCAAGATGCCGCGACGGCGATGCGTCGGGCTGACGCCGACCATGCTGACCCCGGCGACCGGCAACTGAGCGCCTGGCACCGACATCCGCAGCGAGAGCGCACACGTATGCCCGGCAACCTCCTTGCCGTCGGTGGCGACGATGCTCCGCTCCGGCTCCCAGATCTTCCGCTCCGCCTCCAGCTGCGCCTCGCTCCAAGGAGCCGCGAACGCCAGGTTCAGCAACGGCACCAAGTCTGTCCAGTCACCCTCGAACCGCCCGATCTCGATCGTCATACCCCCTGCCTACCAGAACCCCGCGACCCCCGTCGCCAGGGTTTCAAGTAATGCCGGTGGCGTACCGACCGACAGGAAGTAGTCCCCAGCGCTCTGCTCGACCACGCTCAGCCGGGCCGCAGGATCCCCGGATATGAAGACCACTTCCTGTCGGTCGGTACGCCAAAACTGGCGAGGCATCAGGTGGAGGTCAGCGGCCGACGAGTGCGCTGCGGATCGTGGTGATCACCCAGACCGGATCCGACAGCACCTGCTCATAGGTGAACCGAAGGACAAACCACCCCGCCGCCACCAACTCGTCGTACCGGCGGCAGTCCGCTGCGAAGTCACTCCGCGCCCCGTGGAACTGGTACCCCTCAGCCTCCAGGGCGAGTCGGGCCCCCGGATGCCCGAGATCGACCCGGGCGCGGAAGGATCCGTGCTGTACCAGGAGTTGCGGCTCGAAGCCGTCGATCCCGGACTCGAGCAACAAGGCACGCAGCATCGACTCGAGAAAGCTGT
The DNA here is from genome assembly GCF_039529635.1 of Kribbella alba. Classification (NCBI taxonomy): domain Bacteria; kingdom Bacillati; phylum Actinomycetota; class Actinomycetes; order Propionibacteriales; family Kribbellaceae; genus Kribbella; species Kribbella alba. The sequence goes on along the minus strand of NZ_BAAANE010000015.1, from coordinate 178,746 downwards.
CAGCAATACCGATGGCAGCAGCGGTTACCCGCCGGGCATTGGGCCGGCCAGGTCCCCGCATCGCCTCAGCAGCTGCTATCAGTTGGTTGCGACGTGTCAATCCGCTGGCGAGCGCAGCATCAGCAACCGCAAGCGCCTCGCCGAACGGCAGCACCCGCGCACAGTCGACCACGGTCCGGACCAGCGAGGTCATCCGGCTCGGGCGATCCCCGGCCGCGATCGGCGCCCAATGCAGAATTGCCGGTGGGCCGGTTCGCGGACGACGCTTGGTGGGCACGGTGATGTGCGGCTTCTCTGGCGGGACGAGCAAGGGAAGGTCCCACGCGTCCGCTGCGCTGAGGTGCGAGACGACCCCGTCGTACGCGACTGCCGTCCGCCAGTCCACCGAGCGGTCGGGCCGCGCGTAGATCCCGCGCGCCACGCGCTCGACAACACCCTGCTCCACCGCCGCCGCGAGTTGCCGCCTGGACGTTGCCTTGACCAGCTCAGCAAAGGTTGCGCAGCCTCCCTTGCTGATGAGCACCTGGTCGAGGGAATCCACCCGCAGATCCTGCCCTCTTTGGAGGAATCGGCGCTCGGCTTCATCCACAGCCCGTACCAGCCGACAGGAAGTGGTCCCGCGCCGGCGGGTCGATCACGCTCAACCGGCGCGCGGCGTACCGGAGTACGGGTAGTACTTCCTGTCGGTCGGTACGTAGCTTGGGCTGGGCGACGCGGGAGCACACGAAATTGCCCGGCGGGACGGGAAAGTGCTTGTGGTCGAGCTCTGGACTGATGAAAACCGTTTTCATATACTGCGGGCATGGCCGCCCATCGGAAGACTCCGCTGACCTTGCTCGTCGGGCTCTCGACGACGCTTCGCCAACCTGTGCTGGACGCCATGCTGGATGGTTCGACCGTGGCAGTCGTGGTGGATCAGGACGAACTGCCCGGCCGGGGTGTGTTGTCCTGGCGCGTGCTCGACGCCTCCGGGCCGATCGACTCCGGTGAGTTCACCGTCGGCGATGACTGTGGCGCCTGCCAGCTGATCGAGTCGCTCCTGCCGCTGCTGGAGGCACTCCTCGAGCGCGGGCGCTGGCAGCACGTAGTACTGGCTGCGCCGCCCGCCATGGAAGCGCGGCCGTTGGCGAGCGCACTGGTTGGCACGATGCCTGAAGTCGAGGTGGACACGGTCACCTGCGTGGTCGACGCGGTCCTCCTGGTGGAGCAACTGTCCGGCGATGAACTGCTCGACGAACGTGGTCTCGCGCTCGGGCCGCCTGACCGGCGCAACGTTGCGGAACTCACCGCCCGCCAGATCGAGTACGCCGATATCTGCGTGCTCGCGAACGCCCATCGCAACGTGGCGCCCGAGCGGCTGCACAACTTGCTCGTCCACCTGAATCCGCGAACGACGGTGGTCGACGCCGACCCGGCCGGAGTACCGGGTCGTCCGGTGGCAAGGACCGGGCTGTTCGACTTCGCCGCGGCCGAGGCGTGGGCTGGTGAGTTCGCCGCGGAGGATCGCCTTCAGCCCAGTGGCGACGGGGTCACCACGGTGCTGTGGCGTTCGACCCGGCCGCTGCACCCGTCGCGGTTGAACGACGCGCTGGAGGACATCGTCGACGGCGTGGTTCGCAGTCGCGGCGTGGTGTGGCTCGCGAACCGGCCGACGCAACGGGTGCGCTGGGAGTCCGCCGGATACAGCGCCTCGCTCGGCACGCTCGGCGAGTGGTCCGACACCGAACACCTCGCCGAGTGCACCGTGGTCGCGACGGGAGTAGGCCTGGATCCGGCTCGCCTGCAAGCGATCCTCGACGCCTGCCTGCTCACCGAATCCGAGCTCGCCACCCTCGACTGGCAAGCCCTCGAGGACCCCTTCGCGGGCGTCCTCTAACGCAGGCCGGTTGCGGCGAGGTGGGCGGCGGCCGCGGCCTGTAGATGGTCGAGGTCGGACGAGACCGTCGCGAAGGTGTAGCCCTCGCCCAGCCGACGCCTCGCGACCTCACCGCTCGGCGTGTGGACCCCCGCGGCGATACCCGCCTCACCAGCGGTCCGGGCAATGAGCTCGATCGCGGCGTCGAAGGCCTCGGCCACCTCAGGATCGCCGGGATACCTGCCACCTACCGCGAGACAGAGGTCCGACGGCCCGACATAGATGCCGTCCAGCCCCGGTGTCGCGCAGATGGCCGCCACGTTCTCCAGGCCCTGCCGCGTCTCGATCATCGCGAGCACCACAGTCGCCGCATCCGACTCGGCCGGTACCGGCCCGACGCGCAGCCCCGCTCGCGTCGGCCCGAAAGAACGGATCCCGCTGGGTGGGTACCGCGCAGCCCGCACCGCTGCAGCCGCGTCCTCCGCGGTGTCGATCAACGGCACGATCACCCCCGCTGCCCCTGCATCCAGCGCCCGACCGATAGGAGTGGCGTTGTTCGCTTCCACCCGGACCAGACCCACCGTCGGCGTCCCCCCGGCTTCGATCGCGATCAGGCCGTCCAGCAGCCCGCGGATACCGAGCAGTCCGTGCTGACCGTCGAGGACCACGTAGTCGTAGCCGACCCGCGCGATCCGCTCGGTCGCAACAGGCGCATCCATAGTGACCCAGTAGCCGACGACGGACTCACGAGCGCGGAGCCGGTCGGCGAATTCCTTCGAGTTCATCCAGCCGTTCTACCCGATCAGCGGCAGCCGGGTGACGTAGGAGCCGAGCCTGTCCACGTCGTGGTCATCCAGCGGCACGCGACCGGTTGCCTTGAGCACATAGGTCGTCGTGTCCCATTCGATGACGTCCCACGCCTCAGGGCCGAACAACCCGTCGAGCGTGCGGGCGGTCACCTGCAGGCCCTCCGGATCCGGCTCGGGCGCGTCGGGGAGGTGCACGGTCAGGTCGAGGTGGTGGACCGTCGCCTCGACCACGAGCGTCGCCACCACGTCGCAGACCCCGAGCACGTGACCCTGGGTCTTGACCACCCGGTGATGGTCGGTCAGCGCGACGGCGGCCGCCCGCGCGGCCGCTTCGGACAACTCGCGCCAGTGGCCGACGAGCGTCTCCGAGGGATGCCGGTACGCCGAAGCGACCGTGCGCACGAAGCTCGTATCCGGCTCGGGTGCATCCTCGGCCCGGGCCGGGTAGTCCTGCCAGTAGCTGACGAAATCGCGATCCGGCTCAGTCGTCGAGGGAGTGGCGAACGCGGCGAGCGCCCGCTCGGCGTCGTACAGGAGATGCACGAGCAGCGGTCCGACCTCCATGCCCTCGCAGCGGGTCGGCCTTCGGAAGTCGGCGTCGGTCAAGCCCTGCACGGTCTCGGTCAGCCGGCCGTAAGTCCGGCCCAACGTCGCCGCGAGCCACAACGGCAGCGCGCCTCGCTCTGGAGCCCTCATGGAACGAACCTAAACCCGTCGCGCGCCCAAGCCAATTGTGGGCAGAATGCGGCAATGACGGCGACCGAGGCATTACTCCACGAAGTCGTCGCCTCGGCAGGGTTGCCCGCGGTCGTGTCGTTCCGCCCGGTCCGCGGCCACGGCTTCGACCACCAGATCCTGCACGCGACTCTCGCTGACTCGCGGCAGGTCGTCCTGCGCCATCGTCCGCAGGAATCCCGGCCTCTCCCACTAGCCCAAGCACGCTTTCTCGCCGAACACGATGTCCCGGCGCCGGCACTGCTCGGCGGCAACTCGTTCGCGACCCTCTACGAGTACGCCCCGGGCGAGATGCTGTCCGCCCTGGTCGACGAAGGACGCGTGTCCGACGACGACTGGCGCTCAGCCGGTACTGCGTTCCGCCAGCTGCACGCTGTTCGTTTTCCGAGCAGGCTCAGCGGGATCTTCGAAGCAGATGGCTTGATCCTGCGACCGCGAGACCCGGTGACGGCACTCCACGAGCATCTGGTCGAGGCGGAACCCATCCTCAAGGTCAACCTGCCTGTGGTCGTCGCCCACCTGCCACGCCTACACGAGCTGATCGACGAGAACGCCGAGCCGCTCCGCAACGCCTCCACCGCCTTGCTCCACTGGGACGTCAACCCCGCGAACATCATCGTCGGCCCGGCCCAGACCACCTTGATCGACTGGGGCGACACCCACGTCGGCGACCCCGCCAAGGAGATCGCCGCGCTGGAGGAGCACATCTACCTGATCGACCGCTCGCCCCAACTCCCCGCTCCCTTCTACGAGACCTACGGCCCCCGCCCCACCAACACCGCCCTCCACCGCCTCACCGGCGCCCTCAGCTGGTACACCGAAGGCAATTTCGACGGCTGGGACCTCGAAGACGACCTGGACCCTGCCCTGAAGATAAAGGTCGACGCCTGGCGCGCCGGCCTGGCCGGCTACCTGAGCGAGATGGCCGAGCACCTGACGGCTTTCTAGACGGGTGGGACCCCGTGGCGGCGGTTGGAGAAGTGGCGGTTCTTGGTCTGGGCGGCGGCCAGGCGGGCGATCAGCTCGTCGCGGAGGTTCTCCGGTTCGACGATGGCGTCGATGACCAGGTCGGCCGCGAGGCGGAGGATGTCGATGTCGGTCTCGTACTCCTCGCGCAGCTTGGAGACGTACTCGACCCGCTCGGTGTCGTCCGCGATCTCCTGGATCTTGTTGTAGTAGACCGCGTTGATCGCCGCCTCGGGGCCCATCACCGCGATCTTCGCCGTCGGCAGGGCGATGCACGCGTCGGGTGAGAACCCCGGGCCACACATCGCGTAAAGCCCTGCGCCATAAGCCTTCCGGACGATCACGGACACCGTCGGCACGGTCGCCTCCGACACCGCGGTGATCATCTTCGCGCCGTGCCGGATGATCCCGGCCCGCTCGACCTCCGAGCCGATCATGAAGCCCGGTACGTCGCACAGGTAGACCAGCGGGACGTTGAACGCGTCGCACAACCAGATGAACCGGGCCGCCTTGTCCGCGGAGTCGACGAACAGTACGCCGCCCTTCACGGCCGGCTGGTTCGCCACGATGCCGACCACCTGCCCGGCCAGCAGGCCGAACCCGGTGACCAGCTCCGGGGCGTACGACGGCTTGATCTCGAAGAAGGTGTCCGCGTCCAGCAGCGCGTCGATCACGTCGTGGATGTCGAACCCGATGCTCTCCTCGACCGGAACCAGGTCCCGGGTGAAGTCCCGCCCGGGCGCGGACGCGTCGTACGAGGGTGGGCGGGCCTGCCACGAGCCGGGCAGGTAGGAGAAGTACTGCTTGGCCAGCTCGATCGCCTCGGTGTCGTCGGCGGCGAGCAGGTCGCCGCAGCCGGACACGCTGGTGTGCATCCGGGCGCCGCCCATCTCCTCCAGCGTCACCTTCTCGCCGACCACCATCTCGGCCATCCGCGGCGATCCCAGGTACATCGAGGCGTTGCCGTCGACCATGATCACCAGGTCGCAGAAGGCCGGGATGTACGCACCGCCCGCGGCCGACGGGCCGAACAGGCAGCAGATCTGCGGCACCTTGCCGGACAGCGCGACCTGGTTGTGGAAGATCCGGCCGGCGCCACGTCGACCGGGGAAGAGGTCGACCTGGTCGGTGATCCGCGCGCCTGCGGAGTCGATCAGCCAGAAGATCGGCAGCTCGTCGCGCAGCGCCACCTCGGTGATCCGGACGATCTTCTCGACCGTCCGGGCACCCCAGGAGCCGGCCTTGACCGTCGGGTCGTTCGCGACCAGCAGCGCGGGCCGGCCGTCGACCAGAGCCCGGCCGGTGACCACGCCGTCGGCCGGCAGACCGGGGTTCAGCGCGTTCGCCAGCTGGGCGTCCTCGACGAAACTGCCCCCGTCGACCAGCAGCGCGATCCGGTCCCGGACGTACAGCTTGTTCTGGGAGGCCAGCTTGGCCGCCGCCTTCTCGGGCGGCCCCAGTGTCGCCTCACGCGCGACCTTGACCTCGGTCCAGTGATCCCTCATGACAGCCTTTCTACCTGTTGCGTCCGAAGAAGTGCGGGTCGTGCCCCACGGTGATTCGGACGCAAGGCGGTTATTCGACCGGGAGGCCGAGGCCGCGGGCGATGAGCATCCGCTGGACCTCGGAGGTGCCCTCGCCGATCTCGAGGATCTTCGCGTCGCGGTAGAACCGCGTCACCGGGTACTCCTCCATGAAGCCGTAGCCGCCGAAGACCTGGGTGGCGATCCGGGTCGCGGTGACCGCGGACTCGGTCGCGTAGAGCTTCGCGACGGACGCGGCCTGCTTGAACTCCTTCATCGGAGCGCCCGCATCCCTCAGCGCGGCCGCCTTGTAGACGAGTAGCTCGGCCGCGTCGGCCATCACCTGCAGGTCGGAGATCTGGAAGGCGACCCCTTGCTTGGCCCCGATCGGTACTCCGAACGTCTTGCGCTCGCCGGCGTACTGGACCGACATCTCCAGGCAGGCCTTGATGCAGCCGAGCGCGACCGCCGCGATCGCGACGCGGCCGTCGTCCAAGGTCGCCAGGAACTGCGCGAAACCCTTCCCACGCTCGCCGAGCAGGTTGGCGGCGGGCACCCGACAGCCGCTGAAGGACAGCGGGTGCGTGTCGCTGGCGTGCCAGCCGAGCTTGTCGTACGCCGCCTCTGCCAGGAAGCCGGGCGTGCCCGTCGGCACGACGATGGCGGAGATCTCCGGGCGACCGTCCGGCTTCTCCCCGGTCCGCGCGGTCACCGTCACCACCGAGGTGATGCTGGAGCCGGAGTTGGTGATGAACTGCTTCGAGCCGTCGATCACCCACTCGTCCCCGTCGAGCACAGCCCGGGTCTTCGTCGCACCGGCGTCGGATCCGGACTCCGGTTCGGTCAGGCCGAACCCGGCCAGCCGACGGCCCTCGACCAGCTCCGGCAGCCACTGCTGCTTCTGCTCGTCGGTGCCGTAGGTCAGGATCGGGTTGATGCCGAGCCCGACCGCCGCCTCCAGCGTGATGCCCATCGACTGGTCGACCTTCGAGATCTCCTCGATCGCGACGCAGAGGCTGGTGAAGTCGCCGCCGGAGCCGCCGAACTCCTCCGGCGCGGTCAACCCGAACAGGCCGAGCGCGCCCATCTTCTGCACCGTCTCGACGGGGAAGTAGTGCTTGCGGTCCCACTCGGCGGCATGCGGCGCGATCTCGGCCTGGGCGAAGTCGCGCACGCTGTGGGCGAACTCCCGGTGCTCTTCGGACAGCTCGTACGACATGGCCTGCTCCCGCTCGCTCGTGATTGACGCTTACGTAAACGTAAAGCATGATCGACACGTGCACAATGACCGGATGGCTCTGGATGCTCAGACGTGGTCGATCGCCGAACTGGCCGCGGAGTACGACGTCACCCTGCGCACGATCAGGTTCTACGAGGACCGCGGGCTGCTCACCCCCGAGCGCCGCGGCACGGTCCGTGTCTACCACCCGCGCGACCGGGTCCGGCTCGGCCTGATCCTGCGCGGCAAGCGCCTCGGCTTCAGCCTCGACGAGATTTCCACCATCGTCGACATGTACGACGCTGAGCCCGGCGAGGAGGGGCAACTCGTCTACCTGCTCGAGCAGATCGGCAGCCGCCGGGCCGAACTGGAGCAACGGCGCCGCGACATCGACGAAACCCTCGTCGAACTAGCCGAGGTCGAACGCCGCTGCGAGACAGACCTGTCCGCGCTCAGATCGCGTCTTCGTACGCCCTGAGGCGCAGACCGGCCCCGGCGGCGCTGAGCGTCTGCACGAACCACCTCCCGCTGCTCCGCCGTCAGCACCTGCCGTCGGTACCTGCCGTCGGTACACCGGGCTCCGGGTGGACCCCACACCCCGATCGGGCCAGATGTCGGGGGTTCGGACACCAGACGGGGACCTCGGACACGAAATAGCCTGACCCAGGGCCCCACGAGGTGTCCGCGGTCCCCAGAGCCGGCCAATCCGCGCGCCTCGAAGCACCACGACGACCGGCGTCGTCATCGCCACCTACCGACCGGCCGGCGCCTGAACCCGAACACGAGTCTGGTCATAACGCCTGAGAGCCAGTGCGGCGATGCGCGGATCGGCGCCGAGCGGGTCGCTCACGAAGCGATCACCCGCGAGGCGCCGAACCCGATCGGCGAAGAACCCCGGCGCCAGGAGGTAGGTCGCCACCGCAACCCGGTCCTTACACCGACCCAGCACCGGCGCGAGGCGTTGTCCCGCACCGGACACATAGCCGACCTCGACCGGCCGGCCCACGTGAGCAGCCAACATCGCCGCCGTCGCCGAACAATCCAGCAACGCGCGACGATCCGAGGATCCGGCTGCCGCCAGCACCACCCGATCCACCCGGCGCAGATCGCCCAACCGATCGGCGAGCACCTCGACCAGCACAGGATCCGGCCCCAACGCCGCGGCCGCCTCCACGCGCCCGGGCCACCGAGCCGCCTCGCCCGCGACGTCCACGGCCACGTGGTAGCCGCTGCTCAGCAACAGCGGCACCACGACCGCCTGGTTGCTATCGGCAACCACTCGCCGCACGAGCGACGGCAGCGCCGGTACGTCGACGTCCACGAAGCCGAGCGAGATCGGTACTTCGGGACGCAACCGGCCCAGCTCGCGAACCAGTGCATGGACCTCGCGAATACCCCGGGGATCCGCCGTCCCGTGCGCGGCCGCGATCAGGTCGGCCGTCATGTCGGCAGTCATGTCGGCAGGGCCACCGGCTCGACGGCAAGGCGGTACCCCCGCCGCACCACCGTACGAACCAGCTCGGGCCGGCCAACCGCAGTACGGAGCCTGTTCACGGTCACTTCCACGGCGTGCACATCTTCAGCGCCGGGCAGAACCGCGAGCAGGTCCGGCCGCGAGACCACGTCACCGCCCGCCGCGACAAGAGCAGCCAGTACCGCGCGTGGCCCGGGTCCGAGTGGTAGCACCACTCCATCGAGCACGGCCGCTCCGCCACGGATCACGAGCTGACCGAAGGCCGTCTCGATCGAGCGCGCGTTGTCGTCGGTGAGCCGGTCGGTCACGATCCGGATCAGCGCACCCAGCCGATAGCGGTCGGGGATGAGCGGCTCCAACCCCAACGCCCCGAAGGGTTGCGCGGTGACGGGCCCGACACAGGCGTTCAGCACCCGCCCCGTTCGCAAAGCAGTCACCAGTGCGTCGTAATGCCCGGTCAGAGCAGCAGCATCCAGCAGAGCCTGGGCGCCCGGCGCCGACGTGTGCACGACCGCATCGACGTTGCCGGTGCAAATCAGCCCGATCACGCGCTCGACCACAGCGGGATCGGGCGCCGGTCCCCAGCGATACACCTCCAACCCGCGCACGGAAGCGCCGGCAGATCGCAGCGCATCCTGCAGCGCGGGATCCGACAAACCATGCAGCTGCACCACGATCTTCCGGCCGACCACGCCCTGGTCCCGCAGCCAGTCGACCACCTCGGCTGTCGTCTCCGACCGGGCCGACCAGTGCTCGACCAATCCGGCGGCACGGATCGCGCCGCGCGCTTTCGGGCCTCGGGCAAGTAGCCGCGACTGCTCGAGCGTGCCGAGCAGGTCAGCGGCAAGCCCTGCGGTGTCCGCCGCCTCCACCCAGCCGCGGAATCCGACCGCGGTGGTGACGATGACGTCGTCCGGTGGGTTCGCGATCACCCGCCGGGTCGCCTCGATCAGCGCGTGGTCGTCGGAGACCGGCGTGATCTGCAGGGTGGGCGCGTGCAGCACCTTCGCGCCGCGCCGCTCGAACGACGCGATCAGGTCGTCCGCCCGGCGATGAGCGGTCACGGCCAGCGTGCACCCGCTCAACGGACCCGGCCTAGTCATCACCGATGCTCACCGTCACCTGGCCGTCGACAAGCTGTACTCCGTACGTCGGGATCGTCACGTCCGGGTCGTCCAGGCAGATCCCGGTGCGCAGGTCGAACACCTGCTTGAACATGGGGGATGCCACCGTCGGCACGTCGCCGCGGCTTCCCACGATGCCGCGCGACATCACGTTGGCGCCGCTGAACGGGTCATGGTTGTCCAGCGCATAGACCGTGCCGTCATGCGTGCGGAACAAGGCGATCTGCCGTTGCCCGATCAGGGCGGCGACACCTCGCTCCGGCAGCAGCGCGGCGTACCCGCAAACTGCTGTGGCAGCCATCGTCGGAACACTCATCGGCGTACCTCCAGTCGGGGACCGGCCAGCGGGACCGGTCCCATCTGTCCGCGTTCTGCCGGGGTCGCCGGCCGCGGCTGGTTGCGTTCGACCACGTAGCGCAGGTCGGCGTCGGGCTGGTCCGGGGCGTTCACGAAGGAGACGAACCGGGCCAGCTTCTCGGGATCCCGCAAGGTGGCCTGCCACTCGTCGACGTAGGAGTCGATGTGGGCGGCCATCGCCGCGTCCAGGTCGGCCGCGATACCAAGGCTGTCGTTGAGCACGACGTCGCGGACGTGGTCCAGGCCGCCCTCGATCTCGTTGATCCAGACGGCAGTGCGCTGCAGCCGATCCCCGGTGCGGATGTAGTACATCAGGAAGCGGTCGATTGCCTGCAGCAACTGGTCTTCGGTCAGGTCGGACGCGAGCAGCTGCGCATGCCGCGGTGTCATCCCGCCGTTGCCCCCGACGTACAGGTTCCAGCCGTTCTCGGTCGCGATCACGCCGACGTCCTTGCTGCGCGCCTCAGCACACTCGCGGGCGCAACCGGAGACCCCGAGCTTGAGCTTGTGCGGCGATCGCAGCCCGCGGTAGCGGAGCTCGAGTGCGATCGCCAGCCCGACCGAGTCCTGCACGCCATAGCGGCACCAGGTCGATCCCACGCAGGACTTCACGGTGCGCAGCGCCTTGCCATAGGCATGGCCCGACTCGAACCCGGCATCGACCAGCCGCTTCCAGATCGCCGGCAGTTGCTCGATCCGCGCGCCGAACAGGTCGACCCGCTGGCCGCCGGTGATCTTCGTGTACAGGCCGAAGTCCCGCGCCACCTCGCCGATCGTGATCAGCCCCTCGGGTGTCACCTCGCCGCCCGGGATCCGCGGCACGACGGAGTACGTACCGTCCTTCTGGATGTTCGCCATCACGTGGTCGTTGGTGTCCTGCAGGGTGGCGCGTTCGCCGTCGAGCACGTGCCCGGCCGGGTCGAGGCTCGACAGGATCGACGCGACCACGGGCTTGCAGATGTCGCAGCCGCGTCCGTTTCCGTGCCGTTCGACGATCTCGCTGAAGGTCCGCAGCCCGGTCACTCGTACGACGTCGAACAACTCGGCGCGAGACAACGCGAAGTGCTCGCACAACGCCTTGCTGACCTCGACACCAGCGGCGGCGAGTTCGGAGTCGAGCAGGTTCTTGACTATGGGAAGGCAGGACCCGCAGCTGGTGCCGGCCCTCGTCTTGCCGCAGAGCGACTTCAGCTCATCGCAACCGTCGTCGCGAACCGCGCACCTGATCGTGCCGGCCGAAACGCTGTTGCACGAACAGACCGGCGCATCGTCGGGGAGCTCCAGCTTGGTGGGCCGGGAGCCTTCCGGTAGCAGGAATGATCCGGGGTCGGCGCCGAGCTCACGCCCCACCATCGGCCGCAGACCCGAGTACGCCGACGCGTCGCCGACCAGGATTCCGCCGAGGAGCGTGCGGGCATCGTCGGACAGCACGAGCTTCTTGTAGACCCCCGCGACCGGGTCGGCGTACACGATGTCGAGTGCGCCCTCAGTGGCGCCGAACGCGTCACCGAAGCTGGCCACGTCGACACCGAGCAGCTTCAGCTTCGTCGAGGAATCCGCGCCGGGGAAGGTTGCCTCGCCAGCCAGCAGGCGGTCCGCCACGATCTCGGCCATCGCGTAGCCGGGGGCAACCAAGCCCCAAACGCGCCCCTCGATGCACGCGACTTCACCGATCGCCCAGACGCCCGGTACCGAAGTACGGCAGCTGTCGTCCACGACGACACCGCCGCGTTCGCCAATCGCCAGCCCGGCGGCCCGGCCGAGCTCGTCGCGCGGCCGGACGCCGGTCGCGAAGACGACCACGTCCGCTTCGAGATCCGGGCCGTCGGCAACGGCCATCGCGCGGGCGGCACCCTGGGAGGTCGTCTTCACCCGGGTGACCTGGGTGGCGGTGAGCACGTCGACATCGAGTTCGCGGATCAGCCTCGCGAGCGCGCTGCCGCCACCTTCGTCGACCTGCAACGGCATCAGCCGGGGCGCGAACTCGACCACCTTGGTCGCGGCACCCAACGCCCTGAGCGCGCCGGCCGCCTCGAGACCGAGCAGACCGCCACCGACGACGACACCGTGGACGTCCTTGCCCTCGGATCGCAGCCGCTCCACATAGACGCGCAGCGCGGCGACGTCGTCGATCGTCCGGTAGACAAAGCACCCGGTCGCGTCACTGTTCTTGACCGGCGGCACGAACGCATTCGACCCGGTCGCCAGGACGAGCTCGTCGTAACGGATCAGCTCGTCGCGGGTGGTCCGGACAGTCCGATTGTCGACGTCGAGGGCAGCCACCGTGACGCCCTTGCGCAACGTCACCGCCGGGTCCGTCCAGAGGTCGGGCTCACCGAGAGACAGGTCCTGGGGATCGCGACCTGAGAAGTAGCTCGTCAGGGCCACCCGGTCGTAGGGCTGCCGTGGCTCCTCGGCGAGGACAGTGATGCGCCAATCGATCCCGGTATCGCGGGAGCGCAGCGCCTCCACCAACCGGTGCGCGACCATGCCGCCCCCGACGATCACCAAGTGCCGGGCCTGGTTCAGCTCTGTCATGGTTGCCCTCCTGGTCGGAACGGGTTCGGTCTCGCCACGCCGCAACTGGCCGAGGACGTTGCCGACAGCCCCCACACAGCTGCCGCACCCTGTGGTAGCTCTGGTCTTCGCCGCGATGCCGTCCACGCTGTCGGCACCCGCCTTCCAAGCAGTCTCGATCGCGGCCCGGGTCACGCCGTTGCACCGGCAAACTGTCAACAACCTCTTCCTCGGCGGTTCAGGTGCCGTCAGCAACGACTCAGCGGCCACGGGTGTTCGCCGATCGGCCAACAACATCAACTCAGCCGCAACCTCCGGCGCCCCGACCACCACCGCAGCCTGAACCACCCCATCCCGGACCACCGCCCGCACAGACCGCCGCTCATCAACCAGGCGAACAACCTCATCCCGGGCCCACTCGCCATCCAGCCGCCCGAGCGCCAACACATCCAGCCCACCTGCCGTCAGCCGAACGACCTCCGGCCCAGGCTGGTACGACGCCCCCTCGGCGAGGTAGTCCGCAAGTGCGAGCGCCTGGTCCCAGGCGGAAGCAACTGTGCCGGAGATCAGCCCGTCGAACTCGGCACAGTCGCCGATGGCATGCACGCGAGGATCCGCCGGGCTCGTCAACCTGTCATCGACAACGATGCCGCAGGCGGAACCGATCGTCAGTCCTGCAGCGATTGCCAGGTCAACACGGGGCTTCACACCACAGGCAACCACCAACAGCTCACCAAAGACGGTGCTGCCACTGCTCAGGTGAGCCGCCCGGAACTGACCCTGCCGTAGGTCAGTGGAGGTGACGGTGGTGTTGAGGAGTACTTCGATGCCGAGTTCGCGGACTTCGCGGGTGATTCGTCGGCCCGCGGAGGGCCGGACAGTCTTGTCCAGCAGGGATTCGCCGTCGTGGACCAGCGTCACCGCGATGCCGCGCTCGCGCAGAGCACAAGCCGTCTCCACTCCGAGCACACCACCACCGAGAACCACCGCACGGCGTACGTGCTCCGCGGCTTGAACGATCGCGGTCGCGTCGGCGGCTGTCCGCAGGGTCTGGAAGCCCTCGATCCCAGGAGGAACGACCGGTTCCGCGCCAGTGGCGAAGACCAGGTGGTCGTAGGCCGACTCGCGACCGCGGTCGTCCGTTACAACCTGTGCGGCCCGGTCGACGCTGACCACGGCGGCGAGATCGCCCTTGGTTATAACGGGTTCGGGCGCCCGCCCTGCGAGGTATTCGGTCAGCCGACTGCGGTTGTAGAACCCCTCGTCGCCGAGGACAACCACGTCGTACTTGTCCCCCAGCAGTTCGGCCAGCCGGGTGCCGGCCATGCCGCCGCCGATGATCACGACCCGCGCGGTCATCTGACAACCGCCCACGCCGGCGTCAGGTCGACTGCGCAGACCTTGAACTCGGGCATGCGCGAGATCGGGTCCAGGGCGTCGTTGGTCAGTTCGTTCACGCTGCCTTCGCCGCCGTAGTGGAACGGCACGAAGACCGTGTCAGGCCGTACGTCGGCGGTCACCCGCGCGGGCAGAACCATCGAACCCCGCGCCGTCGCGAGCCGCACCGGCCGACCGTCCGCGACACCCAACTGCGCGGCGACCCGCGGATGGATCTCGGCGAACACCTCCGGCTCGGCCTCGGTCAGCTCCGCAACACGACGCGTCTGCGCCCCACTCTGGTAGTGCTGCAACAGCCGCCCGGTGACGAGATATAACGGTGCGTCGTCGCGGAGATCGTCCGCCACCGGCTGATGGTCAACGGCTATAACCCGCGCCCGGCCATCCGGCGTACCGAAGGTGTCCGCGAACAACCGAGGCGTCCCGGGGTGGTCCTCGGCCGGACAAGGCCAGAACAGCGCCTCGCCCGCATCCAGTCGAGACCAGCTGATCCCGGAGTAGTCCGCGATCCCGCCCGCGCTGGCAGCCCGCAGTTCCTCGAAAATCTCCGCCGGATCAGTGGAGAACGGAATCGACGGCCGCAGCCGCTCAGCAAGCCCGGCGAACACCGCCAGGTCACTCCGCACCTCACCAGGCGCTGGTACGGCAGCCCGCCGCCGCAGCACGCGTCCCTCGAGCGAGGTCATCGTGCCTTCCTCCTCGGCCCACTGCGTCACCGGGAAGACCACGTCGGCGAGCAACGCGGTCTCGGACGGAACCACGTCCGCCACCACCAGAAGATCCAGCGCTGCAAGGCGTTCCCGGACCGAGGCCAGCCGCGGCGCGGACACCACCAGATTGCTGCCGTGCACCAGGAGCGCACGCGGGCCGTCCGGCGTACCGAGTGCGTTGATCAGCTCAACCGCACTACGCCCAGGCCCTGGCAGCTCGTCCGGCTCGACTCCCCAGACGCCGGCGATATACGACCGTGCCGCGGGATCGGCGATGCTCCTGTACCCCGGAAGCTGATCAGCCTTCTGCCCATGCTCGCGACCACCCTGGCCGTTCCCCTGGCCGGTGATACAGCCATAGCCACTACCGAGCCGACCAGGAAGCCCGAGCGCCAAGGCGAGGTTGATGCAGGCCGTGACCGTGTCCGTGCCCTTGCTGTGCTGCTCGGCGCCACGCCCGGTCAGGATGAAGGCACCCGCACCACCATGCATCGGCGCAGCCGCCGCAAGCACGCGCGCTGCCTGCCTGATGGTCGAAGCCGGTACGCCGGTGATGCGCTCGGCGCGCTCCGGCCACCAGGCCGCGGTGGACCGATACAGCCCGTCCGGGTCATCCGTGCGCGCTTCCAGGTAGGCCGTGTCGCCAAGCCCTTCCTGCAAGATCACGTGAGTAAGTGCCAGCACCAACGCCAGGTCGCTCCCCGGAGTCGCCTGCAGGTGGACCCCGGCGCCGTCCTCCGCGAGCCCGGCGGTCGCAGTACGGCGTGGGTCGACGACGATCAAGCCGCCGGCGGCCCGGGCGGCCTTCAAGTGCGCGACCGCGGGCGGCATCGTCTCGGCCAGGTTGCTGCCGACGAGCAGGATCGCGCCAGCACCGCCAAGGTCCTCCAGCGGGAAGGGCAGTCCACGGTCGACCCCGAAAGCGCGATTCGTCGCGGCGGCAGCGGACGACATACAGAACCGGCCGTTGTAGTCCACATTGGAGGTCCTCAGAGTCACCCGCGCGAACTTCCCCAGGGCGTAGGCCTTCTCGTTGGTCAGACCACCACCGCCGAAGACCGCCACCGCGTCATTCCCGTGCGCGGCCTGCAGCACGCGGATCCGGTCAGCAACGAAATCCAGCGCCTCGTCCCAGCTCGTCTCGACCAGTTCGCCGGCGGCGTCGCGGACCAGCGGACGAGTCAGCCGGTCCGGCACAGTCAGCACCTCCGGAGCCGTCCAGCCCTTCCGGCACAGCCCGCCCCGGTTGGTGGGGAAGTCGCGAGGTTGCACGGCAACCGCACCCGGCCGCCCGACCGGGTGCAGCGTCGTCGCGCACTGCAACGCGCAGTACGGGCAATGAGTGCCTACTGCCGTCACACGCGCTCCTGGCTGAGCGGGCCACCCCGACGCAGGTAGCAGAAGTAAGTGAGGGCCAGGCAGATCAGGTAGAAGCCGCAGAAGCTGTAGAGCGCCGGGATCAGCGAGCCGAAGTGGCTGCTGGACATCGCGAAACCGCGCGGCACCAGGAACCCGCCGTACGCGCCGACCGCGGACGCGATCCCGATGCAGGCGGCCGCCTCACGGCGAGCCCGGACCAGGTCCGGCCTGCCGTCGAGGTCCAGCGTGGTCCGCCGGAACACCGCCGGGATCATCCGGTACGTCGAGCCGTTGCCCGCGCCGCTGGCCACGAACAGCACCAGGAAGCTGATCAGGAAGCCGGGGAAGCTGCCCGCCTTCAGCGCGACGATCGCCGACAGGATGCCGAGTCCCATCACCACGAACGCGCAGACCGTCACCCAGGCGCCGCCGACCCGGTCCGACAACTTGCCGCCGAAGGGCCGCGCGACCGATCCGACCAGCGCGCCGAGGAACGCGATCTTGACCGCCGCCAGCTCCGGGAAGGTGGTCTTGATCAGCAGCGGGAACGCCGCCGAGAAGCCGATGAACGAGCCGAACGTGCCGATGTAGAGGAAGGAGATCACCCAGGTGTGCGGCCGCTTCGCCGCTGCGATCGAGGCGCGGAACGACGAGGTCGCGACGGACAGGTTGTCCATCAGCTTCCAGGCCAGGACGGCAGCCAGCGCGATCAGCGGCAGCCACATCAGCCCGGCCCGGTCCAGCGACAGACCGGCTCCCGCGACGATCACAATCGGCACCAGGAGCTGGACCACGGCCACGCCGAGGTTGCCGCCGGCCGCGTTCAGCCCGAGCGCGAAGCCCTTGTCCCGCTCGGGGAAGAAGAAGGAGATGTTCGTCATGCTGCTGGCGAAGTTGCCGCCGCCCACCCCGGCGGTGGCCGCGACCAGCGCCATCAACCAGAACGGCGTGTCCGGCTTGCTGACGAAGTACGCGAGACCCGTCGACGGGATCAGCAGCAGGAGCGCGGAGACGATCGTCCAGTTGCGACCGCCGAACTTCGGCACAGCGAACGTGTACGGCAGCCGCAGGGTGGCTCCGACCAGACTCGGCAGCGCCACCAGCCAGAACATCTGGTCGGTGCTGTAGGAGAACCCCGCCGCGGGCAGCGAGACCACCACGATGCTCCACAGTTGCCAGACCGAGAAGCCGAGGAACTCGGCGAAGATCGAGGGCCACAGATTGCGCCGCGCCACCCGGCGCCCCTTCCCGGCCCAGAAACCGGCGTCCTCCGGGTCCCAGACGTCGACCCACCGCCCGCGGCGGGGTGTTTCGACAGTACCCACCGCACCGGCGTGCTCGCGCGGAGTGACTACGTCCGGCCGTGCGTCGAGCGTCATCGTTCGTCTCCGATCATCCGACCTCACTGATTAGGCCAGGACGCTATGACCGGGGTGTTTCCGAGTGGTCATCTCGTTGTTACGCCGTCGAAACGGGTACCGCACACCTCCCGGCGGGTGGTGAGAGAAGTCGGTTCGCGTCGCCGCGGCGGTCACGGAGGCCGGGGGCTGGCCGTCCGATCGTGTCGAGTCGCCCGTCGCCGGTGGAGCCGTTATGGTCCGGCAAAAGGGGGTCGAGGGAGTGAGGAGCCCATGGCTGAGACCACAACCACAGACCGCGCTGATCGGTTCAACCTGCCGACAAAGAATCTGCCCGCACCACAGGTCCGCGACCTGCCCGAACCACCGTCCCAGGCCTGGCGGATCGTCGGCCCCGGCATGGTCGGGGCCGGCGTCGGGCTGGCTTCCGGGGAGTTCATCCTCTGGCCGTACATCTCCTCCCAGGTCGGCCTGGTGTTCCTCTGGGGCGCCGTCGTCGGCGTCGTGATCCAGTGGTTCCTGAACATGGAGATCGAGCGGTACACGCTGGCAACTGGTGAGACAGCGTTGACCGGCTTCAACCGCTACGGCAAGCACTGGGGCCTGTTCTTCGCGGTCATGACGTACTTCGCGAACCTCTGGCCGGGGTGGGCGACCAGTTCGGCCTCGATGCTGACCTATCTGTTCGGCGCCGGCGATCCACGCTGGATCGCGATCGGCATCCTGGTCGTGATCGGCCTGATGCTGACCCTGGCACCGGTCGTCTACGTGATGCTGGAGCGGCTGATCTTCGTCAAGATCGCGGCCGTCGCCTTGCTGGTGGTGCTGGCGTTGATCTTCGCGATCCGCGGCAAGACCTACAGCGCGCTGGGCGATGCCGTCACCCAGCCGCAGTTCCCGGTCGGGACGCTCGGCTTCGCGTTGATGATGGGTGCGATCGCGTACGCCGGGGCCGGTGGCGGGCAGAACCTGTGCCAGAGCAACTGGATCCGCGACAAGGGATTCGGCATGGGCGTGCACGTGCCGAGGCTGACCTCGCCCGTCACCGGTGAGAAGGAGGCGGACCCGACCGCGAACGGATACACGTTCCCGCCCGACGAGGCGAACCTTGCCCGCTGGCGGCGCTGGTGGAAGTTCGCCAACGTCGAGCAGGCGATGACGTTCGTCCTCATCACCGTGCTGACGATCGTCTTCACCTCGATGCTCGCGCATGCCACCCTGTTCGGGAATCCCGCGGTGAAGAACAACATCAGCTTCCTCAAGATCGAGGGCGTCACCCTGCAGTCCCTGGTGGGCGGCTGGTTCGGCTACCTCTTCTGGGCGATCGGCGCGTTCGCGTTGTTCGCGGCGGCGGCGGGCATCGTGGACTACACCTCGCGGCTGGCCTCGGACATGATCAAGGCCCGCTACCTGCGCACGTCGACCGTCAGCGAGTCCAAGCTGTACTTCTGGCTGGTCTGGGGATTGGTTGCCTTCGGCATCATCGTGCTGCTGGCCGGCCTGACCCAGCCGCTGGTGCTGCTGGTGATCTCGGCCTGCACCGCGGGCACGATGATGTTCTTCTACTCCATCCTGCTCTGGTGGATGAACCGCACGGCGCTGCCCCGCGCCATCCGGATCACTCCCCTGCGCGCCGCGGTGATGCTGTTCTCGTTCCTGGCCTTCGGTTTCCTGGCCGTCTTCACCATCATCGACCAGGTCAAGAAGCTGTGAGGTCGTAAGCCTCGGGACCACCGTTGACGGTGGTGTAGAGCGAGTACAAGGAGGTGGTGGCGGTCAGGAACAGACGGTTACGTTTCTGGCCGCCGAAGCAGAGGTTGGAGACCGTCTCGGGGACGTGAAGCTTGCCGAGGAGGGTGCCGTCGGGGTGGTAGACGTGGGCACCGTCCGCAGCGGCTCCCCAGACCCTGCCCTGGTTGTCGAGGCGGATGCCGTCGAAGGCGCCGTTGCCGCACTCGGCGAACAACTCACCGCCCGAGAGCCGGTCGCCCTCGACGGTGAAGACGCGGATCGTGGCCTCCTCGGTGTCGGTGATGTAGAGCAGACGGCCGTCGTTGGAGAAGGCCAGCCCGTTCGGCCGGTTGAAGTCGTCCGCGACGATGCTCAGCTCGCCGCCCGGGGAGATCCGGTAGACATGGCAACCACCGGTCTCGATGTCGCCCTTGTACCCCTCGTAGTCGCTGTCGATCCCGTACGCCGGGTCGGTGAACCACACCGATCCGTCGGGCCGGACGACCACGTCGTTCGGGCTGTTCAGCCGCTTGCCCTCCCAGTTGTCGGCCAGCACCCGGACCCGGCCGTCGTGTCCGGTCCGGGTGACCCGGCGGTTGCCGTGCTCGCAGCTGACCAGCCGGCCCTCTTGGTCGAGCGTGTGCCCGTTCGTGTTGCCGGCCGGGTGCCGGAAGGTCGAGACCTGGTACGACGTCTCGTCCCAGCGCAGCATCCGGTCGTTCGGGATGTCGCTGAACAGCACGTACCGACCGCCCGGGGAATACACCGGTCCCTCCAGCCAGCGCCCGCCGGTCCACAACCGCTCGAGGTGGGCATCACCGCGGATCCCGGCGAAGCGGTCGTCCAGCTTCTCCCAGACGGCGGGAACGGTTCCGGCCAACGGCTCGAGCATGCGGCACTCCTCGCGATCGTTCGGCTGACTGCGTTGTCACCCGCGATCCTACGGCGATGTGAGCAAGGCCCTGTGCTCCAGCGGGCGGCTTGACCCTAGACTCAGGCGTTGCCGAAGGGAGTTCAGCTGTGTCTGACAGCAAGCGCATCACCAAGGTGCTGGTCGCGAACCGGGGCGAGATCGCCGTCCGGGTCGTCCGCGCCGCCGCCGACGCCGGCCTGGGCAGTGTCGCCGTGTACGCCGACCCCGACCGTGACGCGCTGTTCGTCCGGCTCGCCGACGAGGCGTACTCGCTGGACGGTGCCACCCCGGCGGACTCCTACCTCAACATCGCCAAGATCCTCGACGTCGCGGCCCGCTCCGGCGCGGACGCGGTGCACCCGGGCTACGGCTTCCTGGCCGAGAACGCCGAGTTCGCCCAGGCGGTGATCGACGCCGGGCTGATCTGGATCGGCCCGCCGCCGAGCGCGATCGACTCCCTCGGCGACAAGGTCAAGGCCCGGCACATCGCCGAGAAGGTCGGCGCCCCGCAGGTGCCCGGCACGCCCAACCCGGTCGCGGACGCTGACGAGGTGCTCGCCTTCGCCGCGGAGTACGGTCTGCCGATCGCGATCAAGGCGGCGTACGGCGGCGGTGGTCGCGGCATGAAGGTGGCCCGGACCATGGAAGAGGTGCCGGAGCTGTTCGAGTCCGCGACCCGTGAGGCGATCAGCGCCTTCGGTCGCGGCGAGTGCTTCGTCGAGCGGTACCTGGACAAGCCGCGACACGTCGAGACCCAGTGCCTGGCGGATGCCCACGGCAACGTCGTGGTGATCTCGACCCGCGACTGCTCCCTGCAGCGCCGCTACCAGAAGCTGGTCGAGGAGGCGCCCGCGCCGTTCCTCTCGGCTGAGCAGCTCGAGACGCTCTACAAGTCGTCCAAGGCGATCCTGCGTGAGGCCGGCTACGTCGGCGCCGGGACCTGCGAGTTCCTGATCGGCCAGGACGGCCTGATCTCCTTCCTCGAGGTGAACACCCGCCTGCAGGTCGAGCACCCGGTCAGCGAAGAGGTCACCGGGATCGACCTGGTCCGGGAGATGTTCCGGATCGCCGACGGCGAGGAGCTCGGGTACGACGACCCGGCGGTGTCCGGTCACTCGATCGAGTTCCGGATCAACGCCGAGGACCCGGGCCGCGGCTTCCTCCCCGCGCCCGGAACGCTGACCAAGTGGCACGCGCCGTCCGGCCCGGGCATCCGGCTCGACGGCGGCTACGACCAGGGCGAGACCGTGCCCGGCTCGTTCGACTCGCTCGTCGCCAAGCTGATCGTCTCCGGCCGCGACCGCACCCAGGCGCTCGAGCGGTCCCGCCGCGCGCTGAAGGAATTCGTGGTCGAGGGCATGCCGAGCGCGGTGCCGTTCCACGCGGCCGTGGTCAGCGACCCGGCCTTCACCGGTGAGAACGGCTTCGCCGTCCACACCCGCTGGATCGAGACCGAGTTCGACAACAAGATCCCCCCGTACGACGGTGTCGCGGAGAGCGCGGAGACCCCCGAACGGGAGCGGGTCACCGTCGAGGTCGGCGGCAAGCGCCTGGAGGTCGTGCTGCCCGCCGGGCTCGGGGCCTCCGCGGTCGCAGCCGGCGGCAACGCCAAGAAGAAGCCCGCCAAGCGGGCCGGTGGCAGCGGTAAGGGCGCGGCCGCGTCGGGTGACTCGCTGACGTCGCCGATGCAGGGCACGATCGTCAAGATCGCGGTCGAGGAGGGCGCTGTCGTTGCCGAGGGCGACCTGATCGTCGTGCTCGAGGCGATGAAGATGGAGCAGCCGCTGAACGCGCACAAGGCCGGCACCGTGACCGGCCTGTCCGCCGAGGTCGGCGCGACCGTCGCCGCGGGCGCCGCGATCTGCGAGATCAAGGACTGAGAGGATTTACAGGCTGTTCTCAGGTACCGCTAGCAGGTTCGGCTCTACTATCGCTCACGGCACACTGTGTTGCCGCGAGGTTGAGGAGAGACCTGCATGTCCAAGAAGACCCATCAGCATCAGCTCGCGCAGCGCAAGGCGCAGCGCCAGGCCGAACGTGAGGCCGAGCGCCGCCGCCAGCGACGGATGCTGACGATCACGATCTCGGCCATCGTCGCGGTGGTCGTGGTGATCGGAGGTGGCTTCGTGGTGCTGCGCAACACCGGCAACGACACGCCGGCCGCGAGCGGCTCTCCCTCGCCGTCGGCGCCGACGGCACTGCCGTCGTCAGCCGGGCCGGACAACAAGCCGAAGTCGATCCCGACCGCTCTCGCGGCCCCGCCGAAGCGGCCGACCGCGCTCCCCGCCCAGGTGGACTGCACCTACAAGAAGTCGACCACGCCGGCCAGCAAGACGGTGAACCCGCCGGCCAACGGCAAGGTCAAGGCCAGCGGCACCTCGGCGGTCACGCTCGGCACCTCGATCGGTGACCTGCACCTGACGCTGGATAGCAGCCTGGCCCCCTGCGCGGTGAAGAGCTTCCTCAGCCTGGTCGGCCAGAAGTACTTCGACAACACCACGTGCCACCGCCTGACCGTGGGCGCCGGCCTGCAGGTGCTCCAGTGCGGTGACCCCTCCGGCTCGGGCAGCGGCGGTCCCGGCTACAGCTTCAACGACGAGGTCTACCCGCAGCTGAAGTACGGCCGGGGCACCCTGGCGATGGCGAACGCCGGTCCCAACACGAACGGCAGCCAGTTCTTCATCGTGTACGGCGACGCGTCCGCGCTGACCCCGGCGTACACGGCCTTCGGCACGGTCGACGCGACGAGCCTGAAGGCGATCGACAAGGTGGCCAACGCAGGCGTCATCCCGGAGGGCGGGCCTACCGACGGCAAGCCCGCCACCCCGGTCAACATCAAGACCGCTACTGCCGCAACCTGAGCCGGACCATCAGGCCAGCTCGTCGTACCGGCTGCGAGGCCAGGCCAGTAGCGCGTCGATCTGGACCATGCCGGACTGCTCGAGCAGCTGGACCGGCCCGTCAGCGAAGTGGAAGAGGCCCGTGGCAGGATCGCGGGCCTCCTTCCATGCCCGGTCCGAGTAGGCCTGCATGGTCGCCTTGTAGCTGCGGTCCGGCGCGACCGAGTCGAGGATCAGCAGGTTCTTGAAGTAGATCGAGTTGAACCGGGTCGGCTGCTTCCAGAGCCGGTCCTCGCTGCCGTAGAAGGCGAGCGACGCCTTCGCGACCGACTTCGCGTCCGCCAGGTACTTCTTCTCACCAGTTGCCTTGAACAACAAAGTGCCGGCGCCCAGCATCACGCCCTGGTTGTAGCTCCACTGGGTCTTCTCGACGTTCCCGGCCAGGTCGATGTGGTCGGAGTACAGGCCGTTCGGGGCGAGCATGCATTCCTGCGCCCAGGCGTACATCCGCTTCGCCCAGGTCAGGTACGACTTGTCCCGGGTCAGCAGGTAGAGGTGTGCGCCGAGTTCAGCGCCGGGGCCGTTCGACACGGTGTTGCGGTCCTGGCTCCAGGGCGCCTGGGTCCAGTAGACGCCGCCCGCGCACGGGTGCGCCGGATCGGTGTCCCAGCCGTGCACGACGAGCGCGAAGATCTCCTTGGCCCGCGCCAGCGACGAGCGGTCACCAGTCCGCTGGTAGTGCTGGACGAGGTTCAGGCCGATCCACTCGTTGTCGTCGTAGAACTTGTCGCCACCCTGACCGAGCGGCGGCCGGAGATAGGAGTCGTAGCCCTTCGGCGTGGTGGTGGCGTTCCAGTAGGGCTGGTAGGCGTCGAGCCTGCGCTGGGCCTCGGCGGACGCCTTCAGCCCGGACCCCGGGATACCCGCCAGGTTCTCCGCGGCGACCGCGGCCTGCGAGTACGGCCAGACGTAGGAGTAGGGGTTCTGCTGGGTGTTCGGGTACTCCTCCAGCAGCAGGCCCTGGCCGGCGTCGAAGTACTTGTTCAGCGCCTGGTACGACGCCGCGGCGCGGGCGGCCGGGCTAGCCACGGCATCGGCTGCGGGGGCGTGCAGCGCGCCGAGCATCGAGACCGCCAGCAATCCGCCGGTGATCCTTGCAGTTGATATACCAAATTTTGGGCGCATCGAGGTGCTCCTCCTGGGCGGCAGCGGTTGACATCGATGTCACGTTCTAACCGTCGCAGGGATTCGGCGTCAATGCTTCACGATCAGCGGATTTTACGGAGTGGTTGGCATATCAAGCGCAATCGGCTGCGGTGGGACGAAGCTGAACCACGCCGATCGAAGGCTGAGTTTCCCCCGCAGTTGGTCGCCGGTGAGCACCTTCTTGCCGGACGCGCCGACTGCCTCGACCTTGAGCACCCGCCCACCGCCCGGGCCGACACCGGTACGGGCGATCACCCGCAGGCTGCGGATCGCGCCGACCCCGAACGCCGCCTGGAGTTGGGCCGTCGGTCTGGTCACCGTCCAACTGGCGTTGGGATTCCGGTTGCCCGGATACGCGTCCCAACTGTCGGTCTTGACGAGCTGGTACGGCGCGTCGCCGGCCTCGGTGGCTCCACCGTTGGAGGAGGAGAACTCCGCGATGATCGGGGTGTTCCGGTAAAGGCGGATCTGTCCCCCGGTCGCCGTGACCGCCGCATTGGTCGAGGGCTCCTCGTCGGCGTAGCCGCCGTAGACCTGGCAGGCGATCGTGTCGCACAAGTCGTAGGCGCGATTCCCTGCCCGCTTCCGGTGGTACACCGCATAGGTGCGCGCGGCAACAGCCTGCGCCTGTAGTGCGGTTGGACGCCACGTCACCACGGCTTCCCGCGGGACCACGCCTCGCAGGTAGGTCTCCAGCGACAGCACGTTGACCGTGTCCAGGTGGGACCCGGCAGTATCGGTCGCCCGGATGATGCCGCGGTAGGTTGCCTGCCGGCCGGTGGGCAGGATGAGCGCGATCACGCCCGGTCCTTCGAACTGTGCCATCCCCTTGAGGGTGCGCCAAACGGTCCAGGTCCGCTTCTTCGCGTCGAACGAGCTGACCCGGGTGCCGTGCTCGCCATACGGGTCGATGGACCACTGGTTGCGGGTTGATGCCTTGGGCAACGTGTAGACCTTGCCGGCCTTGAGGTCGCGCAGCCGGAGGTTGTTCGCGGCAACCACCCGGACCCCGTCGGTGAAGTCGGCCGTCAGCCGGATGCGGAGGTTCCCGGTCGCCTTGCCGACCGCGGTGCCGGGGTAGTAGAAGTCGAGGATCTGCTGGAGGTTCTTGCCCGCGATGGCCGCGCCCTGGGCGCCGTACTGGGACATTCCGCGTCCATGGCCGAAGCCGCGGCCGCTGATCGTGGTCGTCGCCTGCGCTTGCGGTGGTTCCGCGTCGCGGGCCGCCGCGAGTCCGCTGGGAAGGGTCGCCAGCACCAGGACGACCAGGATCGCTCGTCTCATGTGACGTAGACCTTCTGGGTGCGGTGGCTCAACGTGAGGCGGCCGTGCTGGAACTTCTGCTGTACACCGCCGCTCACCTTGAACGGCTCCGAGATGGGCAGGCCGAGACGGGACCGCTCCGCGCCGAGACCCCCGTACTTGCGGGAGATCTGGCCGCTCACGGCATGCATGCCGACGCCCCGCGACCAGTAGATCGCTCCGGCCTGGAACCGCTGCAGCCGACTTCCCGGCACACGTCCGTTGCCCTGTTCGGCGACAGGCATGCCGAGGAGGCCGTCCGGGCCGAACCGGCGGAAGTAGGTACGGAAACCACCCTGCACGCTGCGGGCGCCGCTGGCCGGAGACCAGTAGATGTCGCGGGCGCCGAAGTACGTGGCTCGGCCTTTCCTGGTCGGATGTTCGCCCCAGAAGGGCTGGCCGATGGTGCGATAGCCGCCGAGTTTCTGGGCGTACTGATAGATCTCGGTGGAGACACTCCTACCCATCAGCACGTTGATCCGCTGCTTCAGCCAACCGAGTTTGGAGTAGAGGTTGTTGCCCGGGCACGCCGTCGCCTTGGTGTCGCGGTGGCCGGAGACGGTGTGCAAGTTGGTGCCCGCCAGGACGACCGTGGCCAGTGGCGAGCGGTAGTTGGCGTCGAGCTTCCAGGCGATGATCCTGGCCGTGGTCTCCAGCATCGAGGACGTCGGGGTCGCCTTCTCGAAGTTGCCGATCAGCGAGACGCCGAACGAGTTGCTGTTGAACGCGCCGGTGTGCGCGCCGAGCACCGGCAGTTGCATACCGCCGTAGCGACCCTCGAAGGCCCGGCCGAACTTGTCGACGAGGAAGTTGTACCCGAGGTCGCACCAGCCGCGGCTCTTCACGTGGTACGCGTACATGCCGCGGATCATCGCCGGGACCTGCGCACGCGTGTAGTCGTTGCGGTCGGCCGTGTGGTGAACGAAGGCCGCCTGCACGGACTGGGTGTACTTCGGCTTCGCGCAGGCCGTGCCGTTGTGGCTCCGCAGCCGCTCGTCCGCACCCCAACCGCGCCTGCCGATGACCGCGGGAATCGGGTACGGCGCGCGGCTGTCCACCTGAGCGGCGGCGACTCCCGTCGGCGGGTTCGCGTCGGCAGGGCTCGTGCCGGGCTGGATCAGAGCCACCTTGGCGTCGCGGATCGTCGTACCGTCGAGCGTCGCCAGGGATGCCTCGACCCCGTTGGCGTTGCCGACC
The DNA here is from genome assembly GCF_039529635.1 of Kribbella alba. Taxonomy (NCBI): domain Bacteria; kingdom Bacillati; phylum Actinomycetota; class Actinomycetes; order Propionibacteriales; family Kribbellaceae; genus Kribbella; species Kribbella alba. Next base: position 152,153 of record NZ_BAAANE010000015.1, on the reverse strand, counting down.
CAGAACGGTTCGGTGCCGGATCGTTCCTGGCCCTCGGGTTGCGCCGGGTCCGGTCCGTGCTCATCCTCGACGGGCAGCGTCTCCCACGCGGACCACACGCCGCCGCGTTGGACCCGGACCTTGGCGACCACCTGCCGGGAACTCGCGCGATGCGGCCAGGTGACACCGACGAGCCCGAACGGCTTCGTCTCCGGAGCCGCCGCGGTCGCGGACGTCGTTCCCGGACCTTGCTGCAGTGGCAGTTCCTGGTAGGACGGGTCGACCGTTTGGGTGCCGGATGCGGCGGGTGCTGCGGCGGAGGTCGGTGGGCCGAGCGGGACGAACAGCGCCAGGCCTGTCACCGCGGTCACCGCAAGTCGGGTCTGTCTCATGGGTCATCCCTGTGCGTGGGCAGCGTGCGACTGAGGGCGGCAGTGATCGATTATCTACACACAGTGACCGAATTTCGTGGTATTCCGTTCACCCTGCGTGGCGACGGGGAGGGTGACCCTCGGTTTTCCGCACGATTGGGTTACGCCGGTAGGCTCGACGCAACACTCGTGGAGGAAGGCTCGCCATGTTCACCACCATCTTGCTGATCGCGGTCGTCGTGATCGGCGTACTGGCTTACCGTTCGTACCGGCGAACGCAGCTGGAGACGAAGAAGCGTGACGAGATCACCTCGGCTGAGCTCGAGTCGGTGAAGCGCACCGCCGACGAGGACATCACCAAGTTCGGCGAGGAGTTGCAGGACCTCGACCTCGACATGGTCGGCAAGGACCTCGGCGACGGCGCCCGGCAGGACTACCAGCGCGCCCTGGACTCGTACGAGGCAGCCAAGGAGGCGCTCACCAACGTCACCGAGGCCGAGCAGATCAAGCACGTGATCGAGATCCTCGAGGACGGCCGGTACGCGATGGCCAACGTCCGCGCCCGGGTGAACGGCGAACCGCTACCGCAGCGGCGCCCCTCCTGCTTCTTCAACCCGCAGCACGGCCCGTCCGTCGAGGACGTGATGTGGGCCCCGCCCGGCGGAGCGCCCCGCGAGGTGCCGGCCTGCGCGGCGGACGCCGAGCGCGTCCGCGCGGGTGCCGAGCCGGACGTCCGCAAGGTCATGGTCGGCCCGCAGCGCGTCCCGTACTGGGAAGCCGGCCCGGCCTACTCGCCTTACGCACAAGGCTTGTTCGGCGGTCTCGGCGGCGTGATGACGGGTATGTTCCTCGGCACGATGCTCGGCGGCATGTTCGCAGGCGGCGGCTACGGCGACTACGCGGGGGGCTTCGACGGAGGCGGCTTCGACGGGGGCGACGGCGGTGGTGGCGACGGGGGCGGCGACGGCTTCGACTTCAGCCAGGACTCGGGCGGCGACGGCGGCGGCGGCGACTCCGGCGGCTGGGACTTCGGCGGCGGAGACGGCGGCGGCGGCGACTTCGGCGGCTTCGACTTCTAGTACTGCGACCACGCAGCTCCTGCGTCGCAGCTCGGAGCGGCCAGGCGGCCACGCGGCCGGTGGGTTGTGACAGGTGGCGGGTGGATCTACCGTCACAAGGGTGCACGAGCTCGCTATTACCGAGAGCGTGGTGGAGGCGATCGTCGACAAGGTCGGGGATGGGCCGGTGGCAGGGGTGCGTCTGGAGATCGGGAAGTTGTCGGGGGTGGTTCCGGACTCGGTGCGGTTCTGCTTCGAGATCGTGGCCGCGGGCACCGGGTTGCAGGATGCGCGGTTGGACATCGACGAGCCGCCCGGGCGGGCGTACTGTCGGGAATGCGGTGACGAGTTCGGACTCGACGACCCGATCATGCTGTGCCCGTGCGGTAGCGCGGATCTCGAAGTGCTCAGCGGCCAGCAGCTGAGAATCATCTCCGTGGAGGTGCGCTGACGTGTGTAGCACCTGTGGTTGTTCCGGCGAGGGCAGCGGGACCAGGGTCAACCTGGTCGAGAGTCAGCAGCACGAGCACCCCCATGACCACGACCACGGTGAAGAGCACGGCCATGGGCATGGGCATGGGCATGGGCATGGGCACGGGCATGCGCCGACGGTGGAGCAGACCAGGACGATCCTGCTGGAGCAGGAGATCCTGAGCAAGAACGACAGTCTCGCGGCGGCCAACCGGCATCGGCTGCAGGAGCAGGGCATCACCGCGGTCAACCTGATGAGCTCGCCCGGCTCCGGCAAGACGACTCTGCTGGAGAACACCGTGCACGCGTTGGCAGGCAAGCGCGAAACCCTTGTTATCGAAGGCGATCAGGAGACCTGGCTGGATGCGCAGCGGATCATGGCGACCGGCAGCAAGGTCGTCCAGATCAACACCGGCGCTGGCTGTCACCTGGATGCGGACATGCTGGGCTCCGGCCTGACCGAGTTGGCTCCGCCGGACGGTTCGCTGGTCTTCGTGGAGAACGTCGGCAACCTGGTCTGTCCCGCGCTGTTCGACCTCGGCGAGACCGCGCGCGTGGTGATCATCTCGGTGACCGAGGGCGCCGACAAGCCGGCCAAGTACCCGTACATGTTCCGTACCGCCGACCTCGTCCTGCTGAACAAGATCGACCTGCTCCCGTACGTCGACTTCGACGTGGACCTATGTCTCGGCCTGATCAGCCAGCTCAAGCCCGACGCCCAGGTGCTGCAGATCTCCGCCACCCGAGGCGACAACCTCTCCAGCTGGCTCGACTGGCTCGCCGCTCTTTGACGCCACCACCAGCAGGGCAATGCCTGCCAGGGCCAGCCAGAGGTAGGCGTTGCCCGCGACTTGTTCCAGCGGGGTCCACTTCAGCTCGAGGTTGTTCCGGCGGGGTGGCCACCAGATCGGGGCGACCAGGAACAGCCCGAACCACAGCGCTCCGACGATGACCCGCCACCTGCCCCGCAGTACGCACAAGAGCGAGATGCCCTGCGGCAGAATCCAGACCCAGTGGTGGCTCCACGAGACCGGCGAGCAGAGCAGGCCGATCAGGGCGCAGGCGGAGACCGAGGCGAGTTGTTCGCCGCGGCGCCAGAGCAGCCAGGTCACCCAGAGGCCACCGATCACCGTGAGACCTACCATTGCCTGCCAGGCGCGGCCGCCTCCTGCGAGGTCGCCGGTCAGCCTGATCAGGAATCCGTTCCAGGACTGGTTACCGGAGTAGGCCAGGCCTCCGATCCGCCCGGTGTCCCCGATCAGGTGGGTCCAGTAGTCCAGCGCGGTTCGAGGAGCGACGAGGAAACCGAGTGCCACCGTGGCGGCGAACGCGGCCGTTGCCTGCAGCAACGCTCGCCACTGCCTGGTGACCAGCAGCAGGCCGAAGAAGACGAGCGGGGTCAGCTTGACCCCGGCGGCGATCCCGATCCAGACCCCCCGGGAAAAATGCTTCTGGTCGAGTACGTCGTACAGGACGATCGCGCAGAGGATCAGGTTGATCTGACCGTACGAGAGGGTCTCGCGAACCGGTTCCAGCAGCAACGACCCGGCCACCAGAGCGACCAGTACCGCGGGGTGCGTGCGGCCGAGGACCTTCCGCAGGCTCAGCCGCCAGATCGCCACCAGGGCGACCAGTGATGCCGCGATCGAGGCGGCGTAGGCAACAGGCCAGGGCAGCAAGGAGACGGGCACCATCAGCAGACCACCGAACAGCGGATAGGTGAACGGCATCGAGATGTCGCGCAGCCGGGCGCCGTACAGCGTCGACGGGTCGGCCAGGATCGCCGAACCGCCCAGCCGGTACACCTTCAGATCGGCACCGGTGTGGTTCCATACCAACGGCAGCAGCATCGCTATCGCGACGCAAACCGCGCCGGCCAGCCACCAGAGCCTGGCCGGGTTCCCCAATCTCCCCGTCACTCCATCCAGCCTGGCACCAGGACAGGCCAAAACCGGTCTATGCCACGTGGCAACTTGTGGCCACCGAATGCGGTGCGCTCACCCGTTGGCGTGACACCGCGAGCACGACCACGGCGAACAGCGCGGCGATGAGGTAGGCGTTGCCGAGGAACTGGTCGCCGAACGACCAGTCGAGCTCGCGGTTGTCGTGATTCGGCGGCCACCAGATCGGCGCGATGGTGAAGAGGCCGAACCAGGCGATCCCGACGACGATCCGCCGGCGGCCGTGGCATGACCTCAGCAACGACACTCCGAGCGGGATCACCCAGACCCAGTGGTGGCTCCAGGAGACCGGCGAGCACAGCAGCCCGACGAGGGCGCAGACGGAAATCCCGGCGAGGTGATCGCCGCGAACCCACAGGAATCGCGACAGCCAGAGCCCGCCCGCGACGGTGACCGCGACCAGGGCCAGCCAGATCGCGCCGCCGCCCTCGAGGTTGCCGGTCAGCCTGATCAGGAAGGCGTTCCACGACTGGTTGCCGGCGAAGGCGAGGCCGCCGATACGGGTGGTGTCGGAGACCAGGGACGTCCAGTACTGCGTGGCGGCGTGCGGGCTGACCAGGAATCCGGCCAACACCGTGACGGCGAACCCCGCCGAGGCGTGGGCCAGAGCCCGCCACTGACGCGTGACCACCAGCAGGCCGAGGAAGACGAGCGGGGTCAGCTTGATTCCCGCGGCGATCCCGATCCACAGTCCGCGACGAGCATGCCGCGCATCGAGTACGTCGTACAGGATCAAGGCACAGAGCATCAGGTTGATCTGACCGAAGCCGAGGGTTTCGCGGACGGGCTCCAGCAACAGCGATCCCGCAATCACCGCCAGCAGCAAGGCTGACGAAAGCCGGACGGACATCCGCCAGACGGCAACCAGCGACAGGAACGTGCCAACAGTCCAGACGGTGACGGCGACCGGCCACGGAACCAGCGCGAACGGAACCATCACGATCGCGGCGAACGGCGGATAGGTGAACGGCAACCCCGCCAAGCGAGCGTCATACAGCGCCGATGCGTCGTCCAGCAGCGTCGATCCACCCAGCCGGTAGACCTTCAGATCAACCAGCGAGTGCTGCCAGAGCATCGGCAGGACGATGCCGGCAACAACACAAACCCCGACCGCCGTCCCCCACCGCACCCTGCTCCGCATGCCTCGATCCTGGCATGCCACCGGGCTCACCAACTTCAGCCTCACTCAGCCGGCGAGGGGCCGAAGATTGCGTGAACCCGGCGGAGGTCCCGCAGTCGGGGCTCGGTGGTGCCGCTCAGCCAGCGGCTCACGGTCCGGACCGAAACGCCGATGCGCTGGGCGGCCGCCTCCTGGGACAGTCCCTGCCGGCGGAGCACGCTGGTCAGCCAGTCCGCGAACGGTTCCTCGCCCACCCGGGGTCCCAAGCCGAGCCGCCTGGTCCCCGCTCCGTGCAGCACCTCCACCTCCACCCCGTCGGGGAAGATCCGCACGGTCACGTCGAAGCTGCCTTCAGCCGGGCCCGCGGCGGCCAGGATCGCCGAGGTGATCGCGTCGTACAGGGCGCCTTTCTCCGCCGGTTCCAGCTCGACCGGAGCCAGCGCCTCGTGGACGAAGAGCTCGGCGTCCGGAAGTGCGCCCGGCCGGGCCGGGAACATGTGGGAGACGACGACCACCGGCGAGACGAACGGACCGTTGTCGTCGCCGACCGGCAGGGGATCGTCGGACATCTCGGCACGGGCTTTCGGAGAACGCTTAGGTGCTCAACCGTAACCTCGCGCAGGCAGCACGTCGATGACCTGACCCGGCGGCCGAGATTGTCTGAGCGATGGTTCCCCAAGTGCGGCGGCAAGTCCGGAGATCGCCGATTCCGGGATTTCCCGAGAGCCCCATTAATACCCGACACAAGTGTCTGTCCCGGTGCGGATTCCGGACGTACTGTCCGAGAAGAACTCCTTGAGGAGGCTCGGACGATGTCGATGACCCTGGAACCTGAGCAAGCACAGGAAGCGGCCGACGAAGGTGTCGTACATATCCTCTGGATGAACGGCGGCCTGAGCTGCGACGGGGACTCCGTCGCCCTCACCGCGGCGACCCAGCCCAGCATCGAGGAGATCGTGCTCGGGGCGTTGCCGGGGCTTCCGAAGATCGCGGTGCACTGGCCGCTGATCGACTTCGAGTGCGGCCCGGAGACCGGTGCCGACAACTTCATCGAGTGGTGGCACAAGGCCGACCGCGGTGAGCTCGAACCCTTCGTCCTGGTCGTGGAGGGGTCGATCCCGAACGAGGCGATCAAGTCGGAGGGGTACTGGGCCGCCTTCGGCAACAACCCCTCGACCGGGCAGCCGATGAAGACCTCGGAGTGGCTCGATCGACTGGCCCCGAAGGCGACCGCTGTGGTTGCCGTCGGCACCTGTGCGGCGTACGGCGGGATCCACGCGATGGCCGGCAACCCCACTGGCGCGATGGGTGTACCGGACTATCTGGGCTGGAGCTGGAAGTCGAAGGCCGGACTGCCGATCGTCTGCGTGCCTGGCTGTCCGATCCACCCGGACAACCTGTCCGAGACGCTCGTCTACCTGCTCTACCAGGTCGCCGGCCAGGCCCCGATGATCCCGCTCGACGCCGAACTGCGACCGCAATGGCTGTTCGGGCGGACGGTGCACGAGGGGTGCGACCGCGCCGGGTACTACGAGCAGGGCGACTTCGCCAAGGAGTACGGCTCGCCGAAATGCCTGGTGAAGTTGGGCTGCTGGGGACCGGTGGTCAACTGCAACGTGCCCAAGCGGGGCTGGATCAACGGCGTCGGCGGGTGCCCGAACGTGGGTGGCATCTGCATCGCCTGCACGATGCCCGGCTTCCCGGACAAGTTCATGCCGTTCATGGACGAACCACCCGGCAGCAAGGTGTCCGTCGCCGCGAGCACCGCCTACGGCACGGTGATCCGCAGGCTGCGGAAGATCACCATGAACACCGCCAACAAGGAACCCAAATGGCGGCACAAGGGATCGACCTTGACCACCGGCTACGAGAAGGTGCTGCAGCCATGACCACCACAGAACCGAAGGTCAGCCCGGCTACCGAGGAGACGAGGAGCTCCGACGTCGTGGAGATGGCCTGGGACCCGATCACCCGGATCGTCGGCAGCCTCGGCATCTACGCCAACGTCAACTTCAAGTCCAAGACCGTCGAGGAGTGTCACAGCACCTCCTCCATCTTCCGCGGCTACAGCATCTTCATGAAGGGCAAGGACCCTCGGGACGCCCACTTCATCACCAGCCGGATCTGCGGCATCTGCGGTGACAACCACGCCACCTGTTCGGTCTACGCGCAGAACATGGCCTACGGCGTCGCGCCACCGCACCTGGGTGAGTGGATCATCAACCTGGGCGAGGCCGCGGAGTACATGTTCGACCACAACATCTTCCAGGAGAACCTGGTCGGGGTGGACTACTGCGAGCGGATGGTCAAGGAGACCAACCCGGGCGTGCTCGAACTGGCGGACCGGACCGAGGCGCCGCACGCCGGCGACCACGGCTACCGGACCATCGGCGACATCATGCGGTCGCTGAATCCGCTCGAGGGCGACTTCTACCGCGAGGCGCTGCACGTCAGCCGCTATACCCGGGAGATGTTCTGCCTGATGGAGGGACGCCACGTCCACCCGTCGACGCTCTACCCCGGTGGTGTCGGCACGGTCGCGACGATCCAGCTGTTCACCGACTACCTGACCCGGCTGATGCGCTACATCGAGTTCATGAAGAAGGTCGTGCCGTTGCACGACGATCTGTTCGACTTCTTCTACGAGGCGCTGCCGGGCTACGAGCACGTCGGCGAGCGGCGCATTCTGCTCGGCTGCTGGGGCAGCCTCAACGACCCGGCGATCTGCGACTTCAAGTACGAGAACATGGAGGCCTGGGGGCGGCGGATGTTCGTCACCCCCGGTGTGGTGGTGGACGGCAAGCTGGTCACCAACAGCCTGGTCGACATCAACCTGGGCCTGCGGATCCTGCTCGGCAGCTCGTACTACGACGACTGGGACGACGGCAGCCACGAGAAGTTCGTCGACAGGGACCCGCTGGGCAACCCGATCGACGTACGGCACCCGTGGAACCAGCACACCATTCCCAAGCCGCAGAAGCGCGACTTCGCCAACGCCTACAGCTGGACCATGTCGCCGCGCTGGTTCGACGGCAAGGACCACCTGGCACTCGACACCGGCGGCGGCCCGATCGCCCGCCTGTGGTCGACGGCGTTGTCCGGCCTGGTCAACACCGACTATGTCCAGGCCACCGGGCACAGCGTGAAGATCCAGCTCCCCCGGACCGCGCTCAAGCCGGCCACGGAGTACGAGTGGAAGATCCCGCAGTGGAGCAACGCGCTCGAGCGGAACCGGGCCCGGACCTACTTCCAGGCCTACGCCGCCGCGCTGGCGCTGCACTTCTGTGAGAAGGCGATGGCCGAGGTCAGGGCCGGACGGACCGAGACCTGGACCCCGTTCAAGGTGCCGGACAACGCGATCTCCTGCGGTTTCACCGAGGCCGTGCGGGGCGTGCTCTCGCACCACATGGTGATCCGCGACGGCAAGATCGCGAACTACCACCCGTACCCGCCGACCCCGTGGAACGGCAGCGTGCGCGACTCCTACGGGACCCCCGGGCCGTACGAGGACGCCGTACAGAACACGCCGATCTTCGAGGAGAACCCACCCGAGCGGTTCAAGGGCATCGACATCATGCGGGCGGTCCGCAGTTTCGACCCCTGCCTGCCCTGTGGCGTCCACATGTTCGTCGGCAACGGGACAGAGAAGACCCACCTGCACTCGCCAACTATCGCGGTCAAGCCCTACTAGCATGAACCGCCGCGACGCGCAGGCGTTGAGCGAACGGATCGACGTGCTGCTGGATGAAGTCCAGCGGCGTGCCGAGCCGGAGGTGACCGACAAGGTCGAGGAGCTGATGCGCGCTGTGCTCTCCCTGCACGGCGCGGGCCTCGAGCAGCTGCTGGCGCGGCTGGACGAGACGCAGGTCCGGAACCTGCTGGAGGACGACCTCGTCGCCGGGATGCTGTTGCTGCACGACCTGCACCCCGATGACGTGGCGACCCGGATCCAGGGCGCGCTCGACAGCGTGCGGCCTTACCTCGGCTCGCACGCGGGCGGGATCGACTACCTGGGCATCGATGACGAGGGCATCGTCCATCTCCGCCTGCAGGGCAGCTGCGAAGGCTGCCCGGGGTCGACCGCCACGGTCCGCCTGACGGTGGAGAACGCCGTGCTCGACGCGGCCCCCGAGGCGGTCGCCGTCGACGTGGAAGGCATGGTCGCGGCCAAGAAGCAGACCCTGCTGACGATCGAACCCTTCCGCGCCAGCCAGGACACCGAGGGCTGGCACCGGCTCGACCTGGCCACGGCGCCCGGCCAGGTCCAGAAGCTGGTCGTCGCCGACCTGGAACTGCTGGTGGCGAACCTCGCCGGCACGTTCTTTGCCTATCGCAACAATTGCCCGACCTGCTCGTCCGTCCTGCAACACGGCCGACTGGACGGCGACGAGCTCACCTGCCCACGGTGCACTGCCGTGTACGACGTGCGCCTGGCCGGGCGAGCACTTGCACCCGTCGGGGCACCGCCGCTCGAGGCCTTGCCGCTGCTGCCGGATGACACCGGCTGGAAGGTCGCGGTACCAGGAAGGCAGCTCGCGTGAGGCCCTCACCCGGGCTTCGCTCGCTGGCGCGGGACAAGCCGCCACCACCGGCCCCCGTGGACCCGGTCGCGGTCCTGCGCGGCTACACGGGAGGCGTACGGGAGCAGCTCGCGCCGGGTGAGCAGTGTGAGATGTGCGCGGTGCCGATCGGTCCGGAGCACCCGCACATCGCGGATGTGCCGGACCACCGGCTGCTGTGCACCTGCCGGCCGTGCTACCTGCTCTTCAACGCCGAGGCAGCGTCGCGCGGCCACTACCGCGCCGTACCGGAGGAGTACCGGTTCAACAAGGACTTCGCCATGTCCGCGGCTCAGTGGGAGGCGCTCGGCATCCCGGTGAACCTGGCCTTCCTGTTCCACCAGACCGATCAGGCGCGTCACGTCGCCTTCTACCCGAGCCCGGGTGGGGCGACCGAGTCGCTGCTGGACCTGGCGAGCTGGGACGAGGTGGTCGCGGCCGATCCCCTGCTGGGCAAGCTGATCCCGGACGTCGAGGCAGTGTTGCTGCGCCGGCTGGAGGACGCGTTCGAGTGCTATCTCGTGCCGATCGACTCGTGCTACGAGCTGGTCGGCATCGTCCGGCAGTACTGGGAGGGCTTCGCCGGCGGCGAGGAGGTCTGGGGACGGATCGACGAGTTCTTCGCCGGCGTGAAGGAGCGCTGCCGTGGTTGACCTCGACTTCACCTGTATCGGCTCGGACGCCGACCGGTACGCCGCAACGCCGACCGTGCTGCTGCAGCTGCGCGTCACCGAGACGACCGGTACGCCGGTGCATGCGCTGGCGTTGCGTTGTCAGATCAGGATCGAGCCGATCCGCCGGCGCTACGACGACGAGGAAGGCGAGGCGCTGGCGGACCTCTTCGGTGACAGAGCCCGCTGGGGTGAGACCCTCAAGCCGCTGCAGCTGGCGTTCGTCACGCAGATGGTGCCGGGATTCACGGGTTCGACCGAGGTGGAGCTGCAGCTGCCCTGCAGCTACGACTTCGACGTCGCCGCGCACAAGTATCTCTACGCACTCCGTGAGGGTGGGGTGCCGTTGCTGCTGCTCTTCAACGGGACGATCTTCACCGGGAGCTCCGGCAGTCTGTCCGTGACACCCGTCGCCTGGCAGAAGGAGACGTCGTACGCGCTGCCCGTGCCGGTCTGGCGGGAGGCGATGGACCAGCACTTCCCCGGCGCCGCGTGGCTGAGGTTGCGGCGGGAGACCTTCGACAAGCTCTACAGCTATCGCGCCCGGGAGGCACTGCCCGGCTGGGACGACGCGATCGAGCGGCTGCTGAAGGAGAGTCTGGAATGACCTCGTTCGAAGGGATCCAGCAGGTCGCCGACGCGTTGCTGTTCGAGGGGTACGTGCTGTATCCCTACCGCGCGTCCGACGGGAAGAACCGGGTGCGCTGGCAGTTCGGCGTCCTGATGCCGCCCTCCTACGGCGCCGTGGACCCGTCCGAGCGGACCTGGTCGCAGACTGACTGCCTGCTCGACGGCGACGAGGCCGAGCTGACCGTGCGGATCCGCTTCCTCCAGGCTCAGCGGCGTACGGTGCTGAACGCCGAGCGGGTCGAGGTGGAGTCGTTGCAGACCGAGGACACGTCCTACGTCGCCTGGGACGAGGCGGTGGAGCAGCACATCGACGTCACGATCGACCTTGCCGACCTGCCGCGCGAAGTGCCCTTCGAAGTTCCCGGGGGCACCGAACTGGAGCCGGTGGGCGAGGCGGGCTTCCTGCAACGGACCCGGCAACCGCTGGCAGGAATCCTTGCCCTCAGCACCGAGACGTTGCCCGGCCCGTACGGCGTGGTGCGGTTGCGGCTGCGGGTGGAGAACACCAGTGTGGGCAGCGATACCGAACGATCCAAGGCGTTGCGGCAAGCATTGATCGCCCATCACGTGCTCGTCGCGGCCGATGGCGCCCGCTTCCTGTCGTTGCTCGAACCTCCTGAATGGGCGACCGGCTACGTGGCGGGGTGCGAGAACCTCGGCATCTTCCCGGTCCTGGCCGGTGAGCAGTTGTTGTCGTCGCCGATCATCCTGTACGACCACCCGCGGATCGCGCCGGAGAGCCAGGGCGACCTGTTCGACGCCACCGAGATCGACGAGATCCTCAGCCTGCGCACGATGACCCTCACCGAGGACGAGAAGCGCGAGGTCCGTGGGACGGATCCGCGGGCGGCAGCGATGCTGGACCGGGTCGACTCGATGCCGCAGGAGATTCTCGACCGCCTGCACGGCACGCTCCGCTACGTGCGCAAGGTGACCGAGCCGGAGCCTGCTCCTGCCGACGCGCCGTGGTGGGACCCCGGCAACGACGCCACTGTGTCCCCCGAGACGGACACGGTGATGGTCGGCGACGTTCCGGTCGGCAGCGGAGTACGCGTCCGGCTGCGTCCCGGCGTACGGCGGGCCGATGCGCAGGACATGTTCCTCGCCGACCGGGTCGGGACGGTGGTGGCGGTGCTGTCGGATGTGGACGGCCAGACGCATGTCGCCGTGGCCCTGGACGGCGAGGAGGGTGAGGTGCAACGGTCACACGGCCGCTACCTCTACTTCAGCCCGGACGAGATCGAGCCGCTGGTGAGTGCGGGATGAACGCGCGGATCCTGGTCGCCGGACTGGGCAACATGTTCTGCAGCGATGACGCCTTCGGGGTCTCGGTGATCGAGAAGCTGGTGGGGCGTACCTGGCCGGAGGGCGTCGAGGTGCAGGACTTCGGCATCCGCGGCATCCACCTGGCCTACCAACTGCTCGAACCGTACGACCTCGTCGTACTGGTCGACACGGTGCAGCGCGACGGTCCGCCAGGGACGGTCTATGTGGTGGAGGCGGAACCGGATCCAGAGCCTGGGCCAGAAGTCAGCATGGACGCCCACGACCTCGGTCCGGACGCCGTGCTCTCGCTTGTTCCACGACTCGGTGGGATCTTGGGACCAGTCGTGGTGGTCGGCTGCGAGCCGGCCGAAATGGGTACCGGGATCGGGCTCAGTCCCGCGGTGGAGGCTGCCGTCGAGACCGCAGCACAACTGGTGACCGACCTGGTCATCGGAAACACTTCGTCGGCCCAGGCGCCGGTGGGGGTTACAGAAGGGAAGTTGTGATGCGTTTCGTCGTTCTCGGAGTCGTTGCCCTGGTTGCCGCCGGGGCGGCCTACGCCGTAGTGCCGGACGTCATGCGGTACCTCCGGCTGAGGGCCATGTAGCAGCTCATGTGCCTCGGTATTCCTGGCCGGATCGTCAGCACCACGCCAGGCCTCGACCTCGGACAGGTCGAGGTGGCCGGCGTGGTGCGCGAGATCAACCTCGCGCTGCTGGACGGGCCCTTCGTGCCGGGTGAGTTCATCTTGATCCATTCGGGCTTCGCCCTCGAGCGGATGTCGCCCGAGCGAGCCGCCGACGCGCTCGCGTTCTTCGGTCCGGAAGCCGATGACGCGGTGCCGTTCCGGGCGGACGGATGAGCACGGGCGTACGGGGTGCCGCGGTCCGGCAGCAGACGCCCGGGCCCATCCTCTTCGTCCGCTATGCCCTCGGCCCGAACCGGCACGGGTACTGCGGGCCTGACGACAACACGTCCTTCTTCGAGTACGGCGTCACCGGCAAGGTGGACAACGGTCTGCGCTCACTGGCGATGGAGTTCGCCGGGGCCTGGCCGTACCTGGAGCTGATCGCCGGCGCGACCGGGATCGCGGATCCGCTCGATCACCGCGTGGTCGAGGCGTACTGGGTGGGGAATGCCCTGCTCGACAAGGTCGGTGCCTGTGCGCTGGGCAACTCGATGGAAGACCGCTTCCGGTACAAGACCGGGCACCAGTTCGCCGATCTCGCCGAGGGTGTGGTGGCGGGCGGCATGCCCCACCACAGCTTCCACGTCTTCTGCATCTACCCATGGGTCGGCCTCCTCGGCGACGATCGCCGGTCCGGTCAGGCGCTCACGGTGCTGGACAAGTGCCGGATCCGCTGGGGAAAGGTGATCATCGACACGGGTGACCAGGTGGTCGTGGAGTCGCGGCCGCTCACGTGGGACGGCCGTCGTCTGGAGCTCGGCGAGCCGCAGCAGGAGACCGTCATCCGCGGCGCCGACGGGATGAGCCTGCTGGCGCCACTGCAGCCCGGCGAATGGGTCGCCATGCACTGGGAGTGGGTTTGCGACCGGCTGACCCCGGAGCAACTGACCTCGCTCCGCCGCTACACGGTCTTCCATCTGTCGATGGTCAACGATCGCCTCAGCCATCCTGGCGCGAAGATCGCCCTGGGCTGAGCTGCACTTGCCAGACCCGGCGCAGGTCCCAGGACAGCCGACTGCCGGCCGGACGACTTTCCAGACCCGGCTCCCGGACCAGCACCTCGCCTGCCGGGGTGTCGAGCAGATGGTCGGTGTGCGGGCCACGGAACCAGCTCGCCAGCACCACGCCCGGAAGCGGGCCACCCACGGTGGTCCAGTCCGGGCGCACCAGCAATTGCCTGTCGCCCTCGTGCTCTTCAACCTGGCGGGAGATCGCCACCTTAGCTTCGGCGCCACCGACCGTGACCTTGGCCGTTCCGTTGCCCAGAGCAACGAGCTGTGCCGAGATCACCGACGCCGGGCCGGTCAGGCGCGCCGCCCACAGGCTCACCGGTTCCGCATACACCTGGCCGGGTGGTCCGAGTTGGACCAGTCGACCCGCGTCGATCAGGGCGACCTGGTCCGCGATGGCCAGCGCCTCGCCGGCGTCATGCGTCGCGTAGACCGCGGCCGCTCCGGTGGCCCGCTGGCGCGCCATCGCCTCGGACTGGAACGCGGCTCGCAGGTGGGTGTCGAGGTGCGCGGTCGGCTCGTCGAAGAGGTATAACCCCGCCTCCCGCGCCAGCGCCCTGGCCAGACCTACCCGTTGCTGCTCACCGCCTGACAGTTCCGCGGGTCGACGATCCGCCAGCTCTCCGAGCGACAGCCGCTCGAGGAGCTCGGCGGCATCGGCCCGGGCCTGCCGCCGCCGGATGCCGCGCCGACGGGCCGGGTAGGCAACGGTGTCGAGCACCGACAGATGCGGCCACAAGGCGTGGTTCTGGAAGACCATCGCCACGGCCCGGTCCTCCGGTGCCACCTGGAGGTGAGGTGTCGCCACCGTCCGGCCGGCCAACCTGATCTCACCGGCCGCCGCCGGGAGGAATCCCGCGATCGCCTGCAGCAACGTCGACTTGCCGGAGCCGGACGGCCCGAGCAGAGCAAGCACCTCACCATCGGCGACGGTCAACTCCAGCTCGTGGACCACGATCCTCGAACCGTGTGCGACGCTCGCCCGGATGCACTGCAGTGCCGGCTCAGCCATGGCTCACCCGCCTCAGGCGATGCAGCACCGGCCAGAGTGCCAGAGCGGGCAACAGGAGCAACAGCGCCAGCAGAACCGACAACGCGGCCGTAGCTCCGACCTGGCCGAGCTCCTGACTGTTCAACACGACCACGGCGAGCGTCTCACTGCGCGGTCCGTACAGCAGGCTCGACATGGTCACCTCATGCAGAGCGGTGACGAAGACCAGCAACCAGCCGCCGAGCAGGACCGGAGCCAGCGGACGCAGGGCGACCGTCCTGACGGCCGTCAGCAACGACGCGCCACTGGAGCGAGCGGCTCGCAACTCCTCTGGTGGCAACCGGTCGAGACCTCCGGCGACCGGGCGGTGCGCAAGCGCCCAGAGCTTCGCCAGATACGCGATCAGGATGATCGACAAGCTGCCGCCGATCCATCGCCCGTACGCGATGAGCACGGCGAGGGCCAGTGTGGACCCCGGCAGGACCAGCGTGAACGTCACCACGCTGCCCAGGCCGCCCGCACGGTGGCGCCGCTCGACGACCGCCACCAGGCCGCCCAGCACCGTCAGCAAGGTTGCGGCCGCGGCGGCGAGCCACAGGCTCCTGCCGACAGCAGCCAGCATCGACGGGTCGACCACGGCAACGAAGTTGTCCAGCGTCCAGTTCGCCGGGGTAGGCGGCAGCCCGACCGCCCGAGTCAACGCCGCGGTCAACAGCGCCACCGTCGGGATCGCAACGGCGAAGCCGAGGTAGACCCAGAGCACCGCGGCCGCAGCCCGTCCACCGGCAGTCGGCCGCCGCACCACGCCGGCTCCGGCCTGTTGACCGGTACGACGGAACCTCAGGCGAGGACCGAGTACGAGATCGGCCGGAGTGATGACCACCGCCGCGAGCAGCACGAGCGCCAACGCCAGCGTGACCGCTTCGGTGAACGACGCGGGATCGCTGCCGAGCGACAGCGCCGAGTAGATTCTGGTGGTCACCGTGCTGAAGCCTGCCGGCGAACCCATCACCTGCGGTACGGCGAAACTCTCCAGGGTCGCGACGAACGTCAACACCGCAGCGGCCGCGAGTGCCGGGCGTAACAACGGCAGCGTCACCGTCCGGAGGGCCGTCCCGGGCCCGGCACCACTGAGCCTGGCAGCGCGTTCCAGGTCCGGCTCTGCGCGGACGGCAAGGCCAGCTGCCGAGACGAGGTAGACCAGCGGTACTGCGTTCACCACCAGCACGACGGCAACCCCGACCGGACCGAGCACGGCCGGCCAGCGGAGTCCCAGGACAGCGTCAGTGAACCCCGCCCGCCCGTAGGCCTGCGTCCAGCTGTAGCCGAGCACGAACTGGGGAACCAGCAACGGCAGCAGGACGACGAGCCGCAGCGCACCACGGCCCGGTACGTCGCTTCGCCGGAGCACCAGCGCCATCGCGGCTCCGATCGGCACACTGATCACCGTCACGACGACCGCGAGGACGACCGTGTTGATCACGGCGTGCCGAGTGTCCGCGGTAGCCAGCACGCGGAACGGGGAGTCTTCGACGAGGACGGCCTGAACCAACCGGAGTACGGGCAACAGCACCAGGCCGACCAGCAGCAACGCGACCAGGGCAGCGGCGCAGAGTTCGGCCCACTCGGGCCGGTTCGCGCGGCTGTGCCTGACCAGCCGCATCGGTGCCATCTCTGCTCACCGGCCCCGGTCGGTCAGCCGGGGAAGATCGTCCGGTACTTGTCGTACAGAGCCTTGCCGCTCCCGAACAACTTCGACCAGTCGGGTACCACCACCGGCGCTCCGGCCGGTACCTCGGGTCCGCCGAGACCAGGGAGCACCGGATAGACGTTGGTCTTGGCAACCACTTGCTGGCCGGCCCTGCTCGCGACGTACGCCGCGAACTGCTCGGCCAGAGCCTGGTCGCCGGCCTTCGTCGTCACGGCGATCGGCGCATAGATCGCGACGGCGCCCGGCTGCGGCCAGACGACCTGGATCGGGGAACCCTTCTGCTTCGCGAGGTACGCCGAGTTCGCCAGCGTGAAGCCGGCGTCGTAGGTGCCCTTGGCAACACCCGTCAGCACGTCGTCGGGGCTCTTCACCTGAACGGCTCCGTTGGCCTTCAACGCCCGGTAGTAGCCCAGCCCGTACTCGGCGGTGGACGCGAAGTAGCCGAGCATACCGAGCGCCGACGCGGCGAAGCCCGGATCCGGCAGTGCCACCGTGCCGCGATAGGACGGCCCGGTCAGGTCGTGCCAGGTCTTCGGCACAGGCACGCCGTTGCGGACGACGGCAACCAGGTACAGCAGATCCACACCGACATAGTTAGCCGAGCGGTACTGCGCCGGTATGTCGGCCGCGTTCGGTGCGGACCAGGAGCGGAGCAGCTTCTGCGTGTCGAATTGGTGCATGGTCAACGGGTCGCAGGCCCACAGCACGTCGGCTTGGATGCCGCCGATGCGAAGGTCTCCCGCGACCCGGGCGTTCAGCTGGCCGGTCGGCGCCCGGAACAGCTCGACCTTGGTGCCGGCGTGGTCCTTGGTGAAGGCCGCGATCACGGCCTTGGCCGTCGGATCCCCGACGCAGGTGTAGAGGGTGATCGCACCGGTGGTACTCCGCGGTTTGCCGCTCCCGCAGGCCGCCGGCGCCACCAGGGCCACGACCAGCAGGATCGCGGTGGCGAGCCGCCTTCTCATGTCCGGGCCGGCCTGGACAGCCGCGACGGCACGTCGGGCCCGAGGATCCAGTTCCCCTCGGCGATCGAGGCCCCGCGGCGGTCGTGGACCGACCCGCCCGCCCGATCCGGTTCCCAGGCTCCTGGGTCCTCGGTGAGGCCGAGGAGGTAGGTGACCGTGCAGTCGAGGGCGGCGGCCAGTTCCGGCAGCCGGACGACGTCGACGCCGGCTCCGTGCTCGAAGCTGCTCAGGGTCTTGTTGGTGGTGCGGATCCCGCGCCGTGCCAGCCGGCTCACCACCTGCTTCTGGGTCAGCCCCAGCTGGACCCGGCGGGCACGCAGCCGATGGCTGACGATCAGATGACGGTCGACGGTCAGATCGTCGTGGTCACTGAACATGAGAACCTCCCGTCCCCCTACCATCCTCTCGGTCCGGAAGTCCGTCAATCACCGAACTACGTCGTTGTGGAGTCCATGTCCGCCAGCGGATGGACGGTGTACCGGGCGAAGTTGAAGACCGGTGCCCGGCCGAGCAGTCGCTCGAACTCCTCGTGCGAATCGACCTCGTAGATCCACGCGCCGCCGTGCGATCCGACCACGTGGTAGCGGGCCAGCACCTTGCCCTCCCGCTGCAGACGCTCCCCGTACTCCGGCATGGCGCCGACCGCCCGCGCCATCTCCGGGGAGAGCAGGCTCAGCTCCATCTGCCAGATCACCAGGAACTTCATGCGCGCAGGTGCAGACGGCGGGCGGCCTCGGCGATGGAGCCGGAGACCGACGGGTAGACGGTGAAGGACTGGGCCATCTGGTCGACGGTCAGCCGGGCCCCGACCGCCAGGGCGATCGGGTGGATCAGTTCACTGGCCCGGGGTGCCACCACGACACCGCCGACGATGATCCCGGTGTTCGGCAGGCAGAACAGCTTCACGAAACCGTCCCGGACGCCCTGCATCTTGGCCCGGGCGTTGTCCGCCAGCGGCACCTTGACCGCCGTCGCCGTACTGCTGCCGGCATCGACCACGGCCTGGGTCAGGCCGACCGTGGCGATCTCGGGCGCCGTGAAGACGTTCGACGAGACGGTCGACAGGTTCAGCGGCGCCACCGCGTCACCGAGCGCGTGGGACATCGCGATCCGGCCCTGCATGGCGGCCACCGAGGCGAGCATCAGCACGCCGGTGCAGTCGCCGGCCGCGTACACCCCGCGGGCCGTGGTCCGGGAGACCCGGTCGACCTTGACGAAGCCGCCGTCGTCCAGCGACACGCCCGACTCGACGAGTCCCAGGTCCTCGGTGTTCGGGAGCGACCCGACCGCGAGCAGCGCGTGCGACCCCTCGATCTTCCGGCCGTCGGTCAGCGTCACCACCACTCCGTCGCCCTGTCGCTTGACCGACTCCGCGCGGGACTTGCCGAGCAGCGTCATGCCGCGTCGCTTGAACACGTCCTCCAGTACGGCGGCCGCGTCCTGGTCCTCGCCCGGAAGCACCCGGTCCCGCGAGGACACCAGCACCACGTCGCTGCCCAGCGCGTCGTACGCGCTGGCGAACTCGGCTCCGGTGACACCGGATCCCACCACGATCAGCCGCTCGGGCAGTTCCTCGAGCTCGTAGAGCTGCTCCCAGGTGAGGATCCGGTCGCCGTCCGGCTCGGAGCCCTTGAGGATGCGAGGCCTTGCGCCAGTGGCGATCAGCACCACGTCGGCCTCGAGCCGCTGGTCGTCGACGACCACGGTCTCCGGACCGTCCAGCCGACCGCGGCCGTGGATCACCCGGACCTTGTCGTCGGCCAGCCGGCGGCTGATGCCCTCGGACTGGGCCGCCGCCAGCGCCTTGACCCGTTTGTTGACGACTGAGAGATCGACACGCACGGAATTCGCCGGATCAGAATTGTCAGAGGCCCCGTCACCTGTGACTCTGACGCCCAGCTCACCGGCCTCCTCCACCTCGGTCATCACCTCGGCGGTGGCGATCAACGTCTTGCTCGGAACGCAGTCCGTGAGCACGCAGGAACCGCCGATCCCGTCGGAATCGACGACTGTCACCTCCGCCCCGAGCTGGGCGGCCGCACTCGCCGCTTCGTACCCGCCAGGACCGCCACCGATGATCACAACTCGCGCCACGAGACGCCATTGTTCCGTATCCTGTGACGTCGTGACCCTGTACGCCGCGTTTGCGTCGAATCTGGACCCGAACTTGATGGCCGAGCGGTGCCCGTACTCCCCCCTGCGCGGGACCGGGTGGATCGTGGGCTGGCGCCTCACCTTCGGAGGCGAGGAACTGGGCTGGGAGGGCTCGATGGCGACCGTCGTCGAGGACCCGGCCGACCCGACCAACCAGGTCTTCGTAGCCCTGTACGACGTGCACCCCAAGGACGTCGAGCGCCTGGACGAGTGGGAATGGATCGACCAGGGGGTCTATCGCAAGATCCAGGTCCGGGTGGCCACCCTGGACGGCGAACAGCTCGCCTGGATGTACGTGCTGAACGCCTACGAGGGCGGTCTGCCCTCCGCACGCTACCTCGGCATCCTGGCCGAGGCCGCGGAGAAGGCCGGCGCCCCGGACGACTACGTCGCCGACCTCCGCGCCCGTCCTTGTCAGTCCTCAGGCCACTAGCCTGGCCGACGGTATCGTGCGGGCGTGACCGTCAACGATGATGTTCGTGCCGCCGCCGAAGCCTGGCTGAGCGAGGACCCAGACCCCGACACGCGAGCCGAGCTCCAGCAACTGCTGGCCAGTGACACGCCGGAGGCCGCCACCGAGCTGGCCGACCGCTTCGCCGGCAAGCTCGAGTTCGGTACCGCGGGTCTGCGCGGGGCGGTCGGCGCCGGACCGAACCGGATGAACCGGGTGGTGGTGATCCGCGCCGCCGCCGGGTTGTGCGCCTATCTGAAGGCGAACGGTCTCACCGACGGCGCGGTCCTGATCGGGTACGACGCGCGGCACAAGTCCGACGTGTTCGCCCAGGACACGGCCGCGGTGGTCCGCGGCGCCGGGCTGGACGCAGTACTGCTGGACCGGCCCACGCCGACACCGGTGGTGGCCTTCGGGATCCGGCACCTGAAGGCGGTCGCGGGTGTCGTCGTCACGGCCTCGCACAATCCCCCGCAGGACAACGGGTACAAGGTCTACCTCGGCGACGGCTCGCAGATCGTGCCGCCGGCGGACATCGAGATCGCCGCGGCGATCGACGCGGTTGGCCCGCTCGCGTCCGTGCCCCGCGCCGACGACTGGCAGACCACCGGGGACGACCTGCTGGGGGCCTACCTCGACCGGATCGCCACGCTCGTCCCTGCGGACGCACCTCGATCGCTGAACGCCGCGTACACACCGTTGCACGGGGTCGGCCGGGCCTTGGTGGAGGAAGCCGTGCAGCGGGCCGGCTTCGCAGTACCGGCGGTGGTGGCCTCGCAGGCGGACCCGGATCCGGACTTCCCGACCGTGTCGTTTCCGAACCCGGAGGAGCCTGGCGCGATCGACGCGGCGCTGGAGCTGGCCCGGTCCGAAGGTGCCGACCTCGCGGTGGCGAACGACCCGGACGCCGATCGGTGCGCCGTCGCAGTACCGGATCCGGCCGCGGAGGGTGGCTGGCGGATGTTGCGCGGGGACGAGCTGGGCGGATTGCTCGGGGAGTTCCTGCTCTCGTCGCGGCCTGACGGGGTCGCCGCCTGCTCCATCGTGTCGTCGTCGCTGCTGAGCAAGATCGCCGCCGCGTACGGCGTGCGGTACGTCGACACGCTCACCGGGTTCAAGTGGATCGGGCGGGTGCCGGACCTGGTCTTCGGCTACGAGGAGGCGCTCGGGTACTGCGTCGATCCGGCGGCGGTGAAGGACAAGGACGGCGTGTCGACGCTGGTCCGGGTCCTGCAACTCGCGGCGCGGGCGAAGGCCGACGGACGCACGCTGCTCGAGCTGCTGGACGATCTGGCCAAGAAGTACGGGCTGCACGCGACGGACCAGCTCTCCGCGCGGGTTGAGGATCTGAGCCTGATCGCCGCGGCGATGGACCGGCTGCGGGCGACGCCGCCGACCTCGCTGGGTGGGCATGAGGTCGAGCAGGTCGACGACTTGAGCGAAGGCAGTGAGCAACTGCCGCCAACCGACGGACTGCGGTACCACTTGTCGGCGGGCGCCCGGGTGGTCGTGCGACCGTCAGGGACCGAACCGAAGCTGAAGTGCTACCTCGAGGTGGTGATCCCGGTAGCCGGCGGGGACGTCGCCGCAGCTCGGGCGCAGGCGGCTGCGGAACTTGCCGCGATCAAGAAGGATCTGGCTGTCGCGGCCGGCATCTGAGCAGAGCGTTGTCGACGCAAGGGCCCCTGGGCGACCAGGGGCCCTTGCTCAGGTCTGTGTCAGCGCGCGCCGGCAGCTTCCGCCTCGCGCTCCTCCGCGCGCAGCGAACTCTGCAGCGAGGAGTGCAGGATGCGCAGCGTGCTGGTCGACTGCATCAGCGCCTCGCGCTCGTCCGGGTTCCGGTTCGCCAGCGAGGTGATCTCGTTGATGCTCGCCTCGATCCGGCCGATCCGGTCCGCGACCGTGCCCTCGCCGCTGCTGGCCCGGCGGACCGCCTCGGACGTGACCGTCC
The DNA here is from genome assembly GCF_039529635.1 of Kribbella alba. Classification (NCBI taxonomy): domain Bacteria; kingdom Bacillati; phylum Actinomycetota; class Actinomycetes; order Propionibacteriales; family Kribbellaceae; genus Kribbella; species Kribbella alba. The sequence goes on along the minus strand of NZ_BAAANE010000015.1, from coordinate 130,146 downwards.
AGACGTCCTCCCGGTCGTTGGTGCGACGGGACAGCTCGACCATCTGACCGAGCGCGGCCAGATCCTTGTCCACCTGGGCCCGCTCCGCCGGCTGCTGCAGCCCTGCGGTGGCCTTGCGCAGCCGGGTGACATGCCCGGACAGCTCGGACCAGCTGCAGTTACCGCTCTTGATCTTGTCCAGCACCCGGGTGTACTCGGTGTTGAACTCGTCGTAGTTCACGATCCCTTGACTCCTGCCGTTCGTCGTTCGACACAAGACTGTAAGGCGTGCGGACCCGAAACACGGTAACCACACGATCGCAGATCGTGCTCGTGTCGGCAAAACCCGAAGGCGCCCGGAATGCAGAACGCATTCCGGGCGCCTTCGTTACACGGTCGGCCGAGGTTGCCGTGCAGTGTTATCGAACTGCATCAGGAGATGCGGGTCGCGGCCGCCGCCCAGGTCTGGCAGCTGCCCGCGTGGGTTCCGTGGCCGTCGCCGTTGAAGCCGGCCAGCGACCAGAAGTTGTGGTTCGTCCAGGAGCCGTGGTCGCGCGGCTGACCTGCCATGTCGCCGGAGTGCGAGACGACGTACTTCCACTGGGTCAGCAGCCCGCCCGACATCGGGTAGGCGACCTTGTTCGCCCCGATGTAGGCCGAGCCGAGGCAGGAGGCCTGCAGCTCACGGCGACGACTCTCGGCCAGCGCCGCGTCCCCGGTCATGTGCTGCTGGCGCCACCACGACGCGGTCAGGATGCTGGTCATCGACTGCACGTGGTGCCCGTACTCGTGCGCGATCGTGTTGGTCGCGTACGCGACGGCGAACGTCGGGTCCTGGCCGTAGTAGGTGACGATCTGCCGCCACGGGATGTAGATCGTGCCGCTGCCGGTGCTGCAGTAGAACGAGGTCGGGCCGGTCACCTTGCCGCACGACGTGTTGATGGTGGTGTAGCCGTGCACGACCAGGGTCGGCTTGACGTTGTAGCGACCACCGGCCCGCCAGACGATCGGGTTCCAGGCGGCGTACAAGCAGCGCGCCAGCTCGGTCTCGAAGTACCGGACCCTGGCCTCGGTGTTGAGCGCCACGTTCGGTCGCTTGCACCCCGAAGCAGGCACGTACGGCGTGTTGTAGAGCTTTGCGTAGCGGACCGCGTTGTAGGAGCTCGACGCGTTCCAGCCGGAGGTCGCTTCGATGCTCCGCCGGCCGGAGTCCGCCGGCTTCGCGGCCGCGCCCGGGACGGGGATCGGCAAACCATCCGTCGCACCGGCCGGGGTGGCCTGCGCGCTGGGCAAGGCGAGGGCCGCACAGCCGGCCAGGGCGATCACGCCGACCAGACCACGCAGCTTCATGCTGGAGAGGTTGTACATGCGCTCCACTCTCGAGGATTCGGGGGACTTACCTGCACATCCTTGTGCACCGGAAGGTTCATCCGGGCACGAGCCCTGGGTCGGACGCCACTGGTCGGCGTGACGTTCCCCTCAGGTCGCCAATTTCCGGCCGAGGAACTGCAACTGGTCAGGGAGCATGCGCCGCCAGTAGCCGCCGGTGTGCGCACCGGCCTGCAGACCGCCGTCGGCCCGGACCTCCTCACGCAGGTCCCTCGTCGCCGGGGCGAACGGGTCGTCCCGGCCACAATCGATGCGCAGGGCAACGTCTTTCAGCGCGGCCGCGCGACCGAAGACCTGATGCGCCTGGAAGTCCGCAGGCCCGTCATACGCACCCGCCGCCGTCTGCGAAGCCTGATGCCAGAGCGCCGGGCTCATCGCGCCCGCGGCAGCCACCTGCGGCGCCCCGACATCAGCCGCCAGCAGCAGCGCGCCGTACCCACCCATCGACCAGCCCAGTACGCCGTACCGCTCCGTGCGCAGGCCGCGTTTCGCCAACAGGGGAAGCAGTTCCGCGGTGAGCATGCGCTGCGGGTCGTCGCCGGATGCGCGTCGGTGCCAGTAGTTGTCCTGTCCCCCGTCGACCGCGGCGAGCACGAACGGCGGAGTACCGGCTTGAACCGCGGCGCTGAGGAAGCGGTCGGCGCCGAGGTCGTTGATCGCGGACTTGTGGTCGCCACCTCGCCCGTGCAAGACCAGCACCACCGGCAGTCGCGCATCCGCCGTCTGCCCGTGCGGGTAGATCACCGTCCACCCGACCGTCGCACGACGTGCGACCGACTCGAAACTCCCGGACTCCACCGGCCCGCTCGCAGCATCCGGCACGATACCGTCCTCACCCGTCAACCCGATTACGCCGTGCAGCCGTGTGCGCCCGGGGACCACCCCAGTCTCGACGAGCCCGGCACCGCCGGCCAGCGCAACGCCCGCCGCGGCTGCGGTGATCAGAAGGCTGCGGCGGGAAGGCCGCGGCATCAGCGCAGGAACTCCGCGATCAGCGCGACGACGACGAGCGCACCGATGACCCACAGTTCGGGCCGCGCCCAGGTCGTGACGAGCCCGCCCTCCGACTTCGGGCCGTGCAACTCCACGTGGCTCTCGATCCGGTCCACCACGAAGTCCGCCCGGGAGATCGAACTGTCCGGACTGAGCTTCCGCCCGCCGACCCGCTGCTTGCGCAGGTCCCGCATCACCAACTGAACGCCCGGGGCGCGCAGCGTCCCTTGCTCGGTGTGCACCCGCAGGATGTCCGTCACATCGACGTCGTTGATCCGGTTCCAGGGCACCCGGTGGTCGCGCAGATGGTTACGGATCAGCAGCCCCTCGGGGCGCAGCGTGACGGACGGCCGCACCAGGCCGGTGTAGGCGAGCATCATCAGCAGCCCGATCAGGGCCCCGACGAACAAGCCGCCCGCGGTGCGCCACTCCAGCACGATGTCGACCAGCCCGATCAGGCCGATCACCATCACCACGACCCCGGTGATCCGGTTCGACGTGGACAGGTACTGCTCGCTCTCACTGGTCTTCGACTTCACCCGGACAAACTAACCGGAGCCTGGTTCCCGGCAAAGAATCCAGCCGTCACGATCCGGCCGTCCATGGGCCCCGTCCACACCCGGCCCCGGCATCACCGCACTCCCGCCCCAGGCCCGCGGCGCCCGAGGCAGTGCCACCTAAGCCCGACCTGCCGCGCCCTCACCCGCCCCCTTCCCCAACCTGCGCGCGGGTCAACGCCCGCTGGGGCTTTGGCGGAGTTACCCACTCAGCTTGTGGGTTGACTCCTCGGACTATCGGTGGACAACCCACAATCTCAGTGGGTAACCCCTCACCCGCCCCTCTTCCAAGCTGCGCGCGGTCAACGCCCGCTGGGTTTGGCGGGGGTTACCCACTCAAGTTGTGGGTTGACCCCTCGGATTATCGGTGGGTAACCCACAAGCTCAGTGGGTAACCCCTGCCCAGACGCCGCCGCGCCCCGCCGCCCCGCGGCCGCCGCGCCGCCCCGCCGCGACCCCTGGGCCGTGAACCGGCTGGGTGTAGGCCGCTCGGGAGGAGACGTGGGGGCTATCTTCGGTGGCATGGCAGATGACTTGGCGAGTCGCCTGATCAGCCTTCCTGGTGGGCGGCAGCTTGAGGTCTGGGAGGGCGGCAACCCGGACGGTGTGCCGGTCGTGTTTCAGCACGGAACTCCCTCAGGGCGGCTGCAGGCGGTGCTCGGCGCGGACGCGGCCCTTCGGCAGGACGTACGGCTCGTCTCGTTCAACCGGCCCGGCTATGGGCGTTCGACCGACAGCCCACCTGGCCTGGCGTCCGTCGGCCTCGACACGCTCCAGCTGACCGAAGCCCTAGGGATCGACGAATTCGCCGTACTGGGCGCGTCGGGTGGCGGCCCGTATGCGCTCGCGACCGGACTTGCCGACACGCGAAGGGTTCGGGCAGTCGGGATCGCAGCCGGCGTCGGTCCGTGGCGGCTGATAGAACCGCCGGACAGTGCTGACCCCGACCTCCCGCTGCTCGCGCTCGCCGACGCCGGCGACGTGTCCGGGGCGTTGAAGGGCTTCCGACTTCAGGGTCGTGTCGCCTTCGACAGAATGCTCACGCTGCCCGACGAGGCCATGATCGAGGAGTTCTTCCAGGGTGCACCCCAGTCGGACGTCGGATGGCTCACTGCGGATGCGGTACAACGCTGGGCTGCGGACCTACGCGACGCCCTGCAGACCTACGACGGGTATGCCCGCGACAACGTCTCGTGGGGCGGTCAGTGGGACATCGACCCGGCACAGCTTCGCGTTCCCACCTGGCTCTGGTACGGAGAGCAAGATCGCATGGTCCCGGCTTCACACGGCCGCTGGCTAGCCGAACGGCTTCCCGACTCGACGCTCGTCATCCGTCCCGGCATGGGCCATGGCAGCACCATCTTCTCGTATTGGGACGACATGCTCGCCACCTTGCGGGAGCAGGTGCCGCGTCGGGGTCTCGGCTAGCGACGGTGGACCCACTCGGCTCTGTCCGCCGCGTTTTCGTTGGGTTGCGGCCGAGGAACAGCGACGAAGGAGCAGGGTCGGAATCGCAGTAGACTGCCGAGGGTGACCACTACCGACACTGGCGTCGACAGTCTCGCTGACGTGACCTCGTCCGAGGACCGGCTGCGCCGCTTCCTGCTGGGCCTGCCGGGCGTCGACCAGGTCGGCGCCGAAGCGCGGGCCGCCACTTTGAGTACCCGGTCGATCAAGACCACCGCGAAGGCCTACGCTCTGGACCTTGCGATCCAGATGATCGACCTGACCACGTTGGAGGGACAGGACACCCCGGGCAAGGTGCGGGCGCTGTGCGCGAAGGCGAAACGGCCCGACCCGGCGGATCCGACCGCGCCGCAGGTGGCCGCGGTTTGCGTCTACCCCGACCTCGTGGCGACAGCGAAGTACGAGCTGCGAGGGACCGGTATCAATGTGGCGAGTGTCGCAACCGCCTTCCCCAGTGGGCGTTCCAGCCTTGCGATCAAGGTGCAGGACACCACGGAGGCAGTGGCGGCCGGGGCCGATGAGGTCGACATGGTGATCGACCGGGGAGCATTCCTGTCCGGGCGGTACGGGCTGGTCTTCGACGAGATCGCCGCGATCCGCGAGGCCGCGGGTGATGCGCATCTCAAAGTGATCCTGGAAACCGGCGAGCTGGTCACGTATGACAACGTGCGGCGCGCGTCCTGGCTGGCGATGCTCGCCGGCGCGGACTTCATCAAGACCTCAACCGGCAAGGTGTCCCCTGCCGCGACGCTTCCCGTGACCCTGGTGATGCTGGAAGCCGTCCGCGATTACCACGAGACCACCGGCCTGCACATCGGCGTCAAGGCCGCGGGCGGGATCCGCACCGCGAAGGACGCGATCAAGTACCTGGTCACCGTCAACGAGACGGCCGGACCGGACTGGCTGGACCCGGAGCTGTTCCGAATCGGCGCATCCAGTCTGCTGAACGACCTGCTGATGCAACGCACCAAGCTGGCCACCGGGAACTACCCGGGCCCCGACTATTTCACGCTGGACTGAGGGATGAGCAGATTCGAGTACGCACCCGCCCCGGAGTCCCGGGCGATCGTCGACATCAAGTCGTCGTACGGGTTGTTCATCAACGGCGCCTTCACCGAGGCGACGGACGGCAAGCCGTTCAAGACCATCAGCCCGGCGTCCGAGGAGGTGCTGGCCGAGGTCAGCGAGGCCGGACCGGCTGACGTCGACAGAGCTGTCCGGGCCGCCCGCAAAGCGTTCGACAAGGTCTGGGGGCCGATGGCTGGCCGGGACCGCGCGAAGTACCTGTTCCGCATCGCGCGGCTGATCCAGGAACGCGCGCGAGAGCTCGCGGTGCTGGAGTCGCTCGACAACGGCAAGCCGATCCGCGAGTCCCGCGACGTCGACATCCCCTTGGTCGCGGCGCACTTCTTCTACTACGCGGGCTGGGCCGACAAGCTCGAGTACGCCGGCGCCGGCGAGAACCCGCAGCCGCTGGGTGTCGCCGGTCAGGTGATCCCGTGGAACTTCCCGCTGCTGATGCTCGCGTGGAAGATCGCCCCGGCCCTCGCGGCGGGCAACACCGTCGTACTGAAGCCGGCCGAGACCACACCGCTGACTGCGCTGATGTTCGCGGAGATCTGCCAGCAGGCGGATCTGCCGCCGGGCGTGGTCAACATCGTCACTGGCGCCGGCCGAACCGGACAGGCCCTGGTCGAGCACCCCGATGTCGACAAGGTCGCGTTCACCGGGTCCACCGCGGTCGGCCGTGCGATCGCCAAGTCGGTCGCCGGGACGAACAAGAAGGTCACCCTCGAGCTCGGCGGCAAGGCGGCGAACATCGTCTTCGAGGACGCGCCGATCGACCAGACCATCGAGGGCATCGTCAACGGCATCTTCTTCAACCAGGGCCACGTCTGCTGCGCCGGCTCGCGGTTGCTGGTCCAGGAAAGTGTGTACGACGAGGTGCTGGCCCGGCTGAAGCGCCGGATGGGCTCCCTGCGAGTCGGTGACCCGCTGGACAAGAACACCGACATCGGCGCGATCAACTCGCCCGCGCAGCTGGCCAAGATCCGCGAGCTGTCGCAGGTCGGCGAGGACGAGGGCGCCGAGCGCTGGTCCCCCGAGTGCGAGCTGCCGCCGCAGGGCTACTGGTTCCCGCCGACCGTTTTCACCGGCGTCTCCCAGGCGCACCGGATCGCCCGCGAGGAGATCTTCGGCCCGGTGCTGTCCGTGCTCACCTTCCGTACCCCGGCCGAGGCCGTGGAGAAGGCGAACAACACGCCGTTCGGGCTGTCCGCCGGCGTCTGGACCGACAAGGGTTCCCGGATCCTGTGGATGGCGAACCAACTGCGCGCCGGCGTGGTGTGGGCCAACACGTTCAACCGCTTCGACCCGACCTCGCCGTTCGGCGGCTACAAGGAGTCGGGCTACGGTCGCGAGGGCGGCCGCCATGGTCTGGAGGCCTACCTTGCCCACTAAGGACTCGTCTCGTCTCGACGTGCGCAAGACCTACAAGCTGTACGTCGGCGGCGCCTTCCCCCGCAGCGAGTCGGGCCGCTCGTACGTCGTGAACGATGCCAAGGGCAAGTTCCTCGCGAACGCCTCGCAGGCCTCCCGCAAGGACGCCCGGGACGCGGTCGTCGCGGCCCGGAAAGCGTTCGGCGGCTGGTCCGGCAAGACCGCGTACAACCGTGGTCAGGTGCTCTACCGGATCGCCGAGGTGATGGAGGGGCGGCACGAGCAGTTCAGCTCGGAGGTCGCCGCGTCCGAGGGACTGTCGATCAGCAAGGCCCGGGCACTGGTGGACCAGTCGATCGACCGCTGGGTCTGGTACGCCGGCTGGGCGGACAAGCTGGCCCAGGTGGTCGGCTCGAGCAACCCGGTGGCCGGCCCGTACTTCGACTTCTCCTTGCCTGAGGCAACGGGTGTGGTAGCGCTGCTGGCTCCGCAGGACTCCAGCCTGCTCGGCCTCACCAGCGTGATCGCGCCGGCCATCGTGTCCGGCAACACGGCCGTGGTGGTCTCTTCGTTCGAGCGGCCGCTGCCCGCGGTGACACTCGGCGAGGTGATGGCGACCTCCGACGTGCCCGGTGGCGTGGTCAACATCCTGACCGGTTCCGCGTCCGAGATCGGCCCCTGGCTGGCCGGCCACCTGGACGTGAACGCGATCGACCTGGCCGGGATCTCGGATCCCGACGAGGCGCGCGAGCTGGAGGTCGCAGCCGCGGAGAACCTGAAGCGGGTGCGCCGCCCGGCCGCGGAGGACTGGACGGAATCACCCGGGCTGTCGCGACTCACGCAGTACCTCGAGCTGAAAACCGTTTGGCACCCGATCGGCATCTGACAGGCTTGGCGGCAGCTCGAGCCCGCGGTGTTCCGGGCGGACCCGAAGCCCTTCTTCGGCTACAGCGACAACACCAACCTGCTGAACTTTCTTTATTTCTTGGGACTTCCGGCCTTTCATGGCGTCAGCGTGATGGTGCAGTTCGGTCGGGGCGGCGCGATGCATCCCGACAGCGAGCGATCGCTACGGGCCGCACTGTTCACCTCCGGCGAGTTCCAGCTGACGTCGTCGGCGTGGAGCGATCGGGAGCGGGACTGGGCTGAACCGAAGTTCCTGGAGACCGAGCCGGACGGACGGTGGATGCTGCGCAACCTCGGCGAACGCGGCCTGCTCGAACGCTTCTCGGCCGTCTTGTGGGCACGGCCGAAAGCGTGGTCGCTCGACAACCAGCTCTCGTCGGCCGACAGCGCGCTCGCGGAGTACAACCCCAAGGCTCTTCTCGTGACGGGGCCGGACTTCGGGCACACGGATCCGCAGGTCGTCCTCCCCTACGGCGGTAACGTCGACATCGACCCCGCAAGCCGCCGGATCACCGTCACCTACTGACGGACCTGCTGAGCGACCTACGTGCGGATCTCGGTGCGGGTGAGCGGCGGGTTCGGGTCGGGGTAGCAGACCACCGCGGACTTGATGGTGACGAACTTCCACTTGATCGTCGCCTGGAGGTTCAGGCCGGGGTCGTCGAAGCTCGAGCCCTGCAGCTTGGTCTCGATGACGCCGGAGCTGCCTGCCCGGAGCTTCACCGTCAGGGACGGCAACTGGTAGCCGGCGCCACCTGGGATCGGACCGGAGACGCGGATCGTGGCGACGCCGTTCGCGACTTCCAGTGTGGGCGTCGACCCGAGACCGGACCCGCCGCTCAGGTGGGAGCTCACGTAGCTGGAGTTCGCGGGGATCGGGATCCGTAGGGACAGGTCGCGGACCTCCTTGAGCTTGAAGCCCTTGACCTCAGCCGGAAGCGAGCCGGGCAGGATGTCGACGACCACGTCGAAGACCAGGCCCGGCAACACCCTGGCCGGCGCCTTCGCTTGCACGCCTTGGCGCAGCGAGAACTGCTGCTCGCCGAACTTCGTGTCGGCCCGGCACGCATAGCTGACCGCCGCCGGAGTGGCTGCCGCCGGCAGGGTGGCGAGAAGAAGGCCAGTTGACGACAAGCACATGATGATGCGGCGAGTAGTCATACGACTACTCTATGGAGTCATCCGGAGAAGTGAACCCCTGTCTCGCCAGGTGACCAGACGGTCCGTCAGGCAGGGCGGCGAGCGATGGCGAGCAATGAACCGCCGGCCGGAAAGTTGATCCCGGCGCGAATCAGGGCGCCTTCGAGGCGCATCGCGGCGTAGCAGGCCTTGTTGATCGGCGCGGCCATGTCGAGCTCCTCCTCGACGTTGCCCGCGTCCTTCTTGAGCAGCCGCGATGCCATCATCGCGGGCAGCAGCAGGGACACGAACGACGCCACCCGGATGACCTCGAAGCCGGCGTCCTTGATCTCAGCAGTCAGCTCACGCTTGGTGTAGCGCTTGACGTGGTGAGCCGCGACGTCTGCCTCGCTCCACAGCCACTTGTGCTGCGGAACAGTGATCAACAGGCCGCCGCCCGGCTTGACCGCGCGATACATACCGGCCAGCACCGCTGGGGCGTCCGGGATGTGCTCGATCACGTCGAAGGCGCCGACCACATCGAAGTCTGCTTCGTAGGGGACCTGGGTCGCATCCAGCTGGCGGAGCTCGACGCCTTCCGGCATCCGGATCCGGGCCTTGTCCAGACCCTCCTCGAACAGCTCCGTTCCGACCAGCCGCCAGTCCGGGTGGAGCTGCCGGACCCGGTCGACGACGTAGCCGGTGCCGCAGCCCAGCTCCAGGAAGGACTGCGCGGACGGGAACTGGCTGTCGAGCGCCCAGTTGATCAGATCGCTCCTGGCCCGGAACCAGAAGCTGGCCGCCTCCACCTCGAAGAGCTGCTCGAAGTGCCGGGGGTCATATCCGCCTGTGGGTCCAGCCGCAGTCATCGCCCGAGTGTATGGCTGGTGGTCCACGCCACAAAACCCCCGTCGCGGAACGGCACCTGGATCAGCCGTGGTTCATCGACCGGACAAGTACCAACCACCGGCACCGGCGAGGACCAACAACACCGGCAGGATCAGCAGCAATGGCCAGCGACTCCGTCGACGACCCGCCCGCTGAGTTGTCGTTCCCTCGTACTCAGGCACCGCCTGAACGGTCAAGGGCGGCGGTGGCGATTCCTGCTCCACCCGGTAGGCCTCCGATTCGAGGCGTTCCGCCAAGGTGTCGGCCCGCTGCCAGCGTTCGTCGACCCGATAGGCCAGGGCGCGCGCCAGGATGCCGTCGAGGTCGCCGACCGATTCGCCCAGAGTGGTCAGCAGGCTGGGCGGATCGCTGTCCGGGTCCCGCGCGATCACATCGGTAATCGACGAGGCGACGAACGGCGGTCGCCCGGTCAGCAGCGCATAGGTCACCGCGCCGACCGCGTAGACATCCGCCCGCTCGTCGAAACCACCTGCTTCCGTGCCCTGTTCCGGCGCCATGTACGACGGGGTGCCGACGGCCTGGGTCATTCCGGACGCCTCAGCGATGCGTTTCGCCAGCCCGAGATCGGCGAGCACGATCCTGTGTGTCCCCCCGTCGAGGTGATCAGCCCGCAACGGCCGCAGCAGCAGGTTCGCCGGGGTGATGTCGCGGTGCACGACCCCTTCGTCATGGAGGGCTGCCACGGCGCGGGCGAGGTCTGCACCCCACCAAAGCGCGTCAGCGGGTGCCAGCGGTCCCTGCTTGATGATGTCGGCCAATGTGCCGCCGCTGACGTGGTCCATCACGAAGTACGGGCGGCCGTCCGGCAACTGGCCGAGGTCGAAGACCCGGACCACCCGATCGCTGGCGATCCGGCGCATCAGCCGGGCCTCAGCGAGGAACCGCTCGCGCACATCCGCCCGGGAGGCCCAGTTGTCCGCCAGCACCTTGACGGCCACGTCGATGTCGAGGTCGTCGTCGTATCCGCGCCAGACCGTGGCGAAGGCGCCCGCGCCGATCTTCGACTGCAGCCGGTACCTTCCGATGACGTCCATCCCGGCTATTGTCGGTGACACTATGGATCAAGGCGAATACCGGCGCCTTGGGTGTCCAGGCCTGGGGGAGCATGAACGACGAGCTGGAAGCACTGGCAGCCCGCGCGGCAGCCGGTGACCAGACCGCGATCCCCGAGCTGCTGCAGGCGATCCGGCCGCAGGTGCAGCGCCGGGTGGCCAAGTTCCTGCCGTTCCGCGAGGACGCCGAGGAAGCCACTCAGGACACGCTGCTCACAGTGGCGACCAAGATCCACACCTTCAAGGGCACCGGCAGCTTCGCCGGCTGGCTGACCGTGGTCGCGACGAACTGCGCCCGGCAGACCTACCGTTCGCTGAAACGCCGCTCCGTCGAGCAGTCCGCGGAGGTCCTGCCGGAGGCGATCGATCCGCGGACCACCTCGGTGATCGCCGGCTCCCGCCTCGACCTGCTGGAAGCCCTCGAGTCGCTCGAGTCGAACCACCCGCAGCTCGTGCAGCCGCTCGTACTGCGCGACCTCGGCGCCCTGAGCTACGCCGAGATCGCCGAGGAACTGTCCGTCCCCCTGGGCACCGTGAAGGCCCGGATCCACCAGGCCCGCAAGGAAGTCGCCGAACTGCTCACCGTGCGCTGACCCGCTCCTCGGGTGTAGGGCGGCACTCCCTCAAGAGCGTAAGGGCCGCCACCCGACTTCGCGACGCGCAGACGCTAGCAAGCGCCGCCGTCAGTTGATCAGGGTTTTCACGATGGTGGTCATGCGGTCGACGGGGATGGCGAAGCCGATGCCGATGTTGATGCCGGCCGTCACCGTCCCCTCCAGGCCGAGTGGTGAGCCGACCGCGAGCACCGGGTCGCCGACGCGGAGCTGGGAGGACCGGCCGAGCGTGAGCGCCCGCAGTCCCGCGGCATCCGCTGTGGCGACCTGGAGTACTGCGAGGTCGTTGTTCGAGTCGACGCCGATGATGTCGGCGTCGATCGATCGGCCGGTCGACAGGACCAGCGACACACTGTCGGCTCCTTCCACGACATGGGCGTTGGTGACCACATGTCCCTGCTGATCGATGGCGAAACCCGAACCGGTCGCACGCCCGGCACGTACGGACACGACACCGGGCAGCACCCCGGCCTGAGGTGCCGCGGCCGCCGAGCCCCCGCACGGCCTTCCGAGGATCCGCTCGGCCCCCGCAGCTAGTAGAGGTCGCCCGACCCGGGATTGGGGGCGAGGCTGTCGATGGCAGCGAGGTGGCGCGGATCGTCAGGGAACTGGCCGAAGGCCGGCGCCCAGGGGGCGTTGTTTAGGCCGACGCGCTCGACGGCCGTGGCGGTCAGTCGGGCCAACTGCTCGAGTCCGGCGACTTCGCCCGCTGTCGCCTTGCGCGCCAGGGACCAGTACGCACCGATCGCCGCGACCGGTTCGGGTGAGCCGACCGGCACCATGGCCAGGCTGCGGACGAACGTGATCCGGTAGGCCTCCAGCGGGATCCGGTCGTCGGTCTCGATGTCGGGCACGATCGCGGTTTCGTCGTGCAGCATCGCCCAGCCGCTGATGCAGGCGGTCAGCAGGAACCGCTGGCCCTTCCACAACGGCGCGATCGCGTCCTCATCGGCATAGAAACAGTTGTTGTCCTCGCGCAGCACGAACGTCGCACCCTGCGCCCCGGTCACCTCCCGGGCCGCCCGCCGCACGATCCGCGTCAACTCGCCCAGATCGCGCGCCCGGTCCATTTCCTCGCGGAACTCCGCAGCCACCCGCATACCCGCTCCCCGCTTGCACAGTCCTACACCCGATGGTCGCCCACTCCCCCAGGTCAACACCAGGCTCCCACTCATCCCGTCGCCTGCCACCCCCGTCTCAACTCGCGGACCAGAGCTGCAGCCAGGCGGCGGCCAGATCTGGGGACCTCGGACACCCCGTGGGGACCTGGGTCAGGGCATTTCGTGTCCGAGGTCCCCACGGGGTGTCCGGACCCCCGACAGCTGCACCGGATCCGACGCGCCGGCGCGCCCCAGGACGTGGGTTCGGCCCGACCCCTGTTCGCCACCACGCACCACGCGCGCCGGCCCCGACCAGCGCACTCACCCAGCCCGGCACACCAACCGCCCGACCCCTACCCGACCGCGCAATGACCCGCACACACTCGTCAGCGAGACAGTCCCCGGGCTGCGGCTCGGGGCTGGGGTGGGGTGGAACGGCTACTCATTCAGGCGATGCCGGGGGGCGGCGGGCGGGCCTAGCGTCGGGGTATGACGCTGAGGATCGGGCTCGCTGGGACGGGTCGTCGAGCTGTTGAGTTTCATGCTCCGGCGCTGGCGGCTTCGCCTGATGCCGAGTTCGCGGCTGTTTGGAGCCGCTCCACCGAGTCGGCCAAGGCGCTGGCGCAGGAGTACGACGTTGAGGCGGCCCGGACCTTCGGAGAGCTGCTGGACAAGTGCGACGCGGTTGCCTTCGCGCTGCCGCCGGCGGTTCAGCCCGACTTCGCGAGCATCGCGGCCAAGCGGCACAAGCCGATGCTGCTCGAGCGACCGATCGCCGGCGACCTGGCCGGCGCGGAGGAGTTGGCCCGGGCCGTTGAACGGGCCGGAGTGGTCTCGCAGGTCGCGTTGATGTGGCGGTACTCCGAGACTGTCCGGCTGTTCCTCGAGCAGCAGGTGCCCGGGATCCACCCGGCCGGCGGTGCCGGTCGGGTCGTCTCAGGTTCCCTCGCGAAGCCGGGCGTGCCACCGTGGCGGGTCCGCCGGGGCCTGTTGATGGACCACGGCGTCGACCTCGTAGACCTGCTGGACGCGGCACTCGGACCGGTGGTCGGCATCCACGCCAGAGGCGAACTGGAGGGCTGGGTGGGCCTGCAGATGGACCACCAGGTGGGCAAGTACAGCGAGGGAACCCTGTACGCCACCGGCCAGGAAGGGGTCCACAGGGCCGACGTGGAGGTCTTCGGCTCGGGCGGCGCGGCCGAGGTCGACTGCTCTGAGGTAGTCGACGCCGACGCTTTCGCGACCCTCTACCGGGAGTTCGCCGAAGCCGTACAGAAGGGCGTCTCGCCCGACCTGGACGCGGCCCGCGGCCTGCACCTGCAACACGTGATCGAGGCAGCCGAGACCCAGGTCCTGGCCGGAGACTGATCCGTCCCGACCGGGGCCTGACCAAATCCTGCCCGGAGGCTCCGACTCAGAGCCTCCGAGCAGGAACCCAACGCAGGTACCCCCGCGGCGGGGTTCAGCGCACGAACGCCGCCGCGGGGACCAGGCGCGGCGGCTCAGCGCAAGAACTCCACCGCGGGAGCTCAGCCGCGGATCAGCCCTTCGCGTCCGCCTGGCCGAGGAAGCTCACCAGCGTCGACGTACCGTCCGAATCGACGACCATCAATGCGGCACTGCCGGGGCGGTCGTCGATGACCAGCTTCTCCGGCTTCCGAATCATGTGCCGCAGCACCACCGGATAAGCGGCCGACCTGCCACCCACGGCGATGATCACGGTGTCCGTCGGGCGGTCGTACATCGTGGAGCTGAACGGCAGGCGCTCCACCTCTTCCAGGTCGCCGTAGGTCCGGTCGAGCACTTCGATGGTGATCTCCTCACCCTCGTGCTCCTTGGTCAGCTGGTCCAGCGACGACTCCCACTGGCTGCGCTCTTCCGCCGGCCGATCGATCGTCCTGCTCTCGCCCATCGTGACCCGTCCCTTCACCTGGCCCCGGGCCGAGCCGCCCGAGATCCACCTCGATCCTGGCCCGCGGCAGCCGTCGCAACATCCCGCGAACGAGCGGTCTAACCCCAGTTCTTGGTGCGGGCCAGAAGCGGGCGGGAGCCGGCCAGGACGGCGGCGTACAGCTCCCGCACGTGGGCGGCCTCGGAGTCGCTCATCACCGGGGACTCCGGCTTGCCGACGGCAACCTCCCAGGTGGGCGGGATGTCCTCACCAGAGGCAGCCCACGCGGCCTGGCGCGCTGCGCCGAGAGCGACGTACTCCCCAGGCTCGGGCAGCACCACAGGAGCGCCGAGCAGCGCAGGAGCAAGTGCCTGTACTGCGCGGGAGCGGGCAGCTCCGCCCAGCAGGAGCACCCGCTGGACCGGCAGGCCCTGCGCTCGCAGCGCGTCCACGGCGTCGGCGAGACCGCAGAGCATGCCTTCCACCGCGGCCCGGGCCATCGTGGACGGCTGCGAAGTCGCCCGGGTGAGTCCGTAGATCAGCCCGGTCGAGTGCGGCAGATCGGGAGTCCGTTCGCCGTCGAGATACGGCAGCAGCACGAGCCCCTTACTGCCCTCTGACTCCAGCGCCGCCTCGTCCAGCGCCGCGAGGTCGATCCCGAGCAGCTGGGCCGTCGCGGACATCACCCGGGCGGCGTTCAACGTGCACACCAGCGGCAGATATCCACCGGTGGCGTCCGCGAATCCGGCCACGAACCCGCTCGGGTCCGTCGTTGGTGCTGCCGACCTCGCGAACGCGGTACCGCTGGTTCCCAATGAGACGGCGACGTCGCCAGGCTGCAGGTCGAGCCCGAGTGCGGCGGCCATGTTGTCGCCGGTGCCGGCCGCGAGAGCCGCGCCGAAGGAGGTCTGGCCGACGATCTCGGCCGGCCCGGCAACGCGCGGCAAGGCGAGCGAGCGACCGAAGGCGAGTTCCACCAGGTCAGGTCGGTAGGAGTTCGTCGTCGGGGACCACCAGCCGGTGCCGGACGCGTCACCACGGTCGGTGGTGAGGTCCTCGATACCGGCGCGATCCGCGGCCAGCCGGTGGGTCAGCCAGTCGTGGGGCAGTGCCACGGCCTCGGCGCGGGCGGCCGCACCGGGTGCCGCCGTTCGAACCCAACGCAGCTTGGTGACGGTGAAGCTCGGCACCGGCACCGAGCCGGTGGCGGCCGCCCAGGCCTCTGGACCGCCCAGCTCGGAAACGAGTTCGGCAGTTGCGTCAGCCGAACTGGTGTCGTTCCACAGCACGGCCGGGTGGACGACCTCCCCGGCGCCGTCGAGCAGGACCATGCCGTGCTGCTGGCCGCCGACCGAGACTGCTTCGACGCCGTCAAGCAGACCCTCCGACGCCGTCTGCCAGGCGGTCCACCACTCGGCGGGATCCACCTGGGTGGCGTCGGGGTGCGGCGCCCGACCCTCGCGCAACACCTCTCCGGTGGCCGCATCGCACACCACGACCTTGGTCGCCTGGGTGGAACAGTCCACTCCGGCAACCAGTCTGGGCTGACTCATAGCTAGTAGTTCCTCTCGATCCGGTCAGGTGACGCAAGCAGGCGGAGCATTTCGCGGGCCAGGTCGGTAGTCGTGACCAGCGTGCTGACCAGGCCGGCCCGCACCGCTGCGATCACCGCCGGGGCCCGGTGGACCCCGGCCGCGAGCGCCACCCGTTCGGCCGGCCGGCGCAACTGGTCCATGGACACCGCGATGATCATCTGCTCCAAGGGTGACTCGACCAGTTTGCCGTCCAGGTCGAGAAGATGCCCGCTGACCTCCGCGATCGCTCCCCCGGCGAGACCGTCGTCCCGGACCTGCTGGGACACCGCGTCCCAGACCGTGGAGCAACCCGCCCGCCACGCGCCGATCGCGATCACGGAGACGTCCAGGCCATCCGCCAGCGCCAAGGTGTCAGCGATCCCGGGCTGCCGGCGCAATGCGGTCACCGCCGCGATGTCGTCGACGACCAACGGCGCATGTACTGCGTGCGCCGTACCGCCGGCGAGTGCCGCGGCCCGGCGGACCAGGTCCATCGTGCTGCCGCCGCCGGCGGGCGAATGCAACGAGCCCGCCATCTGCACGACCGTGCACGCGGGCAACGACCCCAGGTGATCCACCATCGCGTCGACAGCCCGACTCCACGTCAGGCCCAGCAGGTCGCCGTCATGGATCAGCGGAGCGACCGTCCGGGCGGCCGCCTCGGCGACCTGGTCCCGGACCTGCTCGGGTGATCCCGAGGCGTGGGTGACCACGCAACGCCGGACGACGAGAGCCTCGGCCAGCTGCTCCGAGAGGGTGTGGTCGATCGGGCTCGGACTCTTGATCTGGATCTGGACGATCCCCCTCGCGCGGGCGCCCTCGAGCAGCCGGGCGACCTTGAACCGGCTCAGGTCCAGCTCCTTGGCGATGTCCACCTTGGAGGCGTTGTCCAGGTAGTAGCGACGGGCGACGTCCGCCAGCAACTCGTCGTCCTCGTCGCCGTCACCGAGCAAGGTCACGTCGTCCGGCCCCCAATCCGTTCACGCGATTTCCCGCACCGTAACGGTTTCAGAGCACCACCGCGACCGGCCGCCAGCTGGTGAAACCGGCCGCGGTGAGGGCTGCGATCATCCGGCCGGCCCTTCGAGTGTTGCCCTGGCCCCGCGCTCATGCAGCGACGACAGCGCCGAGGTGTAGGCCCGGACGAACCGCTCGTCGTCGACCAGGTCACCGAACAGATCCCGGTCGGACACGAAGAGCAGCGGGTCTTCACGATTGTGCTGCGCCCGCTCGACCAGTTTGTCGCGGAGCCGGTCCACGACCTCGATCGGTTCCCCCTGCTCGTCGACGCCCTCGGCGTACCGGGCCCAGGCGGCGACGACCAGCGCGGCCCGGTCGATGCCCCGGCCGGCGGCGAGTTGCTCGCGGATCACGGGCAGCAGCCACTTCGGGATCCGGTCCGAGCTCTCCGCGCAGAGACGGGCGAGCGTGTCGCGCACCTCCGGGTTGGCGAAGCGCTCGATCAGCTGGTGCTTGTACCGATCCAGATCCACACCGGGCACCGGCGGCAGCGTCGGGGTCGCTTCCTCGTCCATGTAGCCGAGGAGGAAGTCGACGAACAGCTTGTCCTGGCAGACCTCGTGCGCGTAGCGGTAGCCGGCCAGGTAGCCGAGGTAGCAGAGCGCCTGGTGGCTTGCGTTCAGCAGCCGCAGCTTCATCAGCTCGTACGGCTCGACATCACTCACCAACTGCACGCCGACGTCCTCGAACGGCGGCCGGTCACCGCCGAAATCGTCCTCCAGCACCCACTGGGTGAACGGCTCGCACACCACCGGCCAGCCGTCGTCGATGCCGAACCGTTGCGCCAACGCCTCCTTGTCGGTGTCGGCTGTGACCGGGGTGATCCGGTCCACCATCGAGTTCGGGAAGCGGACCTCGCGCTCGATCCAGTCCGCCAGCTCCGGGTCCTTCAACCGGGCGAACGACGTCAGCATCCTCTTCGCGACGTGACCGTTGCCCGGGATGTTGTCGCAGGACATCACCGTGTACGACGGAACACCGGCCGCGCGGCGCCGGGCCAGACCCTCGACCACCAGGCCGAACGCGCTCGTCGGCACAGCGCCCGGCTCCAGGTCGTGCCGGAGCCCGGGATCACCCGGGTCGAACTCACCGGTCACCTGGTTGACGTGGTACCCGCCCTCGGTGATGGTCAGCGACACGATCCGGGTCGCCGGGTCGGTCATCCTGGCCAGCACCGCCTCCGGGTCGTCCGGCGCGTAGAGGTACTCGACGATCGAGCCGATCACCCGCGGCTCCATCGCCCCGTCGGGGTGCTTGACCACCAGCGTGTACAGCCCGTCCTGGGCCTGCAACACGTCCCGCATCCGCTGGTCCGGCGGCATCGTGCCGACACCGCAGATCCCCCAGTCGAGCGCCTGTCCCTCGTTCATCAGCCGGTCGAGGTACATCGCCTCGTGTGCGCGGTGGAAGCCGCCGACGCCGAAGTGCACGATGCCGGGGCGGACCGCACCGCGGTCGTACGCCGGCACGCCAACCTCGTTGCCAAGGGCACCTACCGTGGCGGAGCCGAGCTTGTTCAGATTGGTCTGGGTCACTTGACGGCTCCGAGGGACAGGCCCTGGACCAGCTTGTCCTGGGCGGCGAATCCGGCGATCAGCACTGGCAGCGACACCACCAGCGATGCCGCGCAGACCTTGGCCAGGAACAGGCCCTGGCTGGTGACGAACCCGGTCAGGAACACCGGGGCGGTCTGCGCCACGGTGCCGGTCAGCACCCGGGCGAACAGCAGTTCGTTCCAGCTGAAGATGAAGCAGATCAGTGCCGCCGACGCGATCCCCGGCATCACCACCGGCGCGACCACCGAGCGCAGCGTACGTGTCAACCCGGCGCCGTCCACCTCGGCGGCCTCGAGGATCTCCACCGGCACCTCGGCCAGGAAGCTGCGCAGCATCCAGACCGCGATCGGCAGGTTCATCGACGTGTACAGGATGACCAGCAACCAGATGTTGTCCAGCAGTCCGGCGAACTGGGCGAACAGGTAGATCGGCAGCAGCCCCGCGACCACCGGCAGCATCTTGGTGGACAGGAAGAAGAACAGCACGTCCGTCCACTTCTTGACCGGTTTGATGGACAGCGCGTACGCCGCCGGGAAGGCCAGCAGGATCACCAGGGCTGTCGACAGGATGCTCGCGGTCAACGAGTTCGCGATCGACGGCCAGGGGCCGGTGTCGAAGAACGAGCGGAAGCCGTCCAGGGTCAGCGGCGCGGTCAGGTCCGGCGGATTCTTCGCCGCGTCCTCCTCGCGGTGGAACGAGGTCAGCGCCATCCACAGCACCGGGAGCACGAACAACGTGCCCACGATCCAGGCCAGAGCCGACAGCGCCATCCCACCGCCGCGCCCCTTCTTACCGGTCACGATCGTCGCCTGGCCGCTCATCGCTTGCCCTCCTCCCTGAACAGCGTGGACACCGAACGCAGGGCGAGCGTTGCGATGATGATCGTGCCGATCACGACGATGACGCCGGCGGCAGAGGCCCGGCCGTAGTCGTGGGCCGTGTAGAAGGTCTGGTAGATCGTGTACGGCAGGTTCGCGGTACCGAGACCGCCGGAGGTGATGGTGAAGACGTGGTCGAAGTTCTGCACCACGTAGATCGACCCGAGCAGTGCGCTGAGCTCCAGGTACTGCCGCAGGTGCGGCAACGTCATGTAGCGGAAGATGTCCCATTGGCTGGCGCCGTCGATCCCCGCCGCCTCGATCACGTCGAGTGGACGGCTCTGCAGCCCGGCCAGCAGGATCAGCATCATGAACGGCGTCCACTGCCAGACCAGCGCGAAGATCACCGACCACAGCGGCTGGTTGCTGATCCAGTCAGGTTGTGGCGCGTTGGCCCCGAACACCCATTTCAGTACGCCGTTGAACAGTCCGTACGACGGGTTGTAGAGCGCGTGCTTCCACAGCAGTGCGGCCGCAACCGGCACGATCAGGAACGGCGTGATCATCATCGTCCGGACCACGCCACGACCACGGAACTTCCGGTCGAGCAGCAGCGCGATCGCCAACCCGAGCAGCAGGCTGATCAATACCACCGCGGCGGTCAGCAGGATCGTCACCCAGATCGCGTGCCGCGTGTTCACGTCGGTGAGGACGCGGCGGAAGTTGGCGAACCCGGCGAAGCCGCGTTCGTCGGGATAGTACGCGTTCCAGTTCATGAACGAGATGATCACGGTGACCACGAACGGCAACTGGGTCACCAGGATCATGAACACCAGCGCCGGCAGCAACGGCGCCCGTCGGGCCCAGTCGCCGGTACGGCGCATCATCGTGCCCTCGGATCCGGGCGGAACCGAAGCATGGCGCCCCGGACGGGCCTCGGCTTCGACAGTCATGAAGGCTCCCCTTACTTCTTCGCTTGGCGTGAGCGATAGCGCTCAGCTACGTCGTCGGCGAGCACCTGCCCGCGTTTCAGCGCTTCGTCCACGCTCATCCGTCCGGCGATCGCCGAACTGACGTCCTGGCTGACCTGCGTGCCGAGGTCCGGGAACTCCGGGATGTCGATGAACTGGATCCCGATCGCGGGCCGCGGCTGCGCACCCGGGTTCCGCGGGTCCGCGGTCTCGATCGCCTGTTTGGTCGGCTGCGCGAACGCCGCCGCTTCCTTGAGGTACGACGGGTTGGTGTACGTCGAGGCCCGCTTGCCGGCCGGGACCCGGGACCAGCCGAGCTGCTGCCCGACCAGTTCCTCGTACTGCTTGCTCGAGGCCCAGGAGACGAACTTCCAGGCGTTGTCCTTCTTCTTGCTGGCCTCCTGGATCGCCCAGGACCACGTGTAGAGCCAGCCGGAACTGCTGGTCTTGACCGTCGGCGCCAGGGCGTACCCGATCTTCCCCTTCACCGGGGAGTTCGGCGCCTCGAGCGAGCCGGCAGCCGACGTCGCGTCGTACCACATCGCCACGTTGCCCTGGACCAGGTTGTTCAGGCACTCGGTGAAGCCGGCCTGCGGCGCGCCGAGCTCGCCGTGCGCGCGGACCAGGTCGACGTAGAACTTGGTCGCCTCGGTGAACTCCGGCGCGTTCACCTTCGGCTGCCAGTCAGCGGTGAACCACGTGCCGCCGAACGTGTTCACCACCGTGGTCAGCGGCGCGAAGAGCTGTCCCCAGCCGGGCTGGCCGCGCAGGCAGATACCCCTCATCCCGGGCTTGGCGTTGTCCACCTTCGCCGCGATGTCGGCGACCTGCTGCCAGGTCGGCTTGGCCGGCATCGTCAGGCCCTTCTCCGCCAGGACGTCCTTGCGGTACATCAGGAAGGAGGACTCGCCGTAGAAGGGCTCGCCGTACACCTTCCCGTCCGTGGCGGTGAGCGACGTGGTCATCGACTTCAGCACGTCGTCCTGGTTGAAGGTCGGATCCTTGGCGATGTAGTCCGACAGCGGCGCGATCCACTTGCTGGTCGCGTAGATCGGGATCTCGAAGTTGCTCAACGACGCCACGTCGTACTGACCGGCCTGGCTGGAGAACTCCTGACTGATCTTGTCCCGGACGTCGTTCTCCGGCAGCACCGTGTAGTTGACCTTGATCCCGGTCTGCTTGGTGAAGTTGTCCGCGGTGAGCTTCTGCAGATCGACCATCTGCGGGTTGTTCACCATCAGCACGGTGACGCTGTCCGCGCCGCCGCCACCCCCGCCGCCGCCCCATCCGGCGCAGCCACTGACCGCACCCGCGAGGAGGAGCGCGACGGCCGCACTCCCGATGCGCTTCCGCTGTTCCAGCACGAGCTGCTCCTTCGCTTCGTCGGCTGTTGTCTTCGAAACCCCAGGGTCGGACGCTCATATGAGCAGCGCGCTGCTCATAGCCGAGTGAACCCGGTGTGGATGAGCCTGTCAAGAGTCTGTGCAACACTAGAGCGCAGGCATGCTCAGTTGAGCGCGGGAGGTCTTAGATGGAGCCGAGCACCTTCACCGGCGGGCCGTCGCAGCTCGTCCTGACGGCGTCGATCGCGCGCCGGTACTACGTCGACGGCCGGTCCAAGGTCGAGATCGCCGACGAGTTCCGGCTCAGCCGGTTCAAGGTGGCACGATTGCTCGAGCAGGCCCGCAGCAGCGGTATGGTCCGGATCGAGATCAGCCACCCGGGCGCGATCGACCTCGACCTTTCCTCCCGGCTGCAGGAGGCCTTCGGACTTCGGCGGGCCATCGTGGTCGACACGCCGGAAGAGGATCCCGCAGCCCTGCGGCTCCAGCTGGGCAGGGCCGCCGCCGACCTGCTGACCGAGATCGTCACCGCGGAGGACGTGCTCGGACTCGCCTGGGCCCGGGCCGTCACCGCGATGACCGAACAGCTGATCTCCCTGGCTCCGGTCCCCGTCGTCCAGCTCACCGGCGCACTGACCCGTCCGGACGTGGAGGCGAACTCGGTGGAGTTGGTGCGGAACGTCGCCCGCCTGTCGGGCGGCGCGGCGTACCTCTTCTATGCGCCGCTGGTGGTGCCCGACGCCGCCACCGCGCGGGCGCTGCGCCAGCAGCCGGAGGTGGCCGACGCGATCAGGCACTTCGAATCGGTGACCAAGGCTGTGGTCGGGCTGGGCGCCTGGTCAGCGGGCCACTCGACGCTGTTCGACGCGATGGACAAGAAGTCCTGCGACCAGCTCCGTCGGGCCGGTGTCGTCGCCGACATCTCCGGGGTGTTCGTCAACGCCGACGGGGAGCCGGTGCAGAGCCGGGTCGCCGATCGCGTGGTCGCGATCAACGCCGCGCAGATGGCGGCGATCGACGAGGTGGTCGCGATCCCCTACGGGATGGCGAAGGTCCAGGCGGTCCGCGCCGCCGTTCGCGGCGGGCTGGTCAACGGCGTCGTCACGCATGCTCCGCTCGCGAGAGCGTTGCTGGACAGGACCGACTGAACCACGATGCCCAAGAGCGAGACTCCGCTGCTCGGTGGCACGGCCAACCGTGGGCAGGTGGTGCGGGTCGGCGACACCGTACGCCGTCCACTCCGCCCGAGCAGTCCGGCGACGCACACGTTGCTCCAACACCTCGAACGGGTCGGCTTCAGCACCGGTTCGGAGGGCGCGCCCACCTTGCTCGGGATCGACGACCAGGGCCGCGAGGTGCTGACGTACCTGCCGGGCGCCACCGTCACCCCGCCGTACCCGGCCTGGTCGATGACCGACGCGGCGCTCGACAGCGTCGCCGGTCTGCTCAGGCGGTACCACGAGGCCATGATCGGCTTCGACCCGGACGGCCACCCCTGGGCCGAGCCTGTGCCGGCGGCGTACGTCGACGGCCTGGTCAGCCACAACGACCCGAACCTGGACAACTTCGTCTTCCGCGACGGGGTTGCCGTCGCACTGATCGACTTCGACCTCGCCGGACCCGGCTCGGCGCTCTGGGACGTCGCCGCGGCGATCCGGCTGTGGGCTCCGCTGCGCCCCGACGCCGACATCCACGACGCCCGCCACGGCCGGACCCTGGCCCGGCTCCGCCGCTTCGCCGACAGCTACAGCCTCGACGAGACGGACCGGGCTCGCCTCATCGACGCTGCGGCCGAGAACCACATCTGGTGCATGGACTATGTCCGCCGCGGCGCCGAGGCCGGACACCCTTGGTTCCACCAACGCTGGACCACCGGCGAAGCGGAACTGACAGATCGCACCAACACCTGGTTCGCCAACCACGACGCCCAACTACGCCAGGCGCTCCTGCGCTGAACAGGGCGACGCTCAAGCAGTCCGCTCATCCGACGCCACCTGCTCGCGGGCAGCCCGAGCGGCCCGAGCGGCGTGGCGCGCCTCTTCAACCCCTTCGCGATAGGACTCCTCCAGCCGGCGCACCCAGAACGGGAGGAAGACCGCGGGACCGGTCAGGTAGACCGTGAATTCCTGATCCGCGGCACCCTTCGACGCCAGGAACGAGCAAACGGTCAGCCCGATCAGCACCATCCAGCCGTTGCGGCTCAGCCAGGGGCCGTCGTCGGCGATAAGGGGAAACCGGGAGACGGCAGCGACGGCAGTCAGGAGGGCGGTGAGGATCACTGTCGCCACCATGCAGGCTGCGGCCCAGACTCGTCCGTCGGTCCAATACGCGTCGTGCCGAATCATCCGCACGCTTTCCACGCCCACCGAAACCGCGACGACTCCGTAGGCCAGCGCTCCTCCCCAGGTCAGCCGCTCAGTCATCAGGCGCCCTCCGCCAAGTCGTGCCGGTCGGCGCGATGTCCTCAGTATCGGGACCCAGAGGGTCGGCGTTACCCACCGAGCGTCATCGAGCCCCGATGACGGAGAATGGCGCGGGTGAGTGCGCGTGTGGTGTTGCTGGCCGGGCCGTCCGGGACAGGGAAGTCCCATCTGGCCGAGCTGGTGGGGCTTCCGGTGGTTCGCCTGGACGACTTCTACCGGGACGGGGACGACGAGGCGATGCCGCGCTCGCCGCTCGGGATCGTGGACTGGGACCACCCCGGATCCTGGGACGCGGACCGGGCCATCGCTGCACTGGAGACACTCTGTACCACGGGGTCGGCGGACCTGCCGATCTACGACATCTCGGTGGACGGAACCGTCGGGCACCGGCCGGTGTCGACCGAGGGCTCACCGCTGGTGATTGCCGAAGGCATCTTCGCGGACCAGATCGTGGCAGCGCTGCGGGAGCGGAACCTGCTGGCCGCGGCGATCTGCGTCCGGCACCACCGCCTGGTGACGTTCGTCCGCCGCTTCCAGCGCGACCTCCGCGAGCACCGCAAGCCGCCGTTCACCCTGCTCCGCCGCGGTCTCCTCCTGCTCCGCGACGACCCTCGGGTGGTCCGGCGCTGCCTCGACGCCGGCTGCGAACCCCTTCACCCCAAGGCCGCCCGCCGCCGCATCACCGAACTCCTGGCCACGGCCAGGGCCCGGTGACGTCATCACGCCATCAGCTCGCGAACCCGCGGGATGACCTCGGTGCCGTAGAGCTCGATGTTGGTCATGATCGCGCCCTGCCCGAGACCGCCCATGCCGTATTTCAGATCGAAGCGGTTGGCGCCCAGGGCAACGAGATTCGTCGCGATCTTCTGCGCAACGGTTTCTGGCGATCCGACATAAAGGGCTCCGTGTGGCCCGATCTCCTGCAGGAAGCTGTCCTTGGTCGGAACGGCGAACCCACGGGTCTTGCTGACGTGGCGGATGACCTCCAGGTAGCGCGGCCAGAACTCCTCGCGCGCCTGCTCATCAGTGGCTGCGACATGGCCGGGCGAGTGCACGCCGATGGGTAACGGGTCCCGGCCGAACTTTTCCAGGGCTTGATGGAACAGCTGCGAGAACGGCGCGAACCGCGACGGGCTGCCGCCGATGATCGCGAGCATCAGTGAGAAGCCGTAGTGCGCGGCGCGGATCACCGACTGCGGGCTTCCACCGACACCGATCCAAGTGGGCAGCGGCTGCTCGGTGTGCGGTACGACGTCCTGGTCGTGCAGCGACGCGCGCGTCTTGCCCTGCCAGTTGACCGGACTGCCCTTGAGCAACTCGGCGAAGAGGTTCGCCTTCTCCTCGAAGAGGTCCTCATAGTCGGCAAGGTCGTACCCGAACAGCGGGAACGAGTCGATGCTGGAACCCCGCCCGAGGATGACCTCGGCCCGGCCGCCGGAGACGGCGTGGAGGGTGGAGTAGCGCTGGAACACCCGGACCGGGTCGTCCGAGCTCAGCACCGTGACCGCTGAGCCGAGGTGGATGCGGCCCGTCCGCGCGGCGATCGCACCGAGCACGACGTCTGCGGCCGACAGCGGGAAGTCGTCGGTGTGGTGTTCGCCGATGCCGAAGAAGTCCACGCCGACCTGATCGGCCAGGACTCCCTGGTCGACGAGGTCCCGGATCGTCTGCGCGTGCGAGAGCGGGCGATCGTCCTCGTCGTGGGTGACATCGCCGAAGGTGTCCAGACCGAGCACGAGCGGGAACTCGCCCGCGGCAGTCGCGGCGGTGTCTGAAAGTGGTGTGGTCACGTCGATCTCTCTGGCTGGTGGGAAGTCTGATGAGTTGAGCGCGTACTACGCCGCTCGGGCGGTCGCGGCCGACTCGAAGTCGGTGCGGCGCAGGGACACTCCGAAGACCGGGCCGCCCGGCTCGAGGATGCGGCCGTCTCTGAGGCTGCCCAGCGGGACGGCGTCGTAGCCGATGCGCTCGACCAATCCCGCGACGAGATCGACCGCGCCGGAGTCGTCGCCGGCGACGCCGAGCGCGCGGCGGTCAGGCGAGCCCGCGGACCGGCGGTCGTCTTCGAGTTCGTGATAGCCGGCGTGGTTGAAGGTCTTCACGACCGTCGAGTCGACAAGCCGCTGCTGAACGATCTCGCTGCTGCCGTAGCGGCGATCCTCGCTGCCGTACCGGCGCTCCTCGAACATCTCCTGGACGCCGTCGACGGGTGGCCAGTAGTTCATCGTGTCGACGACGAGCTTTCCGGCCACCAGGGCTGGGTCGAAAGTGGCGAACTTGTGCAGCGGGATCGCCAGCACCACCAACTCAGCGTCCTTGACGGCGTCGGCCGCCCAGCGCGCGTCGGCGCCGGGGACCAGTACCTGGGTGATGAGGGCGATCTTCTCCGGATCACCGGAAGCGGCGATCGAGACCTGATGTCCGGCTGCGATCGCCACCCGCGCGATCGCCGGCCCTACGTGTCCCGCACCCAGTACGGCGATCCGAGGCAGCTTCGGGAAGGCAGTCAGGCCGAGTCTCACAATCACTCCCCAATTGGTTGATGCATCAACTCTAGCACTGTGGGTTGACGCGTCAACCTCCGCGTCGAGGAGGAGTCCCGAGTCCCAGCGGCTGAGGCGGCGACTCAGTGCGGTGAGGTGCTGACTCCTTGCGTATTCGCCTCGTGTTCACCTTTGTCTGGTCCGATCAGGTTCCCTGACCTGCCGGAGGAATCGTGAGGCGTGCTGCTCCCAGCGTCGCCGCTGTGGTGACGACTGTGCTGCTGGGTTCGACCGTCCTGACCGGCTGCTCGAGTGACGCGGGCGCTGTGACCACCAACGGAGGCGCCGGCGCGGGTGCCCCGTCGGCACCGCCCGCCACCGCGGAACCGGCGAGCACCCTCGCCGGGCTGATCGTCGTACCGGCCGGGTATGTGAAGGCCGGGTCACCCGATCCGGACCAGCTCACCGGGCCCTTCGACGCCGAGAGCTATCTGGGCACGCTCTCGTCGACCCCGTCCGAGGATCGCGCCTTGTTGCTGAACGCAAGCTTCATCGAGGGCTACCAGGCCTACCGGGTCAGCGCGGACAAGAAGAAGCGGTTCACCGTGCAGCTCTTCAAGGCGGGCTCGAAGGCGAAGGCAAGGGGCCTGCAGCAAGGGTTCTGGCAGCAGGACAGCCACAGCCGCTCGTTCGCCATCCCTGGTGTGCCCGAGGCGATGACGGACGCCCGGGTGGTCGTGAGCGGCTCGGCCAACCGGTCCGAAGCGATCGCCGAGGCGAGCTTCGTGGTCGGCGCGCTGGTCGCCGAGATCAGCGTCCACCAGACCGGCGAAGTCACCGCCGACCTGGTTCCCGACACGGCCCTGATTTCCTCGATCGCCAAGCAGCAGAAGGCGCTGCTGACCCGCAACTCGGGCTGACCGGCCTCTCCCCGATCAGCCCTGTGCTGGTCAGCCGGCGCGGCGGGCGCGGCTCGCGCCGGTCGGCAGGAGCTCCTCGATCAGTGCCTCGGTCTCGGCGCTCAGCACCAGTCCATGCTTCAGCACTCCCTCGCCCAGTGCTTGGACCACCTGTTCGGTCGCCGCGACCCCGCCGTACCTGTGCTCGGCCAGGAGCAGGTCCCGCCACATCAGGTCGGAACTGCCGGTCAGCCGGAGACCCGCCCGGGCAGCGCTGACGGCACCCGCCGGGTCGTCGTCCCCGAGGGTCAGCTGGGCCAGCCGGTGCGCCGTGTCGACAACGAGGTCGGGCACCATCCGCTCAAGGTGCACGCGCGCGATCCACGAGTAGCCGCCACGCGGCCTGCCGCTGAGGAACGGTCCACGCACCAGGTGCAGGCTGCGCCGGAGGAGCTCGCGCTCGTCCCGGACCGTCTGCGCGGTGCGGCTGCGGCGGACCAGCTCGCAGAAGCAGTCCCAGTCGACCGCCACCTCAGGGCCGAGGTACAACCGGCCGCTCGCGTCCTGACGCAACTGGTGCCCGCCTTGCGAGTCCGTCCCTAGCCACTGGCGGACGCGCTCGACAGTCGCGTCCCGGACCTCGGCCGTGACACCACGGGGCCAGACCGACGCACCGAGGACGCTCGGGTGAACACCACCCGGGTGCAACGCGAGGAAGGCAACGACTTCTGTTGCCAGCGGCAACCGCTCGATCTCCAGCCGGTACGGGCTGCGGACCTCGACGGTCCCCAGTACGCCGACCCGGACGTTGGCGGTCACCCAGTTCGAGTCGTCGCCCGAGCTGCCGGTGACCGGGATCCGGACCCGGTTGGCGGCCGACGGCTGCTGGGTCGGTGTCCGCGCCGCGTCGAGGAGCTCGGTGAGCAGCTCGACGGTCGGTTCGGTCAGCCTGCTCGCCGACAGCGTCAGGTCGAGGGCCGGAATCCGCAAGGTGCCCGACTCGTCCACCTGCAACTGCCAGCGGGCACCGGTCACGTCACCCGCCACCATCAGCCCGAAGCCGGACCGGCCCCGCGAGGCCAGGGCAGCGAGCCGGTGCGCGGTGTCCTCGTTCGGCGGCGCGCCCAGGACGACGTACTGCGGTGAGGCGTCGGCCGCACGGGTCACCCGGCCGGCCAGGACCTCGGTCTCCACCCCGCCCTGCTCGAAGTCCGGCAGCACCATGTCGATGTCCGGCACCACCCGGAGCCGGTCCGCCAGGACCTCCCCGAGCGCGTCCGGCAGTCCCGAGGTGGTGACCAGGAGCTGGTCGGCCCAGGGGTTCGTCGCCAGCTGTACTGCCACCGAAGTGGCAACCTCGCGAGCGACCACCGAGTCGCCGCGCACGCTGAGCGCGCCACTGGCTGCCTCGAGATCGACCAACACGTCACGCTCGTCCTCGTCCCGGCCGAGACAGACCAGCGCGGGGTACGGCGCCGGCCCGGCGGCGTCCGCGGCGATGTCCGCCCGCTCCAACCGCCAGCGGCGGCCCTGATCGATCGCTTGCCAAGGTGCGGGGGCATCGGTGCGGGCAGGCGCCAACAGCAGCTCGATGGCCCTGTCGTCCACGACCGCGGCGAACAGCGGCGGCAGCGGGACGCTCATCGCGTCGCACTGCCCCACCAGGCGACGCAGGGCCCGGTCCAGGGCCTCGGACCGATCCGGATCGGCTCCGACTCGGAGCGCGACCTCGGCCGCGGCGGCTGCCGGCTCCGGGTCACGCCCACGCCGCCGGTACCGCTCGACGAGCAGCAGACTGAGCAGGCCGGCAGCCACGAGGCCGCCGCCGAGCAGGTCGTTCGGCATCCGCCAGCGGGGGTCCTGCTGCACCTGGCCGCTGTCGGGCTGGTGCTCGCCTCCACCCGTCGGTGCGTGGACATTGCCGTGCTGGTCACCGCCGCCCGAGGCTGGCTGGACCTCGGGAGTGTCCGGGCTGGTCTCATGATTGCCAGTTGCGTGAGTGTCCGTCGTGTGCTGAACCGGAGCCTGGATGTGCTCGACCGGCACGCGCTCCACCCCGGTCGCGTCCTCCGGCATGATCAACGTCCAGCCCGGCATGATCAGCCGCGCGAGGTGCAGGTGCTGCCCGTCGGGCTGCACCCGGTCCTTGTTGAGCTCGTAGATCTCCTTGTAGCGACGGCCATCGCCGAGGTGCTTGTCCGCGATGTCCCAAAGGCTGTCGTGGTGGTGCCCGTGCGGGGCCTTCACGACATACACCTTCTTGCCGGCCAGCGGGTCCTTGCTGGCCGTCGTGTGCTGCTCGGTGAACCGGGTCGGATCGATCCGGTCGTCGATGCTGTCCTGCTGGACCTGGGTCGTCGCACTGATCGACACCGTCGACTTGGGCTCGAGGTCGGCGCTACCGCCACCACCGGTCGCCGCAGCGGCCTGTCCGGCAGCGATGCCGGTCAGCAGCAACGCACTGACCAGGACCCTTGCCAACCGCTGGCTCCCGCCACCGAGCGGGATGGATCGCGGCACGCCGCGGCCGCGGACCGCGCTGGCGAACTCGGCGATCACGCAACTGGTGAAGTGCAGCCAGGCCAGCCAGACGACAGCACGCAGAACGGTCAGCATGGCCTCGATCCCGATCGGGGCCGTCAGGTCCTCGCGGGTCGGCCACTTGTGCGGGAAGGGCGGCAGTCCGGTCAGTACGAGGAGCGCGACCGGCACGCCGACCACGAGCAGCAGCAGCGCAACGGCTGCCAGGAACGCTCCACCCGCGGAGCGGCGCTCCGGTGCGGGCTCCTGATGGAACCGGCCTGGGTCCGGGGCGTCGGTGAACCGCGCGGGGCTCGGTCGCTGGGTCGTCATGCTCGTCTCTCCTAGCCGATCCCGGTCTCGGGCGTCGCGGTGGCGTCGCCGCGGACGGTGAACGTGTTGATCCCGACCAGCGACAGGATCGCGGTGTCGACCGACGCCTCGGCGGACGTGGACACCTCGTTGCCGTTCACAACCACTGAGATGTTCGTGTACCCACGCTGGCTGAGGAAGTCGGTGGCCACAGCGGTCGCCTTGGCCGGGTCGACCGCCAGCACGCCGGTGCCTCGCAGCGTATCGACGTCGATCGCGTTCGCGCCCGAGCGGGCCGCCTGCTCCGCGTCATCGGTCAGCTGGCTGCGCTTGTTCAGCGCGAGGCCGCCGTCCACCACCAGGCCGGCGCCGACCATCAGGACGGCGGCGAAGCCGAGCATGAAGACGGTCGCCGAGCCTCGCTGGCTCCTGCGACGCGAGCGCAGCCATTGGGCGAGCCAGGTCATCCCGTCCTCCGGTACAAGTCGATCGGTGCCGAACTGCTGATCGTCACGGTCTTCGAGCCGGGCAGTCCGATCAGCCCCAGCCCGTCGTACGAGACCTCACAGCTGATGGTGACGGTCAGCATGCCGCCGGACACGAAGTCGCCGTCCAGTGTCGCGCCCGAACAGGCTCCGACATCCTGCAGTGAGGCGGCCGCGATGTCCACCGCCGCTGCCTCCCCCGCGCTCCGGGTGCGTTCGAGGGTGGCCGCGCGGACTGCATCCCGGGTCGCCGCCTCGATGTCGCCGCGAACCGAGACATACCGGCCGCCGGCGACGACCAGCATCATGAAGGCCATCATCACCGGCGCGAGCAGCACGATCTCGACGGCCATCGAGCCCCGCTCGCGCCGCCGCGACCATCGACGCTCAGTTGTCCGCACGGAACTCCTCCAGCGGTCCCTGCACGACCTGGGTGACGGTCGGCGGGTCGACGAACGGCGTGATCTTCTGGGCATGACCCGTCACCACGACGCGCACCTGCTGGGTGCCGACGGGGGTCACGACCACCTGCACGTCCTCCAGGATGCCCTTGCCGATGCGGTTGGTGTACTCCAGGCCGGCCGTCTCGGCCTGACCCCGGTCCAGCGTCGTCCGCGCCACCCGGGCCGTCTCCCGGGCCGCCGCCGACGCGGCCTGGTTGCCCAGGTAGATCAGCGAGAACTGGATCGTGATGAAGATCGCCAGCATGAGGATGGGCATGTAGAGGACGAGCTCGACGGTGCTCGCGCCGCGCTCGTTCCGCTTCCTCTTCCTAGCCCAGCCGGAAATCTTCATGCTGTCTTGTCAGCCCAGGTCGATGCTGTTGGCCTTGGCGGTCAGCCTGCTCAGGATGATCGCGCCGACCGCGATCGCGACGCCGATCAGCAGCGCCGTGATGAGCACCCACTCGACCGCGGACGCACCGGCCTCCGACCTGCGGGCGTGCTGGATCCGGCCTTCGACCAGGACCTTGAGCAGGAGGACTGCCTGGTTGGTGGGGTTGAACATGGTCATCACTCCTCAGTGAGGATCTAGGTTCACAGCCCGACCACGCGGGCTACAGCTGGATAGGTCAGGAACAGCAGGAATCCGACGCACAGCAACATCTGTGCCATCAGCATGGACTGGGACCGTGCCTGCGCACGGCCTTCGGTATCGGCCAGCTCCCGTCGGCGCATCGAGACCGCACGGGCCACCAGGGAGTCGCGCACCTTCGCGCCGTCCTCGGCGACCAGTGCCAGCGCCGCCGAGAGATCTCGCAGCTCGTCGATCGAGACCTCCTCGCCGAGCTCACCGAGCGCCGCCCACGGAGTGATCCCCTGCAGGCGAGCAGTCTCGAGGGTGTCACGGATCCGGACGAACGCCCAGCCGTCACTGATCCCCGCGGCCGACGACAACGCCTCCGGTACGCCGCGGCCGCCGGCGAGGTTCATCGCCACCAGGTCCAGGAAGGAGCTGACCACGTGCCGGAAGTCGCGCCGACGGTCAGCGGCCACGGCTCGCAGTTGAACCGTCGGCAGGATCGCGCCGACCACCGCACCGACGACCGACAACCACAGCGGGATCACGCCCGGCAGGCTGCCGGTCACGACGCTGACCGGCACGAGCAGGATGATCGGCACGACGAAGCCGACCAGCCCACCCACCAGGCTGGTCGCCAGGTGTGTCTCCAGCGACCGCCCGGCGATGCCGAGGTCGGCCCGGATGGACGGCGGCAATTGGATGCCTCTGGCATCGAGTGCCCGGCGCAGGCCGGATCCCAGCCGCCGCATCCGTAGCGACTCCTGCTGGTGCCGGCGGTCCGCGGTCAGGCTCACCTCGTTGCGGTAACGCCGGCGGTCCGCGTCGAGCTGCAGCAGACCCGCAGTACCGCTCGGGGTGGAGCCGGAGACATACCGGATCAGCACCAGCAGCCCCGCGCCGACCATGGCGCCGGCAAGCATCACCAGAGTCATCTCGTACCCCCTGGATCCGCGGACGCCACCCGGTCGCGGGCGTGCAGGAATCGTTCCGGCACTTCGAAGCTGGCCAGCCGCCGGAGCCAGACGAAGCCCGCGGCGAACAGTCCGAGGATGATCAGCAGCATCACCTGCCCGACCGGCGTGGAGTAGGGCGCCACGTACTTCTTGTTGAACAGTGACAGCCCGAGCACGAAGGCCACGGTGACGAACATGACGATCTGGACGCTGCGCCGCGTACCGCGCCGGCCGGCGTTGACCCGCTGACGCATATCGAGCGCCGCGCGGGCCGACTCCGACAACGAGGTCAGCACCTCGCGCAGACCGGGACCACGGAGGCGGGCGTTCAGGATCAGACTCGCGACGATGAGGTCGACACTGGAGTCGTTCATCTCGTCGGCGAAGCGCTGAAGGGCCTGCGGCAGTGGAACACGAACCCTGAGACGGTCCGCCAGTGCGGTCAGTTCCTTCGAGATCGACGGCGCCGCGGCATAGGCCGTGGCCGGGATCGCCTGTTCGAGTCCGACCGCGCCCGCCACCGTGTCCCGCAAGGACTCGGTCCAGGCGGCCAGTCCCTCCAGCCGGTTGATCGCCTTCGCCTCCGCGCCGGCTCCGCCGAACAACGCCGGCCAGACGAACACCAGAACTGCCACGGCCGCGGCCGCCACCGGCCACCGGGTGAGCAGTAGGATCAGGAGACCGACGCCGGCGGCGATCGGCACCCGGATCCCGGCTTTCCGCAAGGCCTCGAGCAGCGGCGACGGCGGCTTCATCTCAGCCTCGTCCTCGCGCGGGACGAGAGACAGGATGAGCAGCAGGACTCCCCCGCCTATCACCGCACCGAGCAGGATGACCAGCAGCAAGGTCGCGGACGGACCCGTCATGACGCCCACCCCGCGGGAGCCGAGGCGCGATACCCGACGGCCTGCAACTCGGGCAGGCAGCTGATCGGCGCGGCCGGCTGCGCCAGCCCGTCCGGTCCGGCCTGGAAGATCTCGCTGGACAGCACCCGTCCGTCGACGCCGTTGACCTCACGCACCGAGGTGATGATCCGGCGCAGCTCACCGCCGGCCGAGAACTCGTTGCGCCGTTCGACGAAGACCACGAAGTCGATCGCACCGGCGATCAGCATCATGGTGGCGTCGGCGGGCAGTCGCTCGGCGGACTGGATCGCGTAGGTGCAGATCCTGTTGAAGACCTCCAGCGAGGAGTTCGCGTGGATGGTCGACAGCGAGCCGTCGTTGCCCTGGCTCATCGCGTTCAGCATGGTGACGATCTCGTCGCCGAGCACCTCACCGACGATCACCCGGCTGGGGTTCATGCGGAGGCTGCGACGGACCAGGTCGGCCATCACGATCGCGCCCTGCCCCTCGGAGTTCGGCAGTCGCTCCTCCATCGACAACACGTTCGGGTGCAGGTCCTCGAACTCGCCGAGGCCCAGCTCCAGCGCCCGCTCGACGGTGATCAGGCGCTCCTCCGGCGGGATCTCGTTGGCCAGCGCCCGCAGCAGCGTCGTCTTACCGGCGTTGGTCGCGCCGGCGATCATGATGTTCTTCCGGGCGGCCACCGCGGCCGACAGGAACGAGGCCAGGTCCGGCGACATCGTGCCGTACTCGACCAGCATGTCCAGGCTCACCCGGGACAGCCGGGCACGCCGGATCGACAGCGACGGCCGCGCGCAGACGCCCATCAGGGCCGACAAGCGGCTGCCGTCCGGAAGACGCAGGTCCAGCTGCGGGTTCGCCGAGTCGAACGGCCGGCTGGCCAGGCCCGAGTAGGCGGCCAGCGTCTGGATCAGCTCGACCAACTCGTCGTCGGACTCCGCGACCGGATCGCCCAGCTCCTCGTGGCCGTCCGCGAAGCCGACGAAGACCCGGTCGCAGCCGTTGATGTCGACGTTCTCCACCATCGGGTCGTCGAGCAACGGCTGCAGGCGGCCGACTCCGAACAGCGCGGCGTGGATGCCGTCCGCGAGCTCCTGCTCCTCGAGGGCACTCGGCGGGGTGCGACCAGAGGCGATCTCACCCCGGGCGTGGGTTTCGAGGACCCGGCCGACCACCGCGCGAGCGAACTGCCGCTCGTCCTCCGCGGTCATCTGCGGCAGGCCGTTGGCGGTATCCTCCCGGCGCTGCCGGGCGAGCACCTCGGCGACCTCTTCGCGCAACCGGCGTACCAGCGACTGATCCATCTCAGGCGACTCCCCAGTCCTCGGTGGCCTTGGCGCTCTGCGCCCCGAGCTTGCGCAGCCGCTCCGCGATACCTGCCGCGGAGCGCAGCAGCAGCGATGACCTTGCCTTGCGGCCGTCCCCGGTCCGGACCGCCTCGGCCGCCTTGTCGTCATCGGCCAGGATGCCCAGCACCCACGCGGGCAGCCGGGCCCGGTCCAGAATGCCCTGGACCTCGCCGACCACGCGGGAATCCCGGTACGACGTGACCAGGGCGACACCGACCGGTACGGCGTCGTACGTGCCGAGCTGGAGCACCTCGGAGAACCCGCGGATCCGCTCGCGCAGGTGCGACAGGCCCTCGACGGTGGGCCGGGCGACCAGCAGCAGGGCATCCGCGTTCTGCAGCACCGGAACGGTGGCGGAGCCGGGCATCAGCCGCCCGCAGTCCGCGATCACGTCCCGTCCGGGCACTGATCGCAGTGAACGGGCCAGGTGCTGCCAAGCCGGGCCGAGACCCTGCACCTGACTCGGCGAGGTGACACCGACCAGCACCTCGAGTCCACCGGACAGCATCTGCACATGGTCGGCCAACTGGACCTCAGTGCTCCCTCGGCGTACAGCTGCACCGAGGGAGAGCAACCCGCGGTCGGGATCGAGCGGCACACCCTCCTGGTCCCGGTACCGCAGCGCGATGTCGCCCCCGGCGGGGTCGAGATCAGCGAGGATCGGATCGCCCTGCCAGGCGCCGGCGAGCGCCACGGAGGCGGTGGTGACGCCCGGCGAGCCCTTGGCCGCGGCGACGACATACAGCCCCATCTACTTGTCCTCCACCGAGGTGCCGCTCTTCAGCAGCGCCACCGCGATCCGGTTGTTGCCGGAGGCATCGGTCACCGCCTTGACCAGTTCCCGGTCGACGAGCACGGTGGCAGTCTGCGCGGCGGAGGACTTGCTCCCCAGGCCGGCACTGTCGGTGGCCTGCTTCGGGACGTCGAGAACGGTCGCGGTGCCGAGCACCACCGGGTTCTGGTTGCCTTGGCTGATCCGGACCAGTTCGACCTGGTCGCCGGACTTCAACCCGGCGGCCGGGATCCGGCCGCCGACCAGGACGATGCCCACCGCTGCCTTGCCCGGCGCGATCGGGTCCGTCCGCGTCAGCTGACCGGGATCGAGCAACTGTCCCTTGATCAGGTTGACCTTGGCATAGGCGCCGATGATCTCCTTCGCCCGGTCGGCCGGGACCAGAGTCAGCGAGTCGCCGGCCACGCGCGTCTCGGCCAGGTCCTTGACGGTGATCTGCTCACCCACGCCGACGTTCTGGGAGATCTGGATGACTGCCTGGCGCTCATCCATCCTGATCGCCAGCAGACCGGCGATCAGGGCGCCGCCGACGATCAGCAGCGCCGCCAGCGCCGCGATCGCCGGGCGCCGCCGCTTGGTGTTCGTCGGCAGTCTGCCACCGGGCTTCCGGGTGGTTCCGACGCCTCGTTCGGCGCGCTGGCGCTGCCGGTCGACGGTTTCTGTGCCGGTGGTGGTGGACATCTGCCCCGCTCCTTGAAAATCCGCGGGGCAACTCTGTGCCGGTTCGGCGCAGTCGCCCCAGCCTGGCGTCGGTCAGACACTATCGTCCGGGTGGGGTCAGAATCGCCCCCGGCCCTGACTGTCAGCAGGCTTGCGTCACGCCTCGTACCTCGAAGTCGGCGCTCGAAGCCGGCCCTCGAAGCCGGCCTGGCGCAGCCAGCACCTCAGACTAGCTCACCGACAGCGGCAGCATGATCACATAAGGTGATCAGTTCGGGAGTCGACTACACACGAGGATGGACCGGGCGCGTGGTCGAATGACCCGTGGCTGAGGGGATCGAGAGACGGCTGACAGCTGGGATGGCCGCGCGGCAGGAGCAGCGCGGCGTCGACGCGACGGTCAGCCGTCTACAACGGCAGGTGGACGCGCTGTACGCCGAGACGCGGCATTTCGCCGGGCGGCTGGCGGAACTCAGCGATCGCCTGGACCGCCTCGAGGCCCGGTCCCGCTCCTGGTTCAGGTTGCTGGTGTCCCGTGGGCTGGACGAGCAGCTCGAAGTATTGCGGTTGGAGACAGACGAGGCCGAGGACCGGCTCAATGAGGCGCGGAGGAAATTCGAGTCAGCCAGGGATGAACTCGACCAGGCACGCTCGCGGCAGGAAGAGCTCGCCGCTACCTCCGCCGACTACGAGATAGCTCTGCAGGACAAGGAGAAACGCCTGCTGGCCGCTGCGGATCCACGGGCCGGGCGCCTGGGGGAAATCGCCGCAGAGCAGGAGCAACAGGCCGTAGTACTGCAGGACACCGACGATCTGCTCACCAGCCTCGGTTGGTCCGACCGGGCGCTGGACACGCTCGAGCACCTGATCGGAAGCGCCCGCAGATGGGCCACTGCCGACCTGGCCGGAGGAGGGGTACTCGCAGGCAAGGCCAAGTACGACGAGCTGGCGGCGGTGGGCAACGCAGCGGCGTATGCCGAACAATGTCTGGCCAGGCTGAAGGACGAATTGCAGGTGTACGGCGAGCGGCAGTCGCTGGAGACCGGGGTGCCCTTGGACACTAGGGCCAGGTTCCTCGACGTGTGGATGGACCATCCGTACGCCGATCTGCGGAGCTTCCTGCGGATCATGGAGGCCCAGCACCGGCTGCCGCGGACCCGCAGCCTGCTGCAGCAGATCGGCGACGATCTGCGGCAGCGGCGGGCCGAGATCCTCACCGCAACCGACCAGCTCACCGCCGAGCGGCAGCACCTGCTGGCCGACTAGCTCACCACACTGCGGTCATTCCGGACGTGGCCCGTGCACCGGGTCAGGCGGACGAGTGGCCCCCTGGCATGGTTACGTTTGGTCCAAGAGGTGCGGCAAGCACCAGGACGAGATGGGGAGATCTATGAACGACATGGTCGGCGGTAGCCTGCCGGAGATGGAAGCTCTCAAGAAGAAGCTTTCGGAGTTCCAGACCGAGCTGGGCCAGCTGAAGACCGCGTCCTCCGGTGTTGTGACCAGCACCACCTGGAAGGGTAAGTACGCGGACGACTTCCGCACCGCCTGGGAGCAGTGCAAGAAGAACATCACCAACATCGAGACCGATCTGACGAATGCGTCGACGGCGGTCGAGAAGAACCGCCAGGCGATCCAGACCGCCACCGGTGGCTGATCAGTCCAGCGAAACTCCAAGAGCCGGTCGGACCGCGAGGTCTGGCCGGCTCTTGAGCATCCCGGCCCTTTGTTGCCCCTGGCCCCAGGTGGCAATCTCGGCCCACTGAGGTGAGTCAGCGGACCGGGGACTGATTCAGCTGCGGGCGACCTGGACGGGTTCGTAGCGGCCGCCGGCGACCAGCAGGGCCCGCCCGGGCGGCGCTCCACCAGCCATTCCGCGAGGCAACTGGATGCCGAAGATCTCGGCGTCGTCGTACTTCTGCGGGTTGAGCACGATGCCGGCCCGCGACTTCTTCAGCGACACCACCGGCCCGCGGTACATGCTGGTCAGATCCGAGCCGGTACCCGCGCCGATCATCAGGTTGCCGGTATCCCGCAGCAGGGCGACCCGGGCGTCGATCAGCTCCGCCAGCGGGCTGTCCTGCCCGAGCAACTCCAGGTCGTCGATCACCACGGCGAAGGGACTCGGCAGGCCGTCCAGGACCTCCCGCACCTTCTCCGCATCCGCATCCGCGCCGAACACCCCGACCACGCCGGGCGCTCCGACCAGGTCGCGAAGTGGGCTCCGGCGCGGTACGACGGCCATCACCTGCCAGCCGCGCGAGGTGATCGAGTCGATCATCGTCAGCAGCGTCGTACTGCGGCCCGACCGCGGCGGTCCCACGATGACCAGGCCCGGCCCGTGCTCGAACGCGTCGAACGTCCGGACGCCGAGATCGTCACCACCGACGCCGACGAGCACCTCGGTCGGGCGCAGCGGTCGCGTCACCAGCTCGAGCGCAGCGGCGGCGTCGATCGAAGCCGGCAGGGCGTCGACACGGAACGGCCGCAACTGCCGCGGAATCTCCGACTGCGGGGTCGCCTGGGCGCCGATCTGGTGCAGCGCGGCCACCTGCGCGGTGCCGTCGTCGTCCTCGGTGAGGAGCGCCACCTGGGTCTCCAGCAGGCCCTGGGCGCGGAATCCACGGCCGGGCGGGAAGTGCTCCGGCACCTCCTTGGTCGGCATCCCGATCATCAGGAAGTCCGACGGATCGGTCATCCGCAGCAGCAGCCGATCCTCCATCAGGGTGGAGATCCGGCCCACCAGCGCGGACCGGTCGGCGGTCATCACGACCTTGACGCCGGCACCGGCGCCTTCCTGCAGGATCTGCATCCAGGCGTCGACCAGCCGGCCGCCGTCGACCGACTCGAACGCGGCGACGAAGCCCTCCCAGCGGTCCAGCAGCACCACGATGTAGGGCATCCGCTCGTCCGGCGCGACGCTGCGCCGCTGCTCGGTGAGGTCGGCAAAACCCTTCGAGGCGAGCTCCTGCTGCCTGCGACCGATCAAGCCCTGGATCCGCGCGGTGAGCCGGGTCAGCCGGTCCACCTGGTCACGGGCCACCACCGCACCGGTGTGGGGCAGGCTCACCATCGGGATCAACGCGTTGTTGCCGCAGTCAACGCCGTACAGGTGCACGTCCTTGGGCTCGATCAGCCGGCCGATCGACCCCGCGATGGCCCGCAGCGTCGCCGAACGTCCGCTGCGCGGGGCCCCGATGATGGCCAGGTGGCCGGACGAGTCCAGGTCGTACGTCGCCACTGACCGCGCCTGCTCGGCCGGTACGTCGGCCAGGCCGAACGGGATCGGCGGCAGGCTGCCGTCCTCGGCGGGCTTGTCCGCCTCCAGGTCGGCCAGCGTGACGATCTCGGACAGCGGCGGCAGCCACGGGCTCGGCGGGGTCTTCACCCCGGCGACCTCGGCCGCACCCTGCAACGCCTTCACCAAGGTGGCGAGGTCGGTCGGGATCATCACATCGTCCTCGGCCTGCTCACCGTCGAACTGCACCGGCCGGCCGAGATCCCGCCAGCCCACCGGCCGTACTCCGATGCTGGCGGCAACCAATCCGGGCGGACGTCCTCCGACACGGGAGGTCTGGAACGGGATCAGCGACGAGTGCCCCAGCCGGGCGTAACCACGACCCGGTGTCCCCTTCGAGATGTGCGCCGCGTCCGGTGCCTCGATCACGTCGGAGCTGTCTCCGGCGTCTGTCACGCGCAACGCGATCCGCAGGTTGGTGTTCGCCTTGATGTCGTTGGTGACGACGCCTGCCGGGCGCTGCGTCGCCAGGATCAGGTGGACGCCCAACGAACGTCCGCGGCGGGCGATGTCGACGATGCCGGTGACGAAGTCGGGCAGTTCCGAGACCATCGCGGCGAACTCGTCGATCACGATCAGCAGCCGCGGCATCCGCTCGTCGTCGGGGCCCATCCGCTCGAGATACTCCTCGATGTCCTTCGCGTTCGCGCCCTTGAGCTGGTACTCGCGCCGGTGCAGTTCAGCGGCCAGCGAGGCAAGCGCCCGGGTGGTCAGGTGGCCGTCGAGGTCGGTGACCATGCCGACCGTGTGCGGCAGGTGGTTGCAGTCCTTGAAGGCCGCGCCACCCTTGTAGTCGACCAGCACGAAGGTCATCTCGTCCGGTCTGTTGCCAACGGCAAGCGATCCGATGATCGTCTGCAGCAGCTCTGACTTACCGGCACCGGTGGTGCCGGCGACCAGACCGTGCGGACCGTCCCGGACGATGTCGATGCTGAACGGTCCCTCGGCGCCCTCACCGATCACCGCCTCGGTGGTCCGGCCACCCCCCGCCCAGCCCCTGGCCAGCCCTTCCGGGTCCGGCGACTCCATCCGCAGTACGGTCAGCAACCGGCTGGCAGCCGGGATCGCGGTGGCTTCGTCGCCGCCGGAAACGTCCTGGATCGGCGCGAGGGAGCGGGCCAGCCGGTCCAGCCACTGCGGGCTGACCAGGTCGGGCCGGATCCCGTCCACCGTGGGAGCGCCGGTCTGGCGAAGCCGCCACCACGCGCCGTGCGGCGTCACCACCGCGTTCGCCTCGTCCGGCAGTTGGCGCTCGTCACCGTCAAGGCAGATGAACCTGACCCCGACGGACGGACCGTCTTTGAGCAGGCCGACCACACCCGGCAGCAGCCGGAGTCTGCGTGCTCCGTCCATGACGACGACGATCTGCTCGGCGAACAGCTCCGGCTGCGGCGTGGGGTTGGAGGCGTTCAGCGCCTTTCGGCGGGCCTCGATGAGCCTGGCCAGCTCGTTGATCCGCCGCATCGTGGTCTCGTCGTCATTGCCGAACAGGCCGAGGAAGCCGTCATCCTCGCCACCGCGAACGTGCGGCAACCACCGCATCCATTGCCACGTCGGCGCCGCGTCGGTGGGGCACAACACCATCAGCCGCAGGGTTCGTGGGCTGTGCAGGGCGGCGAGCTGTGCCGCCAGCCACGCGCCGATCTGCTGAGCCAAGCCGCCGGTACCGGCGATACCGAGCACGCCGACGGAGACCAGCGGTACGGTGGCCGGCACGTCGGGAGCGGTCCAGGTGCGCTTGCGCAGGTGGGCGTCCACGGTCTGGTCCTCGACCATCACCTCGCTCGGCAGATCACCGATGCCAAGGCGAAGCTCCAGCCAGTCTGGATCCGTCGGCCGGCGCTCCCACAGCCGCGCCCTGGGGCCGGTGGCGAACAGCAGCACGGCCGCCGGGTCAGGCACGTCCCGGCGCCGAGCGTTGCGCTCGGCAACCAGTGCCCGGCGCGCGTCGCGCTCGACCCGCGCCTTGCGCTCCTTGTACCTGGCGAGCTGCTCGCGGTACGTCGACTTGCCCTCGCGCTTGCTCTGGAAGTACTGGCCGATGTACATCAGCGGTGTGAGCAGGCCGAACAGCAGCATCCCTGGCTGCTTGAGGATCAGCGCGAGAGCGACTGCGCCCACCATCGGCAACAACATCACCAGCAGCGGGAAGGTGGGCTTCTGCCCCTTCTCCGGCTCTGCGGGCAAGGCGAAATCGGTCATCCGGGGCGGTGGCAGCAGCCGGGGCGGCCGGTTGAAGTCGAGCAGTCCACCGGCCGGGTTCGGCGAAAGCGATGCGTCCGGCGGATCCACCGGGGCCAGGGCGAGCATCACTGGTCCGACCGTGAGCTGCATGCCCGGCTCCCAGGTGACGCCGGACCAGCGACTCCCCGACTCGAGTGCCTTGCGGTCCAGCTCGACCAGAGCGGGCCGCTGCCCGGGCTCGAGCACGTAAGTCGACTCTTCCTCGCCGGTCTCGTCCGGGATCACGATCGGCCCGGCCAGGGGGTCCACCGGGCGCTCCGGCGCCGTCATACCGTCGAGCTCTTCCGGCCGGATGGTGACTTCGCCCGAGACCGCGACCGTCAGAGTCGCGACCTCGCCAGGGATGCCGCCGCCAGCCAGCCTGATACCGGCCGTCGGCGCGCTGCCCATCGTGTAAGTGCCCATGCCCAACCGGTGCACGGCGCCAGCGCCGGGGCCGCCGACGACGCGAACCTCCACCACGCCATGCGGCTCCGGCGGAACACAACCGCGGGAGTCGCCGATGCTGACCAGGGTGCCCTCGCGCAGCGGCGATTCGGCCAGCACCACGGCCGGGTCGACCGGCCGGCCGTCCACGAAGAGTGTCGGCAGGTGGTCGACCGTCGCGGCCGGGTCGTGCAGGTTGATCACCTGGGCCGAGCCCGGCACGGTGACTGGCCGACCGACGGCCTCGACGAGCCGCGGTGCCAGTCCGGCCACGGTCAGGCCCGCTTCCGCGTCGACGACGACGTCGGCACTCACCCCAGGGGCCGGATCGACCACCGTGACCACGAACCGCATGCGGGCATCCCATCTCGTCAGACGACAGTCCAGCTAGAGGGTACGACGTGGTGGGGCCTGCGGGTCATGATGCCGGATGCGAAGGTACGCGGCTGTGACCGAGGCCGTTGGTACGTTCACAGGAACGGGACCGTCCGACTGGGGCAAACAAGACAGTGAAGTGGGTCTACCGGAAGATCCGAGCGCGCCTGAGGCGATGGTCGCGAACCTTGACCGTGACCTCGAACGGCTTGTCCTTCCGCTTCAGCTCGGCGGCCGGGGTGTCCGACGTCTGGTCGGGAACCTTGGTGATCGTGTAGTCGGTCGCGTACGAGTTGACCTTCATGGCGAAGAGCATCCCCGTGCCGTCCGCACGATCCAGCATCGGGAACGACGCGTCGTACACGCGGTTGGCCTGACCTGGGTCACAGGCGATATCGCTGGTTCCCCAGCGCTCGCCGTACCAGCAAGCAGAGTCACTAGTCCGAGCGGCGTGGACCTGACGCGGTCTAAAATCGCGGGGTGGCTGATGATCCAGTGGTGCTCCGAGCGCAGGCTGCCAAGTTGCGGAAGGCTGCGAAGGACCTGCGCACCCAGGCGGGCGCTCTCGACGACGACCTGGTGAACCTGCAGAAGAAGTACCCGCTGCCCAGCGACACCCTCTGGCAGGGCCCGCACGCCAAGACCTACGCGGACGCGCTGTCGTCGGCGAAGACGACGGTGGGCAGCGTGAAGACCTCGATCGAGAGCTACGCCGGCGCGTGCGACGCCGAGGCCGTCAAGCGGGACAAACGCGCCGACGACGCCGAGAAGAAGCCCGCCGGCTAGTGCCGGGCGTCCGAGGTTGGACGCGGGGCACTAGCCGGCGGCGATCGCGGTGACGGACTGCTCGACCAGGGCGACCAGCTTCTGCCACAGGAACATCGACGGGTACGCCGTGAAGCGGGCCTTCTTTCCCTCGCCTTCCGTCAGGGCGAAGTGGCCGGCCGGACCTGCGTTGACCATCACCAGGCCGGAGTCGAGTCCGGTGCCGGTCAGCGTCCAGAGGAACCACGGCTGGGACCAGACGTACTTCAGGTGCTCGTCGGCATCCGCGGGCGGCGCCACAGCGGGGTCGTCCGCGCGGTGGACGAGCAACTCCTCGTCGATCAGCTCGGGGCTCGTCGCCAGACTCCACGCCGGGGCGACGCCGGCCCAGGCCGCCAGCGCGATCGGGACGTAGCTGACGTCGACGAAGTCCAGCCGGACGGTGGCCGAGGCGGTCAGGATGTCCTCGCCGTGCGGAACTTCCACCAGTGAGGCGGGTGAGGCGGAGGCCAGCAGGACCGCCTGCCCCGCGTACACGTAGGCCTCGAAGGTCAGCGTTGCGCGACCCCGCGCGGATTCGAGCCGGATCCGGGCAGTCGGCTTCGTCAGGATCTGCTTGACCAACTGGCCTTGCTCGGTCAGCTTGCCGTCCTCCGTGGCGAGCCCGGACTCGACGAGTTCCTTCAAGCCGAGCGTCACCTTGCCGCCGTTGCCGGCCAGGATGTTCAGGGCGGCACGCGGCAGGAGCGGTCCGAGCGACTCGTAGGGCTGACTGGCAGCGATGCGGGACAGATCCTCCAGCGGCTCGCCGATGCGTTGCAGGTACGGGTCGAGCCGTGGCAGCGTCATGCGGGCACCTCCGCTCCCGGCAGGCGCAGGCTGCCGATGGATTCCTCGAACAACGGCTGCACGGTGGTCAGGTCGGTGACCAGGCAACTCGCGGTGATGACGGTGTAGAGGCCGTTGTGGAGCAGCAGCCACTGCGTCACCGCAATTGCGTTCGCGTCATTGCGATACGCGAAACCGAGCCGCCTGCCCTCGACGTCACCAGGGCCCAGGAAAACGTCGTACGCCATGACGTGGGCATCGTCGGCGGTTAGTTTCGCGGCGACGATCGCGTCCGTGCCGAGCTCGCGCAGATCGATCTCCGAGCCGATCTCGGCGACCAGGACGTTCACGTTCGGCCGGTACGGGT
The DNA here is from genome assembly GCF_039529635.1 of Kribbella alba. NCBI lineage: Bacteria > Bacillati > Actinomycetota > Actinomycetes > Propionibacteriales > Kribbellaceae > Kribbella > Kribbella alba. The sequence continues at coordinate 85,380 of NZ_BAAANE010000015.1, read as the reverse complement.
CGTCCTCGCCGAGGCTCGGCGCGGCGATCGCCAGCGACAGCCCGTCGTACTCGAGCTGCTCCCAGCCGGGCGGGAGGCCGAGCGTGAGACCGGTCTCGGAATCGGTGGCCAGGTCTTTCACGATCGTCCTCCTCGGCCGAACTTCGGCCATCGACTGGCTTGTCCCGTACTGCGGCCGCCGTCGACCCAGGCGCGGTACCAACCCGGCAGGAGCCGGCGCGGCAGCCAGAAGAAGCTGAGCAGGGTGATCGCGAAGCAGACCAGCGCGAGCAGCGAGAACACCACCCCGAGAGCCTCCGGGCCGGAGTCGATCAGCGTCGTACCGAGGGCCATCAGCAAGGCCGCGAGTCCCAGCCAGGCAAGGCCGAAGGACAGGTACGGCTTCGGCCACATGGTGACGACGATCGGTTTGCCGAATCCGGCGTACGCGCTCGCTCCGGCTAGGAGCAGCACGACTCCCGCTGCCGCGATCGGCCACATCGATTGCCACCTCGTATCTGTCGACGACTCACTGCCAGGTCAGCTGGTGATCAGCCGAACAAGGAATTCCAGACCTTCTTGGCGCCCTGCTTGATGCCGGTGCCGACCGCCTTGCCGACCTTGGACCCGGCGAAGGCACCGATGGCACCGCCGACGATACCGCCGACAACTGTGCCCGCGCCGGGGAAGATGGCGGTTCCGATCGAGGCACCCCAACTGGCCCCGACGATACCGCCGGCGACCGCGCCACCGCCTTCGGTGGCCACGCTGTAGCCGGTGTTCGCCACCCGCTGGCCCGTGCTCCACTCCGGGTGATATTTCTGGTCGTGCTCCCACTGGCTCATGCCCACGTCGTAGAGGGTGAGCGCCGTGCCGACCACGAACAGGCCCTTGCTGCCGTAGCGCGCCCAGGTCGGCGGACGGCCGAAACCCTCCGGCGAGAGGGTCCGGCCAGGCTGTTGCCAGCCCGGTCCCCGGCTCTCCTGAGCCAGGCGAGGCACATTCGGGTCGGCGCTGCTCCCCTGTGGCACCAACAGACCGGAGGGCCGGCGGATCAGCTCCATCCCGCGGACGACGTCATCGGCCGGAGGCAACCGCAGTGGCGGCGTACCAGGCTTGGGTACTGCCAGCTCCCACTTGCGGTAGCGGTCCAGCAGAGCCCCGGCTGTGCCGAGGACGAAGGCGCCGAACTCGTCCGACCGGGCGGTCTTGTCGATGTTCTCGCCGACGCTCTTGCTGCCGTCCCAGCCCAGCTTGCTGAGGTCCGGCAGCCAGTAGCCCAGACTCGCAAGGTCCTGCAGCGGCTTCTGGTCGTCGACGAACTTGATCGCGATGTCCTTGGCCCAGCCCGACACCCGCGCGAGCTCCTGGACCACCGGGTTCGTCTTCGCGGTGACGTTCGGCGGGTCCGGCACCAGATCGCTGACCGTCCCGATCAGCGTCTGGATCGCCTTCGCCTCCAGGTTCAGATTCCCCGACGAGGCCAGTGTCGCGGCCGACAACGCCAACACGCCGTCCGCTTCAATCCCGGAAAACGACACGCCACTCCCTTACTCGTTCGGGTCCGAATCACCTTGCGAGGTTGAAGAATACCGGGGCCCGAGGCCAGCCCCGGATCAGACGACGTCCTCGTCCTCGTGAAACCTCAGCGGGAGATGGCTTGGATCTCCAGCACACGGATCGGGGTGGGGGCGGTTGCCGGACCGGGTTGCTGCGGGGTCTCAGTCCGCCCGACTCCGGTGCCGAACCACGTGGTGTGCCAGTTGGTCTGCACCGTGACGGGCGTCTTCGACTGGCCAGGACTGGCCTTGCCGAAGCGGATCGCGCATTCCCCGGTGGCGCCCTCCGAGTACGGGACACCGGAGCCCGGGCACTCGACAGTCTCCGTGTCCGGCGCCTGAACCGTCATGCCAACGAGGTCTGCGTCCACCCGGGCGAAGATCCGTCCCTCGATCGAGTCGACCGACGCCTCGACGTACCGGTTCGTGCTGCGGTCCTTCAACCACACCCAGGTGTCGAAGTTGACCACCGAGGCCGCATCGCCGACGTGCTTGGGATTCCAGTCGATCGCGGGCGGCGGAAGGGTCATCTCGTCGAAGGCGACCTTCTGCAGCAACTCCGGGGGCACCGGAGGAACCGGGAGCCGTCCGCCCGGCTGCACGTAAATGGCGTCGTGTGCCTCGAACCACTTCTTGGCGTAGTCGAAGAACTTGTCCAGATCCCCGAAGGTCTCCGACGAGCACATACCGCCGTACCAGTGGCCCTTGTCATCGTCCTTGTACTGCTCGTAGCCCGGATTCGGCTTGAAGGGGGTACCGGTCTCGTCGCGGCCGAGCGGACCGCCGCCCTGTATGTAGTCGTAGTATTCCTTGCCGGTCATCCCCTGGGTGTAGCTGCACGGGGTCGCCACCGAGACCGCCCGGCTGCCGCCCTGGCCGCCGGAGCCACCGCTGACGCCAGTACCGGTGATCGTGATGCTCACCTTGTTGCCGGAGGCTACAGGTGTCGGGTTACCGGGTAGTCGGTCCGCGTGGGCCGATGGTGAGGTCGCCAGCAACGCGAAGGTGCCGAGCGCGAGACTGGCTAGGATCGTGGGCCGACGGGTCAGCATATGTCCCTCCTGAGGTTGTACTCGGTCACTTTCCAGAGCCCACCCACATTGGCGAGGATCACAGCCACCTTGAGGCGCGGATACTGCTTCGCCCCGGGTCCCACATAGGTGGTGCCGTCAGCCCTGACCAACACAGCCTTGGATTGGTCATAACAGCTGCTGAGGGCCGCCGCAGCGGCGTTGGTCCGGTCGACCTTGACGGTCACCGTGATCGACCCACCGGTGCGGACCTTCTTGGCCTTCTGGTCCTGCAGCACCTTGCGAGCGTCCTGCAGCGCGGCAGCTGCTGCCCGCCTCGCCAGACCCGGGTCCTCGACATTCGTCGCATAGGTCTTGTGCGTACTGCGTTCGAACTCGTCGTACGCCTGCAGCACGAGCTCGGAATTCGCCGGGGGTTTCGGCATGTGGTCCAGCACCAGCGTCAGGGTGCCGTATTTCTGGGTACTGCGAGTCGGTGGCGCGGTAGGCGTCGGAGCCGCGGTCGTGGCCGACGCACTCGTCGGTGTGTCGGACGGTCCTGTGCTCACCGTCGGCAGACCGCCTGAGTCGTCGTTGCCGCCGCAGGCCGCGAGGAAAACCGTCAAGGTCGCCGCTGTCAGAGCGGCTCCGAGGCGGTGAAACTTCATCTGCAGACTCCTAGTTCGCCTTACCCCCGAGCGGGGATCTTACCGGGCGAGGGGTCTACCGCGTCCGGATCAGGTCAGGCGGTGATGCGGTCGATGATGAGGGGGCCGGGCCGGTACTGCGGACCGTCGGCCGGCGCGATCGTGGTGGCTTCGGTGAGGGCGTCCAGGGCCCGGGCGAAGCGGCTGGGGTCGTCGGTGTGAAGGGTCAGGAGGGGCTGACCTGCCCGAACGGTGTCGCCTGGCTTGGCGTGGAGTTCGACGCCGGCTACCGCGGAGACCGGGTCTTCCTTGCGGGCGCGGCCGGCTCCGAGGCGCCAGGCGGCGACCCCCACGGCCAGCGCGTCCAACTCTGTCAGCACGCCGTCAACGGAGGCGTTCACCACGTGCTGTTCAGGGGCCACCGGCAACTCGGCGTCCGGGTCGCCGCCCTGGGCTGCGATCATCCTGCGCCAGGCGTCCATCGCAGTACCGTCGCGAAGCTTCTCGGCCGGGTCGATGTCCGTGACACCGGCAGCGGCGAGCATCTCGGTGGCCAGTGCGATGGTGAGCTCGACGACATCGGCGGGTCCGCCACCGGCCAGTACCTCGACGGATTCCCTGACCTCCAAGGCGTTTCCCGCGGTCAGGCCGAGCGGGGTCGACATGTCGGTAAGCAGGGCAACGGTCTTCACGCCGGCATCGGTGCCCAGCGCAACCATCGTCTCGGCGAGCTCGCGGGCGTCGGCCAGCTCCTTCATGAACGCGCCGGAGCCGACCTTCACGTCCAGCACCAGTGCGCCGGTGCCTTCGGCGATCTTCTTGCTCATGATCGAGCTCGCGATCAGCGGGATCGCCTCGACCGTGCCGGTCACGTCCCGGAGTGCGTAGAGCTTCTTGTCGGCCGGAGCCAGGCCGTCACCGGCCGCGCAGATCACGGCGCCCACATCCTCGAGCTGGCGCATCAGCTCGTCGTTCGACAATGCCGCCCGCCAGCCCGGGATCGACTCGAGCTTGTCCAGCGTGCCCCCGGTGTGGCCCAGCCCACGGCCGGAGAGCTGCGGAACCGCGACCCCGCAGGCCGCCACCAAAGGGGCCAGCGGCAACGTGATCTTGTCGCCGACGCCGCCGGTGGAGTGCTTGTCCGCGGTCGGCCGGGACAGCTTGCCGAAGTCCATCCGCTCGCCGGAGGCGATCATCGCCGCGGTCCAGCGGGCGATCTCGCGCCGGTTCATCCCGTTCAGCAGGATCGCCATCGCCAGCGAGGACATCTGTTCCTCGGCGACCGCGCCCCTGGTGTAGGCGTCGATCACCCAGTCGATCTGACCGTCGCTCAGCTCGCCACGGTCGCGCTTGGTGCGGATGACGTCGACGGCGTCGAAGCTCTCGGTCACTTGTTCTTCTCCAACTCCTCGGGCCCGAAGGCATCGGGCAGCAGCTCGCTCAGCGGCCGGATGCCGGACGTTGTCTCCAGCAACAGTTCGGGACCGCCGTGCTCGTGCAGGAGCTGGCGGCACCGCCCACAGGGCAGGATCACGTCACCCTGACCGTTCACACACGAGAACGCCACCAGCCGCCCGCCCCCGCTGATCAGCAGTTCCGAGACCAGCCCGCACTCGGCACACAGCCCCAGCCCGTACGACGCGTTCTCCACGTTGCAACCGACAACCACCCGCCCGTCGTCCACCAGCGCCGCCGCCCCGACCGGGTAACTCGAGTACGGCGCGTAGGCCCGGCCCATCGCCTCGACCGCGGCCGCTCGGAGGGCTGGCCAATCCGGCTGCACGGTCATTCCTTCACGTACGGTTCGCCGTCGGCCTTCGGGGCTCGCACCCTGCCGACGAGACCCGCGACCGCGATGATCGTGGCCAGGTAAGGAGCCATCAGCAACAACTCGCCCGGGATCGGTGTGTCGACGATCTGCAGCTGGGACTGGAGCTGGGTGGCGAAGCCGAAGAACAGCGCCGCGACGGTCGCACCGATCGGGTGCCAGCGGCCCATGATCAGCGCGGCCAACGCGATGAAGCCATTGCCCGCGGTCATTTCTTTGCTGAAGGCACCGGCATAGCCGACGGTGAAGAACGCACCACCGAGTCCCGCCAGAACACCTGCCCACAGCACCGCCGAGTACCGCACCCTGGTCACGTTGATGCCGACGGTGTCGGCTGCCTTCGGGTGCTCGCCGACCGAGCGGACCCGCAGGCCCCAGCGGGTCTCGAACAACATGAAGGTGACCAGCGCGATCGCCACATAGGTCAGGTAGACCAGGGCGGTCTGGTTGAACAGGATCGGGCCGATGAAGGGGATGTCACCCAGGCCCGGGATCTTCACGGCGGTGAGCACGTGCGGGGTGTTCAGGCTCGCCGCGTTCTCCTGCATGAACTGGTCGTACAGGTAGCCGGTGATACCGGTCGCGAACACCACCAGCACGACGCCTAGAACGACCTGGTTCACCAAGTACTTGATCGCGAACACGGCCAGCAGGGCGGCCATCAGCACGCCCGACAGAGCGGCCGCGATCAGCGCCGCCGCGGCGCTGCCCGTCGTACTGGAGACCAGGGCGGCGGTGAACGCTCCGACCAGGAACTGTCCCTCGATCGCGATGTTGATCACGCCGGCGCGTTCGCTGATCACCCCGGCCAGGGCGCCGAGGATCAGCGGGGTGGCGAAGTTCAGGGTGCCCTGGAACTGGTTGGAGATCGGGAAGGCGAGGTTCTTGCCCGCGACCGCCCAGCACAGGAAGGCCGCGAAGAACCCAATCACCACGATGCTGCCGAGCAGGCTGTTCAGCCTGCCGCCGCCGATCCGCAGTACCCAGACCACGGCGCAGGCGACGGCCAGGCCGGCGAGCGCCCAGGCGGTTGGGCCAGCCGGCACGGAGAACGAGGCGGAGCCCCTGGTCTTGAAGAACATCACCGCGAACAGCACCAGCAGCGGCGCCAGAGCGGCGGTCGCTCGGGGCGCGCGGCCCCTGAAGGGGAGCACGACGGCAGCCACCGCGGCCGCAAGCAGCACGAGGATGCCGACCCACGCCGCGGCGTCGCCCAGTACTTCGCTGCCGCCCAGCAGGCCGAAGGCAGCGCGGCCGTTGCCGGTAGTGGCCGCCAGCACGACCGTCAGAACAGCCAGGACCAGCAGGATGCTGCCGTAACGGACCCGCTGGGCCCGCTCGGTCGGTGACTCGAGCGTCCGTTCGGTCTCGGCCGGCTCGGTCTTCAGGGTGCTGCTCATCCGTTCCAGCCCTTCGCGAGGACGGCGCCGGTGCCGCGTTCCTTGGGCAGGAAGCGGAACACCGAGCGAACCAGTGCGGGTGCCGCGACGAACAGCACGATCACCGCTTGCAGCACCGTGGTCAGGGTCAGCGGCGTCTGGGTCTGCAACTGCATCTGCAGACCACCCGCGTTCAGGGCTCCGAACAGCAGGCCGGCCAGCACGGTCCCGACGGGAGTGCCGCGACCGAGCAGCGCGACGGTGATCGAGTCGAAGCCGACCGACGCGGCGACGCCGTCGGTCAGCGGGAGGTCGGTACCCAGCACCTGTTGAGTACCGGCCAGTCCCGCGAGGGCACCGCCGACCAGCATCGCGATCGTGTAGGCCCGGCCGACGCTCATGCCGGCGGTCCGCGACGCGTCCGGGTTGGCCCCGACTGCCCGCAACTCCAGGCCGATGGTCGAACGGTTGAGCAGCCACCACACGAAAACTGCGGCCAGCAACGCCAGCACGAAGCCCAGGTGCAGCCGGGTGCCGCCGAGTTGCGGGTACTGCGCGCTGCTGTCCACCACCGGGCTGATCGGATCGGAGCGGCCCGGACGCTGGAAGGCGGAGGTGGTCAGCAACCATTGCAGCAGGTAGATCGCCACGTAGTTGAGCATGATCGTCACGATCACCTCATGCGCGCCCGTCCGGGCCTTCAGCACTCCGACCAGTCCACCCCAGATCGCGCCGCCGATGATGCCGGCGATCACCGCGACGAGCAGGTGGATCCCGATCGGCAGGTGCCAGGCGAACCCGACCCAGGCGGCAAAGATCGCGCCCATGACGAGCTGGCCCTGGGCGCCGATGTTGAACAGGCCGGTGCGGAAGGCCAGTGAGACGGCGAGGCCGCCGCAGATCAGCGGCGTGGCCTGGGTGAGCGACTCGGCGATCGGGTCCAACCCACCCACCGCGCCGACGAGCAGCGCCTTGTACGCCTCGCCGACCGCCGTCAGCGCGGCTGACACGGTATCGAGGGGCGCGGAGAAGAAGTAGCTCGCGGCGGCCTTCACCTGCTCGTCGCCGATGATGATCAGGACGGCGCCGACCACCAGGGCCAGCACGATCGCGCTGAGGGAGACCAGCCCCTGGATCACCCAGTTGGGCAGGCCGGAACGTCTTTGCGGCGGCGCGGGCGCCTTCTCCACCGGCGGCGTCGCCTGCTCGGTGTCGCTCATCTAGATACTCCCCAACGTGGTCGGGTGTTCGGTCGCTTCGGCCTCGGCCTCCTGCTGGGAGGCACCGGCCATCATCAGGCCCAGCTCGTCGCGCGGGGTCTGCGGACCGACGATGCCGACGATCCGGCCGCGGTACATCACCGCGATCCGGTCGGCGAGCGCGGCGATCTCGTCCAGCTCGGTGGACACGATCAGCACCGCTGTGCCCTGGTCGCGCTCGCGGACGATGCGTTTGTGCAGGAACTCGATCGAGCCGACGTCGACGCCCCGGGTGGGCTGCGATGCCACCAGCAGCTTGAGCGGTCTGGACAGCTCCCGCGCCAGCACGACCTTCTGCTGGTTGCCGCCCGACAGTGACGAGACCGGCAGATCGATCGACTGGGTGCGGATGTCGAACTCGGCGACCCGTTCGGTCGCGTTCTGCCCGATCGCCTCAGTCTGCAGCACGACGCCCTTGCTGAACGGCGGCCAGCGGAAGAGGTCGAGGACCAGGTTCTCGGCCACCGTGAACGAGCCGACGAACCCGTCGCGCGCACGGTCTTCCGGGACATAGCCGATGCCCGCGTCCAGGCGTTGCCTGGTCCCGGTCCGGCTGATGTCCTTGCCGCCGACCGTGATGGTGCCGGCCGCGATCGGGGTCAGGCCCAGCAAGGCCTCGGCCAGCTCACTCTGACCGTTGCCCTGGACACCGGCCAGCGCGACGATCTCGCCGGCTCGAACCTCCAGGTCGATCCCGTCGACCGCGGTGTGGCCGCGCTCGTCGATCACGCTCAGCCCGCGGATCTCCAATGCGGCTGCCCCCGGCTGAGCGATCTCCTTGTCCACCACCAGGTCGACGGCGCGGCCGACCATCAGCTCGGCGAGCTCTTCCTCGCTGGCCGACGGCTCCGCCTCGCCGACCACCTTGCCGCGGCGGATCACGGTGATCTTGTCCGCGATCGCCTGGACCTCTTTGAGCTTGTGGGTGATGAAGACGATCGAGGTGCCGTCCGCCTTGAACTGGCGCATCACCGCGATCAGGTCGTCGATCTCCGACGGGGTCAGCACGGCGGTGGGCTCGTCCAGGATCAGCACCTCGGCGTCGTTGGCCAGCGCCTTGATGATCTCCACCCGCTGCTGGACCCCGACCGGGATGTCTTCCACCAGCGCGCCCGGATCCACCTCGAGGCCGTATCTGTCGGACAGCTCGCGGACCCGGGCATATGCCTGCTTGCGATCCAGTACGCCGCCGCCCCGGGTGGTCTCCCGGCCCAGCATGATGTTCTCGGCGACGGTGAAGACCGGGACCAGCATGAAGTGCTGGTGGACCATGCCGATGCCGTGCGCGATGGCCTGGCTGGGCGAGTTGATCGTCACCTTCTCGCCGTTGATGAGGATCTCGCCGGAGTCGGGCTGCAACAGCCCGTAGAGCATGTTCATCAAGGTGGACTTGCCCGCGCCGTTCTCCCCCAGCAGGCAGTGGATCTCCCCTGGTTCGATGACCAGGTCGATGCTGTCGTTGGCGACCAGTGAGCCGAAACTCCTGGTCAGTCCCGAGAGCTCGAGGTGCATGTGCAGCCTCCCTCCAGACGGCGAGCCAGGAAGGCGACCGGGCTGATCCCGGGCTCGCCCTCCTGGCTCGAACCGTACCGAACGATTCCGCTAGCTCGACGCCGCGGCGCGGCTTACGGCTGGACCTTCGACTCCACCTTGATCTTGCCGTCGATCAGGTCCTTCTTCAGCTGGTCGATCTCGGTCTTCAGCTCGGCCGGGATCTTGCTGTCCCACTCGTGGTACGGCGACAGGCCGGTGCCGTTGTTCGCCAGCGTGCCTACGTACGCCTCGTTGCTGAACTTGTTGTCGACAGCAGCCTTGATCGCGTCGGACACGGCCACGTCCATACCCTTGAACACGCTGGTGAGCAGCACGCTGCAGTACTCCGCGGCGCTGACGCAGCCGTCGGTGTCCACCCAGATCGCGTTGACCTTGCCGCCGCTGGCCTTGGCCGCCTGCAGACCGCCGATGCCGGCCGGACCCGCGACCGGGAAGATGATGTCCGCGCCCTGGGTGACCAGGTTCTGCGCGTTCTGCTGGCCTTTGGCCGTGGACTCGAAGTCGCCGGTGAACAGACCCTTCTGGGTCTTGGTGTCCCAGCCGACGACCTGGACGTTCTTGGTCTTGGTCTTGTTGTAGTAGGCAACGCCCTCGGCGAAGCCGTCCATGAAGATCGTCACGGTCGGGATCTGGGCGCCACCGAAGGTGCCGACCTTGCCGCTCTTGGTCGTCCCGGCGGCGAGGTAGCCGGCCAGGAAGCTCGACTGGGCGGTGTTGAAGACCAGCGGCTTGACGTTCGGGATCGGCGCCTTGAAGCCGTTGTAGTCGACGATCGCGAACTTGATGTCGGGGTTCGCCTTCGCCGCGGCCTCGGTCGCGTCGGCCAGCTTGAAGCCGACCGGCACGATGACGTTGCACTTGGCCGCGACCATCGCGTTCATGTTGGTCGGGTAGTCGTTGTCCGACTTGGACTCGGCCTTCTTCTCGGTCAGGCCGAGCTCCTTGACCGCGTCCTGGAGACCCTTGTACGAGGTCTGGTTGAAGGACTTGTCGTCGAAGCCGCCCGAGTCGGACACCATGCAGGCGTTGAAGTCCGTGTGGCCCCCCGCGGCCGGTGTGTTGTCAGCTGGCTTGCTTCCACAGGCGGCCACACCGAGCGTGAGCACGCCCATGATTGCCAGTCCCCGAACGTACTTCTTCACCGGACGCCTCCTCGCGTCGACCCAAAACTGACCGCGGACGCGCTTTCCGGCGCGCCGCACGGGCGACTATAGGGGGCGGCTGGTCAATATATGAGATCGAATACAGCCTCGATACCGGAAAGTGATCCGCCATGCATCGTGTGCACGGAGAGCCTTGCTGTGATGACCGAGCGTTCACCGCAAGATTGCCCTGTCGGCACCCCAATCCGTCGACCGGTCACTGAGAGTGAGGCCCTCGGGTTCTGCAGGCGAGATCGTGTCACGCTTCGCAGCAGCCCGGCCTCCGGCCCGCGCGGGGGCCGGTGCGAGAATCGCGCAATGACGATTTCGCAGAGCCTGCTGCTCAGCGACCTGCAGAGTCGCGTCGACGAGGTCCAGGACGAAATCGTGGCCGTCCGACGCGACCTGCATGCGCACCCCGAACTCGGGTGGCACGAGGTTCGGACGACCGATCTGATCCGGCAGCGGCTGGTGGCGGCCGGTTTGTCCCCGCAAGTGCTGCCGACGGGGACCGGGTTGATCTGCGACATCGGCTCGGGCGACACCTGCGTCGCGCTTCGCGCCGACATCGACGCGCTACCGGTGCCGGACGGCGTCGACTCGCCCTTTCGTTCCACCCAGGAAGGCGTCGCCCACGCCTGCGGTCACGACGTCCACACAGCTGCCTTGCTCGGCGCGGCGATCGTGCTCGCGCGGATGGCTGCCGACGGGCAACTGCCCCATCGGGTGCGGCTGATCTTCCAGCCGGCCGAGGAAGTGATGCCCGGCGGTGCGCTCGGAGTGATCGCGGCCGGCGGGCTGGACGGCGTACGACGGATCTACGGGCTGCACTGCGACCCTCGGCTGCCGGTCGGGAAGGTCGGCCTGCGGATCGGCGCTCTGACCGCCGCCGCGGATCGGGTCCTGGTGCGGTTGTCCGGGCCTGGTGGACACACTTCCCGGCCGCACCTCACCGGCGATCTCGTCTACGCGCTCGCCACCCTGGTCACCGAGATGCCTGCGGCCCTGTCCCGGCGGGTCGATCCGCGGGCCGGCCTGTCACTGGTCTGGGGCCGCATCACCTCAGGCTCGGCCGCGAACGCGATCCCGGCGCGCGGGGAGGCCGAAGGCACCCTCCGCTGCCTGGATGCCAGCGCCTGGCGCCTGGCTGCTGAGCTGATCCCGACGCTCGCCGAGCAACTGATCGCGCCGTACGGGGTCCAGGTGAGCACCGAGGTGACGCACGGCGTGCCGCCGGTGATGAACGACGCCGCGGCCATCGAGGTGCTCCAGCGTGCGGTCGTGGAGACGATGGGACTGGGCGCAGTGGCGCCGACGGATCAGAGCCTGGGCGGCGAGGACTTCGCCTGGTACCTCGAGCATGTGCCGGGCGCGATGGCCCGGCTGGGGGTCCGCCCGGCCGGCGTGGAGTCGGCTGCGGATCTGCACACGCCGGGCTTCAACCCGGACGAGGACGCCATCGCCGTCGGGATGACGGTTCTGGCGTCCTGCGCCCTGCTGGACTGAATCAGCGGTTCGGGACCTGGATCTCGACCACGGGGACGTTGACCGTGGTCGAGTGGAACACCTGCGGCAGGACACCCTCGGTGCCGTCGTTGCCCGTCCACGTGCCGCCCCAGCTGATGCTCGCGGTCACCGGCCAGCCGGCGCTCGCGCTCTCGAACGAGATCTTGCACGCATCGGCGTCCGACTTGCCGGCGCTGTATGCCTGCTTGGCCTGGGCCACGGAGCAACTGGTCTCACCAGCGGCCGAGGTGAAGCTGACGTCGCTGCTCGCCGCCGAAAGCGTCACCGTCGAGTTGCCGGCCGTCGCGACCAGGTCGATCTTGCCGTCGTCGGCGAGCGAGGTAGCCGGATTGGTCACCCAGAACCAGGTCGGCAGGTTCACCACGGCCGCACCACCGTTGGCGGCGAGCTTCGGGTTCCGGCCGATCACGGGGTTGGTCAGGCCCTGCTGGGCGTAGTCCCACAGCGCGACGGCGAGGTCCTCCGGCGCGACGTACGGCTCGGGCACCTGGCCGTCGGGGAAGGCTGCCCAGTCGATCCCGATCTGCTGACCCATGTACGTCCCGCCCGACTTGGTGAAGCCCGCCTTGACCGGGTCGACGCCGTCGCGGCACTGCAGTTGGTACCAGGTGTAGTGCTCGCCGTTCTTGGCCGCGTCTGTGACGCGCTTGACCTCGTTGTAGTCCGGCATCGACAGCCGGCCGACTGCCGCGTGGCCGGACAGGTACGGAATGGACTCGTCGTAGAACTTCTGGAAGCCCTCCGGCGTCGTCGCGTCGTTGCCGCCGATGTCGGGGTTGTATTTGCGCCACCAGCAGGAGGGCTGGACGGACATCGTCGTGCCGCCGCCCTTGCCGAGCCTGCCGGCGTCGGCACCGGAGATGGTGACGTGGACGCCGATCTTGTAGCCGCCGTCACCGGACTGCTCCAAGCCGCCCGCGGCGTTGGCGGGGTTGACGAAAGCAAAGGCGGACGCAAGCCCCAGCACCGCGGCGGTCGCGATCGTGCGCATCATCGGTTCGCTCCTCATCTGACGGACCTCGACGTCCTCACCCTAGCGAGACGGTGGGTCAGACGAACCATGACGCGATCCGGTTTCACTTGCAGGGATTGTCCCCGCGGAACGTGACGGCGCTCACCAGCCAGACCTTGCCGCCGACGAACTGGACGGTGCTCTTGATGTTGTAGAAGGGCTTCGGAGCGCCGGAGGGTTTGCCCGTCGAATCCACATCGACGGTCGTGTTGTCCATGCATGAGGTCACGGTCGCGGTATTGCCGGCCACCGCCACCTTGGCGACGTCCACCCAGACTTCTCCGACGGAGTGCTGCTTGCGGCTTCGCAGCCCGGCGACGTCGGCCTTCACCTCGTTCAGCGCGGTGCCGGTCGACGACTTCGCGAGCGCGTCCTGATCCACCTCGACCTTGTTGTAGGCCGTGAGGCGCACCGTGATGTACCGGACGAAGGCCAGTGCAACAGCGGCCTCGGTCGGGTTCTTGGTGGCGATCTTGCGCCGGTGGACCCCGATGGTGTCGGGGAGCGTTGTCGCTGACGGGTCAGTCGTCGCCGGACCCGACGGCGTACCGGTCGTCGCAGTGGGAGTCCCCGAGCTGTCCGACCCGCCGGGAGCCAGGGTGGGCAGCCCGCTCGGCTTGTCGTTCCCGCAGGCCGCGATCGAGACGAGCAACGCCAAGGCCACTGCGGCACCAGGTATACGACGAGCCATCCGGCCATCCTTCCGTTTCGACAGGAGGCATCACGCTAGCGCCCGGGCGGATCAACGGCTTGCAACGTGTGGCCGGGTCAGAAGGTGTCGGCGGGGACGTAGGCGCCCCAGACCTCGCGGAGGGCGTCGCAGACCTCGCCTACGGTGGCGCGGGCCTTCAGGGCTTCCTTCATGGGGTAGAGGCAATTGTCGGAGCCCTGGGCCGCCGCCTTCAGGTCCGCGAGCGCCTTGTCGACGGCTGCCTGGTCCCGCTCAGCGCGCAGCGTGGCCAGGCGCTCGACCTGCTGGGCCTCGATCGCGGGGTCGACCCGGAGCGGTTCGTACGGCTCCTCCTCGGCGACCTTGAACTTGTTCAGGCCGACGACGACCCGCTCGGCCGAGTCGATCTGCTGCGCGATCCGGTACGCCGAGCGCTCGATCTCCTGCTTCTGGAATCCCTTCTCGATGGCCGCGACGGCACCACCGAAGTCCTCCACCCGGTCCATCAGTTCGCGTGCGGCGGCTTCCACCTCGCCGGTGAGCGACTCGACGACGTACGAGCCGGCGAAGGGGTCCACGGTCGCGGTGATGTCTGTCTCGTACGCCAGCACCTGCTGGGTCCGCAGAGCCAGCCGGGCGGCCTTCTCGGTGGGAAGCGCGATCGCTTCGTCGTAGGAGTTGGTGTGCAGCGACTGGGTGCCACCGAGGACGGCGGCGAGGCCCTGGATCGCTACGCGGACCAGGTTGACCTCGGGCTGCTGGGCGGTGAGTTGGACGCCGGCCGTCTGCGTGTGGAACCGCAACATCAGCGACTTCGGATTCTTCGCGCCGAACTCGTCGCGCATCACCTGCGCCCAGATCCGCCGGGCGGCGCGGAACTTCGCGACCTCCTCGAGCAGCGTCGTCCGGGACACGAAGAAGAAAGACAACCGCGGCGCGAACTCGTCCACGTCCAGGCCGGAGGCGACCGCTGCCCGCACGTATTCGATGCCGTCGGCAAGGGTGAAGGCGATCTCCTGCGCGGGCGTGGCGCCCGCCTCGGCCATGTGGTAGCCGGAGATCGAGATGGTGTTCCAGCGCGGCAGTTCCGTCTGGCAGTAGGCGAAGATGTCGCTGATCAGCCGCAGCGACTCCTTCGGCGGGTAGATGTAGGTGCCGCGGGCGATGTACTCCTTCAGTACGTCGTTCTGGATCGTGCCGGTCAGCTTGTCCCCCGAGACGCCCTGTTCCTCGGCGACGAGTTGGTAGAGCAGCAACAGCACCGAGGCGGGCGCGTTGATGGTCATCGAGGTGGATACCTGGTCCAGCGGGATCCGGTCGAACAGCACCCGCATGTCGTCGATCGAGTCGATCGCCACCCCGACCTTGCCGACCTCGCCGTGGGCGAGCTCCGCGTCGGAGTCGTAGCCCATCTGGGTCGGCAGGTCGAACGCGACGGACAGGCCCATCGTGCCCGCGTCGATCAGCTGGTGGTACCGCTGGTTCGACTCGGCCGCGGTGCCGAACCCGGCGTACTGACGCATCGTCCAGGGCCGCCGCGTGTACATCGTCGGGTACACGCCCCGCGTGAACGGATACTCGCCGGGCACGCCCAGCTTCTCCGCCGGGTCGAATCCGTCGAGCTTCTCGGGCCCATACACGGGTTCGAAGTCCCACCCGGACTCGGTCTGATGGCTCATTCCCCCACCGTAGAGCGACCAGGCGCCCACTGGTACGCACCAGCCGGGTGAGATCCAGCACGGCAGGCTTGTGGCCTGCGATACGTTCGCGCGCCTTCGGCCCCGCGATGCCTCCGCCTATGCCTCCGTGGCGTCGATCTCGATGACCGCCCACGACAGCGGCGGCAGGGAGACGCGGAGCTGACCGTCCTCGACGGCCGCGTCCTCGAGCTTCACCAGGCCGACGGCGTCCTGCGCGTCCTCAGTGTTCGCGGTGAAGCGGTTCCCACCCTCCGGCACCGTGAGCACCTCGGCGCGGGTGACGCGCCCCGCCTGGAAGCCGCGCAGCGTCATCGTGACGTCCGCACTCTCCTCCAGACCTCGGTTCGCCAGGAAGACGGCGACGCGACCGGCGTCCGCGTCGTGCGTGGCGCTGACGTCGACGACGTCGGCATCGCCGTACTGCTTGGACTCGAACTTGTCACCCGACGTGACTGTGCGGAGGATCTGCCCCTTTGCGAGCTCTGCCACACGGGCGAAGGGCCAGTAGGTGGTCTGGCGCCAGGCAGGCCCGTTCTCCTCGCTGCGGATCGGTGCGATGACGTTGACGAGCTGCGCCTGGTTGGCGATCGTCACGCGGTCGCCATGGCGCAGCAGCGAGTTGAGGTAAGTGCCGACGACGATGGCGTCGGTGACGTTGTACGTGTCCTCGATCAGGCGCGGGTGCTCACGCCACGGGGCCTTCTCGACCATGTGGAGCTGGTCCTCGGCATCGCCCTTCTGCTGGTACCAGACGTTCCACTCGTCGAACGAGAGGTTGACCGACTTCGACGTCTGGCGCTTCGCCTTGACCGCGTCGACAGTCGAGATGACGGACTCGATGAAGTAGTCCATGTCGTTCGCGCTCGCGAGGAACGACAGCGCGTCGCCGTCATGCTCCTGGTAATAGGCGTGCAGCGAGATGTAGTCGACCTCGTCGTACGCGTGCGAGAGCACCTGGTACTCCCACTCGCCGAAGGTCGACATGTGCGAGTTCGAGGAGCCCACCGCGACGAGCTCGATGCTGGGGTCGACGAGCTTCATGGCCTTGCCGGCCTCCTGCGCGAGGCGGCCGTACTCGTCGGCCGTCTTGTGGCCGATCTGCCACGGGCCGTCGAGCTCGTTGCCGAGGTTCCACACCTTGATGCCGAAGGGGTCCTTGGAACCGTTCGCGCGGCGCTTGTCCGACCAGGCGGTGCCACCGGGGTGATTGGCGTACTCGACGATGGCCCGGGCCTCCTTGATGCCGGCCGTGCCGAGGTTGATCGCCTCCATGATCTCGACGTTGGCCAACTTGGCCCAGGCTGCGAACTCGTGGAGGCCGAAGGCGTTCGTCTCGATGGTGTGCCAGGCCCCGTCGATGCGACGCGGGCGCTGGTCGACCGGGCCGATGCCGTCCTCCCAGTGGTAGCCCGAGACGAAGTTGCCGCCGGGATACCGGACGATCGAGACACCCATCTCCCGGGTCAGGTCGAGGACGTCGGTGCGGTACCCGTTCTCGTCGGCGTTCGGGTGGGCCGGCTCGTAGATGCCGGTGTACACGCAGCGGCCCATGTGCTCCACGAAGGAGCCGAACAGACGGCGGGGGACCGGACCCACGGTGAACTCGCGGTCGACGGTGATGTGGGTTTTCGTCATGGCGGTTCCTTCACTCCCTTGTGACGTGGCGGCGACGTGCCGAGGTGCGACGTCCGCGACTCCTACATCGTTGTAAATGGGCCGCACAAGCAGTGTTGCACGCCAATTCATGCACGGGTTGCCCGCCCCCCGCCGGCGATCACGATCCGCCGATGCCGGCGCACGCGCTATTATTTCATCGATGTAGATCAGCGCAACACACCGCTGGCCCCGGGCAGCGACGCCCACCGCGATGACCGGACCCCACGGTGCAGCCACAGGCTGTCGGAACGACGAGGAGTCGCCACATGGCAACGGGTAGCGGATCATTCACACGACGAAGTCTGCTGGGCGCGGGTCTCGCGGCCGCCGGCACATTCGCCCTCGCGGGGTGCACGAAGAGCCCGCTCGCTGCCGGCTTGGTGGGAAGCGCCCTCAACCCGGACCAGCTCGTCTTCTGGAACCTCTTCGGCGGCGGCGACGGCAGCCGCATGCAGGAGATGGAGGCCGGCTACAGCAAGCTCCACGGTGGCGCTGGGTCCCTGCAGGCGACGACGTTCGCCTGGGGCAACCCGTACTACTCCAAGCTGACCCTGGCCACCGTCGGGAACAAGCCGCCGGACGTCGCGATCGCACACCTGACCCGTGCGAAGCCGCTCTACGCCGGCAACATTCTCGAGCCCATCACGGACGCGGATCTCGCGTCGGTCGGCCTCACGGCGAGCGACTTCAACCAGAAGGCATGGGCGGCACAGCAGACGAACGGGAACACCATCGCGATCCCGCTCGACACCCACCCGCTGGTCATGTTCTACAACCAGGACGTCTGCGGGAAGGCCGGGCTCCTGGACGCCGGCGGCAAGCTCAAGCCGCTCGACGGGCTCGACACGTTCGAGAAGGCCCTCGCCGCCGTCAGCAAGGTCACCGGCGGCACCGCGATCACTGTCGCGAACGTCAGCGAGACGGCGACCCCGTGGCGCGTGTTCTGGATGCTCTACAACCAGCACAAGGACGCGACCCCGTTCCTGGCGGACAACGGCAGCAAGATCTCCGTCAACGAGGCCGCGTTCAACGACGTCCTGGGTCGCATCCAGACCTGGGTCAAGAACGGCTGGCTGAACAAGGGTCTCGACTACGCCGGTTCGCAGACGCAGATGTTCGCCGGCAAGGCGGGCTTCTACCTGCAGGGCGAGTGGGAGATCACCACGGCCCAGTCGATCAAGGGCCTGACGTTCGGCATGGTCCCGGTCCCGCAGCTCTACGACAAGCCCGCCGCGCAGGCCGACTCGCACACGTTCGTCCTGCCGAGGAAGAACCGCACTCCGGGGCAACGCAAGCAGGCGATGGAGTTCATCAAGACGATGCTCGACCAGAGCCAGACGTGGGCGATGGGTGGGCATGTGCCTGCCTACCTACCCACCCTCGACAGTGCGGCGTACAAGAAGCTCGAACCGCAGGCGGACTACGTGTCCGCCGCGAAGGACGCCGTGTACGACGACCCCGCGTGGTACGGCGGCTCCGGCTCGACCTTCGAGAACACCGTCGGCGCGCAGATGGCCCTCGTACAGCAACTGTCGCTCTCACCGCAGGGCGCGCTGAAGGCGATCAAGGACCAGCTCAACGTGTACCTCAACACCCCCAGCCCGCTCTGACCCCTGGACCCGGAGGTACAACGACGTGACCGCCGCTCCCGCCGAGAGCCGTCCCCTCAGGACGGTTCCGAAGAAGGCAACCGTGCAAGGCCGATCGCCGCTCGCCCGCGGTGACAATCGCTCCGCCTGGCTCTTCCTGGCGCCGTTCGGGATCTTCTACCTGGCGTTCCTGATCGGCCCGACGATCTGGATGCTCATCACGAGCTTCTTCAACACCTCGACCGTGAAGCCGGGCCTCGGCTCGTTCGCCGGCCTGGCGAACTACGCCGAGATGCTGACCCGCGCCGACTTCTGGAGCGCCCTGTGGCACACGCTCCAGTTCACGATCTACACGACGCCGCCGCTGGTCATCCTGGCGTTCGTCTTCGCGGTCCTGACGAACCGCATCCGTCGCGGGCAGTGGTTCTTCCGCCTCGCGTTCTTCCTGCCGTACATCCTGCCGTCGGCGACGATCTCGCTGATCTGGGTGTTCATCTTCACGCCCGCCACCGGGCTCTGGGCGGCCGCGCAGAGCGCGCTCGGCCTGACCCCCGGTACCGGTGTGCTGGCCGGTCCGAACACCGCGATGATCGGTGTCGCGATCGCGACGGTCTGGTGGACGCTGGGGTTCAACTTCGTGCTCTACCTGGCCGGCCTCCAGGAGATCCCCCGGGAGCTCTACGAGGCGGCGGCAGTAGACGGCGCATCGAACTGGGACCAGATCCGGTACATCACCCTGCCGCTCCTCCGCCGGACGACGACCCTGGTCATCCTGCTGCAGATCATCGCCAGCCTGAAGATCTTCGACCAGGTCTACCTGATGACGAGCGGCGGCCCGGGCATCTCGACGCAGGTCGCCCTCGGCCTCATCACGAACACCGGCTTCACCGACAACCGCATCGGTGCGGCGTCCGCGGCGTCGGTCCTCCTGTTCATCGTCATCATCGCCATCGCGGTCATCCGACAACTCGTCGACCGCTCGGCAGCCCGCAAGGAGGCCTGACATGGCAACGACCAACGCTGCTCCGCGTGCCCGCAGGAATTCGTCGATCTCGGCGGCCGCCCCCGCGGCGACCGCGGCCCGGGTCGGCACCAGCGGCCGGACGTTCAACATCGTCGCCGGCATCGTCCTCGTCGTGTTCGCGATCGTCTGGCTCATCCCGAGCCTGTTCGCGCTCAAGACGTCGCTGTCCGACAACGGCACGGCGGCGCTCGGGGCCACGAACATCCTGTCGAACTGGAACCCGACGCTGCATTCCTACGCGACGCTGTTCCAGGCCGGTGACATCTGGAACTGGTACCTGGCGAGCGGGATCACCTCGGTGATCACCGCGATCCTGACCGTGCTGTTCGCCTCGATGGCGGCCTTCGCGTTGTCGCGGCTCAAGTTCCGCGGCCAGAACCTCGCGTTCCTGCTCATCATCTTGGGGATCATGATCCCCGGGCAGGTCCTCATCGTGCCGATCTTCCAGGAGCTCGGCGCGGTGAACCTGCTCAACACCTACTGGTCGGTCATCTTCCCCCAGGTGCCCGCCGTGATCGCGGTGTTCATCTTCAAGCAGTTCTTCGACGGGATCCCGCGGGAGCTCGAGGAGGCTGCCCGCATCGACGGTGCCAACATCTGGAAGGTGTACTGGTCGGTCATCCTGCCGCTGTCCCGTCCGGTGATCGCCGCGGTGACGATCCTGACGTTCGTCGGGGTGTGGAACAACCTGCTCCTGCCGCTGTTCGTGCTGTCGAACCCGAACCTCATGACGATCCCGGTCGGGCTCGCCACGGTCCAGGGCAGCTTCGGCCAGCGCTACGCGGACATCCAGGCCGGTGCGATGCTCGCGGCGCTGCCGCTGATCATCCTGTACCTGGCCTTCCAGCGACAGATCGTCGAGGGTGTGACCGGGAGCGGCCTGAAGGGCTGATCGGGTCCGGTCGCGATCTTCGCGCGTCAGGCGGCAGAACTGCGTGGCACGGCCCGGTGACCTCGCGGCTACCGACGCATAACGTCCGGAGCCCGATCCCCCGCCAGTTGTTCGGACGTCAGGTCAAGCCGCGGGTCCTGGATACGTCGCCAGGGAATCGACACGGTGTCACTAGAGCGTTGCCGAGGGTTCATGCTGGAACGGGAACCTTCGAGCGTGCGCATAGTGATGGTCGCCGAGTCCTTCCTGCCGCAGATCAACGGCGTCGCGAACACGGTTCGCCACGTCACCGACCGGCTGCTGGCCCACGGGCACCAGTTGCTGATCATCGCCGCCGGCCCGGGTCCCGACAGCTACCACGGTGTCCGGGTGCTCCGGGCCCGGAGCTTCGGCATCCCCGGCTACAAAGAATTCCCGGTCGGCCTGCCCGACCCGGCGATCGAACGGGCGATGGCCGAGTTCAAACCGGATCTCGTTCACCTGGCGTCCCCCTTCATCCTCGGCGCCTACGGGCTGCGCAGCGCGCGCCGGCTCGGGCTGCCGACGGTCGCCGTCTTCCAGACCGACCTGGCCGGCTTCGCGCGCCAATATCCCTGGTTCGCCAAGGCTGATCGCGGTGTGCAGGCCTGGGTACGCCGGGTCCACTCGCGCGCGGATCGGACGCTGGCCCCGTCGTCCGCCTCGATGACGCAACTGATCCACGCGGGTGTTCCGCGCGTCCACCACTGGGGACGCGGCGTCAACCTGGACCTCTTCGATCCGGCCAACCGCGACGAGGGGTGGCGCCGGGAGATCTCGCCGGACGGCAAGCCGATCGTCGGGTACGTCGGCCGGCTCGCGGCGGAGAAGAAGGTCCGGCGGCTCGCCGAACTGAGCGAGCTCGACTGTCAGGTGGTGGTGGTCGGCGACGGCCCGGATCGGGCCTCGCTGGAGAGCTCCTTGCCTCAAGCAACTTTCTTGGGGATGCGCCGGGGTGAGGACCTGGCCGCGATCTTCGCCGGTCTGGACGTGTTCGTACACACCGGCGAGCACGAGACGTTCTGCCAGACCATCCAGGAGGCACAGGCCTCCGGCGTCGCCACGGTCGGGCCGGGCGCAGGTGGTCCGCTCGACCTCATCCGGCACGGAGAGACCGGCCTGCTCTTCGAGCCCGGTCTGGCCGGCTCGCTCCGACAGGCCGTCGCACACCTGCTGGACAACTCCGAAGCCCGCAAGGCGATGGCAGCCGCCGGGCTCAGCAGGGTCCAGACGCGAACGTGGCCGGCGGTGGTCGACGACCTGGTGGACCGCCACTACGTCGAAGTACTCCGCGAGGTCGCTGCCGTCCGGCGGGTCGCATGACACTGCGGATCGCCCAGTTGGCGAACTTCGTCGGTCCGACCTCAGGTGGCATGCGCACCGCGATCGAGCACCTGGGTCGGGGATACTGCGAAGCCGGTGCCGAGCGCATCCTGGTCACGCCGGGCGAGCGCGACAGCGTCACCGAGACCGTAGCCGGCACGGTGGTCCGGATGAAGGCGCCGAAGGTCGGCGGCGGCTACCGCCTGATCACCGATCCCTGGCGGGTGATCGAGGCACTCGAGCGGTTCCGGCCGTCGACCGTCGAGATTTCGGACAAGTCCACTTTGTTGCCCGTGGCAAGGTGGGCCCGCCGCAACGGCATCGGCTCGGTCCTTTTCAGCCACGAACGCCTGGACGCGATGCTGTCCCTGCGCACCGGCCGGCAGCTGGGCGTAGCCGCCGGGGTGAGCGCGCTCTACCGCCTGCTGAGCCGCACGTACGACGCTGTGGTGGTCACCTCCCGCTACGCGGCGGCAGAGTTCGACGAGGTCACCACCCCGCTGGTCCGGATCCCGCTCGGCGTGGACCTAGACACGTTCCACCCGTCGCTCGGCATACCCACCGACGACGGCATCCTGAAGCTCGTCCACGCGGGCAGGTTGTCCCGGGAGAAGAGCCCACACCTGGCGGTCGCCACCGCGGCCGAGCTCCACCGACGCGGCGTGCCGATGCGGCTCGACGTGTACGGCTCGGGGCCCCACCTGGACGAGCTCATCGCGATCGCGGGCCGCGCTCCGGTCTTCTTCCACGGGTACGTCGACGGCCGGACCAAGCTGGCCCGCCACCTCGCCGAGGCGGACGTGGCCCTGTCGGTCTGCCCGGGCGAGACGTTCGGCCTCGCAGTACTGGAGGCGCTGGCAGCGGGGACCCCTGTGGTCACCGCGGACACGGGTGGCGCTCGCGAGCTGGTCGACTCCAGCTGCGGTCGCTGGGCCCCCGCAACGCCGTTCGCGCTCGCGAACGCAGTACTGGACCTGGCAGCCCAGCCTGCTGTGGACCGGCGTACGGCTGCCCGGCGTCGAGCTGAGAACTACGACTGGAACACGTCCGTCCGGCACATGCTGGCTCTCCACACCCGCCTGACCGCGTCGAGTGGTCGCTCGGTCGCTTGATCGGGTCTCCCGCTCGACGGCTTGCCGCGTACGCCGGAGCTGACGCAGGTGGACGCCCTGGTCTGCCGAGAGTCCAGCCGTGGTCAGGTCAGGGTCAGGTCAGGTGGTCGTAGTCGCCTCGAACCCAGGCGGCGTGGCGGTCCGCGGAGCGGCGCACCACCGAGCGGGCATCGGTGGGGATGCTGGCGCCGAAGTTGCCGTAGAGGCGGTCGTAGGAGAAGACGTCGAGTGCCTTGGCGACGCGGTCCACGACGGCGCCGGACAACGGGATGCGGTTCGGGTAGCTGCGCATGAAGCTGACCGAGGTACGGTCCGGGTTCGCGAAGATGGTGTCGCCGGCCAGGATCACTCCGTTGCCCTCGGCACCTTCCGCCCAGTGCACCACCGCGCTACCCGGGAAGTGCCCGCCGGGCTGGATCAGGGTGATGCCGGGGAGCAGGTCCAGCGTGCCGGACCAGGTGCGGATCACCGGGTCCTGCCGGGCGACCCAATCAGCGTCCGCCTCGGACACATAGACCGGTACGTCGCCGAGCCGGTGGCTCCACTCGACCTGGACGCCGTACATGTGCGGGTGGCTCGCGATCACGGCGACGACCTCGCCCAGCTCCCGGACCCGGCTGACGGCGTCGTCGTCCAGATAGCCGATCGGGTCCCAGAGCAGGTTGCCCTCCGGGGTCTGGACGAGCATCGACTGCTGGCCGATCCCCGCGCCCGGCTCGGAGGTGATGCCGTACAGCCCCGGCTCGACGTCCTTCACCTTCACCGTGTACCCGGCGGCGGACAGCTCCTCCAGGGTGGTCCAGTGCTGCCCGTCGGCGGGCACCCACTGGCGCTCGTCGGCGCAGATCGCGCACACCCCCACTTGCTCGGAGTGCTCGACCGCACACGTTTCGCAGATCCAGAAACTCACCGTGATCCCCTCCAGAATTGGTGTCTGAAGTCACGCTAAGCCGTCGGCAGGTCGCCTGTCCGGTCCAATCGCCGGGCGGATCGGCGGGCCACCCCGATCCCTGCGACGTCTCCGAGAGCGATGTCACACGTGAGCGGGCCAGCAGAGCGGTGCGGCGGCGATAGCATCAAGAACGGCCTGGTTCCCTGCCGGGCCGAGCCGACCGCGGCCCCATTGCCCTTCTGACGCCCCGGAATCGCCGCGATCCCCGGCTCTGGTCTGTCGTCCGATCGGAGGACCGGTTTGCCCAGCAAACCACCCGGCACCCTGTACCGCGGCCACGAAGGCATGTGGTCCTGGGTCGCGCACCGGATCACCGGCGTCGGGATCTTCTTCTTCCTCCTGGTGCACGTCCTCGACACCGCCCTGGTGCGGGTCTCCCCGGAGGCCTACAACGAGGTGATCGGGACCTACAAGAACCCGATCGTCGGGTTGATGGAGGTCGGGCTGGTCGGCGCCATCCTGTTCCACGCCTTCAACGGCATCCGGCTGATCCTGGTGGACTTCTGGGCCCGCGGGCCGCGCTACCAGCGGCAGCTGATGATCGGCGTCGGGGTGGTCTGGCTCGTGTTGTTCGTGCCGTTCGTGATCCGGCACCTGACACACGTGTTCGGGAGTTGAGATGACGACGCCTGAGATCGCCCAACCGCGCTCCTCCAGCCGCGCCCGCTCACTCAAGGGCGGCGGCCGGAACCGGTCCGGCCAGACCAACTTCGAGCTGTACAGCTGGCTGTTCATGCGGCTGTCCGGCCTCGCCCTGGTCGTCCTCGTGCTCGGCCACCTGTTCGTGAACCTGATGCTGGGCGGCGGGATCACCGCGCTCGACTTCGGCTTCGTGGCCGGCAAGTGGGCCAACCCGCTGTGGCAGGTCTGGGACCTGCTGATGCTGTGGCTGGCGATGCTGCACGGCACCAACGGGATGCGCACGATCATCAACGACTACGCCGAGAAGGACCAGACCAGGTTCTGGCTCAAGGCCCTGCTGATCACCGCCACGATCGTGATCGTGGTGCTCGGCACCCTGGTCATCTTCACCTTTGACCCCTGCCTCGACCCCAGCTCAACGCTGTCGGTCTGCAAGTAAGGACAGTTCTCAGATGCAGCAGCATCAGTACGACGTGGTGATCGTGGGCGCGGGTGGGGCCGGTATGCGCGCCGCGCTGGAGTCCAGCAAGCGGACCCGCACCGCGGTGCTCACCAAGCTCTACCCGACCCGGTCCCACACCGGCGCGGCCCAGGGCGGCATGTGCGCGGCCCTGGCCAACGTCGAGGAGGACAACTGGGAGTGGCACACCTTCGACACGGTCAAGGGTGGCGACTTCCTGGTCGACCAGGACGCGGCCGAGGTGATGTGCCGGGAGGCCGTCGACGCGGTGCTCGACCTGGAGAAGATGGGTCTGCCGTTCAACCGGACGGCCGAGGGCAAGATCGACCAGCGCTTCTTCGGCGGACACACCCGAAACCACGGCGAGGCCGTAGTACGCCGGTCCTGCTTCGCGGCCGACCGCACCGGCCACATGATCCTGCAGACGCTCTACCAGCAGTGCATCAAGCAGAACGTCGAGTTCTTCAACGAGTTCTACGTGCTCGACCTGCTGATGGTGGCAGGCAAGGCGACCGGCGTGGTCGCCTACGAGCTGGCGACCGGCGAGCTGCACATCTTCTCTGCCAAGTCGATCGTGTTCGCCTCGGGCGGCTTCGGCAAGGTCTTCCGGACCACCTCGAACGCGCACACGCTGACCGGCGACGGGATGGGCATCGTCTGGCGCAAGGGCCTGCCACTGGAGGACATGGAGTTCTTCCAGTTCCACCCGACCGGCCTCGCCGGCCTCGGCGTGCTGCTGTCGGAGGCCGCCCGCGGTGAGGGCGGCATCCTGCGGAACAAGGACAACGAGCGCTTCATGGAGCGCTACGCGCCGACCGTGAAGGACCTGGCGCCGCGCGACATGGTCGCCCGGGCGATGGCGAACGAAGTACGGGAAGGCCGCGGCTGCGGGCCGGACGGCGCCTACGTGATGCTCGACCTGACCCACCTCGAGCCCGCGCACATCGACGCGAAGCTGCCGGACATCACCGAGTTCGCCCGCACCTACCTGGGCGTCGAGCCGTACACCGAGCAGATCCCGGTCTTCCCGACCGCGCACTACGCGATGGGCGGCATCCCGACCAACATCCAGGGCGAGGCGCTCGCCAACAACGAGGACGTCATCCCCGGCCTGTACGCCGCGGGCGAGGTCGCCTGCGTCTCCGTGCACGGCGCGAACCGGCTCGGCACCAACTCGCTGCTCGACATCAACGTTTTCGGCCGGCGCGCCGGGATCGCCGCCGCGGACTACGCGGCAACGGTCGAGTTCGAAGAACTTCCGGACGCCCCGGAGACCTTCGTGGTGGAGCTGATCGAGGGCATGCGCAACGCCACCGGCGGGGAGCGGGTGGCCGCGATCCGGTCGGACCTGCAGGCCACCATGGACATCAACGCGCAGGTCTACCGGACCGAGGGTTCACTGAAGCAGGCGCTGACCGACATCGAGGCGCTGAAGCAGCGGTTCAGCCAGGTCGCCGTGCAGGACAAGGGCAAACGGTTCAACACCGACCTGCTCGAGGCCGTCGAGCTCGGCTTCCTGCTCGACCTGGCCGAGGTGCTGGTCGTGTCGGCGCTGGCCCGCAAGGAGTCGCGCGGCGGCCACTTCCGCGAGGACTACGACAAGCGCGACGACGTGAACTTCATGCGGCACACGATGGCCTACAGGTCGGTCGATGCCGAGGGCAACCTCAATATCCGGTTGGACTACAAGCCGGTGGTCCAGACCCGCTACAAGCCGATGGAGCGCAAGTACTGATGGACGTCAAGGTCAAGATCCTTCGGTACAACCCCGAGGTCACCCCGGACGCGGAGTGGAAGACCTACTCGGTCACGCTGCAGCCGGGCGACCGCGTGCTGGACGCGCTGCACAAGATCAAGTGGGAGCAGGACGGCACGCTGACCTTCCGGCGCTCCTGCGCGCACGGCGTCTGCGGTTCGGACGCGATGCGGATCAACGGCCGCAACCGGCTGGCCTGCAAGACGCTGATCAAGGACCTGAACCCGGACAAGGAGATCACCGTCGAGCCCATCAAGGGCCTGGCGGTGCTCAAGGACCTGGTCGTCGACATGGAGCCGTTCTTCGACGCGTACCGCTCCATCATGCCGTTCCTGGTCACCAGCGGTCACGAGCCGACCCGGGAGCGGATCCAGTCCCAGGCCGACCGGGAACGCTTCGACGACACCACCAAGTGCATCCTCTGCGCCGCCTGCACGACGTCCTGCCCGGTCTTCTGGTCCGACGGCCAGTACTTCGGGCCGCAGGCGATCGTCGGCGCGCACCGGTTCATCTTCGACAGCCGTGACGAGGGCACCGAGCAGCGACTGGAGATCCTGAACGACAAGGAGGGCGTCTGGCGCTGCCGGACCACCTTCAACTGCACCGAGGCCTGCCCCCGCGGCATCGAGGTCACCAAGGCCATCCAGGAAGTCAAGCGAGCCCTGATCTTCCGCCGCGTCTGAGCTGTCCTCCCCTTCCCTTCGCTTCCCTTCGCTTTCCTTCGCTTCCCTTGCGTCCGAAGAACAGGGGGTCCTGCCCCTCGGTTCTTCGGACGTTGCGACCCCTGCCACCTCGTCACGCGGCGTCCGGTACCGGAAGATTCGCGCCGCTAGGGATGCATTCGCGAACCTTCCTTGCGTCCGAAGAACAGGGGGTCCTGCCCCTCGGTTCTTCGGACGTTGCGATTCCTGCCACCTCGTCACGCGGCGTCCGGTACCGGAAGATTCGCGCCGCTAGGGATGCATTCTCGAGCCTTTGAGGATCTTGTCCACGGCGTTCTTGGGGCCGTGCAGGGCCAGCCCGACCAGGTCGAGCTGGTCTTGTGACACGGCTCGTACGGCGGCGCGGTTGTCCCGGTCGTTGCCGGTGGCAAACAGATCCGAAGTGAAGACGGAGACCGGGATCTCCCGGCTCAGGGCCCGGCCGTGGGCCACGGACATGAACTCCTTGGACCCCTCGAACACGAGCACCGGCTGCCGGAACATCGGCAGGTACTGCGTCCCGTCGGCGTCCTCGTACGGCTCGCCCACCAACTCGGGCTTGGTCGCCGCCAGCCCACTCACCAGAAACGCGGTCACATTCAACCGCTGCCAGACCGGCAGGTCGTCCCTCAGCAGCACCGCGATCTTCGTATCGAACCTGATCGGCACAGCTTCGTTGTCCACAAGACCAAGCCTGCCCGCTCGAGCAGCACCGGGTCTTGTACGTTTTAAACAGACCCCATACTTACGCCCATGGACTGGTCAGAGGCACCAAGAAGCAGGCTGCTGGCGGCGGCGTACCTCGCAGGCTTCGCGCTCTGGCTGGCGGGAGTGCTGTGGATCCTCTACAACGAGGCCACAGGCGGTTCAGCTGCCCGGATGACCGTCGGCATCGTGTTGTTCGCCCTCGGCCAATTGATCATCACGATCCTCGCGTTCGCCCTCCGCGCCCGCTTCCCCGGCAAACTGGGCACCAACTCTCCCGACGGTTTCTCCCGAGCCTGGCAACGACTCAGCGCCGGCCTGGAACTGCCTCCGGCCCTACGCCTGCTGCTCAGCCGCTAGCTTTCAGCGGTTTCAGCAGTAAGGCGGGTTGGAGGTTACGGCGGTCGCTACACGTAGGAAGAGGCAGAAAAGGCGGTAAAGGTCGGGCATGGGGGTCGCCGCGACGGTGATGGTGCGGTCGTCGAGTTTCTTGACGCCGGGGATGGCCGGGAGATGGGAGGCGACCGAGGCGGACTGCCAGCGGACGGTCAGGTCGTGAGTGGCGACCGTGTCGGCGGAGACGATCGGTAGGTTGCCGAGGGCCGTGGCGGTGGTGGATTCGATCGCGGCGCGGGCTTGGGCGACGGGAACCAGTTGGGCGGCGAAGCGGTCCTTGGCGTACTTGACGGGGACCGTGGCGACCGACGGGTCCCAGGCAGTCATCTCGGCGCAGGCCGTGTCGTCGCCGGTGAGCAGGGCGACTGGAACACCCAGCGACGCGGCGGCGGCGTGCAGCAGGCCGATCTCGCCGACGGGCTGGTCGTCGAGCCAGATGTCTTCGATCTCGTGGCCCATGAAGCTGTGGCTGAGTACGCCGAGCACCCCGGCACGCGCGTGGAAGCCGAGGCAGAGGACGGCGTCGTACTCCGGGGTCAGGCCCTCGATCATCCCCATCGGCTTCGGGCGGCCCTTGATGAGGATGGCGCGGGGTTCGAGCAGTTCCGGCAGCAGGTTGCGCATCGGGCCGTGCGCGTCGTTCACCAGGACGGACGTCGCGCCGGCCTGGTAGGCGCCACGGATCGCCGCGTTCACGTCCTCGGTCATCATCACCCGGCCGCGTTCGTAGTCGCGGCCCGGCGGCTGGACGTCCTCCGCGTCGACCAGGCCGGTGATGCCTTCCATGTCCGCGCTGATGTAGACCTTCAACCCTCCGCCTCTCCGCTTCGCCGGGGCCAGCGGCACCTTCGCCGCCGCGATCCCGTTGCGATCCCGAGGGTATGTTCTGAACTATGAGCGGTGGCGCGCAGGTCAGGGCCTGGCGACCCGGGATCGGCGGGGTCGTCGAGGTGCTGCACGCATACTTCCCGTCGCATGCGTACCCGAGTCACACCCACGACGCGTGGACCGTGCTGATCGTGGACGAGGGTGTGGTCCAGTACGACCTGGATCACCGCGAGCACGGATTGGCGCAGGCGCAGGTGTCCCTGTTACCGCCGAACGTGCCGCACGACGGCCGATCGGTACGACCCGAGGGGTTCCGCAAGCGGGTGTTGTACCTGGAGCCGGACCGGCTGGGCGATGGCCTGGTCGGCGCGGCGGTGGATCAGCCCGAACTGGTGGATCCGATGCTGCGCCGCCGCATCCACCAGTTGCACGGCGTACTGGCGGACGGGCGAGAGGAGTTGGAGGCGCAGAGTCGGTTGACGCTGATCGAGGAGCGGCTCGAGCAGCACCTGCGGAAACGGGTCACCGATCCGACGGACCAACGCGATGCGGGCGTGGCGAGCCGGTTGCGCGAGGTGCTCGACGGGCATCTGCCGACCGGGATCACGCTGGATGAGGCCTCGAAACTTGTTCACGCGCACCCCGCGCATCTGGTGCGGGCGTTCAGTCGGGAGTACGGGATGCCGCCGCATCGTTACCTGACCGGCCGACGGGTGGACCTGGCCAGGCGCTACCTGCTGGAGGGACGGCCGGCAGCGGAGGTCGCCACACTGGCCGGCTTCTACGACCAGTCGCACCTCAACCGGCACTTCCGGAAGATGCTCGGCGTCTCCCCCAGCCGTTTCGTCAGACCTTGACGTTCGCCTCTCGGGACGCCTTGTAGGCGCGGTAGCCCCAGGTGCCGAGCAGCGCGGCGATCAGCAGGTTCACGATGATCAGCACGGTGTGGGCGACGTAGTACCCGGTCGGGCGGCCCGAGGTGCCGGCCAGGTTCTTGATGAAGGTCACGTAGGTGACGACGTTCCAGACGGCGATGCCGATCAGGATCAGTGCGTGCTTGCGTTCGAGTCTCACACCATCAGGCTAGTCCCCCGGCTCGGAGAGCTACGCAGTACTGCGTAGCGGGGCGGCCGCGCCTCACTCGGCCGCCCCGACCGAGGGGCGAGCTCTCTACGTGAGACCGAGGCTGGCTGATCGGCGTTCGGCCGGGCAAGACGATCGACGCTACTGACGGGTCACGACAAGGGTTTCCCTCTGCGCGGAACCCGCACGGAGCCCGCACGATGCTCGCACAGAGCCCGCACGCGCGATCTCCCTACTTGCGTCCGAAGAACCCGGGGTCGTGCCCCGCGGTTGTTCGGACGCTGCTGTGATTCCAGGCGAGGTCGGCCGGCGGGGTGGGGTCAGCGGGTGAGGTCCGGTCCGCCGCGGTCGACGGTGCGGAGCAGCTGGGTGCGATTGGCGACGCCGAAGCGGCGGTACAGCCTGGTCAGCTGCGACTCGACCGCCTTCACGCTGAGGTAGAGCGCCGCCGCGATCTCGCGGTTGGTCGATCCGTCGCGGACCATCGCGACGATCTGCAACTCGTTGTCTGTCAGCTCGGACGGTTGCCGGCTCCGGCTCGGTACGTCGAGTCGCGCCAGCTCGGTCTCCGCCACCTCGCGCCAGGCGGGAGCTCCGTACGCCTCGAACTGCTCGATCGCGTCCAGGAAGGCGGTGCGCGCCACCGAACGGCGACGGGCCTGCCGGGCGACCCGCCCCCTCGTCAGCTCGCAGCGGGCGATATCGAGCGGGTACACCCGGTCGCCCGCTGTGGTGATGGTCTTCTCCAGCAGCTCCAGAGCGGCGGCCGGATCGCCTTGTTTCGCGATCAGGAGAGCCTCGGAACGAGCCAGTCCGACCCGGACCACGCCACGATCCAAGGTCTCAGCGCGCTCGCGGATCTCCCGGATCAGGGCGGCCGCGTCGTCCAGCCGACCAGCGGCGACCAGGCCCTCGGCATAGTCCGCATGCCACGGGATCACCGCCGGGTCATACGGCATCGCGGCCTCGCCGGACTCCGCGATCGCGTCGAAGGCCTCGACAGCCCGCTGGGGATCGCCGGTCAGGACGCCGACCATGCCCAGACTTGCGAGCGCCGGACCCGTCCATTCGTCGTTGCCGACCACCCGCACGCCTTCGAGCGCCGCCTCGGCCAGCTCGCGCGCCATCGCCGCCGTGCCACCGGCCCACTCGGCACGGCTCGCGACCACCAGCCCCACCTCGGTCTCGTCGCCGATGTCCTGCAGGAGCTGGTAGCACTCGTGGCCGGCGGCGAGTGCCTCCGCGCCGTGGCCGCTGCGCTCGTAGATCGCGGTCGCCGAGATCAGTGCGGACGCCAGCCAGCGGATCGCCCCACCGGCCCGGACCTCCGCGACCAGCGCATTGATCGCCGTGATCGCCTCGTCGGTCCGGCCGCGGAACAGCTCCCGCATTGCCGCCATCTGGCGCGCGCCCATCACGGTCTTGGTGAGCGGCAGCCCGATCGCAAGCTCGGCCGCCTGCTCCAGCAGTTCGTCGGAGGTGTGCCCACCCCCGGCGGCGATCTGGATCGAGCTGGCCGCGCTCAACGCATCCACCACGGCCTCGATGTCACCAGAGGCGCGGGCAAGTCTCTCCGCCACCCGGGCGTCCTCACGGGCGTCGTCGAACCGCCGGTCGAAGTACGCGCTCGTACTGCGGCTGATCCGCACCCGCGCCTCGAGCCGGTCGTCCCCAGCGGCCGCCTCGAACGCCTCGGCCAGCAACGCGAGCCGCTGCTCCCGCTCGGGCCAGGCGGCATCCACCAGCAGCAGCAACGCCGCCACCTTGGTCTCTGGACTGGTCGCAGCCTGTACTGCGAGTCGCGCCGTGTCGGCGGACTCCGCGAGGTGCCCTGCGGCCGCAGCGTCATCCGCAGCACGGGTCAGGCGCCGGGCTCGCTCGTCCCGCTGCTCAGCCGGAGTGCGCTCGGCAGCAAGTCGCCACAAGGTCGCTGCCGCGCCGAGAGCGCCCCGCTGCCCAGCCACGGCGGCGGCCGCCTCGATGGTGGTCGCCAGGTCCGCATCCGCCTCCTGAGTGGCCAGCGCTCGGTGCGTGGCGTTCTCCACCGGCTCGTCGACCGCTGCGGCCAACTGTGCGTGGACCTGCCGACGAGCCGCGGACGTCGCCTCGGCGTACACGAACTCCCTGAGCAGCGGATGCGTGAACCGCAACCGCTGCTCGGTGACATCGATCAGCCCGAGCCCCTCGGCCTCGGCAAGCTCTGCGTCGACCGGACGACCGACTGACTGGCTGAGCTGACCCGTGGTCGGGCGCGGCGACGACGCGGCGTGCAGGAGCACCTCGTGAGTGGCGGGGCTCAGGTCCGACAACCTGTCTCCGAGCAAGGTCTTCAGACGGCTCGACACCGGCAGCGGGTCGTTCGGCGAGACCCCTTGCGGGTGTCGCAGCACGGCCCGACCCAGCTCCAGCGCCATGAACGGGTTGCCGGCACTGGCGGTGAAGATCCGCCGGGCCGTGCGCACCGGGAGCGGGCTGGACAGCCTCTGCCGCAGCAGCGACAGTACGTCGGGCTCGGTCAGCGGGGGGACCTCCAGCTGCAGCACCGGCTCAGGGCAGGCCTCTGCCATGATCGGGAGATCCCCGTCGGCCACCTGCTCTGTGGCGAGCACTTGCACGCCTTCGGTCAACCGGCGCGCGCAGAACGTCAGCACTTCCAGGCTCGACGGGTCGACCCACTGGATGTCGTCCACCACGAGCAGCACCGGCCCGGACGCCGCCAGGCGCCGCAGTACATGCAGCACTGCCAAGCGCACGGCCAGCTCGTCCCTCACGGTGTCAGGCGCGCTGGCCTTGAGCAGCGCGACCTCCAGCGGTTGCCGCAGATGGTCCGGCAGCACCTGCCAGGCGAGTTCGAGCTGGTTCGACAGCAGGTCGAGGAGCGTGACATACGGCAGACCCGCCTCGCTCTGCGACGGGGCAGCGCTCAGCACCCGACAACCGGCCCGCGTGCGATCCGCGACCAGGGCACGGCCGGCTGCGGACTTACCGATCCCGGTAGGCCCGTACAGCAGGACGCTGCCGCTGGTCACGAGCTGCTCGCGCGCACGCTCGACCAGTCCGGCGCGCCCGACCAGCTCGTCGTCAGTCATCGATCCACATTCTCCCCGAAGGATTACCTTCGCCCACATCACAGTCGAGTGCCAACGGACACGGCGAGTGTCACATAAAGAAACCCTCCGGCCATCACCTCGTGACCTATCTGTTCACGCGTGCCCACGTTCGGTGGCGCGCACACGCCCGGCGTGTCGCCCGCGAAAGCCGCTCCGAAAGCGGCCTGGCGCACAAAGCACGACCGGGCCGGCGCCTGCGCGGCGCCGACCCGGTGCTGGGGAGAACCCGGTGCTGGGGAGAACCCGGTGCTGGGGAGAACCCGGTGCGATCAGATCGACTCGAGGTCGCGTTCGATCGCGGCGAGTTCCTCCTCGCTGCCCTGGACCTTCGGACCGGTGAACCAGTGTCGCGCCGAGACGAGCCACCAGATCCCGGCGAATCCGAGAACGACCAGGACCGCGATGGGCGTGTAGTTGAACGTGCTCCCGCTGACCGGACTGACCTGCGGCAGCATGAACAGCACGGTGATGAACGCGACCCAGATGATCGCGACCACACCGATCGGCTTGCTCCAACGGCCGAGGTTCCACGGACCGGGCTTGAACCGGTCGCCCTGCAGCAGCCGTAGCAGTGTCGGCAGCACATAGGCGATGTAGAGCCCGATCACCGCGATGGAGGTGACCGCCGCGTACGCCGTCGCGTTCCAAAGGTACGGCAGGCCGAGCAGGAACGCTCCGGCGGCCGCCAGCCAGATCGCGTTGGTAGGCGTCCGGGTGCCGGGGTTGATCTTGTGCCAGAACTTCGACCCGGGCAGCGCGCCGTCGCGGGAGAACGCGTAGATCATCCGCGAGTTCGCGGTGACCGAGGACATCCCGCAGAACAGTTGCGCACCGACCACGACCAACAGCAGCACCTTGGCGAGCGAAGAGCCGACCGCGTCGATGAAGATCTGCGCCGGTGGCACGCCGATGTCGCTGTTCAGCGCGCCGTCGTAGCTCTGGATGGCGAACGTCAGGCCGATCAGCAGCACCCAGCCGGCCACCAGCGAGACGAGGATCGACATCACGATGCCGCGCGGCCCGGATCGCGCGGCATCGTGAGTCTCCTCGGTCATGTGCGCGGAGGCGTCATAACCGGTGAAGGTGTACTGCGCGAGCAGCAGGCCGAGCAGCGCGACGTAGAAGGTGGAACCCCAGCCGGTGTTGTTGACGAAGTGCCCGAACACGAAGCCGGCCGACTGGTGGTGGTCGGGCACGATCGCCAGCACGGCGACGATGAAGATGACGCCGACGATGTGCCACCAGACGCTGATGTCGTTGAGTCGGGCCACCAGTTTGACGCCGAGCGAGTTCAGCAACGCGTGCACCAGCAGGATCAGGCCGAACAGCAAGATGGTGTGACCGGGTGTCGCCGAGAAGCCGAACTGCAAGTCCAGCAAGGCATTCAGGAAGAAGGCCGCACCGAAGTCGATGCCCGCTGTCACAGCGACCTGGCCGAGGAAGTTGAACCAGCCGGTGAACCACGACCAGGCCGCCCCGTTGGAAGGCGCGAGCTTGGCGGACCAGTAGTACAGGCCGCCGGCGGTCGGATAGCTCGAG
The DNA here is from genome assembly GCF_039529635.1 of Kribbella alba. Lineage (NCBI taxonomy): Bacteria > Bacillati > Actinomycetota > Actinomycetes > Propionibacteriales > Kribbellaceae > Kribbella > Kribbella alba. Next base: position 50,328 of record NZ_BAAANE010000015.1, on the reverse strand, counting down.
CAGACCTCTGCCATCGCCAGCCCGACCAGCAACGTCATCAGGCCGACGATCGGCCAGCCCCAGACGATCATCACCGGGCCGCCGGTGTTCATCCCGAACCCGTAGAGGGTCAGGCAGCCGGACAGGATCGAGATGATGGTGAAGGACACGGCGAAGTTCGAGAAGCCGGACATCGTCCGGGACAGTTCCTGCGCATAACCCAACTGGTGCAGGCGTTTCTCGTCCTCACTCGATGATGCCGCGGGCACTCCCGCCTGCTGCCCGATGCTGTTGTCCTTGCTCACGAGGGCCTCCTCGGTACTGCCGGCGGAGTGACGGCGCGATCGAACCAATGGTCTTCACACAGACCTTTGAACCCCCATTGAGACATGCACCACAACCGCTGTCAAGGAATCAGGCGAGGAACCCGCGGAGCAGGGCGGCTGTGCCGGACAGGTGTTCCTGCATCGCGCGTCGGGCAGCCTCCGGATCGCCGGCCAGGATCGCCTCGACGATCGCCTCGTGCTGCCGGTTCGAATGCCCGAGGTTGACCTCCAGCAGGGGGATCGCGTCCAGCAGTTCGTTCAACCGCATCCTGACCTCGGCCGTCGCCGACGTCAGCGACGCAGAACCGCTGACCTCGGCGATCGCCAGATGAAGGCGCGAGTCCATCCGCCGGTAGTCCGCGAGCCGCGCCGACGAGGTCTCCACCAGACAACGCCGCAGATGGTCGATCTCGGCCTCGCTCAACTCCCGCAAGGCGGCAGCCTCGGCGGCTCCTGTCTCCAGGGCCGAACGGAGCACCAGCGCGTCGTCGATCCCACCGCTCAACTCGCGGCTGAGCTGCTTCGGCGTCACCCGGCGCGGTTTGGGGAGCCGCTCGTTGACGAACGTACCGCCGTACCGGCCGCGGCGCGACTCGACGTACCCGGACTCGGTCAGGGCCCGGATCGCCTCCCGGAGCGTGACTCTGCTGACGTTGAGGCGGGCGGCCAGGTCGCGTTCGGACGGCAGCCGGTCGCCGGGGGCGACGACGCCCAACTTGATTGCCTGCAGCAACCGTTCGACGGTCTCCTCGAACGGGTTGCCGGTCCGGACCGGCCGGAACAACGCCTCGTCCGCCCCGCTGACTCCCGCTGGCTCGACCACCGCACCGCCTGTCACCTGCCACCTCTTCCCCGTTGCTCACCTCAGGGTAGGACAGCCCCCGCCCGCCGCCGCGGGAGGTCGTCAGAGCGGCGTGACGTAGGCCCCCGAGATACCGCCGTCGACGAGGAAGGTGTTGGCGGTGATGAAGGACGAGTCGTCGCTGGCCAGGAACGCGACCGCCGCGGCGATCTCCTCCGGCTCACCGAACCGCCCCATGGGCACGTGCACGAGCCGGCGGTTGGCCCGCTCGACGTCGGTGGCGAAGAGCTCCTTCAGCAGCGGGGTGTTCACCGGCCCCGGGCACACGGCGTTCACCCGGATGCCCTGCCGGGCGAACTCGACGCCCAGTTCACGGCTCATCGCGAGCACGCCGCCCTTCGACGCGGAGTACGAGATCTGCGAGGTCGCCGCGCCCATCACGGCGACGAAGGACGCGGTGTTGATGATGGAGCCCTTGCCCTGGCGCTGCATGTACGGGATCACGGTCTTGCAGCACAGGTAGACCGAGGTGAGGTTGACCTCCTGCACCTTGCGCCAGGCCTCCAGGCCGGTCTCCAGGATCGAGCCGTCCTCGGGCGGCGAGATGCCCGCGTTGTTGAAGGCGATGTCGACACTGCCGAAGGTCTCGAAGGCCTGCCGGAAGAGGTTGTCCACCTCCGACTCGTTCGTCACATCGGTCGGCACGAACAGGCCGCCGACCTCGTCCGCGGCGGCCTTGCCGGCTGCCGGGTCGAGGTCTCCGACGACGACCTTGGCGCCCTCGGCCGCGAGCCGCCGGACACTGGCCAGACCGATCCCACTCGCCCCGCCCGTGACCACCGCGACGCGGTTTTCGAGCCGATGCGCCTTGACGTCGTCTGTCATGGATCAGTCCTCCGTGGAGATGAAGATGTTCTTGGTCTCGGTGAACGCGTCCAGCGCGTCCGGCCCGAGCTCGCGGCCGAGCCCGGACTGCTTGTACCCGCCGAACGGCGTCGAGTACCGCACCGACGAGTGCGAGTTGATCGACAGGTTGCCTGCCTCGACCCCGCGACCGACCCTGATCGCGCGGCTGATGTCACGCGTCCAGATCGACCCGGACAGCCCGTACTGCGAGTCGTTCGCGATCCGCAGCGCGTCGGCCTCATCCTCGAACGGGACCACCGCGACCACCGGGCCGAAGATCTCCTCCCGCACAGCCGGCGCGTCAGGCGATCCCGGCGCCAGCACGGTCGGCGGGAACCAGAACCCGGGTCCCTCGGGCATCGAGCCCCGGAAGGCCACGTCCTCCTGGGTGTACGCCGCGACCCGGTCCCGCTGCTTCGCCGAGATCAGCGGGCCCATCTCGCTCGCGGGATCAGCTGGATCGCCGACCTTGAAGGACTTCACCGCCGGCTCCAGCAACTCCATGAACCGGTCGTACACCGATCGCTCGACCAGGATCCGCGACCGCGCACAGCAGTCCTGGCCGGCGTTGTCGAACACGCCGTACGGCGCCTGGGCCGCGGCCTTGTCCAGCTCCGAATCGGCGAACACGATGTTCGCGGACTTCCCGCCGAGCTCGAGCGTCACCCGCTTCACCTGCTCCGCGCAGCCGGCCATGATCTGCTTGCCGACCCCGGTCGACCCGGTGAAGACGACCTTCCGTACTGCGGGGTGCGTCACGAACCGTTGTCCCACCACGGTCCCCGCGCCCGGCACGATCTCCAGCACGCCGGCCGGCAATCCTGCCTCCAGGGCAAGCTCCCCCAGCCGCAGCGCGGTCAACGGAGTCAGCTCAGCCGGCTTCAGTACTACGGTGTTGCCCGCCGCGAGCGCGGGCGCGAAACCCCAGCCGGCGATGGGCATCGGGAAGTTCCACGGCACGATGACGCCGACGACGCCGAGCGGCTCGGAGAAGGTGAGATCGATGCCCCCGGCAACAGGGATCTGCTTGCCGAACAGGCGCTCGGGTGCCGCCGAGTAGTAGGTGAGCACGTCGCGGACGTTGCCCGCCTCCCAGCGGGCGTTGCCGATCGTGTGCCCGGCGTTCTCCACCTCCAACTGCGCGAGGTTGTCCAGATCCGCATCCACCGCGTCCGCGAAACGCCGCAGCAGCCGGCCACGATCGGCCGGACTCACCGCCCGCCAGGTGGTGAAAGCCTCGGCCGCGCGGGCGATCGCCGCATCCGTGTCCTGCTCGGAGGCCGGCGAGATCGTCCGGACCACCTTCTCCGTAGCGGGGTTGATCACGTCATACGTCACCGGGTTGTTCTCCTTGTCGAAGCCGCCTCCAGGAGGGCGGTGAAGAGCCTGAGGTCGTCGGGGTTCTCCTCGGGATGCCACTGCACACCGAGCGCGAAGGCGTGACCGATGACCTCGGCTGCCTCGACGGTCCCGTCGCCGGCGCGGGCAGTCACCTGCAGGCTCGGCGCAACCACGTCCAGGGCCTGGTGGTGATAGCAGTGCACGGTGGCACGATCGCCGAACAGCCGCCCGGTCAAAGTGTCCGGCTCGACCTTGACCTCGGTCTGGCCGAACACAGCAGGCGACGGGCGATGCTCGTCGTGGGCAACGGCGTCCGGCAGATGCTGCTGGAGTGTTCCGCCGAGCGTGACGTTCAGGATCTGCAGACCGCGGCAGATCGCCAGCAACGGTAAGTCCTGTTCCAGTGCGGCGCGGATCAACACCGACTCGTGCTCATCGCGTCCTGGCCGGGTGCCAACCGTCTCCGGATGCGGCACTGCGTCGTACGAGCCTGGATCGACGTCGCACCCGCCGGCGATCACCAGCCCGTCCAGCAGGTCGAGCACGGTCGGGTCGGTGCCGACCGGCGGCAACAACAGCGGTATGCCGCCCGCCGCGACGACGGAGTCGAGGTAGACGCGCGGCAGCAGGGCGGCGTCGCGCTCCCACACTCCCCAGATCGTGGGTTCCAGGTAGGTGGTGATGCCGATGTGCGGTCTGCCGGCGTGGACCTCAGAGGCGTTCGAAGCCACGGATGCGCTCCCAGTCGGTGACAGCTGCGTCGTACGCGTCGAGCTCGACCCGGGCCGCGTTGGTGTAGTGGTCCACCACCTCGTCGCCGAACGCCTCACGAGCGATCTTCGACCCGCCGAACAAGGCCGACGCCTCGCGCAGGGTGGTCGGCACGTGCTGCTTGTCCGAGGTGTAGGCGTTGCCCTCGAAGATCGGCTCCGGCTCCAACTCGTTCTCGATCCCGTGCAGCCCGGCGGCGATCAACGCGGCGACCGCGAGATAGGGGTTCACGTCGCCACCGGGCAGGCGGTTCTCCACCCGCAGCGACTCACCGTGTCCCACCACCCGCAGCGAGCAGGTGCGGTTGTCGAGCCCCCAGGCGACCGCCGTCGGCGCGAAGCTCCCGGCCACGAAACGCTTGTAGGAGTTGATGTTCGGGGCCAGCAGATAGGTGAACTCGGGCAGGCATGCGAGCTGGCCGGCGATGAACTGCTCCATCAACTCGGAGAAGCCGTGCTCGCGGTCACCCGCCAGCACGGCGTCGCCCTCGTCGGAGCGGAAGCTCAGGTGGATGTGGCACGAGTTGCCCTCGCGCTCGTCGTACTTGGCCATGAAAGTGAGGCTCTTGCCGTGCTTGGCCGCAATCTCCTTGGCCCCGGTCTTGTAGATCGAGTGGTTGTCGCAGGTCGCCAGCGCCTCGTCGTACCGGAAGGCGATCTCGTGCTGGCCGAGGTTGCACTCGCCCTTGGCCGACTCGACATACATCCCCGCGCTCTCCATCGAGTTGCGGATGTCCCGCAGCAGCGGCTCGATCCGCGCAGTACCGAGGAGTGAGTAGTCGACGTTGTACTGGTTCGCCGGTTCGAGGTGGCGGTAGGACTTGTCCCAGGCGGACTCGAAGGTGTCGTTGAAGACGATGAACTCGAGCTCGGTGCCGACGTACGCCTTCAACCCGCGCTCGGCGAGCCTGTCGAGCTGGGCCTTGAGGATCTGCCGTGGCGAGGCGGGCATCGGCGTACCGTCCAGCCACTGCACGTCGCACATCACCATCGCGGTGCCCTCGAGCCAGGGCAGCAGGCGCAACGTGTCGAGGTCCGGAGCCATCAGCAGGTCGCCGTAGCCACGCTCCCAGGAGGACATCTCGTAGCCGTCGACGGTGTTCATGTCCACGTCGACTGCGAGCAGGTAGTTGCACCCCTCGGTCCCGTGCGCGAGCACCTCCTCGATGAAGTAGCGCGCCCCGCACCGCTTTCCCTGGAGCCGCCCCTGCATGTCGGTGATGGCGACCAGCACGGTGTCGACCCCACCGGCCGCGACCCGGTCTCGGAGTGCCTGCACGGTCAGCTTGCCGGTCTCAGAGGCCACTGTCGCTCCCGGTGAATTCTATTGGTCTGCTGTCAGTCCATTAAAGCAATCGTAGGCCGCGGGCGTCGACTGCTGTCAACTCCGCCGGCGCGCTTGGCGGCAGCGTCTCTATCGTTGAGATAGTGGTCTCTTATTTTGGACATCGTGTCCTAGCATCGGTCGGGTGAAGGCTTCCTACCGGTGGGTCGTGCTGTGCGTCGGGTTGTTCGCCATGACCGCTGGAGCCGCCGCGGCGCAGGGCCTCGCCTCGATCACTCCGGCGCTTCGCGAGTACTACGGGATCGAGCTCGGCACGATCGGCGTCCTGCTGGGGGCCGTGTCCCTCGGGATTGTGCCGGCCGTGTTGCCCTGGGGACTTGCGGCGGACCGCTGGGGCGAACGCCCGGTAATGGCTCTGGGGATGCTGTCGGCCTCGGCCGTGCTGGTCCTGCTCGCCTATCAGAAGCACCTGGTCGCGGTGATCGTGCTGCTGGTGCTCGGTGGAGCCACCAGCGCTTCGGTGAACGCGGCTAGCGGGCGCGCTGTCATGCAGTGGTTCCCCGCGGAAGGGCGTGGCATGGCGATGGCGATCCGCCAGACCTCGTCGCCGCTGGGGGCCGGCCTTGCGGCATTGGCTCTGCCCGGGATCGCCCGGGCGTACGGCGTACCGGTTGTGTACTTGTCCCTTGCGGGCTTCTGCGCTGCTGGTGCAGTAACTGTACTGCTGTTCATGCGGCCAGCTCCGCATGCGCGGGCTACTGCCGTCGTGCACGAGCCGCGGCCGTCGGTGCTACTGGACCGGCGCTTGTGGGTGATCTGCGCCGTAGCTGGCTTGCTGGTGGTGCCGCAGTTTGCTTTGACCGCTCTGCTCGTCGAATACCTGCACGGTCGCCAGGGCATGACGGTGGCAGGGGCAGCTGTGGTGCTTGCGGTTGCACAGGGTTCTGGCGCTGTGGCACGGCTGGTGAACGGCGCTTGGTCGGATCGGGTCGGGGATCGCTTAGGGCCGCTGGCGAAGATCGCTGGCCTTACTGCGGTGGGGTGCGCGGCTGTGGCGGGGACCGGCTGGGCACCGCTGCCTGTGGTGGTGGCTGTTGTCGTCATCGCTGCCACCTTCGCGATCTCGTGGAACGGACTCGCGAACCTGGTGGCCGCCGAGCTGGCCGGACCAGAGCGCGCCGGGGCCGCACTGGGGTTGGAGAACACGGTGGCGTTCCTCGCCGCGGCTCTCACCCCGCCGGTCCTCGCGATCATCATCGAACACACCTCCTGGCCCGTCGGCCACACGATCCCCGCAGCCCTGTCAGCCATCGCCTGCTTGCTGACGGCGCAACTCATCCGCACGACCAGGCGCAGTACCGCAGCCGGCCTGACGCGCCCGGTTAGCCGCTGACCTTGTGGCTGCACGCTGACCTTGTGGGTTACCCACTGACCTTGTGGGTTGCCCGCCGGTAATTTGATGGGGCAACCCACAATTTCGGTGGGTAACCCACGGCGGATCAGGGCCGCGGACCGCCCGGCCTCGGGATTAGCCGAGCCGACGACCGCCCCGCTGTTGTGAGCTGTGACGGAGGAGCCGCGGGGGCGGCGGGGGCGGACGGAGTAGGCGCAGTACTGCCTTGGCACTAGACGGACAGTGAACGCCTTTTCACTTAGCGGAATGACGCTCAAAATCGGCTGATCCGGCCGCCCGCCCAGCGGCCAATGATCAAGAGGAGCGCATCCATGCGATCTCTCATCACCCGTCCCCGCGTCCTGGCTGTGCTGCTGGCCGGTACGGCGCTCGCTTTCAGCCCGCTCGGCGGTCAGGCCACGGCCAAGTTGCCCGTGGATCAGCTGAGCAACCCGTGCTTCACCCCGAAGGAGGGGCCGTCCGCCCGCGGCGGCCATGGTGCCGATACTCGCGAGCTGAGTGTGGCCGAGCAGAAGGCGATCGACGCCAAGACCGCGCAGCTGGTCGCGGCCAAGCAAGCACGCGGTCTTGCTCCGGCGGCCGGCAAGCTCGCCGGTGCGAGTGTGCCGGTCTACATCAACGTGATGCGCAGCAGTTCGGGCGCCGGCGATGTGACCGCCACGCAGATCTCGCAGCAGATCGCGGAGCTGAACCAGGACTTCGCCGGAGGCGAGTCGTCGGCCGCGGCGAACACCGGCTTCAGCTTCTATCTGGCCGGCACCTACCGGTACAACAACGACACCTGGCACACGGACGGCCAGAGCACCACGTACCGCGCGCAGACCCGCAAGGGTGGCAAGAACGCGCTGAACATCTGGCTGGTCGACTTCGCCTACCTCGGCATCGCGACGTTCCCGTGGGACTACGCGAGCAACCCGTCTATCGACGGCATCCGGGTGCAGTACACCTCGCTGCCGGGCGGTTCGGCCACGAACTTCAACCTCGGCAAGACCGCGTCGCACGAGGCCGGCCACTGGTTCGGGCTCTACCACACGTTCCAGGGCGGCTGCACGAGCACGAACGACTCGGTCGCCGACACCCCGGCCCAGAGCAGCGCCAGCAGCGGCTGCCCGACCGGCCGGAACTCCTGCTCGCTGCCGGGCGTGGACCCGATCCACAACTACATGGACTACTCCTACGACTCCTGCTACAACCAGTTCACCCCCGGCCAGAGCACCCGCATCAGCAACGCCTGGACTGCCTACCGCGCATGACTCGTGGACCGAGGTCCGCGTGACTCGTGGACTGGAGGCCGTCTAGAGTGCCGCCGATGCGTGTCCTCCTGACGGCCTGCGCTACCGCCTTGATGGTGGTGGCAGGTCCTCTTGCGGCGACCGCCGCCGGCCAGGGCTCCCAGAGCCCGGTCGGCGGTGCGCTGCTGACGACGGAGCCGACGGTGGTCGCTGACGGAGCGACACCGCCGGCTGTGCAGGCGTCTGCCTTCGTCGTCGCGGACCTGGACACGGGTTCGGTTCTGGCGGCCAAGGCCCCGCACGCCAAGCTCCGCCCGGCCAGCACGCTCAAGACCCTCACCGCGCTGGTCCTGCTGCCCCGGCTCAACAAGACGGACCAGGTGATCGGCACTGGCCAGGACGCCGGCATCATCGGCAGCAAGGTCGGCGTTTATCCCGGCCTGCGCTACTCGGTCGACCTCTTGTTCCAGGGGATGTTCCTGGCGTCCGGCAACGATGCCGTGCACGCGCTGGCCGCGCATGACCAGGGCGGCGTACCGGCGACCGTTCAGCGGATGAACCAGAAGGCCGCGGAGATCGGTGCGCTCGACACGCACGTCACCGATCCGACCGGCCTCGATGCCGACGGGCAGTACTCCAGTGCGTACGACCTGGCACTGTTCGCACAGTCAGGGCTCCGCCGGGAAGACTTCGCGAAGTACGCGTCGACCAAGTACACGAACTTCCCGCTGGCGAAGACCGGCACGTACCAGGTGGCCAACCAGAACAAGTTGCTGTTCAACTACGCGGGCGCGCTCGGGGTGAAGACGGGCTACACGACGCTGGCCCGCAACACGTTCGTGGGAGCCGCCAGGCGTGACGGCCACACGCTGGTGGTCACGCTGATGAACGCCCCGCACGGCATCACCGAGGACGCCTCGCACCTGCTCGACTGGACCTTCAAGAACTACTCCGCCTTGTCCCCCGTCGGTGCGCTGGTCAAGCCGGCTGCAGCTGGGCCCAAGACAGCTAGCGAGCCTAATGCTGCGAACAAGGCCGCAGCTGGTACTCAGCTGCCGAGGCGCAGCAGGACAGTTCTGGCGCCAGGGCAAGCAGTCCAGGCCCTGGCGCTCCGAATCCCGGTCTGGTTCTACGCGGCACCACCCATCCTGCTCCTGGGCCTCTTCCTCCGCCGGCCCCGCGCCCTCCGTATCCACGCCCGCCGCCTCCGAGGCCGCCGCCACTGATCCATGCGCCGGCGGCCTGTAACACCGACGGCCTGTACGGCGGGCGCGCGGGCTGGGGCTAGCGGCGGAAGGAGCGGGCGGCGCGGGACAGTTGTACTGCGATGGCGGTGGCTGTGGCGCCGAGGACGGCACCTGCCGCGACCGCGACCGTGTCGGCCTTGCGAGCCGGGATCGGAATGACCTTGTACTTCTTGCCGGGCGGACCCGGGATCAGGCCGTCCGAGCCGATAGCCGCTGAACCCATAGCCGCTGCGCCGTTGGGCGAGGCAGCTGAGCTCCTGGCCGCTGTGGCAGTCGAGCCGTTGGCCGGCGCAGCCGAGCCGTTCGAGGAACCAGGCCCAGCCGGGCGAGCGGCGTACGAGGGGGTCTTGAAGGGCATTGCTGCGCGGGCGGCTTCCTCAGCCTCGCCGGTGTGCCAGCGGTAGTCGAGAGTGGCTTCCTTGGCCCAGGCGGCGATCAGCATGATCACCCTGGTCATCAGGTAGATCCAGACCAGCAAGGCGAGCGGCAGGGCGAGTGCGCCGTAGGCTGCGTTGTTGCCGATCACGGACTTGACGTAGGTGTTCCCGAGTTGCTGGGCGATATAGAAGAGGATCCCGCCGGCCAGTGCCGCGATCAGCGCGACCTTGCGCGGCAGGATGATCCGTGGCAGCGCGGTCTGCAGGTAGAGGAAGAGCACCGCGCCCGCCCCGATGCCGACGATGATGCTGATCAGGGTCAGACCCCAACTGGCCAGCCAGGTGCCGTCGAGGCCGATCGCCTTGACGATGCGGTCGGACAGGCCGGTCAGGATCGACGAGGCGCCGGTCGCGATCAGCCCGATCAGGCCCAGTCCGATCAGGGCACCGAGGTCCTCGAGCTTCAGTTTGATCGCGTTGCCGGGCTCATCGTCCAACTCGTGCATCGAGCGGATCGAGGCCCGCAGGCAGTCGATCCAGCCAAGGCCGGTGAGCAGCAGCGAGACGCCCGAGACCAGGCCGATCGCGCCGGCGTGATTGATCAGGGCATCGAGGTCGATCTGGTCGCCGATCCCGGGCAGGTTCGTCTTCAGCGCTTGCTTGAGGTCCTCGACGGCCTTCTCGTTCAGCAGCTTGCCGGTAACGGCCGCCGCCAGCACGATCAGCGGGAACATGGACAGGAAGGCGTAGAAGCTCGTTGCCGCCGCCAACCGGTTCCCGCGCTGGGCACCGAACCGTTTCCAGGCCCGCCAGAGCTGCGTCCGGCTGATGCGCGCCCAGACCGCCTTGGCCCGATCCTTGATCCCCATGCGTCCCCTGTACCCCGAGTGACCAGGCCTACCCTGGCGAGTGAGGAGGCTAGCCTGCCAGCGGGAAGGAACGCTGTGGGCGCCACACGCCGTCGGCGCCGTGCTCGTAGCGGCTGAACTCGGCCACATCGAAGGCACAGTCGTACTCCGACAACGCGTCGTACGCGCGATCCAGCGCGTCCTTGTCCAGGTCGTGCGCCACGGTCACGTGCGGGTGGTACGGGAACCGGAGGTCGACCGCGAGCGGCCCGGACCGGACCTGTGACTGGAGAACCTCACATGACGAGATCCCCTCCGCCAACGGCACGAACACGACCGGCGAGATCGGCCGGAAGGTCGCAGTACCGCGCAGCCTGATCCGGAAGCTCGGGAACCGCGCCGCCACCTCGAGCATGTGATCGTCGACCGCGGCCAGATCGGCGTCGGCCACCTCGGTCGGCGGCAGCAGGGTCACGTGGGTCGGGATCGACGAGGCCATCGGATCGCCGAACTCGGCCCGGTATTTCTGCAGTTCCGAGCCGTAGGGTTCCGCGATCGGGATTGCGACACCGATGATCGCCATCCGGGCGCCTACCGGTCCGGCCCTGAGATGGGCCCTGAGACGGGCCCTGAGACGGACCCTGAGGCGGGCACGAAACCGAGTCGGTCGTAGACCCGCTCGAGCGTCGGCGCCGTCACCGCGCGAGCGCGTTCGGCCCCCGCGGCCAGGATCGCGTCGAGCTGGGCGGGATCGTCGAGGAAGGCCAGCGTCTTCTCCCGGAACGGGGTGACGAAGTCGACCACCACCTCGGCCAGGTCCTTCTTGAAATCGCCGTAGCCGCGGCCGGCGTACTCGTCCTCGAGCTCGCTGAGCTTGCGGCCGGTCAGGGCCGTGTAGATGGTCAGCAGGTTCGACACGCCGGCCTTGTTCTCCGGGTCGAACAACACGTCGCGGCCGGAGTCCGTCACGGCGGAGCGGATCTTCTTCGCGCTCACCTTCGGGTCGTCCAGCAGTTCGATGATGCCGGCCGGCGACGAGGCCGACTTGCTCATCTTCGCGGTCGGGTCCTGCAGGTCGGCGATCTTCGCCGTCTCCTTGACGATGTACGGCTCGGGCGACCGGAAGGTCTTGCCGAAGCGGTGGTTGAACCGCTGCGCCAGGTCGCGGGTCAGCTCCAGGTGCTGGCGCTGGTCCTCGCCCACCGGCACGCGGTCCGCCTGATAGATCAGGATGTCCGCCGCCTGCAGGATGGGGTACGTGAACAGGCCGACGGTGGCCCGGTCCGCGCCGCCCTTGGCCGACTTGTCCTTGAACTGCGTCATCCGGCTGGCCTCGCCGAACCCGGTGATGCAGCCGAGCACCCAGGCCAGCTGGGCGTGCTCGGGCACCTGCGACTGGACGAACAACGTCGACCGCTCCGGGTCGATCCCGGCCGCCAGCAACTGAGCGACGGACCGGCGGGTGCGGGCCCGCAGTACCTTCGGGTCGTACTCGACCGTGATCGCGTGCAGGTCCACCACGCAGTAGAACGCGTCGTGGTCCTCCTGCAGCGCCACCCACTGGCGGACCGCGCCGAGGTAGTTGCCGAAATGGAAGGAATCGGCGGTCGGCTGGATCCCGGACAGGACGCGCGGGCGACGCTCGGATCCGGTCACAGGCACCGGGGTGTCGTCGGGGACGGCTGCTGACATGGGCCCGATTCTGCCAGCGTCCCCGGCCGGATCCACAGCCGGGCGGCCCTTCGGCCGACAGAGGGTCGCAACTATGGTGACTGGCCCGATCGTGACTGGGTGGAACATCATGGTCTTTGGCAGCAGATCTCAGCCTCGAACAGCTACCGGTACCACGACCACCGCATCCACTGGATGAGCAACGATCGTCCAGCCGTTGTCGCTCAGGACCCCAGCAGGCCTCATCTGATCAAGAACTGGACGATCGGCTTGCTGGTCGACGGCACACCGGTCACCGTGGCCGGCACCCTGAGCTGGGCACCTTCAGGCAGTGTTGCGCCCTACTGGTTCCTCGGTTCGCTCTGCGTGGTTCTCGCGATCGCTTTCGCCGTGGTGATGGTTGTCGAGGACAGGCGCAACAAAGCGATCAATGGAGGTCCGAGGCCGAAGAAGGACGCCATGGAGGTATGGGAAGACCTCCACCGCCGCGTGCCTTGATCTGTGCGGGACCTCACCCCCACTTCTGTACCTATCGCGGGCTGGTTCTGACAATCAGATGACAGCCTCGTCATTTATGGCCCTCGGCACACCGATGCGGTGGACGGTCTGGGATATCACCGTCGAGGTCCGAGGGGGGCGACCGTGTCCACTATCGTCATGGGACGGCGGGCTGACCGCCGGAAATGGTGCGTGCGCGCGGTCCTGCTGTCGGTCGTCACCGCTGCTGTCTGGCTGTCTGCAGGCGGAGTCGCGCAGGCTCATCCGGTGCTGCTGCGGTCCACGCCGTCCGACGGGCAGACGGTGCAGGCGGCCCCGACTCAGATCGACCTTTGGTTCTCCGAGCCTCCGACGGCGGCTGGTATCGAGGTCGCCTTGTTCGACCGTGAGGGCAAGGCCGTCCCGGTCGGCGAAACCCGGATCGAGGACCGCGGGATCCACTTGGTGGTGTCCGGATTCCCGGCCTTGCCGCGCTCGGTGTACGAGCTGCGCTGGAGTGTCGTGTCGAAGTACGACCTGCACAGGTTGCAGGGCACGCTCGTCTTCGGCGTGGGTCTGGCGGCGACCTCCACCGGAGAACCGGCCCGATCGGTCACCGGACCAGCGGCAGCCGCCGCCGACGTCGTCCTCGGCTGGATGGACATCGCCGGTACTGCGGCCCTCTGTGGCTGGGCGTTCCTGGCCATCCTGCTGACCCGTCGCTCAAAGCCGTCTCTGCCGGAACCAGTGGTGGCGACCGTGCTCGGACTGGTCGTCGCGTTCGGGTTTCTGTCGGCGGTCACCTCGGTCATGCGCAGCGCGAGACAGTGGTCCGAAGCCAGCAACTCCGAATCAGGTCTCGCAGTTCTCACCGGCTCGGGTCAGCTGACGCGATGGACTCTTCGCGAGCTGGCCCTCATGGGTGTGCTCGTGCTCCTGGTCAGGCGTGCCCGCGGGTCGCGACCCGGACCAGTCGGTACGACGTTGCTGGTGGTTCTGCTCGTCTGCGACATCGTGCTGCGCTCCGCCAGCAGCCATGCTCAGGGAGGTCCGGTGTCGCTGCTGGTCCTCTCGGCCCACCAAGCCGCGGCTCTGACCTGGATCGGCGGACTCGGTCTCCTCGCTCTTCTGACCAGCCAGCTTCGTGAGCAACGCGCAGACGCGTTCCGCGTCTGGAAGGCATTCGGGCCGCTGACCGCCGGCTGCGTGGCCGTCCTGGCTGTGACCGGGCTCCTGCTGGCAGGACGTCAGGTGGCCACCCTGGATGCCGCACTCGGCACCACCTACGGCAGGGCTCTGCTGGTCAAATCAGTACTGGTGGCCGTGGTGCTTGCTCTCGGTCTACGGCACGCCCGGCGGCTACACCCCTGGCTGACCAGGCAGCCGGCCCGAGAACCAGTGGCCCCGACGGCTCGCGGCCAGGTGATCGGCCCGCTGCTGGGTGTCGGCGTACTGCTCCTCGCGGTCGTGCTGACAGCGACGCCGCCGGCGCGTGGTCCGCAGTTCGCCAGGAGCGCGACAGCGCCGACGCGGACCACGTACGAAGTTGACGACCTGCTGATCACGGTGGCGCTTCGGCCCAACCAGCCCGGGCGCAGCCTGCTGGTAGTCGAGGTGGTCAGCAGTCGGCGCCCCGTCCCGGCACCGGTCACCGCGGTCTCCGCCGACCTGGGGACGAGCACCGGGATCACGCTCCGGCGCGCACCGGTCGTTGCCCAAGGCAATGGGCAGTGGCAGGCCGCGGTGGATGTCGAAGCCACCGGTGCCCTGCCGCTGCGGATCGTAGCCGTCCGCAGCCATCCCGGGCCCGCGACGGTCACCGGAACGTGGGTAGTGCCGAGCGGGCTGGCAGCGCGTCCCGTTGTCGTCTCCAACACCCCGCTGGCGCCCTGGACCAGTGCTGCGGCCGCATTGACGGCTGCCTTGGCCCTGGCGATCGGAGTCGCGCTCGCCAATCGCCGCAGACGGCACCCCGGGATTGGCCCAGTCATGCGGGCCGAAGTCCGCGAACTCGAGGATGCGGGCACGCGCTCCTGAATCGCCCGGTCGCCCGGCAGCGCGCCCGTAGTACGGGCGACTACTGCCGGGCGCCCGCAGCGCGTAGTACGGACAGGTCTTGGCTACTTCACGCCTCCGGCGGTAACGGAGACCTGCAGCTGACGCTGGAAGATGATGTAGACGACCAGAACCGGCGCCACAGTGATCACCACGGCCGCGAACAGGGCGCCGAAGTCCACCGCATAACCGGCTTGCGATGCGAACGAGGCCATGCCCTGCGAGAGCACGTAGTTGTTCGAGTCGGTGTTCAGGGCAACGGGTAGCAGGAACTGGTTCCACAGCCCCAGGAAGTTGAAGATGGCGACCGACGCCATCCCCGGCCGCGCCATCGGCAACATCACCGAGAAGAACGTGCGCCACTCACCTGCCCCATCGATCTGCGCCGCCTCGTAGATCTCGCCCGGCAGCGCCTTGAAGAAGCTGTGCAGGAAGAAGACGGTGAATGGCAGCGCGAACGCGACGTACGTGATGATCAGCCCTGGAAGGGTGTTGAGCAGCGAGAAATTCTTCAGCACGAAGAACAGCGGCACGATCGCCAGGAAGACCGGGAAAGTCAGCCCGGCCAGCATGGAGTAGTAGATCAGCCGGTTGCCGGGGAACGAGAACCTGGCCAGCACGTACGCGCACATGGCCCCCAGGATCATCACCAGGACCAGCGCGGAGGCCACGACGATCACCGTGTTCGCGAAGTAGCGACCGATGCCGGCTGTCGTCCAGGCGGTGGCGTAGTTGCTGAACCGCAGCTTGCCCGGCAGCGCCAGTGGGTTGCCCAGCACCTCCTGCGTCGACTTGAACGAGGACAGCACCGTCCACACCAGCGGCAGGATCACCAGCAGCGACCACAGGATCAGCGCGATGTGCGCGGTCGTGGCGACGCCCTTGCCCTCCCGGGCCCGCTTGTCCGGCGCGCGGGACCCGGCCACGACGGCCCGGTCGGCGGTGGTTGTTGTCATCGGCGTTCCTTCACCTTCCGCACACGTCCGCCGGTCAGGGCGTTCACCACGAAGACCGCGAGCGCGAACAGCATCGTCACTGCGGCCAGGATCACACCCATCGCCGTCGAGTAACCGAACTGCCCCTTGGCGAAGGCCGTGGTGAACAGTTGCTGGGGCATGACGAGGGTCGAGTTCTGCGGGCCACCGCCGGGGTTCAGCGCCTGCATGTAGACGAAGGCGTCGAGGGCAGCGATGCCCAGATAGATGTACGCCGTCTGCACGTTGTCGCGGATGAGCGGCAGGGTCAGGAACACCGCCGTCCGGAACCGGCCGGCACCGTCGATCCGGGCCGCCTCGAACACCTCGGGGTCGATCCCACGGATGGCGGCGATGAACAGCACCATGTAGAAGCCGACGAAGCCCCAGATCATCACGAACATCGAGGCCGGCATCGCGGTCCGGGCGTCACCGAGCCAGGCGTAGTTCTCGAACTGGTGCAGCCCGATCTTCGACAGCAGCGCGTCCAGCACGCCCGAGCTCGGCGTGAACACCTGGGCCCAGATCAGGCCGATCACGATCGCGGGGATCACGTACGGGAAGAACGAGACGATCCGGTAGAAGCCGGAGTTGCGCAGGCCGCGAACGGTCCCGGTCCCCGAGCCGCCGATCGTGACCAGCGTGGCCAGGGTGAGCGCCAGCACGATCGTCACGATCGGCACGACGATCGCCAGTTCGACGTTGTTGCGCACGGACTTCAGGAAGATGTCGTCGTGGAACAGCTTGACGTAGTTGTCGAAGCCGACGAAGTTCATCTTCGAGCTGAAACCCGACCAGTCGGTCATCGAGAACCACAGCGCCTGCACGAACGGCGAGACCACGAAGATCACGAACACCGCCAGCGGCAGGCCGAGGAACACGACCATGAAGCTGGCGCGGTCGAAGGTCAGCGGCCGGCGCCGCCGGGCGGCGGACCGCTTGGGTCCGCCGCCCGGCACGACATCTGGCGTCATGGTCACTTGGTGACCGGGATCTTCTTGACGGAGCTGTCGTTCCGCACCTTGTCAGTGATCTGCTGCAGGCCCTTCGTCAGGCCCGCCGCGTCGAGCTTGCCGGACAGGAACGAGTTCCAGACCACGAGGTTGTCGGTGTTCATGCCGTAAAGGCCGACGAACTGGTAGTCGAAGATGTCCGTGCCCGCGGCGTCCAGCATCGCGGTCTGCGACTGCAGCGCGGTCGAACCGAAACCGTCGGCGGGAACAAGACCCTTGACGATCGTCGGCGCCAGCCGCGTCTTGGCGAAGTTGGTCGCCGCCTCCTTGGACAGCATGGCCCGCAGGAGCTCCTTGCCGCCGGCAACGTTCTTGCCCTTGGCCGGGACGATGAACGGCTCACCGGCCGCGCTGCGCAGCGCCGCGTACGGCAGCTTCGGGGCGTCGGTGAGCGTGGGCTCGGGGATGCCCTTCATCTGGAACCCGCTCTTGGTGGCCTTCTTCATCTCGTTCTCGATCCACGAGCCCGAGGGGTAGAGGATGGCCTGCTGGTCGTTGCTCCACTTCGCCTGCGCGGCGGTGAACTGGGTGCCGGCGCCGCCGGGCACGAAGTAGCCGTTCTTGACCATGGTCTCCATGGCCTTGAAGACGCCCTGGATCTGCGGCTTCGACCAGCAGTCCGCCTCGAGGTTCTCCAGCGACAGCCGGACGTCGTCGCCACCCTCCTTGATCGCGGAGTCGACGGCCAGGGTGTGGTAGTACGTCGCGGCTTCCTTGCCCCAGACGAACAGGTACTTGCCCTTGGCCTTGGCCTTGGCGCCGAGGTCGAGCAGCGCGTCGTACGTCTTCGGCGGCTCCCAGCCGTTCTCCTTGAACAGGCTCTCGGAGTACCACAGGCCGTAGAGCGTGAGCACGTAGTTCATCGCGACGAACTTGCCGTCGAAGGTACCGGGAAGCTTGGCGCCGGGGTACAGGGTGTCGGCGATCTTCGTGCCCTCGTAGTTGTTGGCCTCGAAGACGTCGTCCAGCGTCGCCAGCTGGTCCAGGATCGTGTTGAAGCCGATCTGGTTCGCGCCGGAGTTGTCGATCAGGTCCGGCGGGTTGCCGCCGACGAAGCGCGGCTGCAGCTGCTGGGCGATCTGGGTGGACGGCGCAACCTTGAACGTCGAGCCCGCGAACTTCTGCTGCGCGATGTTGGCCGCGAACGACACGTAGTCGTAGCCGTAGCCGCCGTTGAAGATCACCGAGTCGACGGTCGCCTTGTCCGCCATGCCGAACGGGTTGTCCGCCGTCTTGTTGCCGCCACCGGTGGAACCGCTGTTGTCGCTGCCGCTACTGGCGCAGGCTGCCAGGAGCGTGCTGCCGCCGGTGGCCAGCAGGGTGCCGACCGCCGCGCGCTGCAGGAACAGCCGCCGCGACAGGTTGTTGGGAGTACTCATTGGTCCCGCCTTCCGAGAGTGTTTCAAGCAGTACGACGGATCCGGCCGGCGTACTGGGCTTCAAGGGCATGGTTGTGGTCGTCGCCGCCGGGGATGTTCGCGGACAGGTAGACCGGCGGGGTCTCGCCGGCCTCGGTGAACCGGCGCAGTACCTCGGCCACCATCATCTGCGCGATCAGCGCAGCAGTGATGGACGACACTGCGCAGACCTTGCCGCCGTCGGGCAGGTCGAGCACAGAATCGCCGTACGGCGCATGGTTGTCGAGCACCACGTCGGCGAAGTCGATCAGTTTCTTGCCGGACGGGTGCCGCGAGGTCACCCCACTGGTGTGCTGCAGCGAGGTGATCGCGATCAGCGGGTGGCCTTGTTCCTTCACCACCGTGGCGAGCTCGACGATCGAGCCGTTCACGCCGGAGTTCGAGGCGATCACGAACAGGTCGCCGGGGCGGGCGGCCGACAGTTCGTAGAGCTTGCGCGAGTACGACGGGTCGCGCTCGAGCTCGCCACCGCGGAGCAGCTCGGGTGATTCGCCGCCGAGCAGCACCAGGTCGCGCAGCGCGATCCGGTTCGTCGCGATCAGGCCGCCCGCGCGGCCGGCGATCTCCATCGCCAGCGCCTCGGAGTGCCCGGAGCCGAAGGCCTGGATGACGCCGTTCTTGCGCAGCGACGCGGTCATCAGGTCGGCCGCCTGCTGGATCGGGCCGTCGATCTGCTCGGTCACCGCCGCCATGATCGGCGTCAGCGTTTGAACAAAGGACTGCGCACTCACGCCCGGGCTGCCCCCGTCGACGATCGTTCCGCCGTCTTCCGTGCTGGCCATCAGAGGCCCCACCCCTCGACTAATGTGTTCGCCGCGACACACCTGGTGCCGACAAGTGCGCAAGTTTGCGGTTTGCTGGACAGAACTTTTCTCACCTGGCAGCTAAAGTCAAGGCTCATCTCACTCTTCCCTCCAGATCGGGACCGTTGCGTGACCTTGCTTGTTTTTGTTCATAAGTAGTCTATTTTGAGCAGTTTGGAGCATCGCCTATGTCGCTCGAACGCCCGGTTCCGGAACCACGGGATCCAGTGGTCCTGATGCCAGCCACCGCACTGGTTCTGGGCGGCGACCTCGGCGGCACCTCCACCCGGATCGTGATCGCTGACCATGACGGCAACGTAGTGGGGCGGGGGGCCGCGGCAGGCGGAAACCCCACCAGCCACCCCGCGAGCGCCGCGGCCAACTTCGGACAGGCTATTCACCAGGCGCTGGGCGACCTGGACCCGGCCCTGGTGCGCACTGCGGTGATCGGTGCGGCCGGCGGCTCGGCGCTGTCGAACCCGGGCGTCCGGGCCGAGTTCGACGCCGTCTGGAACGGGGCGGGCCTGATCGTCGAACCGGACTTCATCGGTGATCTCGAGGTCGCCTTCGCGTCCGGTACACCGGAGCCTGACGGCACCGTGCTGATCGCGGGCACCGGCAGCGCGGCCGGCCTGGTCCGCGACCACCGGCTGGTCCGGACCGCCGACGGTCACGGCTGGCTGCTCGGCGACGACGGCTCGGGGTTCTGGCTCGGTCGTGAGGCGTTGCGCAGTCTGTTGCGCGCTCTCGATCTCGGCGAACCGATCGGCGCACTCGGCGAGGCCGTGGTGAAAGCGGTGCTGCCGAACCGCGATGAGCAGGCAAATGCGGAGCGTGAAGGCTACAACCGGCTCCGTGACGACCTGGTTCGCACCGTGAACTCCCGTCCACCCGTGCTGCTGGCCGAGCTCGCCCGCACGGTGGTCGCGGCCTACGAGCAGAACGACAAGACGGCTCACGCCTTGGTGAAACGCGCAGCCGAACTGCTCACAGAGACGGTCAGCCGCCTTCGGACAACGTCGGACATGGGCCCGTTCGTCCTCGCCGGCAGTGTTGCCGGTGAATCATCGCCGGTCGGCCGCTTGCTGCGGCAAACAATCCACGAACACTTCAACGGGGAAGTGCTGACTGCCCGCGACGGTGTGGGTGGAGCGACGTGGCTCGCGCTCGGCGTCCTCGACCCGGCCCTGGCCACCCGCTCCAACCACGCCCGCCTCGTCAGCTAGAAGGCTTGGTGCGGCGCCCGCGCCGTGTCCCATACAAGTCCCGTAGTACAAGCAGTACTGCGTGACTTGTACAGGGCCACGGGCGGGTCGGTCCGGGAAGTCTCGCCGGCTCCGGCTGGTCGAGCCGGGTAGTGCCCCGACCTGGCGGCTCGGCCCGGGGCGCGGGGGGTCAGTCCATGGTCGCGATCGGGCGCAGCTCCACGCCGGCGTACTGGGCCTCCGGGATCCGGGCGGCGATCTCCTCGGCTCGCTCGGGCGTGGCGACGTCGACGATGAACACGCCCGCGAGCTGTTCCTTGGCCTCGGAGTACGGGCCGTCCGTGGTGGCGCGGACGCCCTTGCGAACCCGGACCACCTTGGTGTCGATCGGTGCGGCGAGCGGTTCGGCCACGACGAGTTCACCCGACTCGGTCAGCTCGGTGAACAGCTTCTCCAGTTGCGCGGAGAGTTCGTCACGCTCCCGCTGCGACAGCGCGAGCCCCTCCTTGGTGTGCAGGAAGGAGGGGTGTGCCCAGGTGATCGGGTTGCTGTGGATCAACATCAGGTACTTCACGGCGGTTCCTTTCCGTCTGGATTCGATCTTCGCAGCAGAGGTCGGAGGGACCCGCGGGTTCTCGACATTCCGGAATGTCGACCGGTGCAGGCCGGGTCCGACGTACCGGTTTTCAGCGGTGCCGACCCTAAGGTGAATAACGTGAACGAGACCGAGCTGCGGCTGAGCGACGGCCGCATGCTGCATGTGTACGACACGGGCACCGGCGAACTGCCGGTCTTCTGGCATCACGGCACGCCGAACCTCGGCGCACCACCCGAGCCCCTCTTCGCCACGGCCGAGCGGCTCGGCATCCGGTGGGTCTCCTTCGACCGGCCCGGGTACGGCGGGTCCACTCCTGCTCCCGGCCGGACGATGGCCTCGGTCGCCGATGATGTCGCGGCCGTCGCCGACTCACTGGGAATCGACCGGTTCGCCGTCGTCGGCCACTCCGGTGGCGGGTGCTACGCCCTCGGCGCCGCCGCCACTCTCGGCGATCGGGTGCGAGCCGTGCTGACCATGGCCGCCATCGCCCCGTACGACGCGGACGGGCTGGACTGGTACGCCGGGATGGTTCCCTCGGGGGTCGCCGCATTGCGGGCGGCGGTCCGCGGGCGCGAGGCGAAGACGGCGTACGAGACTTCCGGGATCGAGTACGACCCGGAGTTCACCGCCGCCGACCTCGCCATGTTCGACGGCCCGTGGTCCTGGCTCGGCAAGGTGGTCGGCCCGGCCCTCGACGCCGGCCCGTTCGGCCAGATCGACGACGACATCTCCTACGTCATTCCATGGGGGTGCGACCCGACCACGATCAGCGTTCCCGTCCTGGTTGTGCACGGCGCCCAGGACGGCATCATTCCGGCCGGCCACGGCCAGTGGCTCGCTCAGCACATTCCGGACGCCGAGCTGCGGCTCTCCCCCTCGGGCGCGCACATCTCGATCCTCGGCCAGGCCGAATCCGGCCTGGAGTGGTTGCGCCGGCATGCCTGAGCTGACCGCTTACCCGTGTCATCGGTGGGTACCAACAATCTGATGAGGCAATCAGGAGGTGTGTCACCGGTGCTGGTGGCTGGTCGGTACAGGCTCGGCGATCCCTTGGGACGCGGCGGTATGGGAGAGGTCTACCGGGCGACCGACGAGGTGCTCGGCCGTGACGTGGCGATCAAGCTGCTGCTCCCGGTCCGAGAGACCCTGGCGACCAAGGAACGGTTCCTGCGTGAGGCCCGGGCAGCCGCGATGGTCGACGACCCGCACGTGGTGGCAGCTCTCGACTTCGGCAGCCATGAAGGCGGCTACTTCATCGCGATGGAACTGGTCGAGGGTCCGACGGTCAGCCAGGAACTGCGCAGGCTCGGACCGCTTCCGGCCGACCGCGCGGTCGACATCGTCAGGCAGGCGGCCGCAGGACTGGCCGCCGCCCATCATCACGGCATCGTGCACCGCGACATCAAGCCGGGCAACCTGCTGCTCACCGGCGACGGCCTGGTGAAGGTCGCCGACTTCGGCATCGCCCGTTTCGACGCCGACGCCGATGCCGACGCCACCCTGACCGGGACAGGCCAGATCATCGGCACCAGCCAGTACCTCGCGCCGGAGCGTGCGCTGGGCGGGACGGCCGGGGCAGCCTCGGACGTCTACGCGCTGGGCTGCGTGCTGTACCAACTGGTCTCCGGGCAGCCCCCGTTCCTGGCGGACGACCCCGCGTCGATCATGTATCAGCATGTCGAGATGGCCCCCACCCGGCCCAGCCTGGCGCGCCCGGAGCTCGCCGGAGAGTTCGAGGATCTCCTTTATTGGACGCTCGCCAAGGACCCGGACCAACGGCCCACCGCGCGACAGGTCGCCGACGGTGTCGCCGCACCGGTCTTCGTGGCGGCCGATCCGATCGACGGTGTCGCCGCACCGGTCCTGGTGGCGGCCGATCCGATCGATGGTGTTGCCGGCAGCGGACCCCTCACAGCGCCGCAGGCCTCCCCGCAGCCTCCCAGACGCCGGGGGCCGTCGCAGGCTGTGCTCGCCGGACTGGCCGCGGCCATCATCGCGATCTCGGCGACCACCATCGGCATCCTGCTCCAGAGCGACACCCTCAAGCTCCCCACCACCAACGACCTCGCCCCGCACCCCGGCGTCATCACGCCGGCAGGCAAGCCAGCGCCCACACCCGGTACGTCGGGCTCCGTCGGGACGCCCGGTACGTCGGGCTCCGTCGGGACGCCCTCCACCGCAGCCCAGGCCGGCGCGACCAGCCCCACCACGCCGCAGTCCACGCGGCCGACCACCACACCAACCAGTTCACCTACCGGCGGGCCGACCACTCCGTCCGACACCTCGTCGACCGCCCCACCGAGCACAGCGCCTACAAGCGCACCCACCACGGCTCCGACGGCACCGCCGACCACCGCACCGACAACAAACCCGACCCCAGAGCCGACCACCGAATCCCCCTCGGTCGTGCCCACCACTCCCAACGCGACCCCAGCTGGCGACTAGTCCCTGCACACGTCGCTGCGTCCGAAGAACCGTGGGGCCTGCCCTCGGGTTCTTCGGACGCAGTGACCTGTGAATCAGGGCACGGGCTCGTCGGGGGTGACGTGGTGGACGCGGACCCGGGCGACGCGGCGGCCGTCCATCTCGGTGACCGTGAGCTTGTACCCCTCGACGGCACCCTCGTCGCCGACCTCGGGGACCCTCCCCAGCTGGGCGGCGAGGAATCCGGCGACCGTCTCGTACGGGCCGTCCGGCAGCTCCACCCCCGTCTCGTCGGCGAAGTCGTCCAGATTGAGCAGGCCGTCCACCTCGACGTCGCCGCTGCGCAGCCGGGTCGTCTCGCCCGCCTCCTCGTCGTACTCGTCCTTGATGTCGCCGATCAGCTCCTCGACCAGGTCCTCGAGCGTCACGATGCCCGCGGTCCCGCCGTACTCGTCCAGCACGATCGCCAGATGAGTGCTCCGCCGCCGCATCTCCGTCAACGTCGGCAGCAGTTTCGCGGTGTCAGGCAGCATCAGTACGTCGCGCGCCAGGTCGCCGACCCGGACCGACCGCGACGCGACCGCCGGATCGAACAGGTCGCGAACGTGCACGAATCCCACGATGTCGTCGGCCGAGCCGTTCATCACCGGGTACCGCGAGTGCGGCCGCTCCGCCGCGAACTTGACCGCCTTGTACGCCGGCATCTCGGCGTCGACGAAATCCACCTCGGTCCGGGGCAGCATCAGCTCGCGGAGCTGGCGCCCACCGGCCTCGAACACGTCGTCGACGATCCGGCGCTCCTCCTCCCCGAGCGACTCGTGCGCGGAGACCAGGTCGCGGAGCTCCTCGTCCGACATCACCTCGCGGTTCGCGTTCGGGTCGCCGCCGAGGGCGCGGACGACCAGGTCCGTCGACTTGGACAGCAGCCAGATCACCGGCCGGGCGATCGAGGCGATCCGGTCCACCAGCGGGGCCAGGCCGAGCGCGAACGTCTCGGCCCGCTGCAGCGCGAGCCGCTTGGCCGCCAGCTCGCCGAGCACGATCGACACATACGAGATCGCGATGGTGATCAGGATCAGGGCGACCGTGTTCGCCAGCGACTCGGGCAGGCCGAGGTTCTGCAGGTGTGGCGACAGGCCGTCGGCCAGCGTCGCGCCACCGAAGGCGGCGGACAGGAAGCCCATCAGCGTGACGCCGATCTGCACGGCGGACAGGAACCGGTTCGGGTTGGCGGCCACCCGGGCCACCGTCTCGCCGCGCTTGCCGCGGTGGGCGATCGATTTGAGCTGGCTCTCGCGCAGCGAGACCAGGGCCATCTCGGCCGCCGCGAAGACGCCGCCGATCAGTACGAAGACGAAGATCAGAACGATGTTGAGCAGGGTTTCGTTCATGGCAGGGAGATCGCGCGCCCTCTCCGTATCAGGGGGAGAGGACGCGATGGTTGGGCGCTGTCCATCGTTCGATGGTAGCGGTGGCGGGTCTCACGATGCATGTTCGAATATGTTGGTTTACGATGGTTGATGGCAGACTTGTTGCCCCGGCCGTCCCCTGCGGCCACTCCCGCTACCGAAGGTCGGACGATGAACACACCTCGCGGCGCCCGCCGGACGGACACCGAACTGTCCGACGGACGTACCCTGTTCTACTACGACCCCCTCGACGCGCCTGTCCGCGTCCCGCTCGAGGACACCCGCGGGTTGCCGGCGCCGAAGCCCCAGGTCGAACTGCGGACCGACCCACTGACCGGCGACGTGATCACCTACGCCACCCACCGCAACACCCGGACGTACCTGCCGCCCGCGGACCAGTGCCCGCTGTGCGCCAGCAAGCCCGGCAACCCGACCGAGATCCCGGACCACGACTACAACGTGGCCGTGTTCCAGAACCGGTTTCCCTCTTTCGCCGGACCGGGCCAAGCCGAGGTCGTCTGCTTCACCAGCGACCACAACAAGTCCTTCACCGACCTGTCCCAGGGCCAGGCCCGACTGGTCGTCGAGACCTGGGCGGACCGGACCGCGGAGCTCAGCGCCCGGCCGGACGTCGAGTACGTCTTCCCGTTCGAGAACAGGGGTCGCGAGATCGGTGTCACCCTGAGCCACCCGCACGGGCAGATCTATGCGTTCCCGTTCCTGCCGCCACGGATGCGGACCCTCATGGCCCGCGCCCGCGAGCACCAGGAGGTTGCCGGCAGCAACCTCTTCGCCGACATCCTGGCCGCGGAGCGCAAGGAGGGCACCCGGGTGGTGGCGGAGAACCACACCTGGACCGCCTTCGTGCCCGAGGCCGCGCGCTGGCCGGTCGAGGTGCACCTCTATCCGCACCGCCAGGTCGCCGACATCTCGGAGCTGTCGAATTCTGAGCGCGACGACTTCGCCGAGCTGTACCTCGACGTACTGAGCCGCTTCGACGGCCTGTACGGCGATCCGCTCCCCTACATCGCCGCGTGGCACTCTGCACCGGTCCGGGTGGACCGCGAGCTGGGCTACCTACACCTCGAGCTGCTCTCGATCCGGCGGGCCGCGGACAAGATCAAGTACCTTGCTGGTTCGGAATCCGGGATGGGCGCGTTCATCAGCGACACCCGGCCCGAGGACGTCGCCGAGACACTGCGGAAGGTCGGTTCGTGAGCAAGTTCAGCGAGGTTTTCGGCGTCGAACCGGACGGTGCCTGGCGGGCTCCCGGCCGGGTCAACCTGATCGGCGAGCACACCGACTACAACGACGGCCTGGTGCTGCCGATCGCACTGCCCAACCGCATCGTGGTGACGGCCTCCGCTCGTTCGGACGGCCAGTTCGCCGTTGCTTCCTCCGGACACAGCGACACCATCGAGTTCTCCCTCGCCGGCATCGAGCCAGGTTCCGTGGCGGACTGGGCGGCCTACCCGGCCGGCGCGGCGTGGGTACTGCGTGAGGCCGGCTTCGAGATCGGCGGCGCCAACCTGCTGGTCGACTCCGACCTGCCGTCGGGTGCGGGCCTGTCCTCGTCCGCCGCGCTGTTGTGCGCGACAGCCGTTGCTCTGCTCGGATTGCGTGGCCTCGAGGTCGATCCGGCCGAGGTCGCGCGCCTCGCGCAGCGGGCGGAGAACCAGTACGTCGGGGCGCCCGTCGGCTTGATGGACCAGATGGCGTCGATGTGCTGCACCGCCGGACACGCCTTGTACTTCGACATCCGGGCGATGACGACCGACCAGATCCCCTTCGACCCGGCGGCCGACGGACTCGGCCTGCTGGTCGTCGACGTGAAGGCGCCGCACCGCCATGTCGACGGCGAGTACGCCGCACGACGGAGGAGCTGCGAACAAGCGGCCGCCGAGCTCGGCGTACCCGCTCTGCGTTCCATTGCCTTCGATCAGCTGGACGAGGCGCTCGCGCGGTTGTCAGACGACGTCGTACGCCGCCGGGTGCGCCACGTGGTCACGGAGATCCGCCGGGTGGAAGAGGCGGTGGAACTCATGCGGGCCGGGCGGCTGCGCGAGGTCGGACCTCTGTTCACCGCGTCGCACGTGTCGATGCGGGACGACTTCGAGATCACCGTGCCCGAACTCGACGTCGCGGTGGACGCCGCCCTGGCCGCGGGCGCGGTCGGTGCCCGGATGACCGGCGGCGGTTTCGGCGGCTGCATCATCGCGCTGGTGGAAGCCGACGCGGTCGACGCGACCCTCGCCGCCATCGAGAAGGCCTTCGCCGACCACGGCTTCACCGCCCCGACGTCACTGGCCGCGACCCCGTCGCCCGGAGCCTCCCGGATCAGCTGAACCAGTACGACAGCCGTAGTTCGTGATGATGCCTCTCGGCAAGGGGGCCGCGGAGGGCTGGAGGGTGCGGCCCTGACCAAGAGTCGGGACCTGGGACAGGTAGTCGGGACCTTGAACACGCTATTTCGTGTCCGCGGTCCCTGTTTGGTGTTCAAGGTCGCCACTTCGTGACCGCTGCGCGCCACCGGGGAACGCCGGGGAGCTGCTCGTGGTTCAGGAGGCGATGATCAGTTCGCAGTCGGTGTCGCGCATCGCCTTGCGGGCCGCTGCGGACAGGCCGGAGTCGGTGATGACCAGGTCGAGGTCACCCCAGCCGGCGAAGGTGCTCAGGCCGACGGTGCCCCACTTGGTGTGGTCGGCGACCACGACCACCTCGCGGCTGGCGGCGATGAAGGACCGGTTCGTCTCGGCCTCCATCAGGTTCGGGGTGCTGAGGCCGTGCTCGGCGTCCACGCCGTGTGCGCCGAGGAAGAGCAGGTCGAGGTGCAGCGATTGCAGGGCCGCGGTCGCGATCGGGCCGACCAGCGCGTCCGACGGAGTACGGATGCCGCCGATCAGGACCACAGTGCGATCCGACCTGCCGTTGCCGTGGAACACGTCGGCGATGCGGGCCGAGTTCGTCACCACCGTGAGGTTCTCGACCCGGAGGAGCTGCCGGGCCAGGGCGTAGGTCGTCGTACCGGCTCCGATGCCGATCGCGCTGTCCGGCTGCACTCGGCGTGCCGCCTCAGCGGCGATCGCGTGCTTGGCGGTCGACTCCTGCGTGAGTTTGGCGTCGAAGCCAGGCTCATGGGCGCTGCGCAACCCGACCGAGGTCGCGCCGCCGTGCACCTTGTGCAGCAGGCCGCTGGAGTCCAACGCGTCGAGATCGCGCCGGATCGTCATGTCGGACACACCGAAGCGGTCCACCAGCTCGGCCACGGTGATCGCGCCCCGGCTGTTGACCTCGGCAACGATCGTGGCCTGCCGCTGGGCAGCCAGCTGTCCACCCCGGCCGCGGGACGGTTCGGCGTTCGCTCCGGCTGCGTTCACAGACGACAGCCTAAGACCTGTGGTGACGCATTGCGGTGGAACCGCGTTGATTTCTGCGCTGCCGGAAATGACGTTGCCGTGGCGTCCGCCCGCAGGCGAGGCTGGAGTATGCGATTTCCCGAGGACGTCCCGGTTCTGGCCGATGGTGTGATCACGCTGCGTGCGCACACCCGGGCCGATGTCGAGGCCGCCTACCAGGTGTGCCAGGACCCGGAGATGCAGCGCTGGACCACCATCCCGGTGCCGTACGAGCGTGAGCACGCGGTGCAGTACCTGACCGAGTTCATCCCCGCCGGCTGGCGGGACGGCACCAGCTGGGGGTGGGCGATCGAGTACGACGGGCGCTATGCCGGCACGATCGACCTACGCCCCGGCGAGGGCGGCGTCGGGGAGGTCGGGTTCGCCACGGCTCCCTGGGCCCGGGGCCACGGGGTGATGACGCGAGGCCTGGGGCTCGCGGTCGACCACGCCTTCGAGCAGGGCTGGCGGCGGGTGATCTGGCGAGCGTACGTCGGCAACTACGGGTCACGGCGCGTTGCCTGGAAGAACGGGTTCCGCAATCTCGTCATGGTTCCCGATGGCGGCGTGGCTCGCGGCATCCGCAAGGACGAGTGGGTCGCCTCGATCGCGCAGGACGACCAACGCGAGCCGCAGGGCCATTGGTGGCAGGTGCCGGTGCTCCAAGGAGCTGGCGTGCGACTGCGAGAGTTCCGCAGCTCCGACGCGAAGCGGATCACCGAGGCCTGCAACGACGAGCGAACCCAGCACTGGCTGGCCGGTCTGCCGTCGCCTTACCGGATCGACGACGCCGAGGCGTTCATCCAGGGACGGCTGGAGCTGCTCGCGAGTGGCGAAGGGGTGTCCTGGGTGATCGCGGATCCGGACACCGACGACCTGCTCGGCAACGTCAGTGTGTTCGACCTGAAGAACCGGATCGACAACACCAGCGGTGAGATCGGCTACTGGTCGCACCCCGAGGCCCGCGGTCGTGGAGTGATGACGGCGGCGGTCGGGCTGGCGATCAAGCAAGCGTTCAAACCGATCGAGCAGGGTGGTCTCGGCCGGCGTCGCCTGATGCTCTTCGCTGCCGAAGGCAACACCGCGTCAGCTCACGTTGCCATCGCCAACGGTTTCACCCTCACCGGCACTGCCCGAGCCGCCGGCCCACTCCGCGACAACATCTTTGACAACCTCCTCAGCTTCGACCTCCTCGCCACGGATGACGCACCCGACACCACTTCCCCTCGCCGTGGGACGTTCTGACTGGTTGAATCGACGAGTGAGAGATCGTGAGGAACTCGTCCGCCGCTGGCAGGCCGGGTGGTCTGTGTCGCGGGGCTGGACCAAGGTCGAGGACGACAACGACGGGATCCTGACCGTCCGCGCGGGCGAGGAGAATCGCGCGATGGAATACGTCGTCCTCGACGCGGACGACAAACCCGAACGGGTCGAGCGTGCCGCCGAGCTGGCCCTGACCGCCGGTGGCGGCCGGGGCGCCGGCTGGATCACGCTCGCCACCGACGACCGTGAGGCAAGGATCGAACAGCTCGAGGATCTCGGGCTGGAGGTGCAGCGCGAGCAGGACTGGCTGATGACCATCCAACTGTCCGAGCAACCCGCGCTGAAGTTGAGCGACCGTTACTCACTGCACTCCGAAGTCGAGTCCGACCTGATCATCACGCGCGCCACGCTGCACGGCGGAGTGGTCTCCAGCGGCCGGATGGCCGTGGTCGGCGAGGACGCGGTCGCGGATCGGATCGAGACCGACCCGGCGCACCGAAGGCGCGGGCTGGGCAGCGCGGTGATGGCCTCGCTGGTCGAGACCGCGGCGGCTCAGGGCGCCAAGCGCGGCATCCTGATCGCCTCGATCGACGGACTGCGGCTGTACCGCAGCCTCGGCTGGAAGGTCGTCGCCGACATCGTCATCGCCCGCTCTCGCTAGACCGTCCCTTCCAGGTGGGCGACGGTTTCGGACAGGGCGAGGCCGCACTCGCGCCGAGGTAGTCCCGAGCCTCCCGACTGGACCTACGACAACCCGCGTTTTGCGCCCCCTGCTGTGTTGCGGACCTGCGCAGTACGCGACGCGTAGTACGTCAGAGGTTCGTCAATGCGGGGTGGGATATCTCATCAGGGCTCGTGGTGAGCAGCGGGATCCGCTACGGTCCGGTACCCATGACGGACGTACCGAACGGCCAGACCCCTTTCCTGCAAGGGCCGGACGACTACGGGCCTGACGGGGATCACGGTCCCAGCCACGGTCGGCGCAGGCGCCGTCGTGGTGTGGCCGGGCCGATCATCGGCGCCCTGGCGGTGCTTAGCGTGCTGGCGGCTGGCGGCTGGTACGTCACGCGAGACGCGAAGAACGCGGCCACCACTGGGCAGAGCGAGCCGTTGACGGTGGTGACGGATGCCGGAGCTTCATCGCCCGCCGACGACGCCAGCACGCCCGTGACCACGCCAACCGCCACGCCGAGTGCGACACCGTCTAGGAGTCCGACGAAGACCCCCAGCGCCACGCCTACACCGACGCGGTCGACGACAGCGCCCAGCCGGCGGGCGACGCGGTCACCCAAGCCGACGCCGCGGCCCAGCCACACGAGCACCCCCACCCCGACGACCAAGCCACCGGCTCCCAGTGGTTCGAAGGAGGCCCAGGTGCTGCAGTTGACCAACAGCGAGCGGGCCAAGGCCGGCTGCGGACCGCTGCGGACGAACAGCGCACTCACGCGCGCTGCCAACGCGCACGCGACCGACATGGTGGTCCACCACTACTTCGACCACAACAGCCAGGACGGCCGCAGCCCCTTCGACCGGATGAAGGCGGCCGGGTTCACAGGTGGCTCGATGGCCGAGAACATCGCTGTCGGCTACAGCTCGGCAGCTGCCGTGGTCGACGGCTGGATGCACAGCGAGGGACACCGCCGCAACATCCTCGACTGCGGCTACACGATGATCGGAATCGGTTATGACAGCGGGCAGGTCAAGCCCGACTGGGGCAACGGAAGCTGGGTCCAGGACTTCGGTGGGTGAGACGAACCTCTGGGCTTTGTTAAGACCGATCGCGGACCCGTAACAGTGGCCTTGCGCATCGGTTAGGGTCACTGTTCGGTAACCAGGGGGGCCTGGCCAAGGAACCACGGGGGTTCGGATTTCCGGTACGACGAACTGAAGAGGACTCGCCCACCCATGACGGACTCGCCTACCCCTGGGCGACACCGCAGCAGAAAGGCACCGAAGCGAAGAGGCCTGATCGGCCCGATCGTGAGTGCGCTGTCGGTGTTGCTCGCCATCGGACCGGTGGTCTGGGTGATGACGTCTCGCGACGGCTCGACCGTCGCCGACGACAACGCCACCAAGGTCCTCAACGTCTCCGAGGACAACTCCGGCCCGGCCGCGGTCGATGACACCAGCTCGGCCGGTGACCAGAAGACCGGCAAGCCGCAGGTCACCGTCACCGCGACGCTGCCCAACGGCGCCACCACCACGACGACGCCCACCGGTACGCCGGCCCTCGGGTCGGCCGAGTCGACCACCGGCAACACGCCGGCCGGTGGACCGACGACGGTGGTGACCACGGCACCTTCCGGCACCACGACCGTGACGATCACGCCGAGCGCGCCCCGCACGACCTCCGGCACCAAGCCCCGACCGAGGCCGTCGAGCCCGACCAAGACGGTCACCACCGAGCCGACGCCGAACGACCCGCCACCTCCGCCCACCGGTGGAGGCGGCACCAACGCACAGGAACGCGAGGTCCTCGACCTCACCAACGCCGCTCGGCGCAACCAAGGCTGCGGTCCGCTCTCGCTGGACGACAGCCTGGTCGAGGCGGCCGGCAAGCACGCCTCGGACATGGTCCGCAGGCACTACATGGACCACACCAACCCGGACGGCCAGGACCCCGGGGACCGGATGGCTGCCGCCGGCTGGCGTGGCTCGGGTTGGGGCGAGAACATCGCGGCCGGCTACGACTCCGCGCAGAAGGTGTTCGCCGCCTGGATGAACAGCGACGGACATCGGAAGAACATCCTGAACTGCAGATTCAACAAGATCGGGATCGGCTACGACCCCGGCCAGGTCAAATCCCAGTGGGGACCGGGCAGTTGGGTCCAGGACTTCGGCCGCTCAGGCTGAGCACTGTGGGCTCACCACCGTGTCCATCGGCAACGGTGTGGCGAGCCCACAGTCAACGGCCGGTTGGACCATGATCACTGCGGGTAGATCCGTCTTGCTATACAGCCGCGCTCTCCTCACCAGCGCGCGGTGGGACGAATGAGGCACGTCTTGGGGGCGACCGTGAAGGGAACGCGTACGTAATGTCAGACCGAGGAGCCACCGCTCGCCGCCGGCGCAGCAGGAGAAGCGCCCAGCCCGCCGGATCGCGGCTGCGGCGCACCCTGGTGGCCATCGCAACAGTCACTCTGGTGATCACACCGATCTCGTGGATCCTGCTGCACGAGCCACAGTCGGAACAGGCCGATGCCTCGGTGCCCTACGTCACCAGGCCTGACGACACCTACATCACCGCGTCCAACGAGCCGGTGGCTTCGCGGACAGACCCGCCGTCTGTCAAGCCGAGCACGCCCGGCAGGACCCCGACGGCAACCCCCAGCGGTACGCCGACGCCGTCCGCGCCGGGGAGTCCCACGCCGTCGGCGAGTGCCACCGACACACCGACCGCTGGTTCGACCCACACTCCGGGCGCGACGCCCTCGAGTGAGCCGACCCGGACCGGTTCGACGTCGGCGCCGCGCGAGACGGCACAACCGACCAAGACGCCGAATGCACCGCCACCGCCGCCGGCTGACAACGGCAGCATGACGGGCGACGAGGCCGCGTTGTTCTCGATGATCGACGACGCGCGGACCAGTAACGGGTGTGCGTCGCTGGGCCGGAACAGCAACCTCACCGGTGGGGCGCGGCAGGAAGCCGTCGACCGGGCATCCAGCGGCAAGGTCTCTGCCACGGGCACGTCCAGCGCGGCGGCCGGTGGGGACGACATGAGTGCCCAGGCGGCGTTCAACCGCCTGAAGTCTCAGAGCTCGAGCACAATACTCAACTGCGGGCTGAGCGAGCTCGGCGTCGGCCGGGCAAGCGAGCGCTACTGCTCCACGCAACTGGTGTTCTGCCTCAAGTACTCGACCCGCGTCAGCTGGGTAGCCGACTTCAATCAGTAGCCGGACGATTACGTCCAACGGCGGCTCAGCGAGGCTGGGCCGCCGTTGTGGTCTGTGGATGGGACGATGGATCAAGGTGCTTGAGTCAACCTCCGGCACGGGGTTAGCTTGAGCCTCCACCCACCCCTGCGGGAGGCCGGATGTACGGCGAGCGCGACGATCTCGAGCAGGCCCGGCCGGCACTCTTCGGCATTCCCCCCGACGCGCTCGCGGACGAGCGACCCGATCCCCGGCCGGAAGACGCGCGGCGGATCGGCCTGAGCCGTCATACCGAGGAAGGTGCGGTCGTGCACTTCGCCTCGTCGCTGGACGGCGCCAAGCCCGGGCACAAGATGATGGCCTGGATCCTGCTGGTCACGTTCGCCGCGCCCGCGCTTTACACCCTTTTGCTGCTGCTCTGAAGCTGCTGAGAACCAACGGACCGCGACCCCTCAGGGGCCGCGGTCCGTTCAGCTTGTCGTCCGAGGTCGTCAGCCGACCTTCTTCTGCAGGTTCTCGTCCAGCGCGGCCAGGAAGCCCTCGGTGGTGAGCCACTCCTGGTCCGGACCGACCAGCAGCGCCAGATCCTTGGTCATCTTGCCTTCCTCGACGGTCTCGACGCAGACCTGCTCGAGTGCCTGCGCGAAGCCGGTCACGTCGGGGGTGTTGTCCAGCTTGCCGCGGTGCTTCAGCCCACCGGTCCAGGCGAAGATCGATGCGATCGGGTTGGTCGACGTCGGCTTGCCCTGCTGGTGCTGGCGGAAGTGCCGGGTGACCGTGCCGTGCGCCGCCTCGGCCTCGACGGTCTTGCCGTCCGGGGTCATCAGCACCGAGGTCATCAGGCCGAGCGACCCGAAGCCCT
Organism: Kribbella alba; assembly: GCF_039529635.1. Classification (NCBI taxonomy): domain Bacteria; kingdom Bacillati; phylum Actinomycetota; class Actinomycetes; order Propionibacteriales; family Kribbellaceae; genus Kribbella; species Kribbella alba. The sequence continues at coordinate 16,359 of NZ_BAAANE010000015.1, read as the reverse complement.
GCGCGACGGTGTCGGACTGCAGGGCGGACCTTCCCGAACCGACGCGGGGGGCGGGCCTACTTCCCGGCTCGACCCGCCCGACCGGCCGCTCTTCCCGGCTCGACCGGCCGCACTACCCGGATCGACCGGCCGCACTTCCCGGATCGACCCGCCGGACCGGCCGCTCTTCCCGGCTCGACCGGCCGCACTACCCGGATCGACCGGCCGCACTTCCCGGATCGACCCGCCGGACCGGCCGCACTACCCGGCTCGACCCGCCGGACCGGCCGCACTTCCCGGATCGACCCGCCCGACCGGCCGCACTACCCGGCTCGACCCGCCGGACCGGCCGCACTTCCCGGATCGGCCCGCCCGACCGGCCGCACTACCCGGCTCGACCCGCCCGACCGGCCGCACTTCCCGGCTCGACCCGCCCGACCGGCCGCACTACCCGGATCGACCCGCCGGACGGTGGCGCACTTCCCGGATCGGCCCGCCGGGTCGGATGCACTTCACGGATCGACCCGCCGGAATTCCGGCGGCGTGTGGGCGGGTCGGGCCGGTAAGTGAACCCGCCACGGCGAGTCGATCCGGGAAGTGGACCGTAGGTGGGCGAGTCGATCCGGGAAGTGAACGGTCGGTGGGCGGGTCGGGCCGGTAGTGAACCCGCCACGGCGAGTCGATCCGGGAAGTGAACCGTCGGTGGGCGGGTCGAACCTGGGGGTGGGCCGCATGTGGCGGATCGGGCAGGGTTTGGCGCGGGGATTGTCCACTGGCGCCAGAGATTCCTGCCGATCTAGGCGAAATCCTCGCCGCAGGGAAGGCGACTGCACCGAGGACAGAAGGCGGGCAGCTGAGCCGAACCTGATCACCTACGTGCCACCACGCCAACCATTGGATCGGACCACCTCGCCGCCACCTGAGCCTTAACTCCAGACCCTGCTTGGCGACATCGCTGAGCGAACGGAGGAGCGGCGACCGACCGTGGGGGCGTAGGTCGAGCGTTGACGGAGGAGGCGCGAAGCCGGGTCGGCGTACTCAGTTCATGTGGTGATCCGCCCAGAAACTGGTGAGGATGATCGAGGTGGCGGCTTGGGCGGCGGATTTGAAGGCGGCCGGGGTCGAGACGCCGTACCAGTGCTCCCCGGCGTAGGTCTTCAGTAGGTGCGCCATCGGGATGGACCCGATCAGGCGCTCCAGGTCGTGCAGCATGCACGCGCCGAGGGTGTAGACGTAACTGCCCCAGGCGGATCCGTACGACTTCCAGTAGCCCATCGAGTTGGTGATCGCGAGCCCCGGCGTCCACGCACCCCCCGGCCAACACCCGGGCCGGGAGTCGCCGGCGTGGAGATCCGTGGCGTAGACCGCGAACGACTCGTCCAGCCACGGATCGGCGTACTCGTTGTTGCCCACGATCCCGTACCACCACTGGTGCGCCAGCTCGTGCACGACCGGCCCCTCTCCAAAGGCCGGCGCGATCAGCAGCACGAACCCCGGGTACTCCATCCCGCTGAACGACGCCCACTTGTCGTTCAGCACCAGGTCCACCTCGCCGTACGGATACGACCCGAAGCGCCGGCCGAAGTCGTCGATCGCGGCGATCGCCTTGGCCCGCGCATCGGCAACGGCCGCGGACGCCACCGCCGACGTCCACCACAGTCGCACCTTCACGCCGCCCGGCGAGGTGACAAGTGCCTGCCGAAACGGCCCGACCGCCCAGGCGAAATCCCTGACCTGCTTGGCGACGCTCACGTTCGAGCCCGCCATCACGCCGGTCGCAGGCACCACCAACGACGCCGGATGATCCAGCCGGACGGTGAAGTCGGCCGAGAGCGTGTAGTAGCTCTCCCCGATCCCCACATCCGGTTCAAGATGCCAGCCGACCTGGTCGTGGACCGCCAGCACGGGCAGCGCATTGCCGAAGAAGCTGTAGGCGCCCGACCGCCCGAACTGCTCACCACGGTTCGGCGCCGTGATCGCCACGTCGAAGGCAATCGAAGCCCGCTCACCAGGTTCAAGCGCCTTCCCCAGCACAACCTTCAACGCGGTACAGCCGACAGCAAGAGGCCCAACAACCCCGCCCTCGATGCGGCTTACCCGGACAGGCGAGTTCGTGCACCCATCCCATGAGTTGCCCCAAAGCCGCAGGTAGATCTCAGGCATCGGAGACGTCGACGTGTTCGTGAACGAGATCCACTCACGCCCTGTCCAAGTACTACCGCTCTCGTTCGCGGTCAGTTGAACGTCGTACGCCGGGCTGCCGGGCGTAGGCATTCCCTTGCCAGCAGCAACCGAAGAAGTTGCGATCAGCAACGGCAGGATGAACAACGGCAGGATGAGCGACAGCACAGCGGTCCGGCGCACGGCGACTCCCACGACCTGAGGTCAGCGGAGTCGAACACTACCGACCGTCAGGCGCCGGATCACGGCCTTCCGGCAACCATTCGTGTACCAAGATCTCATCGCCGACGCTGATGATGCCCGAGGCAAGCACTGCCGCCTTCATGCCGAAGCTGACGCCGCCGCCGTAGTCGGATTGCCGCCGGTACGTCGCGAGCGTGCGCGTCGGCTCGGGTCCACTCTTGCGACCCGTCGCCTGATCCACCGTCGGTACGGCGCAGCGGATCGAGCGAGCGGAATACCCGAGCTCTACCGAGCCGGCAGATGCTCGCAGCACGTGGTCCTCGGTGTGCGGCTCGTCCCAACCGGAGACGACGATGTTCGGCCGGAACCGGTTCATCGGGATCGCCTCACCGCCAGACTCCACGATCCGCGCGTTCAGGCCGTCCAGGGACGACAGCGAGGTGATCAGCAGCGCATGCGCATCCCCGAACCCGGTCAACCCCTGGTGCACGCCCCATCCCGGCCGCTCGTGCTCCGGCGTCACCCGGACCAGCGCCGCAGGTTGCCCGAGCCGCTCCGAGAACCACTCGTCCGCGGCAGGGTTCTGGATCACCCCCGCGCCGAACCACTTGTTGAACAGGCTCACGTCGCGCCGCTTCCCGTCGTACAGGATCGGTACTTCGAGGTCGTCGGCTCCGTCCGCGGACAGGCGCAGCGTGTCACCGAGGACGGCGACCCGGAGTGGTGCCATCGATGGCACCACCCGCTGGCTCAGGAAGGTCCCGTCGGGCTGGACGAGCATGAAGCTCCGGTCGTGTCGCAGCCCGGTCGAGGTGACTTCGGCGCTGCCGACGGACACCCCGGCGAGACCCTTCACCGGGTAGTAGGTCAAGGCGGCGACTCTGGCAACGGACATTCGCCAAAGCTACCTTGAGGCCGGGCAGCGCCCGACCGGTCGTTGACCGAACCTGACCGAACCTGACCGCAGATTGTCCAGTTCGTGCGGCGTGTGATTCAGCGGCCGAAGGTCCCCGCCGGGGCGACCGGCGAGACGAACTGCTCGGTGTCCGTGAGCGGCTCGGCCTTGCCTGCCAGCTCGCTCAACGGCATTGCCTCGTACGGCGGCTGTGCGCGCCGACCGGAGGTGGTCAGGTCGGGAACAGGTTGCGGTGACGCCACCAGGACGACATTGCCGAAGCCCTTGCCGCGAAGCACCTTGCGCTCGGCGAGGACCACGCCCTCGCCCAGTCCGGCGCGAACAGTCGCGGCGACCCGTCGGATGAAGGCAAGGCCGGCCGACCCGTCGATCAGGTTGTGCACCAGGACTCCCCCGGGCCGCAGCACGCGTACACACTCGGCGACGAACTCGCTTGTCACCAGGTTCGCCGGCACCGCTTCCCGCACGAACGCGTCGACGATGACGACATCCGCCGAATCCGCATAGATGCCCGGCAGACCCGCGCGGCCGGACGTCGGGCGGACCTTGATCCCGGCCCGCTTCGGCACGGGCAGCGCCTCGCGGACGAACTCGGTCAGGTCCTCGTCCGGCTCGAGCACGATCTGGCGCGACCGGGGCCGAGTGGCGGCGACGTACCTGGCCAGAGTCAGGCCGGCGCCGCCCACGTGGACCACGGAGACGGGCTGCTTCCGGGGCGCGACGGCGTCCAGGACGTCGCCGATCCGACGGACGTACTCGAAGGCGAGGTTGGTGGGGTCGGCGAGATCGATCTGGGACTGGAGCGAGCCGTCGACCCGGAGGACGAAGGTGCCGTCCGCTTCCGCTTCCACCGTGGCGGTTCCACTGCCGACCTTGCGCTCCACGGTGGCATCTTGTCACCCACGCCATCGACTCGAGCGCGAGACCTGCCCCACCGTCGCCTAACCAGGACGGACTTGCTAGCGTCCGAAGGCAAGTCTGTCGAGAACCCTCTGAGGAGCGATGTCGTGAGCACTACACCCGTGAAGGTCGCCGTCACCGGCGCCGCCGGCCAGATCGGCTACAGCCTGCTGTTCCGCATCGCGAGCGGCGCGTTGCTGGGGCCGGACACCCCGGTCGAGCTGCGGCTGCTGGAGATCACGCCGGCGCTGAAGGCACTCGAGGGTGTCGTGATGGAGCTCGAGGACGGTGCCTTCCCGACCCTGGCCGGGGTCGAGATCGGCGACGACGCCAACACCATCTTCGAGGGCGCGAACGTGGCCCTGCTGGTCGGCGCACGGCCGCGGACCAAGGGCATGGAGCGTGGCGACCTGCTCGAGGCCAACGGTGCGATCTTCACCGTCCAGGGCAAGGCGCTGAACGACCACGCCGCGGACGACATCCGGATCACCGTCACCGGCAACCCGGCGAACACCAACGCGCTGATCGCGAGGAGCAACGCGCCGGACATCCCGGCCGAGCGCTTCTCCGCGCTGACCCGCCTGGACCACAACCGCGCGCTGGCCCAGCTCGCGAAGAAGACCGGCACGCACGTGACCGACATCAAGAAGCTGACGATCTGGGGCAACCACTCGGCCACGCAGTACCCGGACATCTTCCACGCCGAGGTGGCCGGCAAGAACGCGGCCGAACTGGTGAACGACCAGAACTGGCTGGAGAACGACTTCATCCCGACCGTGCAGAAGCGCGGCGCCGCCATCATCGACGCCCGCGGCGCTTCCTCGGCGGCGTCGGCAGCGGCCGCGACGATCGACCACACCCGCGACTGGCTGCGCGGCTCGGCCGACGGTGACTGGCTGTCGATGGCGGTCGTCTCCGACGGCTCGTACGACGTACCGGAGGGCCTGATCTCGTCCTTCCCCGTCACCACCAAGGACGGCGACTACGAGATCGTCCAGGGCCTGGAGATCAACGACTTCTCCCGCGCCCGGATCGACGCCAGCACCAAGGAGCTGGGCGAGGAGCGCGACGCAGTACAGGCCCTCAACCTGCTCGGCTGATCCTCCCCCGAGGTTTCTTGCGTCCGAAGAGCCGAGGGGCAGGACCCCCGGCTCTTCGGACGCAATGAGGAACCGCAGCGCGTCCACGACCACCGGCAGCACCGCGATGATCAGTCAGCTCGGGATGATCAGTCAGCTCGGGATGATCAGGCCGAGGAGAAGGATCGCGGCTCCTACGCCCAGCAAGAAGAAGGTGTCGAACATGCGGCCGCGGACGTGCAGCAGACCGGCGGCGTCATCACTCAGTGCCCCGCGAAGCACCCCTGCCAGCAGGACACCTCCGGCGACGATGAGTACGCCGTTGCGCCAGTCGTAGAAGGTGAGAATCACCAGTCCGGCGGCGGCAACCGCGCCGGACAGCGCCAGCGGCCATTCGCTGCGCCGCTCGGCCGCGCCCGCCATCAGCCGGCGACGGCCGACTCGGCCGCTTCCACCACATTGGTGAGCAGCATCGCCCGCGTCATCGGGCCGATCCCGCCCGGCATCGGCGCGATCCAGCTCGCCACCTCGCGGGCGGCGTTGTCGATGTCACCGACGATCTTCCCCTCGGCGCTGCGACTGGTCCCGACATCCAGCAGTACGGCGCCCGGCTTGACCATGTCGGCGGTGATCAGACCGGCTGATCCCGCTGCGGCGATCACGATGTCGCCGGTACGAACAACCGCGGCCAGGTCCCGGGTGCCGGTGTGGCACTGGGTGACGGTCGCGTTCTCCGACTTCCGGGTGAACAACAGTCCCATCGGGCGACCTGCGGTGACCCCGCGGCCCACCACGACGACCTGCGCGCCCGCGATCGGTACGTCGTACCGGCGGAGGATCTCGACGCAGCCCTTGGGTGTGCAGGGCAGCGGGCCGTCCTGGCCGAGCACCAGCTTGCCGAGGCTGACCGGATGCAGACCGTCGGCATCCTTGGCCGGGTCGATCAGGCCGAGGATCTCGTTGGTGTCGACGTGCTTGGGCAGGGGGAGCTGGACGATGAAGCCGGTGCAGTCCGGGTTCTCGTTCAGTTCCTTCACCTTGGCCGCGACGTCGTCGTGGGAGGCATCGGCCGGCAGTTCGATCTCGATCGAGGAGATCCCGACCGCCGCGCAGTCGCGGTGCTTGCCGGCCACATACGCCCGACTGCCGGGATCGTCTCCGACCAGGATGGTGCCGAGCCCGGGCACGACGCCCTGCTCCGCGAGCTTCGCCACCCGCACCGCGAGCTCGCTCTTGATCGCCGCCGCGGTGGCCTTGCCGTCCAGAATCTCCGCCGTCACAAGGTAAGAGTCTGCCACGCCTGGCATCGCCCCCTTTCCACCAGCCCGGGCGTGACCTGACCCACAGAACTGACCGATCGGTTGAGAACTGACCGAACGGTCAGGAGGATAGTCGCCATGACAGCCACACCGGTCCGGGAACGCACCCGTCGCGAGATCGAGCAGCAGGCCATGGCCCTGTTCGCCGAGAAGGGCTATCAGGCCACCTCGCTGCAGGACATCGCCACCGCGGCCGGCTGCTCGAAGGCGACTGTCCTCTACCACTTCAACGGCAAGCCCGCCGTGCTCGCCGCCGTGGTGGAACCTGCGGCCGCCACCGTCACCGCGCTGATCGAGGAGGCAACTCAGCTAAGGCCGGCCGAAGCACAGGACCGAGCGATCACAGGGTTCGTCGACCTCGCTGTGCGCTTCCGGGGACTGCTCGCCGTGCTCAACGAGGTGGTCCCGACGATGCCCGAGATCCCCGAGTTCGGTCCGATGGTCGCGGACGGGCAGAAACTCATACGCCTGCTGGCCGGCAGCGACGATCCGCGCCGGCTCGATCTGGCCGGGTTCGCCGTCAACGGGGTGCTCGGCGAGTTCCGGTCGCCGCACCAGCGCGCCGATGACGAATTGCGGGAGCTCTGCGTGACCGCCGTCCGCCGGCTGCTGACCGGGCCTTCGCCCGGGCCGACGCACGCCTCCCCGCCCGGTCAGTCCTGACTGCGGCTGCTTCCGACCTGCTCGACCCATCCCACTGCGAACGGACGACTCCGATGGCCAACCTCCTCTACCGGCTCGGCCGGTTCTCCTATCAGCGGCGCAGGCTGGTCGCGGCCGTCTGGGCCGTGCTGCTGGTCGTGCTCGGCGTCGGCGCCCTGACGCTCGGCGGGTCGACGACCAACACCTTCTCGATCCCGGGCACCGAGTCCCAGCAGGCACTGGACGCCTTGCAGAAGGAGATTCCCGCAGCGAGCGGCGCCTCGGCCAACGTGGTCGTGAAGGCCCCGGCCGGCCAGAGCCTGAACAACCCGGCACTGAAGGCGGATGTCGAGGCAACGGTTGCCGCGGCCGCCAAGGTCCCCGAGGTGGCCGGTGCGATCAGTCCGTACACCACCAAGGCGATCAGCCAGGACGGCTCCACCGGCTTGATCAGCGTGCAGTTCAGCAAGTCGGCTGACGCGCTGACCACCGAGGCCAAGGACGCGTTCGACCAGCTCGCCAAGACGACGCCGGCCGGCTTGCAGGTGGTGCCCGGCGGCACCGTGGTCGGCGGCGCGCCGGAGATCGGCTCGACCGAGATCATCGGCGTCGTCGTCGCGGCCGTGGTCCTGGTCGTCACCTTCGGCTCGCTGATCGCGGCCGGGATGACGTTGCTGACGGCATTGATCGGGGTGATCGCCGGGATGGCCTCGTTGATCCTGGTCACGGCGGTGGTGGATGTCTCCTCGACGGCGCCGATCCTGGCGCTGATGCTCGGTCTTGCCGTGGGCATCGACTACGCCCTCTTCATCAGCTCGAGACATCGCACCCAGCTCGCGGAGGGCCTCGACGAGAAGGAATCCGTCGCCCGGGCGGTCGCCACGGCAGGTTCGGCGGTCGTGTTCGCCGGAGCAACAGTGGTCATCGCGCTCGCCGGACTCAGCCTCGTCGGCATCTCGTTCCTGACCGCCATGGGTCTGGCCGCGGCGGGCACCGTGCTGACCGCGGTACTGATCGCCATCACTCTGGTGCCGGCCATGCTGGGCTTCGTCGGCAAGCGGATCCTGCCGCGCAAGATCCGCCAGCAGGCGTCTCCGGCTGAGCAGTCCGTCGAGGGGTTCGGCTTCCGGTGGGCCCGACTGGTCACCCGCTTCCGGGTACCGGTCGTTGCTGCCGGCATCATCGGGCTCGGTGTCCTGTCGATCCCGACGATGGACCTGCAGCTCGCGCTTCCGGACGGCGCCACCGCACCATCGGGCTCGAACCAGCGAGTTGCCTATGACCTCTCCGCTGCCGCCTTCGGCCCGGGTTCCAACGGCCCACTCGTTGTGGTTGTCAAGGGCAACGATGCCGCCTCGACCGGGTCCCTTGCCAATCAGGTTCTCGGCACTGCCAAGGGTTTGAAGGATGTCGTCGCCGTCCAGCCAGGTCCGGCCAGCGCGAGCGGCACAACGCGCCTGATCAGCGTGATCCCGGCAAGCAGCCCGTCGAGTGCCGAGACGGCCGCGCTGGTGGGCACGCTGCGGTCCGCCGTGCATCCGTTGGCCACGAACGGCGCGTCCGTCGCCGTGACCGGCAACACCGCGGTCGGCGTTGATGTGTCGGCCAAGCTCACCGCCGCGCTGCCGGTGTACCTGATCGTCGTGATCGGGCTTTCGTTCCTCCTGCTCCTGCTGGCGTTCCGCTCGATCCTGGTACCGCTGAAGGCCGCGCTCGGGTTCCTGCTCACCATCGGCGCGACCTTCGGCATCACGGTCGCGGTGTTCCAGAAGGGTTGGGGCGCGAGCCTGCTCGGGGTCGACGTACCGGGGCCGCTGGTCAGCTTCCTGCCGATCATCATGATGGGCATCCTTTTCGGCCTCGCGATGGACTACGAGGTGTTCATCGTGTCCCGGGTCCGCGAGGAGTTCGTGCATGGCCGGCATGCCACCGAAGCGACGATCGAAGGGCTCGGACACGGTGCCCGGGTGGTCACCGCGGCCGCGCTGATCATGGCGTCGGTGTTCTCCGGCTTCATCCTGGTGCACGACCCGATCATCAAGACGATCGGCTTCGGCCTGGCGATCGGCGTACTGATCGACGCCTTCGTGGTCCGGATGACGCTGGTCCCGGCCGTGCTCTCCCTGCTCGGCGACCGGGCCTGGTCCTTCCCGAAGTGGCTGGACCGGATCACCCCGAAGGTCGACATCGAAGGCGAGAACCTCCGCGTCACCACCCCGCCACCCGCCGAGAAGGAACTCGTCAGCATCGACTGACCGCCACGTAGTCCGGCCCGGGGACAGGCGCCCCGGGCCGGACTGCCATCAACCGATCAGCTTGTAGACGGTGGAGTTCCCCACGGTCGTGGCGGTGTAGTTCGCAGCGACCCAGGCCTGGATCTCACTGGCCGCGGAGGTCGAGCCGCCTCGACCGCCACCGCCGTTCTGGCCGCCGGACACGTAGTAGGTGATCTTGCCCTCGGCAACATATTGCTTGAACTGCGCGAGGGTCGGCGCGTTGTCGCTGCCGCTCCAGCCGCCGAGGCCGATCACTGCCCTACCACTGGCCAGTTCCAGGCTGGCGGCGGACTGCGAACCGTTCGTCGCTGCCGCCCAGGTCGTGGTCGTCTTCGCCAGCAACGCGCTCAGCTCGCTGTTGGCCTGGCCACCGCGGTCGCCGCCGGGCGGCGTGCCACCGGAACCACGGACCGGACCGCCCGAACCACCCGGCCGGCCCTGACCACCGCCGACGCCGGTTCCCATCGCGCTGTTGCCCGGCCCTGAGGTGGGGATGGATCCACTGTGCGTCTGGGCCGCGGTCGACACCGCGTAGGCCGTGCTGCCCAGACCCAGGGCTAGGACCAGCGTGAGGATGACCGCTGGGACCAACCTTCGTGCTCCGACCAACAGACGACCCCCGAGTACGAAGGCGACCGCAGCCAGGCCGACTGCCAGGATGGCGAACTTCAGCCATGGGACGAAGGTCGGCGTGCGGCTGAGCAGCACGTAGTCCCAGATCGCTGTGGCTGCAACCATCGCTGCCAGAAACAGGCGAGCCGGGAGCTCCGCCCGCCGCTGCCAGAAGGTGTAGCCCCCGATCCCGATCAGCCCGGCGATGGCCGGAGCCAGGGCGACGGCGTAGTACGGGTGGATGATGCCGCTCATGTAGCTGAAGACCCCAACCGTGACGATCAGCCAGCCACCCCACAGCAACAGAGCCGCGCGAGTCCGGTCGGTCCGCGGCGCGCGGCGGGTGAGCCACAGGCCGGCGACCAGTGCGATCAGCGCGGCTGGCAGGAGCCAGGAGATCTCGCCGCCGAAGGCGTCGCCGAACATCCGCGTCAATCCGGTGCTGCCGCCGAACGAGGTGTTCGTACCGCCTCCGCCGCCACCCGGGCCGCCTGCCCCGCCGCCCCTGCCGCCCTCGCCGCCCAGGATGCGGCTGAGGCCGTTGTAGCCGATCGCCAATTCCAGCAGCGAGTTGTTGGTGGAGCCGCCGATGAAGGGTCGGCTCGACGCCGGCCACAGCTCGACCAGGGCGACGTACCAGCCGGCTGAGACGACTACCGCCCCCAATGCGCCAACGAGGTGCAGCAGCCGTTTCCGTACCGAGGTCGGCGCGGCGATCAGGTAGACGAGCGCAAAGGCCGGAAGGACCAGGAATCCCTGCATCATCTTGGTGAGGAAGGCGAAACCGATGGCGACGCCGGCCCACACAAGCCATTTCGCACTGGCCTTCTCAAGCGCTCGCGTGACGCAATAGGCCGCAGCGACCATCAACAGGACCAGGAAGGCGTCAGGGTTGTTGAAGCGGAACATCAGTACGGCGACCGGGGTGACGGCCAAAGTTGCCCCGGCGATCAGGCCAGCCGCAGGACCGGCCGTCCGCTTCACCGTCGCGTACAGCAAGGCGACCGCGGCCACACCCATCAAGGCCTGCGGAACCAGCACCGAGAAACTGGAGAAGCCGAACACCCGGGCGAACGCCGTAGCGACCCAAAGGGCACCTGGCGGCTTGTCGACGGTGATCGCGTTGCCCGCGTCCAGTGAGCCGAACAGCCAGGCCTTCCAGCTCTGGGTTCCGGCCTGCACCGCGGCGGCGTAGAACGTATTGCCATAGCCGGAGGCGGTCAGGTTCCACAGGTACAGCACCGCCGTGCCCACTAGCAGCAGGAAAGCCGACGGCCGGACGAACCCAGGCTGGTCGGCCGGTCCGCGAACAAAACGCCCGAGCCGACCCGGGCCAACTGGCGGCGCCTCCGGGTTGTCGGTGCCGGCGGAGGTCCGCGGCGGCGTGAGCACGTTGGTCATGGTCGTCCTCCAGTCGGTCGTGCCTGATCGGTCATCAGAAACGATGCCGAGCAGGACTGCGACCGCCCTGCGAGGCGGCTGGGACCTTCCTGTGAACCCGCGGCCGGGTGTCGGGAATGAGCAGAGCCTTGCAGGAGTTGGGAAGGTTAGTTTATTCTTGAACTACCTGAGTTGAGGAGACAGCTATGCCTGCCGTGACCGTCAGCGACATCACCGTCCTGCCCCGCGTCCACCAGCCGGATCCCGCCGTGGCGAACGAGCGCGCGGTCCGATCTGTGACGTCCGCGCCGAGCGGCTTCGAGGGTGAGGGCTTCCCGGTACGACGCGCCTTCGCGGGCGTGGATATGCGGGATCTGGACCCCTTCATCCACATGGACCAGATGGGCGAGGTCGAGTACGCGCCGGGCGAGCCGAAGGGCACCCCCTGGCACCCGCACCGCGGCTTCGAGACCGTCACCTACATCCTGGACGGGATCTTCGAGCATCACGACTCCAACGGCGGCGGCGGGGTCATCTCCAACGGCGACACCCAGTGGATGACGGCCGGCAGCGGCCTGCTCCACATCGAGACCCCGCCGGAGCACCTGGTGCTCAGCGGCGGCCTGTTCCACGGCATCCAGCTGTGGGTGAACCTGCCGAAGGCGCAGAAGTGGGCTCCGCCGCGCTACCAGGACATCCGCGGTGGTGACTCCGCTCTGTTGTCCACCGAGGACGGCGGCGCGCTGATCCGGGTGATCGCGGGCTCCGTCGGCGGCTACGACGGCCCCGGCTCCACCCACACACCGATCACCCTCGTGCACGCCACGGTCAGCCCGGGCGCCGAGATGGTTCTGCCCTGGCAGCCGGACTACAACGCACTCGTCTACGTCCTCGCCGGACAGGGCACGGTCGGCGCCGAGCACCGCCCGATCCGCAAGGGCCAGCTGGCTGTCTTCGGCCCCGGCGACACCATTCGTACTTCGGCCGCTACCTCGCAGCCGCAGGCCGAACCGAACCTGGACGTGCTCGTCCTGGGCGGTCGCCCGATCCGCGAGCCGATCGCGATGGCCGGCCCGTTCGTGATGAACACCCGCGCCGAGGTGATCCAGGCTTTCGAGGACTTCCAGGCCGGCAAGCTCGGCTCGATCCCCGCAGTCCACGGCGCCCCCACCGAACTCCGCGAATCCAACTGACCACCCGCTCGGTACGGCGTACCGGCAGCATCACGCGCGGGTAGTACAGGCAGCACATTCCAAGCGGCAGGACCTTCAACGGTCCTGCCGCTTGGCTATTTCAGAGGCGACAGGGCCCCGGCAGTAGGGCCCTGCGGTGGATCGTGTGCGTTGTGGGCGAGAAGGCGACGTGGATCGGCTCAGCGAAGATTACGGTGCAACGCCGAGATCAACTCCCCGTTTGCGGTGTCACCGTCGAGCGACCAGATCATCGCGCCCCCAAGGTTTCGCTTGGAGATGTACTGCGCCTTGCGCTTCATCTCGGTCTGGTCGTCCCAGGTCCAGAAGGTGGTCCCGTCGAACAGCCAGGCGAACCCGGCCTTCTCGTCCCGGTAGACGGTGAAGTCACCCGCCTTCGCCTTCAGCAACCGATAGTCCTCATAGCCTGCCTCGTACGTCGCGGGCGCGGGTCCGGTGGCCGTCTGGAAGAGCCCGTTGTTCTGGTTCGTCACACCGGTCCAGCCGCGGCTGTAGAACGGCACACCCATGACGAGCTGGTTCCGCGGCGCGCCCCTGGACAGGTACGCGTCGATGGTCACCTGCGAGCTGAACTCGTCCGTCGACGGGTCACCGGCAGGTCCGTCGATCGCCGACTGCTGGTTCGTCACCGGGTCCCAGGCACCGTGGTAGTCGTACCCCTGGGTGGTCCCGAACGTCAGGTCGCGGAACAGTTGCTTGACCTCGAACCCGTTGTCGATCTGCTCGGGCGCGGCCGGCAGGAAGGCGGTCAGGTTGTAGCGGCCCTTGAACGGCCAGGATGCCCGGTCCAGTTGCTTGCGGTACTCGTGCACCAGCGCGGTGAAGTTCTGCTTGTCCTCCGGCCGGACCACATTGCCCGGGTTGCCCTCGCTAGCGGGCCACTCCCAGTCCAGGTCGACGCCGTCGAAGACGCCCTTGGCGGCACCGGCCGGCGCACCCGGCAGGTCACCCTTCAGCCACATGTCCAGGCAGGACTTCACACTCGCGGCCCGGGAGGCCGGGGTGAGCGCGGCGTCGGAGAAGTACTTCGAGCCGGTCCAGCCGCCGAGCGAGATGCTGACCCGCAGCTTCGGGAACTTCTGCTTCAACTGCTTGAGCTGGTTGAGGTTGCCGGCCAGCGCCTGGCCCGGCTCGTCCGCCTTGCCGCTGACGCTCTGCTCGGCGGTGAAGGGCCGCTGGTAGTCGGCCCACGGGTCGCTGCTGACACAGTTGCCGTGCTCGTCCAGGAACCCGAACGCGTAGTTCAGCTGGGTGAGCTTGGCGGCCGTTCCGTTCTTGACCAGGTCACTGACCAGGAAGTTGCGGTCGTAACCGCTCCACTGGGTGTAGTAACCGACAACCTGCTTCTGGCTGTGGGCCTCAGCTGGCACCGCGGACAGTCCCAGCGGTACTACGACCGCGGCTGCCACGAGCAGCGCCAGGCTCCGACGTTTCACCGACATTGTTCTCCCCAACGGGCGGGTTAAGGGACAGGGTTGGCTCACCCTAGGTCGGTCCGGTGCATTAGGCAACGTCTCTCTCGAAAGCAACTGCGTCGGTGGCGGCCGCCTAGGAGCGCGTTCTTAGCCCATTCGCTGGGGGAACTCGCCCCGCAGTGCTCAGGCCGGCTCCGCGGTGTCGACCAGCAGGGCGTATTCCTCGACAGCTCGGATCGAGCTACCGGTCGCCGCAACCAGGTCGGCCCGGATCGCAGCGGCGGCGCTGCGGTTGGCATCGAGGGTGGTGAAATCGTCCCATCGGGTCTCGCTGATCGAGCGTCCCGTCTTCCGATCGATGAACAGCAGCGCTGCGACGAACCCAGGCGTCTCGGTCAGCCAGGGCAGCGCGGTGTCCTCGTAGCCCGCCACGACGTCGTCGATTCTCGACGCATCGGTGTCCATCCTGGTCAGCCGCATCCCGGCGCCAGGCTGTGTGCGTCCGACCCGGGTGAAGCTGCCAACCGCGAAGCGCTCGGACGAGATCGTCCCGCCACTGAACCGGGCCACCTCCGCGCGGCTCGGGGCGACGGTCTTCTCGTGCTCTCGCATCGCGTCGTGCGACACCCAGAACTCCTCGATCACCGCGACCCCGAGCTCGTTCACGGACACGGACAATCCCTGGCTGCCGACAAGATCCTCCAGCAGCGGTCGCGTCTTCTCTTCCAGGTAGCGGATCGCCTCGCCGAGCCGCGCCGGATCTGCCGCCAATAAGTTGACCTGGACGTGCTGCACAGCTCCTCCTCGGGTCAGCCGCCGCGCGCCACGCGGCACGCGCCTATCCCTCGACGCTCCTCGGTTTCGGCACCGGCGGCATCCCGCATCCAGGCTGCACATTCTGCTGACGGAGGCGTCGTCAGGCGCATGGTCCGAGTTCTTTTGGGCACCGCTACGCGTCACCTGCACAGAGACGAGGACCGACGTGGAGACCAGGGAATTCTTCCGGACCGTGGCGGAACGCTCGGCCCTGTCCCGCGAAGAAGCGGCCGATCTGACCAGGGCGACGCTGCAGGCGTTGGGCGAGCGACTCAGCGCGACCGAGGTCCATCACCTCGCGCTACAACTCCCCGATGAGCTGACGGACTCCCTCGGCACTCCGAAAGAGGCGGCCGACAACTTCGGCTTCGACGAGTTCATCCGCCGCGTCAGCGAACACACCGGCCTCACGGTCCGCGATACCACCGAGGGCGTCCGCGCAGTACTGACGACCCTGCACGAATCCCTCGGCGACGAACAGTTCAACCACGTGACCGCCCAGCTACCCAGCGAGTTCCGCGCCATGGCCTGACCGCGATACCGGGAGGAGCGGCGTCGGTCCCATGCCGATGAAGTTGATCGTCGCAACGACACGGCCCTGCAGCTGAATGGGTGTAACGGTCTGCCGGATAGCCATCACGGTGACGTCGACCAGCTGGCCGAAGGTGCCGAAGACGAAGTTCATTGCCATAAGCAAGGTAATCGTGAGCAGGCACGGCGATTCGTAGACTCAGCGCCATGTCCGGATACCTGCAGGTCTCGACGACGACAGCGACCCGCGAGGACGCCACCAAGCTCGCACGATCCGCAGTCAAGGCGGGCCTCGCCGCCAGCGCCCAGGTGCACGGACCAGTGACGACTATCTTCTGGCACCTCGGCGAATTCGGCGACGGAGATGAGTGGCAGGTGACCCTCAAAACAACGACCACCCGGTACGCCGAACTGGAGGCGCACCTGCTGACCGAGCATCCGTGGGACAACCCGGAGGTGACCGCCACCGAGATCAGCCACGGATCACCGAGCTACCCTTGCCTGGCTGGACCGCAGCACGAATCCCTAGTACTACAGCCGGACCCTGTGATGTTGCGGGGACGGGCCCGGTGGCGCGCAGCGGTCACGAAGCGGGGACCTTGAACACCAAACAGGGACCGCGGACACGAAATAACGTGTTCAAGGCCCCGACTACCTGTCCCAGGTCCCCACTCTTGGTCAGGGCCGCACCCACCCAGCCCTCCGCGACCCCTGCCGAAAGGCATCATCACGAACTACGGCTGTCGTACTAGCGCTCGGGGGAGCCAGTTTCTGTGGACAACTGGGCCCGATACGGCACCCTTGCGTCCACAGGTCTACGGTTGCTGTGGACAACTTGGCGGGTTTTGGTCAATCACGGAATCCCTTATCTATAACGGGTTCTCGGCACAGAAACTGTCGGCGGCCCCGTCTACAGTTG
>NZ_BAAANE010000014.1:0-37906 GCF_039529635.1 Kribbella alba | reverse complement strand
AGGACGTCGCCGGACATTCACACTGTTAAGGGCCACCCACACGGGTGGCCCTTAACATTTGTGGCACTAGTTTTCCCAGCTCATTTTCCCAGCACGTAGGGCTGGTCAGGCAGTCTCGGGGGCTATGCCGACCAGGGCTGCCGCGGCGCAGATGTGCACGGGCGTCAGGTCTGCCGGCGCGACCGGGGCCTGTAGAAGCGTGCCTCGTTCGAACGGGGTGAGGTTGATGTCGATGCCAGGGGCACCGGCCACCAGGCCGCGGACGTACGTGAGCCAGCCCATCGTCGGAATCCCGCGGCGGAAGACGCCGGCGGCCGCGGCGAGCTCGGTGTCGGCGATGCTGGCCCATTCGGGCTCCCAGATCGTCACGACGGCTCGCAGTACCTGGGCGAAGCGCTCGGACTCGACCAGCGCCTCGTCATCACTCCAGTGCAAGGTCAGCTGATCGGACGCCGTGGTGAGGGTGCCGGCCATGGAGAGGTCGAACAACCACGGGAGTTCCCCGGTGCTCTGAAGATGAAGCCGCGTCGTACTCGAGCCGTTCGACAAGACCTTGGTGGTCGCTTCCACCATTTCCTGGAGCGGCGTCGTCGCGTCGGCCTCGAGCACGTGGTAGCCCCAGCGCTCGTCCTGGGTCCAGGCGTGAACGTCCGGGAAGGCGACCGCGACGGCGGTCAGCGTGCGCAGTACCCGCAATGCGCGGTGCTCGATGGATTCGTCCCGGTGAGTCCACTGGGCGCGCAGCAGCCAAGATGCCATCTCACGCCCTCCGATCAACTACCGGCTGGACCTGTCCCACGGACGGTACGCCGATCTGTGAGGGGTTGGCCAGGGCTCCGCCTACTCCGCGTGAACGATCCGAACCGACCTGAGGACACGTCACCACTCCAGTGTGAACGAGCCATAGGTCGGACCCAACCACCGGGGTCCGATTTCCGCAGCATCCCAGCCAAAACCCGTCCCCACCGACCCTCACGACCGGCCCCTCACCGCGCCTTCCCGGCCGGCGCGGCGTTCTCCGAGGTGGGGAGGGTGTCGTCGAGGTGGGTTGTCAGGTCGAGGGTGGGTCGGGGGCCTCGGTAGGACTCGAGCCAGGTGCGGAGGAGTTCCACCCGGGCTGCGTACTCGTCGTTGCCCTTGACCACGGGGGCCTGGTTGTACGCCATCGTGTCGGAGCTGCGGCGCAGCTTCACGTAGAGGCGGGACGACGCCAGGGCGTAGCGCTCCATGTCGTCCTGCAGGGCGCCGATCACCGTGATGTTGCGGTCCCGTCCGATCTGCTCGAACAAGGCGACTGCTTCGCGCCGGTGCTGGGAGCCCAGGTTCCGCCCGAGCTCGTCGAGGATCAGCAGCAGCGGCCTGTCGCTTCCACCCGCCAGGGCGGCGGCGCAGACCAGCTTGACTGCCTTCTCGTCCATCTGGGCGGTGTTGCCTTTCACGTTGAACGCTGAGAACGGACCGCCCTCGGAGCGCCGCCACTTGGGTGTCACGGTCCAACGCCACGGCTTGTCGGGCTCGGCCGGCGGGTCGGGCTCGGGGTATTCCAGCTTGGCCCCGTACCCGCCGTACTGCTGGTCGAGACGGTCGAATTCGGCGGAGACGAGCCGGAGTCGTGACTTGATGCCGTCGGCGAGGGACGCACGGTGGGCGCGGGCGGTGCTCTCGGCCTCGCCGAGTCCCTCGCGGGCGCGCTCCAGGGCTGCGTTCCGCTCAGCGCGCTGGCTGGCGATCTGCTGTTGCTGGAGGCTGTCGAAGGACTCGTGCTGCGCAAGGTGGCTCGCGAGTGTCCGCTGCAACGCCGGCACCAGCGCGACCCGCGCCCCGAGCGTCCCGTTGGACCAGCCGTCAGGGCCGTTCAAGATCTCCCACAACTCCGACGGGATCTCCTCCCGGGAGCGTGCGTTCGGGAAGCAACGCCGGACGACGTCGTCGAGTTGGGTGCAGGCCTGATGGTTCCAGTCGCCAGTCGTACGCCGCTGGGCGTCATCCGCCAGCCCGACGAGGAACTCCGAAGCCTCGGCCGCCGAAGCACCCCAGGCGGTGGACCGGGTGACCAGGTCGAGCGAGGTCTGCTCATCCAGCAGGACCAGCCGCCGGCCGGCGAGATCGTCGAGGATGCGGTCGTGGTCCCGCCGGGTCGCTTCGAGATTTTTCAGGCGCTCGTCCCGGACCAACTGCTGACCAGCCGCGGCCTCCGCCGATTCTTTTGCCGCCTGCAACTGAGGAGCCAGGGCGTCGCGGTCGTTCTCGTGGCGGTCGTTCGCCTCGCGGAGCGCGAGGATCTGCTCCTGTACGTCGGCAGCAGTCCCCAGCGCGCGGGCGGCCGCAGTACGACGCCCAGCCTGGTCCACGCGGGCACGAGCCTGATCCAAAGCGGCAGATGCGGCCGAGCGTGCCTCGACGGCTGCCTCGAGCCGACGCCGAGCGGCCTCGATCCGAGCGGTCCGCCCGGTGATCGCCTCCTCGAACTGGCCGACGGCTACCACACCGGCGGCCTCGTCGATGACCTCCTTCGCGGCCCGCGCAGCAAGTGCCACGAAGAAGGCGTCCAGCTTGAACCGCTGATCCGCAGACGAAGGTCCACTGCGAAAGGCGCTGCCCGGACGATTTGCGAGGACGAGCAAGAACCCCGGATAGCCGGCGTCGGCAAGAGCAGAGGCGGCTAACGCGCCATCTTCCGCATCAACCACGACAGCTTCGCGGTATGGCGCCAGCCGCGGCTCCCACTCGGCGCGATCCGCTTCACCGAGCTGGGTGATATCCGTCAGCGCACCGCAGGCGATCGCCGCGTTCTCGAGCACCTGCTGCTGGGGAGCAGAGACGGTCTGACCGCTCTCGGCTTCGCGCAGCAAGGCGGACGCATGATCGACCGCGGTACGCGCCGCGTGAACCCGCCCGATGTGCTCCTCCAGCGCCGCGCGAGCCTCGTCCTGCTCGGCCACGGCCGCGTCCAGATCACGCCCATCGGCGGAACGACCGGCCTCCACGAGCCGGCGGTGCTCCTGGCCGAGCCGTTCGAGCTGCTCCCGCACGGAACGTTGGGCGAGGTCCAGCTCGCGGTCGCGGGCGTCCAGCTTGTCCCGCTCCTGCCGGGTCAGCTGGACATCGCGCAGCAGGTTCTCCTCGCTGCCGAACGCCTCGATCTCGCTGTCCACCGCTTCGCGGCGAGCCTCCTGCTCGGCGACCCGGTGGTCGAGCTCAGCCAACTCGTGCACGATCTCGCTGTTTCGCGCGTCCCCGTCGACGAGGTGCCGCGCACACCGCGCCTGCCACGACTCGCGCGCGGCAGTCAGGGCCTCCCGAGCAGCAGCACGTTGGAGGATGCCCGCCTCGACGGTGGCCATCTCCTGCTCCCAGCGCTGCAGATCGCCCGTCGCCTGCTTGGTCGCCTCGCGCTGGGTGTGCTCGGCCGAGCGGTGTGCCTGTTCCTGCTCGAGCTCGTGGTCCAGGCCGGTCAGGGTCGCGATCGCGTTGAAGATCCGCGCCGGACCCAGCTCGTTGAGCGGCTCGGCCAGCAGGTTGGCTGTCGGCGAAGACCGCACCGACGTCGAGAGGAACGACACGCACCGGACCTGCCCGCCGTACAGGACGGTGGAGAGCTTGTTCGCGTGGAAGTCGGTGCGGCCGTTGGAATGCGGGAGCGCCGCCCACAACGCGTCGGCGCCTGCCGCGCGTTCGGCCTCGGTCGCGCCGAAGGGCACGTGCAGGCCGTTCTTCCAGCGCAGATCCAGGTACGACGCTTTGCGGTTGATCCGGATCCAGACGGTGATCGCCGCGGCCTCGATCTCCGCGAGATCCGTCAGGTCGGGGTCGGAGAAGACGCCGATGATGTAGCCGCGATCGACGTTCGACCAGTTCCCTTCCTGGCCCGCGGCCTCCGCGGTGAAGAGCAGTTCGGCCGCCCCGGGCGCACCGCTGGTCAACCGCCACTGGTCGTCGGCGTGGAGCAGCGATAGCGCGGCGATCCACGAAGACTTACCGGCACCGTTCGAGTCCACCGGGCCTTGTCCCGCGACCGTGACGAGGCCCTGCCCGACCATTGGGATCGGGTGGGTCGACAACCGGGACAGGTCGACGACCTGGACGCCGAGCAGCACCTTCGAGCCGAGGATGTCGTACGGTCCGTCCTCAACGGAACTGCTCATGCCGCTCCTTCTTCAGTGGTGACGCCTTTGCGCGCGCGGATGGCCTCCGCGATCGGGCTCGCCGGTGCGGCCGCGAGGATCAGCTGATCCTGCAGTCGCCCCCGGGCCGCTGGGGTGAGTCGTTGCAGTTGCGGGCCCGGGATGTAGCTCGGCCCGCCCGAGTGGTCGCCGGACAGCTGGATCAGTCCGGCGGCACGGAGTCGCTGCAGAGACAGCCGACGCTCCTCGCTGCTGATCTTGGTCGTCCGCAGCTCGTCGACCGTGGTCGGGCGCGCGGACTTCCAGCTGTCGCCGGTCAGGATTCCTTCGCTGCGCGGGATCGCGACCGAGTGCACCAGCACGAGCACCAGCACCGCGCGGTCGACGACGGACAGAGGCTGCCATCCCTGTGCAGCCAGGGTTTCGGCGACGTCGTCGGCATAGCCGGCGGTCCAATGCGTGCCGTCGACGTGGACGAGCGTCCGCCCGATCAGCTTCAGCATCTTCTGCACCTGCCGCCGCAGCGTCACGTCCCGCAACCCGGCCAACTGCACCTCGGCCACCGGATGCGCCGCGTACTGCACCGCGCTGAAGGCCGCCAGCACCTCGTCCCGGCTGCGATCGCTCAAGTCCTCCAACAACGGATCGAACAACGCATGCTGCTCAGTCATCCTTCACCCCGATCGGGTGGGTCGGGCAGAATGCGGCAGACCTCGCGGAGGCCGGCGAGTTGGTTCGGGCCCCAGGCGATCACGCGCGGACCGAGGCGCACCTCTCCAGCCTTCTCGTCCCACAGCAACCAACTGGTCGCGTGCAACCGGCGCAAGCTGCCGATGATCAGCGTGAGGTCACTCGACTGCTC
The DNA here is from genome assembly GCF_039529635.1 of Kribbella alba. Classification (NCBI taxonomy): domain Bacteria; kingdom Bacillati; phylum Actinomycetota; class Actinomycetes; order Propionibacteriales; family Kribbellaceae; genus Kribbella; species Kribbella alba. Next base: position 32,920 of record NZ_BAAANE010000014.1, on the reverse strand, counting down.
CGGCCGCCCCCGCATCCCGGCGTACACGGCCTTGACCTGCGCGAGCGTGCCCACCACCCCGGGCCAAGCACTTCCGCTCCGATCCGGCCAGCAACACGTCACGCAGATCGCCAGCACCCGGACTGTCTCGTTAGGCTGCTCCACGGCAACCGGGGGAGTCCCGAGCTCATCCAGCACCGCATGCCCGGCACCAGCCGGCAGCGTCGGCAACATCCACACAGTCGCCCCGTCGGGCTCCACCGCCCGCGTCAGCCCGGCAACCGCGGGAGTGTCGGGCGAGACCTGCAGTGGTCCGGCCGACTGCACCTTCGCCCACCACAACGCGTTGTAACTACGCCCGCTCTCAACCTCAGGCGAAGAAGTCATCGCTTCACCCGCCGGAACGAGCCCTCGGTCGCCCAGGGGGTCCCGGCCGACGGGTCGATCCGCATCCCGTCAGCCCAGACCAGCTCATAGTCCAGCTCGTCCTGCAGATGGGCAGCGGTCAACTCGGCGAGCACCCGACGCGCGGTGATCCAGTCACCCGCGTCGTCCACCACGTCGACGATGCTGACGCTCTCGCGCCCGGCCAGAATCCGCTCGGCCGCGGCACGCAGGTCTTCTCGATCCGTCGCTGCCGCCGACTCCGGTGCGTCCACCTCAGCGGAGGGCCGCGGCGGCGCCATCCGCGCAGTACCGGTACGACGCCCCGACTCCACCGCCTCCAGCATTCCCTCGGGGGAGAAGTCCGGCGCGGCCGCGTCGAAGAGCAACCCGTCGAGCACGCCCGCGAGCACCTCGGTCTCGCTGCTCCGGGTGAACGTCAGCCAGGTCTCGATCGGCAGCAACCCGAGCGCGCGCGTAGTACCGGCTCGTTCGACCAGGCGGCCTGCGGCGAGTTGCACGGCATCGGCATACGCGGCGAGTGACATCCGTAGCGCAGTGCACGCGCGGTGGAGCGACGGCCAGCGCTCCAGGACGATCCTATGCACCTTCTCGGCTTGCTCGATCAGGCGCTCATTGCCCCAGGCGAGCTGCGCGTTCTCCCGCAGCTGCGCGGTCGTGCTGGTCGACACCAGGATCGCGAGCTCGTTGCCGAGCAGGCGGAAGACCTTGGTCAGCCGCTCGATCGACGCCTGCCCCTGGTCCTCGGTCGCGCGCGGGTCGCTGACGCTGTGCGCCTCGAGCGTCAGCAGCTGGTGCAGCTCGGCCTGGCCACCCTGGACCGACATCCGCTTGAGGAACATCAACATCACGTACGGCGCGAAGGCGGCCCGGTGGCGCAGCTCGTTCGGGCGGTCCACGAGCTTGGTGATCGCGCCATACTGGCGGAGCACCTCGAACCGGCGGACGATCACGTCGTGCGGATATCCCCGGCAGGCCAGCGAGGCCTGCTCGACGGTGAGCCCGTCACTGCCCGCTTCGGCGAACGCGTCCAGGATCGCCTGGTCGACCTCCAGCAGCTCGGGATCGACGATCATCGCGCCGGCCTCGCGGGCGAGCACGGCGAACACCTGCCGGTAGACCCGCAGTACGGCCGCTTCGGCCTCGGCATCCAGCAACGTCGCGTCCATCGATCCTCCTCCCGTGCGGCAGCCGACCCGTCAGCCTAAGCGGACGGCAACCAGAAGTCGGACTTTATCGACACCCACGGACAGACCGAAAACCGAGGGACGCTCCGCCTGTGGACAACCGCACGCCGGAGTTCCACCCGGGCTTCGGTCTTGTCAGGTCGCCGTGACCGGACTCCACTGGGGAGAAGGGGATCGTCGGAGGAAGGGCCGGAGATGTTCGCGGATCGAGCGGAGGCGGGACGCCGGCTGGGGATGGCGCTGGAATCGGTGCGCGCCGATGAGGTGGTCGTGCTGGGTCTGCCGCGGGGCGGCGTCCCGGTCGCGGCCGTCGTGGCTCGGCACCTGGATGCGCCGCTGGACGTGATCATCGTCCGCAAACTCGGGTTGCCTTACCAGCCGGAGCTGGGCCTCGGCGCCGTCGGCGAAGGTGGGGTCCGGGTGATCAACGAGCAACTGCTGCGGGCCACGGGTCTTCCGCTGGAGGATCTGGCCGAGGTGGAGCGGCGCGAGTCCGCCGAGGTCGAGGCGCGGGCACTTCGTTTCCGCGGCGACCGTGAGCCGGTCGCGCTCAACGGGCGGACCGTGATACTGGTCGATGACGGGATCGCCACCGGATCGACCATGGCCGCCGCCTGTGAGGTGGCTCGGGCCGGGGCGGCAGCCTGGGTCGTCGTCGCAGTACCGGTCGGATCGGAGAACGGGCTGAGCCGGGCGGGTGCGGCAGCCGACGAGATCGTCTGCCTGCACACGCCGAGCCGGTTGAGCAGCGTGGGCGAGTGGTATCGCGACTTCAGCCAGACCAGCGACCGTGAGGTGGTCCGCCTGCTGCACCTGGCTGTCGGCTGAGCGCTGCAGGCTGAGCGCCGGCGTGACCGGGCGCTGAACCCGGTCACGCCTCAGCGGTCAGTCCTTGGCGACGTTGATGCGCCGCGGCTCCGGGTGCTGTTCCTCCTTCAGCGGAACCCGGATCTCGAGGATCCCGTCCTTGTACGTCGCCCTGACGTTGTTCTCGTCCGCCCCGGACGGCAGGGTGAGGCTGCGGGAGAAGGAGCCGTAGCGGAACTCGGAGCGGTTGGCGTCCTTGTTCTCCTCCCGCCGCTCCGCCTTGATGGTCAGTACGCCGTCCAGGAGCTGGATGTCGATGTCCTTGTCCGGATCGATCCCCGGCAGTTCGGCTCGCACCACGTACTCGTTCCCGTCCTGGAAGTCCTCGACCCGCATCATCTGCAGACCCGCGAACTGGCGGACCGACGGGATGGTGGGAAACTCGGATTCCAGCCAGTCGACCAGGTCCGCGAACGTGCTGCGGTCACGCTTGACGAGACTGTTCATGGTTGCCGTCTCCTTATCTGGTTCGTTGGCCCCTTCAGTTCACCTCTCGGCGGCTAATAAACGGGTCAGCTCAGCGACAAACTCGAGTTGGTCGCCAGCCGGCCGGTCCGGCTGCGGCGGGAAAATCAGGTGACGCAGCACTAGGCGCTGCCTACCATCCGAAGCATGGAGAGAACGCTCGGCTAGCGCGTTTCCAGGACCGCGCCACCGATTCATCGCCCAGCCGGTGCGGACGGCCACAGGGTCGTCCCCGGCGCGCTCGACCGTTCTCTCGACCTCGGAGCTCATCCATGGCACCGACCTCTGATCAGGCACGTCTAGATGGCCTGATGGCTGGTCCACAACATCCGCGGATCCGCGAACTGCTTGCCGTCCGCAAGGATTCCGCACCCGGCCGGATCATGGTCGAGGGCAGCTGGGAACACAGCCAGCTCCTCGACAGCCGCACGGTCATCCATGCCTTCTTCTACTGCCCCGAAGCAGCCGACCGTACTGCGGAACGCGCCGCGCGGGTGGCATCGCGGGCCCGCGAGGTCTACCGGATCTCGGAGAAACTGCTCGCCCGGCTGAGTCGCCGAACCCGGCCGGACGGGCTCATCTCGCTCGCCGAGCTGCCGGTCTGGCATCCCGGCGAGTTCCGCTTCGACGAGTCATCCCTGGTGCTCGTCGCCGACGGGGTCGAGTATGCGGGCAACCTCGGCACACTGATCCGTACGGTCGACGCCGCCCGGGCGGACTGCCTTGTGCTGACCAGCCGCCGCGCGCGCCTCAACCACCCTTCCGTGTACGCCGCGAGCCGGGGGATGGTGCTGACCACACCGGTGCTCGAGTTCGACGATGTCGCGGATGCGGCCGGGTGGTTGCGCCGGCACGGGTTCGAGGTGCACCTCGCCGATCCCGGGGCAGCCGGCAGCTACCGCGTACCGGCGTACCAGGGTCGTCCGACGGCGTTCGTGGTCGGCTCGGAGGGCGGCGGGTTGTCCAGCCGTTGGCATCAGGAGGGCTTCGGCGCGGTGTCGATCCCGATGCTCGGCCAGGCCGATTCGCTCAACGTCGCGCTGTCGGCCGGGATCCTGCTCTTCGAGGCGAGAGCGCACAAGGACGGCTGGTGACGCAGAATAGGTCGGGTTGCCGTGAGTCGAGGGAGTCTGCCGTGAACGAGTTCGCACCAGGCGAGGTGGTCGCACCTGCCGACCCCCGCATCGTCCTCGAGGGGCAGTGGGGCCTCCAGCCCGGTCTCGCGACCACCGTGAACTCCGGGTCGCGGATCACCTTCACCTTCAGCGGCGGCCGGGTGCAGGTGTTGTTCGACACCGAGGGGCTGACCGTGCCGCCACACCTGTGGCTCACGGTGGACGACGGTGAGCCTCGGCTGCACGTGGTCGAGCAGCCGGTGATGGAGCTCGCCGCGGAACCCGGACAGCACCGGGTCGAGATCGTGGTGAAGGACGTCAACGAGTTCGCGAACCGGTGGAACCCGCCGTTCGACTGCGCGGTTGCCTTCGCCGGCCTCGTGCTCGACTCCTCGACCCGGCTCCGGCTGAGCGGCCGCCCGAACGGGCCGCGGCTGGAGTTCTACGGCGACTCCATCACCCAGGGAGTCCGCGCGCTCAGCGCCGAACCGGAATCAGCCGGCGCCGACGGCACGAAGTCCTTCGCCTACCTGACCGCCCGCGCTCTCGGCGCCACGGCGTACCAGGTCGGTTTCGGCCGCCAGGGAGTCGCCCGCCCCGGTAACGGTGAGGTCCCACCTGGGCTCGACTCGTTCGGGTGGAACTTCGCCGGCTCGCCTGCCGGACGGGTCGAGGACCCGCAGGTCGTCGTGCTCAACCTCGGCGTGAACGACGAGACCCTGAGCGTCGAGCAGTACGGCGACTACCTCAGCCGCGTGCGTTCGGCGTACCCGACCAGCAAAATAGTTGCCCTGAGCCCCTTCAGCGGTAAGCACGCGGCCACCATCGAGGCCGCCGTGAAGGCCGCCGACGACGAGGCGATCTGGTTCGTCGACACCGAAGGCTGGATCACCCCCGACGACTGCACCGACGGCCTCCACCCCTCCACCGAGGGCCACGCCAAGATCGCCGCCCACCTGATCGAGCAACTGGAAGTCCTGACCAACCTCACTCGCCACTGACGGCCCGAACTCCAGCGGTCAGGGAGATACCGCGGTGCCGAGGGAGATGGCGACCATCGGTTTCGGTGCGCCGTCGTAGAAGACGTCCAGTTCGGTCACGGTGAAGCCTGCGGTTGTCACCAGGTCGACGATCGGCCTGGTGAGGTGACAACCCGCGAAGAGTCTTTTCTCCAGCGGGTCCAAGCGTCGTTGCCAGCGGCGTACGTTTTCGTCCTCCTCCGGCGCCAGCCCGTGCTCGAGGAAGTGCAGGGTCCCACCGGGCTTGAGGACGCGGCGGAGCTCGCGGAGGGCCGCATCGGCATCGGGGATGGTGCAGAGCGTCCAGGTGGACAATGCGGCGTCGAAGCTGCTGTCCTCGAAGGGCAAGGCCTGCCCGTCCAGACCTGCTCGCTGCACCGGGATGCTGGTTGCCGCGACGCGGTCGCCGGCCAGCTTCCAGCCGAGATCCGAAGGCTCTACGGCGGACACGGCGCTGACGACCGCCGGGTAGAGGGGAACGTTGTGACCCGAACCGAACCCGATCTCGACGACTTCACCCTTGAGACCCTGGCAGACCCGGCGTCGTAGCAATTCGACCGACTTGGTTCCACACGCGATGTTGACTATCCGCGGCACGACCCGCTCTGCGTAGAACCCCATCGCGACCTCCCGTTTCGGATTCTCAGCATTGCACCGCAACAGTCCACCCGCAGCCTTGCTGCCCCGGCTACCGTTCGCTCTTGCTTGGCCGGCGTGCGGTGCGGCCCGGGTAACGGAGTGGCGCACCCGCTTCTCAGGTGTGCACTTCACGGCCTGAGTTCGCGGCGTAGCCTTCGTCGGCTCAAGAGCCAAGCAGTTCCACAGGATCGGCGGCGCCCGGCCCGCTCAGCACCCAGTCGTTGAACTGCTTGCTGAACAGATACCAGAGCCCGTCACTCCCTAGCCTCAACTGCTGCCGATCGGCGGCAACCCAATTCCCCTCAATCGTCACAACTGCGCCCGCCGAGCTCGCAAGTAGCGCGTCGCGACCCTCCGACAATGCTGCGGCGTCGACCTCGACAGGGTCGGAGACGGCGACGGCGAACCCACCCGCACCGCCTTCGCGCCAGGCGATCGCCCAACTTGTCAGCTGCCGCGCCGGTACGCCGGCGCGGTGCGCCAGATCCGCCAGCCCCGACGTCCCGAGCAGCCCCGCGCCCCGGCGCGCCAAATCCTCGTCCTGACTCAACCCCAGCCCGCCATCTCCATCACCCGACGCGAGTTCCCACGCCCGCCGAGCCGCGTCCGTCGCCAGCGCCACCAGTTCGCGACCGTCCACGCCTGACTGCCGCGGCGGATCCAACATCAACACGGCCGATGCCACCCCCGGCTGCCCCAACGGCTTCGGCGGCAACGGCACTGGTCTCGGCTCCTTTGAGAAAGCAGCCTTCGCCAGTACTCCGACCGGCCGAGCCTTGACCGCGCGCACATCCCCACCAGCCGACCGGCGAGAACGCAGGGCAGACATCAGCTCATCCCGCCGTCGCCCGCGCAGCAGCAGCAACACGAATGGATCCTCGTCCAGCGCATCCGCGATCAAGAAGCACACCGCCGCCGAATGCTTACAAGGCACGGCGAAATCCGGACAGTTGCAGGCGGTCTTCACCTCACCCGCGGCCGGCAACAACTCGAGCCCCGCTGCCTGCGCATCATCCACGACCTCGGGCGGAAGCTCCCCATCCAGCAGCGCGGCGACCCGTCCGATCTGTGCGGACACCACGGCGAGCACAGCGTCCCACTCGTCCCCCGAGAATGCGCGGATCCGCACGGTCACCTCATACGGAGTCACCCGGCTGCCCTGAACGGTTGCGCTCACGACGCCGGGATCCACCCGCAGGTCGAGGACGCTGCCGCGGCGCGCATACGAACGCCCGCGACCGAGGCGGTTCGGATCCAGCCGCGCGCGGTGCTCCAGCGCATCCACCCAGGCCTTGCCCCACCAGGTCAACCCGAACGGCCGGCGACTCCCGGGTCCCTTGGCCGTCGGCAGTCCCGCGCTCTCCTCCGAAGAACGCCGCCAGCCCTGCCACGGAGTACGTTCGTTCATGCTGTCCGCCCAACAGCAGAAGGGTTGTACGCACTGGCAGCCCCGGACTTCGCCGGAGTCGTGGACAGCTCGACCAGCTCGGTGAGCTCGGTGTCGGAGAGCTCGCTCAGCCAGGCCTCGCCCGACCCCACGACCGCGTCCGCCAGATCGCGCTTGGCCGCGATGACCGCGGAGATCCGGTCCTCCAGCGTGTTCTCCGTGACGAGCCGGTGCACTTGCACTGGCCGATCCTGCCCGATCCGGTACGCGCGATCCGTCGCCTGATCCTCAACCGCGGGATTCCACCAGCGGTCGTAGTGCACGACGTGCGTCGCCTTGGTCAGAGTCAACCCGACGCCGCCCGCCTTCAACGACAGCAGGAACACCTGCGCCTCGCCCGCCTGGAACTGCTCGACGAGCTGCTCGCGCTTGCGCACGCCGATCCCACCGTGCAGGAAGAGCGTACGAACCTGCCGCGCGGCCAGATGGGACTCGATCAGCCGGCACATCTCGACGTACTGGCTGAAGATCAGCACCGACTCGCCCTCGGCCAGAATGACGTCGAGCAGTTCGTCGAGCGCCGCGAGCTTGCCGGAGCGACGGGGGAGTGGACCGGGCTCGTGCAGGAACTGCGCCGGGTGGTTGCACACCTGCTTCAGCTGGGTGAGCAGACTCAGCACCAGCCCACGCCGCGCGATCCCCTCCGCCTCCTCGATCTTGGCCAGCGTCTCCTTCGCGACCGCTTGGTAGAGCGTGGCCTGCTCGGTGGTGAGCGGTACGACGAGGTCGTTCTCCGTCTTCTGCGGGAGCTCCGGCGCGATGCCCGGGTCCGTCTTCTTCCGACGCAGCAAGAACGGCCGAGTCACACGCGCGAGCCGGGCGGTCGCCTCTTCGTCGTGATAACGCTCGACCGGTACTGCGATGTCGTGGCGGAACCGGTCCAATGTGCCGAGCAAACCGGGCGCAGCCCAGTCCAGGATCGACCACAGCTCCGACAGACGGTTCTCCACCGGCGTCCCGGTCAGCGCGAGTCTGGTTGCCGCTGGCAACGTCCTCAAGGCACGAGCCGTTCGCGACAAGGGGTTCTTGGCGTGCTGCGCCTCATCGGCAACCGCCAGACCCCAGAAGATCTCGCCCAGCACCCGGTGGTCCTGACGCACCACGCCGTACGTCGTCAGCACCACCTCATCGGCAGCCAGGTCACTCAACGACCGCCCGGCACCGTGGTACCGCCGGGTCGGCACATCCGGCGCGAACTTGCCCAGCTCCCGCTCCCAGGTCCCGAGCAAGGTCGACGGGCAGACGACCAGCGTCGGCCCGCGCCCCCGGAGCTGGAGATGCAGTGCGATCACCTGAATCGTCTTGCCCAGCCCCATGTCATCCGCAAGGCACCCGCCAAGCCCGAGCTCGGCAAGATGCGCCATCCACGCGACACCTCTTCTTTGGTAATCACGCAAAGTCGCCCGCAAGCCCACCGGCTCCAGGCTGAGCCCTGGCTCTCCGCGGGCCGGCTCCACGCCGGGATCCGGTTCTCGGAAAGTCCGCAGCCGATCCACCATCGTTTGCAGCGAGCCGCCGGCATCGAACGCGACCAGCTCGCCATCCACCTCGATCATGCCGGTCAATGCCGCGCCGAGCGCCTCCGCGCCGGTCAACTTCCGCGATCCGCCGTGCCGCAACTTCCGCACAAGGTCCTGGTCGATCCGAACCCACCGCCCGCGCATCCGGATCATCGGCCGCTTCGCCTCGGCCAGCGCCGCGACCTCGGCCTCGGTGAGCTCCTGCCCATCCAGCGTCGGCCGCCACTTGAATGCGAGCAGCTCGTGCATGCTGAAGCCCGGCCCGGTTACCGCACCTGGCGTCGGCGTCGCCTGCGCCGCACCCCGCACAGCCAACTCGCCCGCGAACAACTCCGCGGGCCACAACACCTCGATGCCGGCCCCGTCCAATGCCGCGCTGTCGCCCGCGAGCTCATCCAGCGCTTCATCGTCGATCCGGACCGACTCCGGCGCCGCATCCTTCAACGCCGCGCCCAACGGCGGCCAGACCCGCGCTCCACGCCGCAACGCCAGCAGCAGATCAGTCTCCGCCCGCTCCCCAAGCGCAGCCAGTACCGCGGCCGGCGCGTTCCACACGTCCGCCACATCCACGAGCAAGCTCGGGTCCATCCCACTCCGCAGCTGGAGGACCGCCTTGAACTCCGAGTCATCCTCAGGCGGCTCGATCCGCAGTACCAGCCGCGCACCAGCCTCCTCACTCAAGGCGGTCTCGTCCAACCACTCAGTCGGCCCAGTCAGCTCCCGCGGCTCCACCTCGGCGAACGCCGCCGCACTCTCCCGTACTGCGAACCCGGCCGCGGGCGTCCGCACCAACGTGTCTGCGAGCGCATCCCAGAATGCCCGCACCAGAAGCTCCGGATCGGCCAGCCTGATCGGCCGGGAGCCCTCAACTGGTACCGCATGACCATGCGCCGGCATCGCTGCCCCGAGATTCTTCAGCCAGCCCCGGTCCGCCGGATCCAGCGGCGCAACCCGCCAAGCTCCACACCCGCTCGGACTCTTCTCCGGCACCAACCGCCCTCTGGCGATCAACCCCACCCCAGCCAGCGCCGCCGCCCGCCAGGCCCGGTGACTCGCGGATTCCCCTTCTCCCGCTGGCTTCCCGAGGAATTCCAGCGCCTCCGCAACACTCAACAACCGGGCCGCGACCTCGACTCGCCTCAGCTGCTTGCCGCGAGGCAGAACCAGCTCCACCACCCCGTCGGCGACCAGGCCCACCCCGCCAAGGTCCCCATACACCGCCAGCCGCCCCACCCGAGGCGGCTCACCCGGCACGAACACCATCTCAACCACCCCCCGCACAGTACCCACCCCAACCGACAACCCCATCACCCACGAACCACCGCCCACCCCGCGAACCCCGCTCTCGCACCACCCCGCGACCTCCCGCTCCCGCACCACCCCGCGACCTCCCGCTCCCGCACCACCCCGCGACCTCCCGCTCCCGCACCACCCCGCGACCTCCCGCTCCCGCACCACCCCGCGACCTCCCGCTCCCGCACCACCGCGCCCGACCACCGCGCCCGGGGCGACCCCGCACCGCGCCCGACCAGCACACACCCGCCGCCGACCGCCTCACTCGCCGACAGCCCTGCGCAGCCATCGACCGCGCACGGCTCGCTAAGGCGCGCCTGCCGACTAATGCGGTCGCCGCACCCACCGCCGATCGCGCCTGCCGCAGCACCGGCGATCGCGCCCGCCGGTCCGAGTTGGCGGCGGGGGCGGACCGCCAGCACTCACCAAGCTCCTGCGCGAGGGGCTCGCCGCGCTCAGCAGCGCGCCCGGACGTGTGCTTTCGGGTGGTTGGTGAGTGTTGGCGATCCGCTGGCTGCTTGAGAAGAAGCGCCGCTGCGGCAGGTCGCCCGCTCGTGGAGCCAGCGGCTCCTGTGCTCGCCGACCGCCCGCCGGATCGTTGCGGTGCGCCTGCCGACTACCACGCTCACCGCACCGCGCCGCCGCACCGCGCCCGCCGGTCCGAGTTGGCGGCGGGGGCGGACCGCCAGCACTCACCAAGCTCCTGCGCGAGGGGCTCGCCGCGCTCAGCAGCGCGCCCGGACGTGCGCTTTCGGGTGGTTGGTGAGTGTTGGCGGTCCGCTGGCTCCTTGAGAGAGAGGCGTGTGCTCGCCGACCGCGCACCTGTGGCTCGCAACATCTCCCAGCCCGGCCGGATTCGGGACCTCCGAGTCAGATCCAGGACTGCCGACGCCATCTGGGAACTGCCGACACGATCTGGGGACTGCGGACACGATCTGGGGATCGCGGACACGAAATGACCTGTCCGAGGGTGCCACATCCTGTCCGGGGTCCCCGCTTGTGTCCGCTGTCCGGCATCCCCCCGCCCTATGTTCGCCAACTTCACGACGAGGCTTAGGCGGGCCCGGGTGAGGTCAGCGGCGGATCTGCGCCGTCAGCAGGTGTGTCGACAAGGTCGGGGAGATCGGCAGCGCTGCTATCAGAAACCGCGGTCGTAGTTGACCTGAACTCAAGTTGAGGTTGCAGGATCAAGGGTGACAGAGGCAGCGACTTGATGGAGTGACGGATATGCGAGCAGCAGTGGTGACGAAGTTCGGTGGGCCGGAGGTCATCGAAACCCAGGACTGGCCGGAGCCGGTCGCCGGCGCAGGGGAGGCGGTCATCGACGTACAAGTAACCGACATCATCTTCGTGGAAACGGCGATCCGGCGGGGCCAGCACGGCGGCTTCTTCAAGGTGGAACCGCCCTACATCCCTGGAAGGTCGCTAGGCGGCCGGGTCCGCTCAGTCGGCGAGGGCGTGGACGACCAATGGATCGGCAGGACCGTCCTCGGTCGCGTCACTGGCTTCGGCGCTCACGCCGAGCAGGCAGTAGTCCCTGCCGACTCGCTGATCCCACTACCCGAGCAGTTGAACCTCGAGACCGCAGTGGCCGTCCACGGCGACGGCTTCACCACACTCCTCCTCGAACAACTCGCCCCGAACCTCAAAGACAAGGAGGTGCTGATCACCGCAGCAGCCGGCGGCATGGGCGTGCTGCTCATCCAGCTTGCCCGCAAGGCCGGAGCCCACGTCATCGCCGCCGCTCGCGGCCAGGCGAAGCTCGACCTCGTCAAAGCCCAAGGTGCCGAGGTCGCGATCGACTACTCGGAGCCCGGCTGGGAGAAGTCGGTGCTAGAGGCAACCAATGGCCAGGGTGTCGACATCGTCTTCGATGGTGCAGGCGGCAAACTCGGTGCCGCGTCGTTCACCACAGTCAAAGACGGCGGCTGGTTCTCCGCGCACGGTGCCCCGAGCGGCGGCTTCGCGGAGTACGACCCGGCCGAAGCTGAGCGGCGTGGCATCACGGTGAAGGGCATCATGGACCTCCGCGCGGACAGCAGGGAGGTCACGCTCAGCGGTGACGCCGTCATCGCGCGAGTCCTGGCCGGCGATTTGATCCCGGCGATCGACCGCACCTTCGCGCTCGAGCAGCTCGGCGAAGCGCACCGGGCGATCGAGGGCCGAACCCTCGTCGGCAAGGCGCTACTGCGGGTTAGTTGATGTGCCCGCAGGGGAACCGGCTCGTCAACCCTCGAGGAGGTCGACATGACCGTCAAGCTGAACAAGCGCGCGTTCGAGCACGCCAAGAGCCTGATCGAAAAAGGCCAGACCGTGATGGACGAGCGCGATGACTGGAGCGAGCACGAGCCCACAGCAGCCCAGGAGAACGAGTACCTGAAGGAGCACGGTTGGGACGAATACGGCCAGTGGTACCTCGGCCTCGACGACGAAATGGGCGACGAGACCAAAGGCCACTACAAGTTCCCGTACGGCGATTTCCGCCGCGTCCACCGCTGTGGCGTGATCAGCGCGGAGGTCCGGGCAGCCCAGCAGGACTATGAGGACATCAAGAATGCTGCCGCGGAACTGCACAAGCTGCTCGACGGCGATCACGCCTGATCACCGCCGCGCCGGGCGGTCAGATCTCAGGCGTCGCCTACCGGCTGGTCGGCGCTGACTGCGGGCGGGTTCGGGCGGGCGGTGACGATCCTGTTCCGTCCGCCCCGCTTGGCTGTCAGCAGTGCGTTGTCCGCAGCCAGCACCAGTTGGTCCATGGTCCCCGCGACATCTGGATAGACGGCGGCACCGAAGGATGCCGGTATGCCGGTGATGATCGCGCTGCGCTCGTCCGTAGTGGGGACGGAGACGGTCAGCGTGGTCAGGCGGTCTCTGATCCGTTCGGCGACCTCCAGCACCTCGCCCTCGGATGCTCCGGGCAGCAGCACTGCCAGTTCGTCACCGCCGACGCGGGCGACCAGATCTCCCTGGCGCACCTCGGCGCGGACGCTCTCGCCGACGGCACGCAGCGCCTGGTCCCCGGCCGGGTGGCCGTAGGTGTCGTTGATCTCCTTGAACCTGTCCAGATCGAGCATCAGCAGGCCGACAGTGCTCCGCAGGGACTCGGCCCGGGCTAGCTCGGCAGGAACTGCACTAGCCCAGTACGACGGGGTGGCGAGCCCTGTCTTCACGTCCGTCCCGGCAGCGCGCTGGTACTGCGGGAGCAGCAGGTCGCGGTGCAGCGCGAGCACGGTCACCATCAACACCGGCACGACCCACGGGTACGACGACTGCAGCGCGGCGACCGCGATCCCCAGGCCGAGGCCGGCGCAAACCACGAGTTGGTCTGACAGTTCGCCAAGCGCCTCGCGGGCGGTCGCCTCCGGGGAGGCCAGCAGGATCGCGCCGATAACCAGCGCGTAGTTCACCAACCACCACGTCGCCCCGGCGGCCAGCACGACAAGCAGGGACCAGAACCCGGTCGGAACGCGCGGTTCGGTCAGCAGGCCGCCGGCCCGGAGCACGGCAGCCGAGGCAGCGCTGGCGAGGACGTAAGTCGCAGTGGAGAAGATCTTCCGGTGCGCGATGGTCCGGCCGTACACGCGAAACCACGAGTACAGGTACGACAGGACGATCAGCGGGATCACCAGCGACAGCGGCAGCAGCAGCAGGCTCGCGAACACCCACAAGCACTTCAGGTTCGTGTGGGGCGAGGTGTTCGCGGCCATCTCGCGGCGTCGCTCGATGCCCCTGGCGGACTCCAGGTGCAGCGTCGAGGCGGCTGCCAGCACGGCGAACGCGGCCCACTCCGAGGAACGGATTCCGGGGTTCGGCCCGAACAAGGTCGAGCGCACCGCAAGTGTGGTTATCGTGACCGCGATCAAATCAATTGCGAGCACATATCCCAGGGCGGACCGAGGTAACGACCAGAGCTTCCATTGCCGGGGTGGCACCCAACTGCTCCGACCGATCAGAATCATCATGAGCCTCACACTGTTAGACCTGAGCGGTTATGCATTCATCGTAACGGTCCGTTCACGTCAGGTCACCCCGGTGGCCGGGTCATTCCATCAGATGGTCAGTCTTAGAAGGGTCGAGAATCATGATCAAGGCAGCGCGCAAGTCCTCCACCGGCAACGACTGGTTCACCGGCGGGAACGACTGGTTCCAGGGCGGGAACGACTGGTTCACAGGCGGTAACGACTGGTTCACCGGCGGTGGCAACGACTGGTTCAGCGGTGGCAACGACTGGCTCGTGGCGGGTGTCGTCAAGGGCGGTAACGATTGGTGACGAAAGGTAAATCTTTACCTTCGCCTTACGTTTTGCCGGGCTGATTCCAGCCGCTATTCGAGGTTTCGTACCGTGATTCTTCAGAAGTCGGTCGAGATAGGGCGGGCGCGTGCCCAGGCAGCGCCCGCCGCAGCCGCCGCGAGAACCCCCGCGGCGCCCATCAGAGCGAGTGCTGTCGACGGTCCGAACGGCTCGGCCAAGAGGCCCGCGGCCAGAATTCCGAGCCCCTGGCTGCTCTTCAGCGCGGTGCTCGCCACCCCGAACGCCTGACCTCGCTGACGGTCCGGCACAGCCTGGACGAACGCCGCACTGGCAGGTAAGTGGTAGGACGACGCCATGCCTGAAAGTGCCCAGAGCAGCACTGTGACGGCCAGTCCCGGCTTCAGCGCGCAGAACACGAGCGGCACGCAGGCAGCGAGTGCCAGCGGTCCCAGCAGGCGCATCCGCCGCTCCGGTGACCAGAGGGTGATCAGCCACATGCCTGCAACCGCTCCAGCCGGGCTCGCCGCGAGCAGCAGACCCGCCGCCTCGGGGCCGCCGCCGATCTGGTCGGCATAGGGAACAGCCAGGCCTTCCACTGTCACGTAGAAGCCGGCGACTGTCGCGAGAGCCACCAGCGCGCGCAGCTTCGGCGTACGGAGTACTAGGGAGGTTCCTGCGGCCAGATCCTTGAAGTAGCTGCGGCGTGGTTCGTCGGTGTGAGGCGTCGGCGCCGGGCGGCTGCGTACGCCAAAGGTGATGAGGGCAGCCGAGAGTAGGAAGGTCACAGAGTCCAGCAGCAGCCCACCGGAGGTGCCTACTGCAACCACGGCCAGGCCGCCCGTACCGAAGCCCAGTACCTGGCTGAACTGCACGACCATGTCGTTCGCAGCCTTGCCCAGCACATAGTGGTCGCCGGGTAGTACCACCGGTAGCGTCGCAGCCCGTGCCGCGTTGAAAGGTGAGCCGAAGGCCTGCAGCGCCACGAGCAACAGGATGACCACGACGAGCGGCAGCGCCTGAATCGCCATCGCGGCGACCAGTACTGCGCGCGCGAGGTCCGTGATGATCATCACGCGGCGCCGCGGATATCGGTCGGCGAAACCCGCCAGCAGGGGACCGAAGAGTAGATCCGGCACGTAGGTCAGCGCATAGGTGAGCGCGGTGAGACCGGCCGACTCCGTGCGGTCGAAAACCAACACGGACAGGGCCACCCGGGCAAGCTGGTCACCTGCGACGGACAGCACGCCGGCCAGGAACAAAGCCCTGAACTCCGCGTGTCCGAACACATCTCGCCAGCGCGCACGCTCGATCACCCCACCGACCATGCAACTGACCATAGCCACAATCTGTGCGCCTGCACCTGCTGGCTGTGATCACTAGGGATTCCCTTTACGTGACCTTCATCGCAGGACTGGTGTTCCACCCCTGCGCGATCGAGGATCTGGTCTGATCCACTGTCCGGACTGGTCTGTTCAAAATCAAGGGTTTGATCTCGGCGCATCAGTGCCAAATGGCGGATCCGGAGGTTCTCCACTTGTCCGGTGGCTCTACTCTGGAGACGTCTGGTACCGGGGTCTGGGCGGGGCGGCCCCGACCCTGGTACCGGGCTTCTTTCTTCCCACCTGCTCTGTGCGCCGAGCGCCGGAAACTGTCGGTGGGCCCCGGTAGCGTTCTGATTGCCAGGGGCGGCTCTTGGACGTGCTTCCTTCTTCTTCACCAGGCCAGGTAGCGCGTTCGCTCTCCGCCCCTGGCATCTCAGTCCGAATGGGATCGCCTGGGGAGGACCTCGATGCCGGAGACACTGGCCGCGGTGCTGCTGCGCCGCCGGAGGTTGGTCGACGCTGTCCGCCTCACCCCGCCCGTACGCCGCTCCGCTTGGCAGTGGCTCCGCCATCCCCTGACGACGCCGGCTGGGCTGGCTGCGTTGCAGGCAGAGCTGATCCAGCGAGGCTTCCTGTTGTCGGCGTCTCTTTACCGGCACTGCGCAGGCCTCAGCCCGTTCGCGCTGACGGGCTTCGGCCGGACTCTGCTCGACTTGCTCGACACCGAGTCGGGGACGAAGGCCGAGCTGGTGCCGCTGTTCCGCGGATTCCCGGAGAGCGTGCCCGGCAACACCGAGACCTTCTATATCGACAGGATGTTTGCGCGCATGCTGCAGGAGCCGGAGCAGCCGTGCGTGCTGTGCGGTGAGACAAGCACAGTGCAGGCGGTCTCGCCGTGTGCGCACCTGGTGTGCCGCTCGTGCTGGGACGGCTCCGACTTCAGTGCCTGCCCGATCTGCCTCCGCCAACTCGATCCCGACGACCCGTTCCTCGAGCCTTCGAATGACGAGGTTGCCAGCCGGGCGGACGCTGCGCGCCTGCAGTTGCTGACACTCGCGCCAGCGGACGCTGCTGCAAGCATGGTCACGGACCTGCTGGCACGCCGTGCGCCGCTGTCCGTCGTCGATCGCGCCGATCTCAAGGCACTTCTGGTCGACCCTTCCTGGCTGCCTGACGTGATCCCCGTTCGTGAAACCCGCGCGGTGGCCCTCGCCGCTTTGCTGCCGGACCACCCTGAGCTGATCGACGACCTCGTAGAGACCGCCACGGACGCGCTGCGCCTGCTGTATGCGCTGATGGAGGCCGATCCCGGCCTGCGCACTCCTCCCGTACGCCGTCGATCCCTGCCGCGCGCGATCCGTCGGATGGTGCTGGCCCGGCTGAATCGGATGCCGGTCGGGTCGCTCGTCGAGGACCTGCTGCGGCATGCCCACGCCTGGAAGCGGATCGGGGAAAACCTGCACCCGTTCGAGTTCGCGTCCACCTATCCCGTGGCAGCGCTGGCTTTCGCAGTTGTCCGCGGTACGACGCTGGACAGCTCGAGTCCGGCTGGTCGTGCAGTGCTGAGCGAGGCGACTCGTCACCCCGAGGTCAGGCTGGAGGACGGCCGACTCGTGCTGAGCACCTTCGCCGGCCGGGTCGAGAGCGCCTTCGCCTATGGCCGGCCAGGGCTCGCGCTGGAACTGCTGCGGCAACGTCCGGGCGACCTGGTCCGCCGACTCGTCCAACTGGCTCGGGCATTGCCGGTTGACACGCGCGGCTCGTTGGTCGAGGCGCTCGCGACAGCTGTGTCCGACGTATCGCCGGTCGTGCTGACTGCGGCGCTCGGCCAGGTCCGGACACCGCCGGGGGACCTGCGCCTGTTCTTCCCCCGCGGTGGAACCACCCGGATCTGGACCGCCGTGGATGAGCGCGAGCCTCTTCCTTCAGAACTCGCCGCCACGCTGTCCGGCGTACTGACCAACGAATTGTTGCGTCGGGCAACAGCCTTGCCGAGGGTGCGGAGGGCCTTCCTGGATGAGGAGTTGTCGCGGTTGGTTGCTCCTGGTTCCGAGCGGAGTTCGTCGTCGACACTGCGGCGGATGACCCGGGGGAGCGTGCAGCCGATCGGGGATGACGACCTGCTCCGGCTGTTCCTGCACTGGGTGGAGCCGGCCGGGCAGCGCGTCGATCTGGATCTGGCCGTGGCGGTGTTCGACAACGAGTGGGCGTTCGTCGGGTTGTGCGATCCCACGCGGCTGCGGTTCGACCAGGACGCGATGGTGCACTCGGGAAACCTGACCTCGGGGCGCGGCCCGCGCGGCGCGACGGAGTACGTCGATCTCGATCTGCGAGCGTTGCGCAGAGTCGGCGGGCGGTATGTGCTGCCGGTCGTGTTCAGCTTCACCAACGTTTCGTTCGAGGCGTTGGAGCGCGGGTTCATCGGGCTGCTGCGGGAGCCGTCGGAGCTGTTCGATCCGGCGGCCGTGGAGGACCGGTTCGAGCTGACCGGGACGGCGAAGGCGCTGCTGCCGTTCGGCATCGACCTGCAGAACAAGGAGCTCCGCTGGTACGACGTGAACCTCCGCGCGGCCGGTTTCGGCAACAGCCTCGCTCGTCATGCCGGCCAGGTCGCGCTGATGGCCGCAACCCTCGAGGAGGTCCACGGAGCCGGTGATCGCGTGAGCCTCTGGGAGCTTTGCTGCTGGCATGCTGCCGCGCGGACCGGTGAGGTGGTCGTGCGGTGTGCCGACGGGTCGGTGGTCGGCTACCTGCGCGGCGAATCCGAAGGGGTCGGCGCCTTCGCCCGGCGTCTGACCGCGCGGTTGGAGCCCGATCGCTACTGGGATCTCGACGCGGCGAGCCGAGCTGATTTCGTCGCGGTGATCACCGGTGACATCGACCCGAAGGCGGGGGCGGAGGTCTACGCCCTTCACCCGCGCCTGCTCGACCCGGGCAGTGTCCACCTCATCGACGCTCCTCACCTCCTCAGCACTCTGGCACCAGATGCGCGCGCCCGGTTGACGACGGCTTAACTTCGCTGCGACATCAGCGAAATGTGAGGACACACATGTCGTGACATAAAGGTCTGCAGTCTTCCGCCATAGACCTTTGAGGAGTACTGGTGAGCCTCACCCCACCCACCGACGCGGAGCTGGACGTGATGATCCGCGCGCGTCTGGCATCCATCGGCATCGACCTCGATCAACTCCCCGCCGGCACCGCCGCCGATCCGGAGACCGGCAGCCCGGGCCGCGACACAGCACTGGCCGGCCTGCGCAGTTTCGTCCGGACGACGATCGTGCCGCTCGCCGCCTACCAGTTCGCGGTCACCGGCCCGGACGCTGACAAGGCCGCCCTGGCCCAACAGGTTTCCCCGCCCTCGCTCTTCCCCTCCATCGACATCAAGCGGCAGGCACGGTGAGCGCCCCGGCGAACATCTCGGCGTCGGCCACCGGCAACACGCCGGCGACCTCGACGGCGGAGTCCGACCAGCCGATGGACACCCGCGTCGATCGGCGGTCCTTCCTCTATCGCGTAGGCGCACTGGCCGCCGCGGCCACCGTCGGCACCGTGGCTCTTCCTGCCGTCGCCTACGCGGGTCCGCAGGGTCAGACGCTGTCCACCGCTGACGTCTCCGTACCCGTCCGGCCGGAGGCGATCGCCGATGTCAGTGAGCTGACCATCGCCGAGGCGGCCACGCTCATCAAGGCCGGGAAGCTGCGGCCCGAGAAGTTGCTGGAGGCGTATCTCGACCGAATCGGCGCCTTCGACTCCACCTACCAAGCCTTCAACGTGGTGCTCGCTGACGAGGCGCTCGCCCGGGCCCGCGCGCTCGGCCGTTCCCGCGGCGGTGCCCTGCACGGCATCCCGTTGGCGATCAAGGACAACTACTACACGCGCGGAATCCCGACGACGGCGAACTCCTACCTGTTCGAGAAGTTCGCGCCGCCCTTCGACGCGACGGCCGTCCAGCGCCTGACCGCGGCCGGCGGCATCGTCCTCGGCAAGACCCAGATGGGCCCACTCGCCACGACTCGCGCGACCACGCCAGATGGGCGGATCACCACAGTCAACGCCTGGACGCCGGCGGATCCGTCGACCGATCCCGGCGGTTCGTCCTCCGGCTCGGCGACCGCGGTCGCATCCCGGATGGCGACCTCGGCCGTCGGAACGCAGACCGGCGGCTCGATCACCGCGCCGTCGAACGCGCAGAACCTGACCGGCCTCAAGCCCACGATGGGCCGCGTCTCGCTGCACGGCATCGTTCCGCTGAGCTACACCCGCGACCACCCCGGCCCGTTGGCCAGGGACGCCAAGGACGCGGCGATCATGCTGACCGCGATGGCAGGCGAAGATCCGAACGACCCCCGCACGCAAGGCCTACCGCCGGTCCCGGACCTGATCACCGCCGCCACACCTGTACTGCGGGGTCGCAAGGTGCGGGTGCGTTGGCGGACCAGGATCGGCGTGATCCCGGGCTACACCTCGGGGACGACGGAGGTCGCCGCGGCACGTCAGGCCGCGCTGAACGCCCTCGCCCAGGTGGAGGACCTGCAGGTCGTCAACGTGACCCTGCCGGACGAGTGGGACGTCCTGACCAACGCTGCCTTCAACAACGTCCGGTTGCCCGAGCGCAGCGAGGTCTTCCTGCCGATGCTGCGTTCCGACCTTCGCGGCTTCGGGGTCTCCGTGACCGGCTGGCTGCAGGGCGCGCTGCTCGGGGCCGACGAGTACCTGCTTGGCCAACGAGCGAAGGTCCTGCTCCTGCAGCGCGTGCTGGATGACCTTTTCGAACAGTGCGACGTGGTGGTCCAAACCAGCCCGAACCCGTTCGACTCGATCGGACTACCCGAGCTCGCGTTGCCGATCGGCTTCACGGCCAAGGGTGTGCCGATCGGGACGATCCTCGGCGGCAAGCCCTTCGGGGAGGACCGCCTGCTCGCGGTCGCCGCGGCGTACCAGGCCCTGACCGATTGGCACCACCGCCGCCCGGCGGACCCAGCCGGCGTACCGCTGGCCAAGACCGGCACCGACTCGACCGCCAAGGCTGACACCAGGCGTGCCACCGGTCGGGTGCAGGCGCAAGCTGTCCAGGACCGCGGTCGGCTCCACGCCCACGAGATCCCGGACCTGATGCAGTAAGTCGGACCGTCGCGGCGCGAATCTGGTCGAGCAGGGCCGAGGTGACCAGCTCAAAGGGTTGCAGGTCCTGCTCGGCTCGCGCGATCACGACGGCACCTTCGCTGGCCGCCAGCACCGCCGCCCGTGTGGTCCGAGTTCAGGTCATCACGCCGCCGTGCCGCGTTAGAGCGCTGATAGAGATTTGACATTCCTGTGATTTCGTCGCGGTTTGTTGCTCCGCTGGGTACTGACTGGGGTTACAAAGGAAGTGTCGGCGAAGGGAGCCACGATGACGTACGACGTGGTGGTGCTCATCGAGCGGGAGATGAGTGAGGGCGACGCACGCCGCGTGGCCGCCCTGCATGCAAGGCACGAAGAAGTGGTGGACTACCACCTGCTCATCTCGAGCCATCCAACCGAGGGGATCGGCGGCCCGATGGCGCTGCTCGGCTCCAGTTTCGCGGACGTCGCGGGCCTGACCTCGGCGACGACCTCAGCCCGTACGACGACCGCGACGGCGCTGGCGGATCCGGCCAAGGACCTGGCCTCGGTGATCGAACACAGTTCGCGAAGGCTCCGCGGTCTGAACGACTGCCGGGTGAACGTCTCGATCACCCACGGCGAGGTGCTCCTCGCCCTCAAAACCCTGGTGACGAGCACACACAGCGAAGAGGTCGTCGTGGTCGCGTGGCCCGAGACGGCGGCCGCTTTCGTCTGCTCCGACTGGACCAAACGAGCCCGCCAATTCCTCAAGGTCCCCCGAGTCCGAGTCCTCGAACACGACACCTGAGCCGCTACCGCCTTCTTCGCCCGCCAGCGCCTTGCAAGCCGCCAGCGGGCGAAGAAACAGTGTTCGGTGCCTTATCCACAGGCAGGCAAAGGCAAGCCCGTCGGACGCTCGGTTGCGGCATCTTCTCTGGCATGAACATGAGACTGGCTGCGACGGCGGCAAAGCGAGGTGGCTGGTTCGACCGCTTGGACGCGCTGGCGGCCGGCTATACCGATGACGAGATCGGGCGGCGCGTCCGCGAGGGCAGATGGGTGCGGCTGTGCCGTGGCGCCTATGCAGAACTGGGATCCGACGACGAATCGCGACCGCCATGGGAGCGAGCGATCTGGCGACACGTCCGAGCTGCGAGGGCGGTCTACCACCGGCTCGGCGGCCGCGCTGTCGTGAGCCATCAATCAGCGTTGCTGCTGCATGGGATCGAGGTGTCCGATCTCGACCTGAACCGTGTCCATGTCACCAGGCTGGCCGGACCTGGCAGATCCGGCGATGCTGTCTGCCAGCACGCCGCTCGACCTCCAGTGGTCGATCCGGTCGTGGTTGATCGCGTTCAGATGACCCCCGGTCCACGATCGGTGGTTGAGGCGATCCGCTCCACGTCGTACTCGGTCGCAGTTTCGGTCGTGGACAAGGCACTGCGGCAGGGCATCGCAACAGCCGACCAGCTATCAGACGCGCTGCAGCTCTTCAGTCATCGGACCGGAATCAGGACGGCTGCGAAAGCCGTGACCTTTGGCGACGGCCGGTCCGAATCGGTCGGCGAGTCGCGGCTCAGGGTGCTACTGGCCGATCTCGGCTTGCCCGCGCCGGTCTTGCAGGCCGAGATCTGGGACCATGCCGGCTGTCTGGTGGCGCGGGTCGACTTCCTGCTCGCGCGCTGGGGCGTGATCGTCGAGTTCGATGGTGCGCTCAAGTACGCGGGCAGCGGGGCGGATGCGCTGATCGCGGAGAAGGCACGCGAGGACAGGCTTCGCGACCTCGGCTACGAGGTGGTGCGGGTGACGTGGGCCGATCTTGGGCATCCCGTCGACCTGGTCGCCCGGATCCGCCGCGCGATCGAGCGCTCGCACCACCGACGCGCCCCAATAGCGGGTTCCTCGTCCGCTAGCGCCGTGTAAGCCGCCAGCGGACGAGAAACCCGCCAGCGGCCGCCGTGGGTGCCGCGGTGCGCGCCGGCCGCAGCCCTGCAGCCGCCGGGCCCAGCGGCCGGCGGGCGTGGGTGGGGTCAGTCGTCGAGGAGGGCTTGGAGGTGGGGTTGGTCGGGGGTGGGGACGTAGGTGGCGTAGTAGTCGTAGAGGTTTTGGCGGGCTATCCGGGCGGCCGCGTGACCGTCGCCCGCGCGGATCGCCTCGACCACCTCGGTGTGGTGCTGCAGTGATTCGAGCATCAGCGCTCGGCTGTTCGTCGCGTGCGAGACCTTGTCGGCGATCAGCCCGAGTACGACGCCCCGGACCACCTCGTTGCAGACCTGGATCAGCGAGTTCCGGCTGACCCGCGCCACCGCCTCGTGGAACGCCACATCCGCTTCGCTGAACGCGTCGAAGTCCACGTCGATCGCCTCGCGCATCGCGACCAGCGTCTGCTCCATCTCGGCGAGTTGCTCGTCGGTCCGCAGCCGCGACGCGAGCTGGATCGCCGCGCCGTCCATGATCATCCGGAAGCCGATCAGCTCGCTCAAACTCAGCTCGTCCACGCGCGCGAGCCGCACCATCTGCTTGCGCAGCGCGCTCTGCGAGTACGGCAGAATCTCCGGCCCCTTGGGATCGCCCGGCCGCGACCGGACCACGCCGTTGCTCTCGAGCACCCGCAGCGCCTCGCGAACAGTCGACCGGCTCACCGCGAACTGAGTGACGAGCTCGCGCTCGCTAGGCAGTCGCTGGCCGGGGGAGAGGTCGCCCCGCGCAAGCGCCTCCTCGACCTGCTCGACGATCCGCTCGTACGCGCGCACCGGCTGCACCGGCTGGAACTGCGGCACCCCGCACCCCCTCCCGTACTACGGGCCCGTGGTTGAGGTCGGCTGATCGCTTGACAGGCCCCTGAGTACGGACAAACCTAGTGCCCTATTACTACCTAGTCCACTGGTCCGACCAGTTAGTGGGCCCGGATCCGCCGGCTTCGGCGGTGCGGTGGGCGGGGTATCAGGTGGGCAGGGCATGATCGGCGGAACGAAACAGTCGGCGCATGGAGGATCTCGCGTGAACACGTACCTCACCCGGGCGGTCGCGCTCGCCGGTTCAGCCGCGATGCTGCTCGTCGCCGCGTGCTCGGCGGGCTCCGGCTCGTCGTCGGGCTCTTCCACAGGCGCCAGCCAGTCGCTGTCGATCGGCCTGGTCGCCGAGCCGGCCAGCCTCGACTTCACCACCACTGACGGTGCCGCGATCCCGCAAGCGCTGCTGACCAACGTCTACGAGGGTCTCGTCAAGCAGGACGAGACCGGCAAGATCGTGCCGGACCTGGCGAAATCGTGGACCGTCTCGCCGGACCGGAAGACGTACACGTTCGAGCTGGTGGACAACGCGAAGTTCACCAACGGTGCCGCGTTCACCGCGGCCGATGCCGTCTTCAGCATCAACCGGGTGAAGTCGGACTGGACCACCTCGCTCAAGGCGGCCATGGACGTAGTACAGGAGGCCAAGGCGGTCTCGCCGGCGCAGCTCCAGGTGACGTTGAGCAAGCCGAGCAACGACTGGTTGTTCCGGATGACCACCCGGATCGGAGCGATGTTCTCCCAGACCGGCGTGGACAAGCTCGCCACGAACCCGGTCGGCACCGGCCCGTACAAGTTCGGCTCGTGGAAGCGCGGCGACTCGATCGTGCTGCAGCGCAACGACGGCTACTGGGGAACCAAGCCGTTCTTCAACCAGGTCACGCTGAAGTACTTCAAGGACCCGACCGCGCTGAACAACGCGCTGCTGACCGGCACGATCAACGTGATCGGCACTGTGCAGGCGCCGGAAGCCCTCAGCCAGTTCACCAGCAACACCAAGTACCAGGTGATCGAGGGGACGACCAACGGCGAGGTCGTGCTGTCCTTCAACAACTCGAAGCCTGTGTTCAAGGACCTCCGGGTCCGGCAGGCGATCCGGATGGCGATCGACCACAAGGCCTTGCTGGACACGTGTTTCGCCGGTCGCGGCAAGCTGATCGGCAGCATGGTTCCGCCGACCGACCCCTGGTACGAAGACCTCACCGGGATCGCGCCCTACGATCAGGCTAAGGCCAAGTCGATGCTGCAAGCCGCGGGTGCGACGGGCGCGACGCTGCGGTTGCGACTGCCGACGTTGCCCTACGCGGTCTCTTGCGGCCAGGTCGTGAAGAGCCAGCTGGAGCAGGTCGGGCTGAAGGTGAAGATCGACCAACTCGAGTTCCCGGCCGCCTGGCTGACCACGGTCTTCAAGAACGCTGACTACGAGATGTCGATCATCTCGCACGTCGAACCGCGCGACCTCGGCGCTGTCTTCAGCCCGAAGTACTACACCCGGTACGACGATCCCACGCTGCAGCAACTGCTCGCCGCAGCGGACGCGGGCGACGAGGCGGCTCAGGTCGCGAACATGAAGAAGGCGGCCCGGCGCATCTCGGAGCAGGCCGCCGCGGACTGGCTCTTCCTGCTTCCGAACCTGATCGTCGCGGACAAGAACCTCACCGGCCTGCCGACCAACGCGATCGCCGAGTCCTTCGACCTCTCCCGCCTGGGCCGTTCTTGAGCCTGCTGACCCCGAGGTGAGACAAGCCCGATGATCCTCCGCCTGATCGAGCGCTCGGCTGTGCTGCTGGTCAGCCTTGTGGTGAGCTCGGTGCTGGTGTTCGGGTTCATGGCCGTGCTGCCCGGCGATCCCGCCCGAGTTGCTCTTGGAGTGAACGCGTCCGACGAGGCGGTGCGGCAACTCCGTCAGCAGTTCGGGTTGGACCGGCCGCTGGCCACGCAGTACGGCGACTGGCTCGGCGGACTGCTGCGGGGCGACTTCGGCACGTCGTACGTGTCGAAAGCCGCTATCGGTCCGCAGATCGTCGACCGCTTCCAAGTGACGCTCTGGCTGGTTGTCACCGGCATGATCGTCGCTCTGGTCGTCGCTGTTCCGGCCGGCACGGTGATGGCTGCACGGCATCGCAAGATCTCCGGGCTCGCGCTGTCTGCGATCTCGCAGCTTGGCGTCGCTGTGCCGGCGTTCCTCGCGGGCATCCTGCTGATCATGCTGTTCGCGGTGAAGCTGGGCTGGCTGCCCGCGAACGGGTGGACGCCGCCGGCCGAGGATCCGGGGATGTTCCTTCGCCAGTTGATCCTTCCGGCGTTGTCGCTCGGGCTGGTGCAGGGCGCAGTACTGACCCGCTATGTCCGCAGTGCTGTATTAGATGTGTTGCGGGAGGACTACCTGCGGACCGCTCGCGCGAAGGGTTTGCGGCCGTTCCCAGCTCTGTGGCGGCATGGCATCCGCAACGCGGCCGTTCCTGTCGTGACGGTTCTCGGTCTGCAACTCGCGACGCTGCTCATCGGCGCGGTCGTGGTCGAGCGGGTCTTCGTCATCCCCGGGCTCGGCAGCCTCCTCCTTGACGGCGTCTCGAACCGCGATCTCTTACTGGTTCAGGATGTCGTGATGGTGCTCGTCGTCGCCGTCCTGGTGGTCAACTTCCTCGTCGACCTCCTGTACGTCGCCCTGGATCCCCGGCTGCGGGTGGGTCCGCGATGAGGCGGCTCAATCCGAGTCTGGTGGTGGGCGGCTTCATCGTGCTGCTCATCGTTTTGACGGCGCTCGTCTCGTTCGTGTGGACGCCGTACGACGCGACGCTCGTGGATCCGGCGAGTCGGTTGGCCAAGCCGTCGTGGTCCCACTGGCTGGGGACGGACAAGTTCGGCCGGGACCTGATGAGCCAGATCATGGTCGGCTCGCGGACCACGTTGTTCGTCGGCCTGGTGGCGGTCGGGGTTGCTGCCGTGATCGGCGTACCGCTGGGGATTCTCGCCGCGATGAGCCGCCGTTGGGCGAGTGAGATCATCATGCGCGCGAACGACCTGCTGCTCGCGTTCCCCGCGTTGCTGCTGGCAATCATGTTCGGCGCGGTGTTCGGTGCGAGCACGTTGACGGCGATGATCGCGATCGGGATCGCCACCGTGCCGAGCTTTGCGCGGGTGATTCGCAGTGGTGCTTTGCAGGTGATGCGGACCGAGTACGTGCTGGCTGCTCGTGCGGCCGGTCGGCAGCCGTTCCCGATCGCGTTGCGGCATGTGCTGCCGAACGTGACGAGCCTGATCACTGTCCAGGCCTCGGTGTCGTTCGCGATCGCCGTACTCGCCGAGGCAGCGCTCTCCTTCCTGGGCTACGGGACTCCGCCGCCCACGCCTTCGTGGGGGCGGATGCTGCAGGAGAGCCAGGAGTTCCTCTTCAGCGCGCCGCGGCTCGCGGTGTTCCCCGGCGTCGCGATCGCCATCGCAGTACTGGGCTTCAACCTGCTAGGTGACGGCCTGCGCGACCGGTTCGACCCGAAGCTGGAGGACCGGCGATGAGCGATGTCCTCACAGTGCAAGGGCTGACGGTGTCGGTGCGCGACAAGACCCTGGTGCACGACGTCGACCTGACCGTCGGGCCGGGGGAGCGGGTCGGGCTGATCGGGGAGTCAGGATCCGGGAAATCGCTCACTGCGCTCGCTATCTTGGGGTTGCTGCCGGAGGATGTGCACGCGCGCGGCTCGGTCCGGTTGACGGGTGTGGACCACGAGCTGATCGGCGCGGCCGAGCGACGGTTGTCACGCGTCCGCGGCCGTGACCTGGCGATGGTCTTCCAGGAACCGATGACGGCTCTGAACCCGACCATGCGCGTGGGTGACCAGGTTGCCGAAGCGATGCTGATCCACGGCACGATCTCGGGTCGGCGTGCTGCCCGAGCCGCTGCTTCCTCGCTCCTCGACCGAGTCCAGCTTGACGGCGTCGCGCGGGCTTATCCGCATCAGCTGTCTGGTGGCCAACGGCAACGAGTTGTGGTGGCAATCGCCTTGGCCAACGACCCCGCGCTCTTGATCTGCGACGAGCCCACGACGGCGCTGGATGTCACCGTCCAAGCGATGGTCCTCGACCTCATCATGCAGGGCGTCACTGCCCGCGAATCCGCGCTGCTCTTCATCACTCACGACCTCGCCGTGGTCGCCACCGTCTGCCAACGGGTCCTCGTCATGTACGGCGGCCGGGTGGTCGAGTCCGGCCCGGTCGAGGAGGTCTTCACCAACCCCCGCCACCGCTACACCCAAGGCCTGCTCGCTGCATCCGACCTCGAATCAGCAGACCGCCGCCTCCCCACTATCCCCGGCAACGTCCCGCCGGCCGGTCAGTTCCCCGACGGCTGCGTCTTCCGAACCCGCTGCGCCCACGCCACCGACCTTTGCGCCACCCTCCCACCTTGGACCGGCACTGCTTCGTCTGGCTTCGCCTGCCACCACCCGGCCGACGACAGAGGGTCCGCTGTGCCGAGGGTCGTCGCTTCAGCCCGCCAACCGGTCTCCTCAACTGCCGAACCCGCAGCGCCTACCGAGCCATCAACGTCAGCGGAGGCATCGGATGCGTGATCCCAAGCTCGATCAGCTGGCGCAGGCCCCTGTCATCCAGGTGACCAACGTCGTGCGCGACTACCCACGACCTCGTACGTCGTTGCTGCAAGCGGCGCCGGTCGTGCATGCTCTGCGCGGAGTCAGCCTCGAAGTACGTGCAGGCGAACGCTTCGGCATCGTCGGCGAATCCGGCTGCGGCAAGTCCACCCTCCTCCGCATCATCGCGGCCCTGGATCGTGCGACCTCGGGCCGGGTACTTGTCGAAGGCACCGACATCACCCGACTTCCGGAGCGCCGCCTGCGCTTCCTCCGCGAGAACCTCCAGCTCGTCTTCCAGGACCCGATGAGCTCACTCGATCCGCGGATGCGAGTCCGCGACATCATCGCCGAACCCCTCGTAGTACAAGGGCATCCAGCTTCGGGAGAGCGCGTTCGCGAGTTGCTCGAAGCGGTCGGCCTGTCCGCAGATGCCGGAGATCGTTATCCTCACCAGTTCTCCGGCGGCCAACGGCAACGCATCTCCATCGCCCGAGCTCTCGCACCGCGCCCCCGCATCCTGATCGCGGACGAACCAGTGAGCGCTCTCGACGTTTCTGTCCGGGCCCAGGTACTCAACCTCATCTCAGATCTGGTCGACGAACTGAACCTCACCCTGATCTTCGTCTCCCACGACCTGTCCGTGGTCAAGCACGTCTGCGACCGAGTCGCCGTCATGCACGCCGGCGAGATCGTAGAGAGCGGTTACACCGGCGACGTCTACGCCGCCCCCCGGCACCCGTACACCCGCCGCCTGGTTTCCGCCATCCCCACGCTCCACCGAGCCCTGGCCGGCACAACCACAACTGACCTACTCAAGGAGGACCCGACATGACCTCCTATCCCGCTGTTCTCCGCGCCGCTTCTTGCTCGGGTGCGACGAGATGAGCCGTTATCCAGCAGGCCTTCCGATCGGCGCCGGCTGGCTCGACGCACCGTCGACCGCTCCGGTCTATTTCCCGTACGACGGGTCGGTCGTGGCGGAGGCTCCGGTCGGGGATGCGGCGCTGGCTCGACAGGCACTCGACGTGGCGGTCGACTGTCGCGATCAGGTCGGGCGGTTGCCTTCGCACGTCCGCCGGGCTGCTCTCCAGGGAGCGCTCTCTGCCGTTTCCGAACAGCGCGACGCGTTCGTCGACCTCCTCGTACTGGAGACGGGCAAACCGCTCGTGGACTGCCGAGTAGAGATCGACCGAACTCTGCTCACGCTGCAGACTTCCGCAGAGGAAGTCGCGCGCCTCCACGGCGAAACGGTTCCCCTCGACCTGTTGCCGAGCGGTGACGGCTTGATGGGATTCTGGGTGCGGAAGCCGATCGGCGTCGTCATCGGCATCACCGGCTTCAACTACCCGCTGCTCCTCGCGTCCCACAAGCTCGCGCCCGCCTTGGCCGCCGGCTGCCCCGTCATCATCAAGCCCGCTCCCCAAACCCCCTTGGCCACGCTCTGGCTTGTCCACCTGATGCGCGAAGCTCTCGGCGCGGCCGGTGCGCCCGCTGAGGCAGTTCAACTTGTCACCGGGGGAGTAGACGTCGGCTCGACCCTCACCACCGACAGTCGAATCGGCGTGGTCTCCTTCACCGGCTCAGCCGCAGTCGGTCACCAGATCGCCCGAGACGCGGCACCGACGAAGGTGCTCCTCGAACTCGGCTCCAACTCCGCACTCGTTATAGCCGAGGACGCCGACCTGGACGCCGCGGCCGACGCCGTAGTACGCGGTGGTTATTACGCATCGGGCCAGGCCTGCATCTCGGTCCAGCGAGTCATCGCCGTCGACCCCGTCCGCGCAGCTTTCCTGGACAAGCTCCACCAGCGGTTGGAGTCCGTCGTGGTAGGCGATCCGCGCGATGAACGCACCCGCGTCTCCGCCTTGATCGATTCCCGCTCCACCGCCCGAGTCGACGACTGGATCTCCGAAGCCCTGACCGCCGGTGCCACCCTCGCCTACCCAACGGAAGCTAATCCGGGCGAGCCGCTCGGGCCAACTGTTTTGCTCGATGTGCCGTACGGGCAACTCGCCTGGGACGAGGAGATCTTCGGCCCGGTGATCGCGATCCGGTCGGTCCCCGACGTCGCGACGGCGTTCCGCGCCGTGAACGAATCCCGCTACGGCCTCCACGCCAGCGTCTTCACGTCGTCGTTGGAGACCGCCTTCGCCGCGATCGACCAGCTCGACGTCGGGGGAGTGGTGATCAACGAGGTCCCCGGCTTCCGCTCGGACGTCATGCCGTACGGCGGCGTCAAGGACTCCGGCACCGGCCGCGAGGGCCCCCGCTTCGCCATCGAGGAACTGACCACCACCCGGATGGCCATCATCCGCCCGACCCCCAAGCACTCATGAGGAGGCGCCGACCGTGAACGACCCAACGGGCAGGGACTACACGAGCCTGTTCCGCCTGGACGGGAAGCACGCCGTTGTGGTCGGAGCGGGCAGCGGCATCGGCCGGGAATCAGCCCTCGGGCTGGCAGCTCAAGGCGCCCGTGTCACCTGCGCAGACCGGGATCTCCCTGCGGCCGAGAAAACAGCCGCAGCTGGCAAGCACCTCTCTCACGAGGACGCGGCCGCACGGGGCAACCAGCTCACGGCGTACAGGCTGGATGTGTTGGACGAAGCAGCGATCACGAAGGCAGCCGCCGAACTCGGCGTTATAGACGTGCTCGTCTTCACCGCCGCAACCAACGTGCGAAAGCGGATCCTCGACTATAACGGCGAGGAGTTCGACCGGGTCGTGGCGCTCAACCTGCGCGCTTCGTTCGACCTCATCCGTGCCTTCGGCAAAGGCATGGCAGCCAGGGGACAGGGCAGCATCATCGGCTTCAGCTCGATCCGCGCGACCACTGTCGAGCCGGGCCAATCGGTGTACGCGGCAACCAAAGCCGGCCTCGTCCAACTCCTCCGCACAGCCGCGGCAGAACTCGGCCCCCAAGGCGTACGCGTGAACGCAATCGCCCCAGGCGTCGTCGAAACCCCGCTCACCGCGCAGATCAAGGCGGATCCAGCTTGGTACGACGCCTACGCCAAGAAGAGCGCACTCGGCCGCTGGGCAACCCCCGACGAGCTTGCAGGCGCCGTTGTCTACCTAGCGTCGGACGCCTCCTCGTTCGTCACAGGCAGCGTGCTGCAGGTCGATGGAGGCTGGACCGCCGTCGACGGCCGCTTCGACCCACCGAACTGACTCGTCAGGAGCTTATAAAGATGACCGAGAGCCTTGCCGACCTGACCGCCGTCGACCTCGTGTCTCGTTATAAGCAAGGCTCGCTGTCCCCGGTGGAGGTGATCGACGCCGTCCTGGCCCGCGTCGCATCACTCGAGCCCAAGCTCTGCGCGACCTATGCGCTCGACCCCGCTGCGGCACGCGCCGCAGCCCGCGAGTCGGAGTACAGGTGGTCCCGCGGTGAACCGGTGGGCCCGCTGGACGGCGTACCGATCACCATCAAAGAGAACATCGCCACCCGCGGCACCCCAGTGCCCCAAGGCACTGCGGCGACCGAGCTGATCCTTGCCACTGAAGACGCCCCGGCCGCAGCACGCCTCCGCGCGGCAGGCGCGGTGATCATCAGCAAGACCACGATGCCCGAATACGGCATGCTCTCGTCCGGCGTCTCCACCTTCCACCACCTCACGCGCAACCCCTGGGACCTCTCCCGTACTGCGGGCGGCTCGAGCGCGGGTGCTGCCGCAGCGGCCGCCGCCGGCTACGGCCCGATCCACATCGGCACAGACATCGGCGGCTCCATCCGCCTCCCAGCCGGCTGGTGCGGAGTAGTCGGCCTCAAACCAACCCACGGCCGCGTCGCCGTCGGAACGCCGTTCCCAGGCAGGGCAATCGGCCCCCTCACCCGTACTCCGGCCGACGCCGCGCTCGCGCTCTCCGTTATGACCGGCCCCGACCGCCGCGACCCAACCTCCCTGCCGCGCATCGCCGACAGCTATCACGAGATCTCCTCAGTCGAAGGCCTCCGAATCGGCCTCCTCCTCGATGCAGGCGTCGGCCTCCCAGTGGACCGCGAGGTCAGGGCAGCCGTCTCCTCAGCAGCCGCTCTCCTGGAGAGCGAAGGCGCCATCGTCGAACCGATCGCCCCGATCATCACCCGCGAGATGCTGGACGGCCTCGACCGCTTCTGGCGCGTACGCTCCGCCGCCGACATCAACGCCCTCCCCGAAGACCGCCGCGCCAAGGTCCTCCCGGAGATCCGCCGGTGGGTCTCCACCGCCACCGACCTCACCGCCTTCGAGGTCTTCGACGGCTTCTCCCAAATGGGCGCCATGGCCGCCGCAGTCGACGCTGCCTTCGCCACCTACGACTTCGTCCTGTCCCCAGTCGCACCCATCACGGCCTTCCCCGCAGAACTCGCCTACCCGACCGACGACCCGCTCAAGCCCTTCGAACACATCGCCTTCACCGTCCCGTACAACATGTCCGCCCATCCCGCCGCCACCGTCAACTGCGGCTACTCCACCACCGGCCTGCCCATAGGCCTCCAAATAGCCGCCCCCCGCTTCGCCGACCTCCCCACCCTCCGCCTGGCCGCCGCCTTGACCACCCTGCTGCCGCCCAACCGCCCCTGGCCGACTACGTGAGAAGGCTGGCCGCCAGGCCGCCAAGGTCCGGCTCGGCGGCATCATCCACGACTTCGTGATGCTCGACGCAGTCCGCGGCACCCGACCCGCCGGCCATTCCTCACTACCCGGCTGGACCCGCCGTATGGCCGGCATGATTTCGGCGGGTCGAGCCGGGTAGTGCCTCCGCTCCGGCGGGTCGTTCCGGGAGGTGGACAGCGCTCCGGCGGGTCGGTCCGGGAAGTCGCGCGGGCATCGGCGGTTCGAGCCGGGGGGTTGGGCGGCGCTGGCGGTTCGAGCCGGGGGGTTGGGTGGCGCTGGCGGGTCGAGCCGGGGGGTTGGGTGGCGCTGGCGGTTCGAGCCGGGGGGTTGGGTGGCGCTGGCGGTT
>NZ_BAAANE010000013.1:0-140985 GCF_039529635.1 Kribbella alba | reverse complement strand
CCACATCCCGTCCGAACATGTGTTCGACCCTACGCCCGGCCGGGGACCCCGAGCAAACCCGCAACCATCCCGTTTGCCCTTATCCACAAGGGAAAACATCACACCCAACCCAGCCAAAAACCGGATATACACAAGCCGCTGACTGACCTCCCGTGCGGACGGGCCATGAGGAGTCCCGGTGAGTATGAAGCAGGGTGGCGTGTGGTACCTCTGCATCCGGGCATCGCCTCAGGTTCAAGGTGCCGAGCGGGTCGGGAGTACAGGTTGAATGGCCCGGGTGGTGGGAGACTCTGGCCTACCGTTTTTCGGCTGGGTTCAAGTCCATCGTTGTCAGGAGTGCTCGTGAGTTCCTCGGTCACCACGACCGTCTCACCGACCCGGCAGGCACTGCATCGTGTGCGCTGGGACCGAAGTGCCCGGCTTGGTGCAGTAGTGGTGATCGCGTTGGTCGTGATCGCCGCAGCGGCGCCGCTGCTCGTGAAGTTGGAAGGTCAGGACCCCTATACCTACAACATCGGTCTGCTCGATCCGGCGCGTAGGAATGCGCCGCAAGGTGCGATCGGTGGGGTCAGCGGCGCGCACTGGTTCGGGGTTGAGCCGCTGACCGGGCGGGACCTGTTCGCGATCGTGGTGCTCGGTCTGCGGACGTCGTTGTTCATCTCGGTCGTGGTCACTTTGATCACCACCGTGATCGGGACGCTCGTCGGGATCAGCGCGGCGTACTTCGGCGGCTGGTACGACGCGGTGGTGTCGCGGCTGCTGGACTTCCTCTTCGGGTTTCCGCAACTGGTCTTCATGATTGCCCTGGGCATCATTGTGCCGGCTGGATTCCCGCGCTGGTTGTTGCTGATCGTGGTGCTGAGTGTGTTCGGGTGGGCCGGGCTTGCGCGGTTGATTCGTGGTCAGGCCAGGTCGCTCGTGAGGCGGGAGTTCGTCGAGGCCGCACGTTCGGTCGGGTCGAGCGGCTGGCAGGTGATCGCCCGCGAGTTGCTGCCGAACCTGCTCGGCCCTGTGCTCGTGGTCGCGACTATGGCCGTGCCGGGATTCATCGGACTCGAAGCCGCGCTGTCGTTCCTCGGCGTGGGTGTCCCGCCGCCGACACCGGACCTTGGCCGGTCGATCTCCGACTCGATCGTGTGGGTCTACACCGGTGCGGACCCGTGGTTCCTGGTGTTCCCCGGCGCGATGCTCTTCCTCGCCGTGCTGGGATTCACCCTGCTCGGCGACGGCGTACGGGACGGGTTCGACGTGCGGCTGCGGAGGGCGAACTGAGATGCCCGACATGGTGTGGTTCGTGGTTCGCCGGTTGCTCGCGACCGGGCTCGTGATGCTCGCGCTGAGCCTCGCTGTCTACCTGATCTTCTACGCACTGCCGGCAGACCCGGCTCGCCTCGGCTGCGGCAAGCCCTGTACTCCGGACCGGCTGGAGCAGGCGCGGCTGTTCATGCAACTGGACCAGAGCACGATGCAGCAGTACCTGGCTTTCCTCGAAGGAATCGTGGCCGGCAGGACCTTCGGGGAGGGCACCGCCGCGGTCCAGTGCAACGCCCCCTGCTTCGGGTACTCCTTCCCGCTGGCAAGGCCGGTCACCACGCTGATCCTCGATCGGCTGCCGATCACCGTCTCGATCGCGATCGGCGCGGCGATCCTCTGGCTCGTGGTCGGGGTCCCGCTCGGTGTCGGCGCCGCCCTCCGAAGGGGCAAGGCGCTCGACCGGTTCGCCGTCGGATTCGCGCTGATCGGAGTGGCCGCGCCCTCGTTCCTGGTGGGGCTGCTCGCGATCCTGGTCTTCGGGTTCTGGCTCAACATGGTGCCGGTCAACGGGTACGTGCCGTTCACGCAGAGCCCGGTGGACTGGGCGTGGCACCTGATCACTCCCTGGGTGGTGCTAGCCGCGCTCTCGGCCGCGTCGTACATCCGATTGACCAGGGCTCAGATGCTCGAAGAGCTGAATCGCGATCACATCACCACCGCCCGGGCCAAGGGCGCGGGGGAGAGACGGGTGGTTCTCGTCCACGGTCTCCGTGGCGTGCTGGTGCCGATCGTGACGCTGTTCGGACTGGATCTCGGCGGCCTGCTGGGCGGCGCGATCCTGACCGAGAAGGTGTTCAGCATGCGGGGCCTGGGGGAGCTGCTGATCAACGCGGTCGGTCAGCTCGACGTAGCCGTGGTGGTTGGTGTGACCTTGTTCTCGGCGTTTCTGGTGATCCTCGCGAATCTGGTGGTGGATGTGCTGCACGGCGTACTCGACCCGAGGGTGCGTCATGCCTGAACAGACAACTGACAAGGATGTGCTCGAGGTCCACGACCTGCACGTGACCTTCCGGACCGAGGGCGGGCTGGTGCCTGCCGTCGACGGCATCGACTTTTCCGTTGCCCCCGGTAAGACTCTCGCCATCGTTGGCGAGTCAGGCTCGGGCAAGAGCGTCAGCTCGGCCGCGGTGATGGGGTTGCTGCCGTCAAACGCCGAAATGAAGGGCGAGGTGCTGCTGAGCGGTCGCGAGCTGACCGGGCTGTCGAAGGACGAGCTCCGCAAGGTCCGCGGCAACGACATCGCGCTGGTCTTCCAGGACGCGCTCTCTGCCCTCAATCCCTACTACACCGTGGGTTGGCAGGTTGCCGAGGCGTACCGGTTGCACCACGACGTCTCCAAGAAGGAGGCTCACAAGCGGGCCGTCCGGATGCTCGACCTGGTCGGCGTCCCGTCCGCCGACCAGCGCGCGAACAGCTACCCGCACGAGTTCTCCGGCGGGATGCGCCAGCGCGTGGTGATAGCCATGGCGCTGGTGAACGACCCGACGGTGCTGATCGCCGACGAGCCGACCACCGCGCTCGACGTCACCGTGCAG
This sequence comes from Kribbella alba, assembly GCF_039529635.1. NCBI lineage: Bacteria > Bacillati > Actinomycetota > Actinomycetes > Propionibacteriales > Kribbellaceae > Kribbella > Kribbella alba. The sequence continues at coordinate 138,136 of NZ_BAAANE010000013.1, read as the reverse complement.
GCCCAGATCATGCGGCTCCTCGAAGACATCCAGACCGAGTTCGGAACCGCTCTCGTGCTGATCTCGCATGATCTCGGTGTGGCCGCCGAGGTCGCGGACGACGTGCTGGTCATGTACGCCGGACGCGCGGCCGAGTGCGGCACCGTGCGGGACCTCTTCCATCGCGCGGCCCATCCGTACAGCCTGGGCTTGCTCGGCGCGACGCCGCGGGTCGACGTACCACCGAAGCCGCGGCTGACCACGATCCCCGGCAGCCCGCCCTCGCCTGGTTCGATTACGACCGGCTGCCCGTTCCAGCCGCGCTGCGCCTACACCGAACGCGTCGGAGAGCGCTGCATCACCGAACGCCCGGAGCTGACCCCACGCCCCGGCGAGGGCTATCACGAAGCGGCCTGCCACCTCGGCCGCCGTCCGCAGGGGGTAGCGCTGTGAGCACCGATGAGCTGCTCCGCCTCAACGGAGTGAAGAAGTACCCAGTGCTACAAGGTGCAGGACGTCTGCGCGACGACCCGCCCGGTGCTGGAACCGGTGGCAGCTGGCGACCACCGCGTCGCCTCCTACTTCCCCGAAACTCTCGAGCCCCTACTGTCTTCGGCCTTAGCAAGTAGGTCCGCAGCTCAGGTGCGCCCCTCGGTCTCCTGAGCTGCGGACAGCGCCGGCTGGGTCTCGGCATCGAGGCCCCAGTCGGCGTGCATCACGGTGTAGCCGGCCTTCTCCGCTGCCTGGCACACCTTGACGTCGTCGTCGACCAGTACTGCGACCGGGCGCTCCTGGGCGAGGGTGCGCAGCCGAGCGAGCTTCATCACGGCCGACGGCCGGCGGTCGTTGTTGCCGCGCATCAGCAGCTTGCCCTCGGGGAAGCCGTTGTCCTTCAACCACTTGACGGTGTCGCGCCTGAGCCGCTCGGGTCTGCCGGTCAGGTAGACGATGTCGTGCCCCTCGGCGAGGGTTGTGGCCACGGCCAGGCCCTCGTCGAGTACGGCGTCGTCCTTGGCATGGGCGAAGAACGAGTCCCAGTCCTTCGGGCGCTTCTCGACGAAGTGGATCCGCTTGCTCGTATCGGACAAGGTCGCGTCGATATCCAGTACGGCGTACGGGCGTCGGTCGTCAGGCACGTTCTCCAGCTAACCAGGTGGCACGGTCGACAGGCCCGCGGGCCGCGCTTCAACCGGATTTCAGGTGTTCGGATGGCGGGCAACAGCGGGGTTGTGGGTGTGTTGGTTGCGTGGTTGTCGGTGGGGCGGGTTAGCGTTCTCAGCGCGATGGAAGACTCGATCACGTTTCTGCACAGTTCGGACTGGCAGCTGGGCATGATGCGCCGGTTCCTGGGACCGGACGGCCAGGCCCGCTGGGCCCAGGCGCGGCTGGATGCCGTCATGCGGATCGGTGACGTCGCGAAGCAGACCGGCGCGGCCTTCGTCGTGGTCACCGGGGACGTGTTCGAGCACAACCAGGTCGAGCGGCAGACGATCTTGCGTGCTTGTGAAGCGCTGAAGCGGATCGAGGTCCCGGTGGTGCTGTTGCCGGGCAACCACGACGCTCTTGAGCCCGGCTCGCTCTGGACCTCCGCGCAGTGGACCGGCCACGCGCCCTCGCACGTCATGGTCGTCACCGATTCCAAGCCGATCGAGATCCTTCCGGGCCTCGAGATCGTCGGTGCGCCCTGGCGTTCGCGGCGACCGCTGGCAGACCCGGCCGCACCTGGGTATGCCGAGCTGCCCCCGGCCCCGGAAGGCACCAAGAGGATCCTGCTCGCGCACGGCCAACTGACCAGCCTCAGCGGCGGGATGTCCGACGTACCGACCATCGATCAGGTGGCCCTGGAAGCGGCGGTGGCCGACGGCCGGCTGCACTACGTCGGTCTGGGGGACCGGCACTCGACGACCGAGGTGACCGAGCGGATCTGGTTCTCCGGCACGCAGGAGGTCACCGCGCCGGAGGAGACCCACCCGGGCAACGTGCTCAAGGTGACGCTCGGCGCGGACGCGATCGAGGTCGAGCCGGTCCGTGTCGGCGCCTGGCACATGGTCGAGCATCATGCCGAGTTGTACGACGAGGAGTCGTTGGCGGCGTTGGAGGACTGGTTCGCCGAACTGCCGGAGAAGGAGCGGACCTATGTCCGGCTCGCGGCCGACGGGTCGTTGCCGTTGCCGCTGCTGAGCCGGCTCGACGCGATGGTCGACGCGCAGAACGAGGTGTTCGCGAGCGTCGAGCGGTGGGCGAAGTTCTGGACGGTCCGGCCGGCTCCGGACGCGGCCGATCTGGACGCGTTGCAGTTGAGCGGTCCCGCGCGGGCCGCGATGGAGGAGTTGCGCCAGGCACTGGCCGGCGGAGACGAAGGAGCCGGTGCGGCCTTGACGTTGATGCACCGATTGGCGCGGGACGCGGGATGAGGCTGCACAGCCTGACGCTGCGGAACTTCCGTGGCGTCAAGGACCGTTCCGTTTCCCTGCCGGCGATCGGGACCACCGTGGTGGTCGGCGACAACGAGGTGGGCAAGTCCAGCCTGGTCGAGGCGTTCGCGCTGGTCTTCGAACTGCCCGACGACTCCAAGGCCAAGCGGATCGCCGACATCCAGCCCGTCGGTCAGGACGTCGCGCCCGAGGTGACGGTCGAGCTGACACTGGGCGGCCGCGAGCTGACCTACACGAAGCGCTGGCTGAAGAACCGTGCCACCGAGCTGGCCATCGTCGACCCGGACGGGCGGCGGCAGTCGTGGACGGGGCGCGAGGCGCACAACGAGGCCGAGCGGCTCTTCGCCGAGAACGTCGATCCCGTGCTCTGGCAGACGTTGATGGTCAGCCAGGGTCAGTCGCTCGTGCTGCCGACTCCGGCCGACGCCGAGCCGCTGATCACCGCCGTGACAGCAGAATCCGGTACGCCGGTCGACGGCGCGTCCATGCCCCTGGTCACCGCGGTGGAGCACGAGTATCTGCGTTACTGGACCAGAGGTGGTCGCCCCACCGGTGAGTTCGCCAAGTCCGCTCAGTGGGTCGCGACCGCCGAGCTGACCGCCGCGCAGGCGCTGAAGGCGATGGACGAGGTGGTCGCCGACATCCGCCGCGCCGAGCGGCTCGCCCTGGATCTGGAGGACCTCAGCGGCCGGCTCGGCGAGCACCTGAAGTCGGTCGAGGAACTCCGGATCAGGAAGAAGGACACCGACGAGATCCTGCTGCGGAGGGACTCCGTCCGGGCCCGGGCCGAGACCGCGCGGGCGAGACTGGAGAACCACACCCGCACCCGGGTCGAACGAGAACGTCTGCTCGCTGAGGTCGCGCGATTCACCGAGGCCGATGCGGAGCTGGCCAAGCGGCGTACGGATGCCGAGACGGTCGCACGCAAGGCGGCGGAAACCGTACGCGCGGCCGAGGCGGCGTTGGCCGAGATCGTCGAGCTCAAGGAAGAACGCCGCGGCGACGTCCACGAAGCGGAGCGCCTCGTCTCGAAGCTGGCAGACCGGGCCGAGCTCGACCGACTACTGGTCCAGCAGAGCGAGCTGGTCGACGTCCGGGCTCGCATCGCCGCCGCGGGCATGGTCCTCGACGGCGTCAAGGTCGATGACGCAGTGGTAGCGGCACTCGAGGACGCCCGCGCGAAGGTGGTCGAGGCCCGCGCCGCGCTGGCCGCCGGCGTGCCGGAAGTCTCGGTACGACGGGTCGGCGCGGAGGTGGTCTTGTTGTCCGGGACCGGCCTCGACGCAGGGGCCGGCGTCAAGGTGCCGGGCGAGCTGGAGGAGGACGTCCAGCTGCTGGTGTCCGGGGAGCTGGTGGTCGACGTACCGGGACAGGTGGAGGTGAGGGTCCACGCGGGTGGCGAGGCGGCCACTCTGCGATCCCGGCTGGATGAGGCAGTCCGGCTGGAGAAGGACCTGCTGAAACAGGCCCGGGTCAAGGACCTCGCGGCCGCGCGGGAGTTGCTGCGCAAGGCTGACATGGTGTCCGCCGAACTCCAGGAAGCCCGGCGGACCGAGCGTTCGCTGACGGCCAACGGCGATCCGAGTGAGCGGATCGCCTTGCTGTGTGCGCGTCTGGGCATCTCGGCAGCGACGGGCGAGGTGGAAGAGGACGAGCCGAAGCCGTCCGGTAAGCAGCTGCCGCCGGTCGAGGACGTGCCGGGGCAGATGTCGCTGTTCGAGGAGTTCGAGGAAGACACCTTCGACTTCTCCGACCTCGTCGTACCGGCGATGGAAGGCGGCGATCTCGGGGCGGCAGAGCGTGCGCTGGAGGATGCTCGGGCCGAGCTGGCGGTGGCTGAGCGGCTGCTTTCGGACGCGGAGTTCGCGGCGGCGCAGGCACGGAAGGCGGCCGACGAGGATCGGTCGGAGGCCCAGCAGGCGCGAGCCCGCTCGGAGCTGGCGGAGGAGCGGTTGGCTGCGGCCGTCGAAGCTCTCGTGGCCGCGCGGGCGGTGCTTGCCGACGAGGAGGTCGAAGGTGAGGAAGAGAAGGCCACTGCCGAGGTCGAGGCGGTGCTTGACGAGCTGACCGCGGTCCAGGCGCAGGCGCATGAGGCCGGCGCGGATGAGGCTGCTGGTGCGCTCAACGACGCGTTGGCGGTAGCGACCCGCTTGCAGGGAGAGCGCGACGTGTTGCGGGACTCGTTGCGGACCACCGAGGGACGGCTGGAGCAGTCCGGGCGCGATGGGCTGGCGACGCGGCGGGACACGGCCGAGCTCGAGTTGGCGGCGATCCGGGCGGAGCATGAAGGTCTGAAGCGCCGGGCGGATGCCGCTCGGCGGGTGTACGAGACGCTGGGCCGGCATCGCGCGGAGGCGCAGACGAAGTACTCCGAGCCGTTGCAGACGCGGATCGAATCGCTCGGGCGGAGCGTCTACGGCCCGAGCTTCAAGGTCTGGCTGGACGACGACCTGGCGGTTGCCGAGCGCGAGTTGGACGGCGCCAGGTTGCGGGTGGAGTCGCTGTCGACGGGTGCACAGGAGCAGCTCGCGATCATCACCCGGCTGGCGATCAGTCACCTGGTCAGCACCGGCGAGGGCAGCGTGCCGGTGATCTTCGACGACGCGCTCGGCTGGTCAGACAAGGGCCGACTGCGGGACATGGGTGCACTGCTCGGCCGGGCCGGGGATCACGGCCAGGTGATCATCCTGACGTGCATGCCGGAGCGCTACGAATACGTGCCCCGGGCAACCTTCATCAAGCTCGAAGCCTGAGGCCTAGTGGTCGTCGGGTGAGCCTTGCTCGCTCCTGCGGTCGGCCTGGACTCGCAGCTCGTAGTGCGACTGGTGTGCTGTCGTGCGGTAGAACTCGTCGTAGGCGGCCACCGCACCGGCGAGGGCCGCGCCCGCAGTGCCGTGACGCTTGGCGAGCCGTGCAAGCCACGTCAGGACGGCCAGCGGCACCATCAGACAGACGGTGAAGATCACCAAGGCCAGCAGCGCGTCCACGCCAAGAGCCTACGTCGGTCTCGGGTCAGGCCATCGCGATCAAGGCGGCGGCAGGCAAGGTCGGGGTGGTGGCGCCGGGGGCGTTCTCGACCGTGAGGCCGAGGGCGATCTTGTCTGCGATGCCGCCTCGGATGAGCTTGGACTCATCGCCATTGGGCTGTCCGCTGGCGAGGCCGGCGGAGTGCATCACCTTGGACTTGTCCATCAGCCAGAGCTGGTAGGTCTTGCCGTCGGGCAGGTTGGGCAGGTCGTGCAGCAGCACGATGGCGGTGTCCTTCCTGGGTGACATCACCACGGCCGCCTGGCCACCGCCCTTGACGTTGCCGCGCACTGTCTGCGCGTCCGGCTCAGCCAGCAGGGCGGCGAGTTGCTCGTTCTGCTGCTTGGTCTTGTTGTTGTCGCGGTACTGATCGATCGCGATACCGCCTGCTCCGGCAACTGCCAGACCCGCTGCGGCCAGGGAGAAGAACGACCTGCGGCTGAAGCCCTTGCGCTGTGCTTCGACCCCTGCCGCGGGGGACTCGTCGGCCTTGAGCAGCGGTGGAAGTTGGCGGGTGGTGGCGATCTCGGCGAGCACGCGGGTCTTCAAGGCGTGCGGCGGCTCGCTGGCGACCGCAGTACCGAGTTTGTTGGCTGCTTCGCGGAGTTCGGTCACTTCCGCGCTGCAGGACTGGCAGTCGGCGAGGTGGTCCTCGAACCCGACCCGCTCGTCCTCGGGCAACGCGTTCAACACATAGGGTCCGGTCAACGCGTGCACTTCCGGTGTGGTCATGTCCCTCACCTCCCCGTCACACCCAGGCAGTCGCGCAGCCGGATCAGGCCGTCGCGCATCCGCGCCTTGATCGTCGCGAGCTTGGCATCGAGTAGCTCCGCGACTTCTCGATACGAGTATCCGCCGTAGTAGGCGAGCGTCACGGACTCCCGTTGCAACTCGGTGAGCGAGCCCAGACAGTGGCGGACCTGTTCGACCTCGAGGTTGGTGGTCACCGTTTCGGCGACCTCGTCGTACTCGGTGGTCGAGGAGGCGGCGGCGACCGCCTGTTCCCGATCGGTGCTCGACTGCTCGGACCGGACCCGGTCGATCGCCCGACGGTGCGCCATCGTCAGGACCCACGAGGTGAGGGAGCCGCGGTCGGCGTCGTACCGGGTCGCGGTCCGCCAGATCTCGACCATCACCTCCTGGGTCACCTCCTCCGACTGGGCCGGATTCCGCAGCACCCGCCGGATCAGGCCGTAGACCCGGGGCGCCATCAGGTCGTAGAGCTGCGCGAAGGCGACCGAGTCACCCCGGGCCACCCGCGCCATCAGGTCGGCCGGCGAACCGGAGGCTGCATCGACAACCACCGGCCACGGGAGGGCCGTCGACTCTTCGCTCACAGGTCGCATCCCCTTCGTCGGTGGTCCAGGTCGGATGCAGTTCGGAGCGGAGGCGCCAGCGGATGGGTCAGCGCAGGACGCGTTCGGGTGCGCTGTAGATCACACAGCGCTCGCCCCGCGTCCAACCGACCAGGGTGATGTCGAACCGGCGGGCCAGGTCGACGGCAAGGCTGGACGGCGCACCGACTGCCACGATCATGCCGAGACCGGCAGCAACCGCTTTCTGGATGATCTCGTAGCCGGCCCGTCCGCTGACCACGAGTGCGAGGCCTTTGCGGCTTTGCTGGTTCAGGACGCTCCAGCCGACCACCTTGTCGACCGCGTTGTGCCTGCCGACGTCCTCCCGTACGACGACCTTGCGGCCATCTGGCGCGAACAACCCGGCCGCGTGCAGCCCACCGGTCCGCCCGAACGTGGGTTGTGCCTCCCGCAACAGATCAGGGAACCGGCGTACTACGTCCAGTGGAACCTCCACCGGATCCACTGGTTCGTAGTTCCGGTCGGCGAGTTCGTCCAGGCTCTGCTGGCCGCACACGCCACACGCGGCCGAGGTGACGCCGTACCGCTGAGGTGGTTCGCGATCCGGAGGACCGTCGAAGGTGACCGTGACGGTGTTGAACTGCTGCTCGCGGGTCAGCTTCACATCGGTGCAGTAGGCAACCGTGTCGATCGCCCCCGGCCGTACTGCGAAGCCTTCGCCGAGGCAGAACCCGGCTGCGAGCTCGAAGTCGGAGCCGGGGGTGCGCATCGTCACGACGAGGGGTTCCGGCGGACGCCCGGGCCACTCGAGTCTGAGCTCCAGTGGCTCCTCGGTCACGACGACATCCTCGCGTCGTGACGTCTTCTCCCCGTCCAGCACTTCGACCTTGAACCTGGTGGTCGGCCCTTTGCTCATAGTCCCAACTTAAGCCTTCACCAGCCGCGGCGTACTGCGAGCCAGTCCAGGAAGGCCCAGCCATACAGGCGCTGGTGGCGTCGGAGCTCGGGCGTGCAGCCGGGCGGAGGCGGTGCGTCGAGGTTGTTGAGCATGTAGACGGCGATCACCGCGACCACGCAGTCGAGGTGATCAGCAGGCGTGTTGGCCGTGAGCGGGTTCGTCCGGACCGCGGCGAGCGTGTCGATTCCGGCGCGGTGGGCCACGGGGAGGAGGCACACCCAGTCGAACCAAGCGGGGCCGAGGCTGAGCCAGTTCCAGTCCAGCGTCCAGCAGCGGTCGTCCGTGTCTACCAGCAGGTTGTCGGGGCGGAGATCACCATGGACTGCCGAGTCGCCCGCGAGTGCTTCCGGATAGAGGTCCACCAGGTCCTGGAGCTCCTGGAGCCGTCGTGGCAGCCAGGGCTGGAAACCGTCAGGCCGGGGGCGGTCGCCGCCGAGGATCTCCGCGGGGAGCCGCCGCGGGAATCCCAGGCTCTCGATCTCCACGGTGAAGGCGTCAAGCCCGGGTAGCGGGCTCGGGCTGAGGGAGTGGGCTGTCGTCAGGCAGTTGGCGGTCACCGTGTCGAAGTCGCGCCGGGTCCACGGAGTGCCCGGCATCCTGCCCACGACCCGCTCGGCCGCGAGCGCGAACCAGTCGATCCCGTCGTCCGTGGCGTATGCGGTGGCGACGATCGGGGGCACCCGTACTGCGGGCGGCAACTGAGGGACGACCTCGGCCTCGCGTTGGTAGGCGTCGTACGCGTGGGTCGAGCCGGCGGCTGCTTTCACGAAGACCTCGCGGCCGTCGGCGAGTCGGAGCGGTGCGGCGAACCCGCCGGTGAAGCCGGAGCCCACGGAAGGGCCGGCCTCGGCGATCTCGGTGCCGAGGGCAACGGCGAGAGAACGCCGCAGAGAGAGCGGGAGAGCGCTCCACGGTGGTCTCGCCGAGGTGGCGCTGTAGTCGACGTCCGGCGGTCCGCTCATGCGGCAGACCTTAACCAGTTGCGTCCGTTACCGTGCGGGGGTGGACGGGTCGGTGGCGCTGCAGGTGCTCGATTTGGTGGGAATCTTCGTGTTCGGGATCACCGGGGCACTGGTCGGCGTGCGGAAGAAGCTGGACGTGTTCGGCATCCAGGTGCTGGCGCTGGTGACAGGGCTCGGCGGCGGGTTCCTCCGGGATGTGCTGATCGGCGCGACGCCGCCGGCGGCGCTGGCGGACTGGCGGTATCTGGCGGTCCCCGTGGTCGCCGGGTTGACGACGTTCTTCCTGCATCCAGGGATCGGGCGGGTGGAGCGGCTGGTGAACGTGTTCGACGCTGCGGGCCTCGCGTTGTTCTGTGTCACGGGTGCTCGGAAGGCGCTCGATTTCGGCTTGTCACCGCTCTCGGCCGCGCTGCTCGGGACGATCTCGGGGATCGGCGGCGGAGTCGTCCGCGATGTTCTGTCGGGTCGGGTGCCGGTGGTTCTCCGGAGCGAGATCTACGCGACCCCGGCCTTCCTCGGCGCGGGGATCGTCGTCCTGGCTGACTCGGCGCACTACGACGCCGCTTGGGTGACGATCGCGGCGGCGGCGGTCTGCTTCGCCATCCGCCTGCTCGCCATCCGGCGCGGCTGGAACGCCCCGCTACCCCGCGTCCCGTAGCAGACCTCGATGCAGACTCCAGCGTCAATTGTGGGCGAAGCGATTCCGCGGGCGCGCGAAGGTGACGGAGACGCTGGCGACCAGGGCGCAGGCGATACCGATCGTTACGGTCACCCAATAGGCCTTCGAGGGGCCCCAGAGATCGACCGCGTGTCCGGCGGCCGCGTTGCCCGGGGCGACACCGAGCAGGATGCCGGTCACCGTCCAGGTGATCGCCTCGGTGAGGCGCTGGGGTGGCACCCATTCCTCCACGCAGGCGGTCACGGCGACCATCGTCGGCGCGATCGTCAGCCCCGCGAAGAACAGGACCACGCCGAGCATCAGCACACTGCCGACCCACGGCAGCGGAGCCAGCGCGACGGCCAACGCAACACAGCCGAGGAGCAGGCGCCGCTCGACGGGTGCACGCCAGTGGACCGAGCCGTACCAGAGTCCGGCCAGCAGACTCCCGAAGGCCCACACGGCCAGCACGACTCCTGACATGCCCGGTTGGCCCTCGGCTGCGGTGAAGGCGATGGTGATCACTTCGGCGCTGCCCAGGGTGGCTCCCAGGCCCAGTCCGATCAGGCTCAGCAGCAACAGCGAGAGCATCGGGAGTGGCGCTCTCTCGGTTCCGTCGGACCTGCCGCGCCCGGGCGGGTCGGAGGCCCGGAGCAGTGCCAGCCAGATCCCTCCCGCGAGTCCGAGGACCCCCGCCGCGCCAAGAGCGGCGTACGGGCTGACCTGGGTGGCGAGGACGGTGACCAGGACCGGGCCGACGATGAAGACGACCTCGTCGCCGACGGCTTCGAGCGCGAAGGCGGTCTGGAGAGCGCGTCCGCGGCCGAGCAGGTGGGTCCAGCGGGCCCGGACGAACGAGCCGACCTGCGGACGGGTACCACCGGCAACGAACGAGAGCACGTACAGCGCCCAGCTCGGCGCGTCCATCGCGACCGCGATCAACAGGCCGGCGAGTCCGACCGTGCACAGCACGCTGCCGATCAGAATCAGCAGGCGCTGACCGAAGCGGTCCACCAGGCGGCCCTGGATCGGGCCGGTGAGCGCTCCCGCGATGACCGCGACTCCCGAGACCGCTCCGGCCAGACCGTAGGAACCGCTCTCCCGGGCGATCAGGATGACGATGCCGAGCCCGATCATGGAGATCGGCATCCGGCCGGTCAGCCCGGCGACGAAGAAGGCGCGGGCACCGGGACGGCGCATGAGGTGTACGTAGGGCTTCAGCATGGGGGACCGTGCACACCGTATCCGCCCCGCCTGAGAACATCGTTGTATGCCCGACGCCGTGTCGCCAGATCCCTCCCCGTACGACGCAGTCCTGCTGCTCTCCTTCGGTGGTCCCGAGAAGCCGGAGGACGTGTTGCCCTTCCTGCAGAACGTGACCCGCGGCCGGGGTATCCCGGACGAGCGGTTGGAAGAGGTCGGCGAGCACTACAACGGGTTCGGCGGCAAGAGCCCGATCAACGACCAGAACCGCGAACTCCTCGCGGCGCTCAGGGCATCCTTCGACGAGCTCGGCCTGAACCTGCCGATCTACTGGGGCAACCGCAACTGGGCGCCGTACCTGACCGACACCCTCCGCGAGATGACGGCCGACGGCGTACGCCGGGCCGTGGTGATCGTGACGAGCGCCTACCCGTCGTATTCGGGCTGCCGGCAGTACCGCGAGAACCTGGCCGACGCGACCGCCGCCGTCGAGGGGGCTCCGGTCATCGACAAGCTCCGCCACTACGGGAACCACCCGGCGTTCGTCGGGTCGTTCGTCGAGTCCACGGCCGAGGCGTTGAGCCGGCTGCCTGCCGGATCCGCGATCACCTATGTGACGCACTCGATCCCGACGGCGATGAACGACACCAGCGGTCCGGACGGCAACGGGTACCTGAGCTGGCACCAGGCGGTGGCTGCCGAGATCTCGGCGGAGCTGGAACGCCGGACGGGGGTCGAGCGGCGGACGGATCTCGTCTACTGCTCACGCTCGGGACCACCGCAGGTGCCGTGGCTGGAGCCGGACGTCAACGACCACCTCGAGGCTCTCGTCGCCGACGGGGTTCCCGGGGTCGCGGTCGTGCCGATCGGGTTCGTGAGCGACCACATGGAGGTCATCTACGACCTCGACACGGAGGCTGCCGCGACGGCAGGCAGGCTTCACCTGCCGATGGCGAGGGCGGCGACCCCGGGGACCGATCCGCGGTTCGTGACGATGCTGCGCGACCTGGTGCTCGAACGAGCCGCCGCCGAGCGCGGCGAGGAACCACCTCGGCCGTGCGTCGGGAGACTCGGCCCCGGCTGGGACAACTGCCGCCCCGACTGCTGCCCACCCCTGCGCCGACCCGCAGTACCGACCGCGAAGGAATCCGCATGACCGCCGAGAACGCCCAGGACCTGCTGAAGCTCGCCACGGAGGTGGCGACCGAGGCGGCCCGGCTGATCGTCGAGCGCCGCCGCGGCACGATCACGGTCGCCGACACCAAGAGCACCGCGACCGACATCGTCACCGCGGTCGACCGGAAGTCCGAGGACCTGATCCGGGCCAGGGTGCTCGAGGCCCGACCGGACGACTCGTTCCTCGGCGAGGAGGGCGATGACGTGAACGGCTCCAGCGGCGTCCGCTGGGTGGTCGACCCGATCGACGGCACGGTGAACTACCTGTACGACATCCCGACGTACGCGGTCTCGATCGCGGTCGAGTACGACGGCCGGACCGTGGCCGGTGTGGTCGTCGACGCTCCGAAGGGCGAGGTTTTCACGGCGACTCTGGGCGGCGGCGCGTTCCTCGACGGCAGGCCGATCCAGGTCTCCGACTGCGCCGACCTCAGCAAGGCTCTCATCGGCACCGGATTCGGCTATGACGCCACCCGGCGCGCGGTGCAGGCCGAAGTAGTCCAGCAGTTGATCAGCAAGGTCCGGGACATCCGCCGCATCGGCGTCGGCGCGGTCGATCTGTGCTACGTCGCCTGCGGCCGGCTCGACGCGGTCTACGAGCGCGGGCTGAATCCGTGGGACTACGGCGCGGGCGCCCTGATCGCTGCCGAAGCGGGTGCGACCGTGGGTGGGCTGGACGGCGCGCCGGTCTCACCCGAGATGTCGATCGCGGCGACGCCGGCCGTCTTCAAACCGCTGCACGACGCGCTTGCGGCGGCCAACCCACTCAGATCGTAAAACTGCTCGTAACTGCTCGTTAATGCGCATTAATGAGCAAGTCGGTGTTCGCTGCTGTCTCAATCTGCGACACGCGGGTCAGAAGGTGGACCCCGGCGCGCACGAGAGCCCGTTCATAGGGCACAATCTCGCCCTCGGGAGCGGTTCGACGCCGGTCCCGGCCTGTCTGTCAAGGGTTTCGGGGGACTAGGGATTCCGATGCGGAATTTCTCGGCCGCTTTACCCGTTCAAGGGCTCAGCAGGCAACACCACGGGTATGAAGAGGGCAGGGAACACCATGGCGACTGACTACGACGCCCCGCGCAAGACGGACGAGGACTCCAGCGAGGAGTCGATCGAGGAACTGAAGACTCGCCGTCACGACAAGAACTCCGGCAAGGTCGACGAGGACGAGGCCGAGGCCGCTGAGAGCTTCGAGCTGCCCGGCGCCGACCTGAGCCACGAAGAGCTGGCGGTGCGGGTCCTCCCGCGCCAGGCCGACGAGTTCACCTGTTCGAGCTGCTTCCTGGTTCACCACCGCAGCCAGCTCGCGAACAGCAAGAACGGCCAGCTGATCTGCCGCGACTGCGCTGCCTGACACGACAGCACTACTCGCCCTGCTCGGCTGACGTAATCTCCAAGGCCTAGGCCCTTGTCCTCGGACAGGTGCCTAGGCCTTTTCCACACTCTTTTCCATGCCTTTTTCGATGTCGCGCACCGAATCCTTGTCATAGCCCGGCGGCAGATGACCGGTGGACTTCAGGTAGTACTGCGCCGCCCGCCGCTCTGCGAACAGCTTGGCCGCAGCTGCCGCGCCGCCACTGGCCACGGCCCAGGTGACCACCTCGGCGTAGCCGGCCTGGTTGCCCTTGGGCGGCTTGCCGCCGGACCCCAGCTTCCAGGCCGTGGTGACGGCCTTGTTGGCCACTAGACCCACCACGATCGTGAACGCGGCGAGCACGAGCTTCCAGCCGATCTTCGCTCCGACCACAACTGCCTCCTTGCTACTGATCCCCGACAGTCAGGATCTTGCCACGCTGTTCTGCGTCAGGGCTGCTGCAAGCCGCTCGGGATTCTTCGTGGCGATCAACCAGTACGGCGTGGGGTCGTGCGGGTCGGTGAGTTCCACCCGGACCGCGCCCGGCAGGTAGCTGCGTAGCACGAGGAAGGCACGAGGGTCACAGTCCCGGCCGAAGGCGTTCCGGGCGTCTTCACCGGTCAGCGGAGTCGCCTTGCCGAGGTAGGTGCGCTCGATACTGGCCCTGCCGGCTCGCAGGTTTGCGGCATCCACCTCGACCACGGCCCCGCCGTACTGGAGGAACAGGACGCTCAGCAGTACTGCGGCGAGCCCCGCGACGGCGAATCCGGCGATGTTGCCGGCCGGGACGGCGGTGATCACCCACAGCGTCAGAACAGCGATGGCCGCGATCACCCACCAGCGCACCGGCACGCTCAACCGTTCCTTGTAACCAGCCACAGCATCCACCACGGAACCAGCCTGGCACGTGGCCTGTCGGAGCGCGTCGGTAGGGTCGCCTCTCGTGATCGAGCCACCGACCCGTACTGCGACCCCGCAGCGCGAGCTGGAACCACCAGAGCGCCACCCGGAGGCACCTGCCCCGGGCGCGGTCCTTCCGTCCCACTACGACAACTGCGTAGCGTGCGGCCCGTCCCACCCGACCGGCCTGCGGCTGGTGTCCACAGCCGGACCAGGTGTGTCCATCACTGGTGAGTTCACCGTGACCAAGGAGCACCAGGGAGCACCCGGGCTCGCACACGGCGGCGTACTCGCCATGGCCTTGGACGAGACCCTCGGCGGGTTGTCGTGGTTGCTGCGGCGGCCGATGGTGACCGGTCGGCTGGAGACCGACTACATCCGCCCGGTTCCTGTCGGAGCCACGCTGTCGCTGGAGGCCAGGTGCCTCGGGTTCGAGGGGCGGCGGATGTACGCGAAGGCCGTGGGACGGCTGGGTGGACCGGAAGGCAGCATCGCGTTACGGGCGAGCGCTGTGTTCGTTGTAGTCCCGCCGCAGCACTTTGTGGAGCACGGCACCGACATGACCGCTGAGAACGTCCACGACTACGAGGTGAACCCATGACCGAGGTACTGATCCAGCGGCTGGACCCCGAGCTGGGGATCCCGGCGTACGCGCATCCCGGCGACGCCGGCGCGGACCTGGTGGCCGGCAGCGACGTGACACTGAAGCCGGGGGAGCGGGCCCTGGTCGGCACCGGCATCGCGATCGCGCTGCAGGACGGGTACGCCGCGTTCGTGCATCCGCGCTCGGGACTCGCCGCCAGGCACGGGGTGTCGATCGTCAACGCTCCGGGCACTGTGGATGCGGGCTACCGTGGCGAGATCAAGGTGTGCCTCGTCAATCTCGACACCGCGGCCGAGGTCACCCTCAAGCGCGGCGACCGCATCGCGCAGTTGGTCATCCAGCGGGTCGAGAAGGCGCGGTTCGTCGAGGTCGAGAGATTGCCCGGCTCGGCGCGCGGCGACGGCGGGTACGGCTCGACCGGCGGATTCGGTGATGTGACACGCTGATCGGGTGCACTCCGTTGACCTGCGGGATGCGCGAGACTACGGCGGCCGCGAATGCCGGTGTGAGTGGATATGACTGACGATCGAGGAAGTAGGCAAGAGCAGTGATCTTCCGCCGCAAGGCCAAGAACGAGGACACCGAAGCGACCGAGCTGACCGGCACCGAAGACGCAGCCGTCGAGGCCGCCGACTCCGAGGCCGACAGCGAGGAGCCGCGCGAAGAAGGTCCGTTCGACTCCAATGAGGTGGACCCCTCGGTTCTGGAAGGCGAGGACCGGATCGATCTCGGCGCGCTGGTGATCACCGGCCTGCCCGGGATGGAGCTGCGGCTGCAGGTCGACGAGCAGAGCAACGAGGTGCAGGCCGTCCTGCTGGTGCTCGAGGACTCCGCACTCGAGCTCCGCGCGTTCGCCGCCCCCAAGTCGTCGGGCATCTGGTCCGAGGTCCGCCGCGAGATCGCCGCCGAGGCCACCCGGATGGGCGGCACCGCCTCCGAGACCGAGGGCCCGTTCGGCACCGAGTTGGTGCTGGTCGTGCCGGTCGAGGACCCCGACGGACAGATCTTCAGCCAGACCTCCCGCGTGATCGGTGTCGACGGCCCGCGCTGGCTGTTGCGAGCCACCGTGCTGGGCCGAGCCGCGGTCGAACCCGAGGCGGCGCCGCCGATGGAGCAGTCCCTGCGCAACGTCGTCGTAGTACGGGGCAGTGAGCCGATGGCACCGCGGGAATCCCTGGCGCTCCGGCTGCCTGCCGGCGCCCAGCCGGCCGCGGAAGAAGAGGCCTGAGCGCATGTCCGGATACCGGCCGGGCACGGTCGCCTGCGGATTACACTGGTCCCATGGGTAGCGACAAACCTGCGGGGCTGTGGAAACGCGCCTTCAAGGGACTGGCTGGTGACCGCGACGAGCAGGACGCGGAGGTGTTGCAGGACTTCGCGCACGACTGTGGCGCGCGGTCCATCACGGGTTGCCGCGACCGCGAGATGGTCACGCTGTACGGCACGCTGCGGACGATCACCTTCAGCCCGCGCGGCGGCGTACCGGCTTTGGAAGGCGAGCTGTACGACGGCACCGGCACGGTGAAGCTGGTCTGGCTCGGGCGACGCAAGATCGCGGGCATCCACCCGGGATCCGACCTGATCGCGTCCGGCCGGATCGGTGTGGTGGACGGGGACCGCGTGATGTTCAACCCGCGGTACGAACTCCGTCCGACGGCCGCGCATGGCTGAGCCGTCCCAAAGGCCGTCACAAAGGCCGTCCCAAAGGCCGTCCCAGGGCAGCAACGACCAGCTCGACGAGAACCTCGAGGAGAAGCTCGTCGAGATTCTTCTTCCTGAGTTCGAAGCTGTGGAGTCGATGCCGCCGGCCGATGCCCCTGCCGATGCATCCGCGGCTTCCGATGCTTCCGCGCCTTCCGGTGCTTCGGGCGCTTCCAATGCTTTGGCGGATGAGGCAGCGGTCGACGACAAGCCGAAGCGGCCGGCGACGACGGACAAGGACTTCTTCCACGCACTCGGCGGTTGGGGTGCACTGCTCGACATCGGCCTGCCCTGGATCGCCTTCCTGATCGTCTACGGCGCCACCGACCACAACCTCAAGGTCGCGCTGATCGTCGCGGTCGCCTCCGGTGCCGCGGTCGCGTTGCTGCGGTTGGTCCGCAGGCAACCCCTGCGCAACGTGGCCGGCGGATTCGTCGGCGTACTGATTTCCGCTTGGGTAGCGAACCGCAGCGGCCGCGCCGAGGACGTCTACCTGCCTGGGTTGCTGGTCAACTTCGGGTACGGCGCGCTGTACCTGCTGACGGTGATCTTCCGCTGGCCGCTGTTCGGCGTGCTCTACGGAGTCATCACCCAAACCGGTGCTGCGTGGCGCCGCGACCCGGCGATGCTCCGCGGGTTCAGCCGGGCGACTCTCGTGTTCGTCGGGTTGTTCGCGATTCGCTTGATCGTCCAGGTGCCGCTCTACCTGACCGGCAGCCTGAACGCCCTCGGCATCGCGAAGGTCGGACTCGGGTTGCCGGTCTACGCGCTGGCCTTGTGGTTGGCCTACGCCGTGTTGCGGGGATCGCTCCCGCCCGACAAGTGGGACGACGCACGCGACCACGTCACGCACCTGCTGCGGGGCAACAAGAAGTAGGGGCTCGTGGGCTCGTGTTCGCCCGGCTCAGGCCCGGGCGGGTTTCGGCGACCTTGTGCACCACTCAGCCATCGCTGGGGCCCGACAACGGCCGAGCCGTGCACAGAGTCGCCGGGCGACGCGACTCACCGGCGCGACTCACCGGGCTGGCCCGACTTCCCGGCTCGACCCGCCGCGCTGGCCCGACTTCCCGGCTCGACCCGCTGCGCTGGCCCGGCTTCCCGGCTCGACCCGCTGCGCTGGCCCGACTTCCCGGGCCAACTCGCCGCGCTGACGCGACTTCCCGGCCCGACCCGCCGCACCGCTCGCCTTATTTCGGCGGGTCGAGCCGGGTAGTGACGTGGCCACGGCGGCTCGAGCCGGGTAGTGCACTGAGTGCGGCGGGTCGAGCCGGGAAGTGGCCGCTGGTCCGGCGGGTCGATCCGGGTAGTGCTCGAGCTCGTTCGCCGGGTCTAGGTGGACCCTTGGGCGCGTGAACGCCAGCAGGGGTGGGTGCCCTGGCGTCGGCGGGTTACCCCACGGTCCGGCCCGGGGGCGAGCCGCCCACACCGGGGCATACCCGGCACATGCCCTCGCCGCGACTCACCGGCGCGACTCGCCGGGCTGATTCCGACTTCCCGGGCTGATTCCGACTTCCCGGGCCGATTCCGACTTCCCGGCTCGACTCGCCGACCAGCGGCCACGTCCCGGGCCGACTCGCCGCGCTGACCCGACTTCCCGGGCCGACTCGCCGCGCTGACCCGACTTCCGGGCCAACTCGCCGCGCTGACCCCGACTTCCCGGCCCGACCCGCCGTACCGCTCGCCTTATTTCGGCGGGTCGAGCCGGGTAGTGCACTGAGTGCGGCGGGTCGAGCCGGGAAGTGGCCGCTGGTGCGGCCGGTCGAGCCGGGAAGTGGCCGCTGGTCCGGCGGGTCGAGCCGGGAAGTGGACAGCCACGGAGAACGGACAAACCGCGCCGGCCGTGAGCGACTGGGGCAGCCGCGCCGGCCGTGAGCGACTGGGGCAGCCGCGCCGGCCGTGAGCGACTGGGGCAACGACCAGGCCTCATCCACCTCGTACTGAACAGGCCTGACGGAGGAGCGACGACGGTGCCCCGCAGTACCGCCTATTGCCGGCCGTGGTGGGGGGAGAGCATGTCTTCTAGTTGTTCCTCGGTTTCGTCGGCGGCTACGAAGAGGAGTTCGTCGTTGAGTTCGAGGGTGCCTTCGGGGTCGGGGCGGAGGACTCGTCCCTCGCGGATGATTGTGACCAGGGCGGTGTCGACGGGCCAGTCGATGTCGCCGACGCGGAGGCCGATCATCGGGGAGTCCTCGGGCAGGGTCAGCTCGACCAGGTTGGCGTCGCCCTGGCGGAAGGTGAACAGGCGGACCAGGTCGCCGACCGAGACGGCCTCCTCGACCAGGGCGGACATGATCCGCGGCGTCGATACGGCTACGTCGACGCCCCAGGCCTCGTTGAACATCCACTCGTTGCGCGGGTGGTTGACCCGGGCAACGGTTCGCGGTACGCCGAACTCGGTCTTCGCCAGCAGCGACACGACCAGGTTGGTCTTGTCGTCACCGGTGCTCGCGATCGCCACCTGGCAGCGTTGCAGGGCGGCCTCCTCCAGCGAGGAGAGCTCGCACGCGTCGGCCAGCAGCCACTCGGCTCGCGGCACCGACTCGGCCTTGATCGCGCGCGGGTCCTTGTCGATCAGGAGCACCTCGTGGCCGTTCTCCAGCAGTTCGGCCGCGATGGATCGCCCGACGTTCCCGGCGCCGGCGATGGCTACCCGCATCACAGCTCCTCAGGCTTGGTGCCGAGCTGGGACTCGATCGTGGTGGCGTCCCGCTCCAGCATGACGACGTGCACGAGATCACCCTCCTGGATGACCGTGTCGGCCTTGGGCAGCAGGCCCTCGCCGAGCCGGGTGAGGAACGCGACCCGGGTGCCGGTGGCCTTCTCGATGTCGAGGGCGAGCCGGCCGACCCAGCCGGAGTGCACGTGCACCTCGGCCAACCGGACCGTTGCGGAGGGGTCGCGCCACTCGGGCTCCGAGCCGCTCGGCAGCAACCGCCGGATCATCTGGTCGACGGTCCACTTCACCGTTCCGACCGTGGGGATGCCGAGCCGCTGGTAGACCTCGGCGCGACCCGGGTCGTAGATCCGGGCGACGACGTTCTCGACGCCGAAGTTCTCCCGGGCGACACGCGCGGCCAGGATGTTGGAGTTGTCGCCGTTGGAGACAGCGGCGAACGCCTCGGCGTCCTCGATCCCCGCCTCGATCAGGATCTCGCGGTCGAAACCCATCCCGGTGATGGTGCGGCCGGAGAAGTTTGGGCTCAGTCGCCGGAACGAGTCCCCGGACTGGTCGATGATCGAAACCGTGTGGCCACGTTTCTCGAGCGTCCGGGCCAGCGTCGACCCGACGCGTCCGCAGCCCATGATGACGACGTGCACTCTGTGATCACTCCTTGCCCCACACAGGGCAGCTGGCATCGGTTCGGCAGGGATAGACGCTACACCGGACCGGGGCTCCCTCTAACATCACCGTTGTGACTCCCGCTCTAGGCGACATCGGCAAACGCATCCTCATCGGGCGCAAGCTGCGCAGCACGCAGCTCGGTGAAACATTGCTGCCCAAGAAGATCGCGCTGCCGGTCTTCGCCAGTGACGCCCTGTCGTCGGTCGCCTACGCGCCCGACGAGATCTTCCTGACCCTGTCCGTCGCCGGCCTGACCGCCTACTCGTATTCGTGGAAGATCGGCCTGCTGGTCGCCTTCGTGATGCTCGTCGTCGTCGCCTCCTACCGGCAGAACGTGCACGCCTACCCGTCGGGCGGCGGTGACTACGAAGTGGCGACGGTCAACATCGGCCCGACCGCGGGACTGACCGTGGCGAGCGCGTTGATGGTCGACTACGTGCTCACCGTGGCCGTATCGGTCTCGTCGGGCGTGCAGAACGCGAAGTCCGCGCTGCCGTTCCTGTCGGGGCACGAGGTGCCGCTGGCGGTCGGCCTGGTGTTGCTGCTGACGGCGTTGAACCTGCGCGGTGTGCGGGAGTCCGGCGCGCTGTTCGCGATCCCGACGTACATCTTCATGATCTCCATCATCGGGATGGCGGTCTGGGGTCTGGTCCGGTTGAGCGCGGGGAACCTGCCGCTGGCCGAGAGCGCCCAGTTCGACGTGCGGCCCGAACCGGGGCACGAGGCCTTCACCGGGATCGCGGCGGTGTTCCTGCTCGCCCGGGCCTTCTCCTCGGGCTGCGCGGCGCTGACCGGTGTCGAGGCGATCAGCAACGGCGTGCCCGCGTTCCGCAAGCCGAAGAGCAAGAACGCGGCGACCACGCTGCTGCTGCTCGGCACGATCGCGGTCACGATGCTGATGAGCATCATCTTCCTGGCGGACAAGATCAAGCTCCGGTACGCCGAGGTCCCCGCCGAGCAGTTGTTGCTCAACGGGCAGCCGGTCGGGGCCTCTTACACCCAGAAGACGGTGATCGGCCAGATCGGCGACTCGGTCTTCTCCAACTTCCCGCCCGGGTTCTACCTGGTGATCGGCGCGACGATGCTGATCCTGGTGCTCGCGGCGAACACGGCGTTCAACGGGTTCCCGGTGCTGGCCTCGATCCTGGCCAAGGACGGCTTCCTGCCCAGGCAGTTGCACACCCGCGGCGACCGACTGGCCTACAGCAACGGGATCATCCTGCTGGCCCTCTGCGCGGTGGCGCTGATCATCGCCTTCAACGCCGAGGTGACGAAGCTGATCCAGCTCTACATCGTCGGCGTGTTCGTGTCGTTCACGCTCAGCCAGTTCGGCATGATCCGGCACTGGACCCGGCACCTGAAGACCGAGACTGACGGAGCCAAGCGGCGGCAGATGTACCGGTCGCGCACGATCAACGCGATCGGCCTGACCATGACTGGCATCGTGCTGGTGATCGTGCTGATCACCAAGTTCACCCATGGCGCCTACATCGCGATCATCGCAATGGCCGTGCTGTTCGTGCTGATGAAGGGCATCCGCCGGCACTACGACACCGTCGGCCGGGAGATGACGGTCGAGGGTGACGATCAGCTGATGCTGCCGTCGCGGGTGCATTCGATCGTCTTGGTGTCGAAGCTGCACAAGCCGACTCTGCGCGCGCTGGCGTTCGCCAAGGCGGCCCGGCCGCACACGCTCGAGGCGGTCACTGTCGACGTCGACCGGGACGAGTCCGATGCGCTGCAGGCCGAGTGGGACCGCCGTGACATCCCGGTGCCGCTGAAGCGGCTGGCCTCGCCGTACCGGGAGATCACCCGGCCGATCCTGCAGTACGTGCGAGATATCAGGCGGCAGTCGCCACGGGACGTGGTGATGGTCTACATCCCGGAGTACGTGGTCGGGCACTGGTGGGAGCACATCCTGCACAACCAGAGCGCGCTGCGGCTCAAGGGCCGGCTCTTGTTCACGCCTGGTGTGATGGTTACATCCGTTCCTTACCAACTGATCTCGTCGCAGGCGGCCGAGGAGCGGCAGGACCGTGAGGAACGCGTAGCCGGCCAAGTACGGCGCGGTGCGCGCAAGAGTTCAGGAGACCGGTGACGGCTGAGGAAATCGTCGGGACGGTACTGGAGCTGGAGGTAGGCCCAGTGGCGCACGGCGGGCACTGCGTCGCGCGCTACGAAGGCCAGGTCGTCTTCGTCCGGCATGCCCTCCCGGGCGAACTGGTGCACGCCCGGGTGACCGAGCAGACCAGCAAGTACCTGCGTGCCGACGCAGTCCAGGTGCTGACCCCGTCACCGCAACGGATCGACCCGCCTTGCCCGTACGCCGGGCCGGGGCGTTGCGGTGGTTGCGACTTCCAGCACGTGAACATCGTCGAGCAGCGCCGGCTGAAGGCGACCGTTGTATCGGACACGCTGCGGCGGATCGGCGGGATCGAGCGCAACATCGTGATCGAGTCGCCCGGCGACGACGGGCTCGGCTGGCGCACCCGGATGCGGTACGCCGTGGCCAACGACAGGCCCGGCATGTTCGCGCACCGCTCGCACGACCTGATTCCGATCGACCAGTGCCTGATAGCGCACCCCGATACCCCGACCGTGCTGGACCAGCGCTGGCCCGGCACGTCCTCGGTGCAGGCGGTGGTGTCGTCCGAGGGCAAGACCGCCGTGCTGACCGACGAGAAGTCGGCCGGTCGCGTAGTCGAGGTGGTTCGCGGCCGGCGGTTCCGGGTCGAGGCCGGTGGTTTCTGGCAGGTCCACCCGGCCGCTCCGACGATGCTGGTGGACGCTGTGCTCGCCGGACTCGAACCAGTGGAGGGGGAGACCGCGCTCGATCTGTACTCCGGTGTCGGGCTCTTCGCGGCGTTCCTGGCCGAGGCCGGGTGCGCAGTACTGGCTGTCGAAGGGGACCGCGACGCAGTACGGAATGCGCGCCGCAACCTGCACGATCTGCAGGCGGTCACGCTGGAGCAGGGCGACGTCGCCAAGGTGCTGAACAGCGCGGCCGGCCAGGGGCTGGAGTCGGTCGACCTGGTGGTGCTGGACCCGCCGCGGACAGGGGCCGGCGAGGACGTCGTACGGCGGATCGCGGCGCTGACGCCACGGCGGATCGCGTATGTCGCGTGCGATCCGGCCGCGCTCGCGCGGGACCTGAAGACCTTCGGTC
Organism: Kribbella alba; assembly: GCF_039529635.1. Lineage (NCBI taxonomy): Bacteria > Bacillati > Actinomycetota > Actinomycetes > Propionibacteriales > Kribbellaceae > Kribbella > Kribbella alba. Next base: position 115,354 of record NZ_BAAANE010000013.1, on the reverse strand, counting down.
GGCTCGGGTACGGCGTGAGCTCGCTGCGGGCGTTCGATTTGTTCGGGATGACGCATCACATAGAGTGCGTGGCTGTGCTCGAGCCGCGACCGGGTGCCGTGGACTGACTCTGGAGACTGTCCGGCGGCTCGGGTACCGTTCGGGGCTGGATTGGCCCTGAAGTAGTTGGCAGGAGAAGACCCGATGCCGCTCGTCGACCTGGACGACCCAGCTGAGCTGCGCGCCCGCTGGAGCGCGCTGGCTGCGGTCGCCCATGCCACCGGCTTCGACCGGCGCTGGTACGCCGACGAGAACGGCTGGTACCACCAGGACGAGACCGGTTCCGACCTGCGGCTGATCCGGCTGGACGGCGGGCGGGCCGTGCTCTTCGGGTTCCACACCCAGCACAGCCGCACGGCCGGCGCGGACCTGCTGGCGGGATCGCCGGACTGGATCGGCCAGCCCGAGGTGAGACAGCGGATCGCGGCCGGCCAGCTGGGATTCGTCTACGGGGCCTTCAACGGGACCTGGGCGCGCGCCGCGTATCCGGGCGATCCGTGGCAACCGCTCGACGACGGGTTCGCGCCGATCGCGCAGTGGGTGACCTCGGACGAGGAGGCCGCCCGCGAAATGATCGAGTGGGCAGCGGAGTGGGCCGACTATCTGGGTGGCCTGGACGAGCTGTTGCCGATCGGCGTCTCGCTGATCCGGACGGCGGCGTCGACCGGCCTCACCGCCGACGCGTTGGCGGGCCTGTTCGACCGGCTGGGGATCGGGCCGCGCTCGCCGCAGCAGCCTGATTTGCGAGCCGCTTTGCAAGCAGCCGCTCACTTCGGTGAGGGGGCTGTTGCTGCTGGGCCGACTGCTCAGCCGGTGCCTGACCCAGTTGAAGCTGTGGTGCCTTTCGATGAGCCGGAGGAGGAAGAGTCCTTCTACGTGCCGCCGGGCGTCAGCCCGTTCACCGGGCAGCCCATCGGCGAACCGCACGCCGCGGAGCCCGCGTACACGCCCGAGCCGCCGGCTGAGTCCGGCGGGGCCGACGAGTACGGGGTCGTTGAGAAGAAGCGCAGGTTCGGCCGCAAGAAGAAGCAGGAGGAGGAAGGCGACTCCCTCGCCCGCCTAGGCCTGGTCGGCCCGGAACCAGCACCTGAGGACCCGTACTACGAGCAACCCGAGCCTGGGTACTACGCCCAGGGCCAGCCGTCGACGGCGCCATACGCCGATGAGCACGTGCCAGTCGAGGCGTACGAGCAGCCGTCGCCTGAGCAGTTCCTCGGTGATCAGCGGCTGCCGTCCGCTGAGCCTCCGCGCGTGGGCGGCCCCGTGGACGACGGTGAGGACTTCTACGCGAGCCTGTTCGCCGACGCTCCCGCGGCCGCGACGTACACCCCGGACATCCCGACCGAGCCCGGCCACGACTGGTCAGGCGACGACACGGGCGTCACCCCGATCGTCGAGGACCAGCCCGCGGCGGTCTCCGAGTCCGACGACACCGGCGTCACTCCGATCGTGGAGGACGAGCCTAAGGCGGTCTCCGCGTCCGACCACACCGATGTCCTGCAAGCAGTAGCCCCGGCTCCGGAGCCGCATGCCGACGAGCTAGCGGGGCCCGAGGTCGAGCCTGACCCGCCGGTGGCTGCGGATGACTCTGCGGCGACCCAGTTTGTCGATCCGGTGGCGACTGCCGCCGGTGAGGTGCCTGCACAGCCGGTCGGCCTTGGCGAGCCGACCGACGAGGCCCCCACGGCCGAGATCGCAGCAGTGGGCGACGACGCCGAACCCGAAGACGAGTACTACCCAACCAGCACCTCACCCTTCGCCCCCACCATGCCCAATGCGGGTTCTGACGTTGGGGCTTCGCCCTTCGCCCTCGGTGCCGACGCCGTTCCCGAGGTCGCGGAATCGCCCTTCGCGCCGGGTGCGGATGCCGGCTCGGAGGCTGGGTTTGTGCGCGGTGACGGACCGCAGTTCGAGGATGAGCAGTACGGCGGCGAGTTCCCGCTTGTCACGAACGGGTTCAGCAGCATCGACTCGGCCGATCTGCAGCCGGGGGAGCACGGATACGAGTTCGGCGGCGAAGTCTTCCACGACGAGATCATCGGCGACGCGGACTGGACCGCCGACCAACTGGCCGACTGGTCCCACCCCCAGGCCGGACCCGAGCCCGAGTCCGACTCAGAGCCCGAGTCCGACTCAGAGCCCGAGTCAGGGCCTGGCGCGGCGCCGTTGGCGGAGGCGTCCTCGGCTGACCAGTCGGCGGTTGAGGTGACCGCTCAGCTGGAGGCGATCCGCGACGATGAGCCCGAGTACGGCACAGCGCAGGAGGCGTCGGCTGAGGACGGGGTCGAAGCTGACCAGCGTTTCGCGCCCGGCGACGTGGATCAGCCTGATCAGCAGGTAGGTGGGCGGTCCGTTGAGCCTGACCGTCGTCTTGAAGCCGAGCAACACTTCGGCGCCGAGCAGGACGCGCAGTTGGTGGGGGAGCCTGAGGCTGCTGGCGTTGCGGCGGCAGGTGCGGGAGAGGGCGAGCTGCGAGGTCCTGAAGGCGAGCGGGCTGCGGACGGGCCGGCTGGGCGGCAGGAGTTGGTGGCTCCGCCGATTAGTTCGGGGCCGGTGGTTGTTCCTGGGCTGGGGTTGATGGGGGCCGACGGGCCTCGGGTGGAGCCGTTGCCCGGGTCTATCGAGGAGGCCATGCGGTCGGAGTACGAGCGTCCGCGGCCGCGGCCCGAGGAGTCGCCCGCGTTGCAGGCTCTGCGTGAGTGGTGTCGCGCCAGGACCCGGATCGTGTCGAGCGGGTTCACGATCCAGGTGCAGGTGCTCGATCCCGCGCATCCGTCGTACCGGTTCGACCTGGAACCGCCGGAGGTCGACGACCCGCAGTACGGAGCTGAGCGGCTGAGCGAGCTGCTCGGCGAGCTCTGGGTGACGGAGTCGCAGGGTGAGCAGGGCGGTTGGTTGTTCGCCCGGATCGACGCCGCGGGGCGGACCGTGCGGATCGACCGGTGGTACGACCAGGTGCCGGACTGGTGGGACCACCCGATCGAGCCCCGGCTCGACGTTCACGGGCTGGTGCGCAGGTTGTACGGGCGCGGACCGGCCTGGCAACCGTCGTACTTGGAGAAGCTGTACACGACTGCGAGATAGCGGCCGGCCGTCCAGGACGGTGAGATGGCAAGAGAGGCTGTATACGATCCGAGATAGCGTTGTCCGCATGTTGCTCAGGATCTTCACCGAACCCCAGCAAGGTGCCTCGTACGACGACTTGCTCGCGGTCGCGCGCAAGACCGAGGAGTGCGGGTTCGACGCCTTCTTCCGTTCCGACCACTACCTCGTGATGGGCGACTCGGACGGCCTGCCCGGCCCGACCGACGCCTGGATCACCCTCGCGGGTCTGGCCCGTGAGACCCAGCGGATCAAGCTCGGCACCCTCGTCAGCTCCGCGACGTTCCGCAATCCCGGCGTCCTCGCGATCACGGTCGCGCAGGTCGACCAGATGAGCGGCGGCCGTGCGGAGCTCGGGCTCGGCGCAGGCTGGTTCGAGGCCGAGCACGCGGCGTACGGGCTGGACTTCCCGGACACGGTGGGGCGGTTCGACCTGCTCACCGAGCAGCTCGAGCTCATCACCGGGCTGTGGGAGACGCCGGTGGGGGAGAAGTACAGCTTCGAGGGCAAGCACTACCAGCTGAAGGACTCGCCGGCGCTGCCGAAGCCGGTGCAGCAGCCGCATCCGCCGGTCATCGTCGGCGGCGCAGGCAAGAAGCGGACGCCGGCGCTCGCGGCGCAGTACGCGGCCGAGTTCAACGCCGGCTTCAAGTCGCCCGAGGACAGCGCGACGCTGTTCGCCAGGGTCGGCGAGGCGTGCAAGGCGATCGGGCGGGACCCGCAGACGCTCGCGCTGTCGACCGCGCACACGGTTGTCGTGGGCAAGGACGACGCTCAGGTGAAGCAGCGTGCCGCAGCGATCGGGCGCGATGTCGAGGAGCTGAAGCAGGGCGCGATCGCCGGTACGCCGGCCGAGGTCGTCGATCGGCTCGGGCAGTTCGCGGCCGCCGGTTCGCAGCGCCAGTACGTCCAGATCATGGACCTCTCGGACCTCGATCACCTCGACCTGATCGCCGCCGAGGTGCTCCCGCAGGTTTCCTGAGCCTCGGGCCTCAGGGCCGGATCCGTTGACGGGGGCGCGGAAGTGGCTCGATGTCGTGTATCTTGATGTCGAGAGAGTTTGCGTGCGGGTTAGGGGATCCTGACCTAGCGGCCGGGGAAGGTGCTCGGCAGGATGGGCCCAAGCGGAACCAGGACCGGATAGAGGAGCAGGTTGATGGCCAGCGTCGACAGCTTCGGTGCCAAGGGTGCACTCGAGGTCAGCGGACAGTCGTACGAGATCTTCAGGTTGGCGGGTATCGAGGGTGCGGAGACGCTGCCCTACTCGCTCAAGGTGCTGCTCGAGAACCTGCTACGCACCGAGGACGGCGCGAACATCACCGCCGAACACATCAGCAAGCTCGCCAACTGGGACGCGAACGCCGCGCCCGACACCGAGATCCAGTTCACCCCGGCCCGGGTGATCATGCAGGACTTCACCGGCGTGCCGTGTGTCGTCGACCTCGCCACCATGCGCGAGGCCGTCGCCGAGCTCGGCGGTGACCCGACCAAGATCAACCCGTTGGCCCCGGCCGAGCTGGTCATCGACCACTCCGTGATCATCGACGTCTTCGGTCGCCAGGACGCCTTCGAGCGCAACGTCGAACTGGAGTACCAGCGCAACCGCGAGCGGTACCAGTTCCTGCGCTGGGGCCAGACCGCCTTCGACGAGTTCAAGGTCGTTCCGCCGGGCACCGGCATCGTGCACCAGGTGAACATCGAGCACCTCGCCCGCACTGTGATGGTTCGGAGTGGCCAGGCCTACCCGGACACCTGCGTCGGCACCGACTCCCACACCACCATGGTCAACGGCCTCGGCGTACTGGGCTGGGGCGTGGGCGGTATCGAGGCGGAGGCGGCCATGCTCGGCCAACCCGTCTCGATGCTGATCCCGAAGGTCGTCGGCTTCAAGCTGAGCGGTTCGGTGCCTGCCGGCGCCACCGCGACGGACGTCGTGCTGACCATCACCCAGATGCTGCGCGCGCACGGCGTGGTCGGCAAGTTCGTCGAGTTCTACGGCGAGGGCGTGGCAGCAGTACCGCTGGCCAACCGCGCCACCATCGGCAACATGAGCCCGGAGTTCGGCTCCACCTGCGCGATCTTCCCGATCGACGACGTGACGCTGGAGTACCTGCGGCTCACCGGCCGCTCGGATGACGAAGTCGCCCTGGTCGAGGCCTACGCCAAGGAGCAGGGCCTGTGGCACAACGCCGACATCGAGCCCCGCTACTCGGAGTACCTCGGGCTTGATCTGTCGACGGTCGTGCCGTCTATCGCCGGCCCGAAGAGGCCGCAGGACCGGGTCGCGCTGAGCGAGGCCAAGGAGGCGTTCCGCGGCGCGCTCGACGACTACGCCGGCGAGAACGAGGAGGAGCTGGACGTCGACCCGGCGGTCCTGGAGAGCTTCCCGGCCAGCGATCCCGCCACGCCGAACGGCCACGGCCACGGCCACGACGAGCCGCACGTGCCGCACGGCGGCAGCGGCCGTCCGTCGAAGAAGACCAAGATCACACTGAACGGTCAGGAGACCGAGCTGGACCACGGCCACGTCGTGATCGCCAGCATCACCTCCTGCACCAACACCTCGAACCCGTCAGTGATGCTCGCGGCCGCGCTGCTGGCCAAGAACGCCGTCGACAAGGGCCTGGCCACCAAGCCTTGGGTGAAGACGTCGCTCGCTCCCGGTTCGAAGGTCGTCACGGACTACTACGAGAAGGCCGGTGTCACGCCGTATCTGGACAAGCTGGGCTTCCAGCTCGTCGGCTACGGCTGCACCACCTGCATCGGCAACTCGGGCCCGCTGCCGGAGGAGGTCTCGGCCGGAGTGCAGGAGGCCGACCTGGCTGTCGTCTCGGTGCTGTCCGGCAACCGCAACTTCGAGGGCCGGATCAACCCGGACGTGAAGATGAACTACCTCGCGTCGCCGCCGCTGGTGATCGCCTACGCGCTGGCCGGCACGATGGACTTCGACTTCGAGACCGATGCCCTGGGCAAGGACACGGACGGCAACGACGTGTTCCTGAAGGACATCTGGCCGGCCGCGGACGAGGTGGAGAAGGTGATCGCCACCTCGATCAACAAGGAGATGTTCACCAAGGACTACGCCGACGTGTTCGCCGGTGACGAGCGCTGGCAGTCGCTGCCGACACCCGAGGGCAAGACGTTCGCCTGGGATCCCGAGTCGACGTACGTGCGCAAGCCTCCGTACTTCGACGGGATGGCGAAGGAGCCGTCGCCGGTCACCGACATCGCCGGTGCCCGGGTGCTGGCCAAGCTGGGCGACTCGGTCACCACGGACCACATCTCCCCGGCAGGCTCGATCAAGGCCGACAGCCCGGCCGGCAAGTACCTGGCCGAGCACGGCGTGGACCGCAAGGACTTCAACTCGTACGGCTCGCGCCGCGGCAACCACGAGGTGATGATCCGCGGCACTTTCGCCAACATCCGCCTGCGCAATCAAGTAGGGCGCCGGGCCAGTGAGATTCCAGAGGGTGGCTTCACCCGCGACTTCACCAAGCCCGACGCGCCCGTCACGTCGATCTACGAGGCCGCTGAGTCGTACGCCGCGGCCGGGATTCCGCTGGTGATCCTCGCCGGCAAGGAGTACGGCTCGGGTTCGTCTCGCGACTGGGCGGCCAAGGGCACCGCGCTGCTCGGCGCGAGGGCGGTCATCACCGAGTCGTTCGAGCGGATCCACCGGTCGAACCTGATCGGCATGGGTGTGCTGCCACTGCAGTTCCCCGAGGGTGAGAACGCGGAATCCCTCGGCCTGACCGGCGAGGAGACCTTCGACATCACCGGGGTGACCGCGCTGAACGATGGCGAGGTTCCGCGCACGGTGCGGGTCAAGGTGACCGGCACGGAGGGTTCGTCCAAGGAGTTCGACGCGGTCGTCCGGATCGACACCCCTGGCGAGGCGGACTACTACCGCAACGGCGGCATCCTGCAGTACGTGCTGCGCTCCCTGATCGCGAAATGACCCCAACCCCTGTACGTCGTACAGGGTGACTACAACAGAGAGGCCGCCTGCAGCGTGGATCTGAACATCCTGCTGCTAGGTGGTCTTTCTATTGTGATCGCGGCGATCGTGCAGGGCACGCTCGGCCTCGGGCTGTCGCTGATAGCGGCTCCCGTGGTCGCACTGCTCGACCCGTCGTTGATGCCGGGCGGGATGCTCGTGCTCGGCATGGTGATGCCGACGATGACGCTGGCGCACGAGTGGCGGCATGTCGCCTGGAACCAGGCCGCCTGGCTCACCGGCGCCCGAGTGGTCACCACACCGCTCGGTGTGCTGGTGCTCGGCTGGCTCTCGGCCCGCGCGATCGGTGCTGTCGTCGGTGTCGTTGTGCTGGCTGCTGTCTGCCTGACCGCTTGGCGGCTGGAGGTTCGGGCGAACCGGCGCAACCTGGTGATGGCGGGTGCGGTTGCTGGAGTCTCGGCGACTGCTGCGTCGATCGGTGGGCCACCGGCCGCGGTGGTGTTGCAACACGAGCAGGGTTCCCGGCTGCGGGCCACGCTGGCTGCGTTCTTCCTGATCGGCTCGATCGTTTCGCTCGGTGCACTGGCGGTGGGTGGCCAACTGACGCACCACCAATTGATGTACGGCGCCACGTGGGTCCCGGCGTTGGCGCTCGGCTTCGGGCTCGCAGTACCGCTGCAGAAACGGCTGCGGGGCCCTCGGCTGCGTCAGGCCGTCCTGCTGTTGGCGGGATTGTCCTCAGTGGCCTTGATCCTTCGCTCCGTGCTTTGAGCCAAACTGTCGGATCGGCGCGCTTTACTGAGGTATGAGCGACAGGAGGCACCCGCGCGAGGTGATCCTTGCTGCCTGTGCTGAGCACGGGGACAACGACGTGATCGACTGGTGCATCGCGCTGATGACTGGCCAGGTCTCCGGCGACGAGGCGTACGGGCCCGAGGTCGACAGACTCCGGTGGATCGCTCCTGACCTGGGCGGCTGGACGTACGTCGATCCAGTCAACTTCTACTGGATCCGGGTGTGGGCGGCGCGGGCGTTTCTCTATGTCTGGCGCGACGACGTCGTCGCGGCCTTGCTGGTCGCAGCCGAGGATCCGGCCTGGCGGGTGCGAGAGCACGTCGCCCGGATCACAGCCCAGCGCGAGCTCGGGCAGTTGGTGGATGCGCTGCTCCCGATGCTCGACCACGAACTGCCGCGGGTGCGGGCAGCCGCAGTACGGGCGGTCGGTGCGGCGGGGGAGTTCGAGCATGTCGAGGCCGTCGAGGAGTTGCGGGACGACCCGGACCACACCGTCCGCGCCGCGGTCGAGCGGGCGCTGGACCGACTGGAGCGCAGGCTGGACCGCGAGCTGCACTGAGATCACTGGGAGAGCGCGTCCCGGAGTTTCTCGGCGTACTCCTCGGCCTCGGCGTCGTCGGCGTACTTGGTGCGGGGCCAGAAGAAGCCGCGCAGGCCGTCGCCCTTCGTCCGCGGCACCACGTGGACGTGCAGATGCGGCACGGACTGCGAGACGACGTTGTTGACGGCAACGAACGATCCCTGCGCCTCGTACGCCGTACGGACGGCTGCCGCGACCGCGCGGGCGGCACCGAACAACGGCACGGTGAGCTCGTCCGGCAGTTCGACCAACGTCGGGATGTGCTCACGCGGCACCAGCAACGTGTGCCCCTTGAAAACCGGCCGGACGTCGAGGAACCCGACCACCTCTGGCGTGTCGAACACGATCTGGGCAGGCGTCGATCCCGCGATGATCGAGCAGAAGAGACAGTCGGCCATCAGCCGAGCTTCTCGTCCACGAAGCACCAGCGCCATTCCTCGCCTGGCTCGAAGCTGCGCATCACCGGGTGACCCTCCGATTCGAAGTGCTTGGTGGCGTGCCGTTCCGGGGACGAGTCGCAGCAGCCGACATGCCCGCACTGCAGGCACAGCCGCAGGTGCACCCAGGTGCTGCCGGTGGCGAGGCACTCCTCGCAGCCTTCTGGGGTGGTCGGCGTCAGCACGCAGGGCGCCTCGGCCAGGTGCTCGCACTCGGCGCCAGGGGGCGGCGATACGCGAAGACTGTCCGACTGTCCGCCGACATCGTCGGCCTCGGCGCGATCCAAGATGGACTCCTCGATATCGAGCTGGATCTGGGCGCGTTGCAACACCTCGTCGGCGACCAGGCCGTCGTCGCGGACCTTCAGGATGTGTGCCCGCTCGGCCTGCAACATCTCCATCCGCAGCCGACGATAGGCCTCGCTCGGGGTTTCGTACTCCGATTCGGGCCGCCCGAGTCGTTCCCAGGCGGCCAGTGCACGGGCCTCACCCCGCTGGCGGAGCAGGTTGATCACCTCGGGCGGATCCGTCGGGGAGACGATGCGGTCCAGCACTTCTTCGGCCGCCTTGTGAGCAGCCTGCAGTACTGCGGCCTCCTGCAGCGCGTCCTCCGCGGGATCAGGCCCGGGCAGGCGCATCCGCCGTACGAGCCAAGGCAAGGTCGAGCCCTGCAAAAGCAGGGTGCCGGCGGTCACCGCCAGGGCGATGAAGACCAGTACTTCGCGATGCGGTGTGTTCTGGGGGAGGACGAACACCGCGGCCAGGGTGACCACGCCGCGCATGCCGGCCCAGGAGACGACGGCGACGCTCCTCCAGCTGAGCGGGCCGGGCCGGGACCGGCCGAGGATCATCCGCGACAGGTAGGTGGTCGGGAACACCCACAACGGCCTCAGCAGGATCACGGCCAGGAACACGCCGACGGTGGCGAGCGTGATCGTCCGCGCCGACAGCGGGCTGCGGGACAGATCGTCGAGGATCCAGCGGGTCTGCAGGCCGATCAGCAGGAAGACGGCGTTCTCCAGCAGGAACTGGAAGGTCCGCCAGTTGGTGCGTTCGGACATCCGGGAGGCGGCGGATTGGATAATCGGCGCCTTGTGTCCGAGCACCAGGCCGGTCACGACGACCGACAGCACCCCGGAGGCATGCACCTCCTCCGCCGCGATATAGGCGATGAAAGGTGCGGTCAGGCTCAGAGTCGTGTCGAGCACCGGGTCGGTGAACTGCCTGCGGATCTTGGCGAGCGCGATCGCGACGATCAGGCCGATGACCACACCGCCGCCGGCGGCGAGGAGAAAGTCCAGGCCGACGTCGAGGAAGGTGGGTGCGGTCGCCGCGGCCGCGATCGCGGTGCGCAGGAACACCAGCGCGGTCGCGTCGTTCAGCAGGCTCTCGCCCTCGAGGATCGTGACGACCCGGCGGGGAAGTCCGACCTTCTTCGCGATCGCGGTCGCCGCCACGGCGTCGGGCGGAGCGACGACCGCGCCGAGAGCGAAGGCAGCCCACAGGGGGAGTGGTTGCTGGCCGTCCTGCTCGGCCAGGCTGCCGAGCAGCCAGTAGGCGATCAGGCCGACGCCGGTGGCGGTGAAGGCGACCAGGCCCACCGACAGCAGGCCGATCGACCGACGGTGCTTGGAGAAGTCGACCAGGCTCGTCTTGATCGCGGCCGAGTAGAGCAGCGGCGGCAGGAAGCCGACCAGGACGACCTCGGGGGACAGTTGGACCCGCGGGACGAACGGGAGATAGGACGCCGCGATGCCGACGACGATGAGAAGCAGCGGGGCCGAGATGCCGAGCCGCCGGGCGAGTGCGGCGCCGGCCGCGACCACGGCGACGAGGGCAACGACCTCGATCGCGATATCCACGGCCACAGTGTGGCAGCAGCACCGCGCCAGAGTGGAGCGGTTCGCTCAGAGCCGAGACCGCGCTCCGACGAGAACGAGTCGGAAATCGGGCGCCAACTGAACTGCGGTCAGCGGATCTTGTCCAGGTAGGTCTTGTAGATGGTGAGGAACGGTTCCTCGGTGGCGACGGCCTGGACAAGCCGGTCGCAGCTGGCCTGGGCGGCGGCGATCACGTCCGCCGGGTATCCGAACAGCACCTGGTGCTCGGCGAACTCGTCCTCGTCGTCCACGTAGATCGTCCCGTCGCGGCGCTTCACCACGTCCAGGTCGAGGTCGATCATGGTGAACTCGGTCTCGCCGAAGGTCACCGGCGTGCTGATGTCGCAGTAGATCTCGGTCCGGCGCGGTTCGTCGTTGAAGATCGCGGTGAACCACTGGTCCCGGCGGAACAGCTGGACGTGCGCCTGTGAATGCGACACCTCGGGCTCCGCGCCTCGCTGGGACACCGAGTTCGGCGGCGCGCCGAGCCAGACGCCGTACTGGTCCTCGCCCAGGTACTTCATCCATTGATGCCAGTGCAGCCTCTGGTCGTATTTTCGGTAGACCACCCGGACGTCACGCATGGCGTCACCGTACCGGCGCGGGCGGTCACGTCCGTGCTGGCTATCCTGTGCCGATGGGACGGATGCTGGTCACCGGCGGCGCGGGCTTCATCGGCTCGAACTTCGTTCACGACACGGTGCGGCGCCACCCTGACGTCGAGATCACCGTGCTGGACGCGCTGACGTACGCCGGCAGCCAGAGCAACCTCGACCCGGTCGCCGACCAGGTGACCTTCGTGCATGGCGACATCTGCGACGCCGAGCTGGTCGACAAACTGGTCGCCGGCACGGACGTCCTGGTCCACTTCGCCGCCGAGTCGCACGTCGACAACTCGCTGAACGACCCGTCACCGTTCATCAAGACCAACATCATCGGTACGTTCACGCTGCTGGAAGCCGTTCGCAAGCATGACAAGCGGATGCACCACATCTCCACCGACGAGGTGTTCGGCGACCTCCCGCTGGACTCGGTCGACCAGTTCACCGAGGAGACGGCGTACGATCCCTCCAGCCCGTACTCCGCGAGCAAGGCGGGCTCGGACATGCTGGTCCGCGCCTGGGCCCGCTCGTACGGCATCGCCGCGACGCTGTCGAACTGCGCGAACAACTACGGCCCGTACCAGCACGTCGAGAAGCTGATCCCGCGGCAGATCACCAACGTGCTGATCGGCGACAAGCCGAAGCTGTATGGCGCCGGCGAGAACGTCCGCGAGTGGACCCACGTCGACGACCACAACGACGCGGTGCACCGGATCATCGCGCACGGCCGGATCGGTGAGACCTACTTGATCGGCTCCGGCGACGAGCGCAGCAACAAGCAGATCATCGAGAAGATCCTCACTCTGATGGGCGAACCGGCCGACGCCTACATCCACGTCGACGACCGCCCGGGCCACGACCTGCGCTACTCCAACGACTCCACCAAGATCCGTACCGAGCTCGGCTGGCAACCCCGCTACGCCGACTTCGATGCCGGTCTCGCCGCCACCATCGACTGGTACCGCGACAACCCCACCTGGTGGAAACCCCAGAAGTCCCGGACGGAAGCCACCTACAAACTCCTCGGCCGCTGAGGTCCGGCACCTCCTGAAGTGCCAGGACAACTTGTCCGCGGTCCTGACGGGGCGGGGACACCATGCGGTCTCGCCAGAAGCTCAACGTGATCTTCCAAGGCGATGTCTCGAGCTCCGGGCTGGTTCATTCGGTGCGCTGATCGCCGCTCCTCAGTCGGTGAGAGCCAGGGCGCGGAGGTTATCCAGGTAGGTCTTGTAGGCCGTGCTGAAGGGCTCGGTGGTGGAGATGTTGGCCACCACCCAGTCGCAGGCGGCGCGGGCGGTGGCGATGATCTGGGGTGGGTAGTTGTAGAGGGTCTGGTGGGCGAGGAACTCGTCTTCGTCCATGACCTTGACGGTGCCGTCGCGGAGGCGGCGGATGTCCAGGTCCAGGTCGACGGCGGTGACCGAGTCGACGCCGAACTCGGCCGGCATGGTGATGTCGCAGTACACCTCGGTCGGGTGCGGCGCGTCGTTGAAGAGCGCGCTCCACCACTGGCCGCGAGGGAAGAGCCGGACCCGGTAGTAGTCGATGGTGACCCAGTTGCCGTCGGCCCGCTGGGCGCGGGAGCCGGGGATCGAGCCGACCCAGAGGCCGTGCTCGTCCTCGCCGAGCTTGATCGTTTCCAGCAGCCGGTGCGGGCGCCCGTCGTACTTGCAGAAGAGTGTCCTCACCATTTGCATGACTTGCCCACCCCACCGCCCCGATCTGGCTCCATGCCGATCACTGTAGGTGAGGCCGACATCACAAGCGAGCAAAGCTCGCCGCGGAGGGTCCCGGAGTGTGAGATTCGCCGGGCCGTCCTTGCCGCGTTCGGATTCCGACCCCGGCGTGCATAGACTCAAGCATTCGAGGACAACCTGCGGAGGAGCTCGATGCGCGTGCTGGACACGGTCGGAGGACCAGAGGACCTCAAGGGGTTGACCGATCGTCAGCTTGGCGAGCTCGCCGCGGAGATCCGTGACGTCCTGGTCGAGACGGTGTCGCGGACCGGTGGTCACCTCGGCCCGAACCTGGGCATGGTCGAGATCACCCTGGCGATGCACCGGGTGTTCGACTCGCCCCGCGACCGGCTGATCTACGACACCGGCCACCAGACCTACGTGCACAAGCTGCTCACCGGCCGGGCGCCCGAGTTCGACACTCTCCGTCAGCAGGGCGGCCTCTCGGGCTACCCCAGCCGGGCCGAGTCCGAGCACGACATCGTGGAGAACTCGCACGCCTCGACCTCCCTCTCGTACGCCGACGGCCTGGCGAAGGCCTACCGCCTGCGCGGCGAGGACCGGCATGTGGTGGCGCTGATCGGTGACGGCGGCCTCACCGGCGGAATGGCCTGGGAGGCGCTCAACAACATCGCCGCCGCCGACGATCTCAAGCTCGTCATCATCGTGAACGACAACGGCCGCTCCTACAGCCCGACGGTCGGCGGCCTGGCCACTCACCTGACCAGCCTGCGCACCAACCCGCGGTACGAGAAGATCCTCGAGCTGGTGAAGAAGAACCTCGGCCGGACCCCGTACGTCGGTCCGCCGATGTACGAGGTGCTCCACGGGGTCAAGAAGGGGTTGAAGGACATGCTCGCCCCGCAGGGCATGTTCGAGGACCTCGGCCTCAAGTACGTCGGGCCGGTCGACGGGCACGACCGGCAGGCGATGGAGGACGCGCTCACCAAGGCGAAGGCCTTCGGCGGTCCGGTGATCGTGCACGCGGTGACCCAGAAGGGCTTCGGGTACGACGCGGCCGTGCAGGACGAGGAGGACAACTTCCACCAGGTCCGGCCGAAGTACAAGCCGCGCGGCTGGACCGACGTCTTCGCCGAGGAGCTGGTGGAGATCGGCCACCGCAGGCCTGACGTGGTCGCGATCACCGCGGCGATGTTGCACCCGACCGGGTTGTACCAGTTCGCCGAGGCATTCCCCGCCCGGACCTTCGACGTCGGGATCGCCGAGCAGCACGCCGTGACCAGCGCGGCAGGTCTGGCGATGGGAGGCATGCACCCTGTCGTGGGGCTATACGCGACCTTCCTGAACAGGGCCTTCGACCAGCTCCTGATGGACGTCGCCCTGCACAAGTGCGGCGTGACCTTCGTGCTGGACCGGGCCGGGGTGACCGGTGACGACGGCGCCAGCCACAACGGCATGTGGGACATGTCGATCCTGCAGCTGGTGCCGGGCCTGAGGCTCGCGGCGCCGCGCGACGGCGCCCGCCTCCAGGAGTTGCTGAACGAGGCGGTCGAGGTCGCCGACGCCCCGACGGTGCTGCGGTTCGCCAAGGGCGAGGTGTTCCCCGACATCGAGGCGATCGACCGCGTCGGCGACTGCGACGTACTGGTCCGGACCGGGACCGACGTGCTGCTGATCGGGATCGGCTCGATGGCGGCCACCGCCGTGGACGTGGCGACCAGACTGCAGGCCCAGGGCTTCGGCGTCACCGTGGTGGATCCGCGTTGGGTGAAGCCGGTCGACCCGAACCTGATCGAGCTGGCGGGAAAGCACAAGTTCGTCGTCACGATCGAGGACAACGGCCGCGCCGGTGGGTGTGGCGCGGCGATCTCGCAGGCGCTGCGCGATGCGGGAGTGACCACGCCGGTCCGGGATTTCGGGATTCCGCAGCAGTTCCTCGAGCACGCCAAGCGCGCCGCCGTGCTCACCGAGATCGGTCTGACGGGTCAGGGACTGGCCCGGGACGTGATAGAGATGATCGCCAAGCACCAAGGGGACGCGATCGCCAGTGAGTCAGACACCGCGAGCGGCAGGGCCTCCGGGGCCTGACGCGGGGCCGGCGAGGGGCCGCCACTCGGCGGCTCCCGTCCGACGGCGGGCCTGGCCGCTGTTCATCTCGCTGGCTCTCGTCGCCCTAGCCGTCGCAGGTGGACTCGCCCTGCATCAATCCAGGTCGGCCGGCCAGGCTGGTGACCCGGCTGTCACCGGTGGAGCCGCCGGTACTGCGGACAGCGACGTGGCCGCGCGCGCCGCAGGCGTGGACAAGGTTCTGGCGAGCCGCGCCGAGGCGGTCCGGCAGGACAACGAGGCGGAGTTCCTCGCTGACGTCGACCCCGGCAACCAGTCTTTGCTCGCCAAGCAGCGGATGCTGTTCGCCAACCTCCGGCAGTTCGGCTTCGCGAAGCTGAGCTACGAGCAGCTCCGCGAGCAGTTCGACCAGTCCTTGGTCGACAGATACGGGCCGTCGACCTACGCGGTCGCGGTCGCGATGGCCTACCAGATCGAGGGGATCGACCCGGTCCCGGTGCGGACCATGCTCGGCTACACCTTCACCCGTCGGCCGGACGGCCGCTGGATGCTGGTGTCGGACACGGATCTGGACTCCCGACTGCCGCGCGGGTCGCACCAGGAAGCGTGGGACATCGGCAAGGTTCTGGTGAAGCGGGAGCCTCGTGTGCTCGTGGTCGTCGAGCAGAACCAGACCGCGCTCGCGACGAGCTTGGCAGCCAAGGCGGCGAGTGCGGTGAAGGCGGTCAGTAGGAGCTGGCCCGGTGGCTGGACCGGCTCGGGTGTGGTCATCGCCCTGGATGACAAGGTGGTTCGCGGCGCGGACTACTCGCTGCCGAAGAACGCGGAGGACGCGCTGGCGATGGCGACCTTCGTCTACCGGACGCTGCCGGGTGAGGTGAGCGGGACGGGGGAACGGGCCGACTCCTACGTGGTGATCAACCCGCGCAACCGCTCGAAGGTGGATGCCCGCACGCTCGCCCACGAGTTCACCCACGTCGCGACCGCGCCGTACGGGACCAACGCCCCACGGTGGCTGGTTGAGGGATCCGCGACCTACGAGGAGTTCCTGCCGATGGACGGCGCGAGGGATCTGGCGCTGGACAAATACCGCGAGAAGGTGCGGACGCAGTACTTGCCCAAGGCGAAGAGCCTGCCGGGGGACGCCGTGTTCTTCAACGACTCGTCCAGCTCGTATCCGCTGTCGTGGCTCGCCGTGGACTACATCTTCCAGCGGTACGGCGGCACCGAACTCGTCACCCTCTACCAGGAGATGGCCGCACTGGGCACGACCCAGGCCGAGCGGAACAGGATCATGGTCGAACACCTCGGCCTCACCGAGGCAGGCCTCTTCCAGGCGCTCAAGAAAGCCGCGGCCTGACGGATCCGGCGGGACCGAGTAGGGTAGCCGCGCTGTGGCAGACGGGCGGACCGGAGGAATCGACCCGACGTGAGTGTGATACCCCCTAGCGCCGATCCGCCAGGCGCTCAGGTTCCGCCCCACGGGCCCCGCCGCTGGCTGGGCCTGCTTGTCGTGGTCACCCTCGTCTCGGCCGGTGTCGGCTACGCCGTTCACGACCGCGAGCGGGATGCCCGGAGCCACCCGCCGGTCGCGTCACCGTCCACCCAGCCGAACCAGGGCACCAGGCCACCCTCGAAGACGGCCGCCGCGGTCGCCGCCCGAAGGCACGCGGTCGACACGATCCTGCTGCGCCGCTCGACGGCCATCCGCACCGCCGACGAGAAGCTGTTCCTGCAGGACGTGGACCCGGCCAACGCCACGCTCCGCCGGCAGCAGGAGGTTCTCTTCGCGAACCTGGTGGCCGTCGGCTTCGGCGAGATCGGCTACAGCCAGGCCGAGGAGCGGTTCGACGCGGCCGTGGTCCGCGCACACGGCGCCTCGACATACCTGGTCCGGGTGCTGATGCGCTACCAGATCCCGAAGGTCGACGCGACGGCGGTGTCCAGCGAACTCGGGTACACCTTCATCAATCGCGGCGGTCGCTGGATCCTGGTCGACGACAACGATCTCGACAAGGACCTCGGTCCGGGTGCTCACAAGGAACCGTGGGACCTCGGCCCGATCGAGGTGCACCGCGGCCCGCGGGTGCTGGTGGTGGTCGAGAAGGGCGATGCGAAGCGGGGCAACTCGATCGTGACCGAGGCCGGTGAAGCCCTCACCGAGGTCGCCGCGTACTGGCCGCGCAAGTGGGAGGGGTCGGTGCTGATCGCCGCGCTCGACGAGCCCGACGTCCGGGACGCCCGGTTCGCCGACGAGGACGTCGAGTCGGCCGCCAGCGCGGGTAACACCTTCTCCTCGCTGCCCGGTCAGGACACCGCCGACGGAACGGTGGCCGGCGCCTACATCGTCGTCAACCCGAACGAACGCGACCGGGTCGACGAGATCCTGCTGTCCCACGAGGTCACCCACGTCGCCACCGCGGACCTCGGCGGCTACGAACCGCTGTGGCTCGCGGAGGGCGCCGCGGAGTACGTGTCGTGGCGGGGGATCGAGGCGATCAGCGGGCCTGGCGAGGTCGGCAAGTGGGAGCAGGAGGTCATCGACCAGGCGCTGCCCCAGTTGAGCGCGCTGCCGTCGGACGCGGGGTTCTACCAGAACACGGCGGACGTGTACGGCGTGAGCTGGCTGGCGGTCCGCTTCCTGGTGAGCCGGATCGGCCTGACCGGGGTCGAGGACCTCTACGAGGACCTTGCCCGCAACGGCATCGACCAGGTCTCCAGGGACCGGATCCTGCAGAGTCGCACCAGCTTCACCGAGGCGTCCCTGTGGATCTACCTGAAGGACTACAAGCCTCCACGCTGACAGGCAACAGGCAGTCACCCCGTGTGCCGGTTTGACCTCGTCCGGTCAGAAGGGCACGCTCAGGGTGTTCCGTCCGAGTTGAGGAGGCGTACTGATGAGTCTGCTGCGGAAGAAGACGATCGAGCAATCGATCGCGGACACCGACGAGCCGGAGTACCAGCTCAAGAAACGCCTCACCGCCCTGGATCTGACCGTCTTCGGCATCGGCGTCATCATCGGCGCCGGCATCTTCACCCTGACCGGCCGTGCGGCCAAGTCGTTCGCCGGTCCGGGCATCGCGCTGTCGTTCGTGCTCGCGGCGATCTGTTGCGGGCTGGCCGCCCTTTGTTATGCGGAGTTCTCCTCGACCGTGCCGGTCTCCGGCTCGGCGTACACGTTCTCCTACTTCTCCCTCGGCGAGATCTTCGCCTGGATCATCGGCTGGGACCTGCTGCTCGAGTTGATGCTCGGGGCAAGCGTGGTGGCGCAGGGCTGGTCGACGTACGCGAAGTTGTTCCTGGAACAGATCGGCCTGGGCTGGCCGGACTCGATCGGCCCGGACAGCAATGTGAACGTGCTGGCGATGCTGTTGATCATCGTGCTGACGATCCTGGCGACGATCGGCATCAAGGAGTCGCTGCGGGTCAACCTGGCGCTGGTCGCGGTCAAGCTGTTCGTGGTGCTGTTCGTGATCATCGCGGGCCTGTTCTACATCAAGGGCTCGAACCTGACCCCGTTCATCCCGCCCAGCGTTCCGGCCGAGAGCGGCGACGTCACCATCACGACGCCGCTGTTCCAGGCGCTGCTGGGCTTCACCCCGTCGACGTTCGGCGTGATGGGCCTCGTGTCCGGCGCCTCGCTGGTGTTTTTCGCGTTCATCGGGTTCGACGTGGTGGCGACCACCGCCGAGGAGGCGAAGAACCCGCAGCGTGACCTGCCCCGCGGCATCATCGGCTCGCTGGCCATCTGCACGGTGCTCTACGTGCTGGTCTGCATCGTGATCACGGGCATGATCAACTACAAGGACATCAGTAGTGAGGCCGCGCTCGCAGAGGCGTTCCGCGCGGTCGGCAGGCCGGGCTTCGCCACGCTGATCTCGGCCGGCGCCGTTGCTGGTCTGACCACGGTGGTTCTGACCCTGATGATCGGCGCGGCCCGGGTCGTGTTCGCGATGAGCCGCGATCATCTGGTGCCACGCAGCCTCGGCAAGACCCACCCGAAGTTCGGTACGCCGTACCGGCTGACGCTGGGCATCGGCCTGGTCGTCGCGATCGTGGCCGGTGTGACGCCGATCGGCAAGCTGGAGGAGATGGTGAACATCGGCACGCTGGCCGCCTTCACCCTCGTCTCGATCGCCGTTCCGTTGTTGCGCAAGAGCCGTCCGGACATCCAGCGCTCGTTCCGGGTGCCGGGCAACCCGGTGGTACCGATCCTGGCCGCGCTGATCTGCCTGTATCTGATGCTGAACCTGTCGATCGAGACCTGGTTGCGGTTCGCGATCTGGATGGTCCTCGGCTTCATCGTTTATGCCTTCTACGGCTACCGCAAGAGCCGCGTCGGCGAGACCGAGCGCACTGGCGAGACGACCAGGGCCTAACGGTCCGCAGCGAGAGTTTTCGCGTACTCCGCGAACGCGATCGTCTGCGCCACGACCGGAGCCTCGGCCGCGTCCTCGGGATCAAACCCGAGGGCGCGGCCTTCCAACGCCTGCCGGCATAATCCGGACCATCGCGGATCCAGCTCATCGATCGCCCAGAGCAGCGCCGCCTTCTTCGAGCACACCCGCGCGGTCGTCAGCGTGTACAAGATCCGGCACAGGGTCGTCACGGCGTACCGCTGACCCCATGCCAGCTCGATCGAGACCCAGATTGCCAGATCCGGCAACAACGTGACGACGTTCTCGCGCATCCGCCCGCGCAGCGCCTCCGGTGGAACCGTGTCGACCAGCTCCCGCGGATCCGGCCCCGCCAGCGTCACGCCGTACTCGCGGACCGTCCAGCGGACCACCTCTGTGTTGCAGTGCGTGGACCGCTGCATCTTCCGCCAGCCGTGGTCGATGTAGAGCCAATCGCGCCCGAGCCCGTCGAGCGACCGCAACTCCTGTACGACCGGGTATGAGCCCTCCAGGTGTTTCGTCCAGAAGCCCGCACGGGTGGGGATCTCGTCGTGCAGCGTGCGGAGTGCCGTCTCCTGGTCCGCGGTGATCGGTCGGTGCACGGGGATGAGGAAGTCGCAGTCGCTGAACAGGTCGGCGTCACCGAGCGCGAACGAACCCTGGAGATAGGCGCCCACGAACGAGTCTCCGAGGATCTCCCGCGCCGCTGCGGTCAGTTCCACCAGCAGTCGGTTGAGCTCGTCGTACGGGGTGAAGGCGGACCGGATCATGAGATCAGAGCCTGGCAGATCCGAGGCGCGGCGGCGAAGGGTTTGAGGGAGTAAGATCCCTGCGCCGGACAGGGGCGAGGAGCGAGTGATGATCAATCAACGGAGGCGGCTCTTCGCGGGTGTCGCAGCAGTCGCTCTCGTTGCTACCGCGGGTTTCGTGGTCGCGACCAGGTCCGGCGACTCCGGCACCCCGCGAGGGAACACGGCGGCGGCCGCTGAGGCGTCTGGCAGTCTCACCGACGCGCAGAAGGTCGTCCG
The DNA here is from genome assembly GCF_039529635.1 of Kribbella alba. Taxonomy (NCBI): domain Bacteria; kingdom Bacillati; phylum Actinomycetota; class Actinomycetes; order Propionibacteriales; family Kribbellaceae; genus Kribbella; species Kribbella alba. The sequence continues at coordinate 94,772 of NZ_BAAANE010000013.1, read as the reverse complement.
CAAGCGCGAGGTCAACGTCCTGCTGGTGCAGCGGTCGAACGCCGTGCTGCACGGTGATATGAAGAGTTTCCTCGCCGCCGTCGATCCGGCGCAGTCGACGCTGGTCGCCCGGCAACGCACGTTGTTCGTCAACCTGCGGAAGTTCGATTTCGCCAGCCTGCGCTACTCCCTGGCCGATGAGCGGAAGACGGCTGCGCTGACCGAGAAGTACGGGCCCACCACTTTCTCGACCCGGCTGATGATGCGCTACCAGCTGACCGGGCTGGACGCGTCGCCGGTCCAGACGGATCTCGGCTACGCCTTCGTCAAGCGTGACGGCAGGTGGATCATCGTCGCGGACAACGCGATCGACGGGACGCTCAGCCGGGACGGTCACCGGCAGCCGTGGGACTTCAAGGAGATCGCCGTGGTCCGCCGCGGCAAGGTGGTCGTGGTCGTCGACAAGTCCGAGGTGGCGCTGGGCAACAAGATCGCGCAGAGTTCCGAGGGCGCGATAGCGGCCGTACGCCGGCACTGGCCGCGGCCGTGGAGCGGTGCGGTGATGGTGGTCGCGGTCCCCGAGGCCCGGGTGATGGCGACCGTCTGGAGCACCGGCACCGGCACCGGCACCGGCTGGACGGTCGCGGCGAAGGCGGTCACCCTGTACGACGGCGAGCCGCTCGCGACCAAGACGACGCCCCCGGTGGGCAGCCGGATCGTGGTGAACCCCTCGGTCCGCAAGAACCTCGACCAGGATCTGCTGGTGCACGAGATGACGCACGTGGCGACGGTCCCGATCGGCTACCTGGCTCCGGTCTGGCTGGTCGAGGGAATCGCGGAGTACGTGCGCTGCCACGCGATCGAGGACGACCCGCACTGGACGGTCGACCCGTATCGCAAGGCCGTCCGGACGAAGTACCTGCCGTCGCTGAAGGTGCTGCCCGGGCAGAAGGAGTTCGACGTGGACGGGGACAAGTCGTACGGCCAGTCCTGGTGGGCCACGGAGTACGTCGCCTCGAAGGTCGGGGTGAAGGGGATGGCGTCGCTCTACACGGACCTGGCCGTCCACGGCACCAGTCCAGCGGCGTACGAGTCGATCATCAGGAAGCACACCGGCGAGACATCCACACAGCTCGCCGCCGCGGTAAGGAAGTTCAAGGGATAGCTGCTGGGGGCCGGAGCGGGCTTCCGGCTCCGCACCGACCCCCAGCGGTCCTGGTCAGCTCAGGCTTGCGATGCCTTTCGGCAGGAAGGGTGAGCCGTTGACCTTCTCGGAAATGCCGCTGCGGTCCAGGTACGGCGTGATGCCGCCCAGGTGGAACGGCCAGCCCGCGCCGAGGAGGAGACACAGGTCGATGTCCTGCGCCTCGGCCACGACCCCGTCGTCCAGCATGATCCGGATCTCCTCGGCCAGGGCGGTGAGTACCCGGCTGCGGAGCTCCTCGGCCGTGGACGGCTTGTCCCCGACGGTGACGAGTGCCGCCACCTCCGGGTCGACCGACGGCTTGCCCTCGGCGCTCCAGACGTAGAACGAGCTCTTGCCCGCGGCGACGACCTTGGCCAGGTTCTCCGACACGGCGAAGCGGTCCGGGTAGGCCCGGTTCATCGTCTCCGCGACATGGAGCGCGACCGGCAGGCCGACCAACTGCAGCAGCACGAACGGCGGCATCGGCAGGCCGAGCGCGCTAAGTGCCTTGTCCGCCTCGGGGATCGGCGTGCCCTCGTCCACCGCTGCACTGACCTCGCCGAGGAACCGCGTCAGCAGCCGGTTCACCACGAAGGCCGGCGCGTCCTTGACCAGCACGCAGGACTTCTTCAGCGACTTGCCGACCGCGAAGGCGGTCGCGAGCGAGGCCTCGTCGGTCTGGTCGGCGCGGATGATCTCCAGCAGCGGCAGCACCGCGACGGGGTTGAAGAAGTGGAACCCGACCACGCGCTCGGGGTGTTCGAGGTCCGCTGCCAGCTCGGTGATCGACAGCGAGCTCGTGTTGGTCGCGAGGATCGCGTCGGGCCGGACGATCTTTTCCAGGTCGGCGAAGATCGTCTTCTTCAGCCGCAGTTCCTCGAACACGGCCTCGATCACGAAGTCGGCGTCGGCGAACACCTGGCGGTCCACCGAGCCGGTGACGAGCGCCTTCAGCTGGTTCGCCTTGTCCGGGCGGATCCGGCCCTTGCCGAGCAGCTTGTCGATCTCGCCGTGGACGTAGCCGACGCCCTTGTCCACCCGCTCCTGGTCGAGGTCGGTGAGCACCACCGGCACCTCGAGACGGCGTACGAACAGCAGCGCGAGCTGGCCGGCCATCAGACCGGCGCCGACCACGCCGACCTTGCTGACCGGGCGTGCGAGCGACTTGTCGGGAGCACCGGCGGGGCGCTTGGCGCGCTTGTTGACCAGGTCGAAGGCGTAGAGGCCGCTGCGCAACTCCTCGCTCATGATCAGGTCGGCGAGCGCCTCGTCCTCAGCGGCGAAGGCGGAGTCGCGATCCCATTTGTCACTGTCCTTGGCGGCCGCGATCAGGTCGAGAGCCCGGTACGGCGCCGGCGCGGCGCCGCTGACCTTGACGTCCGCAAATCCCTTGCCTCGGGCAACGGCAGCGTCCCAGGCGTCGCCCCGGTCGATCTCGGGCCGCGTCACCGTGATCTCGCCGGTCAGCACCTTGCTCGCCCACAGCAGCGACTGCTCGAGGAAGTCGGCCGAGTCCAGCAGCACGTCACCGATGCCGAACTTCACCGCCTCCGGACCGCCGAGCATCTTGTTCTGGTTCAGGGCGTTCTCGACCACGACCTTGACGGCCTTGTCGGCGCCGATCAGGTTCGGCAGCAGGAAGTTGCCGCCCCAACCCGGGATCAGCCCGAGGAACACCTCGGGCGTCGAGATCATCCCGGCAGCCACCGAGATCGTGCGGTACGTGGAGTGCAGCGCGACCTCGAGACCGCCACCCAGCGCGACTCCGTTGACGAAGGCGAAGCTCGGCTTGCCGCCGTCCTGCAGCTTGCGCATCACGCCGTGGCCGATCCGGCACAGGTTCAGCGCCTGCTCGCGATCGGTCAGCTTCGGTACGCCGGTCAGGTCGGCGCCCGCGGCGAGGATGAACGGCTTGCCGGTGATACCGATGGCGACGACATCCGCACGGGCGAGCGCGGCGTCTATCGCCTTGTTCAGCTCGGCCAGGCCCTTGGGGCCGAAGGTGTTCGGCTTGGTGTGGTCGTGACCGTTGTCGAGGGTGATCAGCGCCATCGTGCCGGCCTTGTTCGGCAGGTTGACGTCCCGGCTCGGCGCCAGCGTGACGACCTCGTCGGTCTCGATCGCGACCGCGTCGTCGATCAACTGCTGCAGGTCGCTCATGCCTTGTTCCCCTCGAAGTTGGGGTTCTCCCAGATGACGGTGCCGCCCATGCCCAGGCCGACGCACATGGTGGTCAGGCCGTAGCGAACCTCGCGGCGTTGGTCGAACTGCTTGGCGAGCTGGTTCATCAGCCGCACGCCGGACGAGGCCAGCGGGTGACCGTAGGCGATCGCTCCGCCGTACGGGTTCACCCGCGGGTCGTCGTCGGCGATGCCGTAGTGCTCGAGGAACGCCAGCACCTGGACGGCGAACGCCTCGTTCACCTCGAAGGCCTGGATGTCGTCGATGGTCAGACCGGCTAGCTTCAGCGCCTTCTCGGTCGCGGGGACCGGACCGACGCCCATCACCTCGGGCTCGACCCCGGCGAAGCCGTACGAGACCAGCTTCATCTTCGGGGTGAGGCCCAGTTCGGCGGCCGCCTCGGCGGAGGCGAGCACGCAGGCGGTCGCGCCGTCGTTGATGCCGGCGGAGTTGCCCGCGGAGACCCGGCCGTGCGGGCGGAACGGGGTCTTCAGCTTGGCCAGGTCCTCCATCGTGGTGCCCGGGCGCATCGGCTCGTCCGTGGTCGCGTAACCCCAGCCGTTCTCGGCCGAGCGGGTCGCGATCGGGACCAGGTCCGGCTGGATCAGGTCGTTCGCGTAGGCCTTGGCGGCACGCTCCTGCGAGGCGACCGCGAAGGCGTCCGCGCGCTGCTTGCTGATGGTGGGGAACCGGTCGTGCAGGTTCTCCGCGGTGGAGCCCATCACCAGAGCGGAGGTGTCGACCAGCTTCTCGGAGATGATCCGCGGGTTCGGGTCGACGCCCTCGCCCATCGGGTGCCGGCCCATGTGCTCGACCCCGCCCGCCACGACCACGTCGTACGCGCCGAACGCGATGCCGGCGGCGGTGGTGGTGACGGCGGTCATCGCGCCGGCGCACATCCGGTCGATCGCGTAGCCGGGCGTCGTGTACGGCAACCCGGCCAGCAACGCGGCGGTCCGGCCGATGGTCAGACCCTGGTCACCGATCTGGGTGGTGGCCGCGATGGCGACCTCGTCCACCCTGGCCGGTGGGAGCGTCGGGTTCCGCCGCAGCAGTTCCCGGATGCACTTGATCACCAGGTCGTCGGCGCGCGTCTCGGCGTACTGGCCCTTGGCCTTGCCGAACGGGGTGCGAACGCCGTCGACGAACACGACATCGCGGATCTCACGGGGCACGAGGGCCCTCCTCTGGGGTTCAGGGAGTTGGAGCAGCACCGATGCTACCCGTCAGTAACACATCTCCCCAACCCGCCACGCCTGTGCCCCTGCTCACAGCGCGAGAAGGGCCGCCGACACAGCGAGAACAGGGCGCTCAAGGGTCGGAAGGTCGAGATCGCGTAACCCGTGGCATCAGCGGGCGATCAGGCGCATGCTGGGACCCAGGAACGTCTCTGGAGCCGTCTAATGGACAACCACGAACTCGCTGTCCCGGTGCTGTCCCGGGGCAAACACCGCAACCCGCGCAAGGGTGCCTGCTTCATGGAATTCGCCTCCTACCTCGCCGGCGAACCCTGGTCGGACCACCCCTCCTGCACCCATCCGCTGCTGGCCGGAGTCGCCCGCGACGTCAACGACTGTACGACGGACGCCGGCCGGGCTCGGCTTGCTCCGCTCATCCCGTCGGTGATCGGCCTGACCCCGGACGACCCACACGTAGTACCGCGAGTCACTGCCCGCTGCATCCACCATGCGCTGCCGGTGGTGTCGCAGGAGCGGCAGTACATCCTGGCCGTGGCTCTGCTGGTGGGGGAGCGGCACCTGGCCGCTCTGGACGGCAGGCCGCTCGACAGCTTGGAGGAGGCCTCGCAGGCAGCGCTCGACGCTGTCCCGGCCGCCACCAAGTGGGCGCGCACCTTCACAGCACGGGCTCACCGGGGTCACCCGGACTTCGCTCGCCGGACAGCGCCACGGGCGGTGTCGTGCGCGGTGGAAGGGATCTCCCAGGCCTGTGTGACCAACCCGGACGAGCGCCTGTTCAACCTGCTGACCGCGGCGATCGACGAGTGCAAGGTGTGGATGCCTGCTTCGTTTCTGGCACCGCCTCCTCAGGCGCAGGCCGAAGAGGTGAGGCGGGACTCAGTACGGATCCGGTAGGGGGTCACTGGGGGGCCGAAGTAGGCTCCTCCGTGTGACTTTGGAGATCGACACCGGCACGGGATTGATGCCGGTACACCTCTGGGAACCTTCCTCCGGAACCGGACCGGCGATCCTGCTGCTCCAGGAGATCTTCGGAGTCTCCGACTACATCAAGCAGCGGGCCGCCGATCTCGCCGCGCTCGGGTACTTCGTGCTGGCGCCAGAGATCTACTGGCGCCTGGACGAGACCGAGCTCGACGAATCGGCGCCAGACCTGCTTGAGCGCGCCCTCGCGGTCGTGGGCCGGCTCGACTGGGACACCGCGGTGTGGGACTCGGTGGCCGCGCTGGAGTATCTGCGCGGCCGCGACGAGGGCGTCGCGACCGTCGGGTTCTGCTTCGGCGGCGGCCTGGCCTACAACGTCGCCGCTGTCTCGCGCCCCGATGCGCTGGTGAGCTACTACGGCTCTGCCCTGCCCGGACTGCTGGATCTCGAGGTCGACGCGGTCAGCCTGCACCACTTCGGCGACTCGGACGCCTACCTGACCACGGATGTGGTCGACCAGATCGTCAAGACCGTCGATGGCCCCGAGAACGAGATCTACCGGTATCCCGACGCCGGCCATGCGTTCGACAACCCCATGCCCGCCTTCCACCACGCCGCGGCCTCCGCCCTGGCGTGGGAGCGCACCACCGCTTTCCTCTCCCACCACCTCCCCCCTGAACGAGGATCCAGATGAGCCTGTACGACATTCCGCTCCACACCCTGTCCGGCGGCGACACGTCGCTCGCCGACTACAAGGGCAAGGCCGTCCTGGTGGTGAACGTCGCCTCGAAGTGCGGCCTGACCCCGCAGTACGAGGGCCTGGAGCGGCTGCAGAAGCGCTACGAGGACCAGGGATTCACCGTGCTCGGCGTCCCGTGCAACCAGTTCGGCGGGCAGGAGCCCGGCACCGCCGAGGAGATCGAGACGTTCTGCTCGATGACCTACGGCGTCACCTTCCCGATGCTCGACAAGATCGAGGTCAACGGCGAACACCGCCACCCCCTGTACTCCGAGCTGACGCTCACCCCGGACGCCGAGGGCAACGCCGGCGACGTCCAGTGGAACTTCGAGAAGTTCCTGATCACCCCGGCGGGCACCGTGGCAGCCCGCTTCCGCCCGCAGACCCTCCCCGAGTCAGACGAAATCACCTCAGCCATCAAGTCCCACCTCCCCGCCTGACGACCTTCCCCACTACACCGGACCGCCCCTCCCATCGCCCCCGGACCACCTCTCAGCAAAGGCGTCGCCACGCGAATGGCGGGTCGCCACCCGGGCGGGTTGCCGTACGAACTGGTGGGTTGCCCCACGGGGATATGAGGGGGCAACCCACAACGTCGGTGGGTAACCCCCGCCAGGTGGGAACCCCCACCGGGTGGGCGTGGGCAACCAGCCGACGGGGTTCCCCGGCGCGGGTGTACCGACCGACAGGAGGTGGTCGCTGCCGGACACGGATAGCCCGCTTGAGCATGCAGCTTGACGGCCCGATCCGGCGACTACTTCCTGTCGGTCGGTACAGCCGACCCCCGGCATGGGCCCGGGGAGATCGCCGGCAGTGGTTACCAGCCGGAAGCGTGGGTATCGTGCGCGTTCGCTCCCGCGCCGCCGCGCTCGTGGCCGAGAACCTGGTCAGCTGGTTCGACCGCGGCGTACGGTCACTCCCGGAACACCCGGCGCCGGGCGATCTCTCGGTACGGGCGCCTGGTCGCGGCTGCCGGTGCCGGCGTCTGGTCGCGGCTGCCGCCTGTCCGCCGCGCAGTTGACCGTGCGCAGCCACCGGCACGTATGGACCCGGCCGAGGACCCCTGCATGGTCTCTGCGCCGACCACCTGGGCCGTCGGTCGCACGGCGACGAAGGAGCGGCGACGCCGAGGGCTGGCGACGTACCCGGGTGGGTCAGTCGAGGGGTTCGGTGGGTGGGGCTTCGGTGGCGAGGGCCTCGGTGAGGACCTCGGCGGTGAGGGCGATCTGCCATTCGCGGGCGTTGTGGTCGCGCAGGAACGTGGTGACCGCGCTGAGGTCGGCGTCTGGCGGTGGGGTCCAGGCGAGGCGCCTGATCGTGTCGGGGGAGAGCAGGTTCTCCGTCGGTACGCGGTGGGCCTCGGCGATCTCGCTGACGCCTGACCTGGCCGCTGACAACCTGGCCGCCGCGTCGGGATCGCGGTCCGCCCAGGCTCGTGCCGGCGGCGGCCCGTCGTACCGGGGGCCTTGTTTGGGGAGTTCGGTGTCGGGCAGGCGGCGGGCGTGGTCGATCGCCTCCCACCAGGTGCGCATGTGCCGGTGGGCGCCGCGGCCCTTGAAGGCGGTGAGTCGCTGGAGGGTGTCGCGGTCGGGCGGCATCGCGGCCGCCGCCTCGACGATGGCCGCATCGGGGAGGATCCGGCCGGGCGAGATGTCGGCGGCGGCGGCGATCTGGTCGCGTGCCTCCCACAGCGCGCGGACCACCGCGAGGCTGCGGCGGTTGCGCACGCGGTGCATGCCTGAAGTACGACGCCACGGGTCCGGCTTGGGTTCGCGCGGGGGAGCGGCCAGGATCGCGGCGAACTCCTGCTCGGCCCATTCCCACTTGCCCTCGCGGCGGAGCTCGGCCTCGATCGCGTTGCGCAGCTCGATCAGCATCTCGACATCGAGAGCCGCGTAGATCAGCCAGGGCCCGGGCAACGGCCGGGTCGACCAGTCCGCTGCCGAGTGCTCCTTGCGCATCTTGTAGCCGAGTACTTCGCTGACCAGCGAGGCGAGACCGACCTTCGGGTAGCCGAGCAGGCGGCCGGCGAGTTCGGTGTCGAAGACGGCGCGAGGGACCATGCCGACCTCGGCGAGGCAGGGCAGGTCCTGGTTGGCCGCGTGGATGATCCACTCCGTGTCGACGATCGCGTCGCCGAGGGCGGACAGGTCACCGAACGGGATCGGGTCGATCAGCGCCGAGCCGGATCCCTCCCGGCGCAGTTGCACCAGGTAGGCGCGGTGGGAGTACCGATAGCCGGAGGCTCGTTCCGCGTCGACCGCGACAGGGCCGGTACCGCTACGGAAGGCTTCGACGACCTCGCTCAGCGCAGGGGGAGTCTCCACGACGTCGGAGAGTCCGTCGCGCAGTTCGAGCAGTGGCAGGTTCTCGGTCGGGTCGTCCGGGACGGGCGGCTGCTGCTGGGTCTCGGCCGGGCTCATCGGCCCCGCTGACCGCGCCGGGTCGGCATCGCCACCACCCCCGGCGGAACCGGCGGAAGACCCGCCGCGGTGCACAGCACCTCACCCCAGGCCTCGGCGTGCTGGGTCACGTCGACCATCCCGCCCGGTCCGGGGACAGGACTCCAGGACGCACGGATCTCGATCTCCGCCGTCGCCTCGTCATCGGCCATCCCGCCGAAACTTTCGGATACCACCCGGGTGACGGTACCGCTCGGCGCCAAGAAGTCCGCGCCCCGGTCGGTCAAAGCCTCCATCAGCCAGGTCCAGCCCACGCCACCGAGCAGCGCGTCGGTCACCATCTCCGGTTCGACGGCAGCGCGCACGTACGCGACACAGCGGAAGGTCGACTGCCAGGCGTCGTTCCCGGCCGGATCGTAGAGAACGACCAGACGGCCGGTGGCGACATCGTCACCGTCGACCGTCACGTCGGCGCTGACCGCGGCCGCATGCGGTGCGATCCGCTGCGGTGCGGGCATCTCCTCGACGAAAACCTCGGGCCGGAACCGTGCACCGCGCAACTGCGTGAGTGCCTCGGCGAACTCCGCGGGTGGCGCGTCGACCTGCTTGCGGGCACCCATGCTTGGCAGCCTACGACTGATTACTCACAGACGCCGGTGCCGACGCGCCGGTGACCGCTTCCGGGCGTGGGATCATGGGTCATGTGCCCGTGACGCAAACCTCCCAATCACCGACCGCTACCGATGCTCTGTCGGAGTCCGCCTTCCTGCTGGCCGCCCGCGGTGAACCGGTGCCGCACACCCCGGTCTGGTTCATGCGCCAGGCGGGTCGCTCGCTCCCGGAGTACAGGGCGATCCGCGAGGGCACCACGATGCTCGAGTCCTGCATGCGACCCGACCTCGTCGTGGAGATAACGCTGCAGCCGGTACGCCGTTACGGCGTCGACGCGGCGATCTTCTTCTCCGACATCGTGCTGCCGCTGAAAGCCGTCGGGGTGGACCTCGAGATCAAGCCCGGTGTCGGCCCGGTGGTCGCGACACCGGTGCGATCGGCGGCCGATCTCGGTCCGGTCCGACCGGTGACGCCGGCCGACGTGTCGTATGTGACGGACTCGGTCAAGCAGTTGGTGTCCCAGCTCGGCGGGACCCCGCTGATCGGGTTCGCCGGGGCGCCGTTCACGGTGGCGTCTTACCTGGTCGAGGGCGGACCGAGCAAGGACTACGCGAAGACCAAGGCGATGATGCACGGAGATCCCGCTCTCTGGCACGCTCTGGCCGATCGGCTCGCGGATGTCGCCATCGCCTATCTGTCGGTCCAGATCGAGGCGGGGGCATCGGCGATCCAGCTCTTCGACTCGTGGGCGGGAGCGCTCTCCCCGCGCGACTACGCCGAGTTCGTCCAGCCGCACTCGGCGAAGGTGTTCGCGGCGTTGGAGTCGTACGGCGTGCCCAGGCTGCACTTCGGGGTGAACACGGGTGAGCTCCTCGGCCTGATGAGCGCGGCCGGCGCGGATGTCGTCGGCGTCGACTGGCGGGTGCCGCTGGACGAGGCGGTACGCCGGATCACCGCGGACGGGTCGTCGCCCAAGCCGGTCCAGGGAAACCTCGACCCGGCACTGCTCTTCGCGGGCTGGAGTGCCATCGAACCCCAGCTCGACCGCATCCTCGCCGAGGGCAAGGCGGCGCCGGGGCACATCTTCAACCTGGGGCATGGCGTCCCTCCGAACACCGACCCGGAGGTGCTTCTCCAGGTGGTCCAGGCAGTGCACGCGAAGTCCACCCGTGCCTGAGGGTGCGGAGCTTCAGCGGCTGACGTCTTCGGGGCCGGAGTGAAGATGGTGCCGGAGCAGCATCGAGACCAGGAGGTAGCCCCGGTGGGAAGCGGCTTGGGAACGGGAGAGAGCGCTTCCTCCGTCTCTCGTCGGCAGGTTGCCGTGGTCGGTGGTGGGATCAGCGGGCTGGCCGCGGCGTACGCGCTGGCGAGCGGGCCCAATCCACCGCGGATCACCGTGCTGGAGGCTTCGCCGCGGCTCGGCGGGAAGCTGGCCGGAGCTGAGCTCGAGGGCATTCCGGTTGATCTCGGCGCGGAGTCCGTCCTGGCTCGCCGTCCCGAGGCAGTGGACCTGATCCGCGCGGTCGGGCTCGATGACGACTTGGTGCATCCGGCAACGACCTCGGCCGGACTCTGGATCGGAGATCGGATCCGGGCCATTCCGCCGACCGTGATGGGGGTGCCGACCGACGCGGCTGCGACGGTCGACGTGCTCGGCGAGGAAGCGGCCGAACAGGTCGCGCACGAACCCGAGCTTCCCGAGCCCGCGTTGACCGACGACGTCGCGATCGGACGTTTCGTCGCCGACCGGATGGGTCCCGCGGTCACGAACCGGTTGATCGATCCCTTGCTCGGCGGCGTCTACGCGGGCCGGGCGGAAGAGATCTCGTTGGCCGCGGCCGTGCCCGAGCTGTTCGCCAAGCTGAGGACCGCCCCGAGTCTGCTGGCGGCAACCGCCGAGCTGCGGGAGATCGGCCAGCGCCGCAACACGCCTGGCACTCCGGTCTTCGCCGGGATCCGCGGCGGCGTCAACCGCCTGATCACCGCGCTCGAGGAGGACCTGACCCGGCGTGGGGTGGAAATCCGCCGGTCGGCGACGGTACGGCGGATCAGCCGGAACCACGCCGGCTACGAGCTGGAGACGGGGCCGGCGCCGGCGCCACAGCTCGTGCAGGCTGATGCCGTGATCGTCGCTGTGCCGGCGTCACCAGCGTCACGGATGCTGGCCGAGCTGGTCCCCGCTGCTTCGACCGAACTGGCGACTGTCGAGTACGCGAGCATGGCGATCGTCACCCTGGCCGTGCGCAAGAAGGACTGGCCGGCCGCCGCCACGGGGTCCGGCTTCCTGGTTCCGTCCGTGGAAGGCCGCACCATCAAGGCGTCGACCTACTCGCACGCCAAGTGGCAGTGGTCCGCAGAGGCCGGGGGAGACCTCGCAGTACTGCGGTGCTCGGTCGGTCGGCTTGGCGAGGAGTACGTGTTGCAGCGGTCCGACGAGGAGCTCGCTGCGCTGGCTGCTGCGGATCTGCGCACGGCTGTAGGCCTGGAAGCGCCCGTGGTCGGGTCGCTGGTGACACGCTGGGGCGGCGGGCTCCCGCAGTACGCGGTTGGCCACCTGGAGCGGGTGGACCGCGTGGAGGCGGCCGTAGGGGAGCAAGCCGGGCTAGCGGTCTGCGGCGCGGCGTACAGGGGTGTTGGTATTGCAGCCTGCGTCGCCTCGGCGGGCAAGGCGGCAACCCGGGTGCAGACGCATCTGGACGCATTGGCGACAATGGCAAAGTGACCGAGACGCCAGCAGCAGCGCAGCCCGACAGCAGCCAGCCCGCCAAGCCGAAGGCGCGCGAGCTCAACAACGTGATCCGCTACACCCTGTGGTCTGTGTTCAAGGTGCAGTCGCCGCTCGGTGACGCGGACCGGGATGAGCTGGCCGCTGAGCTGGCCGAGCTGGTCGCGAAGCTCGCTGCCGATGACGTGGTGATCCGCGGCTGGTACGACGTCGAGGGGTTCCGCGCGGACGCCGACTTCATGATCTGGTGGCACGCGCCGACGTCGGACGCGCTGCAGAAGGCGTACCACGCGCTGCGGCGCTCACGGCTGGGCCGCTACCTTGCGCCGGTCTGGTCCCAGTTCGCGCTGCACCGCCCGGCCGAGTTCAACAAGAGCCACATCCCGGCGTTCCTCGCCGACGAGGAGCCGCGCGCTTATGTGTGCGTCTACCCGTTCGTGCGCTCTTACGAGTGGTACCTGCTGCCCGACGAGGAGCGGCGGTTCATGCTGGCCGAGCACGGCAAGATGGCGCGCAGCTACCCCGACGTACGGGCCAACACGGTGGCTTCGTTCGCGCTCGGCGACTACGAGTGGATGCTCGCCTTCGAGGCGGACGAGCTGCACCGGATGGTGGACCTGATGCGCGACCTGCGTGCGTCGACGGCGCGGCGTCACGTGCGCGAGGAGATCCCCTTCTACACAGGCAAGCGGACCGAGCTCGGCGAGCTGGTCGCCAACCTGGCCTGACCTGATGGAGCGCAAGGCCTTCCCGGTGCTGTACGTCAGCAACGCGCGCCGATCGGTCGACTTCTACGCCCTGCTCGGCTACGAGTCCGTCTACCAGTTCCCGTTGGAAGGTGACCCGCACTACGTCGGCCTGGAGCGTGGCGAGTCGTCGCTGGGCATCGCCGACTCCAGTTGGCCGGAGGCGCAGCTCGGCATCACCGTCGGCACGGCCCCGCGCTTCGAACTCTTCGTGTACGTCGACGACGTCGAAACTCAGGTGGAGACGTTCCGCGAAGCCGGCTACAAGGTTCTCCAGGAGCCGGCGAACATGCCCTGGGGGGAACGCCAGGCCTACGTCGCGGACCCCGACGGCAACCCGGTCGCCGTCGCCACGCCGATCTGAATTCGGGCCCGCGTTCCATCCATTTGCGGGATGTCTGGCCGTCGGTGGGAAACAACTCTGGGTGGAAGAGGTGCAAGCCTGTTCCCGGATACCAGGAGAAGGATTCCCACCATGGCATTACGAGATGCGTTCTCGAGATTCCTGCGAGGCAAGGCGGAGTCGCGGCGCGATAAGGAAGACAAGGGCAGCAGCGACGGGTCGACCGCGCTGGACAGGACCGCCGATGCGGTTGATGCCGGCGAGGATCCGGACCTGGTGGTTCTGGTCGAGCGTCTGGAGGGCTTCTACGTGCCCGACACGGACGAGTTCGTGCCGACCGGGGTGGCCGTGGAGATCATCGAGGGATTCGAGGACGAGGATCCCAAGGTTCTCCTGCGGGCACTGGGCGATGCCGCCTCGGACGATGCGGGCAATGCCACGCAGAGCGCCCGAGACGAAGCCAAGCGGTGACCTGCAGGCCCCGGCCTACTCTGCCGGGGTCAGCGTCAGGCTCACTGAATTGATGCAGTAACGCAGATCGGTGGGAGTGCCGTAGCCCTCGCCCTCGAAGACATGTCCCAGGTGCGAGCCGCAGTTCGAGCAGCGGACCTCGACCCGCTTCATGCCGAGATCGGTGTCCTCGATGTACTCCACCCGGTCCTCCGCCAGCGGCGCGAAGAACGACGGCCAGCCGCAGTGCGAGTCGAACTTGGTCTCGCTGCGGAACAACTCCGCGTCACACGCCCGGCACCGGTAGACGCCGACGGTCTTGGTGTCGGTGTATTCACCGGTGAAAGGACGCTCGGTGCCCGCCTTGCGGAGCACCTGGAACTCCGCCGGCGACAGCTGGGCCCGCCACTGGTCATCGGACTTCTGTACTGCGTACTGCCGGGTGCTGCTGTCTGTCATGGGACCTCCTAAGTCGAGGAGCCGGATTCCCGAGGGACTCCGGCTCCTCACCATTATCGGCGGTCGGGCAAGCAGAACCCCGTCCGGGGCGGTTGCCGTAAGACTCCCGTCATCACCTGACCCAGGACGGCAGTGGCACCACCCGGGCGACCTGCGGATCGTGGTCGCTGATCTGGTCGGGGAACTCGGCGTTCATGTGCACGATGTCGTACTGCGAGGCCGGCTGCAGGTTCTTCGAGACCAGCATCTGATCCAGGATCTGGCTGTTCCCCTCGAACACGTAGCTGTAGCGCTGCGGCAACGGCAGGGTCCGCGGCAGGTCGATCAGCGCGGTCTTGCCGGAGCCGACCAGGATGTCCGTGGTCTCGGAGAAGTCGAAGTCGTTGAGGTCACCGAGCACGACCACGTTGGCGCCCAGGTCCTTGGCCAGGATCTGGTCGACGAACCCGCGGACCGACTCTGCCTGCTGGTGCCGCTTCGGCGCCGAGCTCTGGACCGGCGGCTGGGTGCGGCCCCAGAGCGGGTCGTCGCCGCCCTTGGAGCTGAAGTGGTTGACCACCACGAACAGGCTCTGGCCGAGCCAGGTGAACTCCCCGGCCAGCGGCACGCGGGTGGCTGCCCAGGCGGGGTTCGCGGGGTCGATCCGGCCCGGGGACGAGCTCAGCTGCGGCTTGCCGTGCTTGTCGGTGACGATCGTGGTCGGCGTGGTGGAACCGCCACCGGCGCGTTCGACGAACTTCACCGGCCGGTCCGTGCGGTACATGAACGCCACCCGGATGTTGCCGCCCGGCTCGCCGCCCTCGGCGTTGTTGACCGGATCGATCTGGCGCCACGCGTACTTCGGGCCGCCCGCCTTCTCGATCGCCGCGGCCAGGGTGTTCAGGGTGAGGTCAGCGGCAGTGGTACCTGAGTTCACTGCGCCGTCATTGTCCTGCACTTCCTCCAGGCCGAGGATGTCTGGTGAGGCGAGGTTGTTCACCACCGCCTGGGCCAGACCGTCGAACTTGGCTTCACCGTCGGACACGTCCAGGTTCTCCACGTTGAACGTCGCGACCGAGACCTGCAGCAGATTGGAGGACGTGGTCTTCTCCCGCTGGACCCCACCGTCGACGACGGTCGGCGTCTGCGTGACGAGGAACTTGAAGTTGCCGAACCCGTAGTCCAGTACGCCGGTCACGGTACCGGCCAGCTTGTCCCCGGTCTTGGCGTCGGGAACGGGGGCCAGCAGGTCGTCCAGCAGCACCCGCTCGGGGTTGCTGTCGGTCTTCTGGATCAGGATGCCGCCGCGCACGGTCCGCACCGAGGACCCGGCCGGTACGACGGAGAGTTCACGGAAGGAGCTGGTCGGGCCGGTCACCTCGGGCTGGTCGATCCCGAGCCACATACCTTCCAGCGACTCCCAGAAGTCCAGGCCGTCGGTGGCAGGCTCGAAGGTGCCGGTGGTCTCGACATCGCCGGTGGAGTCGTCGTCGATCACGGTCGACGGCGGAACGCGGCCGCCGGGGCCGACGATCGTCGCGGCCGGCACCGGCGCGGTGCCGGTGACGGTGATCTTCGGGTTGGTGAGTTCCGTGGTCGTCAGGTTGTCGGTGCCGCCCGAGCCGCCGGGGCGGAACTCGGCGACCGTGCCCTCGACGGTCACGGCGTCACCGACGGCCACGGTCGGCGCCGAGCTGGTGAAGACGAAAACGCCTTCGCTGGTGGCCGGGTTGTCGTCGGGCTGCGGGTCCTGGAACCAGAAGCCGTTGCCGCTCTTCGCGGTGACCACGCCGGTCACGTTGCCGACGAGCTTGCCGGCCAGCGGCGACAGGTGCGCGGCGCCCTGGATGTCGTGGATCTTGGCGTCCAGCGGCGGCACCGGCGGGGGAGCGGTGGTCAGCGTCTTGGGCGACGGGTTGACCGCCTCGAACTCGGTCCCGTTGTTGTCCGCGTCCTTGGTCGGGTCCTTACGAGTGGCGGAGGTGGTGTTGGAGATGCCCGGGGCAGCGCTCGTCTCGAAGTCGTTCGCGGCGCCGTAGCCGACGAAGTCGACCACGCCTGCGGCCGTGGCGCAGCCCGTAGTACAGGTGAGGCTGGTGGTCGAGGTGACCAGCGCGACCTTGCCGGAGGCTGCGGCCAGGTTCACGCTGCCGGTCGCATCGGGGGTCGGCATCGGTTGGCCGTTGGCGCCCCCGGACGCGCCCTGGGCGAGGTAGACCCCGCCCGGGGCGATGCTGCCGGCCAGACTGATCTTGTTCGTCCAGGAGGTTCCCGCGGCGGACGCGTATTGGATCGACCAGCCGCTCAGGTCGACCGGTGAGTCGCTGAGGTTCGTCAGCTCGATGAAGTCGTTCGTGTAGGAGGCGCCGGAGTTGCCGCCACCGCCGTACACCTCGGTGATGACCACGGTGGACGAGGCCGCGAGTGCCGGTGCGGCCGCGATCACGGCGGCGCCGGACACAACGAGACTGGAGGTGATCACGAGGGCGCCCAGGCGGCGCCGTGATCGGTTCTGGGCAGACATGAGCCGGATTCTCACACCCGCGCCAGGCGTGGCCAAGGCCCAACACGTGAACACCCAGTAGCAGGCCGAACAGCAGGGGTGATCATTCGCCGGACACGCGGTGAGACTCCAAAGACAGCAGGTGGTAGACCTCGAGTGGTTCGGCCTTGCCCTTGAGTTGGAGCAGACCCAGCGACTCGGTCACGGCTCCGGGCAACAGCGCCTTGGTGCCCGGACCGATCGCGACCCCGCCGCCGGGCGCCTTGCCTTCGATCCGGGAGGCGACGTTCACGGTGTCACCGATGACGGTGTGGGTCCGGCCGCCCTCGGTGCCGAGCAGGCTGACCGAGGCGATGCCGCTGTTGATGCCGACCCGGAACCGCGGCCAGTCGGGATGTGCCGCCTGCACGACGGCCGTCGCCTCCTGCAGTGCCAGTCCTGCGGCCGCCGCCCGGGCGGCGTGGTCGGGCTGATCGCCTCGCTTGTTGAAGGTGACCATCAACGCGTCACCGATGATCCGGTCCACATCGCCACCGTGCCGGCGGACCACCGGCGGGACCGCGACCTCGAAGTACGTGTTCAGCATTGCCGTGATCTCGCCCGGCTCGTGGTTCTCCGAGAAGGTGGTGAACCCTTGCAGGTCGGCGAACAACACGCTCAGCTCGCGCCGGCCGGAGACGGTGTCGGCGAGGTACAGGTCGGCGAAGCGCTCCTCGTGCCACTGGATCCGGACACCTCCCATCACCAGGCAGAAGGCGACCAGCAGCAGCGCATGCCACTCCCACCAGGACAGAGCCCAGTTGCGGGAGAAGACGAGTGCCACCATCGCTTCCGCGAGCAGCGCGAAGGCCGCGATCATCGACAGCAACATCAGCGACGGTCGTTTCCTCCACAGCCGCAGGTAGCGCGCGGCGGCCACGGCGTACAGCACCACGGCGGGCACGGCTAGTGCGGTGAGGATTCCGTCGGCGCTCTCGGGGACCTTGGTGCTGTGCAGCGGCGGTAACCGAGAGATGGAGGCGATCGCCCACAGCACCATCAGCGCCAGCAACCCGGCGCGCAACCAGCGACCCCAGCGCATCGCCTCTGGCAGACGACTGCCAGACAGTTGGAGGCTGGACAGCAGGGCGAAGATCGAGCCGATCGCGATGCCGACCGGAGTCGCGAGCACAAAGCCGACGTTCGGTGTGTCGAGCAGTACGCCGGGCGTCGCCAGCGCGTGCAGCCCGAGGAAGCTGGCGCACGACAGGAAGGCGAGCGCAACCATCAGCACCCGCGGATCTCCCCGCTGCAGAGCTGCTGCTCCGGTGCCGTGAGCCAGTACTGCGCTGAGAGCGGCTGTGGCCAGCACGAGCCAGAAATGGGACGGGTGGTGTTCCCAATGAACGTCCAACTGTGGTTCGCGGATGAGCAGCGCGAGGCCGGCCAACGGCAGCACCAGGGCGACCATGGTGGCGACCAGCATCGCCGGGGAGTAGATGAAGCGGTGCTCAAGCATTGGTGATCTTGAGGTGCTCGTGGATCTGCGACACGACCACAGACCCTTCACCGACCGCGGAGGCGACGCGTTTGACCGACCCGCACCGAACGTCCCCGACGGCGAACAGGCCGGGAACAGTCGACTCATAAGGCTGCGGAGGACGCGATCGGTCCCACCGCGGATCGCGGGCCGCATCCGAACCGGCGAGCACGAAGCCATGGTCGTCCCGCCCGACCTCTCCCGGCAGCCAGCCGGTGCCGGGTTCCGCGCCGATCATCACGAACAGTCCGTCGACGGCCAGCGATTCCTCCCGGCCGGTCTGCCGATCCCGCAGCACGATGCTCTGCAGGCGACCGTCGCCGCCTCCGCCGACGATCTCGCTCGAGGTCCGCACCACCACGTTGGCCGCCGCGTCGATCGCATCGATGAGGTACTGCGACATGCTTGCGGTGAGGTCCTTGCCGCGGATCACCAGAGTCACTCGGCGGCAGTAGCGGCCAAGGTGCAGCACTGCCTGCCCCGCCGAGTTGCCGCCGCCCACGACGCACGCGTCGCGGTCCGTCAGCCCGTGGGCCTCGGAGACGCTGGCGCCGTAGTACACGCCTGAGCTGGTGAGCGCCTCCAGTGCGGGTACGCCGAGTCTGCGGTAAGCGACTCCGGTCGCCAGCACGACAGCCCTGGCGGTCACCTCGCCGATGTCGCTGATCTCCGCGCGGAAGCCTCCGGCCTTCTGCTCCAGCCGGTTGACCTGGCGCATCAGAACGAAATGAGCGCCGAAGACCCAGGCCTGCTGATAGCCGCGCTGGGCCAGATCCGCCCCGGTGATTCCGCGTGAGAAGCCGAGGTAGTTCCTGATCAGCGAGCTGGTACCTGCCTGACCGCCGATCGCCTCGCGTTCGACTACGAGCGTCTGGAGGCCTTCTGAGGAGGCATACACGGCTGCGGCCAGACCGGCGGGACCAGCACCGATCACCAGTACGTCGAACGACCGCAGGCCGTCGGTCAGAGTCGTGTGGACGCCCCATGCCTCGGCGACCTCGGCATCGCTCGGGTCGTGCAGAATGGTGCCGCCGACTGCCGGCATCCACACCAGCACTCCGGCACCCGGGTCGGGTTCGTGGATCTCATGCAGTACTGCGTTCGCTTCCGGCGAGCCACTCCGCCGGAACGCGCTGGGGATGCCGTTGCGCGCGAGCAGACTGCTGATCGCGTGGGCTCGGCTCGAGCGTTCGTCGGCGACGACCACGACTTCGCGGAGGTTGGCGGTCTCGTTGCGGGACCACTCCTGCACGAACTCCGCCACCGTCCGGTGGAACAGTTCGTCGCGCGCGGTCCACGGCTTCAGGACGTAGTAGTTGATGTCGCCGACGGACATCGCGGACAGGATCGCTGCGGCAGTGTCGCGATCCGCCCAGGCGCCCCATTCGATCAGCAACGCGCGCCGGGCGTCCGGATGCAGGACACGGGCCCTGCCGAGGATCTCGGACCGCTCGTCAGCCGCCAGCGCACGGTCGACCAAGACCACCGCGACCCGCTGCCCGAGATCGCGTGCGAGCTGCAGGCACCGCAGCGCATCGGCCGCGGTGAGCTCGCCGCGGACTCTGAAGTCGACCCCGAAACTACGCTCCAGCTCGTTCTCGAGCCGGTCCAGACGTTCCGGATCGGCGTCGACCACCAGGAGGAGTGGCCGTGCCGCCCGGAGGCTCGGCCGTCCGTCGGGTTCCCCACCCATGCTTGACAGTAAGTCCGGCACGGGGACCGGGCAACACATCATCCGCTTTGATCGCCGGGCCCTGTCCGCCCCAGTGGGACAGGCCCCGGCGATCTGAACGGCCCGAAACTAGTTCACACTCACCGCGGACCAGGCCGACGCCACCGCCGCGCGCTCGACGCTGCTCGCGCCGTACAGGTCGGTGGCCGCGTTCAGGGTCGCGGTCCGGGCCTGCGCGTAGGTGGTGCCGGTGGTCATGTAGGTGGTCAGCGCGCGGTACCAGATCTTGCCGACCTTGTCGTGGCCGATGCCGGTCACGGTCGAGCCGTTGCAGGTCGGCGAGTCGTGCGGCAGGCCGCCGATGGTCTTGGCGCCGCTGCCCTCGGAGGCCAGGTAGACGAAGTGGTTCGCGACCCCGGACGAGTAGTGCACGTCCAGGTTGCCAACGCCGGAGGAGTAGCAGTCGACGGAGTTGCCGTCCTTGCTCGGCTTGTCCATGTACCGCAGCGCCGGGCGGTCCTTCATGATCTCCTCGCCGATGTAGTAGTCGCCCGGGTCGGCGGCCTTGTTCGAGTAGAACTCGACCATGGTGCCGAAGATGTCGCTGGTCGCCTCGTTCAGGCCGCCGGACTCACCGGAGTACGTCAGGTTCGCCGTCGCCTGGGTGACGCCATGGGACATCTCGTGGCCGGCCACGTCGATCGACACCAGCGGGCCCGCGACGACGTTGTCGCCGTCGCCGTAGGTCATCTTCTTGCCGTCCCAGAAGGCGTTCACATAGTTGGTGCCGTAGTGGACCCTGCTCGGGACGCCCTTGCCGTTGTTGAAGATGCCGTTCCGGCCGTGGGTGTTCTTGTAGTAGTCGAACGTGGTCGCCGCGCCGTAGTGCGCGTCGACGGCGGCCGTGGCGCGGTCGCTGTTGGCGCCGGAGCCCCAGTGGTTGTCCGCGTCGGTGAACTTGACCGCCACCGGACAACCGGCGCCGAAGACCTGGCACAGGACCGAGTCGGTCTTGTTCTGCGCGTCGAGAGTGGTTCCGCCGCCGCGAACCCCGTCCGTCAGGTTGAAGCCACCCGTCGCCGCGGTGGTGTCGAGCGGCACGGTCCCGGAGTACAGGCTCTTGCCGTCGCCGGTCACGGTCTCGATGTGCTGCTCGCTGACCAGTTTGGCGCCGGTGAGCGCGTCGATCGTGGTCGTGATGTTGCTCGGGGTCCCGTCGGCCTGGGTGCCGACGGTGGTGACCAGGTACGCGAGCCGCGGCGCGCCCTTGCGGGCCTCGATCACCAGGGACGGCTTGCCCTCGGCCTTGTAGCCCTTGGCAAGAGCCTTGGTGGTCGCGGTGACGATGCTCAGCTTGGGGGTGCGCCCGATGTTCGCCGACCGGTTCAGGGTCAGGCTGGCGCCCTTCCAGGCGCCGTCCTTGGCCTGGTGCACGACGACGTCACCACCGAGCACCTGCAGCCCTCCGATGCTGCGGTCCATCCGGACATGGCTCGAGCCGTCCTTGTCGACGATGACGTCCCGTACTGCGAACGCGTCGGCGCCGGTGGCTCTGAGCGTGCCCAGGTTGTCGGCGATCGCGGCCTTGGCCCGGGCGACCGCTGCGGCGGGCGTCGGGCCGGGGGCTGCCGTGGGGGCGCCGGTGGCTGTTGGAGCTCCGGTCAGCCCGAGGGCGGTTGCGGTCGCCACTGCGGTGGCAGCGGCGAGCAGGGCGGATTTGTTCATCCTCGCGCTCCTTCAAAAGGGTGTCCCGGGGGCCTCACGCCCAAGGAACGAGGTGGAGGCACGTTACCGCTCGGTCACCTAGGGTGGCCAGGGGTCGAGAAAACTTGCCTTTCCGCGCGCTGGCGGCGGTTTTGGTCCGAGGCGGGCGGTAGCGTCGCCGACATGGCGGCGACCAAGGCAATCGAGCTGGAGATCGCGGGGCGGACGGTCCGGGTGAGCAACCCGGACAAGCCGTACTTCGCGGACCGCGGGCTGACCAAGCTCGACATCGTGAACTACTTCGTGGCGGTCGGCGACGGCATCCTGGGCGCGCTCCGGGACCGGCCGACCACGCTCGAGCGCTGGCCCGGCGGCTGGTTCGAGGGCGCGAAGCTGTCCACCCGGATGGACAACAAGGGCGACGCGTTCTACCAGAAGCGGGTGGCCAAGGGCGCCCCTGACTGGGTCGAGACCGCCACCATCACCTTCCCGAGCGGCCGGACTGCCGACGAGGTGTGTCCGACCGAGCTCGCGGTGGTCGCCTGGGCGGTCAACCTCGGCACCCTCACCTTCCACCCCTGGCCGGTGCGCCGCCCCGAGCTGGAATCGCCCGACCAGCTGAGGATCGACCTCGACCCGCAGCCAGGCACCGACTTCAAGAGTGCGGCCGTGGTGGCCCCGGTGCTGCGCGAGTTGCTTGCTGAGCATGGCCTGGAGGGGTTCCCGAAGACCTCGGGCGGCCGTGGATTGCATGTGTACGTGCCGATCGAGCCGCGGTGGTCGTTCGTCGAGGCGCGCCGCGCGGTGATCGCGGTCGGGCGGGAGCTGTCCCGGCGGATGCCCGAGCAGGTGACGGTGAACTGGTGGAAGGAAGAACGCGGCGAGCGGGTCTTCATCGACTACAACCAGATGGCTCGGGACCGCACGATCGCCTCGGCGTACTCCGTGCGGCCGAACGCGCGGGCGAGGGTGTCGGCGCCGCTGCGGTGGGAGGAGGTGGAGGACGTCGTGCCGGACGACTTCGACGTACTCACCATGCCGGCGCGGTTCGCCGAGGTCGGCGACCTGCACGCTGCCGTGGGGGAGAAGGCGTTCTCGCTGGAGTCGCTGCTGGAGTTGTCCGCCAAGCATGAACGCGACTTCGGCGAGGGCGACATGCCCTACCCACCGGAGTACCCGAAGATGCCCGGCGAGCCCAAGCGCGTTCAGCCGTCGAAGGACCGCGACCGCCCCAGGGACTGAGGTCAGCTGCAGGAAGCGAGGCCGTTCAAGACGCCGGTGCGTAGAGACTGCGTCCGGGCGAACGCACCGCCGCGGTCCAGGCGTTGGCCGCCCTGCGTGAAGCTGGTGAAGACGACGGTTTCCAGCGCCTCGTCGAGGTCTCCGGGCGACAGCGGCGAGGTCGCCAGGTTGTTCCCGGCGAGGGAGGCGAGCCAGGCACCGGTGAAGCAGTCCCGCTGCAGGCCGGCCTGCTGACCCGCGGTCGGGAAGGCCGCCTGCTCCTGGGCCGCTTCGGCCCAGGCGTCACTGAGCACTGTGCCGGTTGCCATGTCGCCGATCCGCCGGTGGAGCTCGGCCACGGCCGGCACCAGCCAGACGACGGTTCTTGTCGTGGAGCAGTACTCCGAGAGGCCGGCGGTTTCCTGGTGACCCGGGCAGTCCGGCAGGTTCCCGGACTCCACTGGCGTCTCGGTGGGCTTCGCGAAATGCTTGCCGGCGGCCACCTGCGGCAACGCCGCCGTCCAGAAGCCGTCGAGCGTCGTCGAGAGCACTTGCACGGTCTGGTCCAGCGGCAGGTTGCCGCCGGACTGAAGCTCGGCGGTCGTCCGGAACGGGAGCTCCGTGGTGACCACGCCCTGCTGTGGGAACCCCGCGCAGCTCCCGGCGCCCTGGTCGTAGCCGGTCTGGAAGGCATTCACCCGGTCGAAGCCGAGCCCGTGCGCCTGCGGTGCCGTCGCAGCATTCCCGGGCTGGTCCCGCAGGGTCAGGATGGCCGCTGTCGCACTGTCCAGAGCACCGTCGGCCAGCGCGACAGCGTCGTCCTTCGAAGTCTCGGCGTACTTCGTCCAGGAGCCCGCGAAACAGTCGGCCTGCAGTTCCATCACGACGGAGGGGGCCTGTACTCCGGCCCGGGCCTGGATCGCGTGGCCCATCTCGTGGGCGAGCACGATGGCCGGCGAGATCGCGCCGAACTGCCGGCTCAGCCTCGGAAAGAGGTCGGCGGCGTCATAGGCGATGAAGTCGTTGGCAGGGCAGTAGAAGGCGTTGCCGCGCAGGTCGTCGTAGGTCTGGCGCTGGCCACCGCACTCGAACGGCGGGCTGCTCGGCGTCTTCGGCTGGAATCCGCCGGCCAGCGGCTTGTACTCCTTGCCATAGACGGACGGCAGCTCGTGGGTCCAGTAGGTGACCACGCTCTGCTCGGCGGCGTTTGCGACCTGGATGGGGTCCATCGCCGCGCGCCCGATCGACAGCTCGGTCGCCGGCTGCTGCCGGTCAGGGCGGCGGATCGCGATCACGGCGATGACTGCGATCAGGGCTGCGACGACGACCAAGAGCAGCCATGGGCGTGCGCTGCCCTGGGCTATCCGATCCGGTGTCCCGTCCCGCATGGCTCTCCTCTGTCCGCTGACGCTCGCGCAGAGGTACCCCGATCGCGGCTACTGAACCTCAGCTGCTCACAGCGTGCGGAGCACGCCGCCGTCGATCGGGATCATCGCGCCGCTGATGTACGAGGCGACCGGGGAGAGCACGAACGCGGCCACCCGGCCGAATTCCTCCGGGCTGCCGTAACGGCGCAGCGGGATGGTCTTCTCGGAGGCACGGCGGGCGGCTTCGGGATCCCCGCCCTTGCCGTCGAGCTCCTTCAGCCGGTCGGTGGCGATCCGGCCCGGTAGCAGGCCGTTGACGCGGACGCCGTTCGGGCCCAGTTCGTCGGCCAGAGTCTTCGCGACCATGGCGAGACCGGGCCGCAGGCCGTTCGAGATGGCCAGCCCGGGGATCGGGGACTTCACCGACGACGAGAGCACGAACGCGATCGAGGTGCCGTCCGAGCCGGCCCTGGCCACCGCGCGGGCGATCCGCAGACCACCAAGGAACACGCTGTCGAAGGCCGCGCGCCAGTCCTCCTCGTCGGTGTCGAGGGCTGTCCCGGGCCGTGGCCCACCGACGCTGATCAGGGCGCCGTGCAGCGAACCCCATTTGGCGATCGCGGTGGCGGCCAGCCGCTCCGCGCTCTCGGGATCGGCGTTGTCGACCGGGATGCCGACGACCTGATCGCCGAGCTGTTTGGCGGCGCGGGTGATCGACTCCTCGTTCCGGCTGGAGATCACCAGCCGGGCGCCTTCGTCGGCGAGCACTTTCGCGGTGGCGAAACCGAGTCCGCGGCTGGCGCCGGTGATGATGTAGGTGCGATCGCGAAGTCCGAGGTCCACGGTGACATCCTGCCGCACCGGACGACCGCTCGCTGCCCGGTACGCTGGGCGGACCGGCGGATATCTCAGTAGGCGGACGGCCGGAGCGGGGTGTATTCGGTGGCGTCGAGGTGATAGGCGGTGTTGACCATGCCCAGGTGCGAGAAGGCCTGCGGGAAGTTGCCCAGCATCCGCTTCCTGACCGGGTCGTACTCCTCCGCGAGCAGTCCCACGTCGTTGCGCAGGGCAACCAGCTTGTTGTAGAGCTTCCGGGACTCGCCGACCCGGCCGATCATCGCGAGCGAGTCGGCCAGCCAGAAGGAGCAGATCAAGAAGGCGCCCTCGTTGTCCGGCAGTCCGTCGTCGACGTGCTCGGTGAGGTAGCGCCGGACGAACCCGTCGGGGGCGAGTTCCCGGTGGACCGCCTCGACCGTTCCGACCACGCGGGGATCGTGGGCCGGCAGGAATCCGACCTGGGGGATGAGCAGCACCGACGCGTCCAGTGCCTTGCTCCCGTAGGCCTGGGTGAACGTGTTCCGCTCGGCGTCGAAGGCCTCGGCGCACACCTGCCGGCGGATCTCGTCCGCGGTCGAGCGCCACAGCTTGGCCGGACCACCCATCCCGTACCGCTCGACGGCCCGGGCCGCCCGGTCGAAGGCCACCCACGCCATCACCTTGGAGTAGGTGAACTGCTGACGACCGCCGCGGACCTCCCAGATGCCTTCATCGGGGAGGTGCCACACGTCGGTCAGGTGTTTCATCAGCGCACGCTGGACGGACCAGGCTTCGTCACTCGGCCCGATCGAGCTCTCCCGGGCGAGGGCAAGCACGTCCATCACCTCGCCGAACACGTCGATCTGCAACTGGTCCGCGGCCGCGTTGCCGATCCGCACCGGCGTCGAGCCACCGAAGCCCGGCAACCAGTCGGCCTCGAACTCGCGCAACCGCCGCTCGCCCGTCACGCCGTACATGATCTGCAGGTCGGCGGGTGATCCGGCGATGGCGCGGAGCAACCAGTTGCGCCAGGCGTGCGCTTCCTCGGTGAAGCCGGAGCGTAGCAATGCCGCCAGCGTCATCGTTGCGTCGCGCAACCAGCAGAAGCGGTAGTCCCAGTTGCGCTCGCCGCCGATGTGTTCCGGCACCGAGGTGGTCGCTGCGGCGACGATCCCACCCGACGGCGAGTAGGTGAGCGCCTTCAAGGTGAGCAGCGACCGGGTCACCTCGGCGGGCATGTCGTCGCGGTTCTTGCTGTGGCCGATCCAGTCGGTCCAGTAGCTCTCGGTCGGGCCCAGTGCGGCGAGTGCGTCGACCGGTGCGGGCGGCCGCTGGTGCGATGGGTGCCAGGTCAGCACGAACCAGGCGCGATCGCCCTCGCCGATCTCGAAGTCCGCGTACGTCGCGAAGTCCCGGCCGTACTGGTGCACGTCACTGCGCAGCGACACCGCGTCCGGCCCGGCGACCGCGATGATCTGCCCGTCGGCCTGCTGCACCCACGGCACCACGTGCCCGTAGTCGAACCGCAGCCGTAACTCGGACCGCATCGCCACCGTGCCGCGGATGCCCTCGACGATCCGCACGACGTCGGGGGCGGCATCGCGGGGCGGCATGAAGTCGAGCACCCGCACCGAGCCGCTCGGGGTGGACCATTCGGTCTCCAGGACGAGCGTGTCGCCGCGGTAGTGCCGGCTGCACTTGGCCCCGGCATCGCGGGGCCGGAGCCGCCAGTGGCCGTGGTCGTCGGTGCCGAGCAGGGCGGCGAAGCAGGCAGGGGAGTCGAAGCGGGGGAAGCAGAGCCAGTCGATCGAGCCGTCAGTCGAGACCAGGGCCGCCGTCTGGGTGTCCCCGATCAGTGCGTAGTCCTCGATCCGCCGATCCGGCAGGGACCGGTTCCGGGTCGGGTTCACCGGCCGCGCCGCCCGGGGCGAGGCCTTCCTTTGGTTTGTCACCCTGAACGTCCTGTCTGGAGAAGTACACCAAACCACCGATGGCGAGCAGCGCGAAGAAGAACCACTGCAGCGCGTAGAAGAAGTGTGGCCCGTCATCGATCTCCGGACCGGGGAAACCGCCGAACGCGGGATCAGCCACGGGCTGCTGGCGATCCACCGTCAGATACCCGTCGTACAGGCTGAGGCCGAGGGCCGAGGAGAACTCGGGTCCGTTGATGAGTCGCGCGGTGCCATCCGTCGGCTTACCGCCGCTCGTGTGGCCGCCCTGCTCACTGCGACGCAGCCGGCCGGTCACGGTGACCTCGCCGCTCGGTGCGGCCGGCACGCTGAGAGGCGCCAGTTCAGCACCTTGCCGCGCCAGGAAGCCGCGATCGACCAAGATTCCGGTGCCGTCCGCAAGGATCAGCGGCGTGACTATCTCGAAGCCAGGA
The DNA here is from genome assembly GCF_039529635.1 of Kribbella alba. Taxonomy (NCBI): domain Bacteria; kingdom Bacillati; phylum Actinomycetota; class Actinomycetes; order Propionibacteriales; family Kribbellaceae; genus Kribbella; species Kribbella alba. The sequence continues at coordinate 67,666 of NZ_BAAANE010000013.1, read as the reverse complement.
CGGTCCTGTACGTTCCGGTAGCGGATCACCACCTGCTTGGTCGCGTCGTACCGGCCGGTGACGACGGCGGTCCGCCAGTCATGCTGGTCGCCGACCACGCGCTGTGGACCGACGATGTCGGCCAGTGGTGCCGCCGGAGCGGCCAGATTGGTGCGGGTGACGCCGTTGCGGACCTTGCGCTCGTCCAGCCGGTGCAACTGCCAGCGGCCGAGCTCCACGCAGACCCCGGCAAGGAGCAGTATCACCAGCGCGGTGACGATCCAGCGGGGGTTCAGCAAGCGGTGTGAAGCACGAGGCACAGTCCGAACTTAAGCCATCGACTGAAACGTTCCGCCGCCACCCACGTACGCTGGTGGGATGAAGAGGCCCAGTACGACGCAGCTCGGCCTGGCCGACAACTACGGCCGGGTTGCCACCGATCTCCGGGTGTCGCTGACAGATCGGTGCAATCTGCGCTGCACGTACTGCATGCCAGAGGAAGGTCTCGACTGGCTCGCCAAGCCCGAGTTGCTCACCGATGACGAGGTGGTCCGCCTCGTCACGGTCGCGGTCACGCACCTCGGCGTCGACGAGATCCGCTTCACCGGCGGCGAACCGCTGCTACGGCGAGGCATCGTCGACATCGTCGCCCGTACTTCGCAACTGCGTCCTCGGCCGCAGGTGTCCCTGACCACCAACGGCATCGGACTCGGCAGGCAGGCGGAGGCGCTGCGTCAGGCTGGACTAGACCGGGTGAACGTGAGCCTCGACACGGTCCGCGTGGATACCTTCCAGCAGCTGACCCGCCGGGACCGGCTCAAGGACGTGCTGGCCGGACTCGAAGCGGCCCACAACGCCGGACTGACTCCGGTGAAGGTGAACGCCGTCCTGATGCGCGGGGTGAACGACGACCAGGCGGCCGAGCTGCTGCAGTTCTGCCTGGACCACCAGTACGAGCTCCGATTCATCGAGCAGATGCCGCTCGACGCTCAGCATGGCTGGAACCGGGACACGATGATCACCGCCGACGAGATCCTCGGCCGGCTCGGTGAGCGTTTCGGCCTCGCACCGGTCGACGCGGCGACCCGGGGCAGTGCTCCCGCGGAATCGTTCACGGTCCGGGGCGGTCGGCAGACCGTCGGGATCATCGCCTCGGTGACCCGACCGTTCTGCGGGGACTGCGACCGGGTCCGCCTGACCGCCGACGGCCAGGTCCGCGATTGCCTCTTCGCCCGGACCGAGTCGGACCTGCGAACGCCGCTGCGGGCAGGTGCCGACGACGCGGAACTCGCAGACCGGTGGCGGCGCGCCCTGCGTGGAAAACTTCCCGGCCATGGGATCGCCGATCCGAGCTTCCTGCAACCTGCCCGGCCGATGTCTGCCATCGGTGGCTGAGGATTTCTGAACCGGAAATTTACTTTTTCAGCTGTAACGCCGCACCGAAGCCGACTTTCAGCCCGTGAATGGTTCGACCTCGCGCAGGAAAGAACGTCGCGCGAGGAAGTCGGAGAGGCTCTCCTTGTGCTCATCACAAGCGAGCCAGGTCTTACGCCGGTCGGGCGTGTGGATCTTGGGGTTGTTCCACAGCAAGGCCCACCGGGCCGGCTTGCCGCATCCTCTTGCAGAGCAGACGGACGGCAGCACTTCATCGGTCATCGAAGGGTCTCCTGGAGCTATTCCTGACAGTGCAGGCAATTGTTCCTGATCGCTCAATTACCAATAGCCTGGAGAAAATGAAGCGACGTCGGACAGCCACGGGGGGAGCCGTCCGACGCCGCATCAAGTCTCTGAATTCCAACTGTGAACTTCAGAGCACGCGGGAGATTCTGACACGGATCCGTTGTGAGAATCCAGTCCCGACGCAGATCACTTTTCGGTGTCGAGATCGGTATCCGGCCGGGGCCGCAACTCGGGGCGGGCCGGCGCGATGAAAGGGACCGGGCTGGACACCTTCGTGGTCCGCAGCGCGTTCGCCAGCACCACCGCGGCGAGCGGCAGGAAAACCGCCCCGACGACGAACAGCCATCGCCATGGCGACGGGGTCAGGAAGGCGAGCACGAAGCAGACGACCCGCAGCGACATCATCCACGCGTAGCGGACGATCCTGCTGTCCAGATCCTCGGACCGACTGGGCTGAGCACTCGTCACCGAAATGACGGTCTCGTGGCCCCGCTCACGGCGTCGCGACATCTATCCTCCTCACCAAGACCCAACGGTACGCCGAACCGGCAGCGGCGGCGCACCCAGGCGAAGGGGAACTCCGATGACAGACCGCACCTACCGGGTGACCGAGATCGTGGGCACGTCCAAGGAGGGCATCGAGCAGGCGATCAGCAATGGGATCACCCGAGCCGGCGAGACGCTTCGGCACCTGGACTGGTTCGAGGTGACCGAGGTCCGCGGCCACATCGTCGACAACGCGATCGACCACTACCAGGTCGGCCTCAAGGTCGGCTTCCGGCTCGAGGACTCCTGACCACAACCGCCTGACCCGGTACTCACAAGCGCCCTGGCCCGCCCGGTTCGCAGTACGGGCGGGTGCGGGCGATACCGTTCGTGCGGCAGCGCCTTCCAAGGGCGCCGTTCCCTTGAGTGAGGAGATGCATTCGTGGCTAGATCGGTACTCGTCACCGGCGGCAACAGGGGCATCGGCCTGGCCATCGCCACCGCCTTCAAGGAGGCGGGGGACCAGGTCGCCGTCACCTACCGCAGCGGTGAGCCGCCCGAGGGTTTCCTCGGCGTGAAGTGCGACGTCACCGACGCCGAGCAGGTCGAGGCCGCGTTCGACACGATCCAGGCCGAGCACGGTCCGGTCGAGGTGCTGGTCGCGAACGCCGGCATCACCCGCGACACGTTGCTGCTCCGGATGTCGGACGAGGACTGGGACGCGGTCATCGACACCAACCTGACCGGCTCCTTCCGGGTCGCCAAGCGCGCCGCCAAGGGCATGCTTCGGATGCGCAAGGGCCGGATCGTCTTCATCTCCTCCGTGGTGGGTCTGCTCGGCTCGCCCGGCCAGGTGAACTACGCCGCCAGCAAGGCGGGCCTGATCGGCATGGCCCGGTCGATGGCGCGTGAGCTCGGCAGCCGGGGCATCACCAGCAACGTCGTCGCGCCGGGGTTCGTCGAGACCGACATGACCGCGGTGCTGCCGGAGGAGACCCAGAAGCAGTACCTGAGCCAGATCCCGCTCGGCCGGTTCGGCCTGACCGAGGAGATCGCCAAGGTGGTGCGCTGGGTCTCCTCGGAGGAGGCCGGCTACATCACCGGCGCGGTGATCCCGGTCGACGGCGGCATCGGCATGGGCCACTAGGCCCTCATTCCCCAGCACGACTTCATCTAGAAAGGGCACTGCCCGTGGGCATCCTCGACGGCAAGCGCATCCTGGTCGCGGGCGTCACGCTCGACTCCTCGATCGGCTTCGCCACGGCCAAGGTGGCGCAGGAACAAGGCGCCACCGTGCTGATCTCGAACTTCGGCCGCGCGTTGAGCATCACCAGACGGATCGCCAAACGGCTGCCGGTGGAACCGGCCGTGCTCGAGCTGGACGTCACCGATGCAGACCATCTGGCCGGGCTGCCGGACGCGGTCCGCGAGCACGTCGACGGGCTGGACGGGGTCGTGCACTCGATTGCCTACGGCAACCCCGAGACGATCCTGGGCGGCAAGTTCCTGGAGGGTCCGTGGGACGACGTGTCGCGGGCGGTGCATGTTTCGGCGTACTCGCTGAAGGCGCTGGCGGTGGCGTGTGCCCCGTTGATGAGCCGTGGTGGCAGCATCGTCGGGCTGACGTTCGACGCGACCGTGGCCTGGCCGGGGTATGACTGGATGGGCGTGGCGAAGGCGGCGCTTGAGTCGACCTCGCGGTACCTCGCGCGTGATCTCGGCGCGCAGGGGATCCGGTGCAACCTCGTCTCGGCCGGTCCGCTGAAGACGCTTGCGGCGAAGGCGATCCCGGGCTTCGAGAAGTTCGAGGAGCCGTGGCTGGACCGGGCGCCGCTGGGCTGGGACCCGTCCGACCTCGAGCCGACCGGCAAGACCATCGTCGGCCTGCTCAGCGACTTCTTTCCTTCCACCACCGGCGAGATCGTCCACGTGGACGGCGGCTACCACGCGATGGGTGCCTAGTGTCCAGTTCTTTGGTCGAGCTGCGCGTTCTGGACGGGGCGAACCTCTATTTCAGCCGTGCGGCCGTCAAGCTCACCCTCGACCTGACCGCCTTGATCGACGCACCGGCTGCGCAGGCGAAGGCCTATGGGTCGGCCTTGGGGCTCGGCGCCACTCGGCCGGGCGCCATCGGTTCCGGCTTCCGGCAACGGTTCGCGGTCCGCGTGGTCGGGCACATCGTCCGGCGGATCGCGCGCGAGGCGGGGATCGGGCGGATCGGCGTACGGGTCCGGTCCGAGACCGATGTGCACCGGCTGGTCGTGGCGTTCCCGTGGGCGCACGAAGGGCGGGCGCGAGCGCTCGGCCTGGCGATCGTCGAGGTCGTCGATGCGTTCGGCTCCGAGGACCTGCCCGAGTTGGTCCACGCGGTCGGTGATCGGGTCCGCAGCGAACCGGCCGGCGACCCGCCGCCGACGCTGCGGCCGAAGGTCCCGGTGGTTGCTGTCACCGGGACGAACGGCAAGACCACGACTTCCCGGATGATCGCGCACATCGGGCGCGCCGCCGGGCTGCACGTCGGCTGGTCCAGCACCGACGGCGTGTACTTCGACGGCGAACTCGTCGAGTACGGCGACTTCTCGGGCCCGAGTGGCGCCGGCCAGGTGTTGTCCCAGCCCGGAGTCCAGCTCGCGGTCACCGAGACCGCGCGCGGTGGCATCCTCCGGCGCGGCATCGGGGTCGCCTACAACGACGTCTCCGTGGTCACCAACGTCACCGCGGACCACCTCGGTCTCGGCGGCATCGACACGGTCGACCAGTTGGCCGAGGTGAAGGCCGTCGTCACCAAGATCACCAGGCCGCGCGGCTGGTGTGTGGTGAACGGCGACGACCCGCGGACGTTCGCGATGCGGCTCGGTTCGCCGGCCAAGTGCTGGGTGTTCTCCCGCGATCCCGACTCGCCGTCGATCCGGACCGTGCTGGACGAAGGCGGTCGCGCGACCACCGTTCTCGACGGGTTCATCACAGTGCTCGACAGTTCCAGTGACGCCGAGCCGCTGATGAACATCGTGGACGTGCCGATGACGCTGTCCGGCCTGTCCCACTACAACGTGGAGAACGCTCTCGCGGCGACCTCGGCCGCTCTCGGCCTGGGCCTGCCCCGGGCCGCGGTGATCGAAGGGCTGAGCACGTTCACGCCGGGGGAGAACAACCCGGGCCGGATGAACATGTACTCCGTGCGCGACTTCACCGTGGTGATCGACCTCGCCCACAACGAGGCCGGGCTCGAGGCGCTGCTGGAGATCATGAACGGGGTCCGCGAGCCGGGCAGCCGGTTGCTGCTCGCGCTCGGATCCCCGGGCGACCGGGCCGACGACATGGTCTCCGCGATGGGCGCGATCGGGGCCCGGGGCGCTGATCGCGTGGTGATCGGGCACAAGGGCGACTACCTGCGCGGAAGGCCGCGGGAAGAGCTCGAAGCCGTGTTCCGGGAAGGGACCAGCTCGGTCGGCGTCGACGACGTACCGTCCTTCCCGACCGAGCTCGAGGCGGCGCAGGCACTGGTCGCGGAAGCGAAGGCCGGGGATGTGGTGGCGATCATGTCTCTGCAGGATCGGGCGAGTCTTGACGCCTGGTTGCGGTCCGAGGGGGCTACCGTCGATAACCCGGAGACCTTGAAGAGCAAGGTCGAACGAGCAAAGCACTGACCCGGGCCGGGTTCGGACGCCGCGCCGCGGGCCTGATCGGGGTGTCATGCGCTACTTGTGGTCGGTGCCGGCGGCGGTGATCGCCTGGTTCGTGGTCGGCTTCTCGCCGACCTATCTGAAGGGGTTACCCGACGGTGCGACCACGTTCGTGACGCCCCGGACGGACCTCTTGGTGCTGGGCGGATTCGCCGGGGGAGTGCTGGCCGGGCTGCTGGTCCAGCGGATCCGCCTTGCCGTGCCGCTGGTGCTGGTGGTTGCTGCCGGCACCTGGTGGCTCAGCGTGAACTCGTTCGACAGCAGGGCTTTGCTGATCTCCTTGCTCGCGGCAAGTGCGGTCGGCGCGTTTTTCGGTGCCCTGGGCACCCGGAGTTCGGTGATCGCCGCCTTTGCGCTCGCCGTGCCGGTGGCCTGGTATGCGCTGCGACCCGCAGTTGAGCTGGAGGGTTGGCGCTGGCTCTGGCAGCTCAACGGCCTGCTGGTGGCCATCGGTCTCGCCTTGCTGCTGTACGTCGGGTGCTGGCGGCGCGGCTGGCCCTCGGCGTACTACTGGTTGCCGTTGGCAGCGGTCTATTTGGCGTCGTTCGCGGTCGTGGACGGGGTGAAGACCGTCGCCGAGTCGCACGGTCGGTCGACCGACGACGTCGCGAACGCGGCCACGGACGCGTTCTTCCAAGCCTTCGAACCACTCCTGCGGAACTACTGGCCGTGGCTCGTGCTGGCGGTGCTCCTGGCGATCCCGATGGTCGCGCTCAAGGTCCGCGCGTTGCCGCCGCCACCTCCGCCGCCTTCGCCGTACGACGATCGTGGCAACGACGCCGTCCTGTCCGACGACCTCGACTGGATCGACCGGCAAGAACCTAAGCGCCGCCTGCTAGCCCGGCGCGAAACCGTCGGCTGACGGCTGGAGCCCGACGCCCGGTTCGGCGTGCAGGCTGCGCGAGATCTCGGCGACCTGGGCGAGCCGGTGGGCCCGCGCGGACTCGGCCGGCGTGAACGGTTCCCCTGGCCGGGTGAACACGAAGAGCCCGCTCCACGGCGACGGGATCTTGAGCATCGTGCCATCGCTGGGCAACAACCCCTTGGCGATCGCCAACTGATCGGTGACAAGCCGCGCACCGAGCAGTTCGGCAACCGCATGAGGCAACTCGGCCGGATCGGCGACAACCCTCGCCGAGAGGTTCAGCGCCTCGGTCTGTCCGTCGACCAACGCGAGCGCCGTCGTCGGCCAGATGTGCGCTTCCCGTACGCCGGCTGCGTCGAGCGCGTCCAGCAATCCGCCCGCGCTGACCGTGTCCGGCGTGGACACCACCAACTCATCACGGACGCCGTCGAGCACCGGGTGCACCTCCAGTCCGAGGATGTTGGCGTCCACCTCGGTCAGCCGATGCGTCAGCCGCTCGAGCTCCCCGGCCTGGTCATCGAGCGTGACCCGGATCCGCCACAGCGAAGGCGCCCGGCCGATCGTCTCGTGCACCTCCCGGCGCAGGTGATGCCCGGGCGCGTGCAGCCAGCTCCGCAGCAGATGCATCGTCGACGGTTCGACCACCCAGATCACCAAAGCCGTGGTGATCAACGCCAGCAGGCCGACGGACACCAGGTATGGCGGGTGCAACGCCAGGATTCCGGCATGCAGGGCAAGCTCCACCGGCAGAACCGCCGCGAGCTTGGCCAAGGCCAGCCGCAGCCGCCGCGGATGCGGCAACCGCCCACACACCTCACAAGCCACCCCAGCAGTGACAGCCTTCCGCAACTGTTCCATAACTCCAGCCTGCCCGGCACTTGTTGCCCACCCATTGCCCCAAGATGAAGCTTCACCACGCAGCGCCGCCAACCACCGCCGCACCCGCCGAGCACCAGCCGCGGTGTTCCGGGCGACCGCCCGCCGCGCGCCGAGTCGTGGATCAGTGGTCCAGGTAAGCGACTACCCAGGACCGGAATCCACAGCTGAGCGCCGGCTCACCCACCAAACCAGTCGGCGAACCCGGCGAACTGGCCAACGTGGACCCGCCAGAAGGAGGGACTGAGGTCACCGCGGCGGGACCTCGAACATGAAATGGCGTGTCCGCAGTCCCCAGCAGGTGTCCGAGGTCACTAGGACTGGCGGGCCAGGGATCCGCCAGGGCGTTCCGCGGAGGTCTTCGGGGTCCTCGGAACCAACGGGACGGAGGACCGGTCAGGTGCTGCGGGAGGGCTGCGGCGGCGAGGTGGGCGAGGGATTCGGTTAGCCTGGCGGCGGCCGCAGGGGAAAGCGGCCGCAGGGGAAGGCGGTCTCCGTTGCGCGGGGAAGCCCATGAGGTGAGCGCCCGAGCGAAAGAGGACCATGAGCGACTTCAGCGAAATTCCGCCGACCACTCTCGCTGACGTGTTGGGGCGTGAGCAGGTGATGAACCTCGGCATCCACCAGCTGTGGGACTCCGGGCGGGTGGCAGGACCGGCGTTCACGGTGCGATGCCCTCCGGGTGACAACCTGATGCTGCATGCCGCAATCTATCGCGCGGAGCCTGGCTCGATCATCGTCGTCGAAGCGGGTGACGCGGACTACGCACTCGCGGGCGGCAACGTCTGTGCGGTCGCTCAGCGCCGTGGGGTGGTGGCGTTCGTCGCCGACGGCGTGATCCGCGACGTCGGCGAGGTGCGTGAGCTGGGGTTCCCCGTTTTCGCGAGGGGAGTTGTTCCGTTCCCGGGGACGAAGAGCGCCGTCGAGCCGCTCAACGTCCCTGTGCGGTGCGGCGGTGTCACGGTGAACCCGGGGGACATCGTGGTCGCGGACGAGGAGGGCATCGTCGTCGTCCCGGCTGACCGCCAGGAGCAGGTCCTCATCGATGCCCGGAAGATACTCGCCAAGGAGGCCGGCGAAACGCTCGACGACTGGGAGCGCGCACACCGAGCCAAGATCGACCAGACCCTCGCCGATCACGACTTCCCGGCCTGACCCCGCACCGCACCCACCGATTGCGTCCGAAACAGCGCGGGGCCTGCCCCCGGGTTCTTCGGACGCAAGAGTTCCTGGCCGCGCGCTCACTGTCCGGCTAAGCGTCCGACTGGTCGGCTTCAGTGTCAGGTTCCTGCTCGGGCTGGACGAAGTCCGGGTCGCCGCCCTCGTCGCCGGAACGCGCTCCGGCCTGGGCAAGATGCGACACCGATTCCAGCTCGGCCAGCACCGACTGATGCTGATCTACGCAGAGCACCACCAGATCACCCGGGTTCGACCGGACCAGCGCGTGCTGGACCGCCTCGAGTTCCTCGAGCACGGTCTCCACCTGACGACAGCGCGCGCCGTTCTCCATCGCGGCGCGAACCCCTTCAGTGATCAGCTCGGCCGACTCGCCTCGCTTGCGGCCGCGCAGCCGGGCGTCCTCCCGCACGATGACGACGTCGAAATGCTGCGCCGCAACCTCGCCGAGCTCGCGCATGTCGTCGTCGCGCCGGTCGCCCGCGGTCGCGATCACGCCGATCCTCGACGCTCTGCCGACCTCCGAGGTCGCGTTCAGGCTCTCGCCGAGCTTGTCGACGAAATCGCCCAGCATCCGCATCGCGGGCGCGTTGTGGCAGTAGTCGATGATCACCGTCCGGCCGTCGACCTCGATCTCGTTCAGCCGTCCGGGGGACAGGTAGTACGAGGTGTTGAAGGTGCGCAGGCCCTGCCGGATGTCGTGCAGCGGAGCGCCGGCGGCGAAGGCAGCCGCGGCGGCCGCCATCACGTTCTGCACGTTCATCATCGCCCGGCCGCCGAACGTTGCCGGCAGCAAGTGGGTCCAGGCCAGCTGCATCGAGCGCCGCCCGTGCTTCATGATGATCATGTCGCCCAGGTCGGATCGGTCCAGGACGACCGCTCGCCCGCCGCGGCGGCAGTGCCCCTCGATGTACTCGCGGACCTCGCTGCCCGGCTCCGCGATGCTGAACCAGACGACCTCGCCCGAGCACTTCCGCCGCATCTTGCGGACCAGCGGATCGTCGGCGTTCAGTACTGCGAACCCGTTGCGCGGCACGGCTTCCACCAGCACGGCCTTCACATCGGCAAGCTGCTCCAGGGTGTCCACCCCGCGCATGCCCAGGTGGTCCGGCTGGATGTTCAGCACCACCGCCACGTCGTTGCGCTGATAGCCCAGGCCCTCCCGCAGGATCCCGCCGCGGGCGACCTCGAACACCGCGAAGTCGACCCGCGGGTTCTGCAGCACCATCCGCGCCGACTTCGGCCCGGAGGCGTCCGACCGGATCACCAGCCGCTCGTCGATCACGATGCCGTCGGTCGAGGTCATCCCGACCTTGCGGCCCATGCCTTTGAAGACGTGGCTGATCATCCGCGAGGTGGTCGTCTTGCCGTTCGTCCCGGTGACCGCCACGATCGGGATCCGGCTGGTCGCGCCGGGCGGGAACAGCATGTCCACCACGGGTTTCGCGATGTACTGCGGGTCGCCGATGGTCGGGTTGGTGTGCATCCGGAACCCGGGCGCGGCGTTCACCTCGCAGATCGCGCCGCCGGTCTCGCGGACCGGCTGGGTGATGTCGGGGCAGATGAAGTCGATGCCGGCGATGTCCAGCCCGATCATCCGGGCGGCCTCCTCGGCGATCTCGACGTTCTCCGGGTGGGCCTCGAAGGTCCGGTCGATCGAGATCCCGCCGGTGGACATGTTGCCGGTGAGGGTCAGCTTCACCATCGTGTCCTCGGGCGGCACGTCGTCCAGCTCGAAGCCCTGGCTGCGGACCAGTTCGCGCGCGGCCTCGTTCACCGTGATCCGGGTCAGGATCTTCTCGTGTCCGACCCCTCGGCGGGGATCCGCGTTGGTGATGTCGACCAGCTCGGCCACCGTGTGGACCCCGTCGCCGACGACATGCGCGGGCACCCGCTCGGCGATGGCCTCCATCCGCCCGTTGATGATCAGGCAGCGGTAGTCCTTGCCGGTGACGAAGTTCTCCACGATCACCGAGCCTCGCCGCGACTGCTCGGCCGCGATCGGGAAGGCCTCCCGTACGGCGTTCGCGTCCTGCAGGTTCAGGCAGACACCGCGGCCGTGGTTGCCGTCGAGCGGCTTGCAGACGACGGGATAGCCGATCTTGTTCGCCACCGCGACGGCATCCTCGACACTGCGGACGGAGTCCGACCGCGGGACCGGCAGGCCGGCCGAGGCGAGCAGCTTCGTGGTCAGGTCCTTGTCGCTGGCCACGTCCACCGCGATCGAGCCGGTCTCGGACGTCATGGTGGCCCGGATCCGCTTCGCGTGCACGCCCTGGCCGAGCTGGACCAGACTGAACTTGTTCAGCCGGATCCACGGGATGTCCCGGGACACGGCCTCGTCCACGATCGCCTGGGTCGACGGCCCGAACGCGCTCCGCTCGGCCTGCTTGATGAACTTCTCCAGCTCCGTGGTGAAGTCGAACTCCGCAGTGGGCTGGACCAGGTAGTTCACGAACCGGACAGCGAGCTCACCCGCGGCCACGCCGACACCCTCGTCGGCGTACGCGTAGACGATGTTGTAACGGCCCGGGACGCCCTTCACCTGGCGGGTCTTGCCGCGCCGCATGTCGTGGCCGGCCTCCTGCTGGAGCTGGAGCGAGACGTGTTCGGCGATGTGGCCGAGCCAGGTTCCTTCTTGCAGCCGCTCGATGAACCCGCCACGGCGACCGCGTGAGCAGTGATGCTGGTCGAGGCGGGGGAGGAACTCCAGCAGCCGCTCGGTGAACCCGGGGATCGTGTTGGACGGGAAGTTCTCCAGCGAACCGAGGTCGACCACCAGCTGGATGGCCGGTTCGTAGCTCCAGACGTTCGGACCGCGGTAGACGCGGGTCTCGATGATCTTCAGGTCTGGGTTGGGGGTGCCGTGCGTCTGGGTCTGGTCAGCGGCGGTGTCGGTCATGCGGTCCCACTGTCTGGTTGTGGCTCGGTGTCTGGCGTGCTGAGTTCGGCGCCCGCGCTCAACGGCTCGGTCGCCTCCGGTCTGGACTGACCGGCGGCCGCGGATCTGGCGGCCTTGGCCGTCTTGCGGCTGGCGCGGCGCTTGCGCTCGGCGTAGTACGCGGGCGACACCCCCTCGGCCGCGATCTCCTTGGCCAGAGCCCGCAGGTCCGCCTCGGCGGCCTCGATCGAGGCGATCTCCTCCGCGGGTGGCTGCTTGCCGTAGGACAGCAGCGCCCGTGCCTTCAGATCGAAGGTCGAGGTCGCCGGCAGCACGTGCAACACCACGCCGGACGCGAGGATCGCCTCGGACCGGGTCGCGTAGTGCGCGTTCGAGGTGATCCGGCTGCCGTCGAAGATGGTCACCGCGCCGCGGCCGACCACCTCCAGATGACTACCCCGTACTACGGCCGCGGTGTCCTCGTCGATCCCGATCCCGAGCAGCCCGGGCGACTGGGCGACCAGGGACAGCAGCCGGCCGTACCGGTTGCGCTGGGCGAAGTGCTGGTCCACGATCGCGCCCTGGACCAGGCCGAGTCCGCCGGCCAGTTGGCTCATCCGCTGCCGCGGAGTCGCCCCGGACCGCCCGAACGCGATCATGTGCTCGGCGAGGATGCTCGCGCCGGCCGACGTACCACCGACGGCCGCGCCGCGGGCATGCGCCGCGGTCACGGCCCGGCCGAACGCAGTACCGGTGACCACACCGCTCAGCTTCAGCTGGTTGCCGCCGGTCATGAAGATGCCGCTCGCCTCGGTCAGCGGCTCGATGAAGGTGGGGTCGTCGGCGTCCTCGCGGTTCTCCGGGCGGACCCCGACCACGCTGGCGGCCCCGAGGGCGGCGAACAGCGCGGAGTACACGTCGACGACGTCCGGGCCGAGCGCGGAAGCGGTCGGCACGATGACGATCCGGGCCTTCGACCCGCCGGCCGCCTCGACGAACTCCTGCAGCACCGTCCGCTTCTTCAGCTTGTCCTCGGCGCCACCGATGGCGAACAGGGCCCCCGGCCCGCCGTTCACCCCACCCTGCTGTTCTGACATAAGCGGAAGGATAGGTGGTGTCGCCCCCGGCCCACGCCCTCAGTCACCCCGGGCGTGGTGCCCATCGTGAAGCTGGAGGAGTGCCTGGTCCAGGTCGGGCTGCTTCAGCGTCGGCCAGGCCAATGCTCAGTCATGCTGTCGGCCGCCCTTGCCCACGACGGCTGTCCGTGCCTCATCGAGTGCTCGAATCCTTGCCGTGGCGTCGCGGAGCAACCCGGGTACCAGTCGACGATGGATGGCGGACAACGGGGGCCACACGCCGTTGCCGAGGCGCCGGTCATAGTGCAGGAAGGTCCCCAGCGACACCCGCCCAGCGGCTGTCTGTACAAGGAGGTTGCCGGTCAGAAACCAGGAAGCAGCTTCGAGCCGGATCCAATCTTCGCCACGTTCACCGATCTGCCATCCGGCCACGGTGGCCGGCGATCGTCCTCGGCTGAGTCGGAGACCGAGGAGACCGCGCCAGATCAGCAGCTCCGCGACGCTGGGGACGTCGCCGAACATCGCCCGAGCCCACTGCTCCGGTGTTGCGTCCGCGTCCGTGGGGAGGGCGAACAGGTCGGCGTAGTCGATGTCAGGCAACGAGGTGAGCGCGCGGACGGCCTCGGGGATGTTGTGCGTCCCCACGGCGCTGTCAACAAAGCCGGCGGTCATGTCATTGTCTCCGTTCATGTATACGATGCCGTATAAAAGCAGGCTACCCCCGTTTATACGGTGGCGTATAGGGAGGGGTGAGGCACAGCGTGAACGCGACGCGCACGCCGCGTGACAAGTGGATCGAGCAGGGGTTGCAGGCGCTCGCCGCCGGCGGCCCGGATGCCGTCCGCGTCGAGGCGCTGGCGAAGAGGCTCCGCGTCACGAAAGGCGGGTTCTACGGGGCCTTCCCCGACCGCGACGCGCTGCTGGAGGCGATGCTGGACGCCTGGGAGCGGGAGAGCACCGATGAGGTGATGGACCGCGTCGAGCGCGAGGGCGGCGATCCGAGGACCAAAATCCAGCGCGCGGGCGTGCTCACCTTCTCCAGCGACCGCCTGCTGCCGATCGACCTCGCGATCCGAGACTGGGCCCGGCGCGACGCGGCGGTCGCCGAGCGCCTGCGACGGGTGGACAACCGGCGCATGGCGCTGCTGCGCGAGATGATCGGCACCTTCTGCTTCGATGCCGACGAGGTCGAGGCCCGCAGCCTGCTTGCCTTCTGTGTAGCGATCGGCGAGCACTTCCTCGTCGCCGACCACGGCGACCGCACCCGAGCCCAGGTCCTCGTCCGCGCTGCCGATCTGCTACTCAACCGCCCCCTGAAGACCACGGCCACTGACCCGGCGCGCTAGAGCCTGGATCCTGAGCCTGACGGGATCAACATCGAGTGCTCCGGACAGGCCATCCTGGGCCAGTGAGGTCGACGTGGTGAAGGCACGGCCGGCGGCCGAGATCGCCCGACAGAGCTGAGAGGGGTGGTGTCGGGCGCGGCACCACCCCTCGGAGCTCAGTGGCCGAAGGTGAACCAGTTGACGTTCACGAAGTCGGCCGGCTGGCCGCTCGTGAAGGTCAGGTAGACGTCGTGAACCCCAGTGACCGCGCTGATGTTGGCCGGGACGTTCCGCCAACTCTGCCAGCCGCCGGTGTTGGCGATGGCGAAGCTGCCGATCGGTGGGTTCGACCTGCTGTCCAGGCGGACCTCCACGAGTCCGCTGACCCCACCCGCCGCGCCGGACGCGACCCTGCCGACGAACTGGTGCGCGGCCGAGCTTCCGAAGTCGATGCCCGGGTAGAGCGCCCAGTCACCGTTGCCCACCTGCATCAGGTTCTGGCCGCCGCCCGAGTCTGTCGTCGTCTCCACGCCGACTCCGCCCTGCTGGCTGAATAACTCGGCCTGGATCGTGCTGTAGGCGCTGCCCCCACCGCCCGGCGGGTTGGTGGGCGGGGTAGTGGGCGGGGTGGTCGGGGGAGTGCCGCCACCGCGCGTCGAGACAGCCACGTAGTCGACCACCATCGGGCGGTCGGGCACTGTCTCCGCCCGCGGGGTCGGCCCGTTGAGCGCGTCCGGGAAGGCTCCGCCGATCGCGAGGTTCAGCAGGATGAAGTAGCCCGCGTGCGACGTCATGTTGGCCCAGGTGTCTGCCGGGAGCTGACCCTGGCTGACCGAGTGGAACTGGGTGCCGTCGACATACCAGCGGAACTGGTTCGGCGAGATGCTCGTGTCCCACTCGAACCGGTAGGTGTGGAAGGCGGACTGGCAGGACGCGCCGGGGCACGCGCGGCTGTTCGCGATGCCGCTGGTCTCGTTGCACGGGCCGCCCGGGTTGACGCCGCAGTGCAGCACACCCCAGACGGAGTTGATCCCGTTGACGTTCTCCATGATGTCGAACTCGCCGATGCCCGGCCAGTTCCAGTAGTTGCCGCGATAGGGCTGGCCGAGCGCCCAGAACGCGGGCCAATACCCGAGCGCGGCATTGCCGGTCACGTTGGGCATCTGGATCCGTCCCTCGATCGCGAGGACACCGCCGGCCGGTGGCTTGAAGTTGCTCCGCTGGGTCTCGATCCGGGCCGACGTCCAGTTGCCGGCGCCGTCGCGCCGGGGAGTGATCTGGAGATTGCCGGCGCCGTCGAGAGCGAGGTTGTTGGTGCTGTTGGTGTAGTTCTGGATCTCGCCGGTGCCCCAGTTGCCCGGGCCGCCGGGGTAGCCGTGGCCGGTGTCGATGATCCAGTTCGCGTTGGACGGCAGCGAGCCGCTCGCGCCGTTGAAGTCGTCACTCCAGACTGTGGTCCAGCCGGGGGCCGGTGGCGGCACGCTGGCCTGGGCCGCGATCGTGAGCGGGACGGCGACCAGGATCGGGGCGAGCAGCGCGCTGAGGATGGTGCGGCGACGTGGGGATGGGTGCTTCGGGCGGGAACGCATGGTGACCTCCACGGTCTGGCCGGCGCCTCACCAGAGCGACGCCGACGATGAATTGCACCCCATGGGAGCGCTCTCATAGCCGTGTGTCAACGCCTCGTTACGGTTCTCACCCAAGGTAGTCCCCGGAACCGCTTCCGTTCACTCTCGATCACGACCTCCGCTAGGAGGCGGAGAGCGGCTTGCGATAGACCGTCGTACTCCGCCTGACGGTCATGCCGAGGCGCTCGTACATCGCCAGTGCCCCGGTCCCGGAGTGCGTCCAGAGCGTGAGGTTCCTCGATCCCCGGCGGTAGAACTCCGTGCTTGCCACGGCGAGCAGGGCACGGGCGAGCCCCTTGTTCCGCTGGTCCCGACGGACGGCCAGTTGCTCGACATACCCCTCATCGCTACCGGGAACGTCCAGGCACAGCGCCGCTCCGACGAGCTCGTCTCCGACGAACGCCACCGGCGAGACCTCCGCGACGAAACTCTCCCGCTCGATCATCAGCCGGGCCCACTCGTCGTACGGCTGCCGCCGTGGCTGCCACTCGTCGAAGGCGTCCTGGATCAGTCGGTACGCCGCTTTCTCGTCGCCCGGCTGGAAAGGACGCACGTGGATGTCCGCCGGGAGTTCGGGCAGCAGCGGCTCGGTCGCGACCGGCATCTCGAGCAGCCAGTTGGTCGCGAGTACTTCGTACCCGCGCGAGCGCAGCAATGCAGTCGCCGCGAGGTCCTTGTCGTCAACCGTCTGCGCCGCCTGCTGACTGCCGCGCTCTGCCGCCCGTGCCTCGGCCCAGTCGAGCAAGGCGCCGCCGATCCCTTGCCCGCGGAAGGCAGGGTGGACATCGATCTGCGACCGTCGGCCCTGGTTCTGCCAAGCCCAGGCGGCGACATTGCCGGCGACGTCCTGGACGAGCCGGGTATCCGCAGCCAAGACCAGGCCGGGCCGAAGGAGATCCGCCCTGACACCGTCCGGAGCGACCTCGACCCGCCCGTTCAGCGCCTGCTCACCTGCCGCCATCAATCGGTGGATCGCGTCGACATCGTCGAGCGTTGCCGCCCGCCCGGTGTATCCGACCGGCAGCACGAGCTCAGCAGACATGCTCCAGATCCTCTGCTCGTCAACCACCCTTGGCAAACTCGTTTGCAGGTTGTTGCAACGCGGATCCGCCGCGCGATCGCCCGTGTTTCTGTCATCATCTGTGCTCTGAACCGGGTCGACCTGAAACGAGCGCAGCAAGACCCTCAGATCGACGAGGAGTCCGCTGTGCGTGTCACCCTTCCGCGTGCGATCACGCTGAGCGCAGTACTGATCCTGCCGGTTGCCTGTGGGACCTCGGACGAGCGACCGTCGGCGGAGGTCAAGAGCACCGTGAGCCCTGCCTCCACCTCACCCGCGGCCGCCAAGGCAGAGCTGACGAAGGTCAACTTCGCATCCAGAGTGCTGGCGGCCTTGAAGGCCAAGAGCACCTTCCGGGTGGAGACCTTCCTGCTCGACAAGGGCTCCTGGGACGACGACGTCAAGGTCACCACGACCGTGCGGATGAAGGGTGCTGTGACCGACCTGGCTGTCGTCGACGGCGCCAACCAGCTGGTCCGGATCGGCGACTCCGTCTACGTGCAGGACGCCGAGCTGACCGGTGGTACGAAAGGCCCGTGGGCCAAGGTGAACCCGAAGAGCAAGACCGCTGGCGCTCGTGCGGTTGCCGAGTCGGCCGCCATACAGCTCAGCCGGGCGCTGGCCTACCAGATGGTCGCGGCGACGGCATACGCGACCGGATTCAAGCCTGGCGGCCAGTTCACCATCGACAGGGTCGACTCGCTGGAGTACCTCTTCACGATCGACCTGAACAAGGCGGTCGCGGCGAACGCGCTGCGCGGCTTCCTGGATCGAAGCGACCTGAAGCGGACGTCGACGAGCCTGAGCGTGTCGATCGCAGTGGACGACAACGACCTGCCGCGGCGGATCGAGTTCGTGCTGGCGGACAAGGACGGCAACGCTACGAGCTTCCGGGCGATGTTGAGCAGGTTCGGCCAGCGGGTCACCATCGCAGCTCCGCCCGCGGGCAAGCTGGCGAAGGTCAGGTGAGGTCGCTGGCAGCGTCGGCGGCTTCTACCTCTTCGCGGCTGATGCCGAGCAGATAGAGGATCGTGTCCAGGTAGGGCACGCTCAGGTGGGTGTCGGCCGCCGCACGGACGACCGGCTTGGCGTTGAAGGCGATCCCGAGGCCGGCCGCGGCGAGCATGTCGAGGTCGTTCGCGCCGTCGCCGATCGCGACCGTCTGGGACAGCGGTGTGCCCGAGGAGGCCGCGAAGCGCCGTAGCGCCGTCGCCTTGCCGGCCCGGTCGACGATGTCCCCGACCACCTTGCCGGTGAGCCTGCCGTCGACGATCTCCAGCACGTTCGCCGCGGCGAAATCGATGCCGAGGTCCGCCGCCAGCTTGTCGGTGATCTGGCTGAACCCGCCGCTGACGATGGCGAACTGGTACCCCAGCCGCTTCAACGTCCGCACCAGCGTCCGGGCGCCCGGCGCGAGCTCGATCGCGGCGTACACCTCGTCGAGGGCCGTCGCCGGCAAACCCTCGAGCCTGGCGACCCGGTGCCGCAGCGACTCGGCGAAGTCGAGCTCGCCGCGCATCGCCTTTTCGGTGACCTCGGCAACTTCCTCGAGCCGGCCCGCGTGCGAGGCGAGCATCTCGATCACCTCGCCCTGGATCAGGGTCGAGTCGACATCCATCACGATCAGCCGTTTGGCCCGCCGGTACAAACCACCCGCCTGTACTGCGACGTCGAGCCCCTGGGCGACACCCTCCATCGCGAGCACCGCGCGGAGGTTGTCCGGGTCGGCACCGGACACCGCGATCTCCATCGCCGTGACGGGATACCGCGCCATCCGGCTGATCCGGTCGATGTTCGCGCCGGTGTCGGCGATCCGCCCCGCGATCGCAGCCAGACCCGCGGCCGACAGGGGATTGCCGATCACCGTCACCTGGCTGCGGCCCTTGCGGCGGGGTTCGTTGTCGCCGACGCCCTTCTTGACGTCGATCTCGACCTCGAGGCTCTTCGCCAAGGTCTGCAGATCCTTCTTCAGGTCCTTGTGGTCGCGCGGAGCCGTCAGCAGGACGCCCAGCACCAGACGGCCCCGCAGTACGACCTGTTCCGCGTCGATCACGTCCAGGCCGCGGCCGGCCAGAGTGGACAGTACTGCGGACGTCAGGCCCGGCCGGTCCGTACCGGTGAGGGTGACGAGCAGGGTCGGGCGATCCAGCGCGGTCGTCTCTTGCTCAGCCTGTCCAGTCATGACAGGGATGACGCTACCCAAGACCGGTTAACGGTTGGTGGGCGGTCCACATGCCGCGACGAGCGCACGCCGCGCGGCCGCCGCCAGATCGAGCAGCGCGCGCCGCCGGGCATCGGCTTCGGCGCCGGTCACTGCGGCCCCGTCGTCTTCCAGGGCGGCATCCGCGATCGCCAGACATCGCCGGGCGGTGGCCGCCGTCTTCACCGCACGAGCTTCGTAGCCGGGGGCAAGGTCATCGCCCTTGCCCGTCCCGATCCGCCGGATGTCGATCAGCGCGTCCGCGACCTCGGGCTTCCACCTCGCCACCTCGAGCGCCGCGAGGGATTCGGCCGCCTGGATCAACGCCGCGCGAAGTCCCCGGTCGGCCTCGCCGAAGTCCGCCGGCTGCGGGCTCGTCGCGGGTAGCACAGTCCACTGCACGGCAGGCCCGACGTACGAAGGAACCAGACCGATCTCGGCCCCACTCAGTACTACGGCCTCGCCCGTCTCCAGGGCGGCCTCGTTGAAAGTAGGTGGTCCGGCCAGTCCGATCGGGTCGCCGGGGATCGGCAGTGCGAGGTGGGCCTGGGTGGCACCCGCGGCGCGCAGCAGGTTCAGGGCGACGGGCAAGGTCGCGGGTGCGGGATGTGCCGCGAGTCCGGACACGTGATGGCCGACGTCCTCGCCGAGGATCTTGTGCGCGGCGGTGTCCGGGTCGCAGGCACCGGTCAGCATCGCGTTGGTCCAGACGGTGAACCGCACCGAGGCGGCAGTGGTCAGCACGCCCTCCAGTGTCCCATCCGGATCAGGTCCGCCCGACACCAGCAGGGTCGGCGCGACCTGTTGATGCCGACCACGTAGGTTTTGGCCCATGACTGCTGTGGTGGAGCTGGCCGGCGTCTCGATCGTCCGTGGTGATGCGCGCCTGCTGGACGACATCGACTGGTCCGTCGACGAGGCCGACCGGTGGGTGGTGATCGGGCCGAACGGTGCCGGCAAGACGACCCTGCTGCAGATCCTGGCGGCCCAGATGCACCCGACCACCGGGGTCGCCGGACTGCTCGGCGAGGTCCTCGGCGCGGTCGACGTGTTCGAGCTGCGACCGAGGATCGGCCTGACCAGCGCCGCCCTCGCCGACCGACTGCCACGCTCGGAGCGAGTCTCCGATGTGGTCGTCTCTGCTTCGTACGCCGTGCTCGGCCGCTGGCGCGAGGAGTACGACGAGCAGGACCACCAGCGGGCCAAGGAGCTGCTGACCGAGCTGGGCATCGGTCACCTCAGCGAGCGCACCTTCGGGACTCTGTCGGAGGGCGAGCGCAAACGGGTCCAGATCGCCCGGGCGCTGATGACGGATCCCGAGCTGATGCTGCTCGACGAACCGGCCGCCGGGCTCGACCTGACCGGCCGCGAGCAACTGGTCCGGTCGCTGAGCTCGATCGCGACCGCTGAAGGTTCCCCCGCGATGGTGCTCGTCACGCATCACGTCGAGGAGATCCCGCCCGGCTTCACCCACGCCTTGCTGTTGAAGCAGGGCCGGATCGTAGCCGCCGGGCCGATCGACCAGGCCCTCACCGCCCCGACCCTGAGCGAGACCTTCGACCTCCCCCTGACCCTCGACCACCAAGACGGCCGCTACTCCGCCCGCGCCCTCTGACCGCCCCTCCACGCTTGCGTCCGAAGTAGTGCGGGTCCTGCCCCGCGGTTGTTCGGACGCAAGGTGGTGCGCGGGGGTTGGGCGGGGTGTTCGGGGTGCTTGCGTCCGAGGTACTGCGGGTCCTGCCCCGCGCTCGTTCGGACGCAAGGTGGCGTGCGGGGGTGTTCGGGGTGCTTGCGTCCGAGGTACTGCGGGTCCCGCCCCGCGGTTGTTCGGACACAAGGCCGGGAGTCGGGGGTGCGCGGGGTGTTCTGGGTGCTTGCGTCCGAGGGACTGCGGGTCCTGCCCTGCGGTTGTTCGGACGCAAGGCCGGGAGTCGGGGGTGGGCGGGGTGTTCGGGGTGGTTGCGTCCGAGGTACTGCGGGTCCTGCCCTGCGGCTGTTCGGACGCAAGGCCGGGAGTCGGGGGTGGGCGGGGTGTTCGGGGTGCTTGCGTCCGAGGTACTGCGGGTCCTGCCCTGCGGTTGTTCGGACGCAAGGGCAGGTACGGCGGAGGGGGTGACCACCCCGTCGCAGTGGTACCCCAAGCTGAAGCTGACCCCCAACCGGAGATCCGCCCCCCGGCGCCCCAAGCGTCCGGCGCGGTGCTTGCGTCCGAAGGGGTGAGGGGTCAGCCCCGCGGTTGTTCGGACGTAGGAGGAATCCGGCGGGGCGGCGCGTGCGTCGGAGGGGGCGACGGGCCTGTTTCCAGGCCCGATGGCGGATAGGCTTGGCAGATGATGGATTGGCTGCGGGACAACGTCTGGGCGGCTTGGCTCGCGATCGCCGCTGTACTCGGTCTGGCGGAGCTCGCTTCGCTGGACTTCACGCTGCTGATGCTGGCGGCGGGGGCGATCACCGCAGCTGGCGTGGGCGCTTTCTTCCCGCACCTGCTGTGGCTCCAGATCGTCGTCGGGCTGATCACCTCCGCCGCGATGCTGGCCGCGATCCGTCCACTCCTGGTCCGCAAACTGCACCACGGGGGCGAGCTGAAGACCGGTTCCCAGCACGTGATCGGCCGGACCGGCGTGGTGGTGAAGGAGATCCATCCGGACGGCGGCGGCTCGGTCAAGCTCGGCGGCGAGCTGTGGACCGCCAGCCCGTACGACGAGGTTTCCACGATTCCGCCGGGCACCCGGGTCGAGGTGATGTTGATCGACGGCGCGACCGCGGTCGTCTATCCGATCGGCGATCCGCTGAGCCATCACCAGCCCGAGCTCGGCCAGGGCGGCGCGTCCCCGGACAGCGGCAAGGATCCCGAACCGCCTCAGTAGGTCTTACGGGTCGCTAACGGCTGACCCGTCAAGAACCTCCACGGCCGCCGCGCCGCTTGACATTGCTTGAGCGGCGGTGCGCGCGAAGTACTGTCGGAAGTGAGGACGTCGTTGCCTTCGGCGCACCTGCCACAGGGGTTCCGGATCGTCTGACAAGCTTCCTGATCAGGTAGCCGGATCGTGAGGGAACCGCGGTGGTCAGTGGCCCGTCGATAGGAAAGACTGTCCGTCCTGAGGGTTCTTCGAGTGGAGGGTCATTGTGACCGCGTTCCTCATAGTGCTGGCTTTGGTCGCCCTGCTGGTGGTCGTCACACTGGCCAAGTCCGTCCGGGTCGTGCAGCAGCAGACCGTCGGTATCGTGGAGCGGTTCGGGAAGTTCAAGGTCGGCCTGCAGCCCGGCCTGAACCTGCTGACCCCCTTCGTCGACAAGGTGCGCTACACGATCGACATGCGTGAGCAGGTCGTCGCGTTCCCGCCGCAGGGCGTCATCACCGAGGACAACCTGATGGTGTCGATCGACTCCGTCATCTACTTCCAGGTGAACGACCCGGTCCGGGCGACGTACGAGATCTCCAACTACATCCAGGCGATCGAGCAGCTGACCATGACGACGCTGCGAAACATCATCGGTGGCATGGATCTGGAGCAGACGCTGACCAGCCGCGAGGAGATCAACGAGAAGCTCCGCTACGTGCTGGACGAGGCGACCGGCAAGTGGGGCATCCGGGTGAACCGGGTGGAGCTGCGCTCGATCGACCCGCCGCCCTCGATCCAGGACTCGATGGAGAAGCAGATGCGCGCCGACCGTGACAAGCGCGCCGCGATCCTCACCGCGGAAGGTATGCGGCAGTCCGCGGTCCTGTCGGCCGAGGGGCAGAAGCAGTCCGCGATCCTCACCGCACAAGGTGATCGGGAGTCCCGCATCCTTCGTGCGCAGGCCGAGCGGGAGGCCAGGATCCTGAAGGCGCAGGGTGAGGCGCAGGCCATCACCACCGTCTTCAACGCGATCCACGCCGGCAAACCGGACCAGGGGCTGCTGGCCTACCAGTACTTGCAGATGCTGCCGTCGATCGCTCAAGGCGACTCGAACAAGCTGTGGATCATCCCGAGCGAGATCGGCAAGGCGATGGAGGGCCTCGGCAGTGCCGTCGGCCAGATCGCCGGCATCACCCAGAAGGCCGAGGGTCCGTTCCCGGCGCCCGAACTGGGTGACTCGGCAGCCGTTCAGGTCGACAGCGGGATGGGGACGGCGGCGACTCCTGATGCAGCCGTCGCCGAGGCAGACCACGCAGTACAGGAAGCCATCGCGGCCGCTCAGAATGCGGCCGTCAGTTCCCGCAGCCAGACCGCGACGCCTGCTGTCACGGCGAGCCCCGAGCCTGTTGCTCCGCCGGCGGCCGAGCCTCCGCAGGACCGCTGACGACCTGGTACTACGCACCGCACACGGCCCGCCTGACACCACGACGGTGTGGGGCGGGCCGTGTGACGTTGAACATCATTGAGCGTTCACCCGTCGGACGTGCAGGCGCGAGCAGGTGTCAGGTGCGTAGAGTCTGGCAACGATGACATGGTTCGAGGCGCTGTTCGTCTTTTTGGCGGGGATGGGCGCGGGCACGATCAACGCGGTGGTGGGTTCGGGCACTCTGCTGACCTTCCCCGCGTTGCTTGCTGTCGGCATCCCGCCGGTGCTGGCCAACGTGAGCAACACCATCGGGCTGTCACCCGGTACTGCGGCCGGCGCGATCGGTTACCGGCGCGAGCTCGCGGGCCAGCGCGGCCGGATGATCCGCCTGATTCCCGCCTCGCTCATCGGCGGCGTCGTCGGGGGAGTGCTGCTGCTGAAGCTGCCGGACTCCGCGTTCAAGGCGATAGTTCCCGGCCTCATCCTGCTTGGCTGCCTCCTGGTGGCGCTGCAGCCGTGGCTGTCCAAGTGGATCAGCGTTCCCGAACACACCCATCGCGGAGCCTGGTGGGTGATGCCGGCGGTGTTCGCAACCGGCGTCTACGGCGGGTACTTCGGTGCGGCTCAGGGTGTCCTGCTGATGGCGATCCTCGGCCTGGGGCTGGACCCGAACCTGCAACGGATGAACGCGCTGAAGAACGTGCTCGCGACCGTCGTCAACACGGTGGCCGCGATCCTGTTCATCCTCGTCGCGGACGTGGACTGGCTGGCTGCCGGCCTGATCGCGGCCGGCTCGACGATCGGTGGATTCGTCGGCGCCCGCTACGGCCGGAAGCTGCCGCCGATCGCGCTGCGCGGCCTGATCGTGATGATCGGCATCGTCGCCATCGTCACGATGGTGTTCTGACCTGCTGCTGTAGACCCGCGAGCAAGAGGTCCAGCCCGTAGTCGAACTGCTCGTCGCCGCCGGTGGTCCGGGACAACTCGGGGGCCAGTTCGACGACCGTGGGGAACTCCTCCGGCGACAGCGTCGCCATCGTGGTCCGCAGCCGCCGCCAACCCTCGGGATTCCCTCGCTCCGCGGCCATCTGGATCTCCCACGAGGTCGCGCCGAGCACGTAGGTGAACAGGGTCGTGTGCGTCCGGGCCGCCGTCTCCTTGTCGAACCCGGCCGAGCGCAGTACGCCGAGCAGTCCTTCCGCGACCCGGGCGGTTTCGTGGCCACTCAGCGGGCGGCTCGCCAGTAGTTGCGCGAGGCAAGGATGCTGCAACATCAGCCGGCGCAGGCCCCGGCAGACCGCCCGGACCTGGTCCGGCCACGGAGCATCTTCCGGCACCCCGGGGACCAGGGCCATCAGGTGGTCGCGGACCGCGTCGTACAGGTCGTCCTTGTTCCGGAAGTAGGTGTAGAGGGCCATCGGGCCGACGCCCAGCTCGGCGGCGAGGCCGCGGAGGCTGAACGCGTCGTTGCCCTGGGCCTCCATCAGGTCGAGCGCGGTGCGCACGATCAGCTCGGGGCTGAGGGTGTTCCGCGGCGTCCTGGTCCGGCCGGCTGGCATGGTCGATCCCCTTTCTGGGCACCTCTCGCGGCTGGTGGCCGCGATCAAGGTCACCTCGTGAAGCTATAACGTACGGTGTATAGTACACCGTAGAGCAGCCAACCGCAGCCGAAGACGTGAAGGGAAGATCAGCGTGCGAGCCGTACAGATCACCGAGTTCGGTGGCCCCGAGGTCCTCGAGGTCCGTGACGTCGAGGAGCCGGTGCCGGGCGAGGGCCAGGTCCTGATCACCGTCGACCGGGCGGGCGTCAACTACGCCGACACCCATCAGGTCGAGAACAGCTACCTGTCGAAGGCGGAGCTGCCGCTGATCCCGGGCGGCGAGGTCGTCGGCCACACCCCGGACGGTCGCCGGGTGGTCGCTCTGGTCGGTTCCGGCGGGTATGCGGAGAAGGCGGTTGCACACGCGCCATACGCGTTCGACGTGCCGGAGGGTGTCAGTGACGGGGACGCCCTGGCGCTGGTGCTGCAGGGCACGACCGCTTGGCATCTGCTGAAGACGTCGACCCACCTGACGCCGGGGGAGTCGGTGCTTGTGCATGCGGGCGCCGGCGGTGTCGGCTCGCTCGCTGTGCAGCTTGCCAAGCTCTGGGGCGCAGGTCGTGTGATCGCCACCGCGTCGACCGAGGACAAGCGCAAGCAGGTGCTGGACCTCGGTGCGGACGCCGCCATCGACGGCACGCCCGAGGGGCTGAAGGACCGCATCATCGAGGCGAACAACGGCAAGCCGGTCGACATCGTGCTGGAGATGGTCGGCGGCCGGACGTTCGACGAGTCGTTCGACGCGCTGGGCCGCTTCGGTCGCCTCGTCACCTTCGGGGCGGCCTCCCGGCAGAGCGCCAAGCCGATCGAGCCCGGCCGGCTGATGAAGGGCTCCAAGACGGTCGCCGGCTTCTGGCTGGCGGACTGCTTCCACAACCCGGCCCTGCTCGGTGACCCGCTGAACGAGCTGTTCGCCCTGACCGTCGAGGGCAAGCTGCACCCGATCACCGGCGGCGACTACCCGCTCTCCGAGATCGCCACCGCCCACGAAGACATGCGAGCCCGCCGGACTGTCGGCAAGCTCCTGCTCGACCCCACCCGCTGATCCAGTCCGGAAAATATCCCGCCCCGAAAGAGGAGTTCCACCAGTGACAATCGCAGTAGAGAAGGTTCTGTACACCGCCCGCGCCACCGCCGAAGGCGGCCGTGACGGCCGCACCGCGACCGACGACGGCAAGCTCGACGTCACCGTCGCGCCGCCGAAGGAGATGGGCGGCACGGGCGACGGTACGAACCCCGAGCAGCTCTTCGCGGCCGGTTTCGCGTCCTGCTTCCACAGCGCCCTGAAGCTGGTCGCCCGCAAGGCCCGCCAGGACAGCGAGGGCTCGACCGTCACCGCGGTGGTCGGCATCGGCCCGATCAACGGCGGCGCCGGCTACGGCCTCGAGGTAGCCCTGGAGGTGTCCCTGCCCGGCGTCGAGCGCGCTGCCGCCGAGGAGCTGGTCGCGAAGGCCCACGAGGTGTGCCCGTACTCCAACGCCACCCGCGGCAACCTCAAGTTCACCCTGACCGTCGTCTGACCCTGACGGTTCGACCGAGGGCCGGTGGTGACTCCGCCGGCCCTCAGCTCTTTCGCATCCGCTCGAGGGCCTCGGTCAGCCTGGCGGGAGTCTCGTTCACCGGGGCCGCCGCGATGGTCAGTGCGTCCATGATGGCCGCGTACTCGTCCAGGTCCTCGAGCTTGTCGAGGTACAACGCGCTCGCCGCGTGCTCGATGTAGACGACGTCCGGCAGATCGCCCTCCGGGAACCGCATGATCGTGAACGCGCCACCGGCACCCGGGTAGCCGACGCTGCTGAAAGGCATCACCTGCAGGGTGATGTTCGGCAGTTGCGAGACCTTCAGCAGGTGCTCGATCTGCTCGCACATCGCATCCCGCCCGCCGATCGGACGCCGCAGCACGGCCTCGTCGATCACGACCCACAGCCGGACCGGATCCGCCCTGGTGAGGATCTGCTGCCGGGTCACCCGGAGTGCGACGCGCTGATCGATCTCGTCCGGCGGCAGGTACGCCTTGCCGAGCTGGACGACGGCCCGGGCATAGGTCTCCGTCTGCAGTAAGCCGGGCACGAAGAGCACCTCGTACGTCCGGATCAGCTTGGCCGCCACCTCGAGCCCGACGTAGTTGGCGAACCAGCTGGGCATCACATCGCCGTACCGCGACCACCAGCCGGGGTTGTTCGCGGCCCGGGCGAGCTCCATCAGCCGGCTGCGCTCCTGCTCGTCCTGCAGTCCGTAGAGATCCAGCAGGTCGCTGACGTCACGCTCCTTGAAGCCGACCCGGCCGAGCTCCATCCGGCTGACCTTGGACTCCGAGGCGCGGATCTGCCAGCCGGCGTCCGCGCGGCTGATCCGGGCCGCCTCACGCATCCGGCGCAGGTGCCCGCCGAGCATGATCCGCAGCGCGGTCGGTCCGCCTTCGCCCCCAGCCACCGTCACGTTGCTGATGTTATCCGGAGTTCAGGCGGGAGAGGCGAGGGCGAGCACCGTCGCGGTGGGGAGTTTGGCCAGGTCGGTGCCCTCGACGAGCAGTTTCGAGGCCCGGATCCCGCTGCCGATGACCACCGGACCGGCCTGGGCGACCGCCTCGTCGACGAGCACCGGCCAGTCCGCCGGCAGCCCGATCGGGGTGATGCCGCCGTACTCCATCCCGGTCGAGGAGACCGCGTCGTCCTGGGCCGCGAACGAGATCTTGCGGACGCCGAGGTGCTTGCGGATCACCCCGTTGACATCCGCCCGGTGGGTCGCCAGCACCATCACCGCGGCGTACGTCGACTCGCCGGCGCGCTTGCCGTGCACGATCACACAGTTCGCCGAGGCAGCCATCGGTACGTCGTACTCCGCGCAGAAGGCGGCCGTGTCGGCCAGGGTCGGGTCGATCGCCGCCGCGGAGGCCGGCAGGTCGCCGAGGCCGGTGCGGACGGGCTCCGCCAGCAGGTCCGGGACCTGGGCGGCCGGCTGCCAGTCGAGGTTGCCCATCGCCGGTGCCGTCACTGGGCGTCCTGCCCGTCGACGAGGTCCGCGTACTCGGCGTGCTCGGCCAGGTAGTCCTGGTAGAAGGGGCAGAGCGGCCTGACCCGCAGCCCCGCCTCGCGTGCGTCGTCGAGCGACTTCGACGCGATCCGGCCGGCGACGCCACGTCCCCGGAAGTCCGGCAGTGTCTCGGCGTGCAGGAAGGCGATCGCCGGACCGGCCAGCTTGTAGTCGACGAACCCCATCAGGTTGTCGTCGGCGTCGCGGGCCTCGTACCGGCTCTGCTCCTTGGCGTCCAGGACGCGGATGTCGTTCTCCATGCGAGCAACTCTAGCCAGCCGGCACGACGGTGGGTTTGGACCCCATAACGCGAGGGGTACGGGGTATCGGGTTGTTCCAGGACTGCAGAGCCGGCCGGGAGGAGCGGGGTATGAGCAGCGAACACGCGTTGGAAGAAGGCAAGGCGATACCGAGTCTGGTACCGGCCCGGATGGACCGATTGCCATGGACCCGGTTCCACTGGATGGTGATCGTCGGCCTCGGTGTCTCCTGGATCCTCGACGGCCTCGAGATCCAGCTGGTGTCGCTGGTCGGCAACGTGCTGAAGGAACCCGAGACGCTCGGCCTGACCACCGCGCAGGTCGGTCTGCTGGCGTCCATCTATCTGGCCGGTGAGGTCGTCGGCGCGTTGCTGTTCGGTCGACTGACCGACAAGTGGGGCCGCCGCAGCATGTTCATCATCACCCTGATGGTCTATCTGGTCGCCTCCGGCGCCGGCGGCCTGGCCTGGGACTTCTGGTCCATCGCGCTGTGCCGGTTCGTCGCCGGGATGGGCATCGGCGGTGAGTACGCCGCGATCAACTCCGCGATCGATGAGCTGATTCCGTCGAGGTACCGGGGCCGGGTGGACATCAGCGTCAACGGCACCTATTGGGCCGGTGCGCTGATCGGTTCCGCGGTGGGCCTGGTCCTGCTGGACAAGAACCTGGTGCCGATCGAGTGGGGCTGGCGGCTGTGCTTCCTGATCGGCCCGGTGATGGGCCTGATCATCATCTACCTGCGCCGGCACATCCCCGAGAGCCCGCGCTGGCTGATGACGCACGGCCGGGTCGAGGAGGCCGAGCGGACCGTCGACCGGATCGAGGAGATGGTCCGGCGGCAGGGCGGTCAGTTGCGCGAGGTCTCGCCGGACGAGGCGATCAACGTGGTCGACTACCCGCCGGTGTCGTACCGCGAGATCGCCCGGGTGATGCTGCGCGACTACCGCAGCAGGTCGTTCCTCGGGTTCTCGATGATGGTCACCCAGGCGTTTCTCTACAACGCGATCTTCTTCACCTATGCCCTCGTGCTGAAGACGTACTTCGGCCTGAGCGACTCCGGTGTCGCGCTCTACTTCTTCCCCTTCGCGATCGGGAACCTGGCCGGGCCGCTGCTGCTCGGGCACTTCTTCGACACGATCGGGCGTCGCAAGATGATCCTCGCGACCTACTCGATCGCGGGCGTGGTGCTGTTCATCACCGCCTTGCTGTTCAACGCGGGCGCGCTGACGGCAGCGACGTTGACCGCCCTGTGGTGCGTGGTGTTCTTCTTCGCCTCGGCAGGCGCGTCGTCGGCCTACCTGACGGTGAGCGAGATCTTCCCGATCGAGCTCCGCGGTCAGGCGATCTCGTTCTTCTTCGCCATCTCACAGCTCACTGGTGGAGTTGTGGCACCGTTCCTGTTCGCGTCGCTGATCGGTTCGGGCGACAATCCGGCCCGTGGGCCGTTGACGGTCGGTTACATCATCGGCGCGGTGGTGATGGTGATCGGCGGCCTGATCGCCTGGTTCTTCGGCGTCGACGCGGAGGGCCAGTCACTCGAGAACGTCGCGACGCCGCTGTCTGCCCGGGCGGCCGCGGGCGCGACCCGCTTCCAGGGCACAGCTCCGCGCCTCCCGAGCACGGATGCCCAGGGCCGTCGCATCACCCCGGTCCTGCCGCCCGACCAACAGGGACAGCAGACGCCGGCAGACGCGGGTGCACAGCCTCCGAGCGGGAATCCGCCGGACCGGCCGCCGTCCAGCTGAGACGCCCGCTGCTGCAGAGCTCAGCAGGGTGCTGAGCTCTGCAGCCGGGGCCGAAACTAAGATCACCGGGTGGGCTCACTGCTGGTTGCCGGTACTACGTCCGACGCGGGCAAGACGACTGTAGTGACCGGGCTCTGCCGGTGGTTGGCCCGGCAAGGTGTCCGGGTGGCGCCGTACAAGGCGCAGAACATGTCGAACAACTCGATGGTCTGTGCGGATGGCGCCGAGATCGGACGGGCCCAGTGGATCCAGGCCGTGGCGGCCGGGGCGGAACCCGAGGCTGCGATGAACCCGGTGCTGCTCAAGCCCGGCAGCGACCGCCGCAGTCACGTCGTGTTGATGGGGGAGCCGTGGGGTGAACTCACCGCCCGCGGCTTCCTGACCGAGCGTGCCGAACTCGCGAAGGCCGCTTTCGCCGCATACGACGACCTGGCCTCGCGGTACGACGTGGTCATCAGCGAAGGTGCGGGGAGTCCGACCGAGATCAATCTGCGCCAGTCCGACTATGTGAACATGGGGCTGGCCCAGCACACCCGGGCCCCGGTCGTGGTGGTCGGAGACATCGACCGAGGCGGGGTGTTCGCCTCGATGTTCGGCACGGTCGCGCTGCTCTCCGCGGCTGACCAGGGCCTGCTCAGCGGCTTCATCGTCAACAAATTCCGCGGCGATGCCTCCCTCCTGCAGCCGGGCGTCGACATGCTGACCGGCGTCACCGGCCGGCCGACGTACGGCGTCCTTCCGTGGCTGCCCGATCTGTGGCTCGATTCGGAAGACGCTCTGGACATCCCGGCCCGCCGCGCCTCGGACCCCCGTACTTCGGAGGTCCTGACCGTCGCGGTGGTTCGTTTCCCACGGATCAGCAACTTCACCGACCTGGACGCGCTCGCCGTCGAACCGACCACGAGCGTGTTCTTCACGGCCAGTCCGGCCGAGGTCCGCGATGCCGATCTGGTGGTGCTGCCGGGGTCGCGGGCGACGACTTCCGACCTGGCCTGGCTGCGCTCGACCGGCCTGGCCGATGCGGTGGTCGCGCGAGTTGCGGCGGGGCGTCCTGTGCTCGGCATCTGCGGTGGCTACCAGTTGCTCGGAGGAGCGATCGAGGACCCGCACGGGGTCGAGGGCGGCGGCAGCCACACCGGCCTGGGCTTGTTGCCGGTGGCAACCGAGTTCGCGGTGTCGAAGATCCTGGCCCGCCCGGCACCCACGGCGTACGAGATTCATCATGGCGACGTGAGCGTCGTCGGGGAGGCGACGGAGTTCCCGGGTGGGTGCCGGTCCGGGGTGGTGTGGGGGACGATCTGGCACGGGTTGCTCGACGACGACCGTGCCCGGCACGCGTTCCTCGCCGAGGTCGCGTCGCTGACAGGCAGACCGGCTCCCGACGGCACAGTGTCCTTCGCCGCTCTTCGCGAGTCCCGGCTCGACCGCCTGGCCGACGCCATCGACGAATACCTCGACACCACCGCTCTGCTGGCCCTGATCGAGAACGGTCCGGGTGCCGGGCTCCCCTTCATCCCACCTGGCGCACCGGGTTAGGGAGGCTGACCTGACGACGGACATCAAGGCGGAACTGCACAACAAGCTGCGCGAGGGCCGGGCTGTGCTGCTCGCGAAGGTGGAGGGCTTGAGCTAGTAGTCCGGTTCGGCTTGATCGAGTCATGATGGCGACCGGGGTGTACCGACCGACAGGACGTAGTGGCCCGATCCGGTGTCCGGACCGCTGCTCCAGGCGCAACCTTGGCCCGGGGTGGCGACTACCTCCTGTCGGTCGGTACACCGCGGCCCGGGAACCGGCCGATCCGGGCCACTTTGTGCACGGCTCGCGCATTTCCTCGCCCGGGAAACGGCTGAGCCGTGCACAAAGTCGCCGGTTCCACCCGAGGAATGAGCCGACGTGTGACGCGGACTCGTGGCTACACCTCTGAGCTGCTCCGAGGACGCCGACCACCGGTATCACCAAGCCGGCAAATGCCTGGGACCGGCCGGGTGATGCGGACTGTGACTTGACTACTGTGACAGTTGGACTGTCACAATGCTGGCATGGGTCCACTGAGTGGGGTGAAGGTCGTCGAGCTGGCCGGGATCGGGCCGGCGCCGTTCGCCTGCATGATGTTGGCGGAGCTCGGCGCCGAGGTGCTGCGGATCGACCGTCCCGGCGGCGGGCTCGCGTTCGGGCCGCCTGAACTCGACTTGGTCAATCGGGGACGCCGCAGTGTCGCGCTGGATCTGAAGAACCCGGCCGCGGTCGACGCGGTACTCCAGCTGGTCGCGGAAGCCGATGTCCTGGTCGAGGGATTCCGGCCGGGTGTGGCTGAGCGGCTCGGGCTCGGCCCCGAGCAGTGTCACGCGGTCAACCCGAAGCTGGTGTACGGCCGGATGACGGGCTGGGGTCAGGACGGCCCGCTCGCGCAGACGGCCGGGCACGACATCGACTACCTCGCCTTGTCCGGCGCGCTCCACCTGATCGGCAGGGCGGGCGGACCACCCCAGGTGCCCGCGAATCTGCTCGGCGACTTCGCCGGGGGATCCCTGTACCTGGTGGTCGGCGTACTGGCCGCGGTGGTGGAAGCGCGGGGGAGCGGGCGCGGGCAGGTCGTCGACGCCGCGATCGTGGACGGCGCGGCTCACCTGACCACGATGCTGCTCGGCGCGCTGGCCGGTGGGAGCTGGAAGCAGGAGCGCGGAACGAATCTGCTCGACACGGGTGCGCCGTTCTACGACGTGTACGAGACCTCGGACGGCGAGTTCATGGCCGTCGGAGCGCTCGAACCGCAGTTCTACGATGAGCTGATCCGCCTGCTACGGATCAACCCGCCGGATCGGTACGACGTGGCGAGCTGGCCGGAGCTTCAAAAGGTCCTTGCGGAGACGTTCGCGCTGAAGACGCAGGCCGAGTGGACCGAGGTGTTCGACGGCTCGGACGCCTGCGTGTCGCCGGTCCTGCCGCTGGCCGGCGACCACCCGCACCTTGTTGCCCGAGGCATCTTCATCGAGAAGGACGGCGTCCGCCAGGCAGCCCCGGCACCGAGGTTCTCGCGGACGGCATCCGAGCTGACCCAGCCACCCGCGCGGCCCGGCGAACACACCCGCGATGCCCTGACCGACTGGGGAGTCACCGGCGTCGAGGAGCTCCTCGCCTCCGGCGCCGCAGTACAAGCCTGAGATCCGCAGCTCGAAGTACCAACCGACGACAGGAGACCCGCCCGTGGAGCGACACCTCTTCGAAGCCGACCATGATGCGTTCCGGGAGACCGCGCGCGCCTTCTGCGACAAGGAGATCGTGCCGCATCACGAGAGCTGGGAAGAGGCCGGCATCGTTCCGCGCGAGCTGTGGACCGCGGCCGGCGACGCGGGCCTGCTCGGCTTCATGATCCCGCAGGAGTACGGCGGCGGTGGCGCGCGGGACTTCCGGTTCAACACGGTCGTGATCGAGGAGATCACCAAGGCGCGGGCGAGTGGTCCCGGGTTCAGCATCCACGCGGACCTCGTCTCCGGCTATCTCCTCGACTATGCCACCGAGGAGCAGAAGCAGCGCTGGCTGCCGAAGTTCTGCAGCGGCGAGACGATCACCGCGATCGCGATGACCGAGCCCGGCGCGGGCAGTGATCTGCAGGGGATCCAGACGACCGCCATCCGCGACGGCGACCACTACGTGCTCAACGGCCAGAAGACCTTCATCTCCAACGGCATCCTCGCGGACCTCGTGATCGTGGTCGCCAAGACCGACCCGGCGGCGGGATACCAGGGCATCTCGCTGCTGGTGGTCGAGCGGGGCATGGACGGTTTCGAGCGCGGGCGGAACCTGGACAAGATCGGCCTGAAGGCTCAGGACACCTCGGAGCTGTTCTTCGACGACGTCCGGGTGCCGGCGGCGAATCTGCTCGGCGAGGAGGGCAAGGGATTCATCTACCTGATGGAGAAGCTCCCGCAGGAGCGCCTCACCATCGCGGTGGTGGCAGCCGCGGCGTGCGAGGGCATGCTCGAGACGACCCTGCGGTACGTGAAGGAGCGGACGGCGTTCGGCCGGCCGATCGGGTCCTTCCAGAACAGCCGGTTCGTGCTGGCCGAGCTGGCCACCGAGACCCAGATCGCCCGGGTGTTCGTGGACCGCTGCATCGAGGAGCTGAACGCGGGCAAGCTGACCGTCTCGGACGCCGCGATGGCCAAGTGGTGGACCACCGAGCTGCAGAAGAAGGTGGCCGACCGTTGCCTGCAGTTGTTCGGCGGTTACGGCTTCATGACCGAGTACCCGATCGCCAAGGCCTACCTGGACACCCGGATCCAGACCATCTACGGCGGCACCACCGAGATCATGAAGGAAATCATCGGCCGCACGATGGGAATCTGACGGCCCGTTCGTGGTTGACTTCCCTCAGCGCTTCCAGTTGAGGGGGTCCCCTGATGGGCATCGTGTCGCCGGGGTTCACCGGCCGCCGCCGGAGTGGTTCGGACTTGCCGCCCGGGCAGTACCTGACTCGCGATTTCCCGGTGCTGTCCGCCGGGCCGACGCCGCACATCCTCCCCGAGCACTGGGAGTTCACGGTCACCACCGAGACCGGCGAGATCTCCCGCTGGGACTGGAACGCGTTTCTGCAGCTGCCGGCGGAGGACGTCACCCGCGACCTGCACTGCGTGACCCGCTGGTCGAAGCTCGGCACGACCTGGAAGGGCGTTTCGCTCGACACCCTGCTGGCCGACGTCGAGACCGCGGCCGACTTCGCGATGGCGCACAGTTACGGCGGTTACACCACGAACCTGCCGCTGGAAGACCTGCTGGACGGTCAGGCCTGGGTGGCCTACGAGTACGACGGGGAGCCGCTCGTCCCGGAGCACGGCGGACCGGCCCGGCTGCTGGTTCCCCACCTGTACCTGTGGAAGAGCGCGAAGTGGGTGCGTGGCCTGGTCCTGTCCGACACGAACGATCTCGGCTTCTGGGAGAGCGTCGGGTATCACGAGTACGGAGACCCATGGAAAGAACAGCGCTACGCGGGCGACTGACCTGGCAGGTGGGCACCGTCACCGAGATCCGCACGGAGACGGAGACCGCCCGCACCGTGGTCCTGGACGTACCGGACTGGCCGGGTCACCTGGCCGGTCAGCACCTCGACGTGCGCCTGACCGCTCCCGACGGGTATCGCGCGTCCCGGTCCTACTCGCTTGCCTCCGCCTGGACCGGGGGCACCATCGAGCTGACCGTGGAGCAGGTCCCGGACGGCGAAGTCTCGCCGTACCTGGTCGACGTGCTCAAGGTCGGTGATCCGCTGGAGGTCCGCGGCCCGGTCGGTGGCTGGTTCGTGTGGAAGCCCGAGCAGGCGGGTCCGGTCCAGCTCATCGGCGGGGGATCGGGCGTCGTGCCGCTGATGGCGATGCTGCGTGCCCATGCCGCGGTCGGGAGCGCTGCGCGCGCCAGGCTGCTGTATTCGGTACGCCGTCCTTCGTCCGTCATCTACGTGAACGACCTGAAGGAGCTGGCGAGCTCCGATGACGTCACGCTGACGTTCGCCTACACGCGGGAAGCGCCGCCGGGGGAGCCGCGGGTCGGACGGGTCGACGCGGAGTTGTTGAAGGCGGTCGCCTTCGCCCCGGAGGAGGAGCCGACGATCTACGTGTGCGGGCCGACTCCGTTCGTGGAGACGGTGGCCGATCTGCTCGTCGAGGCCGGGCACAGTCCGGCCCTGGTGAGAACCGAACGCTTCGGACCGACAGGAGGATCACGATGACCGCGGACGTTCCGACCTATCTGGATGGCAATGCGGCCGCGGGTGCGCTGCGGGAGATCTTCGCCGTCGACCTGACCACGGCGATCGCGCAGTGCGCGGGCTGCGGCCGGACCGGCGTCTTCGCGGAGGCGCGCCTCTATCTCGACGCCCCGGGCATGGTCGCCCGCTGCAGCGGCTGCGACAACGTCTTGCTCCGAGTCGTGTCCAGACCAACCGACACCTACCTGGACCTCCGCGGCCTCACCTACCTCCGCGTTCCCAATTCCGACTAGCGTCAGCGCCGGGACGGCTTGGTACGGGAACGGCGAATGGTGTCGCGCTGGGTCTCGCCGACGGCCCGCTCGTAGGCGAGCACGAGGCCCTGGATCGTGACCGGCTTGAACCGCTCGACCAGTTGCTGGATGTGCTCGGGCGGACCACCCGAATCGCGGTAGTGCGGCCAGACCTTGGTCCGGAACACCTCGGTGAGTTCCTCGGCGATCGCCCGGCCGTGGTCGGTGAAGATGCGCCCGGCGTCCAGCACGGCCTCCACCGGCAGGTCGAGATCGAGGAGTTCCACCCCCAGGCTGAGGTGGGCCGTCGCGACCTGGAAGACGTCCTCGTCAGGCGTCGGCTCGACCACGCCGAGCGCGACCAGCATCTCGATGTCGTCGTCGCTGAGCTCCCGGCCGGTACGCCGGACCAGGGCGGCGCGATCGAGCGTCTCGGGCAGATCGCGCATCCACGGGGTCAGCAGGGTGCGGTGCAACGCGATGTCCTGCGGGGTGGCGTCGACCGGGATCCGGTCCAGGTAGCCCTCGATCGCGGAAAGCGTGAACCCGTGCGCCTGCAACTCCCGGACCAGGTCGAGCCGCGCGATGTGCTCAGGACCGTAGTACCCGACGCGCCCCCGGCGTACGGGCGGTGGGATCAGACCGCGGCCGGCATAGAACCGCAGCGTGCGGACCGTCATCCCGACCCTGGCCGACAGCTCGTCAACGGTCAGGGTGGCCTCGTGCTCGCCAGGCGGATCGGCGGCGGGAACAGGCGACAGCGGCATGGCGCAGATCATAGTGGGCCCCACTTGACCACTGTGACACCACCACTGTCACAATCAGGCACATCAGGACAGTATTCGTTCCGGCATTTTCCGGCACCCTGCGGCAGACCGACGGGATCACCATGAGCACACCCAGCGAAGCCTTCTTGTACGACGCGATCCGGACGCCCCGAGGCAAGGGCAAAGCCGCCGGCGCCCTGCACGAGGTGAAACCGATCCAGCTGATCACCGGTCTGCTGACGGAATTGCGCGAGCGGCACCCCGAGCTGGACCCGACCGCGATCGACGACGTCGTGCTGGGCGTGGTCACCCCGATCGGCGACCAGGGCATGGACATCGCCCGTACTGCGGTGCTCGCGGCGGGCTATCCCGAGACCACCGGTGGCGTCCAGCTCAACCGCTTCTGCGCGTCCGGCCTGGAGGCGGTCAACCAGGCCGCGCAGCGGGTCCGGTCGGGCTGGGAGGACTTCATCCTGGCGGGCGGCGTCGAATCGATGTCGCGGGTGCCGATGGCCTCCGACGGTGGCGCCTGGGCAATGGACCCGGAGACGGCGCTGCAGACGAACTTCATCCCGCAGGGCATCAGCGCGGACCTGATCGCCACGATCGACGGCTTCTCCCGGACCGATGTCGACGCGTACGCCGCGGAGTCGCACGCGCGAGCCGCGAAGGCCTGGGCCAACGGGTACTTCACCCGTTCCGTCGTGCCGGTGGTCGACCGCAACGGCCTGCCGATTCTGGACAACGACCAACTGGTGAGGCCAGGGACCACCGTCGAGACGCTTGCCGGGCTGCCGGTGTCGTTCGCGGCGATCGGCGAGCATGGTGGGTTCGACTCGGTCGCGCTGGAGAAGTACGTGACCGTCGAGCGGATCAATCACGTGCACCACGCCGGCAACTCGTCCGGCATCGTGGACGGTGCCGCGCTGGTTGCCGTTGGCAATGAGAAGGCTGGTGAGGCGCTCGGGCAGGCGCCACGCGGCCGGGTGGTGGCGACCGCCGTCAGTGGCGCCGACCCGACCATCATGCTCACGGGCCCGGCACCGGCCGCCCGCAAGGCGCTGGCCAAGGCCGGGCTGGAGGTTGGCGACATCGACCTGTTCGAGATGAACGAGGCATTCGCCGCGGCCGTGCTGCACTTCATGGCCGATCTCGGTGTCCCGCACGAGAAGGTGAACGTCAACGGCGGCGCGATCGCGCTCGGCCACCCGCTCGGTGCCACCGGCGCCATCCTGATCGGCACCCTGCTGGACGAGCTGGAGCGCCGCGAGCTCCGCTACGGTCTGGCCACCCTGTGCGTCGGCGGCGGAATGGGCGTCGCGACCATCATCGAGAGGCTTTCGGCATGATCGACTGGATCAACTCCAACGGGATCGTCACGCTGACGATGGACGACCCGGCGGCCTCGGCGAACACGATGAACGACACGTACCTCGCCGCGATGGCGTCGACCGTCGAGCGGTTGCAGGCCGAGAAGAACGACCTGGTGGGCGTGGTGATCACCAGCGCCAAGCAGACCTTCTTCGCCGGCGGCAACCTGCAGATGTTGTCGCAGATCCAGCCGGAGGACGCGGCCGAGGTGTTCGAGACCGTCGAGGAGGTCAAGCGTCAGCTCCGCGTGCTGGAGACGCTCGGCGTACCAGTCGTTGCCGCGATCAACGGTGCCGCACTCGGTGGTGGCCTCGAGATCGCGCTCGCCTGTCACCACCGGATCGTTGCCGACGACAACCGCATCGAGCTCGGCGTCCCCGAGGTGACGCTCGGCCTGCTCCCGGGTGGAGGCGGGATCACCCGCACGGTCCGCCTACTCGGTCTGCAGGACGCCTTGATGAAGGTGCTGCTGCAGGGCCAACGGATGAAGCCTTCGCATGCACTGTCGGTCGGTATCGTCGACGAGGTGGTTCCCGCCGCAGAACTGCTGGCGGCCGCCTACCGCTGGATCGAGTCGTACGACGGCGATGCCAAGCAGCCGTGGGACCGCGACGGCTACAAGATCCCGGGCGGTACTCCGGCTTCGCCCAAGCTGGCGGCGTTCCTGCCCGCGTTCCCGGCGAACCTTCGCAAGCAGCTCAAGGGTGCTCCCTACCCTGCCCCGAAGGCGATCATGAGCGCGGCGGTCGAGGGCAGCCAGGTCGACTTCGCCACCGCCAGCCGGATCGAGTCCCGGTACTTCGTGTCGCTGGCCACCGGGCAGATCGCGAAGAACATGATCAACGCGTTCTTCTTCGAGCTCCAGGCCATCAACGCCGGCGCGTCACGCCCGGCCGAAGTCCCGAAGTACCAGGCTCGCAAGGTCGGGGTGCTCGGCGCCGGGATGATGGGCGCGGGGATCGCCTACGTATGCGCGAAGGCCGGGATCGAGGTGGTCCTCAAGGACGTCTCGCCGGCGGCCGCGGAGAAGGGCAAGGCCTACTCCGAGAAGTTGCTCGCCAAGCAGGTGCAGAAGGGCCGGATGTCGGTTGACAAGGTCGAGGAGTTCCTGAGCCGGATCACGCCGACCGCCGATCCGAACGATCTGGCCGGGTGCGATCTGGTGATCGAGGCAGTGTTCGAGAGTGAGGAGCTGAAGCAGAAGGTCTTCGCCGAGATCGCCGGCGTGATCGAGCCCGACGCCTTGCTCTGCTCGAACACCTCCACGCTGCCGATCACCTCATTGGCCGACGGGATCGACCGGCCGGACGACTTCATCGGGATGCACTTCTTCTCGCCGGTGGACCGGATGCAGCTGGTCGAGCTGATCGTGGGGGAGAAGACCTCGGATCGCGCGCTGGCCAAGGCCTACGACGTGGTCCGGCAGATCAAGAAGACGCCGATCGTGGTGAACGACAGCCGCGGCTTCTTCACCTCGCGCGTGTTCGGCACGCTGGTGATGGAGGGCGCCGCGATGGTTGCCGAGGGCGTCAACCCGGTGACGATCGAGCGGGCCGCGACCCAGTTGGGGTTCCCGGCGCCGCCGCTGGCGATGCTGGACGAGGTGACGCTGACTCTGCCGATGAAGATCCGCGACGCCGCCCGCGCCGCAGGCGACAGTGCCGGCGCTTTCGACGATCACCCGGGGATGGCCGTCGCCGACCGGCTGGTGACTGAGTTCGACCGGCGCGGAAAGGCTGCTGGAGCAGGGTTCTACGACTATCCGGCGGACGGCCCCAAGCAGCTGTGGCCGGGGCTTTGGGAGCACTTCGTCCGTGCGGAGGTCGAGGTGCCGCTGCTTGATCTGCAGGAGCGGATGGCGTTCGCGATGTCGCTGGAAACGGTGAAGTGCCTCGACGAGGGCGTGCTGCGCTCTGTCGCCGACGCCAACATCGGCTCGATCTTCGGCATCGGGTTTCCCCCGCTGCACGGCGGTACGTTGCAGTACATCAATGCCTACGAGGGTGGCCTTCCAGGCTTCGTCGCCCGGACCCGCGAACTCGCCGCGGCTTATGGATCGCGGTTCGAGCCCCCGGCACTCCTTGTCCGCAAGGCCGACGCGGGCGAGAAGTTCGCCTGATCAGTGGTCGGTCGCGAAGCTCTCGAGCTGGGTCAGTGCCGCGTCGAACGAGTCGCGAAGTGGGGCGGCGCGGCGAAGGGTCTGGCTCAGCAGGATGCCGCCCTGCATAGCCGCGAGCAGGGCGTGAGCGAGGGCGTCGGGATCGGCGTCCTCGCGGAGGTCACCGCGGTCGCGCATCGCCTGCAGGCCCCGGCGGAACAGCCGGAGTAGCCGCTCGTACCCGTCGGCCAGATCGGAGCGGGTCTCCTGGCTGGACTCGACCAGCTGTCCCGCGAGCGAACCGAAGTCGCACCCGCCCTGGAAGCCGCGGCCGACCTGCTGCTGCGTGATCAGCTCGGCCCAGTTGCGCCAGGCGGCGAACGTATCCAGCTCTCCGAGCTCAGGCCTGTGATGAGTCTCGACCGTGGCGTCGGCCTGCCAGGTGATGACGTCCTTGATCAGGGTTCGCTTGTCCTGGAAGTAGTGCGTCATCTGCGATCCGCTGACCCCGGCCGCCTTCCGCACGTCCTCGATCTGGGT
This sequence comes from Kribbella alba, assembly GCF_039529635.1. Taxonomy (NCBI): domain Bacteria; kingdom Bacillati; phylum Actinomycetota; class Actinomycetes; order Propionibacteriales; family Kribbellaceae; genus Kribbella; species Kribbella alba. The sequence goes on along the minus strand of NZ_BAAANE010000013.1, from coordinate 27,075 downwards.
CCCCGCGACGCCGTTCCTCAGCACCAGCTCAGCCGCCACCGCAAGAATCCGGGCACGAGTAGCCTGCCCCTTTGCCGTGAGTTGCCTTCCCTGGTTCCTGCTGTCTTCCACGAGTTCGATGGTAGCTCGAATTGGGTTGCTCATCCCACAAAGCGGAGCTTTCGGGCTCGGGAAACTTCTCGGACGATTCACCGGTTCAACCTCGTGGAACCTAACCGTCCGGATCGCGCCGTGCCCGAACTGTCACCTTGTCCGCACTGTTGTGATGTTGGACTTAGTTGTAACGTGTGCGAAACCGGAGATGCTTGACACTGTTAAGTAAGTCCGGAACCGCTCGCGCCGCAAGGTCCGCGGCGCCGCTTTCGGAGGTGTGATCCATGCCTGCTCACTTTCCGCCCGCCGGGATGTCCCGGCGCGATCTGCTCAAGCGCACTGGTGGCCTCGCTGCCCTGGCCGCCTTCGCCGCGGCGTGCGGCAGCAACACCGGTAGACCCGCCAGCTCGGGGGGTGGGGGTGGGAGCAAGGCCAACTTGTCGCAGTGGTACCACCAGTACGGCGAGACCGGGACGAAGGAAGCCGCGCTCAGGTACGCCAAGGCCTACCCGGATGCCAATGTCGCCGTGCAGTGGGTGCCGGGCGACTATGCCGCGAAGCTCGCCTCCGGGCTGCTGTCGAGCAACGGCCCGGACGTGTTCGAGACCCAGCTCAACATCGCGATGGTGAAGAGCAACCAGGTCGTGCCGCTGGACGACATCCTCGGCGACGCCAAGGCCGACTTCAACCCGAACGACCTGACCACGAACACCATCGACGGCAAGCTCTACGGCATCAAGATGATCGACGACCCGCAGGTCTTCTACTACCGCAAGAGCCTGTTCGACAAGGCCGGGATCAAGCCACCGGAGACGGTCGACGACCTGATCGCGGCGTCCAAGGCGCTGACCACCAACAAGGTGAAGGGCATCTACATCGGCAACGATGGCGGTGTCATCGTCGGCGGTCCGGCGCTCTGGTCTTCCGGCGGCGCCTACCTCGACAAGGACAACAAGCCAGGCTTCAACGACCCGCGGGCGGCTCAGGCATTCGGGAAGTTGCACGAACTGTTCGCCAGCAAGAGCGTACTGCTCGGCGCCCCGGCCGACTGGTGGGATCCGGGCGCGTTCGTCCAGGGCCTGGCGGCGATGCAGTGGTGCGGCCTGTGGGCGATGCCCGCGATCCAGAAGGCGCTCGGCGACGACTTCGGCGTCTTCCCCTATCCGAAGCTCGATGCCCAGGGCAAGCAGGCGATGCCGTCCGGCGGCTGGTCCACCTTCGTCTCGGCCAAGAGCCCGAACATCGATGCCGCGAAGGCCTTCGTGAAGTGGCTGTGGGTCGACAACCCCGCGGACCAGGAGGACTGGAACCTCAACTACGGCTTCCACATTCCGCCGCGGACGAGCTTCGCCGCCAAGGCGACCAAGCTGCAGACCGGCCCCGCGGCCGAGGTGGTCAAGCTGAACAAGGACTTCGGTGTCGTCGACCTGCCGGCCTGGACACCGAAGATGGGCACCGCCTTCAGCGACATGCTCACCAACGTGATCCGCAAGGGTGCAGACCCGGCAGCCGAGCTCGCCAAGGCGGACAAGACCGTGACGACCGAGTTGTCGAGGCTCTTCGGGTGAGCACCAGGTCTGCCACCCGGGACGCCGAGGCCGGCGAGGCGGACAGGGCGGCCGCGACAAGGAGCGCTGCCCGGGTCGCCGGGAGGAAACCCAAGTCGGGGATCCGTGGCAACACCTTGTGGTTCTGGGTGTTCGTCGGGCCGTTCGTGATCGGCATGCTGGTCTTCTCGTACCTGCCGATCATCTGGAGCTTGGTTCTGAGCTTCTTCGACGCCCAGAACACGGTGACGCCGACGAAGTTCGTCGGTCTGCGGAACTACGTGGACATGCTGACCGACCACAACTTCCTTTCCAGCCTGGGCACCTTCTCGATCTTCGCGATCTTCATCGTGCCGCTGACCTTCGTGCTTGCGCTCGCGTTGGCGCTGCTGGTGAACCAGGTGAAGATCGCCCGGGCGTTCTTCCGCTCGGTGTTCTTCCTGCCGACCGCCTGCTCGTATGTGGTCGCCTCGCTGATCTGGAGGCTGTCGATCTTCAACGGCGTCCGGTTCGGCCTGGCCAACACGGTGCTCGGCTGGTTCGGCGCCGACCAGATCGCCTGGCTCTCCACGGTCGACCCGCCCTGGTACTGGGTGCCGCTCGTGACGGTCCGGCTGTGGTTGCAGCTCGGCTTCTACATGATCCTGTTCGTCGCCGGACTGCAGCGGATCTCGCCGGTGCTCTACGAGGCGGCGTACGTCGACGGAGCCAAGCCCGGGTGGCAGACCTTCCGCTACATCACCCTGCCGCAGTTGCGAGCCACCTCGGTCGCAGTACTGCTGCTCAACCTGATCGCGGCCTACCAGGCGTTCGACGAGTTCTACAACCTGATCGGCAACGTCAACTTCGCCCGGCCGCCGCTGGTCTACCTGTACAGCATCTCGCTGGGATCGATCCAGGACCTGGGCCACGGCAGTGCGGGAGCGCTGATCCTGGCGGTGATCATCATGGTGCTGACCTTGTTGCAGAACAAGATCTTCGGTTTCGGGAGGGCGAACGACTGATGGCGGCCATCGAGAGAACCGCCGGAACGCCGCAGCCGATCGGGTACACCCGCAGCCCAGCAGGGGTGGTCGGCTCGGTCCTGCGCTGGATCGCGCTCATCCTCGCCGGACTGCTGTTCCTGATCCCGTTCTACCTCGTACTGCGCAACGCCTTGTCGACCGAGGCGGACATCACCGCGCCGACCTGGAAGTTCTTCCCGACGAATCTGCAGTGGGGGAACATCACCGAACTGTTCAACGACCAGAACGTGCCGATGGCGCGAGCGCTCTACAACTCGGCGGTCGTCGGCATCCTCGGCACGGGCGGGCAGTTGCTGCTCGCCTCGATGGCGGGATACGGGCTGGCCAGGATCCCGTACAAGCACGCCGACAAGGTGTTCTACGCGATCGTGGCGACACTGATGATCCCCGCCGCGGTGAGCTTCATCCCCAGCTTCATCGTGGTCTCGTCGCTGGGCTGGGTCAGCACTCTGCGCGGCCTGATCATCCCGACCCTGTTCAGTGGATTCGCGACATTCCTGTTCCGGCAGTACTTCCTGGGCTTCCCGCGTGAGCTGGAAGAGGCGGCCCGGGTCGACGGGGCGGGATACTTCGCGACCTTCTGGCGGATCGTGGTGCCGAACTCGCTGCCGTTCTTCGCGGCGATCGCGGCGATCACCTTCATCGGCAACTGGAACTCGTTCATCTGGCCGCTGGTGATCGGCCAGGACTCGTCGTCCTGGACTGTCCAGGTGGCGATGTCGACCTTCATCACGGCCCAGACGGTCAACATCCACGAGTTGTTCATGGCGGCGGCCGTCTCGATCCTGCCGCTGGTGCTGATCTTCGCGTTCCTCCAGCGCTACCTGATCCAGGGCGTCACCCAGTCCGGCATCAAGGACTAGCAGTACAGCCAGCCGCCCGAACCGCGGCGGGGAGCCCCTGACCGGCTCCCCGCCGCCTCGGCTACTCGGTGACCTGGTAGGTCGGGGTGATGATCGCCCGCGCCAGCGTGTGGAACGCCAGGTTGAAGCTCACCACGGCCGCGCTCGCCTCGTCGTCGACATCCAGGGCCTCGATGTCGATCGCGTGCACCACGAAGTAGTAGCGGTGCGGGCGGTCGCCGGCCGGCGGGGCGGCACCGCCGTACGACTTGACGCTGTAGTCGTTGCGGACGTGGAAGGCGCCGTTGTCGAGCCGCTGGGTCGCGCCGGCGCCGGTCGGCAGCTCGGTGACGGTGGCCGGGAGGTTGACCAGCACCCAGTGCCAGAAGCCGGACGGCGTGGGGGCGTCCGGGTCGAAGCACGTGACGACGAAGCCTCTGGTCTGCTCCGGGAAGCCCTCCCAGCTGAGCTGCGGCGACTTGTTGCCGCCGGCGAAGGCGAAGTCATCGCCGAGCGGCTCCCGGTCGGCGACGTCGGTGCTGGTGACGGTGAACGACCCGGCCTTCGGGAGGAGTTCGTACGGATCCGGTGCGACTGGCCGATCGAGCGACATCTGGTGATCCTCCGCAATCTTGCGACGTGTGGTGATTCCGACAGTACTGTCCAGACCGAACGGGCCCCGGCCCGGGCCGCGCCGGGAGATGCGAAGATCGTGCTGGCCGTGTCCGGACGGCCGTGACGTGAGTGGAGGGACCTGCGGTGGAGGAGTACCTGGCCAGGATCGGCCCGGCGGACGAGGCGGCGATGCGGGCCGCGACGGAGCGTCAGCTCGCACTGACGAAACCGGCCGGATCACTTGGTGTGCTGGAGGACCTTTCGATCCGGGTCGCCGGGATGACTGCGAGCTGCCCGCCCGCGGTACCGTCGCCGGCTGCCGTCACAGTCTTCGCCGCCGATCACGGCGTGCACGCTCAGGGCGTGTCGCCCTGGCCGCAGGAGGTGACCGCCGCGATGCTGGCGAACTTCGCTGCCGGTGGCGCCGCGGTGAACGCCTTCGCCGCCAACAACCGGGTCGACGTCCGCGTAGTCGACGTCGGCGTGGCATCGGACGTCGCCGAGCTGGACATCGTGCATGCGAAGGTCCGCCCTGGCACCCGGGATCTCTCGGAGGAGAAAGCCCTCTCCCCGGAAGAGGTGGTGGCCGCGGTCGCGGTCGGGTTCGAGCTCGCCGAGAAGCTGCTCCGGGACGGCTACCGCTGCCTGTTGACCGGGGACATGGGGATCGCCAACACCACCGCGTCAGCTGCGCTCATCGCCACCTTCACCGGCGCGACCGCTGAGGAGGTGACGGGCCGGGGGACCGGGATCGACGACGCCACCCTGGCGCACAAGACCGAGGTTGTGGCCGCGGCCCTGAGGTTGCACGACGTGCCGGCCTCAGATCCGCAGGGAGCGCTCTCGGCGTACGGCGGGCTGGAGCACGCCGCACTCGCCGGGTACATCCTGGGCGCAGCCGCGAACCACGTGCCGGTGATCCTCGACGGGGTGATCGCGGGAGCCGCGGCGCTGGTGGCGCAGGCGTTCCACCCGGCGGCGATCGACTACTGCGTCGCCGGACACCGCTCGGCCGAGCCGGGTCACGCCATCGCGTTGAAGACGCTCGGCCTGCAGCCGCTCGTGGATCTGGACCTGCGGCTGGGGGAGGGGACGGGCGCAGTGCTGGCCTATCCGATCCTCACGTGCGCCGTTCGGGCACTGGCCGAGATGGCGACCTTCGAATCGGCAGGGATCGCTTCCGGAGACGGCGCGTGACCGAGCCGGCGCCGTACTTGTCGGGGCTGGTGCTGACCGGGCGCCGGGTGGTGCTGGTCGGCGGTGGAGGAGTCGCCCAGCGGCGGTTGCCGCGCCTGCTCGAGACGGGTGCGCGGATCGAGGTGATCTCGCCGGCGATCACGCCGACCATCGAGGGTCTGCTGACCAACCCGGACCTGCGCTGGATCGCGCGCGGCTATCAGGCCGGGGATCTGGATGGCGCGTGGTACGTCGTCGTCGCGACGGATGATGCGTCGGTCAACGATCAGGTGTCGGCCGAGGCCGAGGAGCGGCGGATCTTCTGCGTGCGCTCCGACGACCGGTCCCGCGCGACGGCCTGGACGCCTGCTTCCGGGCAGCACGATCAGGTGACGATCGGCGTCCTGGGCGGCGGCGACCATCGCCGGTCGGCCGCGGTGCGCGACGCGATCCTCGAGGGGCTCCGGACCGGTGCGCTCGGTGCTCGGGACTCGGTGGACAAGCATCCCGGCGTCTACTTGGTCGGCGGCGGACCGGGGGATCCGGATCTGATCACCGTGCGCGGGCGTCGCCTGCTCGCCGAGGCCGACGTGGTCGTCGCGGACCGCCTCGCGCCGCAACCGCTGCTGGAGGAGTTGCACCCGGACGTCGAACTGATCGACGCGGCGAAGCTCCCGCGCGGTCGGTCCGCCCAGCAGGAGGAGATCAACCGGATCCTGGTCGATCGCGCCAAGCAGGGCAAGATGGTCGTGCGCCTCAAGGGCGGCGATCCCTACGTCTTCGGACGCGGTTTCGAGGAGGCCATCGCCTGCGCCGAGGCAGGGATCCCGTGGACCGTCGTCCCTGGCATCACCAGTTCCATCTCGGTGCCGGCGGTGTCGGGGATCCCGGTCACGCATCGCGGCGTGACGCACGAGTTCACCGTTGTCTCGGGCCACATTCCGCCCGGGCACCCTGATTCGCTGATCAACTGGGAAGCGCTGGCTCAGTTGCAGGGCACGCTCGTCCTCTTGATGGCGGTCGAGAATCTCGCGGCGATCACCGAGACGCTGATCCGGTTCGGTCGTCCGGCTTCCACGCCGGCCGCGGCGATTGCCGACGGCACCCTTCCCGGTCAGCGGATGATCTCCGCCGATCTCGGTGGAATCGCGTCGGCGATGGCGGACAATGGCGTCGGCGCTCCCGCGATCGTTGTCATCGGCAACGTCGTCGAGGTCGCAGCTCTGGTCCGCCGGTGATGGCGGCCGGTCGGGTGGTTGCCGGTCGAGTGGTTGCCGGATGAGTCCGTTGGTGCCGATCTCCGCCGCGGACGATGGCCGGCTGGCCGACTACGTGCAACTGCGCGAGGTGAATCTGCGCCGGCTGCTCGAGGAGGAGCACGGGCTGTTCATCGCCGAGGGCGACAAGGTGATCCGCCGGGCGGCCGAAGCGGGATACGAGCCTCGCTCGTTCCTGCTCGCGCCGCGTTGGCTGGAATCCCTGCGGGACGTGTTGGAGAAGTGGCCGGAGGCACCTGTTTACGTTGTCTCCGAGGAACTCGCCGAGCAGGTCACCGGGTTCCACGTGCACCGCGGCGCACTGGCGTCGTACAGGCGTCGGCCTGCCGCGGATCTCGACGCGCTGCTCGACGGAGTAAGGCATGGGCGGATCGCGATCTTCGACGACATCGTGGACCACACGAACGTGGGTGCGGGGTTCCGCGCGGCCGCGGCGATGGGGGTGGACGCGGTGCTGGTGACGCCGACGTGTGCCGATCCGCTCTACCGGCGGTCTGTGAAGGTGTCGATGGGGACGGTGTTCCAGGTGCCGTGGACGCGACTCTCGTCGTGGCCTGATGACCTGCGACGCTTGCAGGACAGGGGATTCGTGGCCGCGGCGCTCGCGTTGACCGACGAGTCGATCAGCCTCGACGAGCTCGTGGCGGCGCGGCACGAGAAGCTGGCGCTGATCTTCGGGACGGAAGGGCATGGGCTGAAGAAACACGTCCTCGATCGGGCAGATGTGACGGTGCGGATCCCGATGGCCGGTGGGGTTGACTCCCTGAACGTGGCATCGTCGGCAGCGGTCGCCTTCTACGCCACGCGACCCTGACGGCTGTGGAGGGTTCGATGCGTACTACGGGCCGGTTGGTGCTGAGGCCGTTCCGGGACGAGGACCTGCCGCACTGGGCCGCTTTGAACGCTGATCCGGACGTGATGGAGTTCCTCGGCGGACGTCCGTTGTCGCGAGGGGAGTCCGACGCGATCGCGGACGCGGTGAACGGGCAGTATGTTGCTGAGGGCATCGGATTCCTTGCGATCGAGCGACGATCCGACGGGGCGTTCCTCGGCGCCTGCGGACTGCAGCGGGAGCCGTGGTATCCGGATGAGCTCGAGCTCGGCTGGCGCCTGGCGCGCGAACACTGGGGCCACGGCTATGCCACTGAAGCCGCGTCGTCGTGGTTGGAGCACGCCTTCGTGGAGCTCGACCTGCCCCGCGTCATCTCCATCACCGATGCGCCGAACGCCCGCAGCATCGCGGTGATGCAGCGCCTGGGCATGACTTTCGATCACGCCGCCGAACTCGAAGAGGACGGCATTCCCTTCGACGCCGTCATCTACTCCATCACCGCCGAAATCTGGCACCACCAGCATTAACGCTGTCGGCTGCTCATCGGCGGGAAAACCGTTGGACGGCTGTGGTGGGATGGTCTTTGTGCCGAAGGTCGTGCTGGTTACCGGGATGCAGGCTGCTGGTAAGTCCACCATCGGGCCGTTGCTGGCGAGCCGCCTCGGACCACCGGCAGCGACGATCGACGGCGACGTCTTCTATCACGCGGTTGTCGCCGGCGAGGTCGGGATGACGCCGCAACCGGACCCGGAGGCGGTTCGCCAGCTGCGACTCCGGTACGACGCGAGCGCGCTCGTGGCGCGGCACTACCTCGAGGCCGGGTTCGACTTCGTCTGCTCCGACATCATGTTCGGCGACGACGTCACCCGCTGGCTCGAATCGTTCGCCGGTGTCGCCGAGGCTCACCTGGTCGTCCTCGACCCGTCTGTCGACGCGATCGTCGAGCGCGAGCTCGGCCGCGGCGCCAACTCGTACCGGGACTGGCAGGAGCCCGGCATGAGCTTGGCCGGGGCCGTCGCGTCCTTCCGCGAGGCCCTGGCGGAAACTCCTCAACGCGGTCTCTGGCTCGATACAACCGGCCAGACCCCGGAGGAATCGGTCGAGCAGATCCTGGCGAACGACCTCAGGTCTTCCGTCTGGTAACCACCTGCCCGCAGGACTGGCCGCTTGTTCAGGCGCTCTTGGTCGCGAAACCCATATAGGAGATGCCGGTTCGCTTCACCTGGCCGACGTTCATCCTGCGGCTCAGCTCGCCGTACGTCACGCGGCCTCGTCTGAACTGGGCGAAGTCCATCAGGGCACCGAATTTGGTCGTGCGCGGCCCCAAGCCGGTGATCTCGTCCAGTTGCATGCCGTGCCGCTGGAGAACGAGAGCCAGTTCGCCCGGCGTGACGAACAGGTCCCAGACGTGCAGTGGGGTGTCGATGAACCTGGTGAGGCGCCACTCCTGCATGACCTTGATGACGAGCAGGCTGCTGGCCCTCGTCCGGTTGATGGTGTCGAACAGATAAACCCCGTCCCCCGTGAGCACTCGGGCTGTCTGACTGATCACCAACTCCAGGTCCGAGACATGTTCAAGGACATCGCAGCAACACGCGACGTCGAAGGTCGAGTCACGCAGGGGCAGACGTTCACCCGACGCGACGAAGTAGTCGATGTGGAGCCCTGCCGAGGCGGCGTGACGCCGGGCGGCGCGGATCGACACTGGGGACGGATCGATGCCGACAACCCGGCAGCCGAGCCGGGCGAACTCCTCGGCCATGAACCCGCCGCCACAACCGATGTCGAGAACCCTCAGCCCCAACGGCTCGCGTCCCAGCCGCTCCAGGATCTCGCGGAAGTAGGCGAACCTCCCGGACGTGAAGCTTCCCTGCAGTGCGTTCAGCAGGTTGTCCTCGTCCCACCAACCGTCCCCCAGCCGGTCGTACACCTCGTTGTCGATCTCCACCTGGCTCCACCGCCTCGATACCACTACAGCATCCACAGCGGGGGGTGAGAACCCATGGCTCCGCCTGGCAACTACCTGCCAGCGGCGGAATCGAGGGCGTTCACCGGCGACAACCGGCGGGTGGATGCGTACGGTGTTTGGATCTGCGTCGTGTCGGGGCGCGTTGGTACAGGGACGGGCCGCCTCGCGTCGAACCAGCGCTGGGGAGTGACGTCATGTTCCGTCATAGCGGTCGTTCTGTCGGTGTCCTGCTGTTGGCCCTGGTGATCGGGGTCGTCCCGGCAGCCGCTGCGGCAGGTGATGCGGACCAGGTGGAACAGGCGCGCCGAGGCGGCGCACGGGTCGTCGCTGAAGAGCAGGTCGGTCCGCGTCTGGTGGACCTCACCATCCAGTCACCCGCGCTCGGCCGGACTGCGAAGGTGCGGCTGCTGACGCCTGACGGGTGGACACAGCGGCGGAAGAGCGACAGCTGGCCGGTGTTCTACCTGTTGCATGGCTGTTGCGACACCTATGAAAGCTGGACATTGCAGACCGACGTGGAGGAGCTGGCTCAGCTTCGCAACGTGCTTGTCGTGATGCCCGAAGCAGGGGCCGTCGGCTGGTACAGCGACTGGTGGAACCACGGCGAGGGTGGCCCGCCGGCCTGGGAGACCTTCCACACCCGCGAGCTTCGCGTGCTGCTGGAGCACGACTACGGCGCGGGGCAGAAACGGGTTGTCGCCGGCCTGTCGATGGGCGGTTTGGGCGCTCTGTCGTACGCCGGGCGCAACCCCGGCATGTTCCGCGCAGCCGCGAGCTACAGCGGCGTGGTGCATCCGCTGTACGACGGCTGGCCGGAAGGAATGATGGGGTTCATGCAGGAGGACTTCGGCGAGGACCCGCTGGCGCTCTGGGGAGACCCGGTCGCTCAGCGCGGGATCTGGCAGGCGCACGATCCCTACTACCTCGCCAAGCGACTGCGATCCACCTACGTGTTCATGTCCAGTGGTGACGGCACAGCGGGCCCCTTCGAACCTCCAGGCGAGCCTTTCGACGAGCTCGAGGCTCAGATCAACGAGATGAACCACCTGGTGGCTCCCCGCCTCCGGCAGGCCGGAGTACGGGTGGCAACTGACTTCTACGGGCCGGGGGTGCACAACTGGCCGTACTGGGAGCGGGAGCTGCATCGCTCCCTGCCGTTGCTGCTCTGTGCCCTGGGGACCGCCGGCCATTGCGAGCGTGCCGCTTAGCTGTGGCGGGCGGCCAAGCCATGGGCGGCAGGGTCAGGCGTTGAGGCCTTCGTCGGTGTGCTCTTCCTGGTTGAGCACGGGGGAGACGGGCCAGTCGGCGGGGTAGTCGGGGGCGAGTTCCTCGGCCTCGGCGAAGAGGCGCTTGCGGTACTTGCGGGAGAGCCGGTCGCCGAAGACGGTGCCTTGCGTGTGGTCCGTCTCGTGCTGCAGGCAACGGGCGAGCAGACCGCTGCCCTCGTAGCTGACGGGCTCGCCGTTCTCATCGACGCCGGTGACGCGGGCCCAGTCCGGGCGGGCGCACTTGGTGAACGCACCAGGCAGGGACAAGCAGCCTTCCTCGCCTTCGTCCAGCTGGCGGTCCTTGCCCTCCGGGAGCTCGATCACCGGGTTGCAGACGACGCCCTGGACGCGGTTGCCGTCCTTGTCGGGGCAGTCGAAGACGAACAGTTGGAGGTCGACGCCGACCTGGTTCGCGGCCAGGCCGACACCCTCGGCGGCGTTCATCGTCGCGACCATGTCCGCGACCAGTCGGTGCAGCTCGTCGCCGAACTCGGTGACGGGCTTGTTCAGCCGGTGCATGACATCTTCGCCCCACCGCGTGATGGGCAGCACCGAACCGTTCGTAGGCAGCGTAGACATGCCCGAAATCCTAGCGAAGCGAGCCGCCGCCCCCACGCTTGCGTCCGAAGTACCGGAGGGCAGGACCTCCGGTACTTCGGACGCAAGGGCTTACGCAACGGGGGGGTTGGGTCAGGACTGGTTGACGTCGTCGCGCCAGGCGACCCAGTCGCGGAGCAGGCCGAGGTCGTAGTCGGGGCCGGAGGTGCTGACGGTGAACAGCCGGGTGCCGACGTCGAACAGCGACTTGCCGAGCTCCTCGGGGGTCTTCGCGCCGACGCCGGCCGACCGCTCGATCTCGCCCGGGTCGCGGCCGATGGTCTTGCAGTGGGCGTCCAGTACGTCGTGCTTGTGCGCGATCGTCTCGGCGTCGCCGAATCCGTGCCAGATGTTCGCGTGCTGGGCGACCAGCTTCAGCGTCTTCTTCTCACCGCCACCACCGATCAGCACCGGGATGTCCCGGGTCGGTGCCGGGTTGAGCCTGGTCCAGCGCTGCTCGATCCGCGGCAGCGCCTCGCCGAGGGCGTCCAGCCGGCCGCCCGCGGTGCCGAATTCGTAGCCGTACTCGTCGTAGTCCTTCTCGAACCAGCCGGAGCCGATGCCGAGGATCAGCCGGCCGTCGCTGATGTGGTCGACCGTGCGGGCCATGTCGGCGAGCAGGTCGGGGTTGCGGTAGGAGTTGCAGGTGACCAGGGCACCGATCTCGACCCGCTCGGTGGCCTCGGCCCAGGCCGCGAGCATGGTCCAGCACTCGAAGTGCAGACCCTCCGGCTCACCGGACAGGGGATAGAAGTGATCCCAGTTGAACGCCACGTCGACGCCGATCTCCTCGGCCGCGGCGACGGTCCGCCGGATGTCGGCGTACTCGGCGTGCTGGGGCTGAACCTGAACGCCGATCCGCACCGGGAAGGCGCCGTACGGACGGGCAGTGGACTCAGTCGATGTCATGGTGGAAAGCCTATACGCCAGATCGGAGGCTCCTCCGGTACGGCCACCATTCGAGCAGCGGAGAACCGCAACCTTGCAGGCACCGCAGGCATCGTGCTGCGTAGCGGGGTACAGGGCGTGCCGGCCCGCCGGCGTGCTGCGGCCTGACACCCCGGACCGCCATGCTGAGCCCAGGGACCGTAGCGAAGCTGCGGCGACGGGTCGACCAAGGGGTGCGGATGTCGGAGCCGGATGAGATCGAGGAGTTCGCGCGGCTGTTCAACGGGTTTCTGGAGCGGATGCAGTTGCCGCCGGCCAGGAACGCCCGGGAGAACCTGAGAGATCGCTTCCTGGCGCATCTCGGTGTGGACCCGGAGGGTTTGCCCGTGGTCGCCTCCTCGTTCCCGTCGTTCGACCTGCCGAACGTGCAGCTCGCGATCGAGGCGTGGTTCGACGAGTTCGAGGTGATCGGGCTGAAGGGATCGGACCGCGGGCACCACTCGCTGTCCGAGCTGCTCGAGCTGCAGCGGTTCGGGGTCGGCGCGGTGGACTACCAGCGGATCTCGATCGCGGTCGACGAGGAGATGGACTGCGTCGCAGTCGGCTTCTACCTCGGCCGCCAGGGCGACGACCGGTACGTCGGGTTGCTGCGCGCGGCCAACCCGCAGTACGGCCGAGGCACTGTCGACCTGGAGGTCCTTGCCGTCAGCAAACAAGCCGGAGAGCGCTTCCTGACGGCGCTGCCGGAGCTGATCCGCGAGCACAACGTGTTCCGCGGCCAGGTGATCTCCTTCGAGGGGCACGAATTCGGCCAGGGCGTCGGACCGTTCCGCCTGCACCCGCGACCGGAGATCGCGAGGGACGACGTGGTGCTGCCGGACGGCGTACTGGAGCGGGTCGAGCGCGAGGTGATCGGCATCGCGGAACACCGGGAGTTTCTCCTCGAGGCGGGTCAGCATCTGCGGCGCGGTGTGTTGTTGTACGGGCCGCCGGGGACCGGGAAGACCCATACCGTGCGATACCTGCTGTCGCGGTTGCCGCAGTTCACGGTCGTGCTGCTCGCGGGAACGAGCATCGGGTTCATCGGTGAGGCCTGCGCCTTGGCGCGGCTGCTGCAACCGGCGCTCGTGGTGCTGGAGGACTGCGACCTGGTGGCGGAGTCCCGCGATTTCACGCACGGGGGAGGGCCGTTGCTGTTCCAGGTGCTGAACGAGATGGACGGCCTGACCGAGGAGGCGGATGTCGCGTTCCTGCTGACGACCAACCGCGCCGATCTGCTGGAACCGGCGCTGAGCCAGCGCCCCGGCCGGGTCGATCTGGCCGTCGAGATTCCGCTGCCCGACGCGGCCGGCCGAGCTCGCCTGCTCTCGCTCTACGGACCCGCGCTGGACCTCAGCCCTGAGGTTGTCGACGAGGTCGTCGCCATGACTGAGGGAACCACTGCCTCCTTTGCCAAGGAGCTCGTACGGCGGGTTGTGCTGCTCGCCGCTGAGAACCGCTCCGTCCCCGGCGACACGGAACTCCGCGCGGCAGCCGAGGATCTCCTCTCCAGCCGCGACGCCCTCACCCGGCGTCTTCTGGGTGGTGCGGAGGCGGGCCGCGCAGCGTCGATCTACCCACCACCCGCAGAGCCGGGGCCTTCACCCGGCCTCTGGACGGGCCGGTAGCCAGGCGAGCCGGTCGGCGTCGGCCGGAACTGTCGGATGTGGCGGGTAGGTTCCCGGCATGGACCTGAACGGAAGACCCGATCCGCCCACGGAAGCCGGGGAGAAGGAAACGCTGACCGCCTTCCTGGATTTCCAGCGCGCCACGCTCCGGTGGAAGTGCGAGGGGCTGACCCCCGAGCAACTCGGCACCGCGGCGGTCGAGCCGTCGGGGATGACGTTGCACGGGTTGGTCCGGCACCTCACCGAGGTCGAGATCGGCTGGTTCGTCGGCACGTTCACCGACGAGCCGGTCGTCTACGCCTACTCCTCACCCGAGAGCCCAAACGCTGACTGGACAGGCCTCGATCCGGCCGCATACGCCGATGACCTGCGCCGGTACGACGAGGCTGTCGACAAGGCCCGCGCGGTGATCGCAGACCTGGCGCCAGGCGATGTCGGCGAGGACGAAGGCACCCGCTTCACGCTCCGCTGGGTGCTCGCCCACATGATCGAGGAATACGCCCGGCACAACGGTCACGCCGACCTCCTCCGCGAGCGCCTGGACGGCTCCACCGGCGAATGACCTGCGCCGCTTGACGGACCTGACGATCCTCCCGGTGAGTTCTGGCGACGCGCGCCGTAAACCAGACGGATCGGGGTCGGATGGTTACTGTCGGGTCATGAGCGCGAAGTCGAGCATCGCCCCGGTTCGTTGGACCCCGCCCCCTGCGCCCGCCGCGCGACAGCCGCGGCAGCTCGAGGTCGAGACTGTGGCACTGCCCGGGCACGGCCCGGAGGATGTCCTGATCGACGACGACGGCAGTGTGATCACCGGTCTGCTCGACGGGCGGATCCTGCGGATCAGTGCCGATCGGAGCACCGTCACATTGCTGGCCGATACCGGTGGCCGGCCGCTCGGGCTCGAGTGGTTGCCGGACGGCAAGATGCTGATCTGCGACGCCAACCGCGGGCTGCTCACCCTCGACAAGGACAACCGGATCGCGACGCTACTGGACGCGATCGACGGCCGGCCGATGAGGTTCTGCAACAACGCGGACGTGATGCCCGACGGCACGATCTACTTCACCGACTCGTCGACCCGGTTCGGCGTCGCGGAGTGGATGGCCGATCTGCTCGAACACTCGAGCACCGGCAGCCTCTACAGGTTGACGCCGGACGGCCGGCTGACCCGCCTCGCGGCCGGCCGGCCGTTCCCGAACGGAGTCGCGCTCAGCGGCGACAGATTCACCTTGTTCTTCGTGGAGACGGCGAGCTACGGCCTCTTCAAGCTCGACCTGACCAACGCCGAGGCCGAGCCCGAACTGGTGGCGATGATCCCGGGCCTGCCCGACAACATCGCGCGAGGTTCGGACGGCCTCATCTGGGTGGCGATCGGCTCGCCCCGCAACACCTCGCTGGACTTCCTGCTGCCGAAACACCCTGTACTACGCAAGGCGGTCTGGGCGCTACCCGACGCGGTGAAGCCGAAGGCCGCCGACATCATCGAGATCCAGGCGTACGACGACGACGGCAACCTGGTGCACGATCTGCGGGGTAAGCACCCGGACTTCCGGATGCCCACCGGCGTACGGGAGCGCGACGGCAAGGTCTGGTTGGGCAGCATCGGCACCGCCCACCTCGCCACCTTCCCCACACCACAGCGCTAACCGCGCCAAAACCCCCGCTTGCGTCCGAAGTACTGAAGGGCAGGACCCCCAGTCCTTCGGACGCAAGCGGTGGGTCAGCCGAGTTGCCAGGAACGCTTGGACAGGCCGTACCAGAAGCCGTCGACCACGGTGTCGGCCTTGCCGAGGGAATCCTCGGCCGCCCCGAGCGACACGAACAGCGGCGCGAAGTGCTCGGTCCGGGGGTGGGCGATCCCGGCCGCCGGGCCCTTGTGCAGGAAGTCGATCAGCGAGTCGATGTCCTGCGCGGCGAGGGCCCGCTTGGCCCAGTCGTCGAACTCGCGAGACCAGGTCGGCGGCGTCGCGTCGGCCGGCCCGCCCAGGTTCACCGCGCTCAGGTTGTGCGTGGTGAAGCCGCTGCCGACGATCAGCACGCCCTGGTCGCGCAGCGGAGCCAGCTTGCGGCCGATCTTGAACAGCTCAGTCGGGTCGAGGGTCGGCATCGACACCTGCAGTACGGGGATGTCCGCGTCCGGGTACATCTCCTTCAGCGGCACATATGCACCGTGATCCAAGCCGCGCGTGGGGTCGTCGTACACGGGAGTGCCGGGGGACTGCAGCAGCTTGCGGACCTGCGCAGCAAGCTCAGGCGCGCCGGGTGCGGCGTACTGGACCTGGTAGTAGCGCTCGGGGAAGCCCCAGAAGTCGTACAGCAGCGGCACAGTCTCGGTCGCGGCAAGGGTGAGCGGCGCGGCCTCCCAGTGGGCCGACACGATCAGGATCGCGGTCGGCTTCTTGATCCCGGCGGACACGTCCGCCAGTTCGGCCCGCCAGGTCGGGTCGTCGGCCAGCGGGGGCGCGCCATGGCTCAGGTACAGCACCGGCGTCCGGCTGATCTCCAGGGTCTCGCTCACTTCACTCCACCTCTCCAAGTCTTACACCTCCCAACATAGTTGAACCCTCAATTGATTCCCAGGGCACAGCACGCCGCGTCCGGAGAATATTCCTGTACTCCGGACGCGGCGCGGCGATCAGTCAGGGTTTCGGGGGCGGCACCTCGCCGCGCGGCTGCGGCGACCCGGGAGTCTCGGGGTTGTCGGGAGAGGAGTCGTTCCCGCTCCCCGTCACGACGAGCGCGAAGTCGTCGCCGTGCGCAGACACCCCTTCGATCACCGCCGCCTCGACCGCCTCACTGGCGATCTCCTTGCGCAGCATCAGCGGATCGGTGCGGAGATCCTTCACCAGGGCGACGGCGAGCCCGACCATCACCAGCGCGAACGGCAGCGCCGCCACGATGGTCAGGTTCTGCAGGCCTTGCAGCGCCCTGGAGCCACCTCCGCCGACGAGCAGCATCACCGCCGCGACGGCCCCGGTGAGCACACCCCAGAACACGACCAGCGACTTCCGCGGCTCGATCGCCCCGCGTTCCGACAGCGTGCCCATCACGATCGAGGCCGCGTCCGCACCCGACACGAAGAAGATGGCGACCAGCACCACGACCAGCACGGTGGTCACCGAAGCCAGCGGGAAGTGGTGCAGCAGGCCGAAAAGTTGACCCTCAGTGGTGGACTGGCCGGCGATGTCCAGGCCGTTGCGCTGGGTGTCGATCGCGGCGCCGCCGAAGATGCAGAACCACACCAGGCTGACGAGTGACGGCACCAGCAGCACGCCGGTGACGAACTGCCGGATGGTGCGACCCCGGCTGATCCGCGCGATGAACATACCGACGAACGGCGTCCAGGAGATCCACCACGCCCAGTAGAAGACGGTCCAGCCGGACAGCCATTTCGCCATCGCGTCACCGCCACTGGCCTCGGTCCGGGCGGCCATGTCGGCGAGATCGCGGAAGTAGACCCCGATCGCGGTCGGCACCAGGTCGAGGATCAGCACGGTCGGCCCGACGACGAACACGAAGGCAGCCAGCACAACCGCCAGCACCATGTTGATGTTGGACAGCCATTGGATGCCCTTGGCGACACCCGACACCGCCGAGGCGACGAACGCCGCGGTGAGGATGGCGATCACGCCGACCAGCACCGCGTTCCCGGTCTGGTCGAGCCAGCCCAGGATCCGCACGCCGGAGCCGATCTGCAGCGTGCCCAGTCCCAGCGAAGCGGCCGATCCGAACAGCGTCGCGAAGATCGCCAGGCTGTCGATCAGTTTTCCGATCGGCCCTTCGGTACGCCGGCCCAACAGCGGGGCGAACGCGGAACTGATCAGCTGGGAGCGGCCCCGCCTGAAGGTGCCGTAGGCAATCGCTATGCCCACCACCGCATAGATCGCCCACGGGTGCAGGGTCCAGTGGAACAACGTCGTCGCCATCGCCGTCTGCAGTGCCTCGGAGGTTCCGGGCTGAGCGGTCCCGGGCGGCGGACTCGTGAAGTGGGACAGCGGTTCGCTGACGCCGTAGAACATCAGCCCGATCCCCATCCCCGCGCTGAACATCATCGCGATCCAGGAGACGGTCTTGAACTCGGGCTCCTCATCGTCCGCCCCGAGCGGGATCCGGCCGTACCGCCCGGCTGCGAGCCAGATGACGTACACGACGAAGCCGGATGCGAGCAGGACGAACAACCAGCCGGTGTTGTGCTCGACCCAGCCCAGGGCCGAGGTGGACGCCGTACCGAGGCCAGTGGCATCCGCAAACCCCCAGGCCACGAAGGCCAGGGCGATCACCGCGGTGACACCGAACACGACCCGGTCGAGTCCCGAATCGCGACTTCGACTGCCCGGCGGTGGTGGAGACGCCAGCGCGGGATGCTCCTGGCCATCGGGTGCTCGGTCAGTGGTTGTCGGCTGGCTGTCGAGATCGGTCGCCACAGTGTGAATCACGCCTTGCTTCGGCGCGCCTCCGTTTCCGGTTGCCAGGGGGAACTGCCCCACGACCGTGCCGAAGATCGTGGCAGAAAGCAACTATCGTGGTTTCGGACACACCCTGGTTCCCCGCTACTGTGCGGACATGCGTTTCGGAATCACGATCCTGCCCGAGTACCGCTGGTCGGACGCGGCCTCGAAGTGGCGGCGGGCCGAGGAGCTCGGCTTCGACCATGCCTGGACCTACGACCACCTGACCTGGGGTGGGCTCCAGGACGCGCCCTGGTACGGCACCACCCCGACGCTGACCGCCGCCGCGCTGGTCACCTCGACGATCAAGCTGGGCACCTTCGTGACCTCGCCGAACTTCCGCCACCCGCTGACGCTGACCCGCGAGGTGCTGGCGCTCGACGACATCTCCGACGGACGGTTCCTCTGCGGCATCGGCTCGGGCGGTGGTATCGACACGACCATCCTCGGCGGTGACGACCTGAGCCCGCGGCAGAAGGTCGACCGGCTGGCGGAGTTCGTGGAACTGCTGGACAGGCTGCTCACCACCGACAAGGTCGACTTCAAGGGCGAGTACTTCGAGACGCGGAACGCCCGGACGCTCCCGGGGTGCGTCCAGCAGCCACGGGTCCCCTTCGTGATGGCGGCGAACGGCCCGCGCTCACTCCGCCTGGCCACCCGGTACGGCGCCGGCTGGGTGACCACCGGCAGGAAGTCCGACGATCTCGCCGGCTGGTTCGCCTCGGTGGTGGACCTCAGCCACCGGCTGGACGACTTACTCGAAGGGAAGCCGTTCGACCGGTACCTGTCGCTGGACTCGCAGCGGTATTCGCTCAGCAGCGCGGCTGCGTTCGAGGACGCGGTCGGGCGGGCCGCCGAGCTCGGGTTCACCGACGTGATCACCCACTGGCCGCGGACCGAGGGGGTCTACGCCGGCAGCGAAGCTGTGCTCGAGGAGGTCGCGGCCGACGTCATCCCTCGTCTACGCGGCTAGCTCGGCGGACCCACAGGGGGATCGCGTACCAGAAGACGATGAACCAGGCGAGCAGGAACGCGACGACGATGAAGGCCGCGGTCCGGGACAGCACGACGTCGATCGCGATCAGGATGCCGCCACTCATCGCCAGGATCAGGAAGAACAACCCGCCCGCGGTCATCCGGCCGGCGATCGGGATCATCCGGTCGCGCATCTTCTTCCGGAACAGGATCCGGTGGAACGAGACCGGTGCCAGGAACAGCGCGGCCGCGAAGGCGGAGGCGATCATCGTGCCGGCATAGACGTCGTGGGTGAAGTCGTCGGCATCCTGGAAACGGTTCGTGAAGGCGATGCTCAGCAGGAACGCGAACAGGACCTGGGTTCCGGTCTGCGCCAGCCGCAGTTCCTGCAGCAACTCGTTCCACTGCCGGTCCAGTCGCTCGCCGGGGCTCTCGTCGTCCCGGGTGTAGCGGGCCCGCGCGTCGTCCGTCGTCATCGGTCTCCTTGCCTCGCCTGGAATGTACCCGTCCGGAAACGCTGAGAGGGGCCGCACACCGGTCGGTGTGCGGCCCCTCTGTTTTCAGTTCTTAGAAGGACTGATCCAAAGATCAGATCGGGCGGATGTTCTCCGCCTGCAGGCCCTTCTGGCCCTGGGTGATCTCGAACTCGACGCGCTGGTTCTCGTCCAGCGAGCGGAAGCCCGAGGTCTGGATGGCCGAGTAGTGCGCGAACACGTCCGCGCCACCGTCATCCGGGGTGATGAAGCCGAAGCCCTTGTCAGCGTTGAACCACTTGACAGTACCGACAGCCATTTGTGTCTATCTCCTTGATGGCTTGTAACAAGACGCGACCCACACCTCATGAGCCGCGTGTCGCCGAAAGGCCCCAGACGACAAAACCGGCCATGCAGCACAGCGAAAGTCAGTGGGAGTCCAAAACTGCAACGCGACAACTGTAGCCGATCTCGGGGCTGATGTGGGGGGTGACCGGGAACACGTGTCGCATAAAGTTGCCGCCCGCCACGCTCGGTGTCCACGCCGTAGCGCCGCCGACAGCTGCCGGCCGGGCGGGCCCGGCCAGGCCGCAAGACAACGAAACCCCTGCCGACCTGCGGTTTCTCCGGGATCCCTGCTGGAACCCCCGTTCCAGCAGTGAATCCGGCACGAGACAAGGTGGGACAAGGCGCCCTGTACGCCCGGTAATGGTCAGGTTGTCGCCCTGACTTCTCTCGGCGTGTCGCGCCGGCCTGGACATCCGCCGCACGGCGCGAAAAGGTGAGCGTACGACGCCGACTGGAGGCCAGGTTGATCCTCAAAGTGGTACGCAGCGGCGGATTCGCCGGCCTGGTGGCCCAGGGCGAACTGGACACCTCGGCCGAGCCGGACAGCGAACGAATCGAGCAGGCTGCTCGCAAGCTCGACCCGTCCCAGCTCGGTTCCGGCCGTCCACAGCCCGATCGGTACGTCTACAGGCTCGAGCTCCGGGATGCCCCGGAGGCCGAGCCCACCCAGTTGACGGTCGCTGAGCAGGATCTGGATGAGGACACGGCCTGGCTCCTCGACCGCGTCCTGCAGCACTGACTGGGAGCCCAGCGGTTCGCCGGGCTCCCTGGCAGCCGTCAGTGCCAGTCGATCTCGGGAGCGCGGAAGAAGTTCACGCTGAGAACGTCCCAGCGGGAGCCCTGAGCTCCGAGCCGGTCCTTGTAGGCCGTCCAGT
Source organism: Kribbella alba (assembly GCF_039529635.1). Classification (NCBI taxonomy): domain Bacteria; kingdom Bacillati; phylum Actinomycetota; class Actinomycetes; order Propionibacteriales; family Kribbellaceae; genus Kribbella; species Kribbella alba. The sequence continues at coordinate 6,160 of NZ_BAAANE010000013.1, read as the reverse complement.
CGAGGGCGGAGGCCTGGGACCAGCCGAGCTCGGCCACGCCCGGCAGCCGCGGGAACGCCATGAACTCGAGCTTGTCGAGGTCGTCCAGCGTCTCGGTCCAGATCGGTGCCTCCACACCGGCGACAGCGCTCTCCGGGAGATTCGGGATCAGGGTCGACGGGTTCCAGTCGTACGACTTCTGCACGTTGACCAGCCCGGCCCAGCTGAGCCCGTACGGCGTGTTCGCGTCGTACTTCATGTCCAGATACGCCCGGTTGGCAGGAGACAGGACAACCTTGGCGCCCTGCGCAGCTGCCTTGCGGGCCAACTCCTGCGAACGCGCGTCGTCGGTACCCCAGTACTGCGCGATGCTGCCGGCCGGCAGGGGTGTCTCGGCGATCTCCTGCCAGCCCATGACGCGCTTGTGCTGCTTGGTGACGAGTGCAGCTGCCTTCGGGACGAAGGCCAGGTAGTCCGAGTGCGGCGTGGAGTGCGCCTCGTCGCCGCCCAGATGCAGGACGTCACCAGGCGACTGCTGGGCGACCTCGCGGAACACGTCGTCCAGGAAGTCGTACGTGACCTGCTTGCCGACGCAGAGCGAGCTGAACCCGACATTGGTGCCCGTGTAGAGCGGCGGAGCCACCCCGTCGCAGTTGAGGTCGGCGTAGGAGGCCAGCGCGGCGTTGGTGTGGCCCGGGGTGTCGATCTCGGGAACCACCGTCAGGTAGCGATCTCCGGCGTACCGGACGATCTCTGCGAACTGCGCCTTGGTGTACGAGCCGCCGGGCGTGCCGTTGACCTCCAGGCTTCCGCCGTACGTCGTGAGCCGGGGCCAGCTGTCCACCTGGATCCGCCAGCCCTGGTCATCGGCGAGATGGAGGTGCAGCTTGTTGAGCTTGTAGAGCGAGGCCAGGTCGATATAGCGCTTCACCTCGTCCACAGAGAAGAAGTGCCGCGACACGTCGAGCATGGCGCCCCGATAACCGAATCGCGGGGAGTCCGCGATCGCAGTACCGACAATGGTCCACGGACCGGCCTGCCGCGTGGTGGCGTCGGCCTTGGCGGGCAGCAGTTGGCGCAGTGTGGTCACCCCGCGGAACAGGCCTTCCGGGGTGGCCGCGGTGATGCTGACGCCCGAGCGGTCGGCGCGCAGCTGGTAGCCCTCCGCGCCAAGCGATGCCGGGCCGTTCGTGGAGAGCCTGATGTCAGCGAACCCAGGCCGGACCGGTACTACGGGCAACGGATAGCCAGTGGACCGGCGTAGTTGCGCGGTGAGCTGATCGGCGACCTTCATCGCGGCCCGGAGCTCCTTGGCGTTCGAATCGACGCCGACGACGCTCGACCGCTGCAGTGTGAAGGTCTGGTTCGGCAGTGCGTGCTGTGAGACGGGCTGGGGGATCAGCGCGGCGGGCATGGCTGCCTCCGGTTGCGCGGCGGCGGAACTGGTGATGGCGATGAGGGGAGTCGCGAGCAAGGCGGCCGTGATGAGACCTGCGAGCGAGACCCGACGACTGGGGCGGACTAGTCGGTTCATGACCGGAAGTGTTCGTCTGCTCACTCCCCGAGTCAAGATCTTTCAGCCAACTCCCTGCATTACTCAGTCGTACTTGCGTGCCATGGCCAGAGCGGGGGCAACGTACGCCGAGCCGAACATCACCACATGGGTCAGGAGCGGGTGCAGCCGGTGCAGGCCGACCCGCTCGCGCCAACCGTCTGCCAGCGGATGTGCCTCGTTGTAGGCCCGCAGTACTCGTTCTAGCTGCGGCATGCCGAACAGGCCGAGCATCGCCAGGTCTGTCTCGCGGTGGCCGCCGTGCGCCGCGGGGTCGATCAAGTGGACGCCATCCGCACACCAGAAGACATTGCCGGACCACAAGTCACCGTGGATCCGGCACGGCTGCTCCGACGGATCGTCGTACCCACCGGCAACCAGCTTGCTGCACAGCCGCTCGAACGCCTCCAGTTGATGCCCGTCGATCGTGCCATTGTCGTACGCCGTGCGCAGGTACGGCTGGAGCCTGAAGCTTGCGTAGAACTCGCCCCACGAGTCCACCGGCTCCACCGGCTGCGGCGCATGCGGCAGCTCGATGGTGCCGATGTAACCGTTGGTCTGCCACCCATCGGGCGGTACGCCGAAGTAGCGCGCGCCGGCGTTGTGCATCGCGGCGAGGCGGTGACCGAATTCGTCGGCTGCGGAGCCTGTCGGCGGTACGGGGTCGAGCCGCGGCGTGGCTAGCCGGCCGGGGGAGACCTCGAGCGGTTCGACGATGGGCACGCCGCCCGGAACGGCAAGCCACCGCAAACCCGCCGCTTCCACCTCGAAGAATCCGGGCGGCGCGTCGTGTCGCTGCTTCACGAAGGTGTCGGGCCCGGCGGTCATGGCGGCACTCTGCCATGACCGCAGCTGCGGAAAGGAGCGAGAGACTACTGAGTGAGGCAACGAGGCGGGTGAGGCTCGACCAGTTCAGTGGCGGGCAGGACGACTCCAAGTGGTGGCAACGCCGCCTCGCCGGCGGCGGCAGGAGATCCGATCGCAGGCAGAGCAGCCTCTATCGCAGACCGAGCAGGCGCGATCAGGGGCTGGCCGACCTCGTCTGCGGGCAGGGCGCGACCGCGAACCAGGCGGGGTTCGGCGAGCATGACCGCGAACCCGACGGCTGTCAGCAGACCGCCGGCCAGTGCCACGCTGCGCACGCCGGTGTTGTCGATCAGGAGTCCGCCGATCAGTGCGCCCCCTGCGATACCGATGTTGAACGCGGAGCCGCTGCCTGCCAGCGCGATGTCGGTGCTGCCTGGCGCTACCTCGAGGGTCCTGTTCTGCCCCGCCACGGCGAAGGCGCTGAAGGCCAGGCCGGTCACCGTCAGCAGGGCGATCGCCATGGGCCGGAACTGGCCCAAGGCGAAGAGGCTGAGCAGCGCGCAGGCGGCAAGACCGAGCGGCCAGACGACCGCCGCCCAGGGGTGGCGGTCGAGGAGCGTGCCGATCACCAGAGTTCCGGTCAGACCACCCAGCCCAGTGGCGAGTAGGACCGGTCCGAGCGCGGCGGGCGAGAAGCCGCCGACATCGAGAAGGAACGGCGCGACGTAGGTGTTGACCACCAGCAGTCCGGTGACGGCGATCGCGGTGGCGATCATCAGCAGGAGGTACCTGCGTTTGTCCGGCGCAGAACCGCGGGCCGAACTGCTGTCCGCCGGCGCGATCGTGGGTAGAAGCACCGCGATGCCGGCCGAGGCCACGAAACCCATGGCGCCCATCACGACGAAGGGTGTCCGCCAGCCGGCCTGCTGGCCGAGCCAGGTGCCCAACGGGATGCCCAGCACGGGAGCGAGCGCAGTACCGACGGCGAGGCGAGCAACGACGCGACCGCGGACCTCCGGCCGGAACAGTCCGACGGCAGCGGGCGCGACCACCGACCAGAACAGCGCTTGGGTCAGCGCGATGACAAGGCGCGCGCCGAACAGGACCGGGTAGGTCGGGGCCAGTGCGGACAGCAAGGTGGCCGTACCGAAGACGCCGAGCGTGCCGGTCAGCACGAGCCTGCGCGGCAGTCTCTGGGTGAGGCGCGCGAGCGGGATGGAGGCGAGGACCACGACGACCGCGTAGCCGGTGACCAGCTGCCCGACCTGCGATCGGGACTGGTCGAGGTCGTCCGCCATCACTGTGAGCAGCCCCATCGGCAGCACTTCGGTGGTCACGAAGCTGAAGGTCGCGACGGCCAGAATCGTCAATGCGGCGGCCGCCCGGCGGGGGGACAAAGCCGGAGCGTTGACTGGGACAGCCATGGGGTACTCCTAACGGGTCTGAGGGGCTCGGTTACTGTCTGCTGCCGCTCCGCGACAACAGACTGCTCGACAAGGCGTGTCGAAAGATGCGGACTGTCGGTCCGACCTGTCATCGTTGGCGGTCGGCCGGGCCTGCCAAGCAGAGTGGGCGCGGCCTAGGGATCATCCTGACAAAGAAGCTGGAGGACAGATGACGCAGGTGGCAGAGCAGCCGGGCAGCACCGCCGGGCGGCTCGGCTCGGTGGTGCTGGACTGCCCGGACCCACTCGAGCTTGCCCGGTTCTACTCGACGCTGTTCGGTCTGGAGGTCGACGAGCACGGTGACGATGACTGGCGGAGCCTGACCGGCCCCGGGTCGACGCTCGGCTTCCGGCGCTCTGAGGACTACAGCCCGGCCACCTGGCCCGGGGCGGCAGCGCAGCAGCTTCACCTCGACCTCATCGTGGACGACCTGGCCAGCGGGCACGCGACGGTGGTGGCCCTCGGCGCCGAACCGCTCGACCCGGTCGACGCCCCACCCGCCGAGAACGCACGCGGCTGGCGCGTGTACGCCGACCCCGCCGGCCACCCGTTCCGTATCTGCCTCGAAGAGGCAGTCTGAGCCGGCTAGGTCCATCTGGCGCTGTCCGCGAACGGGAAGTCGCGGCCTTCGACGTACCGCGGGCGCGGCTGGTAGCTGTTCGTGCCGGGGGAGCCCTGGAGGTGGAAGGCGCTCGGGTAGGGCACCTCGGGATCGGTGATGCGGGTCGAGGTCGGGATGTAGCGGATCGTCAACCCGCAGCGGCGGTTGGGTGAGGTGTTCGCAGTACTGCCGTGCACGATGTTCGGGTGGTGCACCTCGACGTCGCCGGGCGCCAGCACCATGTCGACCGCCTGCGACTCATCCACCTCGACCGCGATCTCCTTGCCGAGAACGCTCTCCACGTCCAGGTTGTCGCGCAGCTCTGCCGTCGGCCCGAGGTGGCTGCCGGGAACCACCCGGACGCAACCGTTCTGCGGGGTGGAGTGGTCGACCGCGAGCCACAGGGTGACCACATTCATCGGGTCGAGTGGCCAGAACGCGGCGTCCTGGTGCCAGAGCACGGGCTGGCCGGAGTACGGCGGCTTGGAGATGTAGTGGGAGGCGAACAACGCGAGGTCCGGCCCGACGAACAGTGACGCGATCTCGAGCAAGCTCGGGTCGCTCACAAGACGCAGCCAGAAGGGGTCGTTCCGCACGAAAACGTGACCGAGTTGCTCGGGCCGGACCTCCGGGTGGCACGCCTGCAGCCATTCGACGTGGCCGTTCACCTCGTTGATCAGGTCCTGGTCGAGCACGTTGCGGAAAATGACGTAGCCGTCACGCTCGAAGGCCTCGACCGCGTCCGCGGAGATCTCACTCTTCGCCACTGATGTCACGTCAAACACCCCCTGGTCGTCCTACCAGAAATCGTCGTCCGTCACGCGCGGCAGCGCTAGCAACAAGCTGACGCAAACTTGTAGATTGTTGATGTGGGTCAGGTACTGCGGTTCGCGTCCGCCGCGTTCGGTCGTCCGTACCACGCGGCGCGGGTCCTGCTAGCGCCGCGGACGCCTCATTCCGAGCTGCACACCCACGCGGACTTCCACGAGTTCATGGGCGTGACCAGCGGCCGTGGCGAACACCTGCTGGAGACCGGCACGATCCCGCTGGAGACGGGCGACATCGTCCTCGTCCGCCCCCGCGACCGGCACGCGTTCCGGGGCTGCGCGCCGGACGGGTTGGAGTTCATCAACGTGGCTTTCCCGAGTTCGGCCTGGCAGGGATTCCTGAACCTGACCAGGACGAACCCGACCGGCAGCTGGGACGCGGCCCGGCAACCGATCACGTTCCGGCCGGCTGACCCGCAGACGGTGATGGCAACGTTCGAGAGCGCGCTGGAGCGGTTCTCCGACGATCCCGGCACCTTCGACCTGATGCGCTTCTGGATCGAGCTGCTGCCCCAGGTGTCGCCCGAGGAACTTCCGGCGACAGCGTCCGGCAAGAAGGCGCCGGCTTGGCTGGTGGAGGCCTGCGCGGCGATGCGCGACCAGGAGAACCTGCGTGGGGGAGTGCCGCGATTGCTCGAGCTGGCCGGTGTCAGTCCTGCGCACCTGTCTCGTTCCTTGCGCGCCGCGTACGGGATGACGCCGACGAACCTGATCGCCGACCTCCGGCTGGAGCACGCCGCAGCGTTGCTGGCGGCGACTTCCGACCCGATCGCCGAGATCGCCACCCGCTGCGGCTTCGCCAGCCAGTCCTACTTCACCCGCTGCTTCACCGCCGCCCACTCCCTGTCACCCCGAGCCTTCCGCCACCACGCCCAGCGCGCCTTCGTCCCCTGACCCGGGGGAGCTGTCGGGGGTCCGGACACCAACCCGGGACCTCGGGCACCAACCC
>NZ_BAAANE010000012.1:0-85728 GCF_039529635.1 Kribbella alba | reverse complement strand
GACCACGTAGTCGTCCGCGCCGGACTCCAGGCCCAGCACGACGTCGACGGTGTCGCTCTTGGCGGTCAGCATCACGATCGGCACACCGGACTCGGCCCGGATCGCGCGGCACACGTCGATCCCGTCCATGCCGGGCAGCATCAGGTCGAGCAGCAGCAGGTCGGGTTTGAACTCACGGAAGGCCGGCACCGCCTTGTCGCCGGTGGCGCACAGATAGGTGTCATAGCCCTCGTTGCGCAGCACGATGCTGAGCATCTCCGACAACGCGGTGTCATCGTCGACGATGAGGACTCGACCCCTCATCGTCCGGTTACCTTCTGCCACGCCCTGCTCCTTGCCGGTTCCGGATCGTAGTGCGCCCAGCGGCTGCTGGTCGTACGCACTACGGATAGTGTCCCATTCCCGGGGTAGTCCACGCGCCGGATCGCCGGGTGAGCCCGAGTTATAGCGGTGTGGACCGCCCGGGCTGTGATCATGGTGCACACCTTCGGCCGGGGACAACCCGGGGCCGTCTGGAAGGGAGGCACGGCAATGCGCGACGACATCGGCGTACGGGAGAGCTCCTCCGAGCCGCTGCGGCCCTGGCTGCCGGCAGACCTGCTGGACAACGCCGCCCGGACGATCTCTGACAACAAGACGATCATGCTGGGCCTGCCGGTGCTGGCCGGGATCGCCCTGGCGGCAGTCCAGGCCGGGCTGACCCAGCTGACCGTGCCCGGCGGGATCAGCGGCTTCTTCAACGCCGACGGCCCGTTCCAACAGGCCGGCCTGGCGATGCTCGTGATGTACGGCGTGCAACTGGTCCTGTTCACGGTGGTGTCGAGCATGCTGGCCGGGATCATCGCCCTGGCGGCGGTGCGTAGCCAACTGGCTCACCGGGTGGGTCCGAAGGAACTGCTGCGGCTGGTTCGCCGCTCCCTGCCCGCGCTGGCCGCCGTCGGCCTCCTCCAGTCGCTGTCCGCGCTGATCATGGTCGCCGGCTGGGGACTGGCCGTGTTCGGGATCGGCTCGGGTGCCGATGCGGCGATCTCGTCGGAGGTCGCGGGCGCGGTGGCACTGGTGCTGATCATGGTGGGCGGCCTGCTGGTGGTGATCTTCGGGATCCGGCTGGTGCTGGCCGGAACCGTCGTACTGATGGAAGGCAAGCACGCACCGGACATCGGGCTGTACATCCCGGTGCGGGTCGGGGTCTGGGGTGCGCTGAGGCGGTCCTGGTACTTGGTGAAGGGCCGGTTCTGGCGTGTCTTCGGCATTCTGCTGTTCGCCGGGGTGGTGGTGAACATCGTCAGCTACGCGCTGCAGTTAGGCGTCAGCACACTGATTCTCACGCTGGGCGCCTGGGCTTCGGGGAACACCGGCAGCGGTGCCACGGTGATCGCGATCCTGGTCGGAGCCGCTGCCGCGATCGCCACTGTGCTGACATTGATCGCCAGCCTCGCGTTCATGTCGTCCGTCCAGGCGCTGATCTACCTCGACCTGCGGGTCCGGCGCGAGGGACTCGACCTGTGGTTGCGGCCCGTGTTGATGGCGAGGCGCTGATGCAGCTCGATCCCTTGATGCGGCTCGAACCGCCGGTGGACATCAGCCGGAACGACGCCGCCGCCGAGGCTGCCAAGGAGCTCTCCAAGCCGCTCTACGGGCAGGCCGGGCAGTCGCTCATGTCGCGGGCCATCGGCAAGGTGATGCAGTGGATCGCAGACCTGCTGGACAACGTGACGGGCACGTCCACCAACGGCCAGCTCGGGCTCTTCCTGCTGTTCCTGCTCTTCGCCCTGATCGTTGTGGTGGTGCTCTGGCGGGCCGGTGTCCTCCGTACGACCCGTCGTAATCCCCGCGCCGTCTTCGACACGAGCAAACCTCGTACTGCGTTCACCTACCGCGCGCAGGCTGAACAGGAAGCCGCCGCGGGGAACTACACCGCAGCCGTGCGGAGCCGCTTCCGTGCCTGCGTCGCGGAACTCACCGAGCGCACTGTCCTGGACGAACGCGCCGGACGAACGGCGTACGAGGCAGTCGCGGACGCGGGCCGCGTAGTACCGGCGTTGCGGGACGCTCTGCAGCCCGCTGCGCTGGTGTTCACGGAGGTTGTCTACGGCAACCGGCCCGGTACGCCGGAGCGGTACGCGGTGGTGGTCGCCGCTGACGAGGCAGCCCGCAGGGTGTCCACCCGGGTGTTGGTCCAGGGATGAGCGCAAGCACTGCCGTCGGCCGGAGCGGCGCCGAGAGCTGGCGCGTCCTGAGGCTGCCGCTGCTGATCACGGGTGCTGTCGTGCTGGGCGTGTTCGCGCTGATGATCGCCACCGCGGCTCGTACCTCGGGCCCGTTCAGTCCGGACTCGGCCGAGCCGACCGGGGCGAAGGCGCTCGCGACGCTGCTGTCGAATCACGGCGTCGACGTGACGCCGACGCAGGCCATCAACGATGCGGTTCAGAGCGGGACGGATCGGACCCTGGTGATCGCGCCCGGCGGTGCGCTTGACCGGACCGACTGGCAACAGATCGCCGAGGCGGGCTGGAGCCATCTAGTGCTCTTCCGGCCGAGTGACCGCGCGCTCGAGATCCTTGCCCCGGGCGTCGAGAATGTCGCCGAATCGCTGTCGCGGGAAAGCCGAGCGCCGGACTGCGACCTGCCGGCCGCGGTCCAGGCAGGCACCGCAACCGTCTCGGGTTCGTCGTACTCGGCTCCGGATTCGGCCGGCGCTTGTTACGGCGACGGCATCAACCACACGGTCATCCGCCTCGAGACGGACGGCCGGATCGTCGACGTCATCGGCTCGCCGCGGTCGTTCACGAACGCGGACCTCGCCGAGGACGGAAATGCGGCCCTCGCGCTGAACCTGATCGGAACACACGCCCACCTGGTCTGGTACCTGCCTCAGTTCGAGTCGTCGGGCCTGAACGAGGAGGACGGCAGCGGCCCGCCGATCGTCCCACCGGACGTCCGGTATATCGCGTGGGCGCTGGCGTTCGCCGCCTTCGTCGTGGCGCTGTGGCGTGGACGCCGACTCGGCCCGGTGGTTCCGGAGCCCCTGCCGGTCATCGTGCATGCCGCCGAGACCACCGAAGGGCGGGCACGGCTCTACCGGCGCTCCCGAGCCAGGGACCGGGCCGCGGCGGCGCTGCGGGAGTCCGCGATCGGCAAGCTCCACAAGGCGCACGGGATCCCTCGTCGCGCCGAACCGAGCGCGGTGGTCACAACAGTTGCCGCCCGCACCGGTCGGGACCCGGCGATGCTGTCCGAACTCCTCTACGGTGGGCCACCGATCGACGACGCCAACCTGATGTTCCTTTCCCAAGAGCTGGACCAGCTCACGCAGGAGGTACGACACCCGTGACGACCGCAATCGAGGTCACCCCCGAGCGCGCCCGGCAGGCACTGGTCGAGCTGCGGAACGAGATCGGCAAGGCGGTGGTCGGCCAGGACACCGCGGTGACCGCACTCGTGCTCGCCCTGCTGTGCCGCGGCCACGTGCTGCTCGAGGGCGTGCCCGGAACGGCGAAGACGCTGATGGTGCGGGCGCTGTCGATGGCGATGCGGCTCGAGACCAAGCGGGTGCAGTTCACCCCGGACCTGATGCCGGGCGACGTCACCGGCTCGCTCGTGTACGACGCGAAGACCAGTGAGTTCGAGTTCCGCCCGGGCCCGGTGTTCACCAACATTCTGCTGGCGGACGAGGTCAACCGGACGCCGCCGAAGACGCAGGCCGCGCTGTTGGAGGCGATGGAGGAACGCCAGGTCACCGTCGACGGCGAACCCCGCAGACTGCCCTCTCCGTTCGTGGTCGCCGCGACGCAGAACCCGATCGAGTACGAGGGCACCTACCCGTTGCCCGAGGCCCAGCTGGACCGGTTCCTGCTGAAGGTGACCCTGGACATACCCCCACGCGATGCCGAGATCGCAGTACTGGCCCGGCATGCGCAGGGGTTCGATCCGCACGATCTGGCTGCGGCCGGTCTGCGTCCTGTGGCCGGGCCGGCAGACCTGCTGGCCGGGCAGGCCGCCGTACGACGGGTCGCGGTGCGGGACGACGTACTGGCTTATGTGGTCGACCTGTGCCGGGCTACCAGGCAGTCCCCGTCGTTGCAGCTCGGGGTGTCTCCGCGTGGGGCGACTGCGCTGCTTGCCGTGGCCCGGGCTTGGGCATGGTTGTCGGGGCGGGACTACGTGATCCCTGACGACGTGAAGGCGATGGCACGTCCTTGCCTGAGGCACCGGGTGCAGATCCGCCCGGAGGCCGAGCTGGAAGGGGTCACCGCGGACGCAGTACTGGAGAGCGTGCTGGCCACTGTCCCGGTGCCCCGATGACGGTCGGCTGATGGTTGTCACCGGCCGGGCCGCCCTACTGGCTGGTCTGGGCGTCGTCTTCGTCGCAGTGCTGATGCCGAGCTGGAGTGGCATCGGCGTGGTGGTGGCTGTCGTGTTGCTGGTGTGCTTGGTCGACCTGTTGCTTGCCGGGTCGCCTCGGCGGTTGCAGTTGAGCCGCGAGGGAGACACCGCCGTACGGCTGGGCGAGCAGGCCGTGGTCACGATGCTGGTGGCCAATCCTGGGCGCAGGGTCAACGGCCTGCTGCGAGACGCCTGGCCGCCTTCCGCCGGGGTGCAGGATCCGCCGCACAAGATCGATCTCCCCAACGGCGAACGGCGGCGCATTGTGACGCACCTGGTCCCGACCCGGCGCGGTGACAGGCACGCTCACCGGGTGACGGTCCGGTCGATCGGGCCGCTCGGCTTCGCAGGGCGTCAGGGCTCGCACCGGGTGCCGTGGACTGTTCGGGCGCTGCCGCCCTTCAAGTCGCGCAAGCATCTCCCGTCGCGGCTCGCGCGACTCCGCGAGCTGGATGGCCGGACTGCCTTGCTGGTAAGGGGTCAGGGGACGGAGTTCGACTCGTTGCGAGACTACGTGCCGGGTGACGACGTCCGCAGCATCGACTGGCGAGCCACCGCCCGCCGCGGGAACGTAGTACTGCGAACCTGGCGGCCTGAGCGGGACCGGCAGGTCGCCATCGTCATCGACTCCGGCCGCATGTCGGCAGGCCGCGTTGGTGATGCTCCTCGGCTCGACCACGCGATGGATGCGGCGTTGCTGCTGGCGGCTCTGGCGACTCGTGCTGGAGACCGGGTTTCCTTGCTGGCTTGTGATTCCGAGGTACGGGCTGATGTCAGGCGGCCCGCACCCGAGGACGTCCTGCCGTCTTTTGTGAACGCCTTGGCGAACGTGGACGCCGAGCTCGTGCAGACGGACTTCCGGGTCGTCGTGTCCCAGGTGCTCGAACGACTCGGCCAGCGGTCGCTCGTGGTCCTGCTGACGGGCCTGGACCCGGCCGTGATCGAGGAGTCCCTGCTGCCGGTGATCGGTCCGCTCCTACGTCGGCATGTCGTAGTACTGGCGTCGGTCGCCGACCCGCGCCTCACCGAGCTGGAGGCGGCACGCTCCGACGTCATCGAGGTCTACGGAGCCGCGTCCGCCGCCCGAACCCGCCTCGACCGAGAACGCGTAACAGCCGTCCTGACCCGAGCCGGAGTCACCGTGGTCGACGAAAATCCCGACCACATCGCGCCGGCGCTTGCCGATACCTACCTGGCTCTGAAGAAGGCCGGCCGCCTCTAGACCCGGCCGAGTGGCTTCGGCGTTGCAGCAGCCCCATCGCCGCCAGCTTCCTGACGACGGTGAGAGAGCGTGAATCAGTGCTTGGCGTTGCGGGACCAGACGAAGCAGTAGACGCCGAAGCAGGCGATTCCGAGGGCCATCAGGGTCAGCAGGACCGAGCCGAACGGTTGGTCCTTGATCGTGCGCAGCGCGGTGTCGAGGCCGCCGGCCTTCTTCGGGTCGTAGCTGATCGAGGCCCATGCGAAGAGGGCGCCGACGATGATGAAGGCGATCCCCTTCGCGGCATAGCCGATCCGGCCGAGCAGGATGGTGGTGTCCGAGACGCCGCCGGTGAGTTCCTCGGTGAACTTCTTCGTCACCGACTTGTAGATCTGGCGCACGCCGACGCCGATGATGACCAGCCCGATGACGACGACCAGCACCCGTCCGGCGCCGTTCTCCATCAGCCGGGCAGTCATGCCGCGCTGCCGGCTGGTGCTGGAGCTACTCGAGCCCATGGCGACCTTGACCGCGCTGACACCAAGCACCAGGTAGACCACGCCGCGTGCCGCCGATGACACCTTTCCTTCCGTGTCCAGGTGGCCGTAGATGAGCTGGAGCGCACGCCAGATCACGAGGGAGAACAGGCCGATGGCGAGGATCCAGAGCAGCACGCTGCCGAACGGCTTACTGGCCAGTTCCTGCAGGGCTCCCTGCTGTGTTGCCTCCTCCGAGTTCTTGCCCCAGGCGAGTTGCAGTGCGATCCAGGCGACGAGCAGATACACCACGCCGTACGCGATCAATCCGACGGTGATCGCTACGTCGTACACGCGACTTGTCTGAACTTCCCGGGCGGTACTCATTGTGAACCGGTACCCAGGGCCAAACCGCTGGATCAGGCCGAGACCGGAACGCTCGCTTCCCGATCGGCCGCGTCGACGTCGCCGTACTCGCCCGCCTGCACGGCTCGACGGCCGAGCGTCCACACGTAGACGAAGAAGCCGACCTCGGCGAGCACACCGATACCGACCCGTACTGCGGTCGGCAGCGGCGAGGGGGTCACGAACGCCTCGATGATGCCGCTGATCAGCAGGATCACGGCCAGGCCGATCGCCATCCCCACCGTGGCGCGGCCGGTCTGGGCCAGGGCCTGCATCCGGGTTCGTGGGCCGGGGGCGATCCAGGACCAGCCGAGTCTCAGTCCGGCCGCGCTCGCGACGAACACGGCGGTCAGCTCGAGCAGGCCGTGCGGGGTGATCAGGCCGAAGAACACGTCCGACCTGTCGTGCCCGATCATCACGCCGGCGATGACGCCCAGGTTGAGCGCGTTGCTCCAGAGCACGAAGAAGGTCGGGATCAGCAACACGCCGATCGCCAGCACCGCGGCCGAGATCGTGGCGTTGTTGATCCACACCTGCAGGGCGAAGTCCTGGGCGGGATTCGCCGAGTAGTAGCTCGCGAAGTCCTTGTCCACCAACTGCTGGATCTCCGCGGGCGTCCCGACCGACTCGAGCAGCTCCGGGTGCTCGATGACCCGCCACGCCATCCACGCCACGACCAGGTAGAACGACAGGCCGATGGTGAGCCACCAGCGGCGCGAGGCATACAGGGCAGCCGGAAAACTGACCAGGAAGTAGCGGGAGATATCGCGCCAGACAGGAGCCTGCACACCCGTCACGGCGCCCCGCGCGTCGGCGATCAGGCCGGACAGCCGACCGACCGTCACAGGATCCGCTCCGGCCGCTCGCAGCGCGGCGAGCTGGGTGCCGACCCGCTGGTACAGGGTGACCAGCTCTTCCGCCTCCATCCCGGTCAACCGCCGCTGTCGCCGGGTCAGCTGCGCCAGGCGATCCCACTGAGGCTGATGAACCGACACGAACGCCTCGACGTCCATCCCACCTCCATCAGCTCGGCTGGCTCGATCCACTGGCACACTAGCCGGACGTAGTGTCGTGGTGGAGGGGGGCGCGGGGTGTCTCAGCTGGTCACGGGGGAAGCGGTCGTCCTCCAGGTGCGGATCGCGCGGATGCCGACCCGCGCACTGGCCTGCGCCATCGACGTCGTGATCCAGGGCATCGTGCTCACCGTCCTGCTGACCACGCTGCTCGGATTCATGATGACCCAGGCCAGCGACGCGCTCGCGGGGGCACTCGTCTTCGTGGTGCTCGTGATCGTGCTGATCGGCTATCGCGTGGTGATGGAGACGCTCACCCGCGGCCGCACGCTGGGCAAGATGATGCTCGGGCTCAAGGTCGTGCGCGACGACGGCAGCTCGATCCGGTTCCGGCACGCGCTGGTGCGATCCCTGCTGTGGCTGTTCGTCGACTTCGCGCCGTGGTTCGCGGCCAGTCCGGGGATCGTGGCGAGCCTGATGAACAAGCAGGGCAAGCGGATCGGGGACATCCTCGCCGGCACCGTGGTGATCCGCGAGCGCCACCAGCCGATGGCGTCGCCTCCACTGTTCGTGCCGGGCCACCTGGTGCAGTGGGCGCAATCACTGGAGCTCTCGCGGCTCTCCGACGAGCTGGCGAACACCTCGAGGGAGTACCTGGCCCGCTACACCGAACTGGAGCCCGGCGCTCGCGTCGCGCTCGGGGATGCGCTCGCCTTCCGGGTCGGCGGAGTCACCGCGCCCGCACCGCCCATGGCGATCCCCTCGCCCGCGTTCCTGTCCGCAGTACTGGCCGAGCGCAGGCGGCGTGAGCTAGCGCGGCTAGCCACGCAACGGCCGACGTACGGCGGGTACACCGGGCTCTTCGGGCCGCCGAACGGGTATGCACCGCCCAGCCCGTACGGCGCTCCGCCGCAGCCCGCCGTGTTCCCACAGCAGGGACCGTTCGCCGTGCCGCCCCAGGACGTGCCCCAGAACCTGCCCCAGGATCCGTCGCAGACCACCACGGTGAATCCAGGCGGCTGGCACTGGGTCTGAAGCCCTGGCACTGAAGGCGAAGGCGCCCCGCTGACAGCTCGGGGCGCCTTCGGAGTACAGGAAATCTCAGTAGCGGTAAGCGTCCGACTTGTACGGGCCCTCGACCGGGATGCCCAGGTACTCGGCCTGCTCCTTGGACAGCTCGGTCAGCTTCACGCCGAGCGCGTCCAGGTGCAGCCGGGCGACCATCTCGTCCAGGTGCTTCGGCAGCACGTACACGTCGGTCGGGTACTCGGCGGTCTTCACGAACAGCTCGATCTGCGCCAGCACCTGGTTGGTGAAGGAGTTCGACATCACGAACGACGGGTGACCGGTCGCGTTGCCCAGGTTCAGCAGCCGGCCCTCGGACAGGATGATCACGGTGTGACCGTCGGTGAAGCGGAACTCGTCCACCTGCGGCTTGATCGTGACGCGCTCGATGCCCGGGGTCTTGTACAGCCCGGCCATGTCGATCTCGTTGTCGAAGTGGCCGATGTTGCCGACGATCGCCTGGTGCTTCATCCGCGCCATGTGGTCGGCGGTGATGACGTCCTTGTTGCCGGTCGTGGTGACGAAGATGTCAGCGGTGCCGACGATGTCGTCCAGGGTGGTGACCTGGTAACCGTCCATCGCCGCCTGCAGCGCGCAGATCGGGTCGATCTCGGTGACGATCACCCGGGCCCCCTGGCCGCGCAGCGACTCGGCGCAGCCCTTGCCGACGTCACCGTAGCCGCAGACGACCGCGACCTTGCCACCGATCAGGACGTCGGTGGCGCGGTTGATGCCGTCGATCAGCGAGTGCCGGCAGCCGTACTTGTTGTCGAACTTCGACTTGGTGACAGAGTCGTTGACGTTGATCGCCGGGAACAGCAGCGCGCCGGCCTTGTGCATCTCGTAGAGCCGGTGCACGCCGGTGGTGGTCTCCTCGGTGACGCCCTTGATGCCGGCACCGATGGTGGTCCACTTGTCCTTGCTCTGCTCCAGCGAGCGGGTCAGCAGGGACAGCACGACCGCGAACTCCTCGGACTCCGCGGTCGACGGGTCCGGCACGGCGCCGGCCTTCTCGAACTCGGTGCCCTTGTGGACGAGCATGGTGGCGTCGCCACCGTCGTCGAGGATCATGTTCGGGCCTGTGACACCAGCACTGCCACCGGGCCAGGTCAGGATCTGCTCGGTGCAGGCCCAGTACTCCTCCAGCGTCTCGCCCTTCCAGGCGAAGACCGGCACGCCGGCCGGGTTGTCCACGGTGCCCTCGGGCCCGACCGCGACCGCGGCGGCCGCGTGGTCCTGGGTGGAGAAGATGTTGCAGCTGGCCCAGCGGACCTCGGCGCCCAGCGCGACCAGGGTCTCGATCAGCACGGCGGTCTGCACGGTCATGTGCAGCGAGCCCGCGATCCGGGCGCCGGCCAGCGGCTTGCTCTCGCCGTACTGCGCGCGCATCGCCATCAGGCCCGGCATCTCGTGCTCGGCGAGCCGGATCTCCTTGCGACCGAACTCGGCCAGTCCGAGGTCTGCCACCTTGTAGTCGAACGTCATGCGGTGCCGCTCCCTTGAGGGTGTCGGGTGAAGTCCTAGGGCACGAGCCTAGGGGTTCTGGCGGGGCCGAATGGGCACCCGATGCGCATTCCTGACACTGAAATGTCAAGATTGGTGTCATGCGCATCACCGAGGCAGCCCGTCAGCTCGGCACCACCCCACGCATGTTGCGCTATCGGGAGGCACTCGGCCTACTACCGCGCCTACGCAGCAGCCGCAGCTCGCAACGCCAGTACGACGAGCGCGACCTCGCCGCAGTCAAGCTCGCGCTCGAGCTGGAACACCGGTACGACGTGACGCCGGCCGCGCTCGCCTTCGCCCTGAAGGCCCTGGCGGAACCATCGGTCGCGGCGGACATCCGCAACCTCGGCTACCGGACCGGCCGGCTCTCCGCACCCCCGAGCCCGGCCGAGATCGACCGCGAACGGGCGCTCCACTGGCTGGGCCGCAGCGGCGTGCTGCCGCCGCCGCACAACCGGCCGCGCTAGTCCCTCGTCAGTGGGAGGGCGCCTCGGGCACCGCGGGGCGTTCTTCTGGGGTGTAGTCCTCGACGAAGATGTCGGGCTCCAGGTAGATCTGCTGCGCCATCGGCTCGACCTCCCGGATCGCCCGTTCGGCGGCGTTGATCGTCTCGGCGACGACGGCCGCGTCGGTGGTCGGCTCGACCGCGACCTTCGCGGCGACCAGCACCTCCTCGGGCCCGAGGTGCAGGGTCCTGATGTGGATCAGCCGCTGGACACCGGGAGTGCCCTCGATCGCGGCGATGATCCGCTGCTGCGCGTCGCGGGTCGCGGACTCGCCCAGCAGCAGCGACTTCATCTCGATCGCCAGGAAGATCGCCACGCAGACCAGCAGGGCGCCGATCGCCATCGAGCCCAGGCCGTCGAAGACACCGTTGCCGGTGGCAAGGGTCAGCACCACGCCGATCAGCGCGAGCACCAGCCCGGTGAGGGCGGCGAAGTCCTCCAGCAGGATCACCGGCAGCTCCGGCGCCCGCGCGTTGCGGACGAACCGCACCCAGGAGGTCGTGCCGCGCAGCTTGTTCGCCTCGACGATCGCGGTCCTAAACGACAGCGACTCCATCACGATCGCGGCCACCAGCACCGCGATCGGGACCCATTGCCAATTGTCGATGCCATGCGGGTCGTGAACCTTGTGGTAGCCCTCGTACAGCGCGAACAGGCCACCGACGCTGAACAGCACGATCGCGACGATGAAGGAGTAGACGTAGCGCTCCCGGCCGAACCCGAACTGGTGCAACTCGTCGGCCTCGCGCTTGGCCCGGTTCGCGCCGACCAGCAGCAGGACCTGGTTCCCGGCGTCGGCCAGCGAGTGGATCGCCTCGGCCAGCATCGAGGCGGACTGGGTCAGCGCCCAGGCGGCGAACTTGGTGATCGCGATGCCGGTGTTCGCCAGCAGTGCCGCGACGACGGCCTTGTTACCGCCACCTGCCATTTCCGTGGTCCTCCGTTGAAATCAGGGGTTTCAGCGAGTGGACACGACGAACGCCGTGCCGGAACCCCGCAGGCTACAGGGTCCTTCGGTTCCTGCGACGAACGCGGACTGACCGGCGGCCAACGTCACGGTGGCTTCGGTGCCGCCGGCACCTACTTCGGCAGTTCCGTCCACCACTGCGACGATCCGGGGCCCCTCGGCGGGCACCTCCAGCGAGTCCCCGGTCAGGTCGATCCGCCGGACCGCGAAGTACTCGCAGCCCGTCTCGTACGCCGTGATGCCCGGCGCCACCGGTGTTCCCGCCAGCACCGGCGAGGCGATCGGTTCGAAGTCGACCACCGACACGAGTTCCTCCACGTCCACGTACTTACGGGTGAGTCCGCCGCGGAGCACGTTGTCCGAGTTGGCCATCACCTCGAACCCCGTGCCGTGCAGGTAGGCGTGCACGTTGCCGGCCGGGAGGTAGACCGCCTGGAACCGCTCCAGCCGCACCCTGTTCAGCAACAGAGCAGCCAGTACCCCTGGATCGTCGGGAAATTCCTGACACAGCCGGTCGAGGGTCTCCACCTCCAGCGCGAGGTCCTCCCCGCCGTACCGGCGGCAGGCCTCGGCGAGGGCGGCGACGAGCGGGCGGATCGTGTCGCGGTCGCTGCTCATGAAGTGCGTGAAGGCGTCCTGCAGCTTTCCGTTGCGGAGCAGGTCGGTGAGCTCCTCGAAACCGTCCGCGCCGAGCGCCTCGAGCAACTCCACCGTCGCGTCGAGCGGGCGGAAGCCGACGAGCGCGTCGAACGGGCCGAGCGCGATCAGGATCTCCGGCTTGGGCCAGGCGTCCTTGTAGTTCCGGTCGCCCGCGTCGCGCGGGATCCCGGCGGCCTCGTCGCGGGCATACCCGTCGATCGCCTGCTCGCGGGACGGGTGCGCCTGGATCGACAGGGGTTGTTCGGCGGCCAGGAGCTTGGCCAGGAAGGGGAACCGGCCCTGGAACTCCTCGGCCGTCTCCTCGCCGAGCACCTCGGTCGGCCTCGACGACACCAGGTCGTAGAGGGACTCGCCGGACGGGAGCACCGAAGGCGCCGACTCGTGCGCGCCCATCCAGAGCTCGGCCTGCGGCGTGCCGTCCGGCTCCAGCCCGGTCAGCTCGGGGATCGCGGTCCGCGAACCCCAGGCGTAGTCCCGGATGGTGTTCTGCAGCCGAGCTACCACGCCGGGTCCTCCGCGGGATTGCCTGGCACGCTCGGAGCTTCCTCGACCGGCGTCCCGTACCGGCCGAGGCCGATGCCCAGGTAGGCCGCGGCATACCGACCGTGCTGGGTCAGGGCGGCGTACCGGGCGACGTCCGTGCCGTTGGCCTGGGTCACCACATGGACCCGTACGTCGTGGCGCTCGGCCTTCTCCTCGAGCTGCCGGCGGGTGTCGGTCACGAGCGGGTCGTCGATGCCGTCATCCAGGATGACCAGGCCCGGCCGAAGTTCCTCGGCCTTGTCGAAGGGGTCGGCGAAGACGTCACGCAGCGGCTGGTTCGCCAGCACCGGCAGGAGGTGCCCGGCGTCAGCGGCCAGCGCGGGGCGACCACTCGCCAGCCGCATGGCCTCCACGACACGACGGGCCGCACGGGCCGCCAGGACGGAGCCACCCCACACCAGCGGCAGCGCGTCCGCCAGCATCAGCGACAGGTCCTTGGCCGGGTTCGAAGCCACATCGTTGTTGGGCGAGCACTCGATGGCGACCTCATCCAGCATCGCGGCGACCGCGTCGGCGTCCACGGCCGGCCCGAGCTCGAGCTGGTGCAAACCCTGCAGTACTGCGACGGCGGCGGCCAGTTGGTCGTCCGACTGGGACGGCAGGCGAATGGCATGCCGCGAACCGGCCGACGCCTGCGCCACCGGCGAGTCCTCCGGCGACGCCACCATCAGCCCGCAGCCCCGGCGTACGGCCTCGGAGGCGGCGGACATCGCGCCCTGGTCCTCGGCGGTGCCACCGAGCACGATCACCAGGTCGAGCGGTCCGGCCCAACCGGGCAGCCCCGGACCGGGCCAGGCCACGAACGGCACCGGGCAGACCGGCTCCAGCACCGCGCGGACCAACCTGGCATCCCGGCCGGCGGCGACGACCGCGCGTGGCCGGAACCCGTCGGACCCCAGCTTCGACAGCACCTCCGCGGAGGCGTCGATCTCGGCCCGGACGCGGGCCCCGGCACCGGCCAGGCGACGCAACAGGTGGTCGGTGGCCTCGAGGGCGGCAGGGTCGTCCAGCCGCGAGTCGTCGAAGAAGCTCATTGGTTGTCTGCGGCCTCTTTGGTCTCGCGGGCCTCGTCGATCAGCAGCACCGGGATCTCGTCCCGCACCGGGTACGCCAGCGCACAGGTGGCGTTGGTGCAGATCAACTCGTTCGCCTCGTCGTCCACCCGGAACTCCGAGCGGCACTTCGGACAGACCAGGATGCTCAGGAGATCAGGGTCCAGATTCATGTTGGGAGGAGTCATCAGTTTCCTTCTTGCCTCGGTGCACCGGTGATCAGGGCCAGTACCTCATCCCGGACACGCTCCATGGTGGCAGCGTCCCCGGCCTCGACGTTCAACCGCAGCAGCGGCTCGGTGTTCGACGCGCGCACGTTGAACCACCACTGCCCAGCATCGACGGTCAACCCGTCCAGATGGTCAACGGTAATCCCGTCGCGTCCTTCATAGGTGTCTTCGATCGCGGCGACTGTCGCGGCCGCGTCGTCCACCCGGCTGTTGAGCTCGCCGGAGGCGACGTACCGCTCGTAGACCGCGAACAACTCGCCGGCCGGCCGGTCCTGCTCACCGAGTGCCGCGAGCACGTGCAGCGCCGCGAGCATGCCGGTGTCGGCCCGCCAGAAGTCCCGGAAGTAGTAGTGCGCGGAGTGCTCGCCGCCGAACACCGCGTCGGTCTCGGCCATCTTCTGCTTGATGTACGAGTGACCCACCCGCGAGCGGATCGGCGTACCGCCGTGCTCGGTGATGAGCTCCGGCACCGCGTGAGAGGTGATCAGGTTGTGGATCACCGCGGAGCCGGGGTGCTTGGCGAGCTCGCGGACCGCGACCGCGCCGGTGATCGCGCTCGGCGAGATCGGCGCACCCTTCTCGTCCACCACGAAACAACGGTCGGCGTCGCCGTCGAACGCGAGCCCGAGATCCGCGCCCACCTCCACGACCTTCGCCTGCAGGTCGACCAGGTTCTTCGGGTCCAACGGGTTCGCCTCGTGGTTCGGGAAGTTGCCGTCCAGCTCGAAGTACAGCGGCACGATCTCGACCGGTCCGGTCGCGAACACGGCCGGCACGGTGTGGCCGCCCATCCCGTTGCCGGCGTCGACGACCACCTTGAGCGGCCGGATCCGGCTCAGGTCCACCAGGTCGTTCAGATGGTCCGCGTACGCCGTGAGCAGGTCTTTGCGCGTCACCTTCCCGGGCACCGGGACACTCACCGGGACACTCACCGGGCCCTCGGTCAACGCCTTGGCGACCAGGTCCGCGATGTCGCGCAGGCCCGACTCCGAACCGACCGGCGAGGCCCCGGCGCGGCACAGCTTGATCCCGTTGTACTGCGCCGGGTTGTGGCTCGCGGTGAACATCGCCCCCGGCAGCTGGAGCCGCCCCGACGCGAAGTACAGCTGGTCCGTCGACGCCAGGCCGATGTCGACCACGTCGGCGCCGGTGCTGGTGACGCCCTCGGCGAAGGCAGCCGCCAGCGCCGGGCTCGACGGACGCATGTCGTAGCCGATCACCACGGCCCCGGGCCCCGCGAGCACGTCGAGGACCTCGACGAACGCGGCACCGGCCGCCCGGGCCACTGTCTCGTCCAGCTGGTCCGGGACGAGGCCGCGTACGTCGTACGCCTTGAAGATCGCAGCAACGTCAACCATGCGTGGACCCTATCTGGCCCCGACCCGGGATCGTGTTTCAGGCTGTTTCGAACCACCCCGGGGTGGCGCGGTGGTGCACGTCGGGGAGCTGCCGCGGGGTGACCGGCGCGGCCCAGCGGACCGCGTTCGCGAGGATCTGCTGGATCTCCGGCTGGTGGTAGGTCGGGTACTCCTGGTCACCCGGGCGGAAGTAGAACACCCGGCCCTGGCCGCGGCGGTAGCAGCAGCCCGAGCGGAACACCTCGCCGCCGGTGAAGGAGCTGACGAACACCAGTTCGTCCGGCTGCGGGATGTCGAACAGCTCGCCGTACATCTCCTCCTGCTCGAGCACGAGCGGGTGCGGTACGCCGGCCGCGATCGGGTGACCGGCGGCCACCGTCCACAGCAGCTCCCGGTCGTTGTGCGACCGCCAGTCCAGCGAGCACGTCGTACCCATCAGGCGTTTGAAGATCTTCGAGAAGTGCGCCGAGTGCAGCGCGATCAGTCCCATCCCGGACAGCACGGCCTGCTGGACCCGGTCGACCACGGCGTCGTCCACGTCGCCGTGCGCGCGGTGCCCCCACCAGGTGAGCACGTCGGTCTCGGCCAGGACTTCCTCGGTCAGTCCGTGCTCGGGCTGCTGCAACCACGCCGTACGGACGGCCACGTCGGCGCCGAGCCTGGTCCGCAGGCCGGCGGCGATCGTCTCGTGCATGGTGTCGGGGTAGATCTTCTGGACCGCGGCGTCGTCCTGCTCGTGGACGTTCTCGCCCCAGACGGTGACGCGGACCTGCTTGCGCGACAGCTCAGTCATGCAATACAACCTCTCGTCCGGCCTGCGCCGAGGCGTAGGCGGCATCGATGACCTGGGTCCGCAGCAGCGCCTCGGACCCGATGTGGGCGGACCAGTCTCCGTTCAGCACGATGGCCACGAACTCGCTGACGACGGCGCGGTGGCCGAGGCCGGCGCCGGTGGCGGGCTTCACCTCGGCGGGCACACCGGCCACGTCGGTGAAGATCCGCAGGGTGTCGGTGTTGTTGTAGTCGACGACCTCGATCTTGGCGCCACCCTCGGTACCGAACAGCTCGATGCCGAAGTTGTCGCCCGGCGCCCGGTAGGTCGCCCAGCTGGTCTCCAGCTGGAGCGCGCCGCCGCCCTCGAGCCGCAGGTACGCCGTGGCCAGGTCCTCGACCTCGAAGGCTGAGCCCAGCGTGTTCACCACGTGCGGACCACTGCCGCGGCCGCGCGGGCCGAGCTCGGCGAACGTGCTCGCGCTGACGGTCGTCACCTTCGGCTCGCCGAGCAGGTGCAGCGCCATGTCGAGGATGTGAACGCCCAGGTCGATCAGCGGGCCGCCGCCGGACAGCTCGCGGTTCGTGAACCAGCCACCCATGCCTGGGATGCCGTTGCGGCGCATCCAGTGCGCCTTGGCGTAGTAGATCCGGCCGAGCTGACCTTCGTCGATCTGGTGCTTGAGGGCCGCGACATCGCCCCGCTCGCGGTGGTTGAACACCACCTTCAGCACCTTGCCGGCCTTCTTCGCCGCCTCGACCATCGCGGTGCCCTCCGCCACGGTCCTGGCCAGCGGCTTCTCGCACAGCACGTGCAGGCCGCGGTCGAGCGCCGCGAGCGCGATCGGTGCGTGCAGCTGCGTGGGGGTGGCGATGCTGACGGCGTCGAGGCCGTCGACCGCGAGCAGGTCCTCCCACTTCTCGTACAGCTGTGGCACCTGGAACTTGGCGCCGAGGCTCTTCAGCACCTCCGTCTCGAGCCCGGCCAGCGCCACCACCTCGACGTCAGGCAGCTCCGAGAAGGCCTCCAGCGCGGTACGCCCGGCATAGCCGAGCCCGACCACTCCGACTTTTAGTTTTTGATCGTTCACAAGTGACGAGTCTTGTCAGTATCTGACAACGTCGTCAACCTCATCCCACGCTACGAAACACGATCCAACATGGGTGCCGCGCGGACAGTGCTCAGGCTTCCTGGCTGTCGGGATCCTGAAGCATCCGCAGGTGGCCGCGGCGGGCGATCTCGACCGGAGCGCCGGGCGCCGGCTGACCGGGCCGCGTCGGCGGCAACGGACGCGCTGCCTCCCGTACTGCGTTCGCCAGTGCCTCGAGGTCGTCGTTCGAGGGGCCGGCGGCGGCCGGATCCGGAGCGAGGCGGATCACTTCCCAGCCGTTCGGGGCCGTCAGGCGATCCGCATGATCCGCGCACAGGTCGTAGCAGTGCGGTTCGGCGTACGTCGCGAGCGGACCCAGCACACAGGTGGAGTCGGCGTAGACGTACGTGAGCGTCGACACGGCCGACCGATGACAGGCGGCGCGCGAACAGATCCTGGCGATGCTCACGACCTGACGCTACCCCCACTAGGCTGATCGCGTGACCGAGGCTCGCCGTCATCGCAGGCACATCGACCGCCACGGCCGTGGCATGCTCGGCCCGATCAGCAGGCCGAGCAGCTTCGCGCCGCGCGGTCTGCCGTTGCAGAGGTCGGACGCGGCCCAGTTCGACGAGGTCGTGGCGATCGAGGTGACCCGGCTGGAGAAGCGGTTGCCGCAGGTCGTCGCGCGGGTCGAGTTCGCGATCGAGGACGTGCCGAACCTGGACCTGCACGCCGGCCAGATCCCGCTCACCCACTCCACCGGCGGCACCTCGCACGAGCCCTACCGGATCGTCGTCTTCCGCCGCCCGATCGAGCTGCGCGCGGAACGGTCCGGCACCAGCCTGGCCTGGCTGGTGCGCTCGGCCCTGGTGCTGGAGCTCGCCGACGTGCTGGCGTTGTCGCCCGAGCAGATCGACCCGGACTTCGACGCCGACGACGACTGACGGCTACTTGAGTGCCGCCCGCACGTCGGGTTGCGCGCCCAGCTGGGCCCGGAAGACGAGCGAGGTGGTCAGCGGCCAGGCGGCGACCATCGGAACGGCGTCCGCCTTCGGCTTCGCGGGCGGCATCAACGAAGCCCCGGCCACGATCTCGCCGCGGAGTTGCTCGACCATCAGGTACGTCGGTCTGGTCTGCGGCTTGAACGTGATCAGATTGGTCGCCCCGGCCACCACGTCGAGCGAACGGGTCTGGATCACCTTGTCCGTCGCGTCGCGCAGCTCGAACCGCACGCCGGCCGTCTGACCCGGCGCTGTCACCTGCAGCGCGACCGGCTGTTCGTGGGGCGGCAGCACCAGGTACGCCGGTCCGGTCAACCGCTCGGTCGCGCCCATCGTGGAGAACTCGGTGACGGACGAGTCCGTCATCCGGGTGGACGCCGTCACCGGCTGGTCCGAGGCGATCGTGATCGCGCTGGGGTCACCGTGCAGGACCTTGTCCAGCCGGACCACCTTCACGGACCCCGCGGGGATCTGCAGGCTTTCCAGCCCGGCCGGCTTGAACGGCCCGTTCGGCCCCTGCACAGTCAGCGTCGCGGTCGCCTGGAGGTCCCCCGGGTTGACCACCGTCAGCAGCCGGATGCCGCCGCCCGGGGCCAGTGCCGGCACGACCACCTTCCCTGAGGGCTGGGCCGATGCGTTCAGCCAGTCAACCCCGGTCGGGATCTGCCCAGAGGTGGCGTTGTCGCGGATGGCGGGTGACACCCGGCCACCGCTGGACACGATGTGCAGAGCAAGATCGGTCAGCTTCGGTGCCGCCTGGCCGAGGTAGATCTCGGTCGTCCCCCGGGCCGGTACGACGACACCGCGCGCGCTGGGCACGTCCTGGACGCCGTCGGTCGAGTAGATCGTGACGTTGACCTCGGCGTTGATGCTGTCGAGGTTGGTCAGCACGAGCACGTCCCGGCGGCCGGGCGCTCCCGACGCCCCGACGAACCAGAAGTCCGAACCGGGGACCTGGCAAGGCACGCTCGCCATGCCACGGTTGACCCCGTCGGTCGCTGTCGACGTACTGGTGGCCGCGGTGCCGGCGGCGAGTGGTCCGGTGCCGCGGATCGACAGCGGCTCCAGCTTCGCCGTACGGGTGGTCGAGGCGATCTTGCCCCGGACCAGGACCGAGCCGAGCGGGTTGGCATTCGCAGCGAGCGGGGAGATCGACAGCGGGGAGGCATCGCCGGTCGCGGTCGGGGTCCCGGCAGGCAGCGTGGGCGACACCGCGTTCACGGTGCTCTGCACCTTGCCGCCGACACCCGGCACCGGGCAGGCCAGCGCAGTACGGTTCACGACCGTGCGGGCGGGCTCCTCAGCGCCTTCGGGACGAGTGACCGGGGCCTTGGCGTGGGTGACCACGCCCAGCCCGCCGATCGCGGCCATCGCGAGCACGCAGGCCCCGAGGCGGACCCTGAAGTCGGACAGCAGGCCGATCATGAGGACCTCCTGGCGTGCGTCCCGTGCGGAACCGCGACGGTGCGCCGCGCGGTCGGCATGCAGGAGACCAGCGCGATGATCCACGCGATGATGCCGAGGATCCGCCACAGATTGCGCACGCTGTCGTGCAGCGGCTCCTTGCCCTCGATCTTCGACCGGTCGATCAGCCAGGACGCGTCGTCCCCTTCCGCGCTGGCCCTGGTCAGGCCGGGCAGGGAGTCGAGCGTCGACATCAGCGTCGGGTCGACGGGCGCCGGTAGGTAGATGTAGTCGACCGCCAGAGAGGCCAGCTGCCGCCCCTCCTCGCCAGTACCGCCACCACCGAGAGCTGACAGCACATCGGTGATCGGCTTGGTCTGCTGTGCCGTCGGCGCGGCCTCCAGCGAGCCCATTCGCGGACCACCGTCTCGCACCAGCGAGAACCGCATCGCGCTGCCAGGTTCCTTGCGCACCACGAGGATCGACGCGTTCTGCGGCGGCCCCTGCGACGAGATCAGGTATGCCGGGAGGTCCTGCTCGGGTCCACGCTGCAGCGGCCCGTCGACGCCGCGAACAAGCCAGAACCCGGCCGTGACGAGGGTGGCCACCAGCACGAGGCCGAGCACGCCTTGCACGATCAGCTCGGTGGACTTGCCGACCGAATCCCATGCCACCGTGACCGCGACGATCCAACCGGCTGTCATCAGGAACATCAGCGGGCCACTACCGCCACCGAGCCGGCTGGCTATCAAGGTGCCGACCAGCCCCGACAGCGCGGCGAACCAGCCCAGCAACTCGTACCGCTGCCGCGATTCACGCGTCAGCGCGATCAGAGCCACCAGAATCAGCGGTACTGCGAACCACCAGGGCGCAGGCGCACCCACCGGCGTACCGGTGAGCAGTCGCGCGACGCTGTCGCCAGGTCCAACCGCGGTAGTAGGCGGACCGCCTGCTTCCTGGCCGAGCCGCGACGGGTGCAACACCAACTGGATGGTCCAGGGCAGAACCAGCAGCAGGCCAAGGAAAACCGAGAAGACGAGTTGCCGTCCTTGCCGGCGCCAGCCGAGCCCGAGCAACCCGCCTACTACCAGGGCGATTCCGACCAACAGCCCCAGCGCGGGAGTGAAGGCGAACAGCACGGCCTGGCAGATCCCGGCGAACCAAGCGGCTCTCCAGCTGCCCTGAATGACTACGCGCCGACGCCTCGCCACCGTGTGCACGGCAGCGCCGAGCAGCGGCAGCACGATCGCCGCCACGCAGGTCCCGATCCGCCCTTGCGAGATCGCGCCGTTGGTGAACACCGCAAGCCCGTACGCCGAGGCTCCCCACGCTCGGGCGACTCGGTCGACGACGAACGCGCGGAGCAGAGCCCAAGCGGCCAACGCAGCAAGGGGAATCGCCCCGAGCAACACCACGTTGGTTGCGCCCGACGGGCCGAAGGTCACCGTCGACAAGGCCCAGAACTGCGCAAGCCAAGCAGGAGGGGTCACGCCGTCCGGCGCCGCCGCTGCCGCGTGCCAGAGCGAGCCGAGACTCTCGTGCGGAGGCAGCAGCAGAGCAGACCGCAGGACGCCGCCACCGATCAGACCGCGAGCGGCCACGATCGCACCGAGCGCAAGGAAGGCCCAGGCGACCAGGAACGGCCGGCGGATCAGCTGACGACGCCACCGCGGCTGGTCCACCGCGACCCGGGCGGTGCTCTTCGCCCGGCGAGCCGTGGTGACGACCTGCTCCTCGGGCTCGTCGGCCCACGCCTCGCGGATGCGTTCGGAGATCGTGGTGCCGGTCTCCTCGAGGTTGTGCCTCAGGGCGTGCACGGATCGCCCGAACAGCGACTTGATGTCGTCGTAGGGAACGCGGTCGAGGTTGCGGCGGTCCTTGCGGGCCTGGGTCCAGCCACCGGCGAGCACAGTGCCGAGCAGCGCGGTCCACTCGTCGACCGCACCCGAGGGCGTCTTGCCGAGCAGGAACCACAGGGAGCGGAGCATCGTGCCGAGCAGGAAGCGCAAGATCAGCAGCGGCAGCAGCTTGGCCGGCGCGTTGGCCAGCACTGTGTAGTACGCGTGGGAGCGGTCGAGTTGGTAGGCGTGCCGCCTGGTGCCGGCCAGTGTGCGTTCACCGGTCGCGGCAGCCTGCGCGTGGTAGACCACAGCATCGGGCGCGACGCCGACCTTGAAGCCGGCCCGGCTGGCCCGCCAGCCGAAGTCGATGTCGTCACGGAACATCGGCAGCCGCGGGTCGAAACCCTTCAGCGACTCCCACACATCGCGCCGGACCAGCATGCCGGCCGAGCTCACCGCCAGCACGTTGCGCGGCTGGTCGTGCTGGCCCTGGTCGAGCTCGCCGTTCTCGATCCCGGTGTCGCGGCGACCGCCGAGCGAGGTGGTGACCCCGACCTCGAGCAGTTCACGGTCACGCGGCCACAACCGCAGCTTGGGACCCCAGACGCCGGTCTCGGGGTTGGACGTCGCCTGCCGCAACAAGTGCTCCAGGGCCTTCGGCGCGGGCGCGCAGTCGTCGTGCAGCAGCCACAACCACTCGACCACCGGCATGTGCCCGTCGTCACCATACGGACCGACGGCCGAGGGAACGGGAGCGAAGCCGACCGCCTCCAGGCCACGGGCGACCGCGGTACCGAAGCCGGAGCGGGCGGACAGGCTGACGATCGGCTCGACAGCCGGCATCGTGGCGAGTAGTTCGGCGGTCTCGTCGGTCGAGCCGGTGTCGACCGCGATCAGTCGCTCCGGGCGGCGGCCGAGAGCCCAGAGGGCCTCGGTCAGCCGGGGCAGCCAGGCGGCTCCCTCGTGCCCGACCACGACCGCGGTGACGACGTGCCGGACCGGCGCGCGACCCATCGGGTCGTTGGTGAGGTCGGTCGGGAAGTCGACGGCGTCGAAGAAATCCCAACCGGCCGGAGCTTCTGGTTCCATGCGGAGCAGTGACACCTCAGGGGGAAGGAACGGCCTGCCTCGCCCCTTTCAGGCCGGGGCGAGGACTCACCTTACGCGAACCCTGGTAGTGCTCCTACACAGCCGCGGGCCCCGGTGGACAGAGTCCGGCCGGGGCCTCACGCGGAAGTTTGTGTTGACTTTTTCGTCCGGCGGCCTAAACGGCCCTCTTCTTCAGCTTGCGGCGTTCCCGCTCCGACAGCCCGCCCCAGATCCCGAAGCGTTCGTCATTCTGCAGTGCGTACTCCAGGCATTCGCCCCGCACATCACAGCCGAGACAGACTTTCTTCGCCTCGCGGGTGGATCCGCCCTTCTCCGGGAAGAAAGCCTCTGGGTCGGTCTGGGCACACAGCGCCCTTTCCTGCCAGTTCGGCTCCTCCTCGATCGCCTCACCGTCGACAATCGCCATCAGCGTCTCTGTCACGGTACGACCTCCTCGACCCTGTTCGTTCCCCTGTACATGTGGGTTTGCGGTCCACATGCCTGACCTCGTCCGTCCTGCGCTCTGCAACGGTCCCCGATACCGAGTGTCCAACGAACGACACGGTTGAAATTACATTCCTGCAATCCACGAAAGTCAAGCCGTGGTCTGCTATTGGCATCATCCGCAACACGGCTGCAAAAGAACGAGAGGCCTGTAGACACAGGCCTCTCGGTCGGTTTCGGTGCCCTAGAGGGCTCGGATAGGGCTCGGACAGGGCTCGCTGCCTTGTCAGGAAGGCTGCGACCACCACCCCTGCTGGCCACCCTGGCCCTGCTGCTGCTGCGGCTCGTCTTCCTTCTCGGCCTCGGAAACCCGCGGTTCTACGCGGGTTTTGTCTTCTTCCTCGGGCTCGGCCTGCGGCTCGGCAGCCGGTGCCGGAGTGGCGGCTTCCTCGCCCTGCCAGGTCTGGTCGCCCTGCTGCCACTCCTGCTGCGGCCAGGCCTGCTCGCCTTGCGGGGCTGGGGTTTCCGCGGCCTGCGGCTGGTCAGCGCCCTGCCACTCGGGCTGTGCTGGTTGGCCGTACTGCTCCTGACCACCCCACTGCTGCCCCTGGTCCTGACCACCCCACTGCTGCTGCTCCTGCGGCCACTGCTGTGCCTGGTCCTGACCGCCCCACTGCTGTTGGCCGGCGTCGGCGCTCCATGCCTGCGTGGGCTCTGCGTTGTGGCCCTCTGCGGACCATGCCTGCTCGGCGGGCTGCCCTTCGGCATGCGGCTGTGCTCCAGCATCGCCTGCCGACCAGGCTGCCTGCTGCTCGCCCTGGTTCCAGTTCTGCTCCTGCGGCCACTGCTCGCCGCCCTGCTGGGCTGCTGCGTAACCACCGGCCGCACCTGCGGCCGCACCGGCGCCATAAGCGCCGTACTGGCCTTCTTGCTGGCCGTACTGACCCTGCGGGGCGCCGTACTGCCCGTACTGACCCTGCTGGCCGTACTGAGCGCCCGGCTGGCCGTACTGACCGCCCTGCTGGCCGTATTGACCACCTTGGCCGGCGAACTGGCCGTGCGGGGCCGCCTTCGGTGCGCGGACCGGAGCAGGCAGTGCCTGGAAGGTCTTCAGGATGAAGAACCCGGCCGCGCCGTACAGCGCGAGACCGCCGAGGGCGTAGATGAAGCTCACGATCTTGAGCCCGGCAGTGCTCGTCTCGTTGAACCCGGCGAACGCGGTGATCAGCGCCAGCAGCGCCAGAAGGCTGATGATCGAGAGCGCGGCGAGGGTGACGGTCCGGGCGTTCGGCGTCCGCTCACCCGCTTCCGTGACCAGCCAGACGGCGGCGACCAGCGAGGCAAGCAGGACCAGCGCGGGGAGTCCGGGCGGGTTGAGCAGGCCTTGCACGCCACCGGCGGCGGCGGTGAAGCCCGCGCCGCCGACGAACAGCCGGATCAGCGAGGCCAGGGCCAGGAGACCGGCGAAGGCGAGCAGGATGTACGCGACCGGCTCTCTGAGCTTCTTGGTTGCGTCGGTGACCACGAGGGCTCCTCGGGATGTTGGGGGCCGTGCGACTGAGTTGACACACTGTGCGGATAGTTCGGACCCTCGGCAGCATAGTCGTGCGGTGGTTCGTTGCTTTGACGACTCGTGGAGACTGTCCTCATGCGATTGACAGTGCTAGCCGGTGGCGTCGGTGGATCCACCTTCCTGCGCGGCCTGCTGACGGCCCGGCCCGACGCCGAGATCACCGTGGTGGGAAACACCGCCGACGACATCACGCTGTTCGGCCTGCGGGTCTGTCCGGATCTCGACACGGTCATGTACACGCTCGGCGGCGGGATCTCGGCCGAGCGCGGCTGGGGTCGTGAGGACGAGACCTGGGTGGTCAAGGAGGAGTTGGCCGCGTACGGCGTGGAGCCGACCTGGTTCGGCCTCGGCGACCGCGATGTGGCCACCCACCTGGTCCGCACCCAGATGCTCGATGCCGGGTACGGGCTGGCCGCGGTGACCGAGGCCTTGTGTGCCAGGTGGAACCTGCCGGTGCGGTTGTTGCCGATGAGCGACGACCGGGTCGAGACGCACGTGGTCGTGGACGATCCCGAGAATCCCGGCACCCGCAAGGCGATCCACTTCCAGGAGTACTGGGTCCGCCTGCACGCCGAGGTGCCGGCGCACCAGATCCTCGCGATCGGCCAGGACAAGGCGAAACCCGCGCCCGGCGTACTGGACGCCATCGCCGAGTGCGACGCGCTGATCCTGCCGCCGTCGAACCCGGTGGTGTCCGTCGGCACGATCCTCGGCGTACCAGGGATCCGGGACGCGGTCCGCGAGACGGCCGCGCCGGTGATCGGGGTCTCCCCCATCATCGGGACCAGCCCGGTGCGGGGCATGGCGGACAAGGTGCTCGCCGCGATCGGGGTGGAATCCACCGCCGGTGCCGTTGCCCGACATTACGGCTCTCGCGCGGCGGGCGGCGTACTGGACGGCTGGCTGGTCGACACGACGGATGCGGCACAGCTGGAGTCGATCGCCGCCGCCGGGATCCACGCCCAGGCCGTGCCGCTGTGGATGAGCGACGAGGCGACCACCGCCGCGATCGCCCTGGCTGCCGTGAACCTCGCCGAGGCTGTCCGCCGATGAGGAAGCAGCTCGAGGTCTTCCCGGTCGTCGGCCTGCCCGAAGTGGCCGCCGGCAACGATCTGGCCGGGCTGATCGGGGACGCGGCCGACCTGCGCGACGGTGACGTGGTCGCGGTGACGTCGAAGATCGTCAGCAAGGCGGAGGGCCGCCTCACCACCGGGACTCGCGACGAGGCGATCGACGCCGAACTGGTCCGGGTGGTCGCGCAGCGCGGCGACACCCGCATCGTGCAGACCCGGCACGGCCTGGTGATGGCCGCGGCCGGAACCGATACCTCCAACACCGCGCCCGGCACGGTCCTGCTGCTGCCGGTCGATCCGGACCTGTCGGCCAGGAGCCTCCGCGTCGCGTTGAAGAAGCGGTACGACGTGAACGTGGGCGTCGTCATCACCGACACCCTCGGGCGCCCCTGGCGGAACGGCCAGACCGACCTGGCGATCGGCGCGGCCGGAGTCCAGGTGATCGAGGACCTCCGCGGCACCACCGACAGCCATGGCAACGTGCTGGCCGTCACCGAGCCGGCCCTGGCCGACGAGATCGCCGGCGCCAGTGAGCTGGTGAAGGGGAAGGCCGACGGGGTGCCGGTCGCCGTACTGCGCGGACTGGCCGACCTCGTCCTGCCGGTCGGGGAACACGGCCACGGCGCGCGGGCGCTGGTGCGGGACTCCGAGCTGGACCTGTTCAGCCTGGGCACTCGCGAGGCGGCGCGGGCCGCAGTGCTGGACCGGAGGCCGCCCAGCGGACCGCGCGAGGTGGATCCGGCGCTGTGGGCCGGGCTGCTGGTGGACGACGAGGACGTGCACATCGAGCTGCTCGACAGCTCGATCGCCGTGTTCGGCGACGAACCGGTCGCGGTCGGGATGATCGCCGAACGGCTCGCGGTGCTGCTGCACGCGGAGGGCTACGGGGTCAGCGTCCGGACAGGTCCGGGGAGTGAGGCGACGGTCACGTTCGGCTCACGGTCACGCTAGTTTTCTAGGCAACCTCTCAGGCTCGCTGCGTACACTGCATCCGCACGGCGGCGCGAGACCGCCCCTGATCCGGGAAGACCATCACTGTGGGTAAGTCTCAGAAGCAGTCACGCCGCGAGCTGATCGAGAAGATGCAGCGCGACCAGGCCCGGTCCGACAAGCGCCGCACGCTGATCATCGTGGCCGCCTCGATCGTCGTCGGTCTCGCCATCATCGCCTACCCGGCGGTCCGGCTGATCCAGGACTCGCGAACCAAGGGCCTGGCCATCTCGGAGCTCGGTGTGGCCGCCTCGGGGGCCTCCTGCGACAAGGCCACCGACGACAAGGCCACCGGCACCCAGGACCACCAGCCGGACGGCACGGTGATCTCCTACCCGGTGTCGCCGCCTTCGTCCGGCCCGCACTACGCCACCTGGGCGCCGTTCGGCAAGAAGTTCTACACCGCCGACGACCGGCCGCCGGTGCCGAACCTGGTGCACAACCTGGAGCACGGCTACACGATCCTTTGGTACAACGAGGCCGCTGCCGCCAACAAGGACGAGCTGGCCCTGATCGAGAAGATCTCCAAGGCCAAGCTGCCGGACGGCTCGAACGGCAAGTTCATCGCGGCACCGATCAAGCAGGCCGACAACCTGCTGGCGTGGCCGGCCGGCAAAAACATCGCCTTCTCGCACTGGAGCGGCAACGCCCAGGGTCAAACGACCGCGTTCGGCCACCGTCAGTTCTGCGGCTCCGTCAGCGGCGCGGCACTGAACGACTTCATGACCAAGTACCCGTCGACGGATGCTCAGGAGCCCAACGGCGGCTGAGGTTTCTCAGACCATGCCGTGCCGATCACAGGTAGCGGTCGGCGTGGTCGGACTGGACCACGGCGACCAGGTCCTTGACCCGTTCCCCGTCGGCCAGTGGGCAGACCATGGTCACGTCGTGGGTGTGCACGATGATGTGGCCGCGCAGGCCGACCGCGGCGATCAGGTGGTTCGGGTCGTCGGTGACGATCACGTTGTCGTGCGAGTCGAGCAGGCAGCTGAGTGCCGACCCGTCATGACGGTTGCCCTCGGCATCGACCTCGTAGGTGCCGGCCAGCGCGGCCCACGAGCCGACGTCCAGCCAGTGCACCGGCATCGGTACGACGACCACGTCCGCGTCCACCTTGCCCTGCGAGGCCGGTTCCATCACCGCGTAGTCCACGCTGATCTTGCGCAGCGTCGGGTAGATCTCGGCCAGGGTCGCGTCGCGCTCCGCGCTGTCCCAGACCGAGGCGACCTTGCGCAGTTGCGCGGCGGACTCCGGCAGCAGCGCGTCCAGCACACTCAGGACGGTCTCCGCACGCCACACGAACATGCCCGAGTTCCACCAGAACCTCCCGGTGGCCAGGTATTCCTCGGCTGTCGCGCGATCCGGTTTCTCCCGGAAGCGGTCCACCACGTATGCCGCGGTGCCCTCGATGGGGTCGCCGCGTTCCACATAGCCGAGGCCGGTGTGCGGGTGGGTCGGCTCGATCCCGAAGGTGACCAGTGACCGCGGCCGCTGCTCGACCAGGTCGAACCCGTTCTCGATCGCGGCCCGGAACTCCGCCTCCGGAGTGATCAGGTGGTCGGACCCGACGATCGCCAGGACCGCGTCCGGATCGTTGCGCGCCACCACCGCGGAGGCCAGGCCGACCGCGTTCGCCGTGTCCCGGCCGACGGGCTCGCCGATGATGTTGTGCTCGCCCAGCTCGGGCAGCTCCTCGCGGACCAGTTCGGTATGGGCGGCCACAGTGCACACGTAGATGTTGGCCGGGTCCACCAGACCCTGCAGCCGGTTGTACGCCACCCGGAGCAGCGAGTTCCCCGCTGCCAGCGGCAGCACCTGCTTGGGCTTGTCGGCCCGGGACAACGGCCACAACCGGGTCCCCGAACCACCGGCCAGGATCACCACGTTTCGCATGAGGAGAGACCCTACCCGGAGGTCAGAACCAACCAGCTGTGCGACTGGACTACAGCGAGCTCCTCGGGCTCGTCCGTCTCCTCAGGGAGTGCTTCGACGGCGAATCCGGTGGTGTCGAGCGGGAAGCGGTACGGCTGGTCGGAGATGTTGAGCAGCACCAGCACCTGGCCGTCCCCCTCGGAGCGGAGCGCGATCGCCTGGTTGGTGAGGTGCTCGACCGTCGCCGGCGCCCGCACCAGCCACGCGTTGCGACGCCGTACGCCGATCAACCGCTGGTGCACCCGGTACGTCGGCCAACCGGCCTCGCCGAGTTCGTCCGGTCCGGCCGGGAAGGCCGGCCGGATCGCGTCGTCTCCCCCGACGCGTTCCTCCTTGACGCCGCGGAAGGCCTGCTCGTCGCCGTAGTAGATGCTCGGGACTCCCGCGACCGCGAACAGGATCGCCAGCGCGTGGCCGAGATGCCGCTCATCGCGGAGCTGGCTCGCGATGCGGGTGACGTCGTGATTGCCGACGAAGGTCTGCGGCACGAACGTGTCCAGCAACTGGTCGTGCCGCTTCAGCGCGTAGTCCAGCTCGAAGAAGTTGCCGTCGTTCAGCGAACTCCAGATCGCCTTCCACAGCTCGTACTGCGTGACCGAGTCCAGGCCGCTCTGGTTCACATAGCCTGCGTAGTCGCCGTGGATCACCTCGCCGACGAACCACGCGTCGGGAAACCGCGATCTGGCCTGGGTCAGCACCTGATGCCAGAAGTTCGGCGGCACGGCGTACGCCGCATCGAGTCGCCACCCGTCGATCCCCCGCTCGAGCCAGTGGCACATGACGTCCACGACGTACTGGACGACCGCCGGTTCATCGTGGTTGAGCACGACGAGCTGTTCGTGGCCTTCGAAGACGTCTTCGCGGAACCACTCGGGTGGGGCTTGGAAGCTGCGGCCGACGTGGTTGAAGACGCCGTCCAGCAGAACGCGCAGACCTCGGGCCCGCGCCGCCGCGACCAGGCGGTCGAAGTCCTCGTGGTCACCCAGCCGCGGGTCGATGCGGTAGTGGTCGATCGTGTCGTAGCCGTGCGTCTCCGCGGCGAACACCGGCCCGAGCATCAGACCCGAGCAGCCCAGGTCGATTGCGTAGTCGAGCCAGTTCTCCAGCTGCCCGAGCCGATGGGTGACCGGCGCGCCTTCCGTCAGGGCAGCCTCGGCGCCGACGAAACCCAGGGGGTAGACCTGCCACCAGATCGCGTGATCAGCCCACGATGCCATCCGCGCTCCTGGTCTCCTGCCCCGCGGCCCCGCCGGAGGTCTCGTCGGCGAGCTCGCACGCCACTGGGTCGGGCGTCTGCTGTCCAGCGTGCGGGAGCAGGCGGAGGTGGGCGAGGTCGGCCGGCACCGGCGTATCGGGGCGGAAGAAGAGGTCGGACTCGCCGTCGATGCCGGTCGCCGGGGCATCGGTGAGGCGGAAGCGGTCGCGGAGGCGTCCGTAGAAGTCGGTCGGGCGGAGCCGAACGAGGCGCAGCGGGCGAAGAGAGCCGTAGACGCCGATCCAGTCGCCGGGATCGAGGATGCCGCGCAACTGGCCGTCGACGCTCACCGCAGCCTGCCCGGAGTGCGGCAGCACCCGCAGCGCGACCGGCTCGTCCGGCGCAGCCACCACGGTCCGGTTGAAGGTCATGTGCGGCGCCACCGGGGTGAAGACCACCGCTTCCATGTTCGGCGACAGGATCGGACCACCCGCCGCGAAGCTGTACGCCGTACTGCCGGTCGGGGTGGCCACGATGAGCGCGTCGGCCGAGTACGACGCGAGCAGCCGCCCGGCCAGGTAGACCCCGATGGCCACCTGGTGGTCGCGCGCGAGCTTCTCGATCACCACGTCGTTCAGAGCCGTCACGTCCAGGGCGACTCCCCAGCCGTCACCTTCGGTGCTCTCCGGCCGCACAGCCGGCGGTGGGAGCGCCGGGCCGTGCCCGTAGCGCAGCAACGCGTCGATGCCGGGCGGGATCTCCAGCGGCCGCGATGCGCGCATGTTCAGCGTCATCCGGGTCTCGATGGTGGCGCCGCCGTGGTGGACGGCCTCCAGCGCCTCCTCGACGTCGCTGCAGGCCACTTCGGTCAGGAAGCCGACCTTGCCGAGATCCACGCCGAGCACGGCCGCGTCGTTCTTGGCCGCGATCCGGGCGCCGCGCAGGAAGGTGCCGTCACCGCCGAGCGTGACGACGAGGTCCGGATTGCCCGCATGGTGCAACTCGTCCATCCCACCGCGCCGGCCCTCGTGCTGCTTCCACACATCGATGTCGGTGCAGCCGATGTCGTGACGCCGGCACCAGTCACGGACCACCTCGGCGGCCTGGACGGCGAGCGGGCGGCCTTGGTGGACGACTAGGCCGATACGACTGACTGGCACAGTTGACTCCTCCGACTGTTGCGACCAGCCTAGTCGGGGTCGCTACGGCGGGCGGCGGTGATGATGGGGTCGGTCTCGTCGTCGAACTCGCCGATCACCTCCTCCAGCAGGTCCTCCAGCGCGACCACACCGACCGGGCCTTCGGCGCCCTGGACAACCGCCAGTTGCGACCGCTTCTCCCGCATGATCCGGATCGCTGCCGCCACAGGGGTGTCCGCCGGCAGGCGCAGCGGCTCGGTCATCAGGTCGGACGCGCGCAGCGTGTCTCCTCCGCGGGTCGTCGCCCGGGCCGCGTCGCGGACGTGCACGATCCCGCAGATCTCGGTACCGGTACTCACCACCGCGAGCCGCGACCGGCCCTCGCGAAGGCTGACCAGCTCGACCTCGCGGGCAGTGGCCGAGGCCGGCACTGTCGAGAGCCGGGAGGTGGGCGTCATCACCTGGGCGACCGTCGTGTTCTGCAACGCGAGCATGGCCGTCAGGAGATCGTGCTCGGCCGCGTCGAGCGTCCCCTGTTCGCGTGAAGACTGGATCAGCAGACGCAGTTCGTCCGGCCCGTGTGCGTTCGCCAACTCGTTCTGCGGCGTCACCTTCAGCAGCCGGACGCATGCGTTGGCCAGCGTGTTCAGCACGAGCAGCAGCGGCCGGAAGACGTAGGTGAAGCCCCGGAACGGCAACGCCAGCAGCAAGGCCGACCGCTCCGGATCGCTGATCGCCCAGGACTTCGGCGCCATCTCCCCGAACAGCACGTGCAGCAAGCCGATCCCACCGACCGCGATGATCAGCGCGATCGCGTGCGCCAGACCCGCCGGCAGGCCGACCAGCTGGAACAGCGGATGCAGCAGGTTCGCGACAGCCGGCTCGGCCAATGAGCCGAGGCCGAGTGTGCACAGCGTGATCCCGAGTTGCGCGCCCGCGAGCATCAGGGACAGCTCGCTGATGCCGGCGATCGCGGCCCGGGCCGCGCGACTGCCGTTCGCCGCCGTCTGTTCGAGCCGGTACCGCTTGGAGGCGACCAGCGCGAACTCGGCCGAGACGAAGAAGCCGTTGAGGATCAGCAAGAGCAGCGAGACCAGCAGCGCGATCGTGGTGCTCATCTCACCCGCTCCAGCTGAACCAGGCCGGGCACGTGGCGCAGTACGGTCAGCACCGTCAAGTGAGCTTGCTCGGCCGGCAGCGGCCGTCCGTCGTGGTCGAACCCCTGCGGCAGCTCCACGAACAGCTCATCGCCGGTGACCGGTATCCGGCCGAGCCGGGCCATGATCAACCCGGACACGGTGTCGTAGTCGTCGTCCTCGGGCAGCTGGATCCCCGTCTCTTCGGCCACCTGGTCGAGCCGCCAGCGGCCCGGGAGGAGCCAACTGCCGTCCGGGTTCCGCACCAGCTCCGGCTCGGGCAGGTCGTCCTCGTCGCGGATCTCGCCGACCAGCTCCTCGGCGATGTCCTCGAGCGTGACCACGCCGGCGAATCCCCCGAACTCGTCCACGACGATCGCCAGCTGCCGGTGCGCAGTACGGAGCTGTTCCAGTACTGCGGGCATTGGGAGCGTGAACGGCACGAGCACGGGTGGCGACGAGACCGATCCGGTGGTGACGTGGTGCCGGTCGGCCGGTTCAACCTCGACCACATCGCCGATCCCGATCACCCCGACGACCTCGTCCACCGACGTGGCGACCACCGGGAACTTGCTGTGGCCGGTGTCGAGGAGTTCGACCACCCGGGTCAGCGGGTCGTCCTCGTGCACGGTGACCACGTCCACCCGCGGGACCATCACCTCGCCCGCGATCCGGCCGCGGAAATCCAGGCCCCGATCGAGCAGCCGGGTAGTGTCCTGGTCCAGCAGACCCTGCTCGTACGACGTGGCGATGATCCGGTCGAGGTCCTGCGCGGTGGCGCCCTGCGACAGTTCCTCGACCGGCTGGATGCCGAGTCGTCGCAGGATCCGGTTGGAGGTGGCATCGAAGAGCTGGATCAGCGGGCCGGCGATGGTCAGGTACGTCAGGGTCGACCGGGACAACCGCAGCGCCAGCGCCTCGGCCCGGGCGATCGCCAGATTCTTCGGCGCCAGCTCGC
Organism: Kribbella alba; assembly: GCF_039529635.1. Taxonomy (NCBI): domain Bacteria; kingdom Bacillati; phylum Actinomycetota; class Actinomycetes; order Propionibacteriales; family Kribbellaceae; genus Kribbella; species Kribbella alba. Next base: position 52,720 of record NZ_BAAANE010000012.1, on the reverse strand, counting down.
CCAGCACCATCTGGATGATCGTTGCCAGCAGCAACGCCAGGATCACCGAGATCGACAGGCTCACGCCGTCCGGCAGGCCCGCGGTATCCAGGAGGTTCTCCAAGCCCTTGCCCAGGTAGGGCTGCGCGACATAGCCGGCCAGCAGCGCGGTCACGGTGATCCCGATCTGTGCCCCCGACAGCACGAACGACAGGCGTGAGGTGACCTTCAGCGCCCTCGCCGCGGCGGCGTCACCTGCCTCGGCCAGGCTCTGCAGCCGGTTCCGGTCGACCGCGACATAGGAGAACTCCTGTGCCACGAAGTAGCCAGTGGCAACGGTCAGCACCAGGATCAGCGCCAGGCCGACCACGATCAACATGTACCGACTTTACGAGGAGCGCGGGCGCCGGAAGACCGCGGGGTTCATGCGCCGGCGGAGTCACCGCGCCAGGGCAGCACCTTGCCGTCGCGGACGGCCATGACTCCAACGAGACTTCAGCGTCTCCCTGGTCGCTGAGAACCGTGGCCACCGAGGTCAGCGCGCCGGATTAGTCAGGTCGGCAGGGTGCCGCTGTCAGGCTTCGCCGGCCTGTCGGCTTTCCCGGCTTCGTCCGCTTCCCGACTGGCGGCGACGGGATCGTCGTCCTTGCCGTTGGTGATCTTCTTGAACTCGACCATCGCTTTCGCCGCGTTCCGGGTGAGTTCGGGCAGCTTCTTCGAGCCGAACAGCAGCACCACGACGATGAGGATGATGATCCACTCGCCGCCTTCGGGCAGCGCCAGCAGTGACACCATGACAAGTCCTTCTTTCCGGAGTCCCTCACCAAGATACGTCGGCGCCCGAACGTAGGGTGACCCAGTGACCGGAACCCTGCCCGACCTGTTCAGCGCCGCGGTCCGCCGCGACGGCGCCGGCCCCTTTCTGACGTACTACGACGACGCGTCCGGCGAGCGGATCGAGCTGAGCGCGCTGACCACCGCCAACTGGGTCGCCAAGACGGCGAACCTGCTCGTCGACGAGTACGACCTGGAGACCGGCGAGACGGTCGCGATCGGGTTGCCGCCGCACTGGCTCGGCGTCGTCTGGGCGCTATCCGCCTGGTCTGTCGGCGCCGCCGTGACCACAGGCGAGGGCACGCTGGCGGTCACCGGCCCCGACTTCGGCATCCGCGGCGCGCGGGAGACCATCGCGTCCGCCCTGCTCCCGCTGGGCGGGCGGTTCCGCGAGCCGCTGCCGGCCGGGGTGCACGACTACGGCGCCGAGGTCTACAACCACCCGGACCTGTTCGTGCCGTTCGATCCCCCCGCGCCCGGCTCCCCGGCGTACGACGAAAGCACGCACGCCGACCTGATCGGTACTGCGAAGCCGATCGGCGAGCGGGTGCTGACCACGAAGAACCTGGTCGCGCCGGACGGCATCGGGCTGCTCGTCGGGGTGATCTCCGGAGGTGGTTCGATCGTCCTCTGCCGCAACCTCGACGAGTCCAAGCTGGACCGGCGGATCGCGGACGAGAAGGTCGATCAAGTGATTGGGGAGAGCTGAGTGCAGCGATTTGAGGGACGGGTAGCGCTGGTCACGGCTGGGGCGCAGGGGATCGGGGCGGCCATCGCGCGCCGGATCGCGGCTGAGGGCGGCTCGGTGATCGTCACCGACCTGCAGGACGAAAAGGTCGCCGAGGTGGCGGCCGAGCTCGGCGACCGCGCCCTGCCGGTGCGGGTCGATGTCACGTCGCGGGCCGACATCGACGCGGCGGTGGCGGCCGGGGTCGAGCGGTTCGGGCGGCTCGACGTACTGGTCAACAACGCCGGCGGCTGCATCATCAACTCGCTGCCCGAGGAGACCACGGTCGAGGACTGGCACCGCCAACTCGATCTCACCCTCGTCGGCGCCGCACAGTGCATCCAGGCCGCGCTCCCGCACCTGATCGAGACCCGCGGCAACGTGGTCACCATCAGCTCGGTGAACGGGCTGGCAGCCTTCGGCAACGTCGAGTACGCCGCGGCCAAGGCAGGCCAGGTCGCGATGACGCAGAACTTCGCCGCCCGCTACGGGACCAGCGGGGTTCGCTTCAACGTGGTCGCCCCCGGCACCGTGCGGACCCCGAACTGGGACAGTCAGCCGGGCACGCTGGAGAAGTTCGCCAAGATGTACCCGCTGGGCCGGGTCGGCGAGCCCGAGGACATCGCGGCCGCCGTCGCCTTCCTCGCCTCCGACGACGCCGCTTGGATCACCGGCCACACGCTGCCTGTCGAGGGCGGTGTCCTGACCGGGCCCGGCCTGCTCGACCTCACTCCGCAGGGCCCCTTCCACAAGGAATGACGAGAGCCGGTCCCCTTGAGGCTCGTTCGCACTGATTGCCAGCCGAAGTCGGCAGCCCTGTTCGACGCGACGCCTGAGCGCCGTGGCGTTCACATCGTGGACGGTCACCCGCAGTGAATGTCTAGTGAGCTTATGGTCTTTTATACGAGGGCGGTCCGTCAGCGGCAGCCCGGGGACATCAGGAGCAGCCATGGCCGAGTGTTGTTGCCGCTAGCACCTGCTTTGCCACTGCGGTAAATCCCCTTTAATCCACCAGGCGTTGCCGATCGGCTCGCTGCCCGGTCACGGGCTCGCGAGCGGATCGGTGCTGCCGTCGCACCCGAGAACAGGACCGTTCGATGAGCGATAACACTCCCAACTGGTCTTTCGAGACCCGCCAGATCCACGCCGGCCAGACCTCCGACCCGACCACCAAGGCACGGGCGCTGCCGATCTACCAGACCACGTCGTACACCTTCGACAGCACCGACCACGCGGCCAGCCTGTTCGGGTTGCAGGAGTTCGGCAACATCTACACCCGGATCCAGAACCCGACCCAGGATGCGGTGGAGCAACGCGTCGCCAGCCTCGAAGGCGGCACGGCCGCGCTACTGGTCTCGTCCGGCCAGGCGGCGGAAACCCTGGCCCTGCTGAACGTCGCCGAGGCCGGCGACCACATCGTCAGCAGCCCGAGCCTGTACGGCGGCACGTACAACCTGTTCCACTACACGTTCCCCAAGCTCGGCATCGAGGTGTCCTTCGTCGACGACCCGAACGACCTCGAGTCCTGGCAGGCGGCGATCCGCCCGAACACGAAGGTGTTCTTCGCCGAGACGATCGCCAACCCGAAGAGCGAGATCCTCGACATCGAGGGAGTCGCCGGCATCGCCCACTCCTACGGGGTCCCGCTGGTCGTCGACAACACCGTCGCCACGCCCTACCTGATCCGGCCGATCGAGCACGGCGCGGACGTCGTGGTGCACTCCGCCACGAAGTACCTGGGCGGGCACGGTACGGCGATCGCCGGTGTCATCGTCGACTCCGGCAAGTTCGACTACGCGGCCGACCCCGAGCGGTTCCCTGGCTTCAACCAGCCGGACCCGAGCTACCACGGGCTCACCTACGGCCGGGATCTCGGCGTCGGCAGCGAGCTGGGCAACCTCGCGTACATCCTCAAGGCGCGGGTCCAGTGGCTGCGCGACCTCGGCCCGGCGGTCTCGCCGTTCAACGCGTTCCTGATCGCGCAGGGTCTGGAGACGTTGTCGCTGCGGATCGAGCGGCACGTGGACAACGCGATCAAGGTGGCGCAGTGGCTGGAGGCGCGCGACGAGGTGGACGGCGTCGCGTACGCGAGCCTGCCGTCGTCGCCGTGGCACGCGCTGGCCGAGAAGTACGCGCCGCGCGGGGCGGGTGCCGTGGTCGCCTTCGAGATCAAGGGCGGCATCGACGCGGGCAAGCGGTTCGTCAACGCGCTGCAGCTGCACAGCCACGTGGCCAACATCGGTGACGTCCGGTCGCTGGTGATCCACCCGGCCTCGACCACGCACAGCCAGCTGTCGGCCGAGGACCAGCTCGCCTCCGGGGTGACACCAGGCCTGGTCCGGCTCGCCGTCGGCATCGAGCACATCGACGACATCCTGGCCGACCTCGAAGTCGGGTTCGCCGCCGCCAAGTCGGCCTGAGGACCGGACTGATGAGCCGGGATCGTCCGTCCGCCGGCCCACCAGGTCAGGTGGCCGGCGGGTGGCGGGCGGGCGATCCTGTCGCCGCGCGGCGGTTCGCCCAGGTCGGGGAGCTCCAACTGGACAGCGGCGGCACGCTGCCCGGCGTACAGGTCGCGTACGAGACCTGGGGACGGCCGAACGCCGCCCGGGACAACGCCGTCCTCATCTGCCACGCCCTGACCGGGGACGCGCACGTCGTCGGCCCTGCCGGCCCGGGGCAGCCGACCCCGGGCTGGTGGGACGGCCTGGTGGGCGAGTACCTCGATCCTGACGACTGGTACGTCGTGGCCGCCAACGTGCTGGGCGGTTGTCAGGGAACCACCGGGCCGTCGTCCCCGGGCCCGGACGGCAAACCCTGGGGCAGCAGGTTCCCGTCCATCACCATCAGGGACCAGGTGGCAGCGGAGGCCGGGCTGGCGTCGGTGCTCGGCATCGACCGCTGGGCCGCGGTGATCGGCGGCTCGATGGGCGGCATGCGCGCGCTGGAATGGCCGCTGATGTTCCCCGACCGGGTGGTGACCGCGGTGGTACTGGCATCGACCGGCTACGCCACGGCGGAGCAGATCGCGTGGTGTGCACCTCAGCTCGCCGCCATCGAGTCCGACCCGTTCTGGCTCGGCGGCGACTACTACACCGAGGGCGTCGCGCCGGTCGCGGGACTTGGCATCGCCCGGCGAATCGCCCACGTCACGTACAGATCGGAGTACGAGCTGGCCACCCGGTTCGGGCGCAGACCGCAGGGCGACGGGCGGTTCGCGGTCGAGTCCTATCTCGACCACCACGCCGCGAAGCTGGCCGCCCGCTTCGATCCGGGCTCGTACGTCGTGCTCAGCCGGGCGATGAACAGCCACGACATCGGCCGGGACCGCGGCGGCCTAGAGGCTGCCCTGCACGGCTTGAAGTCACGCTTGGTGGTGGCAGCGGTCGACTCCGACCGCCTCTATCCAGCCCGCCTGTCCAGCGAACTGGTCGATGCCTACCCCGACGCCGGCCCCCTCCACCTGATCAAATCCCCCTACGGCCACGACGGCTTCCTGATCGAACTGGCCCAGGTCGGCACCCTGATCGCCGACTCTCTCGGCGCGTAGGGTCCGATGGGTGGAGGAAATGAAGGTCGCGTTGGCGGCTGATGACGAGATCGCGAACCACTATGACGAGTTGCCGCTGTGGTCGGCGCCGTTCGGGCAGCTCATCCTCGAGCACGTGCCGCTCCGCCGTGGGCAGACGGTGGTCGACATCGGCGCAGGCACAGGCTTTCTCGCCGTCGAGCTCGCCCAGCGGTGTGGCAGCGAGTCGCGGATCATCGCGGTCGATCCGTGGGCGGAGGCGATGGCCGTGCTGCGACGGAAGGTCGACTACCTGAAGTTGTCGAATGTCGAGCTGGTGATCTCGGACGCTGCGGAGCTCGCCCTGCCGGACGGGTCGGTCGACGTGGTGGTGTCCAACCTCGGCATCAACAACTTCGACAACGCGGCAAGAGTCCTCTCCGAATGCCATCGCGTACTACGGCCAGGTGGTCGCCTGCTGCTGAGCACCAACCTCGTGGGCCACATGGCCGAGTTCTACGACGCCTACCGGCAGGTGCTCGACCAGTTCGGCCTCGACCTCGTGCCGCTTGACCGGCACATCGACCACCGCGCGACCATCGGCAGCACCGCGGCCCTGCTGGAGGCCGCGGGATTCGTCACGAGCTTCGTGGAGAGCTCGTTCCGGATGCGCTTCGCCGACGGCACCGCACTCCTGAACCACTACTTCATCCGGCTGGGCTTCCTCGACGGGTGGAAGTCGATCGTGCCGGCCGAGGACACCGACCGGGTCTTCACAGCTTTGCAGGCCGAGTTGAACCGTCGCTCGGAGGCGACGGAGCTCTCCCTCACCATCCCGACAGCCTGCTTCGATGCTGTCGCTCAGCCCTTCGGCCAGGCCGCCCAGGCGGAGGCGAACATCTCGTCGACCGTGTAGGTGTTCTTCCACTCCAGGTCGCGCGCGGCGAGTTCGCCGGAGGCAACGACCCGAGAGGGGTCGCCCGGGCGACGAGGTCCTTCGGTCGGGGTGAAGTCGATCCCGGTGACGCGACGGGCCGCGTCCATGATCTGGCGGACCGACGTCCCGGTCCCGCTGCCCAGGTTGTAGACCGGCTCGAGCGTCTTGCCCGAGTCGAGGGCCCGCGCCGCGGCCACGTGCGCCCGAGCCAGGTCGGCCACGTGCACGTAGTCCTTGACGGACGTGCCGTCCGGCGTCGGGTGGTCCGTGCCGTAGATCTGCGGGATCTTCCCCTGCGTCAGCAGGTTGCAGACGATCGGGAACAGGTTGTACGGACTCGCGTCGTACACCTTCGGGTCGCCGGAGCCGACCACGTTGAAGTACCGCAGCGAGGTGTGGTTCAGCGGGACGGCCTTCGCCTCGTCCCGGAGCAACCACTCGCCGACGAGCTTCGTCTCACCGTACGGGCTCTGCGGATCCGGGGCGGTCTGCTCGGTCACCACCTCGTCCTTGGGCGTGCCGTAGACGCCTGCGCTGGACGAGAACACGATGTTCTCAACGCCTGTGTCCGCCATCGCGTTCAGCAACGAGACCATCGCGGTGACGTTCTGGGTGTAGGTGTGCATCGGCTTCTCGACCGAGACCCCGGCGTATTTGTACCCCGCCAGGTGCACCACGCCGCTGACCCCGGCCAGCGCCTTGCGCGTCGCCTCGCCGTCGAGCAGGTTCGCCTCGACGAACGGCACCCCTGGCACGAGGAACTCCGGCTTCCCGCTGGACAGGTCGTCGATCACGACGACGTCGATCCCGTCAGCCTGGAACGCGCGCACCACATGCGCCCCGATGTACCCGGCACCACCAGTCACGAGCCATGTCATGTCCGGCATCCTCTCATCAGCCCCCAACCGGGTCGGCGGGCAGTAGCATCCTCGGATGATCGGACTCGTCCTTGCCGCGGGAGCCGGGCGCCGCCTGCGTCCCTATACCGACACCTTGCCCAAGGCACTCGTGCCCATCGACGCGAAGACCAGCGTCCTCGACCTGACCCTGGCGAACTTCGCGTCGGTCGGGCTGACCGACGTGGCGATCGTGGTCGGGTACGCCGCGGAGGCGATCGAGGACCGGCGCAAGGAGCTGGAGAGCCGGTATGGCGTGACCCTCGAGCTGGTCTACAACGACAAGGCCCTGGAGTGGAACAACGCCTACTCCCTCTGGTGCGCGCGAGATCTGTTCGGCCAGGGGATGCTGCTGGCCAACGGCGACACGGTCCACCCGGTGTCGGTCGAGCACACCCTGCTGGAGGCTCGCGGCGACGGCCGGCGGATCATCCTCGCCCTGGACGCCGAGAAGCCGCTGGCGGACGAGGAGATGAAGGTGATCTGGTCTGCGGAGAAGGGGGTCGAGCGGATCACCAAGCTGATGGAACCGGCCGACGCGACGGGTGAGTACATCGGGCTCACCCTGGTCGAGCCGGCGGCCGCTGAGGATCTGGCGGACGCGCTGCGCACCACCTGGGAACGCGACCCGAACCTGTACTACGAGGACGGCTACCAGGAACTCGCGAACCGGGGCCGGCGGATCGATGTCGCCCCGATCGGCAGGGTCGACTGGGTCGAGATCGACAACCACGACGACCTGGCCAGGGCGCGAGAGATCGTATGCCCCTCCTAGCCCGGATGATCACCGCGCCGCTGGTCGTCGAGGTACGCCGCGGTGCTCTCGCCGAGCTGGGCACGATCCTCGCCGACCAACGGATCTCCACCTCCGGCCGGGTGGCGATCGCGGTCGGTTCGACGTACGGGCCGACTGTGCAGGAGGCGTTCGCGGGCGGGCTCGCCGGGGCGGACTGGTTCTCGGTGCGGGGCGGCACGATCAACGCGGCGATCCAGCTGGTCGAGCAGGTCCGCTCCCAGCGGTACGACGCGATCGTCGGCGTCGGCGGTGGCACCGTGCTGGACGTGACCAAGTTCGCCGCCGCCCGGCTGGGCCTGCCGATGGTCGCGGTGGCCACCAACCTCGCGCATGACGGCATCGCCTCGCCGATCAGCACGCTCGACAACGACGCCGGTCGCGGCTCGTACGGCGTACCGGCGCCGATCGCCGTCCTCGTCGACCTGAATCTGATCGCGCAGGCGCCGCCAAGGTCGGTCCGGTCCGGGATCGGCGAGATCGTCTCGAACCTCTCCGCGATCGCCGACTGGGAGGCCGCGCACGCCTTGCGGGGCGAGGAGATCGACGGACTCGCGGTGTCGCTGGCACGGACCGCGGCGCAGGCCGTGATGAACCACCCGGGCGGCATCCTCGAGGACAGCTTCCTCGCCACGCTGGCGGAAGGACTGGTGCTGTCCGGCATCTCGATGGTCGTCGCCGGTACGTCGCGGCCCTCATCCGGCGCCTGCCACGAGATCTCGCACGCGATCGACCTGCTGCACCCCGAGCGGCGCGGGTACCACGGCGAGCAGGTCGGGCTCGGGGCCGCGTTCGCGTGGTTCCTGCGCGGCGATCTCGACCGGTTCCACGCGACCGTGGACTGCCTGCACCGGCACGAGTTGCCGGTCCGGCCGTCGGACCTCGGGTTCAGCCTGGAGGAGTTCGCGGCCATCGTCGACTACGCGCCGCAGACCCGGCCGGGCCGGATCACCGTGCTGGAGGAGTCGTCCTTGACCCCGGCCCGGATCGCGGACAAGGTCGCCGCCTTCAACGACCACGCCTACGCCCGGATCAGCTCCGACGGGGCGGCCATGCCCGAGGGCGTCGTCCTCGACTGAGGCCCTTCCACCAGCGAGGATCGAGGCGAGCCGACCCTCTGGAGGATCCTGTGAGCCCTCAGCTCGACTGGCCCGACTGTCGCAACGTCCGCGATGTCGGCGGGCTGCCGACGGCGGATGGTGGGCGGATCCGCGACGGCGCCCTGATCCGTGCGGACAGCCTGCAGTTCCTGTCCCCCGAAGGCGTCGAGGTGGTCCGGCGGGCCGGGGTGAGCCGCGTCCTCGACCTGCGCTCGAAAGGGGAGCTCACCGGCTTCCCGACCCCGTTCACCGAGGACCTGCTGGGCCTGCACATGCCGCTAGCGGACCCGGCGGATCCCGACGCGGGCGCGACCACCATCGTCGGTGCCTGTATCGCCATGCTCGACCTCCATCCGGAGCTCTTCGCCGCCGCGGTGCTTGCGATCGCCGAGGCACCCGACGGGGCCGTGGTCGTGCACTGCTACGGCGGGAAGGACCGCACCGGCATGGTGGTAGCCCTCGCGCTGAGCGTGGCCGGCGTACCGGAGGAGGAGATCGTCGCTGACTACTTCCTCACCCAGGAGCGGCTCGCTCCCTACCTGGCCGAGCAGCTCGCTGCCGAGCCGGATGCGTCCCTGCACCCCGAGATGATCGAGTTCCGCGACACCCGGGCGGAGTCGCTGGTCGCCATCCTCGACCACCTCGACAAGGCCTACGGCGGCCCTGAGGCCTACCTGCGCCACGGCGGCCTGACCACCGAGCAACTAGCGGTACTGCGCTCCCGCCTGGTCGCCTGAGCGTCCACGGGCTGGGACGGCTGCACGGAACGACGCGGAAAAGTTAGCTTTGTCTATTGGCTTAGTCAACTTGTTCTGGAAGGTGCACCATGAGCGTGACCGACGAACTGCTCGCCAACGCCGAGCGGTATGCGGCGAACTTCGACAAGGGCGACCTGCCGTTGCCTCCGGGCAAGCACGTCGCCGTGGTCGCGTGCATGGACGCGCGGCTCAACCCGTACGGCCTGCTCGGCCTGTCCGAGGGTGACGCCCACGTGATCCGCAACGCCGGCGGCGTGATCACTGCGGATGAGCGACGCAGCCTGGCGATCAGTCAGCGATTGCTCGGCACCAAGGAGATCATCCTGATCCACCACACCGACTGCGGCATGCTGACCTTCACCGACGACGAGTTCAAGGCCGCCATCCAGGCCGAGACCGGTCTCAAGCCGGACTGGTCGGCGGAGGCGTTCCCCGACGTCGAGGAGGACGTCCGGCAATCGCTGCAGCGGATCGCCGCGGACCCCTTCATCCCGATCAAGGACTCGGTCCGCGGCTTCGTCTACGAGGTGGAGACGGGCAGGCTTCGCGAGGTCAAGGACTGACGGCGATCGCTGCGTCACCGAGCGATTGCGGTGACGCGGTGTGCGGCCTGCGACGCGCCTGAAACGGTTCAGGGGGCTCCGATGTCAGATCTTGGGCCCTGGCCCAGTAGATTGGCCCGCATGTCAACCGCCGCCGAGTCGGCCAAGACCGCTGAACTGGCGGCAATGGCCGAGCGCTATGGGTTGTCCAGGAGTTCGGCACGACCGCCGCTCCGGACCTACCTTCGTGACCTGTGGGGCCGTCGCCAGTTCATCGTCAGCTACGCCCGGGCCCGTACCTATGCCGTCTACGCGGGGGCCCGGCTGGGCTCGATCTGGCAGGTCCTCACCCCGTTGCTCAACGCGGGCGTCTACTACCTCGCGTTCGGCGTCCTGCTCGGCACCAAGAACGGCATCCCGAACTACGCCGCGTTCCTGATCTGCGGCATGTTCGTGTTCACCTACACGCAGCGGTCGATGACCGAGGGGTCCCGCGCGATCTCGGCGAACATGTCCCTGATCCGCACCCTGCACTTCCCACGGGCCACGCTGCCGCTGGCCTACGTGGTGAACGAGCTGAACCAGATGTTCCTCTCGATGGCCATCCTGCTCGCGATGGTGGGCTTCACCACCGGGCCGAACTGGCACTGGCTCCTGCTGGTCCCGGCCCTGTTCCTGCAGACGCTGTTCAACGTCGGCGCCACCCTGGTCTTCGCCCGGCTCGGCGCGTTCCTCAGCGACATCAGCCAACTGCTGCCGTTCATCACCCGGACCTGGCTGTACGCGTCCGGCATCTTCTTCTCGATCCCGGCCAAGCTGGAGGGGCTGCACGCCCCCGGCTGGGTGATCCAGGTCCTGTCGCTCAACCCGATCTCGGCGTACATCGACGTCGCCCGCCGTGCGGTGCTCGAAGAGCACGTCAAGAACCAGCTACCGCACGCCTGGGAGATCTCGATCATCTGGGCCGGGATCTCGGTCGTCGGCGGATTCATCTACTTCTGGCGTGCGGAGGACAGGTATGGCCGTGGCTGAGACGGCAGCTCCGACTCCGGCGGCTCCGGCCCCGGCCTCGGATGCTGTCCCCACTGTGATCGCCGACAACGTCAACATCATCTACAAGGTGACCGCCGGCACCGGCGGCAAGGGCACGGCCGCGAGCGCGTTCCGCCGGATCCTCAAGCGCCAGGACCGCCCGACCATCCGCGAGGTGCACGCGGTCAAGAACGTCAGCTTCACCGCGTACAAGGGCGAGGCGATCGGCCTGATCGGCCGCAACGGCTCCGGCAAGTCGACCCTGCTGCGGGCGATCGCGGGCCTGTTGCCGCCCGCCTCCGGCGCGATCTACACCGGCGGTCAGCCGTCCCTGCTGGGCGTCAACGCGGCCATGATGAACGACCTCACCGGCGACCGGAACGTAGTACTGGGCTGTCTGGCGATGGGCATGTCCGCGGCCGAGATCGAGGAGCGCTACGACGACATCGTCGAGTTCTCCGGCATCGGCGACTTCATCGACCTGCCGATGTCGACGTACTCGTCCGGCATGTCGGCCCGGCTGAAGTTCGCGATCGCCTCCGCCAAGACCCACGACATCCTGCTCGTCGACGAGGCCCTGGCGACCGGTGACGCCGAGTTCCGGGTCCGCTCCGAGCAGAAGATCAAGCAACTCCGCGACGAGGCCGGCACCGTCTTCCTGGTCAGCCACAGCCTCGACGTCGTCCTGGACACCTGCAACCGCGCCATCTGGCTCGACAGGGGCATTCTTCGCATGGACGGCGATGTCAAAGAGGTCGTAGACGCCTACAACCAGGAAGCCACCGGCAAACGCTGAGTGACAGCCGATGACGTGCCAGGAAGCCCCCCATCCGACCGCTTTCCGGACCGCGCACAGTTAAGCCTGCTACGGAGTAGTGACGGTCACGACCAGATACGTGTCGGTCGCGCTGTGGTCGCGGCTCGCCGTCGCCAGGACGAGCTTGTAGGGCGGCCGACGGAACGTGGTCGGGGACTCGCGCGTGAAGCCGGCCGCCGTGTAGAAGTCGGCAGTCGACCTCGTCACCTCGTCAGCCGTACCGTTCATCAGGAGCTCGACGCTCCAGCCGCCCGGTCCGCCGGTGGAGTACTGGATCGGGCCTGCCGGCAGGGAGACGTCGGCGGGCCAGGCGGTCGGCAGGCCTGCGGGCTGAGGCCGCCCCGCGGCGTCTGATGGACCGCCACCGCCATGACGACCGCCATGACGACCGCCGTTCGGCGTCGGAGCTGAGGCGGTGGTCATGGCGGGAGCCGGCGCGACGGCCCGCTGCGGGGTCGAACCGCAACTCGCGCAGAGCAACACACTGAGCACGACGGCGGCTGCCCACGCGGATCTCTTGGTGTGCATCCGTAGTTCCTCCCCTTGCAGCCTGACGGGACCGGGAGGCCGGAAGGCCCCCCGATCCCGTCAACCGGTGGTGCGGATCGCTCAGCTCACCACGGGCTGGGCGTCAGCGCCCCGACGCTCGGGCCGATGGCCGACGCCGTGGTCGCCCCTTCGCCGTTGCGGAGGAAGGGCAGCTGCCACAGGTCGTTCGCCACCAGCGGGTCTCCCGGCTTCACGTTCTCCGGGAAGATGTACTCGAACACCGGAGCGGTGTACTCCCCGGCCTGGAGACCGTTCGCCACCACGGGGGCGTTGTTGAGGCAGGCGTCCAGCGCGGCCTGGTCGATGGTCGGATCGGTCGCCGACACGGCCTTCGGCTTGCACAGCGTGCGGACTGCCACCCGGACCGTCCGGGTCGGCTGGTTCAGCAGCAGGAGCACGGCCTTGGTGGCCCGGATCCTGGCCCGCTGCGGTTGCGGGCCGGTGTTCTGCGTCGTGAGGCCACCCGTCGGGTCTCCCGCGATCGCCGGCGTCTGGTTCTCGCCGGTCATCTCGTAGGGGGTCACCCAACGGTTCTTGATCGCGCCGGTGCTCGGGTCGACCTGCGGGTAGTAGATGTCGACCGGGGTCTTGACGTCGGTCGTGGAGGCCTCCAGGAAGATGCGATTCTGGGCCTCCTGAGCGGCGCCGTTGACGCCGTTCGCGACCGGGTCACCGGTACCGACCCCGAACTCGCCGATCGCGAGGTAGCTGGGCTGGGTGCCGGGCTGGGTGTAGATGCCCAGGTTGGCCTCGATGGTGTGCGCGGAGATGCCGTCCACGGTCGAGCCGTCCACGAGCGGAAGCGCCACCCTGGTGCCGGCGAAGCTGACGTAATCGCCGATCTCGAACGGTGCCTGCTGCCGCGGGTCCGGCGTGTTCGCCGGAACGACGCCAGTGGCCGGCACGGCCGGCATCACGAACTCGGTGCAGTACTGGTTCGCAGGCGTCTGGGTCAGCTCGCCGCTGGCGGGTAGGGCGACGCCGGCGTTACCGAACAGTCGGCACGCGGCCACTGCGGGCACCGGAGCGTTGTTCACCGTCGTGGCCTTGCGCGCCGGCCGGTTCTGCTGAGGGCAGGCCGCGTCGTCCGGGCCTGTCGTCGGGTCGGTACGCGGGATGCACATCGGGTAGCCGGTACCGGCGTGGATGGTCGGGTTGGCCTGGTCGACGCTGAACCGCCCGTCCGGTGACTGGCCGGCGCTGTGCCGGCCGGTGTCGGCACCGGTGGCGTCCTTGATCGTACCCGTGGTCTTCGGGTCGTTGATCTGCACGTTGACCGTGCCGGCCGCCCCCTTGAGGTTCTCGACCTTGAGGATCCCGTTCGCGTAGTCGATGCCCGTGACGAAGCCGCTCCCTCCGTTGAGGGTCTGCTGGGAGGTGTACATCAGCGCCGCGATATTCCTGGTGACCCCGTCGGCGTTGTTCGTGACGACGTTGCCGACTGCCTGCAACTCGAGGCCGTCGAGCGGGACCTTGCCACCCTGGTAGGTCACGAAGTCTGCCCACGTGAAGGTATTGGCCGGCATCTGGATGACCAGGTTGCAGGGAACGGTGATCTCCAGTCCGTTGAGTGTCACCGACCCGCCGAAGCGGCTGGCCTCGGCCTCGTTCGGGCACGAGGAGTTGTCGGCGACCGCGTTGCTGATCACGCCGGTGACGTCGAAACCGTGCAGCGTTGCCGTGTTAGCAGTGAAGGCCGGGTCACCGAGCCGCGGCACCTGGAGTGGGACGGGTGCGACGGCACCCTTCACCGGCGGCTTACCGGTGCCCCCTTGCGCGTTGGCTTCACTGATCCCTACCGACAGCATGGCGATGATGACTGCGGCTACGACAGTCATCAACCTGTAGCGATCCCCCCAGCGCCGACGTGTTCTTGCAATCATGTTTGTTCCCCCCACTTGGCACGGACTTGTTACGCGCAGATGGACCCCACGCCCTAGCCTTAACAATGCCTCCTAGCAGCGGGTCTATATACCCCCGCCGTGAGGAGATCGGCAGCTACCCAATCGGAGGGGAATTTCTGAGAGTCTGCTGAGTAGCAGCGCCCAAGTCGTGCTTGTCGGATAGAAGCCCACGAGGTGCGCGCTGCTGGTGAATATGACCAGCGGCACCCGGTGATGAGAGCTCTGGACCGGGGCGATCGCGCTGCATCTGAAGGAAAGGCAGGATCACCGGGACCAAGCCCTGCCGCGTCGGTGATACCTCACAGCTTGGTTTGCCCTTGGTGGAATTGGAGGCACGCCGCCGAGATCGGAAGCTATTTGTGGGTCGAGGGGAACGTCACCGCGAAGAAGAATTCTCCGCAAAACAGCCAAACCCTCGGATTACCTGGCTTGTTACCGCGTGAAAGGTAGTCGCCCACGGCGAAAGATCTACGCAAATCAGTTTGTGCATCAGGGCGACGTACCGACGGACAGGTAAAGGTCGCCGGATCGGTTCACCACGCCGGCGCTTCAGGCGGTACGCCGCGCCTGGCCGGCACTACTTCCTGTCGGTCGGTACACCCGGCTCCGCGACCCGAGGAGCCCAGGGCGGAAGCGTCGACGGAGAAGGCGCGTGGGGTTGCCGGCCGGCGTACGAGGGCTAGTACGACTAGCCGTAGTTCGTGATGATGCCTTTCGGCAAGAGGCCGCGGAGGGCGGGGTGGGTGCGGCCCTGACCAAGAGTGGGGACCTGGGACAGGTAGTCGGGACCTTGAACACGTTATTTCGTGTCCGCGGTCCCTATTTGGTGTTCAAGGTCCCCACTTCGTGACCGCTGGTAGTGCGGGCCTGACCCCGCAACATCACAAACTCCGGCTGTAGGGCTAGGCGTTGTGGGGAGCCAGTGCTGGGCCGGTAGGACGTTCCTGGAGGCCGATGATGAAGCCGAGGCCCCAGGAGACGTGCATGGTGGCGCAGACCAGGGGCAGCCAGAAGATGGCTCTCCAGGGGAGGTAGCGGCCCTCCATGGCGGAACCCAGCAGGAGCAGCACGCCGTAGCCCAGAGGCGCCAGGAAGCCCAGGTCGAGCCAACTGACGCCGGTGGCGAGGCCGACGATGCCGAGAACCGTGCCGATCGTCAGCAGGACCACCGCGACCGGCGGGGCCAGGTAGCGCTTGTTGGCGGTCTCCGGGTGCCGGCGAATCACCTCGCGACGCCATTGGCCGGTGTGGAAGAACTGCTTCGCCACGGCAGCCAGAGATGACCTCGGCCGGTACGTGACGGACAGGTCGGGGCTGAACCAGATCAGCCCGCCGGTCTTGCGGATCCGATAGTTCAGTTCCCAGTCCTGGGCCCGGTGCATGGACTCGTCGAATCCCCCGACCCGCTCCAGCGCAGTACGCCGGAAGACGCCGAGGTAGACCGTGTCCGCGGGTCCGGCCTTGCCACCCTGGTGGAAGGTGGAGGCGCCCAGGCCGAGCCGGGACCGGTAGGCGCAGGCCACCGCCATCTCGAAGGGGGTGCGCCCCTCGGCCGCCATCACGCCGCCGACGTTGTCCGCGCCGCTCTCGGTCAGCACCTCGACCGCCCGGGTGATGTAGCCCTGCGTCAGCACGCCGTGGCCGTCGACCCGTACGACGATGTCGTGGCGGGCCTGGGAGATCCCGGTGTTCAGCCCGGCCGGTGTCTTGCCGGTCGGGTTCGGCACGATCGTGATGCGCTTGTCGGAGTCGGCCAGCCGATCCGCGATCTCCTGGGTGCGGTCCTTGCTCGGGCCGATCGCCAGGACGACCTCGAGCTCGCCGGGGTACTCCTGGTCGAGGACGCGGCCGACCGCTTCCTCGAGGTGACGTTCCTCGTTCAGGACCGGCATCACGACGGACACCGGGGGCCAGTGGGACAGAGCCATATCAGGTCAGGCCTTACAGATCGAAGCGACGTCTTCGACGTCGGTGGTGGGCTTGGACGGGGTGGAACTCGGCTTGCTCGGCTTCTTCGTCGGGGTGCTACTCGGTGTGTTCGACTTCTTACCGTTGCCGTCCGAAGCCGCCTTGTCCAGCGCTTCGGACTTACCGATCGCCTCGGCGACCTTGGAACGGATCAGGCCGAAGTCCGGATCGCCGGTGCGGATCAGCGGCGGGACCGGCGAGAAGCTTGACACCGGGAGCTTCTTCGAGTCCAGCGCGAGGTCTGTCATGGTGCCCAGTTCGCCGGCCGGGACGTTGGTCTGGACCACCTCTTTACTCGCCGAGGCGATGCTCTGGAACTTGGTCAGCACCTTCTGCGGCGACAGCTGGTTCAGCATCGCGGTCATCACGCATTTCTGCCGGGTCATCCGTTCGTAGTCGCTGGCGCCCGCCCGGGACCGCGCGAACCACATCGCATGGTACCCGTCCAGGTGCTGGTTCTTCCCCGGCTGGATGTAGCCCTTGATCGGGCTGCCGATACCGCCGATCGGCACCTTCTTGCCCACGTCCACGGTGATCCCGCCGACCGCGTCCAGCAGGTGCTGGAACCCGGCGATGTCGATCAGCACGTAGTAGTTGACCTTCAGCCCGGTGAGCCCCTCGACCGCCTGCTGGGTCGCGAGCAGACCGGGCTCCTTCACCCCCGGGAAGAACTGCTTGTGTCCCATCGCCCAGGTGTAGACGCCGTTCAGGTAGCAGTCGTGGCCGCAGTTGTTCCACTCGAACCCGTTCGGGAACTGCTTGGCCATCTCGGTGCCGGCCGGGAACGGCACCTTCGCCATGTTCCGCGGCAGCCCGATCAGCACCGTGCGGCCGGTGTTCGAGTCGACGCTGGCCAGGGTGATGCTGTCGGGCCGGGTGCCGATCCGGTCGGCGCCCGAGTCGCCACCGAGCAGCAACACGTTGTAACGGCCCTTGTCCGCCTTCGACTTCTGCCCGTTGCCGAACACGCTCGCCACGAAGTCGCGCTGGGCGGAGACGATCGTGCTCCCCCAGAAAAGAGCGCCCACGACCAGAACGACCAGGACGCCGTCGAGGATGCTCGTGGTCAGCCGGTGGTTCCGTTCCAGGGTCAGCGGGCGGCCGAGCCGGTAGGCGTCGACGAACAGTGCGGCCCAGCCGATCGCCAGCAGGACCATCAGGATCTGCACCACTCGCAGGGTGCGTGGCGAGACCAGCAGGTTGATCGTGCCCGACCGCCAGACCAACGACAGCAGGATCAGGAAGACCACGATCGCGACGATGCCGCCGATCACCCGCCAGGCCCAGCGGCCGGCCCGCTTGCTGCCGGCCGCGATCTGTGCCGAACCGGGCAGGATCAGCGTCATCAGCAGCAGCGTCAGCGCACGTTTGAACCGAACCGGCTCAGCAAGGTTGCGCAGGTCACGCTTCTCCTGCGGCATGACGTCCTTCCGTTCTCCGTACGGCGCGTTTGGTGCCGGTACTCCCCCGGGACGGCGTCTCCCTGTGCCGGTATCGCGTCGTTCAGTATGGCCATGGCACCACGACCACCTTGTCAGGCGCGCCGCCGTGCACCTTCTTCCCCATCCCACCACCTGGTACGACGTGGTGGGTGGTCAGATGGTTCGAGCGGGGCGGATCCGGAGACTGAGGGTAACAGCCCCCACACGGAGAGAGAGCGGCGAACTCCCCTGGACGTGCGCGCGGGGCGCAGCCGGGAATCCCCGGGTGCGCCCCACGCGACAGGGCCGTGCATACCGCTAGCTGGCGGTCACTCCGGCGGCCTCGAAGTTGTAGGTCTTGGCGTTGTAGACCAGCTTGTCCACCGCGCCGTGGAACTCGTAGTCCCGGCCCTTGCCGACCGCCAGGCTGATGACAGCGGCGTCTTCGCCGCCGTCGTTCAGTGCGGCCTGCAACTCGGTCCAGGTGCACCGGGCACCGTTGATGTTGCACGGCATGTCAGCGCCCGTCAGACCCCAGACCTTGCCGAGGCTGTCATCGGTGGCGTCCAGCGCAGTCCAGACGTTGCTGGTGCTGTTGTTCGGCGCGAACACCATCGACGAATAGGTGCGGGTGCTGCCACTGATGTGCGGGTTGATCTCGAACGTGATCGACGGCATGTTGTTGCCTCGGGCGGCGTTCTCCCCGGTTGTGTAGACCGAGACACCCAGCTTCGAGATGTCCTTCACGAGGTCACCGGTGAAGTCGACCTCGTTGCCGAACGACGCCTTGTCGGCGGCAGACGGGGTGTCGATGTTCAGCGCACCGTCGCCCAGCGGGGCGGCGGTGCTGGTGTTGCCGAGTTCGGACCGGCCGTTGCCGAGTACGTTCCGGTTCAGCGGACCCCAGTGCTTCAGGTACGTCGGGCCGGACGCGTTCAGCTTGGCCTTGAGGGCCGCATTCAGGTCGACCTCGCCGAGCGCTCCGTCCTTCACGCTGTTGGAGGTCACTGTGTTGTCCCACGTGCCGGTGAACCATTTGACGACATCGGGGTTGATGTCGGCCCCATAGATCGTGCCGTCCTTCAGGTGCCAGCCGGTGATGCTGCCCTGGCCGAGCGGCGTGCCCGCGGCGATCGTCTTCGGAGTAGGTTCGGCCGCGTCGGCCGACGAGCTGACCAGGATCCCCCCACCGGCCGCCGCAACAACCGCGACGGACACGGCAATGACCTTCTTGGTGATACGCAAGATGTTTCCCCCATCTCGAGTCCCCCAGGCATCGTCGCCCAAGGCAACCTCAGGAGTTAAGCACAAGTCCTGAACCTGCGGGAGATCGATTTCTACAACAATGTGCAAAATCCGCAGAGTCGGAGGAAAACCTCCGTTCTGGTGCGGGGACGAAGATTTCACGGAGTTGTAATGGCCCGCGGCCGTGGTGATCGGATACGAAGAGTCCTAGGGTGACTACGCCCTGCTTGCAAACCCATCGCAAGCAATCTTTCCCGTGAGGACAGGAAACCGCCCATGAGACTGTTCCGTTCCCTTACCGTGTCCGCGATAGCGGTCAGCACAGTGCTGCTCGGCGGCAGCCAGGCGCTGGCCGTCGAAGCAGACCAGGCCGCCACATCCCCGGCAGCCAAGGCCCAGCCAGCAGCCGCAGCCGCGCCCGGCGCCGACTTCACCGGCATCGCCGCGCTCAGCAACTGCTCGGCCTCGCTCGTCCGGTACGCCGAGTCGGTGTCGACCGACAGGGCCCTGGTGCTCACCAACGGGCACTGCTACGAAGGCGGGTTCCTGAACCCGGGCCAGGTGCTGGTGAACCGTGCATCCACCCGGTCGATCACGTTGCTCCGGCCGGACTCCAGCCGGGCCGGCGCCGTCCGGGCCAGCCGGATCCTCTACGGCACGATGACCAAGACCGACATGATCGTGTACGAGGTGAACGAGTCCTACGCCTCGATCAAGTCACGGCTGAACGTCAGCCCGCTCACCCTGGCCAAGCAGGGTCCCGCGGACGGCGCCGGCATGGCCGTGATGTCGGGCTACTGGAAGCGGATCTACACCTGCTCGGTGCAGGCGACCATCCCGGAACTGCGCGAGGGCGACTGGACCTGGAAGAGCTCGATCAAGTACCGCCAGCCCGGCTGCGAGACGATCGGCGGTACGTCGGGTTCACCGGTGGTGAGCACCACCACCGGTGAGGTGATCGGTGTGAACAACACCGGCAACGAGGACGGCCAGCGCTGCACGGTGAACAACCCGTGCGAGGTGGATGCGGCAGGCAACATCACGGTGGATCAGGGTGCGGCTTACGGGGAGCAGACCTGGTGGCTCTACACCTGTCTGACCGCCACGCGCACGATCGACCTGAACAGGGCCGGCTGCCAACTGGTGAAGCCCGCGGCCTGATCACGCTGCGCAGGTACGGCGGTCGCCTGCCACGGCCGCCGTACTGCGAATTTTCGTGAAAGGGTGATGCTGCCCACTTCCGATCAGGTATGGTCGCCGCCCATGGCAGTCGACTCCTCCACACCCGCTCAGGCCAGCGCCGATCGATGGCCCAGCCCCCTCGGCGTGCGTACACGGCTGATCGCGTCCAGCGCGCTGATGCTGTTCCTCGAGCTCGCGCTGATCCGCTGGACCGGCTCGAACGTCGTGCACCTGAGCTACTTCTCGAACTTCGTGCTGCTCGGCTCGTTCCTCGGCATCGGGATCGGCATCCTGCGATCCAGCCGGGCGAAGCGGCTTCCGTACTACTCCCCGGTGATGCTGGGCCTGCTGGTCGCGGTGATCGCCTGGAAGCCGGTAACGGTCAACCGCGGCAGTTCGTCGAGCGTCATCTACTTCACCAGTCTGAGCACCACCGGACCGCCGGTGTGGGTGATCCTGCCGATCATCTTCGTCGCGGCTGCGGTCGTTCTGGCCGGACCGGCCGAGCTGGTCGGCCGGTGCTTCGCCGAACTGCCCCGGCTGACCGCGTACCGGTTCGACCTGATCGGCAGCCTGATCGGCATCGTCTCCTTCACGGCGCTGTCGTTCCTCGGCGCTCCGCCGATCTGGTGGGGCCTGATCGTCACGATCGCTTTCGTGGTGCTGATGGTTCCGCAAGCCAAGACCCCTGCCACGACCACTGCCAAGACGACTGCCAAGACCACCGCCATGGCGCTCAGCGCGGCGTTGGTGCTCACGCCGCTGGTCGTGATGCTCGGCGTGCTGTTCCACGAGTCCACCCAGCCGGAGAACAGCTGGTCGCCGTACTACAAGGTGCAGACGAGCTCGACCGAGTTCCGCAACACGCCGGTGCTGACGATCACGGTGAACGGTGTGCCGCACCAGCAGGCCATTCCGGCGGAAGCCAGGCTGCAGTGGGAGTCGCAGTACGGGCTGCCGTACCAGCGGGCCGCGGCGGGGAAGCAGCCGGACAACGTGCTCATCATCGGCGCGGGCAGTGGTACCGACGTCGCGATCGCGCTGAGCAAGGGCGCCAAGCACGTCGACGCCGTCGAGATCGACCCGCGGATCCGCGACATCGGCCGCGAGCGGCACCCGGACCACCCGTACCAGGACCCGCGGGTGTCGTCCCACATCGACGACGGGCGGGCGTTCCTGTCGCGCACCGACACGAAGTACGACCTGATCCTGCTGGCCCTGCCGGACTCGCTGACGCTGGTGAACGGCGCGAGCTCGCTGCGGCTGGAGAGCTACCTGTTCACCGAGGAGGCGTTCAAGAGCGCGCGGGAACACCTGAAGCCGGGTGGCGCGTTCGCGATGTACAACTTCTACCGCGAGACCTGGTTGATCGACCGGCTCGCGTCGACCGCGCAGAAGGCGTTCGGGCACGTCCCCTGCGTCGACAAGGAGGGCGGTGACCTCCAGCAGGCCGTCATCACCGCGGGGTTGACGGAGGCTGACCAGTCCTGCGGTACCGCCTGGGCCGGGCCGACTGCGATCACGCCGCCTCCTGCGACGGACAACCGGCCGTTCCTGTACCTGTTCACGGACCGGATCCCGTCGCTCTACCTGGTGACGCTCGGGTTGATCCTGGTGGCCGGGCTGATCGGGGTCGGGATCGCGGGCGGCGGCTCGTCGTACCGGCGGATGCGGCCGTATGCGGACCTTTTCCTGCTGGGCGCCGGATTCATGTTGCTGGAGACCAAGAGCATCACCGGGTTCGCGCTGTTGTTCGGAACCACGTGGGTGGTGAACGCGATCGTGTTCGCCGGCGTGCTGGTCGCCGTACTGGCTGCCGTCGAAGTGACGAGGCGGTTCAAGACACCACCGCTGAAGGTGATGTACGTCGTGCTGTTCGCGGGGCTGGCGTTGAGCTGGGTGTTCCCGGACAGCTGGTTGCTCTCGATGCCGGTCGGGTTGCGCGCGCTGGCCGCGGTGCTGATCGCGTTCCTGCCGATCTTCGCGGCGAACGTGGTCTTCGCCAAGCGGTTCACCGATACGGCCGACGGCACCGCGAGCTTCGGCGCCAACCTCCTCGGCGCCATGCTCGGCGGCTGCCTGGAGTACGCCGCGCTCCTGATCGGCTTCCACGGCCTCCTCATTGTCGCCGCCGTCCTGTACGCCGGCGCCTTCCTCCTCCGCCCGAAAACCCTTACGAGAGCAGCAGCCTGAACGACCGACACCGCGGGTTGAGCGTCAGCTGTCTTGCGGTCGGTCGTCTGGGCGTGGGTCCGCGCCCGGGTCGGGGCCGGTTCGGTAGGTCGGGAAGGTGTTGCTCGGGCGGTTGGTGCGGCGGCGCCTCACCAGGGCGAGGATCAGAAGGACCAGGCCCAGCCCGAAGAAGATCAGGACCGAGCCGATCAGGCCGAAGATCGACACGACGAAACCGGCGACGGAGTCGCGCGGGCCGACTGCGTACGTAGTACCGGTTTCGTCGTCGGCGCAGCTGATGACGTAGTCCCCCGGCGGCACCGGTTTCACCGAGCGGACGACCACATACCAGGTCTCGGAGTTGATCGTGAGCAGTTCTGACCCGCTGACCGGGCTCAGCGGCACGTCGGAGCCGTTCGAGTCCTTCGCCTCGCAGGTCGGCGACAGCACCGGCGTGGAGCTGTAGACGGTCAGCCCGTCCTTCTCGAGGTGCACCGTGCTCTCGCCGATCGGTTCCGGCGACTTCGGCGCGGTCTGCACGATCCGCCAGGCGAACAACCCGGCCAGGACCAGCCCGATCACGAACGAACCGACAGCGAACCAGATCAGGGTCCGCCGAGGTGGCGCGGGCTGCACTGAGTCACTCGTCATACCCGAACGCTAGCTGCCCGCAGTGATCTCACGGTACGCCGAGCAGCCGCAATCCCGCCGCGGTGGCTGCGGCTGCCACGACCACCAGCACGAACGGCGCTTTGCGCAGCGCCAGTACGCCGCCAACGAGCACTCCGGCCGGACGGGCGATCCCCGCTGCGCCGTGTCCGTCGGTCAGCGCGGCGGTCGCCACCAACGCGGCGAGCAGCACGACCGCGGCCGCCGCCAACACCTTCTCCGCCCGCTCGGGCAGCTCGAACCGCGTCCGCATCATCGGACCCGCGATCCGCAGCGAAAAGGTGCCCACGGCAAGTACCAGGATCGCGACCAGCAACGTCATCGGACTGCCCCCGGTTCGGGGGCCTGCTGCTCGGCCCGGTAGAAGATCAGCCCCACCAACGCCAGCAGCACAGGCAATCCGGCCGGCAGGAAGGGCGCCGTCGCCAACGCGACCCCCACGCCGACCAACACCGCAGTACGGGTCGATCGGTCCCGCAAGGAGGGCAGCACCAGGGCCAGCAGGACGGCGGGGAATGCCGCATCCAGGCCGAACGCGTCGGTGTCGGTGATCACCGAGCCGGCGGCCGCGCCGAGGACTACACCGAGGTTCCAGCTGACGAAGATCCCGAGCCCGCAGGCCCAGTAGGCCGCGCGCCGGCGGCGGTACTCGTCCTGGCCGAGCGCGAATGCGGTGTTCTCGTCGATCAGCAGGTGGCTCGCGACCACCCGCCGCCAGCCCTTGCCGAGCACATCGCTGAGCGCCAGCCCGAACGCCACGTGCCGGGTGTTCACCAGCAGTCCGGCGATCACCGCCGCGACGGGACTGCCCCCGGCCGCGACGATCCCGACGAAGAGGAACTGGGAGGCGCCGGCGAACACCAGCAGGGAAAGGACCACCGGGACCCAGAGCTGGAATCCCCCGCCGACGCTGATCGCGCCGTACGACAGACCCACCACGCCGTCGGCCACGCAGACCAGCGCGACGTCGCGCAGCAACCCGCGATCCAGTGTTCGCCATATCGAACGCATGGGTTTTATGATGAACAGGAGCCGGGCGTTCGTCAAGCCGAACGGGTAGACCGATGGAGCGAACACAGATGGACAGCAAGGCACCACTCGACGTGATCGCGGCCTCGCTGCGCCGGGAACGCTCACGCGCGGGTCTGTCGCTCACCGAGTTGGCGAAGCGCGCGGGCATCGCGAAGTCGACCCTGTCGCAACTGGAGTCAGGCACCGGCAACCCCAGCGTCGAGACGCTCTGGGCGCTCTCAGTGACGCTGGAGATCCAGTTCGCCGACCTGCTCGAACCACCGCGCCCCAAGGTCCAGGTGATCCGCGCGGGCGAGGGCCCGGCGATCCGGTCCGAGCAGGCCGACTACCGCGCCACACTGGTCGCGAGTTGCCCACCGAACGCCCGCCGCGACATCTACCGCCTCGACGTGGCTCCCGGCCCGGGTCGCGAGTCCCAGCCGCACATGCCCGGCACCGTGGAACACGTGGTCCTCAGCACCGGGAGGGCATTGATCGGCCCGCTCGATGAACCGGTGGAGCTCACCCCGGGCGACTACATCGTCTACCCGGGCGACCACCCGCACCTGTTCAAGGCGCTGGCGCCGAACACCACCGCAGTACTGATCTCCGAGACGAGCTAGTGCTTCAGGGCTTGCGGGCGACGCCGCCGGCGATGCACTCCTCCACCTGGTTGAGCGGGTGGACGCGCGGGCCGTCCGGCCACCAGTCGTCGCACAGCACCAGGCCCGGCTCCACGAACTCCTGGTCGCCGAACATCGCCTTGATCTGGTCGTGGGTCCGGAACACGCCGCTGCCCATCGGGCTGTGGGTGAACCTGTCCTCCATCGCCCGCGCGATCTGCGAGTGCTCGGGGGTCTGCGGGTCGAGGAAGTGCGCGATCACCGTGTACGACCCGGGAGCCAGCGCGTCGACGTACTTCTTCATCAACTCGGGGCCGTCGTCGCCGAGGTAGTGGTGCAACGTGCCGTTGTGGATCAGCGCGATCGGTTGGGAGAAGTCGAGGAACTCCCGGACCTCTGGCGTGCCGAGCACCTCCTCCGGATCGAAGATGTCGGCACTGATGAACAGCGTGTTCTCGTTCTCCTCCAGCAGCGCGCGACCGTGCGCGAGCACCACCGGGTCGTTGTCGATGTACAGCACCTTGGCCTCGGGCTGCAGCCGCTGCACCACCTGGTGGGTGTTCTCGGCGGTCGGCAGTCCGGATCCGCAGTCCAGGTACTGCGTGATGCCCGCCTGGCCGGCCAGGAACCGGCAGGCCCGGATCAGGAAGTTCCGGTTCGACCAGGCGAGGTCGTTCACCTGGGGAGCCACCGTCGCGACTTGCCGCAGTACTTCGCGGTCGATCTCGAAGTTGTCCTTGCCGTTCAGTGCGGCGTCGTAGACCCGGGCGATACTCGCCCGGCTCGTGTCGACGCCCACAGGGACGGAACTGGGGGCTTTGGTGGCGTCGGGCATCGGCGACCTCGCAGGTGATGGGTTTTTCGTACGTCGGAATCGACCCTACTCAGCGTAGGGGGTCCGGCTCGTCCTGTGCGGGCGCGTCGGGGTGGACGGAGTCACCGAATGTCATGAAATGATCCTTCTCCGGGCACGCAGCGATGAGTTGAGGAGAACCGTGACGGAGTCGGGTTCGTTCGGCGGGCCGACCGCCCTGCGAATCATGCTCGGCGCCCACCTGCGCCGGCTTCGCGAGGAGGCCGGCATCAGCCGCACCGACGCGGGCTGGGCGATCCGCGGTTCGGAGTCCAAGATCAGCCGGCTGGAGCTGGGCCGGGTCGGTTTCAAGGTCCGCGATGTCGACGACCTGCTCACGCTCTACAAGCTGGACGACCCGGAGCAGCGCGAGCGGCTGCTGATGCTGGCTCGCGACGCGAACAACCCCGGCTGGTGGCAGCGGTACGACGACCTGACGCCGACCTGGTTCCACTCCTACCTCGGGCTCGAGATGGCCGCGGACCTGATCCGCACCTTCGAGCTCCAGTTCGTGCCCGGCCTGCTGCAGACCCCGGAGTACGCCCGGGCGGTCGTGCAGCTCGGGCGCGACCGTCCGCTGCCGTCCGCGGAGGTGGATCGGCTGGTGACGTTGCGGATGTCGCGCCAAGCGGTGCTCACCCGGAAGCGACCCGCCCGCCTCTGGGCGGTCATCGACGAAGCCGTCCTCCGTCGTCCCATCGGCGGCGACGCGGTGTTCCGCGCGCAGCTGGAGCACCTGCTCGAGGCGTCGCGGCGGCACAACGTCACGCTGCAGGTCATCCCGTTCGACGGGGGCGGGTACCCGGCGACGGGCGGTGCGTTCAGCCTGCTGCGGTTCAACGAGGCCGACCTTCCCGACGTCGTCTACATCGAGCACCTCACCAGCGCGGTCTACCTGGACAAGCGCGAGGATCTCGACCTCTACGTCGTCACCATGGACGCCCTTGCCGTCGCCGCCGCCCAGCCGCGCACTACGGAGCGAGTCATCAACGACGCCATCAAGCGGCTCGACTGACCCTGCCGGATGGCAGGTTCCGGGCGGTGGGCTGGCGATCACGCCCCGCTGAGAGCCTCGGGAAGATTCGTGGCCTGATCCGTGTTACCCGGGCAGCGGACAGAGAGGAACACCATGAAGGTACGACGGTCTTTGAGGGCACTGAAGTCGAAGCAGGGCGCGCAGGTCGTGCGTCGCGGCCGGCGGGTCTACGTCATCAACCGCAAGGAGCCTCGTTTCAAGGCCCGGCAGGGCTGATGACCACCGTCGCGGAAGCGGCCTGGCCGTGGTCTGAGGGTCCTCATCTCACCAACCCGCACCTACAACAGCTGACATAAGCAGGTGGCACCTGCTTATGTCATAGATCGGTCTGACCACAGCAGACCAACGCGTGGTTCCTGGATGGCAAGGCAGGCGTGCATCCCCAGGCGCTGTGACGATGTGCGGCGACCGAAGGCGTCGAGGAGGCGACTCACGCTGCCCGATCAGTCCAGGGTGCGGGGTTGGGCCCCTGGGCCGGGGCGGAAGGCGACTTCGCGTGGGGTGGGTTCGTGGCCGGCTGCGCAACGCAGTACGACGCTGACCTTCTCGCCGCAGTCGCGGTGTTGCGGGACGAGGGGTGGCCCGCCATCCAGCGGAAGGTACGCGTCGCCCCACTGGACCAGCGCGACCAAAACCGGATAGAGGTCGAGCCCGGCTTGGGTCAGCCGGTATTCGTAGCGCTCGCGCTGACCGGGCAACCGGTACGGCTGGCGGCGGAGCAGGCCGCGCTCGATCAGTGCGGCGAGCCGGTCGGTCAGGACCTGGCGGGGAATGTCCGCCCGGGCGCGGATGTCCTCGAAGCGGCGGACGCCGACGAAGATCTCGCGCAGCACGTGGAACGTCCACTTCTCGCCCAGGATCTGCATCGTCCGGGAGATCGTGCAGTTCTCCGTCGACCACCGCATCGCTTCCGGCCTGGTTTGCGGCATGGTGTCCAGCTCACTCATGGTCCGAGGATAAGTCTTCTTGACAGACTCAGCCAGCCCAGGCAACCCTGAATCCGTGAACCAGACTCAGGTGGGGTGCCCGCAGATCCGCACAGCCGGCGAGCCGGACGCGGAGGGACTTGCGACGATGTTGACCGGGCTGGCCGATCACAGCCTGTACTTCCGCTTCCAGACGGCGATCGGCCGTCCACCACGACCGGCCCTGCTGTTGCGGTTGCTCTGCCCGACCGGCGGCGCCTGGGTGGCGACCCGGGACGACTCGATCGTGGGGCACGCGATGTGGGCCTGGGTCGCGAACAGCGCCGAGCCGACGGCCGAACTCGCGGTGGTGATCAGCGAGGCGGAGCAACGCCGCGGCCTCGGAGTACGGATGCTCGCCACGGCCGCGGCTCACGCCTACGACGCCGGCGCGAAGCACTTCCTCTTCGTCGTCAACGCAGCGAACGATCGCGTCGCCAGGATGGTTCGTCGCCGCTGGCCGACCGCCCCGGTCGAACGCGACGGCCCCCTCCTCAACTTCATCGTCCCCGCGGATCCCCAGGGTCGGACAACGGCCGCCTGGACGGCGTTGCCATCGCGCCGAGCACCGGACTACCGTCAGCCTCGTGCCCCCACGGACGCAGTTGCGTCAGCTTGCCGATGAGCAGGCGGCGCTACGGCGGGTCGCGACACTGGTCGCGCGCGGAGCGCCGGCGGACGAGTTGTTCGCCGCAGTGCCTGCCGAGGCGGGGCAACTGCTTCAGGCCGACCAAACGACGATGATCCGGTACGAGTCCGACGGTACGGCGACCATCGTCGCCAACTGGAGAACCACCGGCGGGGCGATGCCTCCGGTCGGCTCCCGGGAACCGCTCGGGGGCAAGAACCTCACCACCATCATCGCGGAGACCCGCCGCCCGGCCCGGATCGACAGCTACGCCGACGCCTCCGGCGGACCTGCGGTGGCTGCCCGGGAGGCGGGTTTCTCGGCGGCGGTCGGGGCGCCGATCATCGTCCAGGGCCGCGTCTGGGGCGCCCTGATCGTCTGCTCGGTCGATAAGCATGCGCTGCCCCTGGACACGGAGGCACGTCTTGCCTCGTTCACGGAACTCGTCGCGACCGCGATCGCCAATGCACGGGCGGAGGCCGAACTTCACGAACTCGCCGACACCCAGGCGGCGCTGCGGCGGCTGGCCACGCTGGTCGCCCGGGGCGAGCCACCGGAGGCTGTGTTCGCGGCCGCGACGAGCGAGGCTCTCCGGCATTTCGGCAGCGGCACCGCCAGGATGATCCGGTACGAACTCGACGGAACGGCGACACTCCTCGCCAATGAAGGCACGACGGGGCCGCACGTGCGAGTCGGGAAACGCTGGGAGGGCTATCCGGCGACCGGGCTGACGGAAACAGTCCTGCGTACCGGCCAGCCCGCGCGCGTCGATGACTACGGCAACGTTCCGGGAGGGGAGCCCTATCTCCGCGAGGGACTGCGGGCCGCCGTCGCCATGCCGATCCACGTCAACGGCCGACTCTGGGGAATGATCGCGGTCGGGTCAGGGCAGGGGCCGCTGCCGCTCGACACCGAGGAGCGGATGACTGCGTTCACTGACCTGGTCGCCACCGCGGTCGCGAACGCGCAGAACCGGTCGGAGCTCCTCAGCTCCCGGGCGCGGATCGTCGCGGCCTCGGACGATGCCCGGCGACGGATCCAGCGCGACATCGACGACGGTGCACAGCAAGACCTGGTCGCACTGGCACTCAGGCTGCGTTCCGTGGCAGCGGCACCAAGCGACAGTGGTGATGACATCCGAACCGAGCTCACGGACGTGGCCACAGCACTCCTCGGGGTGATCGACGAACTGCGAGAGACCAGCCGCGGCATTCATCCGGCGATCCTCTCCAGCGCGGGACTCAAGCCGGCACTGCGAGCACTCGCGCGGCGCTCGGCCGTGCCCGTGGAGCTGGACCTGCGGCTCGACGGCCGGCTGCCCGAGCCACTCGAGGTGGGCGGCTACTACGTCGTCTCGGAGACGCTCACCAACGCGGCGCAGCACGCCCGTGCCTCGCTGGTCGAGGTGGAGGCGGAAAACTCCGGCGGCACGCTGAGGCTGTCCGTACGTGACGACGGCATCGGCGGCGCCGACCCGCGCTTGGGCTCAGGGCTGATCTGGCTGAGGGACCGCGTCGAGGCGCTGGGCGGCACCTTCACCCTGCACAGCCCGGCGGGCGAAGGCACGACGGTGAACTGCGAGCTTCCGGTCAGCCCGGGAGGTCTGTAACCCCTGTTCGCTACCGCTGAGCCCATTAATCAGACCGCCCGTCGACAAGGGAACAGTCGGCATCTTGAGCTAGTAATACGCATGGTTTAACTTTCTGGCGCCGCCCGGCGACAGGGCCTTCCAGGGGCCCGTTCCGCACCACCACGGAGGTCGCTCATGCACGCCCGTTCGACTGTGTCCCACCGCTCCCGCTACATCAGCACGGTGACTGCCGACCTGCGGCTCACCGCAACCTTTACGCCCGAGAGGTGATTCCATGCTGACCGAACCAGCCCGGCGCTCGGCGCCCCGCAGGCGAGCGCTGCTCATCACGCTCCTGTTAGCCCTGCTGGCCCTCTGGCCACTCGCGCCGGCGGTAGCCGCTCCCCCGACGACGGCGGCGCCCGCCGTCGAGACCGCCCAGCCGGCACCCCTCGGCGCCGAAGTCGTCGCGGTCACGCCGATCGCGGACCGCCTGGTCGACCTGTCCGTGCGGTCGCAGGCCCTCGGCGGCCGGACCGTCAAGGTTCGGCTGCTAACACCCGACGGCTGGAACCCCGCCGATCGCAGCCAGCACTGGCCGACCTTCTGGCTGCTGCACGGTTGCTGTGGGAACTACACCTCATGGTCGGGTACCGACATCGCGAAGATCGACAGCCTCCGCAAGGTCCTGGTGGTCATGCCGGAGGCCGGCTGGAACGGCTGGTACAGCGACTGGTGGAATTACGGCGCGGGCGGAGACCCGGCGTGGGAGACCTTCCACACCGTCGAACTGCAACACCTGCTCGAGCACAACTGGGGCGCCAGCACCAACCGCGTCGTCGCCGGACTGTCGATGGGTGGTCAGGGCTCGCTCCTGTACGCCGCCCGGCACCCGGGCATGTTCCGCGCGGTCGCGTCGTACTCCGGTTCGGCGCACCCACTGCTCAACGACGAGTCGGTGAAACGGATCATGGGCTTCTTCGCCGGCCAGGGCAACGACCCGCTCCGCGTCTGGGGCGACCCGGTCGCCCAGCGCGATATCTGGGAGGCACACGACCCGTACTACCTGGCGAAACGGCTCAGGTCCCTGCCTGTGTACCTGTCGTGCGGCGACGGTACCGCCGGACCATTCGACCCGCCCGGGCGTAGTGACGCCCTGGAGGCCGACTTCAACCGTCAGAACCACGCGCTCGCCGCCGAACTCAACCGCGCCGGCGCCAAGCACCTGACGACCAACTTCTACGGACCGGGCACCCACGGGTGGGCGTACTGGCAGCGCGAACTGCACGCTTCACTCCCGATCCTGCTCGACGCACTGGGCGTCGACAGCTGAACCCGAACCGTCCCCGTCACGCTAATTGTGTGACGGGGACGGTCGCTGCCAACTGTCAGCTGAGGCCCTTGAGCAGCTGCCGGGCCATCACGATGCGCTGCACTTGGTTGGTGCCTTCGTAGATCTGGGTGATCTTGGCATCGCGCATCATGCGTTCGACCGGGTAGTCGTGGGTGTAGCCGTAGCCGCCGAGGAGCTGTACTGCGTCTGTGGTGACGGCCATGGCGACGTCGGAGGCGAAGCATTTGGCGGCGGCGCCGAAGTACGTGAGGTCGCTGTCGCCGCGTTCCGAGCGAGCCGCCGCGGCGTACGTGAGTTGGCGGGCCGCCTCGATCTTCATGCCCATGTCGGCGAGCATGAACTGCAGGCCCTGGAACTCCGCGAGCGCCTTGCCGAACTGCTTGCGCTCCTTCACATAGCCGAGCGCATAGTCCAGCGCGCCCTGCGCGATCCCCAACGCCTGCGCGGCGATCGTCACGCGGGTGTGGTCCAGAGTCGACATCGCCGTACTGAACCCGGTGCCCGGGTCACCGATCATCCGGGACGCGGGGATCCGGACGTTGTCGAAGTAGACCTCGCGGGTCGGGGATCCCTTGATGCCGAGCTTCTTCTCCGGCGCACCGAACGACACGCCCTCGTCGGACTTCTCGACCACGAAGGCACTGATGCCCTTCGAACGCGCGGAGGGATCAGTCACCGCGAACACCGTGTAGAAGTCGCTCACGCCGGCGTTGGTGATCCAGCGCTTCACACCGTTCAGGACATAGAAATCGCCGCCGTCAGCTGAGTTGAACACGGCGCGCGTCTTCATCGACACCGCGTCCGAACCCGCCTCGGGCTCCGACAGGCAGTACGAGAACATCGCGTCCCCGGCGGCCACCGGCGGCAGGTAGCGGTCCTTGACCTCGTCCGAGGCCGACAGCAGCAACGGCAACGAGCCCAGCTTGTTCACCGCGGGGATCAGCGAGGTGGACGCGCAGGCGCGGGCCACCTCCTCGATCACGATCACAGTGGCGAGCGCGTCCGCCCCGGCCCCGCCGTACTGCTCGGGGATGTGCGGGGCGTGGAAGTCGGACGCCTTCAACGCGTCGTACGAGGCCTTCGGGAACTCGGCCAGCTCGTCCACGTCACCGGCGTGCGGGGCGACCTTGGCGTCGCAGACGTCGCGCACGGCCTCCCGGATCGCCTGGTGCTCCTCGGACAGCGCGTACAGGTCGAATGAGTTACTCACGAGTCACAATCTACGACGGATCACCCGGCACCGGGACCCGCAGTACTGCGAAAGTGACCAACAGCGCACCGTGAACGAACGCCGGCCATGCTCCGGTCACCAGCTGATAACCACCATCGGTAGAGTCGCCCGCATGACTGAAGGCACGCCCACCAGCGAGCGACCGCTGCGGATCTCCGTGATCGGCACCAACTACCTCGGCGCCAACACTGCCGCGGGGATGGCCGAGTTCGGCTTCGACGTGGTCGGGGTCGAGATCGACGAGCACCGGTTGAAACTGCTCAACGACGGCAAGGCCCCGCTGTACGAGCCGGGTCTGGATCCACTGCTGAAGAAGCACACTGACTCCGGCCGGCTGCGGTTCACCAAGGACTACCGCGAGGTGGCCGACTGGGCTGACGTGCACTTCGTCTGCGTGGGCACGCCGCAACTCGAGGGCAGCGACGCCGCCGATCTGGCCCAGGTGAACTCGGTGGTCGACATGCTCGCCCCGCTGCTGACCCGGCCGTGCCTGGTGGTCGGCCGCTCCACCGTCCCGGTCGGTACGTCGAAGCTCGTGGAGAAGCGGTTCCACGCCGAGGCCCCGGCCGGTGAATCCGTCGAGATCGCCTGGCAGCCGGAGTTCCTCCGCGAGGCCCACGGCGTCGACGACACGCTGCACCCGGACCGCCTGGTGTTCGGCGTACAGTCCGAAGCCGCCGAGGCGAGGCTGCGCGAGGTGTTCGCCGGCCCGATCGCCGAGGGCACGCCCGTCGTGGTCTGCAACCTGCCCACGGCCGAGCTGGTCAAGGGCGGCGCGAACGCCTTCCTGGCAACGAAGATCTCCTTCATCAACGCGCTCGCGGAGATGGCCGACGCGACCGGCGCGGACGTCACCCAGCTCGCGGACGCACTCGGCCACGACAAGCGGATCGGCCGCGGCATGCTGAACGCCGGCCCGGGGTACGGCGGCGGCTGCCTGCCGAAGGACCTGCGCGCGTTCATGGCCAGGGCGGGTGAACTCGGCGTGGAAGAGGTGATCACGCTGCTCCGCGAGGTCGACGACATCAACCAGCACCGGCGGGCGCGGATCGTGGACGTCACCCACGAACTGCTCGGCGCGGAATGGGTGGGCCGGAACGTCACCGTGCTCGGCGCGGCGTTCAAGGCGGGCACCGACGACGTCCGCGACTCGCCTGCGCTCGATGTGGCCGGGCGCATCCAGCTGCACGGCGCGACCGTCACCGTGTACGACCCGGAGGCGATGGAGAACGCCCGGCGGGTTCGGCCCACACTCCGGTACGCCGCGTCCGCGGCCGAGGCCTGCGAGGGCGCTCACCTGGTCCTGCACCTGACCGAGTGGCCCGAGTTCCGCGAGCTGGACCCGGCCGCCTTGCGGGGAGCGGTGGAGACCCCGGTGGTGGTGGACGCCAGGCTGTCGCTCGACGCGAAGAAGTGGCGCGACGCCGGCTGGATCTACCGAGCCCCGGGAAAGCCCTAGCAGGGGTCAGGAAACCGTGGCGTTCCGAAGGACGGGGCGGGTGAGTGCGACGAGTCCGATCAGGGCCGACGCGATACCGATGCCGAGGCAGACACCGGTGATACCCACCCCGTTCACGTCCGCCAGGCTGCCCAGCACCGGGTTCATCACGACGAGCGCGAGGCTCTGACACAACACCACCACGGACTGCAGCCGCGACTGGTACTCCCGCTCGACCGAGTTCATCAGCAGCGGCAGCACGTGTCCCGTGAAGGTCCCGACGCCGACGCCGCTCACGAAGGCAGCGGCGATCGTCAACGGCAACGGGTCCAGCACCGACAAGCCGATGACGCCGACGCTTCCGAGCAGAAGCCCGAGGGCAGCCACCAGGCCCGGGCGGCGGAAGGCACCACGGGTCAGGATGCGCAGCGCGATCACGCCGACCCCGACACTCCGGCAGGCGATCAGCAGACCTGCCGTCGCCGCGTCCCAGCGGTGGTCCCGGGCCAGCAGCGGCAGCAGCAGCGTGTCCATCGGCATCAACAGGCCGGCCGCGATCGTCATCGTGATCAGCAGCGTCCGGGTCAACGGGCGCCCGAACGCCATCTTCACGCCGTCCACGATGGACCGGAACATCCCCGTCGTGACCCGCCCGTGCGGCGCGGTCGTGCCGCGCAGGGAAAGCAGTACGACGATCATCACGGCGAACGTCAGCGCGTCGAAGCCGGCCGCGGCCGTCAGGCCGGACCACCTGACCAGCAGACCACCCACCGCAGTACCGGTGACGGCGAAGACGACCCCGGTCACCTGGAAGCTCGCCAGGGCGCGCGGGATCTGCTCCGGCGGGACGAGGAGGCGGGGCATCGAGCGGGACGAGGGCATGAAGAACGCGTCGATCACACCGACCGCCAGGGCCGTGACGATCAGCAGTGAGACCGTCTCCCCCAGGGCGATGGTCGCCGGAACCAGCGCGGCCGTGAGCACGAACATCGCGACACAACTGGCCAGCAGAACCTTGGGCGCACCGAAGCGGTCGCCTACGGCACCACCGATCAGCAACAGGGCAGCGCGAGGTGCCGCGGCGAGCAGGAGGACCAGCCCGGCGACGCGGCCGCCGTGCTGAGTGGCGGACCATCCGATGGCGAACATCATCGTCAGGTCGCCGAGGAGGGACACGGCAGCACCGAACAGCCAGACCCAGTAACGGGCCGGGATGCTCTGTGTGTCCGAGTCAGTGGGCGGAGTCACGATCGACGACCTTAGACGACAAAGATTGGGATCTCACGGCTACCCGCCCCCGGCCTGCGGAAACCGTTGCACGGTCAGCCTTTACGCAGCTTTGCCGCGCCGTCACGCACAGTAGCGCCCTTGGCTCTGGCCTGCGCGGCCAATGTCTCCTGGAAAGCACTCATCCGCGCCCGCAGCTCCTCGTCGTACGCCGCCAGGATCCGTACTGCGAGCAGCCCGGCGTTGCGGGCGTTGCCGATCGACACGGTGGCGACCGGGACCCCGGCAGGCATCTGCACGATGGACAACAGCGAGTCCATGCCGTCCAGGTATTTCAGCGGCACCGGCACCCCGATCACCGGCAGCGGGGTGACCGCCGCCAGCATGCCGGGCAGGTGCGCGGCCCCGCCGGCGCCCGCGATCAGCACCTTCAGCCCCCGCTCGTGCGCTGACCGACCGTAGTCGATCATCTCCACCGGCATCCGGTGCGCCGAGATCACATCTGCCTCGAACGGCACCCCGAACTCGGTGCACACCTCGGCCGCGGCCTTCATCGTCGGCCAGTCGGAGTCCGACCCCATCACGATTCCCACCAACGCGGTCAAGCCGGGCCTCTCATTCATCGATGGTGCCGGTCAGGTACGCCGCGGCGTGCCGCGCGCGCTCGCGGACTTCCTCCAGGTCGTTCCCGTACGCCGTGACGTGGCCGACCTTGCGCCCCGGCTTCACGGACTTCCCGTAGAAATGGACCTTCAGCCCGGGATCCCTTGCCATGCAGTGCAGCAAGGCATAGTGCATGTCCGCTGTGTCTTCACTGTCGCCGCCGAGCACGTTCACCATCACCGTGTACGGCGCCCGCGCGGCCGGTGAGCCAAGCGGAAGATCCAGTACTGCGCGCAGGTGGTTCTCGAACTGCGAGGTGACAGCCCCCTCGATCGTCCAGTGGCCGGTGTTGTGCGGGCGCATGGCCAGCTCGTTCACCAGCAGCCTGCCGTCGCGGGCCTCGAACATCTCGACCGCGAGGATCCCGACGACGCCCAGCTCGCCCGCGATCCGCAGCGCCGTCTGCTGGGCGCGTGCCGCCTGCTCGGGATCGAGACCCGGCGCCGGCGCGGTCACCTCGACGCAGATGCCGTCCCGCTGGACGGATTCCACGATCGGGTAGGCCACCGCCTGGCCGTGCGGCGAGCGCGCGACGACAGCGGACAGCTCGCGGACGAAGTCGACCTTCTCCTCGGCCAGGATCGGCACGTTCGCCTGGAACGCCTCCGCGACCACCGGGTCCTCGGGCCCGTGCGCGACCCAGACACCCTTGCCGTCGTAACCGCCGCGGGTGGTCTTCAGGATGATCGGGAAACCGCCGATCCGCTTGGCGAAATCGGCGACGTCCTCCTGCGTGGCGACCACCTGGTGGGCCGGCGACGGCGTGTCGATGGTGTCCAGACGCTGCCGCATCACCGCCTTGTCCTGGGCGTGAACCAGGGCGTCGGGGCCGGGCCGGACCTTGATCCCGGCGGCTTCCAGCTCGTGCAGCAGGTCGGTC
Source organism: Kribbella alba (assembly GCF_039529635.1). NCBI lineage: Bacteria > Bacillati > Actinomycetota > Actinomycetes > Propionibacteriales > Kribbellaceae > Kribbella > Kribbella alba. Next base: position 16,208 of record NZ_BAAANE010000012.1, on the reverse strand, counting down.
GGCACGTGCTCGTGGTCGAACGTGACCACATCCGCCTCGGCGGCGAAGCGTCGTACCGTCTCGGGGTCGCGATAGTCGCCCACGGGTGCGTCGGCGACCGCCTGCGCAGCGGAGACGGTCGGCCCCTCGGCGAGCACCCGCAACTGGATCCCCAGCGCGATCGCCGTCTCCTGCGTCATCCGGGCCAGCTGTCCGCCACCGATCATCCCGACCACGGGAGTGCCGACCGGAAGGTCCTTACGCTCGAACTTCACACGCCGGAGCCTAATCTGCGCACCACGGTCCGGCCGGTGCGGGGTTGTAGCGGCGCGCGGCGGATTTCGGCGCGGGACTGGTCGGCAGGTACCGTGGGAAGCTGCCCAGCCGTGGTCCGTGTTCACAGAGAGCCTGCCAGTCCGTTGAAAATCGTCACCACGCTGTACCGCCAGTTCGAGCACTTGGTGCACGAAGTGGCCAAATTCGGTCTGGTCGGACTGATCGGCACGCTTGTGGATCTGCCGATCTACAACTGGCTGGTGTTCGACAACCCGCTGATCTTCGGCTCGGCCGGTCACGGCATGCTGCACGACAAGCCCGTCACGGCGAAGATCATCTCGACAGTGATCGCCACCGTCGCGACGTACCTGGGCAACCGGCATTGGACCTGGAAGCACCGCGAACGCACCGGCCTGCATCGCGAGTACATCCTGTTCTTCGTCCTGAACGGGATCGGCCTCGGCATCGCCGCCGCCTGCCTGGGCTTCTCCCGCTACGTGCTGGACCAGCACAACGCGCTCGCAGACAACATCGCCGCCAACGTGATCGGCCTCGGCCTGGGCACGCTGTTCCGCTTCTGGTCCTACCGCAAGTTCGTCTTCCGCGAAGAGATCGCCCTCGACGAGGCCGAGCACCCGCGAGCCCCCGAGAGCCCCGCCGCCCTGGACCCGGAGTCCACCGGCGACCTCCCCGCCGTCCGCTGACCCAAGTCGTCCAGCTCCCGCCGCAGGCCCTGGACCGACGGTGGCCGGTTCTTCGCCGTGCCGGGTAACGCCTGACACGCCGCCCCGGCCAACCACACCCCCAGCCAACCCGACTTCAGCCTCGACCACGGCCCCGGCCCACCACAGCCCTTTGCGCACTTCCCGGCCGGACACGCCGACCCCACCGCTGACTCCCCGGATCGACCCGCCGCCCCATGCGACTACCCGGCCCGACCCGCCGACCCCACGCGACCACCCGGCCCGACCCGCCGAAAACATGACGGCGGACCGGCGCGTCGAGCCGGGTAGTGAGGGCGCCGCGGCGGGTCGAGCCGGGAAGTCGACCAGCAGGCCGGCCGGTCGAGCCGGGAAGTGACCCCCGACCCCGCTGCCCGGGACGCGGAGTCCACAGGACCGAAATACGACCCCGGCCCACCACAGCCCTGGCGCCACTTTCCCGGCCCGACACGCCGGCCCATCTCGGACTACCCGGATCGACACGCCGGCCCTACCTCGGACTACCCGGATCGACCCGCCGGCCCCACGCGACTACCCGGCCCGACCCGCCGAAAACATGACGGCGGACCGGCGCGTCGAGCCGGGTAGTGAGGGCGCCGCGGCGGGTCGAGCCGGGAAGACGACCAGCAGGCCGGCCGGTCGAGCCGGGAAGTGACCCCCGAGCCCCTCCGCCCGTGACGCGGAGTCCACCGGCGACCTACCCTGCCGTCCGCTGATGCTCGTCAACCGGAACCAAACCCGGCCGGGACCCGGACCCGGACTGACGGTGGCGGGTTCATCGACGGATAACGCCTGATACGCCGCCCGCCAACCACACCACCAGTCCGCCCGGACCGAACTACCACCCCGGCCCACCACTGCCGTGGCACCACTTCCCGGCCCGACACGCCGGCCCTACCGCGACTTCCCGGATCGACACGCCGGCCCCGCGCCACTTCCCGGCCCGACATGCCGGCCCCGCGCAACTACCCGGCCCGACCCGCCGAAAACATGACGACGGACTGGCGCGTCGAGCCGGGTAGTGAAGGCGTCTCGGCGGGTCGAGCCGGGAAGTGACCCGCGAGCCGGCGTGTCGAGCCGGGAAGTGACGACCAGCAGGCCGATCGGCGGGTCCAGCCGGGAAGTGACCCGCGAGCCGGCCGGTCGAGCCGGGAAGTGACGACCAGCAGGCCGATCGGCGGCTCGAGCCGGGAAGTGACCCGCAAGCCGGCCGGTCGAGCCGGTAGGTGACGACCAGCAGGCCGATCGGCGAGTCCAGCCGGGAGGTGACCAGCGAGCCGGCGGGTCGGGGGCGTGGCCGACCAAGAAGTCGGCGGGTCGGGCCGGGAAGTGGGCTCTCGAGCGAGACCACCTCCGGCGTGCTGCCATACCGCAGTGCCGGGGCCTGGTCCGGGACCGCGCCGTGGTCGTAGCGCTGGTCAGCTGGCGGAGGACTCGGCGGGGTGGTCGGTCAGCCCGCCCAGCGCCGTTAGCGGCGGTCGTCGTCCTCCGAGCTGAAGAGGGTGGCTGCGTCACCGCCCGACGACTGGGCACGACGGGGACGCTGGTGTTCCGGCGGGGCCTCGTCGTCGAGGATGCCGTCGCCGGGCTTGCCTTCGGGTCCGCCGAAGAGCAGGTCTGACATCTGCAGATGCATGTGCTCGACGTGCGGGACGTCCGGCAGGATCACCTGGCCGCGCTCGCCGGCCGACTCGATCTGCAGGGTGCCGCAGCCCAGCAGCCGGTCGATCAGGCCGTGTTCGTACGACACGTCGTTGATCCGCATCAGCGGGATGTCGCGGCCGGTCCGGGTCAGGATGCCGTGCCGGGTGATCAGGCGGCGGCTCGTCAGGGTGTAGGTCGAGAAGAACCAGTTCAAGAACGGCTTCGCGCCGAACACCAGCAGCACCAGCAGGCCGACCACCCCGATCGCGATCCGCGCGGGGGTCTGCAGGCTGCCTTGCGGCACGATGGCGGCCAGGAACCCGCCGGCAGCCGCCACCACCAGGAGCAGGAACACCGGGAAGATCAGTGCTTTCCAGTGCGTCCGGGTGCTGACGACGATGTATTCGTCCTCACCCAACAACTTCGCCGAGATCGCCATACCCCCAGTCTCACAGTTCCCGGGGTGACTTGTCCGCAGGCGACACGAGGGGACCCGGTGGTTGAAGACTTCACAAATTGAATACAGTTCGCAAGGATTCGCCGGGGGGTACCGCTACTGGGGGGCAAGACAGAAGGAGCCGTGATGGGCATCTTGTCGGTACTCGATCGGGAGCACACCATCGCGCCCCCGGGATACAGCCGTTGGCTGATCCCGCCGGCCGCCCTGGCAGTGCACCTTTGTATCGGGCAGGCATATGCGACCAGCGTCTACAAGACGTCGATGGTCAAGCATTTCGATGCGAGCCAGACCGCGATCGGGGTGATCTTCAGCATCGCGATCGTGATGCTCGGCCTGTCGGCCGCGATCGGCGGCACCTGGGTCGAACGCAACGGGCCCCGCAAGGCGATGTTCGTGTCCGCCTGCTTCTGGGCCACGGGTTTCCTGGTGGCCGCCCTGGGCATCGGAACCGGCCAGCTCTGGCTGGTCTACCTGGGCTACGGCGTGATCGGCGGCATCGGCCTGGGCATCGGCTACATCTCGCCGGTGTCCACCCTGATCAAGTGGTTCCCCGACCGCCCGGGCCTGGCCACCGGCCTGGCGATCATGGGCTTCGGCGGCGGCGCCCTCGTCGCCAGCCCGCTGGAACGCCAGCTGCTCAGCGTCTACGACAGCAACTACGATCCGAACAACTCCGCATCGGTGGCCGGTGGCGGCGCGCTGGTCGCGTTGTTCGTCACCCTGGGCATCGGCTACTTCCTGATCATGATGTTCGGGGTGTTCAACATCCGCGTCCCGGCCGCGGACTGGAAGCCGGCAGGGTTCGATCCCTCGCAGGTGAAGGCGAAAGCCCTTGTCACGACGGCCAACGTGTCCGCGGCGAACGCGATCAAGACCCCGCAGTTCTGGTTCCTCTGGGTGGTGCTGCTCTGCAACGTCACCGCGGGCATCGGCATCCTCGAGCAGGCCAGTCCGATGATCCAGGACTTCTTCCGCGGCGCGGACGGAAAGTCCACCGTGGCGGTCGCGGCGGCCGCCGGTTTCGTCGGGTTGCTGTCGATCTTCAACATGGCCGGGCGGTTCGCCTGGTCGACGACGTCCGACTACATCGGCCGCAAGCCCATCTACGCGATGTATCTGGGCGTCGGGATGGTCGCGTACTTCCTGCTCGCCACGATCGGCCACAACAGCACAGCGATCTTCGTCCTGCTGGCGGCGGTGATCCTGTCCTTCTACGGTGGCGGATTCGCCACTGTGCCGGCCTATCTGCGGGATCTCTTCGGCGGCTACCAGGTCGGCGCGATCCACGGCCGGCTGCTCACCGCCTGGTCGGTCGCAGGGGTCGCCGGCCCACTCATCGTGAACGGGTTCCTCGACAGGCAAGGCAAACCGGGAACATTGACGGCCGAGGCCTACCGGCCGGCGCTGTTCACCATGGTCGGCGTGCTGGCGGTCGGCTTCATCGCCAACCTGCTGATCCGCCCGGTCGCGGATCGGTTCCATGAGCAGACCAGCACGGCGGAAGCCACGGAGGCAGCGAAATGAACCAGACATCCACTAGCCAGACAGCCCGCCTGGTCATCTCCTGGCTGCTGGTCGCCATCCTGCTCGGCTACGGCATCATCGAAACGCTGATCACCGCGGCCAAGCTGTTCACGGAGTAGTCCGTAGGTGCGTCACATCGCCGGCGGCTAGGGAATGCGGGCCGTCGGCGGTGTCGACCACCAGCCGGCCGTCCGTGTCCAAGCCGGACGCCTTGCCTTCCAGGAAAGTCCCGTCCGGCAACTCCACCCGCACCGACCGCCCGAAGGTCGCAGACAGCTCGCCGTACTCCGGCAGGATCACCTCAGGATCCCCGGCAGCATCTACCCAGGTCTGATAGCGAGTAGCCAGCTCCCGCAGTACTGCGGCCAGCACCGTCGCACGATCCGTTGTGGCAGCACCTTCCAGTGCCAGTGAGGTCGCCGCGGGATGGGGCCGCTCGTCCTCGCGCAGGCTGACGTTCAACCCGATGCCGACGACCACGGCCGGACCGTCCACCCGTTCCAGCAGGATCCCCGCCAGCTTGCGGTCTTCCACGAGTACGTCGTTGGGCCATTTCACCTGCGCCGGGATCTCCCCGACCCGGCGTACGGCTGCAGCGACCGCAAGCGGAACTAGCAGACCCAGCCAAGGCCACCGGACGGCCGGTACAGCCGTAGGGCGCAGCAAAGCCGACATCAGCAAGGCAGATCGCGCAGGAGTCGTCCACGTGCGTCCCAGCCGCCCACGACCCGACGACTGGTACTCCGCCGCAACCAGCAGCCCCTCGGCCGCTCCAGCGCGCGCTGCGGCCGCTACCACCGCGTTGGTCGACTCCGTCTCCGCCAGTACGTCGATCTGGCTCCACAAGGCTCCAGGTCGCACCAGCCGGCTCCGAAGGAACCGCTCATCCAGCGGCGGGCGCTCCAGGTCGGAAAAGCCTGGCATCAGCCGGTGTTCTGCAGGCCGGCAGCAACGCCCGACACGGTCAGTAGCAGCAGTCGCCTGGTGCGCACGATCTGCTCCTCGTCGAGCGAGTCATCTGTCCGCAGCGTCCGCAAGGCCCGCAGTTGCAGGTAGCTGAGCGCGTCCACATACGGGTTCCGCAACTCGACGGCACGGCCCAGCACGCGACGACCGGCCAGCAGGCGGTCCCCGCCGAGCACCTTGAGCACCCACTCAGTGGTGAGCTCGTGCTCATCCAGCATCAGCTGCGTCAGGTCCGGCCGGTCTCCCAGCTCCAGGTAGCGCCCGAGGATGCGGCGGTCCGTCTTGGCCAGCGACATCTCCGCGTTCTCCAGCATCACCTGGAACAGCGGCCAGTTCTTGTTCGCGTCCTGCAGTACGGCGACGTCCCCCACCGCGGCAAGCGCAGAACCCAGGCCGTACCAGCCCGGCGCGTTCACGCGGGCCTGCGACCAGGCGAACACCCACGGGATCGCCCGGAGATCCTCCAGCGAGGACACGGCGACACCACGACGCGCTGGACGCGAGCCGAGCGGCAACTGCCCGAGCTCCTCCAGCGGGGTGACCCGGCCGAACCACTCGGCGAACCCCTCCGCCTTGACGAGCCGGTGGTACGTCGTACGGGCGGCCTCGTCCAGGGTCTTCTCCACCACGGCGAACCGCTGTGCCGCAACGGCCGCTCGCTCTTCCACAGCAGGAGTGGACGCCAGCAGGGTCGCGGCTGTCACCTGCTCGATGTGGCGCAGGGCGATCGCCGCGTTGCCGTAGCGGGCCGGGATCGCCTCGCCCTGCTCAGTGAGCTTGAACCGTCCGCCGACCGAGCCCGGCGCCTGGGCGAGCACCGCGCGGTTCGCGGGACCACCGCCACGACCCAGGGCACCACCGCGGCCGTGGAACAGCGTCAGCCGGATCGCGTTGCGTTGCGCCCAGGCAGTGATCCGCGCCTGCGCGTCGTACAGGGCGAGCGTCGCGGAGACCGGTCCAACGTCCTTGGCGGAGTCGGAGTAGCCCAGCATGACCTCGAAGCGCCGGTCGTTGGCGGTGAGGCGGTGCCGCACCCGGGTGAGCTGGATCGCGTTGTCCAGCACCTCCACCGAGTTCTGCAGGTCCTCGCCGGTCTCGAAGAGCGGCACCACGTCCAGCTCGATCGGCCGGCCGTCCATCGCGGCATCGGCCAACTCGTAGACGGCTGCGAGATCCCCGGCGTTGCGGGTGAAGGACACGACATACCGACGGCACGCCTCCGGGCCGAACCGCTGCTGGATCTGGCCGATCACCCGCAGCGTGGCCAGAACCTCCTCTGTCTGGTCCGACAGCTCGCCACCGCTGAGCACGTCTTCCAGTGCCTTCGCGTGCACCGACGAGTGCTGCCGCACCTCCAGCTCGGCCAGGTGGAAGCCGAACGAGCTCACCTGCCAGATCAGCTGCTGCAGCTGGCCGTACGCCTGCCGAGGCGCACCTGCCGAAACCAGGGAGTCCTGCAGCACCTTCAGCTCATGCAGGAAGTCACCGGACCGCGGATAGCCGAAGTCGGCGTCGCGGGCCCGGGTGGCAGCCAGCCGGCGCGCAGCGAGCAGCAACAACTGGCGGTGCGGCTCGGAGGGCGAGCGGGTCTCGATGTCCGCGATCAGCTCGGGGTTCACCGCGCGCGCGTCCTCGAGGATCCGCCGGACCGGCGCCGAGGGCGGGGTCGTCGACGCATCCAGGGTCAGCGCCCTGCCGAGTTCGTCGGTGGCCAGCTCGAGCGCACGCAGTACGTGATCGGCCTGGATCTGCATGGCCTCGCGGGTGATCGCCGCAGTCACGTTCGGGTTGCCGTCGCGGTCGCCACCGATCCAGGAGCCGAGCCGCACGAACGGCGCGACCACCGGCTGCTTCGTCCCGGCAGCATCACCGGCCAGCGCGTCGTCCAGCCGGCGGTAGACGTTGCCTACGACATCGAACAGGGTCTCCTCGAACACGGCCATCGCCGAGCGGACCTCGTCCAGCGGGGTGGGCCGGCTGGTCCGGAGCTGCGAAGTACGCCAGAGGATGTCGACCTGCTCGACCAGCCGGCGCTGGTTCTCGGCCAACTCGCTGTCACCGGCCCGCGGGTCGTTCCGCTCCTCCAGCAGCGACGAGATCCGCCGGATGGTCGCCAGTACTGCGCGACGCCGGGCCTCGGTGGGATGCGCGGTCAGGACCGGGCGGAACTCCAGGCCGTTGAGCAGGGCACGGGCCTGCTGCTCACCACTGTCGGTCGCGATCTGCTCGACTGCCTGGGCGAGTTCGGACACGGCCGGCGCGTCACCGGCGCGGTCGCGCTCGCGCAGCACCCGGGCGCGGTGGAGTTCCTCGCTCAAATTGGTCAGGTGGAAGTAGCAGGTGAAGGCCCGGGCGACGTCCTCGGCCCGCTCGTGCGGCCACGAGGCGACCAGCTTCTCGGCGCCTTCACCGTCTCCCGCGATGGTGAGTTCCCGCAGCTTCTCCACGTCGTCCAGGAGCGGCTGACCGGCGTACTCGACGAGCACCCGGCCCAGCAGTTCGCCGAGCAGACGCACGTCGGCCCGGAGTTCCTCAGGGACTTCGAAACGTGCGCGGGTTCGGGTGCGGGCGATCGCCTGGCTGCCGGTCTCGGTCACGTTCGCCCACGATATCGGGGGGCACGCTCAATCACCCCCTCAGTCCGACCAGTGAGCGCTAACCGTGACCAAGGGTGACGGTGCGTGGGGGTGACGCGACAGTAACCGCACTAGACGGCACCGAAGCCGCCGCCGACCACCTGGGAGACGACCCTGGCCAGCTGGGCCGGGGTCCGGTCGGTGCCGTCGACGACGAGCATCCGGGCGCAACTCTCGGTCATCGAGGCGAGCATCTCCGCCAGCACCGGCAGGTTGGCATCGGGATCGGTGACGGCTGGCAACGATTTCATCAGGGTCAGCCGAAGGCCCTCGACCAGGAAGGCGCGCGCCGCCCGGACGCGCTCGGCCACCGCCGGCGCGGCGCCGTACTGGGCTCCGAAGACGATCCGCCAGGACTGCGGCGACTTGGCGGCGGTCTCGAGGAACGCCGTCAGGCCTTCGAGCACGTGCTCCTCGGGCGTGCCGACGGTGGGATCGGCAGGCAGCGCGGCCACGATCGAGATCACCAGGTGCTGCTCCTCGCGGGCCAGCAGCGCCAGCAGGAGTTCGTCGCGGTTGGCGAAGGAGTCGTAGACGACGGGCTTCGTCACACCGGCGGCATCGGCCACGGACTGCATCGTCGTACCGGCGTACCCGCGCTCGGAGAAGACCTCGAGCGCAGCGTCCAGGATCATCGGCCGGCGGCGCTCGGGGCCCAGGTGCGCGGCCCGTCGGCGCACCGGATCTTCGGAGCCGACCACTTGACAAACCTACCAGATCGTAGGAAATTCCTACGGTCTGGTAGGAACTGCCGGGGAGGTCTCCGTATGGCCGAGCGAGGCAGTGCGCGCTGGCTGGAGTCGGACGATCTCGGCGCCCTCGGCGTGGCCGAACTGGCCGCTCTGGTGGATCGCACCTCGGAGCGAGAACTCCGGCATCGGCTCATCGGGGGTGTGCGGGAGGTCGCGTTGCGCGAGATCTTTCGCCGGATGCCGGAGTATCTCCGCCCCGCCCGGGCCGCCGGGTTCGACGCGGTCGTCGCCTGGCAGATCACCGGTGCGGGTGGTGGGGGCGTCGACGAGTACCTGATCCGGGTCAGCGACGGCCGGTGCCAGGTGCTCGACGACCACTCGGAGCCCGCCGCGATCTCCGTCCGGACGGATCCCACCACGCTGCTGATGATCGTCACCGGCAACGAGGACCCCGTCATCGCAGTACTGAAGCAGCGCCTGTCGGTGCGCGGCGACCTGGCCCTGGCAGCGCGCCTCACCAAGCTCTTCGCCGTCGGCCCCGGCACAGTGTGAACCACGTCATCCGGCCGGGCGGCCCGCTCCGCGCCCGGGGAAGTTAGGCTGCCCGCTTATGGGAGAGACCGTGAACATCCACACCACCGCCGGGAAGGTCGCGGACCTGGAGCACCGGCTGGACGAGGCCGTGCACGCCGGGTCCGAGCGCGCGGTGGAGAAGCAGCATGCCCGCGGCAAGAAAACCGCCCGGGAGCGGATCGCGATGCTGCTGGACGAGGGCTCCTTCTCCGAGCTGGACGAGTTCGCCCGGCACCGCTCAACCTCCTTCGGGCTGGACGCGAACCGCCCGTACGGCGACGGCGTGGTGACCGGGTTCGGCACCATCGACGGCCGCCAGGTCTGCGTGTTCGCCCAGGACTTCACCGTCTTCGGCGGCAGCCTGGGTGAGGTCTTCGGCGAGAAGATCGTCAAGGTGATGGACCTGGCGATGAAGATCGGCTGCCCGCTGATCGGCATCAACGACTCCGGTGGCGCCCGGATCCAGGAAGGCGTGGTGTCGCTCGGCCTGTACGGCGAGATCTTCCGCCGCAACGTGCGCGCGTCCGGCGTGATCCCGCAGATCTCCCTGATCATGGGCCCCTGCGCGGGTGGCGCGGTCTACTCCCCCGCGGTGACGGACTTCACCGTGATGGTGGACGAGTCGTCGTACATGTTCATCACCGGCCCGGACGTGATCAAGACCGTCACCGGCGAGGACGTCACCCAGGAGGAGCTCGGCGGCGCCCGGACGCACAACACCAAGTCCGGCAACGCGCACTACCTGGGCAGTGACGAGGAGGACGCGATCGACTGGGTCAAGGCCCTGGTCGCGCACCTGCCGCAGAACAACCTCGAGGACCCGCCCGCCTTCGACGAGCCTGCCGACCTCGAGCCGAGCGAGACCGACCTGGCGCTGGACACCCTGATCCCGGACTCGCCGAACCAGCCGTACGACATGCACACGGTGATCGAGTCGGTCATCGACGACGGGGAGTTCCTGGAGGTCCAGGCGCTGTTCGCGCCGAACATCCTCGTCGGCTTCGGCCGGGTCGAGGGCCGTCCGGTCGGCGTGGTCGCGAACCAGCCGATGCAGTTCGCCGGCACCCTCGACATCGACGCGTCCGAGAAGGCGGCCCGGTTCGTCCGCACCTGCGACGCGTTCAACATCCCGATCCTCACCTTCGTGGACGTGCCGGGCTTCCTGCCGGGCACCGACCAGGAGTGGAACGGCATCATCCGCCGCGGTGCGAAGCTGATCTACGCGTACGCCGAGGCGACCGTGCCGATGATCACCGTGATCACCCGCAAGGCCTACGGCGGTGCGTACGACGTGATGGGGTCCAAGCACCTCGGCGCCGACATGAACATCGCCTGGCCGACCGCTCAGATCGCCGTGATGGGCGCGCAAGGTGCCGTCAACATCCTGCACCGCCGGGAACTCGCCGCGGCCGAGGACGTCGAGACCCGTCGCCAGCAGCTGATCACGGAGTACGAGGACCACCTGGCGAACCCGTACATCGCGGCCGAGCGCGGCTACATCGACGCGGTGGTGAAGCCGAGCGAGACCCGCTCCGAGATCATCCGCGCCCTCCGCCTGCTGCGCACCAAGCGCGACACCCTGCCCCCGAAGAAGCACGGCAACATCCCGCTGTGATGGCCGCCTGCGTCCGAAGAACCGTGGGGCAGACCCCTCGCCTCTTCGGACGCAACCAGATTGGAGTACGCCGATGACCGAGCCCGTACTGCGTGTCGTCAAGGGCGAGCCGACTCCGGAGGAACTGGCCGCCCTGGTCGCCGTCGTCTCCGCCCGCGCCGCCGCCGCAGCCGCTGCCCCGACCTCCGAACCCACCCGCGCCAGCAACTGGGCCACCTACTGGCGCAACGCCCGCCGCCCCCTTCACCCCGGCCCCAACAGCTGGCGTACCAGCGCCCACCCGTAAATCCCCTGGCACAATCGGGAGATGGCCAAGTATGCGGTCAATGACGCGGCTGTGGAGCATGCCCGGAAGTTGATCGAGGGCAGGCAGTATGTGCTCGACAGCGAGTGGGGCGAGGTGCAGCCTGATGCGGCGGCGCAGAACGCGTACCTCGACTCGCACTCGTGGGACCAGTACGCCGAGTGGCATCTCGGGTTGACCGACGGCGCGAACGACGAGACCAAGGCCCGCTACGCCTTCGTGTACGGGGACTTCCGGCGGATCCACCGGACCGGGCTGATCGCCTGCGTCTATCGCGCCTCCGAGTGGCGCCACAAGGACGTCGAACTGGCCGCCCACGACCTCCTCCAACTGTTGGACGCCAAGTCCGGCTGACCCGGGAGCGGTAAGGCCTCAACCGCAGGTAGTGTCGGCCGGGTGACGGACGCAACCACACCGAACAGCCCGATCGACCAGGTCGCCGACCGCTTCCTCGAAGCCTTCGTCGAGCTGTCGCCGACCGCAGCCACCTACATGGGGATCAAGGGCCACGACCACGAACTGCCGGACTACTCGCCGGCCGGGTTCGACGCGCTGATCGAGCTGAACCGCCGGTACATCGCCGAGGCGCAGGCCGTGCAGCCCGGATCCCCGCGCGAGGAGGTCGCCAAGGACGCCTTCCTGGAGCGCCTCGGGCTCGGACTGGAGACGTACGAGGCCGGCGTCCCGCAGTACCAGCTGAACGCGATCGCCTCGGTCCCCGCCGAAATTCGCCAGGTCTTCGACCTCATGCCGACCGCGACCGACAGCGATTGGGAGACGATCGCGATCCGGCTCAACCAGGTCGGCACCGCGCTGGACGGGTTCCGCGACACCCTGACCGAGCAGGCCGCCGCCGGGCGGGTCTCGGCGTTGCGCCAGGTGAACGATCTGGCCGGCCGCATCGCGAGCTGGACCGGCGCGGACGGCGACGACTTCTTCGCCGGACTCGCCGCGCAGGCACCCGAGAGCGTCAAGTCGACCGTCGAGGCCGCTGCCGCCTCCGCACGCAAGGCCTACGACCAGTTCGGCGCGTGGCTGGAGACCGACCTGGCCCCGCAGGCACCGGCGCGCGACGCGGTCGGCCGCGAGGTCTACGAGCTCGCCTCGCGCGACTTCCTCGGCGCGGCCATCGACCTCGAGGAGACCTACGCCTGGGGTTGGGAGGAGCTCGCCCGGATCGAGGACGAGATGCAGACCATCGCGGCTTCGCTCAACGACGGGAACCGCAGCATCGAGGCCGTCGCCGAACTGCTGGACAACGACCCGGCCCGCAAGATCCACGGCAAGGAAGCGTTCCGCGACTGGATGCAGCAGCTCGCCGACGCCGCCGTCGAGGAGCTGGCCGGCACCCACTTCGACATCCCGGACGCGATCAAGCGGATCGAGTGCATGATCGCGCCGACCTCCGACGGCTCGATCTACTACACAGGGCCGAGCGAGGACCTGACCACCCGGCCCGGCCGGATGTGGTGGGCCGTGCCCAACGGCGTCGAGGACTTCGCCACCTGGCGCGAGGTCACCACCGTCTACCACGAGGGCGTGCCCGGGCATCACCTCCAGGTTGCCCAGACGATGCTGCGCACAGATCTGCTGAACCGGTGGCAACGGATCGGCTGCTGGGTCTCCGGTCACGGCGAGGGTTGGGCCCTGTACTCCGAACGGCTGATGGAGGAGCTCGGGTACCTCGAGGAGCCCGGCGCCCGTCTTGGCATGCTCGACGCGCAGGCGTTCCGCTCGGCCCGGGTGATCATCGACATCGGCATGCACCTGGAGCTGGAGATCCCGCGCGACAACCCGTTCGGCTTCCACCCCGGCGAGACCTGGAACGCAGAACTCGGCTTCGAGTTCCTCCGGGCCCACTCGCGGATGGAGACGGAGTTCCTCAAGGCCGAGCTGAACCGGTATCTCGGCTGGCCCGGCCAGGCCCCGTCGTACAAGGTGGGCGAGCGGATCTGGTTGCAGGCGCGCGAGGAGGCCAAGCAGCGCAAGGGATCCGCGTTCGACCTGCAGACCTTCCACCGGGACGCACTGAATCTGGGTTCGATCGGCCTTGACCCGCTGCGCCGCGCACTTGGCCGCCTGTGAACGCGCCTTCCGCCCGGCCTCGTTTCGTGCTTGCGTCGGCGTCCCCGGCGCGTTTGCAGACGCTGCGCGACGCCGGGGTCGAGCCGGAGGTGATCGTCTCCGGAGTGGACGAGGACCACGTCACCGCTGACAGCCCGGGCGACCTCGCCCGCACGCTCGCAGTACTGAAAGCCCGCGCGGTCGTGGCCACTCTGGACGACCACGCGACCGTGCTCGGCTGCGACTCGGTGCTCGAGATCGACGGCGTCGCCTACGGCAAACCCGGTACGCCGGAGATCGCGCGCGAGCGGCTGCGTTCGATGCGCGGCCGTTCGGGGATCCTGCACACGGGGCACTGCCTGTTCGACACCGCGAGCAAGCGGGAGCTCCGCGAACTGGCGTCCACCACGGTCCACTTCGCCGACCTCACCGACGACGAGGTCGACGCATACGTGGCAACCGGCGAACCTCTCGTCGTCGCCGGCTCCTTCACCGTCGACGGTCTCGGCGGCCCGTTCGTCACCGGCATCGAGGGGGATTACCACAACGTCGTCGGCGTCTCCCTGCCTTTGCTCCGCAGGATGCTCGCGGAGGTCGACATCGCCTGGCCGTCGCTCTGGCAGTCACCGAAGCCCTTCGCGTACGACGAGGCCGAAGCAGCCCGGTACGACGAGTCGCGAGGTGGTCTGGAGCGAGCTCATGCCGCGGCGTCGGCTGTTCATGACCTGCTCCCCAAGGGCGGCCGCGTCCTCGAGGTCGGCACCGGCACCGGTTCGGTCGCCGCCGAGCTGGTTGCCCAAGGCAACCTGGTGCACGGCGTGGACCTGTCCCCCGCGATGCTGCACCACGCACGCTTCCGGCTCCCCGGCCACGTCGCCCTGGCGGACGCCACTCGCCTCCCCATCGCGGATCGCCGCTGCGACGCCGTGGTCGCCGTCTGGCTGCTCCACCTCGTGGACGACAGCGAGCCGATCCTTGCCGAGGTAGCCCGCGTACTCCGCCCCGACGGCGTCTTCATCACCACCACCGAGAAGTCCGACGCCACCCGCTATGCCAGCGGCCGCGTCCCTCCCGAGCGCCGCTCCCAGGATGCCCTGACCCACCTGGTGGCCCGCGCCGCGCAGTACGGCCTGACCCTCGACGCCGCCACGTCCTTCGCCGGCCACAACCAATCGCGCAGCAGCGGCCCCGACCCCATCTATCCGATGATCCGTTTCCGCCGCTCCACCCACTGACCTTCCACCGGCGGCTCGTTGTAGCCGGCTAGTCGTCGTTGGTGATGGGGTGGGTGCCGGTGTGGTCGACGCGGAATTTGTAGCCGTGTTTGGTGGTCCATTCCAGGGCGTGGTCGTTCAGGGTGCGGACTTTCCAGCCGCCGTGGGTTTTGATGCGGTGGCTGAGGCGGCCTTGGGGTCGCAGGTTCTTGGTGCTGGTTTGTCCCGGGGGTCCGGTCGGGTCGAACGGGCTGACGTGGTCGAGGTCGGTGCTGGTGGTGGTTTCGAGGGTGCCGTAGGGGAACTGCTCGATCGGGTAGGTGAGTTTGATGCGTTCCCGGATCCGGTGCGGGATTTCGTAGGCGTTGACGCTGACGTGGTCGTTCAGGTCGATCACCGGCTGGACGACGATACGGTCGTGGCCGAGCAGTTCGGCCAGCTTGGCCGCGAACACGGGCCCGAAGGCTTCGACGCGCGCGGTTCCGGCACCGGCGAGCAGGGTCTCGTCGGTGATGTGGACATACAGCTTGATCCGCCCGGGTCTCCGCCCACCGGACCCACCACCACCACCACCGCTGCTGCTGGTGGTGGTGGTGTTGGTGTCGGCGGCGTGTTTGATCGCTGCGAGTTTCGCGGCCAGGTCCTGGCGCGCGGCGGTCTCCAGCCCGTAGACGATGTCCTGGACTGTGCCGGTGCCGGTGCGGCGTGGTGGGGGTGGGTCGAGTGGGTGGGCGGGGTGGCTGGGGTGGGGGGTGTCGCGGTCGGCTTCGGTGTGGGGGCCGGGTTCGTCGGCCAGGAACAACTCGGTGGCCGGTTGCCCGTCCCGGGTCACCTCGTCGACCCGCAGGCCGACGGCCCGCGCGGCGGCGGTGTTACCCGCGGCCGCGGCGTCACGCGAATCCGCGGTGTCGTCCACGTCCGCGGTGTCAGTTGCCCGTGGGGTGTCGCCGGTGCCGGGCGCATCGGCCGGCTGCGCGCCGACGCCGACGCCTGGTTCGCTGTCGGTCTGCGCGGCGTCATCGGCGCCGGGTCCGCTGTCGGTCTGCGCGGCGACGCCGACGCCGGGTCCGCTGCCGACCGGCGCGGCGACGCCGACGCGGGGGCCGTGGTGTACCTGCGGGGTCGCGTCCTCTGCGCCCGGGGCGTCACCTGCTCCGGCTCCCGCGTCCGGCCGGATCCCGTCAGTCGGGCTCGGAACACCCGTCGCCGCCGGGTCGGCGACCGGCCCGAGGTCGTCCTTGGTGGGCGTGCCGGCACCGGCCTGATCGGTCGCCGCGCACTGAGCCGGGCCGCTCTCGGCCGACGCCTCGGGCCCGGCCGACGCCTCGGGCCGGGTCGGCGCCGCAGGTCCGGTCGGTGCCGCGGCCTCGGTGCGGGCCTCGGCCCCGGCCGGGTCGGTGCCGTCGCCGCTGTCGCCGCCGGTGCCGCCGGTGCCGCCGTCGTCGCCGGTGCCGCCGGCGCTGTCGGTGCTGTCGGTGGGGTGGTGGCGGGTGGTGAGGTGTTGGGCGATGTCGAGCAACTGGTGGGCGAAGGCCGGGT
>NZ_BAAANE010000011.1:0-162041 GCF_039529635.1 Kribbella alba | reverse complement strand
AGCCACGAGGCGCCCACCCCGAACACACTCCGGGACGGGCGCCTCAACCTGCCTATTGACAAGAGGTCCCTACATATCAGTTGACACATACGTGTCACCCAGGAGCGCCCTGTGGACACCGCGTCCACATCGGACCAGGTGCTGGCAGACTCAGACCTAGGTCCGGTGTGGTCACCCTCCTGAGCCCTAGCCCGAGCTGAAGCCGCGGGAGGAAGCGTGTCGGAAGACCGCCGGACCGCCTCCGCGCTGGGGGTCTGTAGTTGCAGGCGTAGTTGCAGTTCGCCCGGATCCGCAGCGGTCCGCGAAGGTGCGGCAGTCGGAGCAGGACGCTCCAATGAACTAGCACGAACGCGAGCGGATGGGGGTGGGCGAACTTAAACCTCGCCGCTACGGATCGATCCAGACCGTCGGCCCCATGCTTTTGAACGCGAAACAACGCCAAACAGTAGAGGAGGTCGAGTGACCTCCCGGGCCAGAGTCCCAATGCTGTAAGGGATCTGAGCACCAATGGGTAGTAACGCGCGGCGAGTGCGGAGAAAGCGGTGGTTAGGGGTTCGAGTCCCCTCGTCGGCTCTCTGACCAGGGCATATGCTTGTTGGTGAATGCTCATGGAGCATCGAACTGACCCCTTACTGACCGCTTGGCGGGGTCTTCTACCCGCGTGTGCTCGGCGATCGCTCGGTCAAGTCCCGTCGAGTCGCCCTCGACGGCGCGCGAGAGAGAACGTCCTGATGATGTGGCGACACCGCTTCATCATCAACCGCTGGGTTTGGGAACTCCCCGGCGGCTACGTCGACCCTGACGAAGACCCGGCCGCAACCGCAGCCCACGAAGTCGAGGAAGAGACCGGTCGGCGTCCAGCACATCGCTGGTGATCGAACAACGGACGCCGACCTGGTGCGGCTGGCTGAGGAGGGGCCTTGGGATGCAACTGTTTTACACCAGTGCCTTCGAGCCGGCCGATGTGGCACGAGTCTTGTCGACGCTGGGTGAACAAGCAGGGAAGTACGTCCCCCTGTCGACGGTCGCGCGTCTTTGCGACAGCCAGCTCAATCGGTCAGCGAGGGTTCTTCCTTGTGGCCATCGCAGCTGGAGTACACGGAGTCCTCGACAGAACTCGCCAATCTGCCTGCCGCCGATGATGAGGAGGTCTTCCAGTCTCATCCCTGCTTCGCAGAAACCTCGTTCTTGACAATGGCATCGCGAAGTACGGCGGCCGCTTCGGCAGGCTTCAGGTTGAGGTCGGCAATCGCCTCAACCGTGAGGGGAACCTCGTCGAGGTAGTACTCCCCCCGCCCAGTCTCGCTGAATTCGGGTCCGTTCCGGTCGTCGAATGACCAGTCCTCGATCGTGGCGAGATAGAAGTGCTCTCGTTCGCCATCCCGTTCTATGACGTGGAACGTCTTCACGACCTTCGCGCGGCCGGCCAGCTCTTCATGAATCTCACGGTGCAGGGCCGCCTCGAAAGTCTCGTCGGTCGGTTCGACACCGCCGCCTGGGAAGACCCAGTAGGGCGGTATCCCTGGCCTGACACGCCTGATGAGCAGGATGGTGTCTGCGGGGGTGACGAGGATGGCCCGAACTCGATCGATCATCGCGAGACCTTTCTCGAATGCTGGGCGCTTCCTGACTCACTCCGCCGACGTTGCTCTGCGAAGGTTACTGCGGGGATATGACCTGACGAGAGATCAGCTGGCTCGTGGTGTCGGGCCGCGCGATCTGGCTCGACCACATCCAGGCGAGCGAAGCCGTCAAGGGACGTGTCGGCGTCCTGGCTCTCAGCAAGCTTCGCCAGCACCAGGATGAGGTCATGCGCGTGTAACTGATGCGCAGGGATAACGCCGAGTATGCGCATCGCCATGAAGACTCTGATCTGTCCCATGAGGTGGGCCGGAGGCTGGTCGGCGACCTCGGCGAGGTCAGATCGCAGCCAATGCAGGAGCCGCGTCACCGCAGCATGGCGACCAGCGCCAACGCGCCATGAGTAACGAACGTCGATTTTGCGGTGCCGCTCGGACACATCGACGTGCTGAAGTCGCGGCACGACGTATGGTTCGAGGCCCAGACGCAGTGTTCGGGCGTAGACCTCGGGCTGATAAGTCGGAACGAGCCATCCGCCCATCGCGAGCAGGTACCAGAGGAGGTTCGCAATCTCTCCCGCGAGCGTGTTGCGGCCCGCGCATCCAAAGTCGAGCCAGCACAACGGCTCCGCGACATTGGGCTCCGTCGGATCTCCCTGAGTCAGGGCTGTCATCCGACGGCTGTCGGGGTTGAGCACCCGTCTCACCTCGAGAACGAGCCGTCCGATGTCCAGGCTGCGCGGAACGCCGTTCACCATCAGGTCGTACTTTGACAGAGCGGCCAGGGACACCTTCGGTGCGTTAGGGATCGCGATCGGCACATCCTGATAGGCATACCACGCGTCAATCCGGCCACCCGGGCGGATGCGGTCCTGGTAGAGGTTCGGAACGCAGTCGGCCAATCGCGCCACACGTCCGGTGCGCTTGGCGACTCGACAAAGATCACGGCAGATTCCGTCAACGAGGTTCTCCACACGGGGCACAACTGTCGGATCGCGGTCGGCGAGAGCGATCACGTCACCGAGGAGCAGGTCGCAGCGCCCTTCGGCGAAGACGTCCTCGTAGATCAACGTGTGCCGGTCGCCTGTCGACGAGCGTCTCAGCAACGCTGGGGCAGCAACATGCTTGGAAACCTCCCGCCAGCCTGCCGATTCGGCGTCTGCCTCGGCTGCGGAGAGGATCTTACGGAAGCCGCCTCCACGCGGCCTCACGCCGCGTCTCCTGCTGGGACGAGAGTGAACAGCCACTGGTCCAGGACGAACGCAGCCAACCGCTGCGTCTGCTTCAACCTCATGCGGGCATCTTTGAGTAGTCCACCGTGTTGTTCGGCATGTCTCCGCAGCAGAAATACAGTGAGTGCCTCGTCGTCAGATGGGCATTCAACACCTTCGAACCGAAGCATGATCTTGGCCAGAAGGGCTGTCACTTTGTACAGATCTCGCACCTCAGGCACCGGCCGGAGCAGCTGCCTGCGAAGCTCGACCGCCGCTTGGATTCCGTCCCGGACGCTTGCATCCACATCCATATCAGCGTCAGGCACTGGTAGCGCGAGGTCGGGCCTACGCCAGAGCGGTATGACTGTGCCCGTTCCGATCAATCTCAGCACGTAGAGCAGCCGAGACGTGACCGCGCCGGCCTGGCACTCCGCCAACGTCACGATCGTGAGTCCGAGCTTTACACCGCCGAGCTCACTCGCCAACTCGTCCACAATGGCGCGCAGATGGGGGATGCAGTCCTGGTCGGCGATGACGAGCACGTCCAGATCGCTCCATCCCTGCTGATACTTGCCACGCGCCCCACTACCGGTGACGGCGAGCAGGTCGATGACAGGCGACACACCGGTGAGCCGATTGACGAGGGTTGAGAGGTAGGACGCCAGGTGAGCGGGCAGATTGAGCTTCTCGACAGGTGCTGCCGTCGGCGTAACGGTGGGCCATCTGCTCGTCAGGACGAGGCGGTCGATCGTGCGCTCCAACTCAAGGCGGGTTCCGTTGTTATCGATGACCTCATCCGCGATGCGGACGATCGCAGAAGCCCCACGCTCCTGCTTCACCGCATCGCGCTCCGTCACGTCGGCCGGCCCGGCAGTCCCCCGGATGGCGCGCACAGCAGCCGAGGTTTCGACATACAGGACGGAGAGCTGACTACCAAGGAGCTTGCGGAGCTCCCTGGTGGAGTCGTAGTCGTGCAGGGACTCGACGGACGCTGCGCAGAGGAAATGATGTGCCGCGCAGTATCGGTCGAGACTGTCGACAAGCAGCTCAGCACGAACGGCGGCGTCAGCTCGATAGGGCTGGTCGATGCCACACCGACTGGCCGCTTCCTCAATGAGGTAGCCGATCTTCAGTCGAGCATGGCTGTGAGAGGTACGCAGATACTCGCCAACCGTGCTCTTCCCGCTCTCGGACATACCGCCAAGCGCCAGCACCTGAATCCTGGCGAGCGCCGCTTCGGGCACCGCAGTATGGACCGTTCGAAGGTGGCGTCGCAGATCATTCTGGACGGCCAAGATCGAGCGACCACCGGCGACGATCCTGACCGCGAACCGGCGTTCGTCAACAAGTCGATGCAACTGGTCATGCAGGTACTGCTGATACGCCACGTAGGTCTCGGTGACCGCCGGTTCACGCTCCAAGCTCCGCGCCACGCCGACAATCGGGTCATCGTCCTGTAGGAGTACGACTCCGAACTCGGATGCTTCCGCCCGCGCAATGTCGTGGCTGAACGGCTTCAGAAGTTGGCGTGCGCGATCCGCAGCCTGGCAATGACCGATGCCTTCACGGACCGCGACCGTCGCCGCCACAGACGCTTCCAACATCGGCATACCCCGATCCACGAGCCAGGTAGTCGCAGACAGCCTCGCGCGGGAGCGCTCGAGGTACGAACTGGCAAGCACATCGGCCACCTCCTCCATCGAGGCCGTGTGGAACCACCAGTCGGCCATCCCGCCATTCCTGATAGCCGGCCACCGCGAGTCGTAGTGGTCCAGCTGGCCCGCGAGGTGGGCTTCCCGGCCAATCCGGCGAGCAAGTATTCGGATCTGCGTGGTCTTCCCGACGTTGTCAGGCCCGCTGATTGCGATTGATAGAGCCGTGCCCGCGCTCGTGCCGTCGCCGCTGCCAAACGCGTCGAGGGGCAAGTTGTTGCTAGTTCGTTGAGCGGGGAGCTCACGGTTTGGGTGCGCACCGGGCCTATGTTGCTGGATCGACTCCACGGATGCTCCTTCATGGGCAATGCTCACTGCGCTGCGAACCAGATGCAGCGATTGGAACGGCGGGCAGGCGCAGATGCAGGGATCGATACGCCTGCCCACCGGGCTTAGGTCAGGACATCGGCGGTGGTTTCGCTTGTGTTGCCGCTCGGCCAACGCGGTCGCCTTGAGCGGCCACGAGCACGTCGGCGCCGAACCCCAGCAGGATGTTTCGCACATCGGCTGGGTGGCCGATGCTTGCGAGGTGGTGCAGGCCGGGCACGATCACTACGTTCAGGCCAGAACTGTCAGCCAACTTCTCGAGAAGCGCTCGCCAGGCGAACGGACTCGTCTCAACACGCTCGATATAGATGGCTGCCAGCTCGCCGCCATCGGCCTGAGAACACTCGACAATCCTTCGGCGCATAGCCGCGAGTTCCGAGTCGCCCATCATGAAGTGCTCATTGATGTATCCGAACGAAGTTCTTGGTTCGTTGCAGTGGTGAAATCTGCGACGGCACGCCAGCCACGCCCGAGGCAGCCTTGCGGCTGCTGAGGCCCGGAGCGCTGTTCCAACTGGTCCGCGGGTACGCCGGTGCGAGCCAAACAGGAGGCAAAGCGACGGCGCATGGTCGCCTCGGACGGAGCCGCGAACGCCGGCTCGGAGACGTGCTCCACGATCTTGTGCTCGCCAAACCAGACGCAGACGCGCCGCCGTGGTTTCTCCGTGAGGGTGTCCATCAGGCGTCCTGCAGGTCACGGTGGATGTCGCCGATGATGGCGATGTACAGCACGAGCGTGATGAGCATGAGAACCCAGAAGCCGGTAGCCATTGATTCACCCGTTGGATCGGTGGCGGAGACCCAGTGGGGACTCCGGTAGTCGCATCGGTGCGCTACGTGATCAATGCTGGCTAGACACAGCAGGGCTGACTTGCACAGTTTGTGAAACTTGCCAGGTAAGGCTTTAGAGACCGATCCAGCCCGCGTACCGGGTGAGCGCCTCTGAGGGACGTCGTTCGGTCTGCAGCAGGTCGGCAACCACGGCCCTCACCGTGGGGTGACGGCGAGCCTGCCCGGGTGCGGCTTGGCGAGCAAGTTGTAGATGCCGCAGGGATTCATCGGGCAGCTTCATACGCTGGTAGGCGCGTGCCATGTCGAAGTGGTGGTGCCCGATACGTGTCGGCAGCCAGCCCGGCGGGAACTCAATCGTCTCCCCGAAACGGATGGCGTGGGCGTAATCGCCGAGCTCAATCAACGTCATGACCCGGTGCACAACCACATTCGTCGGACCGAAGGCGAACCAGAACCCCTCCAGGTCGTCACCCGTTTGCCGCGCGTAGTACCGAGCCTCGTCCAGGTACTCCTTCGCCGCGCTCGGATCGCCGGTGCGGGCGGCGAGCACCGCTGCGCCTAGGTTCAACTGGCCCGCAGCGATCAGCGTGCCCGGAGTACGGGAGTCTGTGCCCTCGAGATGTGACCGTCCTGCAGCATTCAAGACCCAGCAGGTGTCGTAGTCGTGCTTGCGGAGGTAGGCGGTCACCCGCAGGTATTCACGGGCGGCCCGCAAACCTGGGGCTCGATCACCCGACCGTTGGGCAGCCCAGTCCATCCGCCCCAAGGCGATCAACGACAGATCGGGGTAGCCCGTCGCGATGCCGACCGTGTGCGCACACCGATAGGCCTCCGCCAGCAGTCCCCATGCCGCCATCGGGTGCGCAGCATGTCGACCGCCCACTCCGCAGGAGCAAAACACGGTCACCGGCCTCTGACTTCACCCGAACGCGGACCAGGCCATGACCCTTCCGGCGCTGGATCTGATGCGAGCAGTTCACCTCGCAGGTGTCGCGCGACACGTCCGCCCAACGAATCGCGAGCGTCTCCCCGATCCGCTCACCGGTAGCCAGCGTGAAGTTACAGAGGTCGACCAGGTCGGCGCGTACAGCTCGCACGTCCTGACTTAACAGCTCGAACCACTGCTCCCGCTCCTCCGTGCTCAACGCATGCGGCGGCTTGCGTCGGGTCTTCCAGCAGGCCAGACGCGGGGTCTTGTGCAGGACCAGCGCGTCGCCCTCCGGGCGCTCGAACCAGCGGGTGTGCATGCCGCGACTGTAGGGGCCCAGCACAGATGGTCGCGCCGCGCAGACCTCTGGCGCCGTGGTTGGGTCCGGCATCTCTCCCGCTGGAATCACCCGGAGATGAGGTTGACGCGGAACACAATTGGGTCTGCAGCCGACATCACCGCATTTCGAGAGAACTCCTGCAACTTCGGACTGGTCAGTGCCGTTGTGACAATCGCGAGCAACCAGGTGCTGTTCCGCTCGGCCGCACGTAGTTCGTTTCGGGTGAGGAGTATGGAGGGCATGGAGCTGGATACGCCCTTTACCTCGAGGTGCCTCTCCGTCTCGCCCCGGCTCGCGGTCAGGTCCCATCCACAGTTGAGGTGCGCGACGCGGGTGACGGTCCAACCGCGTCGCTCGTAATGGCGAGTGACCACCGCTTCGGCAGCCAGTTCCACCTCGCGGTTCGTTGCAGGATCACCGAATCCGGCTCCCCACGAGCCGACCGCGATTGTGGACGAGGCTTCTCGTGGGTCTCCTGGGTGCACGGGGGCAGGGAGGCCGCCGCTGTATTCGCGCACCAGTACGGGCACGGATCGCGGGTGGGTGCGATAGGCCAGGCCGCGGTCCGTCAGGGCCTTGACCAGCTCGGTGCGCAGTGGGATGAGTCGGTGGCGGGTGCTGGGTCCGATCTCGAGCAACTCCGCCCACAAGGTCATGATGTTGCCCGGCGAGCGATGCCAGTCGTCGTCGTGGGGGGCGGCGGTATCCCACAGATATGCGTGCAGCAGCGTCTGCAATTCGTCCTGCTCTACAGGCGAAAACAGTTTCACCGGGACCCGTGCCCGTCCCTCGGTGTCGGCCCGGGCCAGTCCGGCTCGAAGAAGCGCGGCCAGCCTGGTGTTCGAGTCATGGGACGGGAGCTCGGAGGTCACGCCCACACCGTAGGGCGCGCCGCGCCGGCCGGTCGAGGATGACGCGCGGGCAGGCGTTCAGCGATCACGATTCCGGCCTGCCTTGCGGTTAGCGAACGGGCGCGCGCCGTAATCGGCTACGAATCGGGCGATCAGCTCAGATTCCAGGTCCTCGGCCTCGGAGATCGGCGTCTCGATCCAAGCAATTAGTAGTTCGTCCCTGTCACAGAGTTGCCAGATGTACCGGCCGCCGCGATGGCCCGCTGGCTCACCCGCTCCGTGCCGACGGTACTCCTCCAGCCTCTTTTAGCCCTCGGCGACCAGAGGCGTTAGCACCCGCTTGCCGATGTAGACGATTCGCGCGCCGTCCACCCAAACAGCCTCGAGCTCGGTAGTTCCCACGGCCGGATCCTTGCCCTTGAATCGTCCAGCAGGACTGACTGCCAGGAACGCCGGAGGCGCTTCGTTCTCTCGCACAACGACGTACACGCCCGGCCCAGCGGGCACCTGGGGCAACGTGAGGTCGGCAAACCGTACGAAGCCGTCGAAGCCCGCCTCCTCAAGGCCCTCACGTGTCCAGTCCAAGCGCACAGTCTGCCCCTGCATGAGTCGAGCGCTCGGTAACCAAGCGTCGTTAGGTCTCTAGGCGCGGGCAGCGCGAGCGATGACCTAGTTGGCTTCTTCCAACTCGGCCAGTACCTCGGCGGGGACGGTGTTCTCCGCGGTTACGGGCAGGGTGATCTTCTCCGTGTCTTCCCACCAGCGGTACGACCAGTCGTACCGCACGATCACCTGGTCTGCCCACGGGAACACGGTCGGCACCAGCCCCTGAACAGCACCGACGATTCGGCTGATGGCGTTTTCCACCCGGCCAGTACGGATGTTCACCGGGAGTCCTCTCGGAACCCGCAGCTCGAACGAGATGGTCAGTACCCGAGGCGCCTTCACAGACATAGGTAGCCCTCCAATTCAGTTCTCATGAGAATGGCTCACTCTCATGACGTATGCAAGTTCTCGGGCAGAACAGATATATCTCACGAAAGCAGATAACAGTGACTATGCCGGCCGCCGATCACCACGCGCGTCTGTGCTGGTGGGGTTCGCTGGCTGATTCCTCGGCTTAACGACCCGTGCTATCGGAGGCGTGGAGGGCTTGGAGCTGATGCTCGGTAAGTCGCTGGTGGGTGAGTCGTTGATCGCTGGCGTGGCGGCGTTGACGGCCTCGCGCATCATGTCGAGGGTGGCGAAGGCGTAGAACGCCGCGGTGGTGGAGGCGTTCTCGTGGCCGAGGAGCCTCATGATGATCGGCAAGGGGATGCCCTGCTGGTAGAGATCCATGGCCTTGGTCTTGCGCAGCATGTGGCAATGGACGAGCTCGGGGACTGAGGGACAGTCCGCGCGGGGCGATCCGTGCTGCGCCCTGGCGACATTGTGGTTGCCCGCCTTCTCCGCCTCGATGAACGGATAACAGTTCACCGGGTCTCCTTCGCGAAGAAGGCCGTTGCCCGGTTGAGGATCTCGACGTCCTCCCGCAGCCGGCGGTTGTCCCGCCGCAGCTGCGCGAGCTCGTCCTTCTCGCTCGTGGTCAGCCCGTCGGTGCCGGTGCCGGCGTCGCGTTCGGCCTGCTTCAGCCACTCCCGGACCGCGGTCTCGGTCAGGTCGAAATCCTTCGCAACCTGCCCCACCGACCGATCACCGCGCTGACACAGCTCGACAATCTCGGCCTTGAACTCAGCAGTGAACGAACGACGAGGCCGCGGTCTTCTTGCCCATGGACTCCATAATGAACATCGTTCCGGAGCACAAGCTCCTGATCTCGGATGTCCGTCAAAACGGGCCAGGCCAATCGGGCTACGCCCGACTCATCAACAGCCGTGATCCGAAATCCAGGACCAAGATCAAGGATGTCGAGCAGTTCAGGTGCCCGCCGACTCGTTGATCCGAGCCTGAGCGTACTCAATGCATCGCGTGGGTGGCGACGGCAACTAACTGAACCGCAGCCCCACCCGACAAGGCTGATCACCGCCACACTTCTTGCAGTTAAGGCGTTTCGGCTGAACGCAACGGCTATTCGAACGCATCGTCCGCCAACCGTTGAGCCAATATGGACAACTCCTCGAGCAAGTATCTTGCCATCCTGGACGCGCGAGGACGAGTGTGTGAGCACTGTGCTTCAACCTTCATTGCTGGCAGATCCGACCAACGGTTCTGCACAGATCTGTGCCGCCTGCGCCATTGGCGATG
Organism: Kribbella alba; assembly: GCF_039529635.1. Classification (NCBI taxonomy): domain Bacteria; kingdom Bacillati; phylum Actinomycetota; class Actinomycetes; order Propionibacteriales; family Kribbellaceae; genus Kribbella; species Kribbella alba. The sequence continues at coordinate 152,054 of NZ_BAAANE010000011.1, read as the reverse complement.
CCGCAAAACCACCCCGTCGGCGTGCGACGCCGGCGGCCAGCAGCGCCTCGACGCAATGCGCGCGGAGGTCGATCGACTGGAGGCCCAAATCACCGACCTACGGCAAACCCACGCGGCGCTGCGCGAGGCGCTCGCAACCTGTCAATGTGCTCAGTCCAGCGTCGATGAGCCCACTCGTCCGACCTGATCTCTACCGCCTGGACACGACGATCCAGAGCCACCTTGGCCCGCTGTCTCGCAGGCTCGCTCGCTTGTGGAGGGCGTCGCAAAAGCGACTCTGGATAGTGAGCAGGAAGGACGAGATGCGTTGGGTACTGTCGTGGCGTGACGGCTGATGGTGGTACAGAACCCACACTGTGGAAGATCCACGGCGAGCGCCTAATCGACGACACCCGTCGGCTGCAGTTGAGCATCGCATCAGTGGAGTTGCCAGGTGGTGTGCAGTTTGAGCAGTACGTCCTGCGGATGCCCAAGGCCGCGATGATGATCGTGCTCGATGACAAGCAAGAGAACGTACTGATGCTGTGGCGGCACCGCTTCATCGTCGACCGCTGGGTGTGGGAACTGCCCGGCGGATACGTCGATCCCGATGAAGATCCAGCTGTCACTGCCGCGCGGGAGGTCGAGGAGGAGACCGGCTGGCGTCCGAGGAACGTGAAGCCGCTCGTCTCGCTCCAACCCTCCGTGGGTACGACAGACGCCGAGAACCTGCTATTCGTTTCGGACGGCGCCGACTACATCGGTGAACCGGAAGACATCAACGAAGCGGAACGCATCGACTGGGTCGCTCTGGACTCGATCCGCGAACGCATCGACGCCGGCCAGATCATCGGCGCGGCATCTCTTGTCGGCCTGCTACACGTTCTCGCGTTCGGTACTGACTGACCTAGTCACCGGGTGAGATCCCGATCTCGATCATGCCTTCGAACAGGGAGCTGACGACGTTGACGTCCTGGTACGGAGAGAGATGCTTGCCGAGGTCGTGGAGATAGCTGGTGCCCCGCATCGATCGTACGGATCTGGCCAGTGTGGTGGCCTCCATGCCAAGGGCGCAGGATTCCTCAAGCCGTCGCGTGCCGCGGCCCGGGCGCGGGTGTGGGCGCTGGCCGGCCAGCACGCGCCGGACGCCGACTGCGATGCCGACGACCCGCTGATCATCGATACCGACGCCACCTTGGTGGGTGCGCATTCGGACAAGCAGGGCGCGGCGCCGACGTTCAAGCGGGGCTATGGATTTCATCCGTTGTGCGCGTTCGTCGACCACGGACCCGACGGGTCGGGCGAGCCGTTGGCGGTCATGTTGCGACCCGGGAACGCCGGCTCGAACACCGCCGCCGACCACATCACCGTGGTCCGCGACGCGCTCAAACAACTCCCCGGCCATCGGCCCGGGACCAGGCCCGGGCGCCGGGTCCTGATCCGTACCGACGCGGCCGGCTGCACCCACGAGTTCCTCGACTGGATCGTCGGCCAGCGACTGTCGTACTCGGTCGGGTTCACCCTGCCCGACGACTTCGCCGGCAAGCTCGAGTTGATCCCCGATCAGGTGTGGGCACCGGCCTACGATGCCGACGGCCGGGTCCGCGACGGCGCCTGGGTCGCCGACGTCACCGGACTACTCAACCTGTCGACCTGGCCGACCGGCATGCGGGTGATCGTGCGCAAGGAACGCCCCCACCCCGGCGCCCAGCTGCGGATCACCGACGTTGACGGGCACCGGATCACCGCGTTCGCCACCAACACCGCCCGCGGCCAGCTCGCCGACCTCGAGCTGCGACACCGCCGCCGAGCCCGCGCCGAAGACCGGATCCGAACCGCCAAGGACACCGGACTCAGGAACCTGCCGCTGCACGACTTCACCCAAAACCAGATCTGGTGCGCCATCGTCACCCTGGCCTGCGAACCGACCACCTGGATGCAGCTACTCGCGTTCACCGATGCCGACGGCACCAACCACCAGGCGCGCCGGTGGGAACCCAAACGCCTACGACTACGGCTGTTCTCGACCGCAGCCAGGCTCGCCCGGACCGGCCGCCGCACCACCGCGCACCTCGCCCGCAACGGCGCCTGGACCACCCTGCTGCACGCCGGGCTCACCCGGCTCCGCGCCCTCACCGCACCCGGCTGACGACGCCATCCCCGTCACAGCGACCCGACGAACCCGGCCCGTGGAACCGCGCCCACCCGAGACGACACTCGGGTCCCGTCCTACCCAACTGCAACAATCAACCCCCGAACCTCGGCCGCCAAGCCGTCGCCGCGGCGCACGACGGAGTCACGAAAGATCCGGGTCAGCTGCGGCCGTGCCGTTTGCCCCGCTTCATCCAGAAGCGTCGCGGTTGTCCTCGCTCCGCTTGGGTTGCGGAGGTAGATCACCGGAGCGATCCAGTCTTCGGAGTTGATCTTCGTGCACTCCAAGATCAGGCCGACCCATTGCCCACGCTGCCCCCGGTGGTCGCCAAGGACCCAGCAGTGACGCTTCAGAGGGTCCGGCGGCCGGGGTCTTGGGTACCGCTTGTTGCCGTCCGTGAGCTGTCATGAGTCAAGAAGAACTTGGCAGACTTTGATCTTGCTCGGGTCGGATTCTGCCTCTTTGGAGGGGCTCCTCATCGTGTTCGCCTGAGCGTAGGCGACCGGAAGTAGGTCCGGCGCGGTGGTCGGCCCGCGATCAGGGGCGGCGGCCCGCAAGGACGCAGAACTCGTTCCCCTCTGGGTCGGCCAGTACGACCCAGCTCTCATCGCCTTGGCCGACGTCGGCGTGTCGAGCACCTAGGTCGAGCAGGCGGTTGACCTCTTCGTCTTGCTCTCTGTCGGTTGGGTTGACGTCGAGGTGGAGCCTGTTCTTGACGGTCTTGCCCTCGGGCACGTGCGCGAATGTCAACGTCGGCGGCACTGGGCCGAGGTGGTTCTTGCCTTCAGGCACCATAGGGGAGCCGATTGTGACAATTCCGTGGTCTTCGTCTTGCACCTCGTAGTCGAGGACCGAGCACCAGAACCGGGCGAGAGCGTTGGGATCGGCACAGTCGATCGCAAGGTCGGTGAACTTACTGGTCATGTCAGGACCTCCCGGTCAGGTAGCGGGTCCGCCAAAGGCCATACGGTAATCGCAGTGTTCGACGGCGAGGTAAGCCGCGCGTGGGTGCGTTCGTCGAGGGCCTGGTGGGGTCGCAGATCGTTGTAGGTAAGGCAGAACAGGTTGACGGCGAGGGGGTTGCCGCCGACGTCAGGTGTCAACCTGCGGCTCGGAAAGAAGTTCGTACTTCAGCGTGCCGAAGAACCGCTCGGCTCTCTGGGTCCGCTGAGGTCGCCCTCGCCACTCCTGGTCCGAGCCAGAATAGCCACGGGAGGAGCGGAGTCGGAAGGCAGCCGGACCGCCTAGGCGGGTGCCGTTCCCATGGTTTCGCCATGGCTTTCAACGTGAAATGACGCCCAACGGTGCAAGCGGTCGCTTGCTCTGTGAGGACAGAACCCCAGTACAGCAGGGGATCTGAGCATCAACGAGTAGCAACGCCCAGAGAGTGCTGAGACAGCGGTTGTTGGGGGCGCGAGTCCCCTCGTCGGCTCTTCGACCAGGGCAGGTGCTCCAGAAGCGCTCAACTCTGGGGCGGCCGGTGTGGTTGGGGTCGGCCCTGGTCGCAGCGACCGTACGACGTCACGATCGCGGGCTATGTGATCGTCGCGTCCCACCACGCGAGCACACGGGTGCCGTAGAACGTGAGCCACTTGGACGGCTCGCCAGGCGGCACGTCGACCTCGAACCACACCCGCCCGGGGTAGCGGCGGTCCTGGAGCCAAGTGCCGTCGGAGCTGCGCGCGGCACGGATCACCTCGATCGCGTCGACCAGCCGGGGATCGGGCGCGGTGCCGTCGTGCAGCGCCGCTGCCCGGAAGTAGTCCGCAGCCTTGAGCACGCTGTAGGACCAGCGGAACGGGTACGCGAACTGTGTTGCCCACGGCCCGACGAGTTCGGTCGTGGACAAGGTGCGTAGCAGTCGACGCTCGAGCAGGTACTCCTCACCGCCTTGCCTGGCCGCGCGCAGCGCGTCGCTGCCCCCGGTCGCAGCTTCGTAGTACAACATTCCCTTGAGGGAGTTGAGGGTGGAATGGAACGAGGAGCGCGTCGAGCCCTCGACCCACTCGCAGTTCCAGCCGCCGTCGGCCATGCGGTGGTCGAGGAACCATTGGGCGATTCCCGAGACATCCGCCCCAAGCCACGCGCCATTGGCAAGCGTGTATGCGTTGATGCAGCAGTCGACCTCACCGCCCCAGTACGGCAGATCGTCGTACTCCCAGCGGCTGTTCATGGCGAGCAGGTCGGCCGTGCCGGCAAGCACGGCGGCATCGAGACCCCAGTCGCGGAGCGAGTTGAGCGTCCAGGTCGTTGCGGTCCACGGCTGGCCCCCACCCTCGGCCGCCTCGGGGCCGTGGAAATCAAAGTCCTTCGGGAAGTACGAGCCGCCCGCCCATTGGCCGTCGGGATCCTGCAGCGCGAGCAGTCGCGCACCGAAACCCTCTGTCGCGATGCGGGCCCGGGTCGCGCCCCACACCTCGCGCGGTGCGCCCACAAGGTCGCGCTCGACCTGCCAGCGCAGGGCTGGGTCGGAGTCGACCAACCAGTTGAGCAGTGCGGGATCGAGGGCCATCCTCGACAGGCTACCGGGCCAGAGCACCGCGGTTTCAGTGACGCCGCGCTCGCCCTTCGGGTTCAGACGGCGCGCAGTCACAAGTTGAACTACGAAGCCTTCACGCGGAAGCTGACAAGGTCGCGCGGCGCGGTTGAACTTTGCCGTCATACCTGGTCAGGTGTGCATGACGCGACGCGCGGCCAGCGATGGGCACGCTCGTCAAGGTATAACCCTGGATCGAAGACGATCGGCGGTTGTCGCCCTCGGCGCGCGTGGGTGCGCGCCTCAGCTCACCGCCTGCTTCACGAGCGCGCCGATCCGGGCCTCGACCTCGGCCGTCACTTCGGTCAGGGCGAAACCGGCCGCCCACATGGTGCCCTCGTCCAGCTTCGCCTGGTCGCTGAAGCCGAGCGTCGCGTAGCGCGCCTTGAACTTCTCCGCGCTCTGGAAGAAGCAGACGATCTTGCCGTTCAGCGCGTAGGCGGGCATCCCGTACCAGAGCTTCGGCGCTAGGACCGGGGCGCTGGTTGTGATGACGGCATGGACGCGCTCGGCCATGATCCGGTCCGAGCCCTGCATCTCAGCGATCTTGGTGAGCACTTCCTGCTCCGCCTCCGCCGCCTTGGCCGCACGCGAGCCGCGGCGCGCGGCTGTCTTGAGATCCTGGGCGTGGTCCTTCATCGCGGCCCGCTCCTCGGCCGTGAATCCCTCGTGCTTGTTGGTGCTGCTCATGGCAGATGTCTCCTTGCGGATGTGATGTGACGCGAGCTCGGGTGCGTGGGTGGCGATCTACCATGCCACGGCGCCGGTGCGCTGCGCGCGCCCAGCGCACCGGTGAACTGGCCGCGGAAGCGAACCTGGAATTCGCCGCTGAGGTGCCGTGCGGCACTTTGTACTACCGCAGCCTGCTGTCAAACCGCCCTATCGACGAGAACGCGGTCGATGGATTGCTGGACATGTTCATAGCCGCGTACGCAACGCCAACTAATCGACCAATGGCGACCTGACCGGCCATGGCCTACCAGTGGGGGACCATCGTCGGCTTCCATCCCTGACGCAGAGAAGTGCCCTACCTGCAAAGGCGTTCGCTTCGCGGGTTCAGTGTCTGGGCCCGTAGTCGCGAGGTGAGCCGAGCTGCTCGCGCCGGCTCGGCGGCTGCTTGCCGTTCACGTCACGGAAGCCGTATTGCAGGGCCGCTTCCGCCCCGATGACCACCTCTCCCGTTCGCAGGATGAGGTCCGGGTCCTCGTACAGCGCCGCCACAACGCGGCCGGTGAAGGTCGGCGTCTCTGACGTCCTCGCCCGGTCTTGGCCATCCGGCAGGTCAGGTTTTATCAGCTCCGCACGCTCGGTCCTGGTCGGTCCGGGCCAGACCGAGACGACGGCGACACCGTACTCCCGGAAGTCCTGAGCCATATCCCAGGCCATCTTGTCCAGGCCCGCCTTCGTGGCGCCGTAGGCGGGATCGAGGTGGTACGACACGGCACCGTAGTACGAGATGTTCACGACGAGTGCCCGCTCGCTGCGCAGCAGCAACGGTGCGGCCAGGTGGGTCGCCACGTAGGCGGATCGGAGACCGACGGTGATCTGATCGGCCGCACCTAGGCTCTTCGTCCAGAACGGAGGCGGCTGCAAGGCGTCCGGAGAAACGATCGAGGCGTTGTTGACCAAGAGGTCGAGGTGCCCCTGCTCGGTCGCCACCTGCGCGAAGAGGTCAGCCACCTGCTGGTCGTCCGAGTGGTCGCAGGCGACCGCGATTCCTCGTCCCCCTGCCGCCGTGATCTCCTCGGCGGTCTGATGGATCGTGCCCGGGAGGGCGTGCGAGCCGGCTGCTGCGGTCCGGCCCGTCACGTAGACGGTCGCACCGCGGCGCCCCAGCTCGACGGCGATCCCTTTGCCGACCCCTCTGCTGCTGCCGGTGACGACAGCGACGGCGCCGTGCAGCGTCCCCGCGGTGTGCGCGGCTGCGGACCCATTCCTCTGCTGTGCCGCGCTCATGGACGGCTTCCCGTGAGGCGTGCTCGCCACTGGACGGTCTGCTCGGTGCTCGCCTCGGCGAGGGCTATCCGGGCAGCAGCGGCGTCGAGATCAGTGGTGTAGACCGGCGTCCCCGGCTGCTGCCGCCAGGACTCGTCGAGACCGCCGGCGTCGATGGCGTCGAAGCCCAACTGGTCGACCAGTTGAATCACTCTGGCTTTCACCGTGGCGTCGTCACCCGCCACAGGCAGGGCGATCCGGCCGGGCGCACCCGCGGGTTTGCCTGCGCTCAGCAGCCGAGCCGCGGTGATGTTGTTGAAGGCCTTCACCACGTGCCGGCCGAACTGCTTCTCCGTCCAACGGCTCTCGAGCTCACCCTGCTCGAGCTGCTCGATCTCGGCGTCGCGAAGCCCTGGCACATAGTTCCCGGTGTCCACCACCGCGGCGCTCTGCGGCAAAGCGTCGAAGACGCCGGCCGGGAAGTCGAGCTTCGCCCGCTGCGGAACCGCGACGATGAGGACGTCGGCGCCGTTGGCCACCTCGGCGAGCGCAACTGCGCGCGCACCGGTCTCCGCAGCCAGATCGGTCAGCGTCTCCGGACCGCGAGAGTTCGCAATGCGGAGCTGGTGCCCGAGCGCCGCGAGCCGTCGGGTGAGGGCGCCTCCGACGTTGCCGGTACCGATGATGGCGATGTTCACGAGTGGCTCCTCTTGGCCGTGGCGGTCGCCGATCGCAGCACCGGGTCGCCGACGTACTGCGAGTCCGGTGGGTAGAGGTCGTACAGGTACGGCTGGTCGCGCTGCAGGTCACACGGCTCGACGCGGAGGTTGCCCGGTCCGCGACTGATCAGCAACGTCGGATCCGACGCCAGCATGGGCGGATAGCCCAGTGCACCGAGCCGATCCTTCTCGGCGGCGTGGTCCTCGACCCAGTAGCCGAGGTGGTGCAGCCAGCCCGTCTCCGGCACCGCGAGCGGGGTTCCCGGGATGCCCTGCCACACCTCGACGGCGAAAGGACCGCCGAGCGAGAACGTCACCTGGCAGTCGACGTCGTACGACTGCCCGTGCTCGTCCTTGATTGTCATCGACCGGGTCACCAGTGGTCGCCAGGTGAGGTCGAAGAGTTGTCCCATCTCGGTCAGGCCCTGCTCGAGGTCGGGAACTGCCAGGCCGACGTGCCAGATCATGCTCACCACTCCAGATATGTGGACAGTGTGTCCGGTTTGCCGCCAACCATACGGACGCAGTGTCCACTTATCAACTATGCTGGGTTCATGGCCACGACGACGGCAAAGCCACTGCGCGTTGACGCCCAGCGCAACTACGACGCCCTGCTGGCGGCGGGCGAGACAGTGTTCGCCAAAGCCGGCACCGACGCGCCCTTCGACGATGTCGCCCAGGAGGCAGGTGTCGGCCGCGCGACCTTGTACCGGCACTTCCCCACCCGGGAGCACCTGTTCGTCGCGATCATGCGCGACCGCGTCGACCACTTGGACGCACGAGCGCGTGAACTGCTCGAGGGCACCGACCCATTGCAGAGCCTGACCCAATGGCTGCGCCTCTACGACGGCATCGCGGCGAAGTACCGCGGCATGAGCGCACGGGTGGCTGACGGTCTGGCCGACAACGAATCACCGGTGGCCGCGGCATGCGCGCCGATGAAGGAGAGCTTCGCGGAATTGTTCGAGCGTGCCCAGCGCGACGGTGTGATCCGGACGGACGTCACCGCGCTCCAGGTACTCACCCTCATCGGTGCCCTGCCGAAGGATCAAAGGACCGGCAAGACCATCCGTCCGTACCTCGACATCGTCCTAGCCGGCCTGAAGGCTTGAGCAGGATCGCGGCTAGACGCGGACCGAGGGGCCTCGCGCCTGGCTGGCGCGAGCCCCTCGGTGCGTGGTGCGTGGGCTAACGGGTGGCGAGCGGGGCGCTTGCTGTGCCGCCGCGGGTGGACTGGACGAGGACGCTGGTCACCTGGCGGGTCGGGCCGGGCTTTTGGCGCAGGGTCCAGTTGCCGAGGGTGTCGACCTGTGCCGTTCCGAGTTTCGTGACCGCTCGACCGGGAGTGACGTCGTACAGCACGACCGAGGTCGGGGGCGTTCGCACGCCGGCAGCGCCACCGATCAGAGACGTGCCGTCGATGCGTAGCTCGGTGTTGAGCCGGTGTCTTGCTCCTGCGGCGATGGTCACCGCATCGTTCTGGACGGTCAGCTCGATGCTCGTCGGGGCGCTCTGTGTCCCGTCCGAACCCGTGACGACAAGCTGGATCTGCGAAGGGCCGGTGGGGGCTACCGCCGCGGCGGGTGCGGTATCCGTGGTCTTGGCGAAGTAGGGCGCGGTGACGGTCGGCTTGGCGGTGGTGTCACCGGTGATGGTCACCGGCGTACCGCCGACCTGGGTCCACTTGTAGCTCACCGCGTAAGTGGAGGCACTGCCGTCCAAGGTGGTGCTGGCGCCGCGTATGAGGGTGGTCTGCGCCGCGGTCGCAGTCGCGACCGGACCAGCTGCAGGGTCGCCGCCGACTACGACGGGGGGCGTGTCGGGACCGGGCGTCACGGGCGGCTGGCCAAGAGGTGAAGGCCCTCCTCCAGTCACAGCGACCGCGGCCGAGGTGGCACCTGCGGCCGACTTGACCGTCACATTTGCAGGAGGTGCGCTGATGGGGAACGAGACCGGGTCGGCGGACGGCAAGGTGCCCACGCCCACGACGTCGAGCGGGTAGGACGACGGCCCGGATACGTCTGCTGCGACGGTGAGCTCCGCGCCGTCGTAGTACGCCTTGGTGATGGTGATGCCGGTCGGCTTCTGGACGTCGACGACGCTGGTGCTCACCGGCTTGTCGGACAGGTTGCGGACCGTCACGGTGTCGGGCGCGACGCCGTCCAGCTTGATCCGCGCGTAGAAGCGGTTCGAGCCCTGGTCATTCAGCATCGGGGTCGTTGAGAAGGTGCTCCCCGCGCCGACGACCTCCAGTTGCGAGCCACCGCTGCTGGCGAAGACGTCCAGCATGTCGCCGTTCACCGCAGCGTTGTCAGCGCGTACGCCGTGGTTGGTGGAGATCTTTCCGTGAACGGTGAACTGATTGGTCGCGACGTTGATACCTCCGCCCGTCACGGAGAAGTTGTTGTAGTTCAAGGGGCTCCCGACCACCGCGTGCTCCTGCCCCGGGTCACCAAGATAGCCCTGGGGTGCGGCCGGAGCCACGGCTGGATCCCACTTGAGGAACGGGCCGAAGTTGCCTCTCAGTGCGACGGTGAAGTTGCCGATCGATGGTGAGATGTCCTCCACCAGCTTGCCGGAACCGCTTGCGTCCGTGTCGATCGTCAGTTCCCCGAAGGGATGCTTGAAGGTCATGGTCTGGCCGGCGGGAGCACCCCGGACAACGACGCGGGTGCGGGCGAAGACGACCTGATCACCCGGCACCGGGTCGTTGTTGGCGAAGGCCCCCTCGAGCCCGAGGGTGAGGACGGCCCGGCCACCGCCTGGCAGGTCCAGGGTCGAACTGACCAGCTGGTAGAAGAACTCCGCGGGAAAGTTGTCAGGGAACGAGATCGGACGCGTCTCGTCCGGGATGTCCCCGGGCAGGAAGCCGCACAGCGGGTTGTCTCCGTCCAGACAGGGCTCCAGGCGGAGCCCGGTCTTGTCCTCGTACCAGGCCGGGAAGCCGTTCTCGGTGTTGACCGGGCCGGCGGCGACCAAGCCGCCGACGTTCCTGACGGTGACGCGTGTGGCGGCCAGGGCACTGCTCCCGGCCACCACTGTTAGCGCCGCGCTGACGAACAACGCGACGAATGTCCTCAGTCTTCTCATTAGGCACTCTCCCCAGAGTGAGCAATCGGTTCCCCCCCCGCGCCGTTGCCGTGCGGAGTTGTGCAACAGTCACGCTCCCTGAGGACAGCGCACCCGAACTAGCCGAGGATTAACTGAGTCGAAACACCCAATTCGCGGGGTACGACGGAGAGGCGCCCGTCAACCCGCACTCGCGCGCGCGAACGCGACCGGTCGCGTTCGCGCGCGCAGTGATCCGGCGACACGGGCCGATTGGGCGTGCGGACCAGGCGAGGTACACGCTGGCAGGTGTCGGGTACCGAAGGAAGTGATGGAGATGAAGGGCAGAACCTGGCTAGTTGCCGTGTTGGTTGCCGTCGTAGTTGTGGTCATTGTCGTACTGATCTTCAACGGCGGCGGCGGCGGTGGAGGGGGTAGCGGCGGCTACTGACAACGGGCCCTGTCTCCGGGCTGCTGCGGAGTCCAGGCGGCCGCCGCGCAGCGCCACGACTCCGCTGACCAGTACGAGGTTGGTGAGGAGGACGGCCGCGCTGCCGTACTCCACCCCGCGTTCGTCGACCGCGAGTGTCGAGCGCAATGCCTGGCAGGTCGCGGCGCAGTCGGAGTGATCACTGACGTTCGCTGCGCCGGATTGGTGGGAGTGTGTCGAGTCGGTCCGCTCCAACTGCTTGGACTGCAAGTAGTAGTCGTAGGTCGAGCTCGCAACGATCTCTGCGATGCCGACCACGCTGCCGGCGACCACGATCAGCAGCGCCGCAGCGAGCACCGTCCGTGCTTTGCGCAGTACCGGGCCGTAGCGGCGGTGCGCGACCGCGAGCGCGCGCAGTACGGCGACAAAGAAGACCGGCAGCATGATCGTCGAGTCACGTAGCCAGCTGACCACCGGCTCCCGGGTCCGCTGGATCGCGCCGACCGCGCCCTGCAAGGCGGTCATCAAGAACCCGTCGGCGTAGGCCATCGTGATGGCCAGTGCCGCCACGGTCAGCCAGGGCACCGCACGCCGACCCGGGAAGGCAGCGAAGTACCTCACGGCGTGATCTCCCAGCCGAACATCATCGCGTGGTCCTCGTGCGCCAGGTTGTGGCAGTGCGCCACGTACGGACCGACGAAGTCGCGGAATCCTCGGTAGACGATCACCGACTCACTCGGGTCCAGGGCGACCAGGTCTTCCCTGGACACGTCGTCGGGATGCCCGGTCGATCCACCCGTCACGTCCTTGCCGTTGCGCATGACGGTGCGGTGCTCCTCCATGTGCAGGTGGAACGGGTGGACCCAACCACCGCCGCCGTTGCGGATCTCCCACAGGTTGAAGCTGCCCTTCTTCTGCTGGGCCAGCGGCGACTTGCCCGCCGGGTTCTTCAGGCTCGTCGCCACGGCGGCGGGATCGAAGGGCTTGCCGTTGATGAGCCACTCGGTTTCACCGCCGACGCTGCCGCGATTGACCTCGAAGACCAGCCGGTTGTCCATCAGGTTCCGCCAGTTGCCCGGCAGCGGCGGAAGGCCCCGAAGCGCGGTCGGGATCTGGCTGTCGTCGGGTGCGTTGTCGCCGATCACGATCTTGAGCATCGGCACCATGTACTGCGGGTCGGGCAGGAAGCGCGACGAGTTCGCCCACATCCGCCCGTCGGGCATCCTCATCACGTTGGTCAGGTAGATCACGTCGCCCTTGGTCGTCGGCGTGCCGTCCTGGTAGCGGGTGAAGTCCACGATCATCTCCCGCCGCTTGGCGGGCCACAGCTCGAAGGAGTCCCGCTTGAAAGGCAGCGGGACGAGTCCGCCGTCGGCTGCGATCTCGAGGAACTGCATGCATTGCTGCCCGTCGGGGATGCGGTACTGACCTTGAAGCTCGGTACCGGTCAGGCCGAGCTCGACCGCCGATTTCGGGCCCTGCGTCGAGCTCATCAGCTTGAGCTCATAGACCCGGGAGACCGAGGCGTCGAGGAACCGCAGGCGGTACTTGCGCCGCTTCACCTCCAGGACGGGGAAGGCGGTGCCGTTCACCGCGAAGATGTCGCCCACGAAGCCGTGGTTGGGGAAGTGCTTGAAGAAGGTCTTGCCCCACCACTCCGGATGCTTGGCCGGGTTCTTGGCGTCCGGGAAGTCGCCCTGCGTGTCATGAATGTCCTTGTGGACCGTGACCCCGTCGTCGAGCCGGAAGTCCGACAACACCAGCGGGATGTCGTAGTCGACGTCGAAGCTCCCGTCCGGGTTGTCGGTCCGTACGCCGGGCAGCCGGTAGCCGCGCCGCTCGTCGCCCATGTCCAGGCCGTTCTTCGGGTCGTAGATCGGGTAGATCCCGACCATGCCCTTGTAGACGTTCGAGCCGGTGTGATCCATCCGGTGGTCGTGGAACCAGAAGAAGGTCTGCTTCTCTCGGTCGTCACCGCCCGCGGGCCAGTTCAGGTACAGGTTGTCCACCCACATGCCCGGCAGATAGCCGTGGCGCTTCGGCCCGTATCTCATCGAGTAGTGCGGGTTGCCGTCACTCTCCGGTGCAGTGTGGCCGTTGTGCAGGTGCGTCAGGAACGACCAGTCAGGCGAGCCGAAGTCCTGCCGGTCCAGGCCGAGCGGGTTCTCGTCGAGCCGGTTCACGAACCGCACGATCACCGGCTTGCCGTACTCCGCGTTGATCCGCGGCCCCGGGAACGTCCCGTTGAATCCGTAGATCGTGCTCGGCGGCAGCGTGCGTTGGGTGCCGGCGGGATAGGAGTGGCCGGATGCGTCGAAGGACACGGTCGGCTGCCCCGCCGCGTCGATCGGCAACACCTGCGACGAGGTGAACGAATGGGTCCGCAGCAAGACGTCGATCTTGTAGACGATCGGGTCCTGATAGCCGAGCTGGGTCGGCCAGATCTGGTGCCGGTCGTTGCGCAACGAGTTCTGCTGGTCGTAGCCCGGACCCGGCGGCTGCGACCACCCGGTGTACTCGGCGTACGGCTCGGGTGCCATCGCCTTCGGGATCTGCAGTTCGTCACTGAAGGGCGAGACGATCAGCGGGCTGGTCGGAAAGGCCTCGATGTAGATCTTGTCGGCAAACGCGATCGACGCGCCTTCGAAGACCCCGTTGGGGCTGAGCAGACCGCGCTGCGCCAACGCCGGTACTACGAGGGTTCGCCCGGCCTCCAAGCCTGCTGCGGCGAGTCCCACCGCTCCCAGCCTCAAGATGGCGCGTCGGGACATGCCGCCGTTGTCGGCAGATTCGTCAGACATGATGAAGTTCACTTCCCCCTGGTCGGCGCGCCCGCTCCCTGTTGGTCCCCACCACGCGGGCAATACATCGCCTATCCAGTCAGGATCAGGCCTGAGGCGCCCGCGCGGCACCTGCCAATTGGGGGGTTCACATACCAAATTCAGGGGGCTAGCGCACGGTGCCAAGCGAGGCTGAGGATGCCGGGACCATGACGGCGTGCGCGCTTCTGCGGCCACTCAAATTGGGCGTGTGACAGTCGTCGTCGGCGCTCGTAGCCTGAAGAACAAGGGGAATCGGGGGAGGGCCTGCTCAAGGTCTCGGTTCCACCACGTGCCATTGGGGGAAACCATGAACGACCGATCCGACCATGCCCGCATGTTGAGCCGACTGCCTCGCGCAGGGTCGCCAGACGCAGAGTTGTTGCGATCGGTGATACCCAGGCCTGACGATGTCCCGCACTCGATGGCGGCGTACCTCTGGTCCACAGCGCGGTTGCGGCTCACGACGGTGTTCGACCTGATCGACCGCGCGGCTCCCGTGGCGATGCGGTTGTCGCTCACTCTCGTCTTCATCTGGTTCGGCGTGCTGAAGATCCTCGGTAGCTCGCCCGTCGCGGACCTGGTCAGCGCGACACTGCCATGGGCCGATCCGCACGTCGTCGTCCCCGTGCTCGGAGGGCTGGAGGCTGTCCTCGGTATGGCGCTGCTGCTCGGCCGGGCGCAACGAGCAGTGCTCCTGATCCTGTCAGCGCACCTGTCTGGGACCTTCTTGACCTTCATCATGGCGCCGCGCCTCACGATGCAGCACGGGAATCCTCTGCTGCTCACCGCGGACGGCGAGTTCGTGGTCAAGAACCTGGTGCTGATCAGTGCTGCTCTGCTGCTGACTTCCCGACTCACCTTGGCCGCGAGGGCCCGCAGTACCGTCTAGCTTCCGCGCCTCGCCCACGAATGCTCATGTCCTCATTGGGGTATGAAGAGCCGACGCCGATCCAGCGGCAAGCGATCCCGCCGCTTACCTCTGACGTCACGATGAGCGCATGAGTCACACGCTCCGACGTCGGCGAGCGCAGAAGATCGCGCTCGCCATTCGCGAGCTTGTCGAGCCACGATGTAGATCGGCCCACGCGCGCAGCCTCGGGGGAGTACATGCGGGCGCCCTAAGCGGGGACCAGGTCACCTTGTCGTTCCAGGCCCCCTCTCGGTGTTTCAGCGGAAGGCGGGGGGACCGCCCTGGAGCGCCCGGCATGCGGCATCGTCGTCGGCGAAGAAGTTCGGAACTAGGTTCTCGGCGTCGTAGTAGCGGTGGAAGACCGGGGTCTGCGAGCCGGACATCGGCGGCACGATCCAGCTCCAATCGGCAGGGCAGCGGCGGCCTGCTCGCTCCTCTCGTTCCAGGTGGATGAGGAACCTGCGGGACTCGGTGTGATGGTCGGTGATGCTCACGCCGTTCACACCGAACGAGTGGAGTACCGCACGGTTGATCTCGACCAGGGCCCGGTCTCGCCACAGGGTTGCCTCGTCCGAGGTGTCGAGCCCCATCCGCTCCGCAACTTCGGGGACCAGGGCGTAGCGATCGCTGTCGCCCAAGTTGCGGGCCCCGATCTCCGTGCCCATGTACCAACCGTTGAAGGGTGCCGCCGGATAGGAGACACCGCCGATGACCAGCCGGCTGTTGCTGATCACCGGGACCGCGTGCCACCGCAGGCCCAAGTCGGCGAACCAGGCCAGCTCGGGGTGCTCGAGTGGGACCTCGTGTACCGCTTGTGCGGGGAGCTGGAAGATCCGCGGTCCCTCCTCGATGGTCTCCACGACGAGTGGGAGCACGTCGAAGGCTCCCGGGAGTTCGGGCGGCCGCCACCCGCGCTGGATGAGTTCGCTGGTGAAAGCCCGGTAGCGGGGGTCCCCGAGGACACGCCCGTCCGGCTGGTCGTACCCGGCGTACCGGATCAGTTGCTCGTTCCAGATCCTCGGGGCTGGCCTGGTCGGAGTCTCGGGAGCGAACACGCTGATCATCGGCCGGATCTTCCCGCCGTTGTGGGCCACTCGCAGATGGTCGAAGCAGTGCCGGGCGACGTCGCCGGCGGCGGAGACAGTCCTCAGATCGCGCACCTGCAGGCTGCGCCAATACAGCCGTCCGATGCACCGTGCGTTGTTGCGCCAGGCGACGCGGGCGCCGAAACTCAGCTCCTCAGCAGTGTGCCAGTAGGTCCCGGTCAGGTCGATCTCGCGCATCACCGCGGCGATCCGCGGCCCTATCCGCCCGGCACGGGGGTTCTCGGCATGAAAGAGCTCGAGGAACTCCTTGGCCGCGGCCCGAACCATCTCGAGGTCGGCGCTCCCGGCACTTGGTTCGGAATCGGGCCGGCTCACCGGCTGGTCGGGCGGCTTCACCGGGTGGTCGGGCCTCGCCCGGACCCGCCCGGGACCTGATGACGCCCGCCGGCCGGCCCGTGGGGACTTGCGCCACGGCCTGTCGCCGACCTGGAGCAGCTGTTCTCCGGCGTGGACCGCGACGAGCTGGCGGGCACAGACCCGAACGACCAGGAAGAGGATTGCCAGGCTCAGTACGACGACTGCAGGGCGGCTGGTCGGCACGTTCCAACCAAGTTCGACCGCGCCGACGGCGGTACCGGGCACGGCAAGTCCGACGACTGCGAGCGGGAGAATCACCATCCGGCGATGCTGTGTCGCTGGTTGGTACGCCGGGACGCTCCGGGTAGGGCAGGTCGGCTGTGAATCGCTCATGTGGTGCCTGGACAACACGATGCGCCGACGGCCGAGAGGGCTCCCGCCCTGTCCGCGTGTGTCCGGACGGGTCTCAGAAGAGTTCGCACCGATCAGTCCGAGCCCGGAGATCCCGGACCGTTCCCGTTCTGGAAACGGGTCTGCCAGTCCCTGGAGTTGTCGAACAAGGGGTCGTTCTGGTGGGGCGCCGCGAAATCCGACCCGCCGGACAGACTCGTGCTCCCGAGGTGCTCGACCTCGGTGGCGAACGAGTTCACGATCGACTGCATCTGCGCCTGGGCCGTCTGTGCGTACGAACGAACCTGCTGCCCAGCCGTGTCCATTGCCTCCGCGACAATCCTGCGCTCGTGTGCGCGCGCCTGGCCGATGCGCTCGCGGGCGTCCCGGCTGACGTCCTGGACCATCTCCTCGACCACGAGCTGTGCTTGGCTGAACATTTGGACGACCTGTTCGTTCACGCGGTCGCCTGCCTGCTCGTAGTGGTCCAGCTCCGCCTGCACGCGCTGCAGCTCCGCCCGCCCGCGCTGGAGCTCGGTCTGGAGACGTTCGTTCTTGGCCCGGCTCTCCCTGAGTTCCCTCTCCGTGGCCTGCACCTGATCAGCCAGCAGACCGAGGTACCCGTAGACCTTGCCCGCGTCGAGGCCACGCATCCGCCGCTGGAACGTCTCGTTCCGGATCGACTGGGGTGTCTGATGCGGAGAGTCGTGGCGGTGGTTGTTGATCATCAGTTGTTGTCTCCTGACCTGGTAGCGCCGGCCCGACGGTGTGCTCGCCCGCGGCTGCGTAGTAGAAGTGCTCGTACTTGATGTGCTCGGGGTGCATGCCGGCGGCGGCCAATTGCTCCAGCGTGTGCGCGACCATCCGTGGGCCGCCGCACACCATCGCCGTGCGCCCGTACAGCAACTGGCGGGCTGCGACCGTGCCCACCTTCCCGCGCGTCCCGGGATAGGACGGGTCGTCGGACACGACCTCCGTGTAGTCGAACCATGGCCGTTTCTGGGCCAGGTCTCGCAACCGCGGGCGGTCGTACAGGTGCCAGGGCATCCGTACGCCGTGGAGCAGATGGACACCAGGTCCGGTGCCCGACCGCTGCCACTCGTGGTCGATCTGTTCGAGGACGGCGAGGAGCGGAGCGAGACCGGTTCCCCCGGCGACCAACAGCAACTCCCTCGCGTCGCCTTCCCGCCGGGTCAGCCGCTCGCCGACCGGCGCCCCCAGCTTCACGATGTCGCCGGCCTTCAAAGCCCGCACCATCGTCGGGCTCACCTGGCCACCGTCGATCTGTTGCACATGCAGATCAATGGAGCCGTCCGGACGCGGGGCGTTGGCCGGGCTGAAGTACCGCCACAGCCGGGGGCGTTGCGGGATCTCCAGAGACACCGACTGGCCGGGGAGGAACTGGAACGCGCGCCTGGGGCGGACCGTGAGAAGGGTGAGGTCCATGGTCCGCCGCTCGGCAGAGACCACGTCGGCGTCCCACCAGTCAGGGCTGGACTCCGAGGACGTCTCCGCCGCCTCGACCATGATCCGCGCGACCACCTGATAGGCCGCGGTCCAGTCCGCGGCGAGTTCCTCGTCCCACTCGGACCCCAGGAAGTGCATCAGGGTTGCGCACAGTGAGGCGCCGACCGCGTTGTAGTGCTCCGCGACGACGGCGTACTTGCGGTGGTCGCGGCCGAGGTGTTGGAGGAAGGCCGCGTCCTTCTCGATCTGATCGGCGTGGCTGACGATCCTGCCGAGTGCACCGACGAACTTGTCCCGCTGGTTCGACATGGAGAGTGGGAACATCGACCGCACCTCGGGATGGGACACGAAGAGGTGCGAGTAGAAGTACAGCGGTACCTGTTCTCCGTGTTTCGAGACCTGGTCCCAGCTTTGTTGCAGGGCGTATGCATCCATCGGGCTTCGCTATCCGGCTCGGAAAGGCAGCTCCTCGAGGGAAACGGACGGCCCATCAGTGGGCACCATGTGCTCCCGGTTGTCGGCAGCTCGAGCCGACGGGTACTGCGTTGACAAGGGTTCCCTCCCAGTCCAGACCCCGAGTCTTTTCCAGTCTTCCGTCTTTCTCCCGCCGCCCAAACCTACCCTCGGGCCAGCGGGTTGAAACCGGTGGTCGGACTCAATTGTCTCGAAATCTTGGCGGGCTCACCGGGCCGCGTCTTGCCGCCGCTAACGACGATCCGGCACGACGACATCGCTAGGCGACTTGCCGGTGACGAACGACGGCGTAGTGCAGGCGAACGGAGCCGCCGGTGTCGGTGTGTACCGAGAGCAACTGCAATCGGGTCGGAGCCTCGCCTACGGCGAGCGGTGGCCCGTCCATCACCGACGGTGTGCCGAGTCCGCCGATGAGGGCAGGAGCCAGTGTCAGGTGGAGTTCGTCGATCAGGCCTGCCCGCAACATCGCACCGTTGAGGCCGCCGCCCGCGGTCGACAGCACGCAACGGATGCCGAGTTCGGTGCCCAGCGCGGCGATCCCTCGCGCCAGGTCGACGCGCTCCTCCCCGACGACGAGATAACAGATGCCTTCCCGGCGGAGATAGCCGAGATAGTCGGCCGGGGTCGACCGCGCGACCAGGACCAGCGCGTCCCAGTTCGGATGTTTCTCGGTCCAGCGCACTCGTCCGCGGCTGTCGACGACGGTGAACCACATGTGCGGCGGAGAAGGTTGTCCTGTGATGTCCGGTGGGAGGAAATGCTGGTAGAGCCCGGCGGTGTCACCGTCATAGGTGGGCAGTTGTTCCGGAGTCTCGTCCTCGGCGACCAGGCTGCCGCTGCCCTCCAGGATCGCGTTGCAGCCGTACTGCTGTCTGAGCACCTCGATGATGTCGATCGGCACCGGATCGGCGGCGGGCGGCGTCATCGATTCCCACAGAAACGAACTTGGTTGGTGCATCAGGAGCGCGTCTCGGGTGAGAGCGACCTTCCCGTCGACACTGGCTCCCATGCTGACCACCACGCGCGGTCGCTTCTGCATCACAGCCCCCTTTGGCTCGCTGGACGGCGGACACCAGATCTACCAGCGGCCACCGACAACGCGCGCCGGCCCGCTGGGTACAGATGGGCGCGGCTCTGGCCTGCCCCTCTCGAGGGAGTCGCAGCAGGCGATTCCCGGCCCCGGATGCCTTCCCCCCGGCGCCACGGGCTGGGAACCGCTCGCATGGTCCGAGGTTGCTGCCGTGCAGTGACCGTGGTGGGTCAGCGGGTGTTGGTGGCCTGATTGCGCCGCAACTGGTCTGTGGTGGTGTTGATGCCGGCGATCTGCCCCGCTAGGACAGGGTTGCTTTCCTCGAGCTTCGGCCCGGCTTCTGCCAGCGGTGCGAGCAGCGTCGTGGAGTCCTCGTCGCCGAGCGCGTGATGAATCCTGTCTACGCTCGTCTGGGTCGCTTCGTCCAGGTCATCCAGTGCGGTGACCTGCGCGGCTAGCCGGCGCAGGGTGGCTGCGTTGCTGTGCGCCCATCGGGCTACGGCCCGGTCGCCGGCCCGCCGGGCGCGGGCTGCCTGGACTCGCTGTTCACCGGTCATTCCGCTTGGGTCTGCGGCGTGGGAGTTGAGCCGTAGATAGCGACTCTCGGCGGCCTGTCGGCTCGCGACACCCAGCGCGGGGGCGATCGCGGCCCAGCTGGCGCCACGGCTCCTGGCTGCGCCGATCAGTAGCGGCTCCCACGCCGCGAGCCGGTCCTGGACTGCCCGCAGCCGGGCCAGTGCCGCAAGCAGGTCCGCCGAACCGGCAGGGTCCGACGATGGTTCCGGCTGGCTGGGGTCGTCGTCTGGTTCCCGGGCGATCTGGCGGACGGCTTCTTCCACGGCCGCGACGGCGGCAGATGCCGGGGTCCATGGACTACCGGTCGTGTCAGTGGCAGTCACTGGTCACCTCCTTCAACATCAATCCAGAATGTCAGCGATCCGCTGACAAAGACCACTTGTCAGCGATCCGCTGACATGTTAGAACGGGAGTGCGTATTGACACCACAAGATTGATCCCTTCAGGAGGTGGAAAGACGATGTTGATGCGCACCGACCCCTTCCGTGAACTGGACCGGATCACCCAGCAGTTGTTCAGCAGCCAGACCCCGGGAACGTGGTCGCGGCCGAGCCCGATGGACGCCTACCGTCAAGGCGACCAGTACGTCGTGGCGTTCGACCTGCCCGGGATCTCCCCCGACGCGATCGATCTGGACGTGGAGCGCAACGTGCTCACGGTGAAGGCCGAGCGGCGCCCGCTGGAGCTCGGTGACGGAGTTGAGATGCAGGTCGCCGAACGTCCGCTGGGGGTGTTCTCCCGGCAACTATTCCTGGGCGACACTCTGGACGCCGACCACATCGAAGCCAGCTACGAGGCTGGCGTGCTGACACTGAAGATCCCGGTCGCCGAACAGGCCAAGCCGCGCAAGATCGCGATCGCGGACACCGACGGCGACCGCAAGCAGATCGACGCCTGACCGGGAGCGCCGAAAGCCGCCCGGCGGGGACACGTTGTCGATGGGGTGAGATCGATGACTGCCAACGAGCAGCAGACACTCGACGTGGCCGAGGTCTTCGCCGACCTCATCCTCGGCGATGACGATTGGGTGCGGGCTGAGTTCGACGCCCTGATCGCCGCCTGCTGGGACGCGCCGTCGAAACCACCCCGCCGCAAGGACAGCCCACCCGCCGGCGGCTGGTCGCGGCAGCCACCCGACAGGTTGCCCGGCTGCCCCGGGACACCGCTCGTCACGGCGGTGGTCAGCCAGCGGCCGCAGACCCGGGAACGTGGTCCTCCGGCTCTGGGCGTAATGACGACGACCCTGAACAACAGGCTCTTTCCCTGTCCCTGTCTGTACGAAGGGTCTGAGAGGGGGTGAGCAGATCACCTGACGACGAGAACCATGACCCGGTGATGCGGCCGCCCGCCGCACACACCCTCGACCCGCGGCGATTACTCTCCGCCGCCAGTCCTTCCAGGACGACACCACCGCGGGCCGCCGCATCACCCCGGTCCAGCCCCATCGGGCCGGCGTGACTGCTTTCAGTGGAGGTGAGCGCGATGACCGATCGAGCCACTCAACGACCGGTAGCTGTGCGGTGGCTGCCCACCGACCCGTTCGCCCACCTCGATGACATCCACCGCCGGATGAACCAGCTCATGCACCACCTCACCACCAACCCCACAACAGCAGCGTGGACGGCACCGGCGGTCGACATCGAGGAAACCGATGAAGAGTTCGTGATCGACATCGATCTGCCCGGCGCCACCGAACGCGACGTGTACCTCGAATGGAACCACCGCGCACTCACCGTGCACGGCCAGCTCCCGTCCCGCGAGCACACCGGAGTGCTTCACCAGCGCGCCCGTCACCCTGGACCGCTCCACCACACAATCGATCTTCCCGCGCCGGTGCTGGGCGACAAGGTCACCGCGACCCTGACCCACGGCGTCCTCACCATCCACGCCCCCAAAACCGTGCCCGGAGCCGCCCACCGCATCCACATCATCGACCCCGACGCCCCGAACGGACGACTGCCATGACCGCGGCAGCCGTCCCCGACCCGTACCTCGTCCTCGGTGTCACCGCCGAAGCCTCCGACGACGACCTCGACCTCGCCTTCCGTCGCCTGATTCGCCAACTCCATCCCGACACCCGCCCACCAGCAGCGCCCGATCCCGACACCGACCAGCGCTTGCAGGACCTCCTCACCGCCCACGCCACCTTGCGCGATCCCATCCAGCGCGCCACCTATGACCGCACCCGCCGCGAACAGACCATCAGGCCGGACGTGGCCACGCCACGACCGCGCGTCGCTTCGCCACCACTAACCCCCGACCTGCGGGCCGGACCCGTGCACTGGGCGCCGCTACCCAACCCCACCCTGGACGGACCCGCTGCCGCGGCCCGCGGGGGCCAGCCGAAAGAGACCCGCCATGGCACCCCCGAGGATTGAGACATCCCCGTCTCTGACGCCACGGTCGGCGCCCACCTCGCGGCCGCGCCCGAGTGGGGAACGGCCGCGCGAGGCAGCTTCGACTATCTCTAGGAAATCCATCAGCCGACCCTGGTAGTCAATGGCAACAACGACATCGTCGTCGCCACCGTCAACTCGTACATCCTCCAGCAGAACCTGCCAGACGCCGAGCTGATCCTCTTCCCGGACTCCAACCGCGGATCGCTTTTTCAATTCAAGGAGTCGTTCATCGAGTACCTGACCGACTTCGTCGATCGCTAGGCCGGACAGCCGTAGTTCGTGGTGATGCCTTTCGGCAGGGGGGCCGTGGAGGGCTGGGTGTGGTGCGGCCCTGACCAAGAGTGGGGACCTGGGACAGGTAGTCGGGGCCTTGAACACGTTATTTCGTGTCCGCGGTCCCTGTTTGGTGTTCAAGGTCACCACTTCGTGACCGCTGCGCGCCACCGAGTCGGGTGCTGATCAATGGCGGCGTACCTTCAGCGGCAACCTGATCGAAACCGGCAGCGCCTCCCACCGGCTCAGCCAAGCCCTCACCTAACCATGCTCACGGACGCCGCGGGGTCGACCGGCCCGCTCGCTGCTGACGAGACCCCGAGAGGCCACGTCGGTGTGGTGAACCACCTTGAGCCGAATCTAGTGCATGCTGAGGGCAACAACCGTCGTCAGTAGGAGGCCGAGGCACATGGCGCAGCGCACGCAGGTCTATCTCACCGACGACCTGGACGGCACCAACATCCCGGCCGGCAAGGGTGAGACGGTCACGTTCGCTCTGGACGGCAAGACCTATGAGATCGATCTGACGAGTAAGCACGGCACCGCTCTCCGCAAGGTCCTCGCGCCGTACATCGAGGCCGGCCGGGCGGTCAGGACGCGTCGCGGGGTTCGCGTCACGCGTACCCAGGTCGGAGCGGATGTCAGAACCATCAAGGAATGGGCCCGCGCCAACGGCTTCCAGGTCAACGATCGCGGCCGCATTCCCAACGACATCCGAGAGGCCTTCGACGCCGCGAACTAGTTGACGCCGGCGCCCGACTCAACGCGAGCACAGCCGGTGGACGGTAGTTCGGGCGTCCGCTGGCGAGAGGCCAGTCAAAGAATCAACTGACCCCTCACCGAGGCGACCTCAGGTACGGCGTACTGCGAGCCCGTCGATCTGGTGCGACAAGTAGGGGCTCCGGACGGTCAACTGAACCGTGCCGGACAAGAACGTAGCCGGTGTGGGCAGCGGGATGATGGCCTGGTACTCCGTGGTCGCCTTGTTGAGGTTCACGGTCCCCACAGACTTACCGCCGTAGTAGACCTGCAGGGTTCCGCAGTTGCCGCACTTGGTGGCGATCAGGAACAACCGCTTCGCCTGGACGGTACGGGTCAGGGACACGCCGGTGACGTTCGAACTCGTCACCGTGCCCAAGTAGTAGACCCCGTTGGCCGCCCGGCTCCATTTGCCTACTGCTGTCATGGCGCGGTCGTCCAGCGGTCGCGAGAAGCAGCGCTCGGCGGTCCACCCGGACACTGTGCCGAAGACGTCCCGCGCCCGCACCGACACGCAGTACTCGTTGCCTGCCGCAACATTCAGAGTGATCGACGTGGCCTTGGTGGCGGTCGCGGCGGTCACGTAGGAGCCGAAGTTCGCCAGGTAGGTGGCGGTCCGGTAGCGGACGTCGTAAGTGCCGACCCCGCTGGAATCTGTCGCCTTGTAGCCGATCGTCGCGGTCGCGGCCTTGGTGACGTCGAAGGCCGGGCTGGTGATCTGCACGCTCGGCGCAGTGGCGTCGACAGTCAGATGCCGCGTGGCGACGGTCGCCCGGCCGCCGGGCTCGACGGCCCGGACCTGGACGACATGCGTCCCCGCGCTCACTCCGGCCTTCTGGTACGGCGAGGTGCACGGGGTCGCGGGGCCACCGTCGAGCTGACAGGTGATCACCGGACTCGCCATGCCGGTCGTGTCGAACGGAATGCTGAGGGTCGGGCCGACGATCGTCGCGGTCGGCTTGATCCAGACCTGCGGGCCGAGCCAGGCGGCCGTCCCCATCGTCTCGTCCCAGGGCCGGCTGAACACCAGGGTGCCCGCACCGGGCTGTCCGTCCGCGCCGACGGGCAGCACGTTCAGGGTGTTGCCGCCGAAGCGGACGTACCGATTGAGTAGCAGCTTCGTGCCGTCGGCCGACCAGGTCAGCGAGGCGACGAGCTGTGTGCTGGTTTCACCCAGCCGCGGTGTCCCACCGGCGATCGGAATCACCGCGGGCGCGTTGCTGTCGACATACGCGATCCACCGGCCGTCGGGCGAGACCGTCGGGCGGACCGCCGCATCGGTGCCCGCGAAGCTGCTGAGGACTGCGCCGTTCGCCTTGGCCTGGATCCGTTCCAGCTTGCCCTGGAACTGCTCCTTCACGACCAGCGTCTGGTTGTCCGGTAGCCAGGTCGGGTAGGCGATGTTGCAGCCGACCTGGACCGGCGTTCCGCCGGCGGCGGGGATGATCTCGATACAGGACCGGCTGTCCGGCTGGAGCCGCTCGACGGCGATCCGCGTCCCGTCCGGTGACCAGGCCATCCGGACGATGCCGGTCGACCCGTCGAGGAGCTTCACTGGCTCTGCCCGGGGAATGTCGATCCGGATCCGCCACAGCGCCGCCTGGCCCACGGAGAAGGCGATCTCGCGGCCGTCGGGCGAGGGGGCGAACTCGCTGCCGACGCTCGAGGTGGGTCCGTCGGCAGCCAGCGGCACGACCTGACTGCCGTTCGGCTCCCCGACCTGGCCGAGGAAGGTCTTGGTGGGGCTGTTGGCAGGGCGGATCGTGTGCGCGAGTCCGATCACCTCGCGGGTCGGCGCGGGAGCGACCGGCGTACTGGCGGCGCCCTCGCCGTCGGCGTTCACCGCGGCCACGGCGTACGTCGCACCGGGGATCCGGTCCGGATCCTGCCAGGCGAACCCGGAACTCGTGGCCGGGTACGTCCACGGAAAGGTGGTCTCGACGCCGTCGAGGACCCGATGGATGACGTACCCCGTCACGTCGTTCGAGGTGGTCGCGTCTGCCGGTGGGCTCCAGGTGACGTCCACCCCGGTGAACGTACCCACCACCTTGACTTCCGAGGGCACCGACGGAACGGCGGCCGCGGCCGCGCCACCGGCCGTGGCGGGCAGGGTCGTGGCGAGGCCGACGGCAACGGCCGCGGACAGGGCTACGGACCGCAGGAACGTGCGCAAGGGAACTCCCAGAGAGTCGTCTCGGGCGCGACTGTCCCGCGCCCGCTGGCTTATCGCGCGGCGACCTCGAGTGTTACAAGCGTTTGCACAATAGTGATGCGTCGCTCACAAACATTCCCTGGCGAAAAGTTGTAACACTCTGCCGCCAGCCGCGATTCAGATGTGGAGCAGTTGCGTAGTGAGGCGCGCTGCCAGTGAGGCTAGGGGCTTTTCCGAATGAACACCGCTCTGTCTGCCTGCCTGCCCGCGGGCGGGCTAAAGATGCTGGGCTCGTTGTGAAGCGGCGGCTACGACGACGTGACCGTGTGTGGTTGACCGCCCTCGTTGTTGTCACCGCGCTCGTCGTCGCAGTGCTCAATGCGTCCTCAGCCAGCTCTGCTCAAGGCATTACCTGCAACACGGTGCCTGCTGCAGATCTTGGTAAATGTATTAGCCGGATGCTGACCGACCCTAACGGTGCGTATTCGCCCGATCACGTTTATACCGCCGCCGAGAAGCAGCCGGTCTACGCGCCGCGGAAACTCTCGGCAGCAGCGGCCGCGACGGCCGGCTCCTGGTCTGTAGTCGCCGACTGCACGGTCGACAACTACAAGGTGAATCCGATCCATGCCAGCGTGACGAAGTCCGGCAAAGTGCTGATGACGGCCGGATCCGGCTACAGCAGGGCCAACTTCGAGCAGAAGGTCTTCAAGACCTGGCTGTGGGATCCCACCACGCCGGGGACGTGTCCGCGGGAGATCCCGATGCCGGCCAACGTCGACCTGTTCTGTTCCGGGCACTCGCACCTTCCTGACGGTCGGGTGCTGTTCTTCGGCGGCACTGGCCACTACGCGAACAGCGAGCTCTACTACACCGGCATTCGCGAGGCCTTCGCGTTCGACGACGTCACCGAGACGTTCACCCCGATGGGCCTCATGAACGTTGCCCGCTGGTACCCGAACGGACCGGTCAACGCCGTTGGCAATCCCATCGTCGTCAGTGGGTTGGACGACGCAGGCAAGGTGACCTCGACCAACGAGATGTTCAACTCGGCCACCGGCCAGTGGACGAAGCTCCCAGGCACCAGGATCTTTCCCCTGTACGCCGGGATGGTGCTGAGGAAGAACGGCACACTGTGCTACTCCGGCACCAACATGGGCGGAAAGGCAGGCGCATCGCCTGGCTGCTGGAACTGGACGAACAACGCCTGGTATCCGATCCCTGGCCTGCTCTATCCGGACTGCCGGGACCAGGCGAACACGCTCTTGCTGTATCCGGCCCAGGCGCAGAAGTTCATGGTGATCGGCGGTGGATGCGGAACCGGTACCACCGGAACCACGGCGACCGTCGACATGAACGCGGCCTCGCTCAAGTTCACCAACGGCCCTTACGTGGGATTCGCGGCGATGCACAGTTGCGCGACAGTGCTGCCCGACAAGTCCGCCTTCGTTGCCGGCGGCGCCGACCACAACAAGAACCCCCGCCTGCAGGCAGCCCGGCTCCCCGCCGGCGCGACGGCCTGGGAGCAGGTGGCCAGCCCCACGGTGCCTCGGATGTATCACAGCTCGTGTCTGTTGCTGCCCGACGGATCGGTGATCACCCTGGGCACGACTGCGATGGAAGGATCCGTGGAGACACGGTTCGAGGTCTACAAGCCCTGGTATATGCAGCCCGGGTCACCCGCCCGCCCAGCGATCACGAATGTCGCGACGACGCTGAAGCTCGGCGCCACCGTGCCGGTGACCTTCAGTGGGCCGGCTTCGGTGACAGGTGCCAGCCTCCAGCGGCTGACGTCTACCACCCACTCGTCGGATCCGAACCAGCGCTCGGTCGATGTGCCGGTGACCGCTACGGCGAACTGGAACCAGAAAACCCTCAAGATCGAAGCCAACCGGGGGATTCTCCCGCCGGGGATGTACATGTTGTCGCTGCGGGACTATCGCAACATCCCGTCGAAGTCCGTGATCGTCCGCGTCGTCGAGGACACGGTCAGAAGCACGACTACGGCCAAGGGAGGTTCGCCGGCCGCCGCACCTCTGCCTGCCGCCGCACCGCTCCCGGCCGCCGCACCTGTGGCGGCTGCGGGAGCTCCGGCCTCCGGACCTCTCCTCACCGTGAGCGCTTCCTCCGCAGCCTGCTGCTGCGACTGCGGAAGCGGCTGCTGCTGAGCAACCCGGCAAGGGTGGCGGCGAGCCTCATCAACTCGCCGCCACCCGCTTCTCGAGGTCAGTGGTGGTCTTCGACGAAGATGAGGGCGTCACCTACTGCTCGTTCGGGGCCGCTGGGGTGGTTGACGAGGGTGCCGCCGGCAACGGCCATGGCGGTGGAGCCGCCGCCGTCGAGGTTGATGGCGTCGTACAGGCCGAGGGCGTTGGCGACTGCGGCGGTTTCGTTCATCGTCGTGCCGACGCTGGTGGTCTGGCGGCCGTCGATGGTCGCGAGCACGATCTTGCCGTCACGGGTCGTGCCGGCGATCGTGCGGGGGTTGCGGTCGAAGAAGCTGCCGGTGCCGGCCGGGACGACGACCTTTCCGCCCGCGGTGAGCCGGTAGCGGCCGGTCACACCGAAGAGGCCCGGGCGCAGCGGAACCTTGGCGCCGTCCCCGTTCGACAGGGTTGTGTCGCGCTTCAGGCAGCCATGAGCGGCCACGTTCAGCAGTGCCACCGTTTCCTTGCCGGTGGCCTGCAGCGAGGTCTGGCCGGTGGTGAGGCTCGTGCCCCGGGTCGTTGAGGTCCGTACGACGCAGCCGTGCCGGTCGAGCACGGCTTCGGCACCAGGACCGGAAGGTGTGGCGGCCGCGAACTCGGGGCTGAAGAGGACGACGTCACCAGATTCGGTGCAGGTGGTCTGGTCGGTGAGGGTGGCGCAGGAGGCCGGGATCACCGGCGGGTGGTTGATGAACTCGAGCGGCAGTTCGGCGCCGGTCCGCCGGTTCTGGACGCTGCCGGACCAGCTCAGGTGGCCCATCGCGACCTTGTTGCTGTTGGCATCGACCACGAGGTTCGCCTCGGCCGGGTCGGTCAGCGGCTCGCTCAGCAGTTTGCCGTCGAAGATGCCCAGGCCCACCGCGTCGCCGGGGTACTGGGCGCTGGCTGTGAAGGTGAAGAAGGACGCGTTGACGCCGGCCAGGGCGCCCGAGGTCCGGACGAGATCACTGGTCTTCTCGACCTTGGCGAGATCGGCCCCGTAGGTCGCCTCGAGGCGCCCCTTGGACTTGGCCGGGTCGATCGTCAGCACGTTGACGCTCCAGGGCCCACGGGTCGTGGTGTTGATCTGGTCCGCCGGCGCCGGGTCGGTGCCGCGGACGATGTGCGTCAGGGTGACGCCCTTGGCAAGAGTCTGGGTACTGCGTGTCTCGGCGAGGTTCTGGTCGCCGAGCGGAAGCCCGGCGCCGTCGGCCAGCGCGCTTCCGGTCGGAAGGATGCTCAGGGTCGCCACGGCGGCCAGCACAGTGGCGGCGACGGCGGTGCCCCGGGATGGGCGAGCGGAAAGAGTCATGCCCTCACCCTGGTCGAGCTGGAGGAATCTTTCATCCTCCGCTGTTGACCGGTAAGCGACCGACAGGTTACCGGTCATCGTTGCGCAATGCCCGCTAGCCGGTAGGTGATGTGGCCGCTGGCCGTGACGACACGACTGCCCCCGCCCGAGATCGTTGTTCGACAACGGATGCGAGAAGGGGAGGGAGGCGCCGTGAGCCTGCTTGATCTGTCGAGGTGGCAGTTCGCCATCACGATCATGTTCCACATGACGTTCCCGTCGATCACCGTCGGGCTGTCGATCTTCCTCTGCGTCCTCTACGGCCTGCACTGGAAGACAGGAAAGCCGGTCTATCTGCAGATGTTCCGGTTCTGGCGCCGGATCTTCGCGGTCGGGTTCGCGATCGGGGTGGTCGCGGGCATCGTGATCACCTTCGAGATGGGGCTCAACTGGGGTGTCTACGCGGCGCAGACCGGCCCTATCATCGCCCCGATCATCGGGATGGAGGTCGTCACCGCCTTCTCGGTGGAGGCAGGGTTCATCGGCGTCCTGCTCTACGGTGATGGCCGGGTCAGGCAAGGCACCATGTTCGCCGCGACGGTGATGGTCTCGATCGGGACGATCCTGTCCTCGACCTGGATCATCGCCGCCAACTCGTGGATGCAGACGCCGGCCGGCTACGCGATGCGTGGCGGGCAGTTCGCGCCGGCGAACTGGGTCGACGTCATCTTCAACCCGTCGTTCGTGTGGCGGTGGCCGCACATGGTGCTCGGGGTCTTGATCTCCGCCAGCTTCTTCGTCGCCGGCATCGGGGCCTACTACCTGGTCAAGCGAAGAGAGTTGGCGTTCGCTCGTCGATCGGTGTCCATCGCGCTGGGCGTCGCGGCGATCCTGCTCCCGCTCCAGGTCTTCATGGGCGACCAAGTCGCCGAACACCTGTTCGGGTCGCAGCTGTCCAAGGCGGAGGCGGCCGAGGGCAACTGGAGCAAGCCGAACACAGGCTGGGTGGTCTTCGCGATCCCCGACCAGCAGGCGAAGCGCAACATCGCGGAGCTGTCCATCCCGTGCGTGGGCAGCGCGTTCTACGGGGACCTGAGCTGCAAGACGGCCAACCCCCCGCTGGACCTGACGCCCACAGCGGACCAGCCACCGATGGCACCGGTCTTCTGGGGATTCCGGGCCATGTTCTTCGCGGCACTGTGGATGTTCGGGACGGTCTTCTACGCGACGATCCTGCGCTTCCGGCGCAAGCTCTGGACCTCGAGACGATTCCATCGGTACCTGCTGTGGACGACACCGGCGGGCATCATCGCCATTCTGGGCGGATGGGTCCTCGCGGAGAGTGGCCGCCAGCCTTGGGTCGTCTTCGGTCTGCTCCGGACCTCTGCCGCGGTCTCGCAGCTGGCGCCTGGCGAGATCTTGTTCTCCGTGCTGGGCTTCTCGCTGCTGTACCTGTCGATGTTCGTCGCCTATATCGCCTACATCGTTCGTGCTGTACGGATCGGGCCCGAGCGCGATCGCCCCCTGGCCGCCGAGCGCGATCGCGTCCTGCTCGCCGAGACGGCGGTGAGCTGATGTCGACCGTCTGGTTCCTCCTTGCTGTGCTTTGCCTGGTGATGTACGTCGTGCTCGACGGCTATGACCTGGGCATCGGCATCGCCACCCTGTTCGAGCGTGACGCAAGGTCTCGACGCGAGCTGCTCGAGCTGGTGGCCGTGGCGTGGGACGGCAACGAGACCTGGCTGGTCCTGCTGGCGGTGAGTCTCTGGGCCGGCTTTCCGTTGGCCTTCGGCACCATGCTTCCCCAGGCTTACCTCCCATTGATCATCATGCTGTTCTCGTTGATCGTCCGCGGGGTCAGCGTCGAGATGGCATCCCAGGCAGAGACCGAATCCCACTGGGAGCGACTGTTCGGCATCGCCTCGCTGGCGGCCGCGCTGGCACAAGGCGTTGTCGTCGGCACCCTCACGGAGAAGCTCACCGTCGTCAACCGCGCGTTCTCCGGTTCGCCGTTCGGAGCCCTCAGCTGGTACGCCGTACTGACCGCCGCGGCGATCACGTGCGGCTATCTGGCGCTGGGTTACGCGTACACCAAGTGGAAGGCGACCGGGGAACTGCGGGCGAGCGCGGGCCGCCGCGGCACGGTCAGCGCAGTACTCGCATCGATCCTCGCCGTGGCGTGTCTCGCCGCCGTCAACGGCACCGCAGCGCCCCTGAACCTTCATAGCCCTGGACGCGCGATCGCCTTTGCCGGGTTGCTGATCTTCGCGGCAGCCGGCGCGGTGGTGACCCTGGCGGCGTTCCGCTCCGACTCTCCTCGGTACGACGCTCTGCCGATCGCCGGGCTGGTGACCACCACGGTGGCGCTGGTCATCGCGCTGGTCGTGGCTCGTTACCCCGTGCTGGCTCCGCCCGCGCTGACGCTCGCCGACACAGCGGCTCCGGAAAGCACGCTGGTGTTTCTGGCGGTCGGGATCGGCCTGAACATGCCGTTGGTCCTCTATTACAACTGGTTCGCCCACCACACCTTCAAGGGCAAGCTGTCCATCGCCCCCCACGACCTTGACGTGTCCGACGCCTTGCCAGGGAGCCAACCATGAGTACCGAACCCCAGCTCGTACGGCGGCCCCTCGTCGTAGCCCGCCGACTCATCACCCGAGTGGTGCAGATCCTTCTGGGTGTCATCGGCGGCGCGATCTGCTTCTTCGTCTCGCAGGGCGTGTTCGCCGGCTACCCGAAGTATCACACCTATCTGCTGACCATCATCGGCGTGATTCTCATCGCCACGACCGGCGCCGTTGCCTGGTTCATCGACGAACGCAGAGACGACGCCGATGGCTGAGCAGGGTGACGCCGCGACGCTGTCCGAGCATCGCCGCAGCTGGCTCGCGACTGCGGCTGTGCCTGGGCGTACGCCGCTGCGGATCGCCGCCACCTGCCAGGTGTTCGAGACGATGTTCACCGTGGTCCAGTGGTCAGCGCTGGCGTGGATCGCTCAAGGTGTGCTGGTACGCCGGGCGCAACCCACCCTGGTCGAGCTGGGTGTCCTGTTCGGCGGCGGTTTCCTCGCAGGCATGGCGACGTGGGGCGCAGCACGATTTCAGGCGATCGGCCGGCAACGGATCGCCCGCGCCATCCGGCACCGCCTGGTGGCCGGGCTACTGCCCTCGCGTGAGCGGCGCGGTGAACTAGACGCCGCACAGGCGGCACTGGCGACCATCGAGTTGACCGACGACATTGCCGACCACCACGCCCAGGCGGTTCCTCAGCGTCTGTCCGCTCCTGTGTCGATGGTCGTGATCTTCCTCGTCACCGCGGCGGTGCAGTGGCCGGCCGCGGTGATCCTGCTTGTCTCGAGCTTGCTGATCCCCCTGAACCTGCGCCTCGCCGGAGTGCTCGCCAAGGAAGGTGCTGACGAAGGGCTGGCCACCAGCAACCGGCTCGGAGCTGTTGTGCTCGACAGCTTCCGCGGGCTGCGCACGCTGCAGAGCATCGGCGCCCTGGAGCCCCGCCGCGACGAGCTCGCCGGCGCGGCGGGCCGGCTGAACGCGACCACCATGGCGACCGTACGGCGAGCGTTCCTGTCCGGTTCCGTGATGGACGTCGTCATCACCTTCTCGATCGCGGTCAACGCCACCTACATCGGCCTGTCGCTCCTCGGGTATGTCCGGCTGGGCGCCGCGCCGGCTATGACGCTGTCCAGCGGGCTGCTGGCGCTCCTGCTGTGTCCCATGTACTTCCAGCCTTTTCGCGCGATGGCGGCGGCGTATCACACGAGGGAGCGAGCGCTGGCGGCCGTGCCGACGATCGTCGCGCTCCTCTCCGAGGCTGAGGCGGCGCAGGGCGTCGGCGAACGCTCAGCGCCGCAGCTTGCCGGACCTGTGGCGGTTGTCCTCGAGGACGTGACCTACTGCTTCCGCGACTCGGAGGAACCGGTAGTCAACGGCATCGCCATGACGATCGAGCCCGGCAGCTGGACAGCGATCGCGGGGCCATCCGGCGTAGGCAAGACGACCCTGCTGTCGCTGATCGCCGGCGCGCGTGAACCGACCAAGGGAACCGTGCAGTGGATCACCGCCACGGGGCGGACACCGCCGCACCTCGGTGGTTGTAGCTGGATCGGCCAGCAGACGGTGCTTCTGCCCGCGTCCATCAGCGACAACATTCGCATCGGACGACCGACTGCCGGCCAGGCCGAGGTCGAGCGCGCGGTCGCCGCGGCAGGGCTGGCCGATGTCGTAGCACGCCTGCCCGAAGGACTGGACACACAACTGGGTGAAGGCGGCACCGGTCTGTCGACGGGTGAGGGTCGTCGCATCGCCATCGCCCGTGCCTTCCTGAGCGATACCGAGCTCTGGGTTCTCGATGAGCCGACCGCCCACCTCGATCCCGACGCCGAGGCGCGGGTGATCGACGCGCTCCACCAGGCCACGCAAGGCCGGACGGTCGTCGTGGCGACTCACTCGGCGGCGCTCGCCCGCTCGGCCGATACCGTGCTCAACATCGCCGGCGGGACCATCCGGGCCACCCGGAGAGCGATCCCGGCATGAATCCGATCGCGAGGCAGGAGACCCGGAGCGGACAGGGCAACACCCTCGTGTCGGTCACCGGGCTGATCCTTGCGGTCCTTGCCGAGAGCTGCTCGGTCGGGCTCGTTGGGCTCTCGGCATGGTTCATCGCCAGCTCGGCTATCGCGGGAGCCAGCGCGTACAGCGTCTTCTCCTACCTCGCGCCCAGCGGCGGCGTGCGAGCCTTCGCAGTGGGCAGGATCGCGACGAACTACGCCAACCGGGTGGCCCTGCACTCGGCAGCCCTGCAGCGGATCAGCGCTGCTCGACTTAGGTTCTACGATCGCGCCGCTGCCGACCCCAGTCATCACGGGACCTGGTCCGGTCAGTCCTTGGATCGCGTGATGGCCGACGCCGACACCTCAGGCATGTCGCTCATCCGCGCTACAGCACCCACGATCGTGGCCGTGGCGATGACCGCAGGCGGTTGCGTGGCGATCGTGCTCGTGGGCTATCCCTTGGTGGCGATGGTCCTGGCGGTTGCCGCCGTTGTCTGTGCCGCGCTGGCGATCTTCACGGCGCACAGCGTGGACGACGGGAGTCGTACCCGCAGCTTCCTGCGCACCGAGCTCGTCACCGCAGTCGAGGCCTGGCCCGAGCTGGCGTCACTGGGCGCCGCAGACCAACTCGCGCATCGCACGCTCCGACGCCTTGCCACCTTTGAAGGTCACCGCTTCGAACACGCGCTGACGAGTGCCCGCACGCAGGGCGCCGCCCGCGCCATGACTGGCGTCGCCTTGCTGATCACGGTCGTACTGGTCGGGGCACGGGGCGCACCAGTCTCGACGCTCGTCCTCCTCGCTCTGCTCGTGGCCGGCGTGATGATCAACGCCGAACGCCTCGGCGCCGCCGCCGAAGCGTGGGCCCTTGCCGATCAGGCTGGTGAACGTCTGACTTCCGTCGCCGGTGACGAGGACCGCCGACCCAGCCGCGCCCCCGTCCTGCGGGCGAGCTATGACGGCAACCTGCTGACCGTGCCGTCCTACTGGCTGCCCGACGCGCCAACGCGGAACGCACGCCGGCTCGCTTTCGCCGTCGCGGCGGGCCGGACGCTGATCGTGACCGGCGCCTCCGGGAGCGGCAAGACCACGCTCCTCGACGCACTCGCGACAGAGCTCCGGCGGCCTGCGATCCAGCCCAGACCGCGGGTGGTGACCGCCGTACTGGCGGATGACTACCTGTTCACCGGAACAGTCGGCTCCAACGTTCGTCTGGCCAACGCCACGGCAAGCGACGACGAGATCGAAGAGCTGCTGACCAGCATGTTGCTGGACCGCAGCGGAATCGAGCCGAACACCAAGGTCGGTGTCGATGGACGTGCTCTGTCGGGCGGCGAGCAGCGCCGTCTCCACATCGCCCGCGCCCTCGCCACACGACCCGACGTGCTGCTCATCGACGAACCGACGACGGGCCTCGACACCAGCACTGCGAGCGACGTACTGGTCGCCGTACGCCGTCGGCTGCCCGACGCAGTGCTCGTACTGGCAATGCATGAGCTCCCCGCAAACTCAGCCGCCCTAGGCCCCGCGTGGTCCACCGTCTCCCTGGACTAGGCGGGACTAGGGCGGGTCCTCCCCGTCGGCTTAGAGAGTGCTGAGAGTGATGCGGGTGTTGCTTGGCTTCGGTGCCACCATCAGTAAGTGCCGTGCATAGGTATGTCTTCTCGCGCGCGCCACTGGACGCGGGTCGTGGCGCTGGGGCTCGGCACGCTGATCGGTGTGTTCGCGGTGGCGTCGCCCGCGAATGCCGCACCCAGCGGCCCGCCGCCCGGGTTCGAGCACGCGGCGGCGACCGCGGGTGGACAGGTGGTCGTCGCTGGGGTCGGGGGACTGTCCTGGGCGGATCTCTCGGCGAGCGCGACGCCGAACCTGTGGCGGCTGTTTGACCATGCCTCGGCCGCGGCTCTGTCAGTCCGTACCGTGCAGCTGTCCACCTGTCCGGCCGATGGCTGGCTGACGGTCAACACGGGCGTCCGGGCCACGTTGCCCCGGCCCGGATCGGGCGGGTGCGCACCTATCCCCAAGCCACAACGGGCCGGCGGCGGCGCTGACGTGCCCGGCTGGAACGGGCTCGGCGCCTACAACGCGCAGTTTTCCTACGATCCGCAGCTCGGTCTGTTGGCAGGCGCCGCGGCCCAACGCGGTTGCACGAGCGCGGTCGGTCCGGGCGGCGCCATCGCCCTGGCCGATCAGGGCGGCCATGTTCAGCGCTACGCCGCGACGCTGGCAGGGGCAGACCTCGCCGCGTGTCCCCTCACCGTGATCGACCTCGGCTCCCTGCCCCCGCAGTTCGGTGCCGATCGTTCGAACGCGGTACGCCAGGCCGATGCCGCGATCGGCCGGGTGGAGACGGCGGCGCCCCAGGCGCAACTGCTGGTCGCCGGGCTCTCCGACAGTTCGGCCGTCCCGCAACTCCGGATGGTGCTGGCTCGCGGTGACAGCTACCGCGGCGGTTGGCTCACGGCGAGCTCCACACGTCACGACGGCCTGGTCCAGCTCACCGACCTGACTCCGACCATCCTCGCTGCGCTCGGCAGCAACGCGCCGCCCCGGGCGGTGGGCTCCGTACTGCGAAGCGTTCCCGGCCGCCCGGCAGACAAAGCTGAGGCCGTGCGGCGACTGCGCGACTACGACATCGCTGCGCAGACGATCGATGCCAATGTCACCCAGTTCTACTGGCTCCTGGCGCTCGGCGAGGTGATCGCCTGCGGGCTGCTCATTCTCGCTCGCCGCTCGACGCAACGCCATCGGCGATGGATCAGGGTGACCAGTGCGGCGAAGTGGCTCGTCTTGTTCTTCGCGGCACTACCGGTCTCCTCGTTCCTGGCCAACGTCGTGCCCTGGTGGCGCTCGCAGCACCCCGGCGGCGTGCTGTGGGCCGCGTTGCTTGGCTGGGCGGTTCTCATCGGCGGGCTGGCTGTCACCGGGCCATGGCGGCGGCAGACGTTCGGGCCTGTCGGGTTCCTTGCCGCGATAACAGCGTCGGTGCTCGCGGTGGACGTGGTCACCGGGTCACGGCTGCAGCTGTCCAGTCTGTGGGGCCTGTCGCCACTGGATGCCGGCCGCTTCTACGGACTCGGCAACGTGGCGTTCGCCGCCTTCGCAGTGACTGCCCTGGTCGCCGCAGCCTGGGCGGCAACCACTCTGATCAGGCAGGGCCGTCGCCGCGCCGCCGCTGTGACTGTTGCGATGATCGGCGTCGTAGCAGTCGCGGTCGACGGCTGGCCGTCCTTCGGGGCCGACTTCGGCGGAGTACTCGCCCTGATCCCAGGCTTCGCCTTGCTGACCGCCGGTGTCGGGGGCCTCCGGGTGACACTGCGCAGGGCCGTGCTGGTGGCCGTCGCGGCGCTCGCTGCCGGCGGCACGATCGCCGGTCTTGACTGGGCCCGGCCACCCGCGAGCCGTTCACATCTCGGCAGGTTCGTCCAGCAGGCGCTCGACGGGGGCATCGGCACCATCCTTCGCCGCAAGCTCGACGCCAACCTGCAGGTCTTCGCCCAACGCCCAGCGCTTGGTCTGCTGGTGCTTGGACTGCTCATCGCCACGACAGTCGCCGTCGCCTGGCCGCAGCGGCTGGGTGTCACCGGGCTCATCACCGCCTACGCCGCGGAGCCGGTCTTGCGATCCTGCCTCGCAGCCTGCCTGCTGACCGCGGTCGTCGGACTTGTGGTCAACGACTCCGGCATCATCATCCCGGGCATAGCTCTCGCGGTCGCCTTACCACTCGTCGTGAGCGTCTGGCCTACCGCGGCGCGGCCTGCCTCACCCGTCGCGGACGCGCGACAGCCGGTTCGAATCGCCTGACTGTCGAACCCGCCGCTCCCGCCACCAGGGAACGATCCGCTCCAGCGGGGCGAAGGCGAGCCAGCAGATCACCGTCGGCAGGAAGTGGATGCCCAGGATCACCGTGTTCGCCAAGTGGAACCCGAGGAAGAAAAGCGCCCCGAGCAACTGCCAGCGACCGCGCAACCACAGGACCGCCGGCGAGAGGAACTCCCCGATGATCCCGACCCACTGCATGACGTGCAGCATCCACGGGTGCTCCAGCAGCCACAGCCCGACCGGGTTCGGCCGCCGCACGATCGCCCAGGTCAGGATCGCGCTGTTCGGCCAAGCCAGGGTCCAGCCCGCACCTCGCAGCTTGGCGATCGCCGAGAGGAAGTACGTCGCGATCACCGCGATCTGGATACACCGGATCGCCCAGCCGGCCGCCTCCGACTGCGTCTGGTCCGCGTACGGCGAGCGCACGCGGGCCTTGTTGGGCGCGACCGTCGGAAGGACCCAGAGCGCGACGACGAGAGCAAGGTGGTCGTGGTCCACCTTGCCGTCGCTCATCCCGATCAACACCCACCAGGTGAACGCCGGAGCGACCACCCAACCGGCGATCCGCGGCAACCTGTTGGAGGCAGCCACCAGACAGGCCACGATCAGTACGAAGTACAAGGCTGTCGTGTTCGCCACCGACGGCTTCGGCAGGTCGAAGAGGCGGGCGAGGAACAGCGGTTGGTACAGCCCGGGGTGCTCACCCTTCAGGCGGGTGTCGCGCACGAAGGCGTGCATGTCGAGGATGACGAACAGGTAGAGGATCGTGCGGAGCCAGGCGATCCGGGCCAGCGCGATCGGCGGAGTGAACCAGCCGGCCGCCCGAACAGCGAGGCCCTGCGCGCGGCTCATCGGCGGACCTGCCAGGTCGCCAGTACCTCGGACGTCGGCGGGCCGTGAACGCGCCCACGGACGAGCTTGGTGGTGTCGCGGATCAGTTCCAGCTTCAGGTACTGCGGCTTGTCCGGGTGCTTCTTCGCCCAGCCGTCCGCAACCGCCTGCAGCTTGGACGGATCCGCGGCGATCTCCCCGGTCCGCGCCTCGATCTCGGCCCGGGCGATGCCGGCGCCCCCGATCTCGAGCGGTACGTCGACAGTGGTGCCGGCGTCGGTTCGCGCGCTGATCCGGATGGAGGTGATCGAGGCGTCGGCGGCCACCGAGCCGGCGTACTGCGACATCGGGCCGAACGGCCAGACGTCATCGGTGGCCCGCACCGACCCGTTCACCAGCAACGCGAGGCCGGCCAGCGCCACCGCAACGCGGACGATCCGCCCGATGCCGCCAAGCCGTCTCTGCCGCACTGTCACGTCGGTCATTAGACACCAGCGGGATTTCCGCCTGGCGTGATGAGCGCTGGGACGGCCTTCGCCGGCTCAGCGGTTGAGGTGGTCGGGCCAGTCGGGTGGGACTCGGCCGTCGGGGCCGGGGACGGGCTGCTCCAGGGGGTGGTGCTGGGGATCGGCGAGGGGCGGGCCGCCGTCGTACATCGCCTCTTCGGGGTAGCTCCAGAACCATTCTTCGCCCGGCTCATAGCTGCGGATGATGGGGTGGCCGAAGGTGGCCGCGTGAGCGGAGGCGTGCTGTTCCGGGGAGGAGTCGCAGCAGCCGATGTGGCCGCATTGGGCGCAGCGGCGGAGGTGGAACCACCAGCCGGGCGGGTTGGCTGACTCGCAGTCGGCGCAACCCGGTCCGCTGGGTACCGCGCTGGGGTCGATCCCATCCATGACAGCACTCCTCGAATCCATCGGGTCGATGACAACTCCGACCTTACGAGCTTTGCCGCCGTCTACGAGCTTCGCCGCCGTCAAGGAGTTGGTCGCCAACACGCCACTGAGCGAGGGGTTGCGGTCCGACGTACCGGGCACGATGCGGCCGCTGGCGCGGACGTTCCAGGATCCGGCGATCTGGTCGGCCTGGGGTCACCTCGCCCACAGTCAGCACGCTTCAAACAGGTGAATCCCCACAAATTGGGTGCGGGGCGTGCACGCAAGGCGCGGCTGCCGATGGCCGCGCGGTCCCGCCACCCTTGAGACACCTTTCCTTGCCGGCTGCTCGTCGTCTGCCGGCGGGGCATTCATCAGGGGGGAACGACATGAGGAAGACCGCGCTCGGAATCACCGGGCGGAGGGGGCGGGTCGTCGTCGCCGGCATGCTGGTTGCCGGCATCGCATTGATCGGGCCATTCACAGCCGAGGTCGCCAACGCCGCCGTACCGGCGTTTCCGGACAACATCACCATCTTTCCCGACCGCGACTTCATCTCGATCGACGGCTTCGCCGAGCACGCCGGTGAACAGATCACCATCGAGGTCCGGCGTCCGGCCGTCGGCCTGGTCGGTTCGGCCATCGGTACGACCGCCTCGGCCGCCTCGATCGCGGCGGGCAACCCGGCGATCGAGGTCAACCACCCGGGCGGTATCTGCTGGGGCGCGGGCGGCGGCCTGCAGGTGACGCCGGACATCCGCGCCGGTGACGTGGTCTCGCTCAAGTTCGCCGGCACCGTCGTCGCCGACACCACCACCTTGGACGCCGCGGTCACCGGTGGCACCCTGACCAACCCGACCACCCTCGTGGTCGAGGGGCGGCTCGGTCCCGCGGTGGATCCGACCTTCGTCGAGCAGCGCATCGTCGAACCTGCCCTGCGGGACACCGAGATCGGCCGCCGCGACATCCGTGCGGTCCCCGGTCCGCTCGTGGCAGCGCCGAGGGGCGGCTACTCGTCGGGACTGGATGTTGCTGGGGGCAACTTTACCGCGACGTACGAGTTCCTGACCCCGGAGGCGGCCGACATCGCGCTCGGTGGCGGGTTCCGGGCGATGGCCTGGCAGGACCAGGATGCCGATGGCAACCGCCAGGGTGTGACGATCAGCGAGTTCGGCGAGGTCGGCGGACCCGGCATGGGTGGCTGTCCCGCCGGACCGGTCCAGCAGGGACCGGCGTCGCCCACCAATGTCAGCGCGGACCAGAACGGTGACAACGTCTCTGTGACCTGGACGCAGGCGGTCCAGACGCCGGGCTCGGCGCCGATCCTCGGCTACACAGTCAGGGCCGTCGACCAGTTGAGCACGAACGGTTCGCAGGCCGAGATCGGCCGGCGCATCAACGACCCGGACGCCCACGCGGCGACCTTGCCGACCACGCTGGCCGGTAAGCGGATCGAGGTCCGGGCGTTCAGCGAGACCGGTGAGTCCTGGCCGCCCGCGGTGCCCGGAAACACTCCGTCGGGCGACGTCACCGCGCCGACCGTCACCGCGGCCCCGGCCGGCGGCTTCTACACAGCGGACGTGAGCGTGGCGCTCAGCGCGAACGAAGCGGGCTCGCAGATCTACTACACGCTCGACGGTTCGGACCCGCTGGAGGCCGGTACCGCCGGCCCGTCGGCGAACGTGTACTCCGCGCCGATCGACCTCGCCGCGGCCTCCGGTCCGGTGACCCTGCGCTACGTCGCGTTCGATCCCGCGGGTAACGCGTCCCTGGCCAAGGTGGACAAGTACACCTTCGGTGCGGAGCAGGCACCTGCTGCGCCCACCGGGGTGACAGCTCAACCGTTGAACGGGGCCGCCACGGTCCGCTGGAGCGCGCCCGCCAATCCCGGCACCTCGCCGATCACCGGCTACAAGGTGACAGCGACACCGGCAGCCGGCGCACCGCTCGAGCAGAACTCCGGAGCGAGCACGTCGACGACGCAACTGAACGGCCTGGCCAACGGCACCTCGTACGCCGTGACCGTGGCCGCGGTGAACGCCGTCGGCTCGGGCGATCCGTCGAATCCGGTCACCGTCACCCCGGTGGCACCGGCTGTCGACACGCTCGCGGTGACCTTCTCCAAGTGGAAGAGCGGCGATCTGCGGATGGACGGGACCGGCAACATCGCCGGCGCCTCGCTGACCTTCCGGTCGGGGTCGGCCACCGGCACGGTGTTCGCCAGCAACGTGATCGTCCAGCCACCGGCCGCCGGGACCATCAACGGCACCTGGTCGATCCGGGTCCGGGCCGGCAGCGCGGCCACCCGGAACCCCTCGCCTGTGTTCATCTCCTCCGACAAGGGCGGCACCCTCGGGCCCCTGACCGTTCCGAACTGATCCGGCCTCCGAGGAGCAGCCGGCGCGCCTCCGCCGGCTGCTCAACCGATCGACCTGAGCTTCCGTGGGGGAAACAAGCCGGCGGGCTGGCGCCGGCTGCTCAGTATCACCGTGACCTTCTTTTCCGTGGGGGAAAACAAGCATGTCCGACAACACTCTGTCCCGGCGCGACCTGATGAAGTTGGGGGTGCTCGGTTCGGCGGCTCTGGCGCTGCCGTTCGAGCGCGTCGCCCGAGCCAAGACCGCGTCCGACCGGATCGCCGTCAGCAAGTTCCCGAAGCCGTTCACGGTGCCGTTCACCGTGCCGTCCGTCGCGGTTCCGGTGAAGCGGACCAGCACCACCGACTACTACAACCTGACCATGCGCAGCAGCCAGACCGAGATCCTGCCGGGCCTGAGCACCGAGACCTGGTCGTACGACGGGACCTTCGGCGGCCCGACCATCCGGGCCACCAAGGGCCGGCCCGCAGTGATCCGCCAGACCAACGAGCTCCCGGCCAGGCACCCGCAGCTCGGCTACGAGCCCTGGACCTCGGTGCACCTGCACGGTTCGGGATCACTACCGCAGTACGACGGCTACGCCAGCGACATCAGCCGGCCGGGGCAGTACAAGGACTACCACTACCCGAACTGGCAGAACGCGCGCACGCTCTGGTACCACGACCACGGCGTGCACCACACCGCCGAGAACGCCTACATGGGCCTGGCGGCGATGTACACGCTGCACGACGAGCAGGAGCAACTGCTCCCGATCCCGCACGGCCGGTACGACGTACCGCTGCTGATCCGGGACGCCATGTTCGACCGCAACGGCCAGTTGCTGTACGACGACGGCGGGCACTCGGGCATTTATGGCGACGTGATGCTCGTCAACGGCCGGCCCTGGCCGGTGATGAAGGTGGAGCGGCGCAAGTACCGGTTCCGGATCCTGAACTGTTCGATCTCCCGCAACCTGCGGTTCGCGCTCAGCA
The DNA here is from genome assembly GCF_039529635.1 of Kribbella alba. Taxonomy (NCBI): domain Bacteria; kingdom Bacillati; phylum Actinomycetota; class Actinomycetes; order Propionibacteriales; family Kribbellaceae; genus Kribbella; species Kribbella alba. Next base: position 109,682 of record NZ_BAAANE010000011.1, on the reverse strand, counting down.
CCGGTGACCCGTTCGTGTTCATCGGCACCGATGCGGGCCTGATGCAACAACCCCGGTCGGCGACGAGCTACCGGCACGGGATCGCCGAGCGCTACGAGGTGGTGATCGACTTCGCGAAGTACAAGATCGGCCAGCGGGTCGTACTGAAGAACCTCGGGGTGCCGAACTCGGTCGACTACGACACCACCGGCAGCGTGATGGCCTTCGACGTGGCCGCGGAGCCGACCGACCTGTCCGGGAACGCGATCCCGGACCTGCTCAACCCCGAAGCGCCCGCGATGGACCTGACCGCGGCGATGGCCAAGCGGACCCGGAAGTTCGAGTTCATCCGCAAGGACGGTGCGTGGACCATCAACGGCAGGACGTGGGCGGACGTGGTCGCTTCCGACTACGAGTACGTCTGGGCCGATCCGAACCTCGGCGACGTCGAGGTCTGGGAGTTCGTCAACAAATCCGGTGGCTGGGCGCATCCCGTGCACGTCCACCTGGTCGACTTCCGGGTCCTGGACCGCAATGGCAAGCCGCCGTCGCCCTGGGAACTCGGCAGCAAGGACGTCGTCTACGTGGGGGAGAACGAGACGGTCCGGGTGGTGATGAAGTTCGGTCCTCACGTGGGCAAGTACATGATTCACTGCCACAACCTGGTGCACGAGGACCACGACATGATGGCGCAGTTCCGCGTCGGTCCGAAGGTGGCCTACGACCACGACCACCCAGTCTACGCGGATCCGGCGAAGGCCTTGCCTGCCGGCGATCTGGGTGCCGGCGATGTCGACTGACCTGGTCGCGGCGGTCGAGCTGCGGCGGTCGACGACCACCAGGCCCGCGGCTGTGCTCTGTGCAGCCGCGGGCATCGGTCACCTGGTGGTCGTCCAGCAGCAGCTCGACCACGGCATCGCCTACGTGCTGCCATTCGTCGGCGCGGCCGTCCTCCAACTCGTCCTCGCACGCGTCGTCCTGGGCGCCGTCTACCCCGGCAGACTGCTGTCGGCTGCCGCGATCCTGTGCGCGATGGTCGCCCTGTACGTCGTCGTGGTGGCCGCAGGCCTCACGATCGGTCCGCACCAGCAGCCTGAACAGTCCGACTGGCTCCGTACTGCGATCGCGGTGGCTCAGCTGGGCGCGGTGGCGTTCGTGCTGCGCGGGCTGGAAGGCGTCCTGCGGCGCCGGGCGTTCAACGCGGTCCTCGTGCTCGGAGTGGTGCTCTGGGTGGTGAATCTTCAACTACACCCGTGACGGACAGCCCCTGAACGTGCTTACATGGGGTGAGCCAGCTGACCCCCCGCCTGCTGCTTGACGATTACTGCACGCCCGGGGGAGGGCATATGGGGGTAGGAAGTAGCCAGCGGACGATGAAGCGGGTGATGATCGTCGACGATCATCAAGCGTTCGCTCAACTACTGGAGATGGCGCTGGACAGCGAACCCGATTTCGACTGTGTCGGGACAGCGGCCAATGGCGCGGTCGCGCTCAAGCTGGCGTTGCAGTTGCGACCCGACGTCGTCGTGATGGACATCGCACTCGGTTCTGAGAACGGCCTGGAGGTGACCCGGCAACTGCGCGAGGCGGTCCCGGACAGCACGGTGGTGATCGTCTCGGCACACCGCGAGGCGGACTGGGTGGTCCGGGCCGGCCAGGCGGGCGCGAGCGCCTACATGCCGAAGTACGGATCGCTCGAGGAGATGCTCTCGGTGCTGCGAAAGGCCAGGCCGGGATCCATGCTGGTGTCGGCCTCGATGTTCGGCCCGGCGACGGCCAAGCCGACGGCCGAGCCGCAAGCCGACAGCCTCACCTTCCGGGAGACCGAGGTGCTGACCCTGATGGGCCAGGGCTTGGTGCCAGGGGAGATCGCCCGGAAGCTCGGCATCAAGGTGAGCACTTGTCGTGGTCACGTGAAGTCGATCCATCTCAAGCTGGGGGTGCGCTCCCAGGTCGCGGCCGTGCTGAAGGCGCAACAGCTGGGGATCCTCGGGCCGGACCATGAGGGCTGATGGACCCAGCGGCCGCGCGGTGCGAAGGGCCGTGGTCGGACTGGTCGTCTCAGCGCTCGCTGCCTTCCTCGTGGTCGGTGCCGGCGCTGTGCTTGCCGCGCGATCGATCGCGGAGAAGACCGCGCTGACCGAGGCGGCGCGATCCGCGGAGGGGCTCGGCAAGGTGATCTTCGTGCCGACGCTGCCCGACGTGATGGGTGGGGACGTGGCCGCGCGCAACCGGCTCGATGCGGCCGTACTCGCGCGCCAACGCGATGGCGAGATCATCAGGGTGAAGGTGTGGACCCACGACGGACTAGTGCTGTATTCCAACGAGCCGAAGGCGATGGGGTTGCGGTTCCCGAACAACACCGAGGTGCAGGCGACGATCGACCAGCAGGCCAGCACCGCCGAGTTGTCGGACCTGTCCAATGCCGAGAACGTCACCGAGCGGCCCAGTCACCGACTGGTCGAGGTCTATGTGCCGCTGACGCTGGACTCGGGACAGCGGCTCGCCCTCGAGGTCTACTCGACCGATGCCGGCGTGGCCGCCGCGCGAGCGGAGCTGACCGGCACGTTGGTCCCGTTCGCACTGCTCGCACTCCTGGTACTGGTCCTTGCGCAGTTGCCGGTGTCGGCCTGGCTGCTCCGGCGGGTGAGCCGCGCCGATGCTGAACGCGGCCGGCTGCTGCGGAGTGCTCTGACGGCATCCGAGCGGGAGCGCCGGGCGATCGCGCGTGACCTGCATGACGGCGTCGTCCAGAGCCTGGCGGGTGCGAACTTCGTGCTCTCCTCGGTGCGGAACGCGGTGGCGTCACACACTCAGCCGCGGTTGGACATGGTGGAGAAGGCGTCCGAGGCCGTTCGCGACGCGGTCGGGTCGTTGCGCACGATGATGGTCGACATCTACCCGCCCGACCTGACCGGGGACGGACTGCCGGAGGCGATCGATCAGCTGGCCGAGCGCCTGAGCCACGAAGGTGTGGAGGTGAAGACGAGGATCGATGTGCGGACCGAGCTCAGCTCCGAGCTGGCGGCCGCGGCCTACCGCTGTGCGCGCGAGTGCAGCACGAATATCGCGAAGCATGCCGAGGCGGCGCACGCCTGGATCGAAGTGGACGGTGACGAGCAGCGCCTGGTGGTCCGGGTCGCCGACGACGGCCGGGGGTACGTCGGAGCGCCTGCCGAGACCGGTCACCTCGGGCTGCAGCTGATGCGGGATGCGGTCGACGACCTCGGCGGACAGTTCACGATCCGAACCGCGCCCGAGGGTGGGACAGAGGTTTCTATCCGGCTGCCGGTTCGCTGACGCTGACCTTGCCGTTGTCGACGAGCCAGGTGATCGCTTCGAGGGTGGCTTCCAGCGCGGTGTAGCGGGGATGGAAACCGAGCAACCGGGCCGCCTTCTCCATCGAACAGTGCGGGCTGTGCGCGATGTGATCCCAGGTGATCTCGGCATCGCGAGCGGAGACAGTGGCGCGCCACTCGTCCCAGGGGAGGAAGGTCAGGTCGGGCTCCCGGCCGAACCACCGGGCCACGCCCTCGGCGTACCCGCGAAGCGTCATCGCGCCGTTGGCCACGGCGTGGAAGGCTTCGCCGACCGCGACGGAGCGGTTGGCCATCGCGGCCAGGAACAGGCCTGCCACGTCGGCGGCGTGGACGTGCTGGACGGTCTCGAGACCGAGGTCGGGCAGCGCCAGCTCGTTGCCGTTGGCAAGCTTCTCGAAGACGCCGAGGTCGAGGTTGCCGGCCGGGTTGACCGGGGTCCAGCCCGGACCGCTGATGTGCCCGGGGTGGATCACCGTCGCCGGGACGCCGTCACGCGTCAGCAGGTACCGCTCGATCGCCGCCTTGGCGATCCCGTACTCCCCGAACGGCGCGCGGGGCGCGTCCTCCCGGGTCGGCACCGAGGCGCTCGGGCCGTGCACCCAGATCGTGCCGCAGTGCAGCAGGTGCCGGACCTGGCCGTCGAGTGCTTCGGCGAGCTGGCGGGCGCTGGCCTCGGTGAAGCAGATCAGGTCGATCACCACGTCCGCCTGCAACTCGCGGACCCGCCGGCCGAAGGTGCCGGCCGCCTCCTCCGCCTCCCGATCGACCGTCAGCACCTCGACCCGGCGCCACGCGCCACTCGACCGGTACGGCTCGCGCCGTCCGCGACTGAGCACGACGACCTCATGCCCCGCCAGCACCAACTCCGGCACCAGATAGGTGCCGATATGCCCTGTACCTCCGATGACGATCACGCGCATGCGACCAACCCTAGGCCAGCCGGGCCGAGGTCGACCGTCGGCCCATCCGTGCCCGGGCCGCTCCGCGGCCAGGCAGGGACGGGGAGTGGTCACGGTAGCGTGACTCGATATGAGCGGTTTCTGGTTCGGCGGCGACTACAACCCTGAGCAATGGGATCCCGAGGTCTGGAAGGAAGACGTCGCCCTGATGCGGCAGGCCGGGGTGAACCTCGCGACGGTCGGGGTCTTCTCCTGGTCGAGCCTCGAACCCGCGCCAGGCCGCTACGAGTTCGGCTGGCTCGACCAGGTGATGGACCTCCTGCACGAGGGTGGCGTGCAGGTCGATCTGGCTACGCCGACCGCCTCACCACCACCGTGGTTCAGCCGCCTCCACCCCGATGCCCTGCCAGTCACGGCAGACGGCGTGCGGCTGACGCACGGCAGCCGCGACACGTACTGCGCCTGCGCTCCCGCCTATCGGGAAGCGGCCAGCGGCATCGCCCGAGTGCTCGCTGAGCGGTACGCAGATCACCCAGCCCTGGCGATGTGGCACGTCCACAACGAGTACGGCACCACCTGCTACTGCGACCACGCCGCAGCCGCCTTCCGCACCTGGCTGCATGCCCGGTACGGCGACCTCGACCGGCTGAACGCAGCTTGGACGACGGCGTTCTGGAGCCAGGGGTACTCGGACTGGCAGGATATCCAGCCACCTAGGCGAACGCAGTACCTGGTCAATCCGACGCAGGCGCTGGACTTCCGCCGGTTCTGGTCCGACGAGCTACTGGCCGCCTACAAAGAACAGAAGGCGATCCTGCGCGAGCTCACTCCGGACATGCCGATCACCACCAACTTCGTGTTCGGCGGGTGGGTTCCCGTCAACCACAGCCGCTGGGCCGCCGAGGTGGATCTGGTCGCGATCGACCACTATCCCGGCCAGACCGGGATCGGTGCGGAGGAGCAGACCGCGTTCGGCGCGGACCTCGCGCGCTCGTGGGCCGGCGGGCGGTCCTGGCTGTTGATGGAGCAGGCCGCGGGAACGCTCAACGACGGCCATCGGCTGCACACCAAGGAGCCCGGTCGGATGGCGCGGCAGAGTTTGTCGCACGTGGCCCGAGGTTCGCGTGGGGCGATGTTCTTCCAATGGCGGGCGTCTCGGGGTGGCGCCGAGCTGTTCCACTCGGCGATGGTGCCGCACGCCGGCCGCGATACCCGGATGTTCCGCGAAATCAGCGAACTCGGTGCGCTGCTGCCGAAGCTGGCCGAGCTCGACGGAAGCACGGTCGAGGCAGAGGTCGCGCTGCTCTGGGACGCCGAGTCCTGGTGGGCCATGCAGTCGACGCAACTGCCCTCCGGAGAGCTCGACTACCTGACGACGGTGCAGGCCGCCCATCGGCAGTTCTGGCGCGCCGGAGTCACGGTGGATTTCGCGGACCCGGAGGCCGACCTCACGGCGTACAAGCTGGTTGTGGTTCCGAGTCTCTACCTGGTCTCCGATGCAGCCGCGGAGTCGATCGCCCGGTACGTCGAGGGAGGCGGCCAGCTGCTGGTCGGGTATTTCAGCGGGATCGCCGACACTGCTGCGCGGGTCCGACTCGGGGGATACCCGGGCGCGTTCGCGGAGTTGCTCGGGGTGCGGGTCGAGGAGTTCCATCCGCTGCCGGCGGACGGTTTCATCCAGTTGTCCTCCGGCGGTCGCGGGCGGCTCTGGAGCGAGCACCTCCGCGCGACAAACGCCGAGGTGATCGACCGGTACGTCGGTGGCGTGCTCGACGGGAGGCCGGCGATCACCCGGCGCGCGGTGGGCACGGGATCGGCCTGGTATGTGTCGACGGAGCTCGACGACGCGGCCTCCGCGGCGCTGGTCAGCCGGGTCCTCGGCGCTGCGGATGTCGCGCGGTCGGACCTGCCCGGAGTCGAGGTGGTCCGCCGGCACGCAGGTGGGACCACGTGGACCATCCTGCTCAACCACTCCGCGACCGAGGCCGTCGTACCGGCCGACGGGATGGAGCTGATCACGGGTGAGCAGGTCCGCGGATCGCTGCTCCTGCAGGCAGGAGCTCAGGCGGTGGTGCGATCGGACTGAGGGCGGAGGCGCTCGGCAGTTCGGTGACTGAGGGGCGGCTAGCCCGGCTGCAGGTCTTCGGCGGCCGGCGGGCGCTCGTGCAGGTAGTCCTCGACGGCGAACAGATGGGCTGCCATCCGTGCCCTCGCGCGGTCGGGATCGTGCGCCGCCAGGGCCGCGAGGATCGCGCGGTGTTCGGCATGGGTGGCCTCGTCCGCACCGTCCTGGGTGATCGACCGCCAGAGCCGGTCGCGCAGCGTCCGGCCGGCCAGTGCGGTGATCAGCGCCTCGAGCACCGGGTTCTCCGACGCCTGCGCGATCAGCCGGTGGAAGGCGATGTCGTTGTCGATCAGCGCCTCGTGATCCGGCTCGCCGCCGGCAAGCTGCGCCTCCGTCTGCTGCAGCACTGCCTCGGCCCCGGCCACCGCCTCCGCGCTGATCCGCGTCGCCGCCATCGCGGCCGCCTCGGTCTCGAGCATCCGCCGTACTGCGTGCAGGTGGTGCGCGCCGCTGCGGTCCTGTAGGTCGACCACGAAACCCATCGGTGCCAGCAGCAACGAAGAGTCGAGCGCGGTGACGTAGGTGCCGTCGCCCTGGCGGGTCTCCAGCACGCCCATCATCGACAGGGCGCGAACGCCCTCGCGCAACGGGCCGCGGGAGACCCCGAGCTCCTCGCCGAGATCCTTCTCGACCGGCAGCTTGTCGCCGGGCTTCAGCATGCCGTCGACGATGAGTCTCTTGATGCCCTGCACGACCACATCGGGCTGGGATCGGTTGGACGCGTTGGTCATCCGGACATCATCTCCCACCGCGGTCAGGCCGCTCAGGCGACTGACTCCGAAGCACCGCGCGAAGCCCAGTAGGTCCCGGTCGGGAAGGTATACGCGGCCAACGACCGCCGGTGCATCTCGGCGCTGTATCCGGCGGCCGTCGGCAGCAGATAGGCCCCGTCCCGCACGATGCAGGGATCGACGAAGTGTTCGTGCAGGTGGTCCACGAACTCGGTGACCCGGTTCTCCAAGCTGGCGGACACGGCCACGTAGTCGAAGACCGACAGATGCTGGACGAGCTCGCAGAGCCCGACCCCACCGGCATGCGGACAGACCGGTACGCCGAAGCGTGCCGCGAGCAGGTAGACCGCGAGGATCTCGTTCACGCTGCCGAGCCGGGCCGCGTCGAGCTGGCAGAAGTCGATCGCGCCGGCCTGGAACAGCTGCTTGAACAACACCCTGTTCATGCCGTGCTCTCCGGTGGCCACGCCGATCGGCGCGACGGCGGCCCGGATCGCCGCATGCCCGAGCACGTCGTCGGGACTGGTCGGTTCCTCGATCCACAGCGGATCGAAGGCCGCCAGCGCCCGCACCCACTCGATCGCCTCCGGCACGTCCCAGACCTGGTTGGCGTCGATCATCAGGTTGCCGCCGGGGCCGATCACGTCGCGGGCGATGCCGCACCGCCTGATGTCGTCGGCCAGGTCGGCGCCGACCTTCAGCTTGACGTGTTTGTAGCCGGCGGCAACGGCCTCTTCGCAAAGCCTGCGCAGCTTGTCATCTGAGTACCCGAGCCAGCCCGCGGACGTTGTGTAGCAGGGATATCCGCTCGCCTCGAGCTCGGCGATCCGGTCGGCCCGGCCGGCCTGCTTGGCGGCGAGCAAGGCGATCGCCTCGTCCCGGGTCAAGACATCGGACAGGTACCGCAGGTCCGCGGCGTCGACCAACTCCACGGGTGACATCTCGGAAAGCAGCCGCCACAAGGGCTTTCCGGCCCGGCGCGCGGCCAGATCCCACACCGCGTTCATCACCGCGGCCAGAGCCAGATGCACCACGCCTTTGTCAGGACCCAGCCAGCGCAGTTGGGTGTCGGACTGCAGTTCGCGGTAGATCCCGCCGAGGTCGGTCACCAACTCGTCGACCCGTCGGCCGACCAGCGGTTCGGCTCGCTGCGCAGCCGCGGCCGCGCACAGGTCGTTGCCGCGTCCGATGGTGAAGGTGAACCCGTGCCCGCTGAGGTCTGCGTCGTCGGTGTGCAGGACCACATAGGCGGCCGAATAGTCCCCATCCTTGTTCATCGCGTCCGAGCCGTCCCGGGTCAGCGAGGTCGGGAAACGGACATCGACGACTTCCACCGACGTGATGCGTGGCATGAGACCTCCTGGGCGAAAGGTGATCAGAATAGAGCAGATGAATTTCAAGGTCCAGTGCTCCACGGTCTGGACCAGCAGCGTCAGCGGAGCTACGATCCCCAGAATTCATATGATGATTGTCTCATCAATGACTGAGGAGGTCCCCTGTATGAGCGACCTGGTGCGCGCTGAGGGGCAGGGCGAGACGCAGTTGCGTTACGACCGCCCGGCCACCGTCTGGCTCGAGGCACTACCACTCGGGAACGGCCGGATCGGCGCGATGGCCTTCGGCGGGATCGGACCCGACCGCGTCGGCCTTAACGACGAGACCCTGTGGTCGGGGAGCCCCGCGACCACTCGCGGATTGTCGACGCCGCTGGGTGAGGTGGGCGCCGAGGCCGTCGACGAAGTTCGCGCGGCGATCGCGGCCGGTGACGTGCGGAGGGCCCAGGCCCTGGCGCGAGGGTTCCAGGCCGGCCACTCCCAGGCGTATCTGCCGCTCGGGGACCTGCTGCTGGAGGTCAAGGTCGACGGCCGGGTCCCGGCTGAGGTGTCGAGCTACCGGCGCGTGCTCGACCTGGATTCCGCGACGGCCGTGACGGAGTACGAGACTGCCGGGATCACCGTCAGGCAAGAGGTGTTCGTGAGCGCGCCGGCTGGAGTTCTGGCCCTGCGTTGGCGGGCATCCCGGGCCGGCGCGCTGTCGGTCGGCGTACGACTGACTTCGCAGCTGCAGGCGTCGACGCGGGCGGATGGAGACAACGGGCTGGCGTTGCTGGCGCGCTGCCCGGCGAACGTGGCACCGCCGCATGGCTCGGACACTGATGCGATTCTCTACTCGGACGACGCCGAGCAGGGGATGAACGCGGCGATCGCTCTGCGGGTCGCATCGGACGGCTTGGTCCGGGCGACAGCGGAGGAGGTCGTCGTCGAGCAAGCGCAAGAGGTGACGTTGGTTCTGTCCACGGCCACCGGCTACGACGGAGCGTACGTCGCACCGACTCGTACGGCGGAGGAATGCTGGGCGTCGGCCGACTCACGCGTCGTCGCCGCGCTCGCGCGGGAGTACGACGAACTGCTCGAGGAGCACGTGGAGGACTATCGCGGCCTGTTCCGTCGATCGGTGCTCGAACTGGACTCCGATCCGGCGCGGCGAGCCCTGCCCACCGACGCGAGGCTGGCGAACGCCGTCGGGCAAGACGACCCGGGGCTCTCCGCGCTGGTGTACAACTACGGCCGCTACCTGCTGATCGCGAGCTCCCGGCCCGGCGGGCTTCCGGCCACCCTGCAGGGAATCTGGAACGAGGAGCTCCGGCCGCCGTGGAGCTCGAACTATACCCTGAACATCAACACCGAGATGAACTACTGGCACGCCGAGACCACTTCGCTCTCGGAGTGCCACGAACCCCTGCTGCACTATGTCGAGGAGCTAGCCCAGGCGGGTCGCAGTACTGCGCGGGAACGCTACGGGCGTGCGGGGTGGACGGCGCACCACAACGCCGACGCCTGGTGCTGGACCATCCCGGTCGACGGCGATCCCAAGTGGGCGAACTGGCCGATGGCCGGGGCATGGTTGTGCCGCCACCTCTGGGATCACTACGCCTTCACCGGTGATCTGGAGTTCCTGCGGCGGGTCTGGCCGGTGCTGCGCGGAGCCGCGGAGTTCTGCCTCGACTGGTTGGTCGAGCTCCCCGACGGGAGCCTCGGCACCTCACCGTCGACCTCGCCCGAGAACGACTACCTCGCTGCCGACGGCGGACCGGCCTCGGTCACCACCTCGTCGACGATGGACCTCGCGCTGATCTCAGACCTGTTCCTTCGCTGTGCACAGGTGGCGGAGCTGCTCGAGCTGATGGATCCGCTGGTCGACGAGCTGTCGGCCGCCCGGAAGCGGATCCCCGAGCCGGCAATTGGTAGCCGAGGGCAACTACAGGAGTGGGCCGACGATCTGCCCGAGGTGGAGCCGCACCACCGGCACGTCTCCCACCTCGTCGGCCTCTACCCCGGCGACGCGATCACGCCGGACGGTACCGCGGCCCTGGCGGCAGCCGCGACCAGGACCCTCGACCTGCGCGGCGATCGAGCCACCGGTTGGTCCTTGGCCTGGAAGATCTGCCTGCGCGCCCGGCTGCGGGACAGTGCGGCCGCCTACCGCTTGATCAAGGAGTTCCTGACGCCGGCCAACGACACCGGAACCGACTATGTCGGGAGCGGAGCCGGCGTTTACCCGAACCTGTTCTGCGCCCATCCTCCGTTCCAGATCGACGGCAACTTCGGCTCCACCGCCGGGATCGCCGAACTGTTGCTGCAAAGCCACAACTCCGAGATCGACCTGCTCCCCGCCCTGCCGTCCGAATGGCCGTCCGGCCGCGTGTCGGGGTTGAGAGCGCGCGGCGGCGTCACCGTCGATGTCCGCTGGTCCAAGACAGGTGAGGTCGAGGCGATCCTGACGGCCGATCGCGACCAGGAGGTGGTGGTTCGTCATGGCGACGACCGCACTCCGGTGACCTTGTCCGCAGGTGTCGCCAGCCGTCTCAGCTGGAGCTGAGCCCATGAGGAGGTCCCGATGACCCTGACGATGCAACCGCCACCACAAGTCCGCAGTACGCCGTCGCGCCGCCGCCCCGCCGGCAGCCGGTTGCGCGCACTTCGGAAGAGCCTGCGCTACCACTGGCAGCTCTACCTGCTGCTTGTCCTTCCGTTGCTCTACTTCGCGATCTTCAAGTACATCCCGATGTCGAACGGCGTGCTGGCGTTCAAGAACTACAACGTGGTCGCCGGCATCTGGGGCAGCGAGTGGGTCGGCTGGGCGAACTTCTCGGCGTTCTTCCACAATCCGGTGTTCTTCAGCCTGGTGCGGAACACCTTCCTGCTGTCCTTCTACACGGTGATCGCCAGCTTCCCGATCGCGATCATCCTCGCGCTCGCGCTGAACGAGGTGCGGCAGGGCATCTTCAAGCGAACCGTGCAGATGGTCACCTACGCGCCGTATTTCATCTCGACCGTCGTGGTCGTGTCGATGACCATCCTGGTGCTGGCCCCTCGACTCGGCATCGTCAACCGCGGCCTCGGCTTCTTCGGGGTCGAGGCGATCGACTACCTGGGCGACCCGTCGTACTTCCGGCACATCTACGTGTGGTCGGAGATCTGGCAGACCGCGGGCTATTCGGCGGTGATCTACCTGGCCGCACTCGCCGGTGTCGACCCGGCGCTGCACGAGGCGGCGAAGATGGACGGGGCCGGGCGGCTCCGCCGGATCATCCACGTCGACATCCCGGGGATCCTGCCGACGGCCGTGATCATCCTGGTGCTCGGCGTCGGCAACATCATGGCCATCGGGTTCGAGAAGGCGTTCCTGCTGCAGAACCCGCTGAACCTGAGCCAGTCGGAGATCATCGCCACCTACGTCTACAAGACCGGGTTGCTGAACGCGGACTTCAGCCTCGCCACCGCGGTCGGGTTGTTCAACTCGGTGATCAACCTGCTCCTGTTGCTGTTCGTCAACGTGATCGCCAAGCGCGTCACCGGAAACGGACTGTGGTCATGAGCACCCGGGTGGTGTCGCCGCGTCGTGCCAGGGTCCTGCCGGCTCGGCGGATCAAGGTCAGAGAGCTGCCGACCCGCAGGATCAGGGAGTCCCGCGGCGACAAGCTCTTCATGTTCTTCGTCTACCTCCTGCTGCTGGTGTTCCTGGCGATCGTTCTGCTGCCGCTGCTGTACATCGTGGCGAGCTCGTTCAGCAGTCCGGAGGCGGTCTCGTCCGGCCGGGTACTGCTGTGGCCGGTGGACTTCTCGATCCGCGGCTACCAGGTCGCGCTGAGCAACCCGCAGGTGATCCAGGGGTACGCGAACTCCTTGTTCTACACGGTGTTCGGCACGCTGATCAGCGTGACGCTCACCATCGCGATCGCCTATCCTCTGTCGCGCAAGACCTTGGTCGGCCGGAACCTGGTGATGAGCCTGATCCTCTTCACGATGCTGTTCTCCGGCGGCCTGATCCCGACGTACCTGGTGGTCCAGTCGCTCGGCATGCTGGACACCCGGTGGGCGCTGATCATCCCGCAGGCGATCGGGGTGTGGCAGGTGATCATCGCACGCACCTACTTCCGGACGGCGATCCCGGACGAGCTCGCCGAGGCCGCCCAGCTGGACGGCTGCAGCGACCTGCGATTCCTCTGGTCGGTGGTGATCCCGCTGGCCAAACCGATGATCGCGGTCGTCGCGCTGATGTACGCGATCCTGCAGTGGAACTCGTACTTCGATGCGCTGATCTACCTGAAGAGCCCGGACCTGTTCCCGCTGCAGCTCGTCCTGCGGAACGTGCTGATCCTCAACACCTACAGCGGCGGCGCGGTCGATGCGTCGGTGATGTTGCAGCGCCAGCAGTTGGCCGACCTGCTCAAGTACTCCCTGATCGTCGTGTCCAGCGTTCCGGTGCTGGTGATCTATCCGTTCGTCGCCCGCTACTTCACCAAGGGCATCCTGATCGGCGCCGTCAAGGGCTGACGCACCTTGGTGCTGTCCCAGAGCTGCCCCAGAGTTGCCCCAGAGTTGCTCAGTTCGCCTCCGTGTCACCTCTCGACCGAGTGAGGAAAGAAAGATGACTGTTCGCGCCAGAAAGACCCGGTCCGCGGTGATCGCCGGCCTCTGTCTGTCGGCCCTGGCCCTGGCCGCCTGCTCCGGCGGTTCGGGGACGGCGGCCAAGGCGGGGGATCCGTTGCCGACCATCACCGGCAACCCGGCCGTGACCATCAACGTGTTCGCGCCCCAGGGCCCGGACTTCAATCTCGCCACCAACGCGTTCACCCAGGCGATGACGAAGAAGTTCAACATCACCTTCAAATGGCAGACCAGCACGTACGACGCCGGTCCCGCGAAGGAGAAGCGGCAGATCTCGCTGGCCAGCGGTGACTACCCGGACCTCTACCTGCTGATCCCATGGGTCGACCAGTTCACCCAGGCTGACCTGCTCAAGCTGGGGAAGCAGGGCGTCGTACTGCCGCTGAACCAGCTGATCGACCAGTACGCGCCGAACATCAAGAAGGCGCTGGACGCGAACCCCGACTACAAGGCGATGGCGACCGCCCCGGACGGCAAGATCTACGGGATGCCGCAGTGGGTCGACTGCTACCACTGCTCGTACCAGGGCAAGTTGTGGATGAACACCACCTGGCTGAAGAAGCTCGGCCTCGAACAGCCGAAGACCACCGAGGACGTGCGCAAGGTCTTGCAGGCCTTCAAGACCAGGGATCCCAACGGCAACGGCAAGGCGGACGAAATCCCGTTGAGCGCGGATGTCCGGGACACGCTGATCCCGTACTTCATGAACTCCTTCATCTACGACCCGCAGGGCACCAGCGGCAACAACAACTCCGCTCTGGTGCTGAAGGACGGCAAGGTCGACATCCAGGCGAACAAGGACGGCTGGAAGGAAGGCCTCAGCTACCTCAACTCCCTCTACAAGGAAGGCCTGATCGACAAGGGCGCGTTCACCCAGAACGCGGATGCGCTGCAACAGCAGGGTGACAACGCCAAGACGGTGATCCTCGGCTCGGCGACGGTGCTGCACCCCGGCATCTTCGTCACGATCGGGTCCCCGGACGGCCGCGACAAGCAGTACGACGCGGTGTCGCCGGTGACCGGACCGAGTGGCGCGGCCTATTCCGGATACAACTTCCCGAGTGTGCCCGGGGGAACCTTCGTGCTGACCAACAAGGCCACCCCCGAGGTGCAGATCCAGGCGATCAAGATGCTGGACTATCTGTTCACCCCCGAGGGCGAGATCAACGGGATGTTCGGCACCGAGGGCAAGACCTGGACGAAGCCGCAGGCCGGTGAGGTGGCGCTGGACAAGTCGGTGAAGCCGCTCTACCGGCAGATCCCGCTGAAGGCCGGCGCGACCCCTCCGAACGCGGCCTGGCAGGCGATCGCGCAGTACAACAATACCGCCGGTTTCCGCAACGCCGAGTCGATCAGCACCGACCTCTACGCCCAGGCGGGCTACGAGCGACGGTTGTTCGAGGCAACGAAGCTGTACGACGGCAAGGAGGACAAGGCGCAGATCTATCCGTACTGGAAGGTCTGGATCGACCCGTCGCTCGGCAGCGAGGTCGCGACCTTGCAGACCAACATCGAGAACTACGTGCAGCAGAACGCGCTGCAGTTCATCACCGGCTCCAAGGACATCACGAAGGACTGGGACGCCTACGTGAAGGGCCTGGACAGCCTCGGCCTGAAGCGCTACCTGGAGATCCAGCAAACCGCCTACGACAAGCTGCCCAAGTGATGGTCTCTCACCAGCGGTAGCCGTAGGGATGGACGTCGAGGTGTTCCAGGTCGAGGGTGTCATAGGCCTCGTCCTGGAACACCTCCACGGGGGAGCCGTTGTGCTGCTCTGACGCTGGGATGCCGACGACTGCCGGCCGCAGCTCCGTCACCGTCCGGCTCGGCCAGTTCGACCTTGGCTCCTCGCTCATCTACGTGATCAGGCGGGCCAGGGGGCCGGCGGACTTAACGCTCGTCCCGCTCGGGGCCATCGCCCTGACCGGGCTGCTCCTGCGGACCGGTCAGGCCTTCGAGGTGCTCGGCCCGGCCGGTGTCCTCGCCGGCGTCCAGCAGGTTGTCGCGGGGCGCGCCGCTGTCCGGGTACTCCGATCGCGCCACGTCCGGGTGGTGCAGGTCGAACGCCGGACTCTCCGAGCGGATCCGCGGCAGCTTGACGAAGTTGTGCCGCGGCGGCGGGGAACTGGTCGCCCACTCCAGCGAGCGACCCCACCCCCACGGATCGTCGACCGCGACAAGCGGGCTTCGCCTGGACTTGTAGACGTTGTACAGGAACGGCAACGTGGACACGCCCAGGAGCATCGCGCCGACCGAGGACACCTGGTGAAGGGTGGTGAAGCCTTCGTTCGCACCGTACGTCGCGTAGCGGCGCGGCATGCCTTCCACCCCGAGCCAGTGCTGCACCAGGAACGTGGTGTGGAAGCCGATGAACAGCAGCCAGAAGTGCAGCTTGCCGAGCTTCTCGTCGAGCATCCGGCCGGTCATCTTGGGCCACCAGAAGTAGAAGCCCGCGAACATCGCGAACACGACCGTGCCGAAGACGACGTAGTGGAAGTGTGCGACCACGAAGTAGGTGTCGGTGACCTGGTAGTCCAGCGCCGGCGAGGCCAGGATGACGCCGGTCAGACCACCGAACAAGAAGGTGGTGAGAAAGCCGACAGACCACAGCATCGGGGTGTCGAACGAGAGCGACCCGCCCCACATCGTGCCTATCCAGTTGAAGAACTTCACCCCCGTCGGTACGGCGATGATGAAGGTCGTCAGCGAGAAGAACGGCAGGTTCACCGCGCCGGTGGCGAACATGTGGTGCGCCCAGACGACCACGGAGTACAGGGCGATTGTGATCGTCGCGGCGACCAGGCCGAGGTAGCCGAAGATCGGCTTGCGGCTGAAGACGGGCAGGATCTCGGTGATGATGCCGAAGAAGGGCAGCGCGATGATGTAGACCTCGGGATGCCCGAAGAACCAGAACAGGTGTTGCCACAGCAGTGGCCCGCCATTGGCCGCCAGGTAGACCTGCGCTCCCAACCTGCGGTCGGCCTCCAGCATCAGCAGTGCGGCGCCGAAGATCGGGAACGCGATCAGTACCAGGATCGACGTGAACAGGATGTTCCAGGTG
Source organism: Kribbella alba (assembly GCF_039529635.1). Taxonomy (NCBI): domain Bacteria; kingdom Bacillati; phylum Actinomycetota; class Actinomycetes; order Propionibacteriales; family Kribbellaceae; genus Kribbella; species Kribbella alba. The sequence goes on along the minus strand of NZ_BAAANE010000011.1, from coordinate 93,616 downwards.
AAGATCGGCATCCGGAACATCGTCATGCCGGGGGCACGCATGGTGATGATCGTGGTGATGAAGTTGACCCCGCCGAGGATGGTGCCCAGGCCCACCATCCACAGCCCCATCACCCACAGGTCGCCGCCGATGTTGGGCGAGCGAACGCGGTCGGACAGCGGCGTGTAGGCCGTCCAGCCGAAGTCCGCGGCGCCGCCCGGGGTGAGGAATCCGCCCAGGGTGATCAGACCACCGAACAGGAACAGCCAGTAGCTGAACATGTTCAGCCGCGGGAACGCCACGTCGGGCGCGCCGATCTGGACCGGCATGATCACGTTCGCGAAGCCCACGAACAGCGGTGTCGCGAACAGCAGCAGCATGATCGTGCCGTGCATCGTGAAGAGTTGGTTGTAGACCTCCTCATTCACGATCTGCAGCCCGGGCGAGAACAGTTCCGCCCGGATCAGCAGGGCCATCACGCCGCCGATCAGGAAGAAGGCGAACGAGGTGATCAGGTAAAGATGACCGATCACCTTGTGGTCGGTAGTGGTCAGCAGCCGCACCGCCAACCGTCCCAGTTCCCGCGGGCGGCTCGGCTCGGCGATGGGCACCCTCACGACCCTGCGTTCGTCGACACTGACCACGGGGACCTCCTCGTCGGATCGGCGCCTTGCGGTACCCCTCCAACTTCACTGTAAGCAGACCCCTGGCGCCTTGTCGCGGGTCTGCGGAAACGGGCTCTGCGACTGTTGCGACGGGCCCGGCCGCGCGACGGCAGCCGGATCGTGTTCGTCGGTTCGATGGGCTGGCCCTGGCCGAGCGCTTCGGAGGTTGTCATCGGATTGATGACGGGGGTCTTGTCGTCCAGTCGATGACATGCTAGAACAGTGATGCGTGTTGACACCGGCAGTCGATCATCAGGAGGTGGGAACGATGTTGATGCGCACTGACCCGTTCCGGGAGCTGGACAAGCTGACCCAGCAGCTCACCGGTGGCTCGACGCCAGGGACGTGGTCCAGGCCGAACCCGATGCCGATGGACGCCTACCGCTCGGGTGACGAGTATGTGGTCGTCTTCGACCTCCCCGGGGTGGCGCCGGACGCGATCGACCTCGACGTCGAGCGGAACGTGCTGACGGTCAAGGCCGAACGCCGTCCGGTCGCGGTCTCGGACGGGGTGGAGATGCAGGTGGCCGAACGCCCGCTCGGGGTGTTCTCCCGGCAGCTGTTCCTCGGCGACACCCTCGACGCCGAGCGGATCGAGGCGGCGTACCACAACGGTGTGCTGACGGTGAAGATCCCGGTCGCCGCCCAGGCCAAGCCGCGCAAGATCACCATCAACGACACGGCGTCTGAGCAGAAGCAGCTCAACGCCTGACCAACGCCGCGTTGCCTGCGGCCACTTCGACGCAGGAGATCCCGGATGCAGCAAGAAGAACTCGGGCTGGCAGAAGCAACCGACGCGCAGGCGTTCGTCAGCGGAGTACTGACCGAGCTCGGGAGCAGCGATCCGGAGGACCTGCTCGAAGCGCTCGTGCGGTTGCGGGCTCTCAGGGAGCGGTTGACCGACTGGGAGCCCCGGCTGATCGACGCGGCCCGCGCCGCCGGCATCAGCTGGACGCAGCTTGCCCCGGCGCTCGGAGTGGCCAGCAGGCAGGCGGCCGAACGCAGGTATCTGCGACTCAACCCCAATGCGACCGGCCCCGCGATGACCGGCGAGCAGCGAGTCCAGGCGGCTCGGGACCAACGTGCGAGCGACCGGGCCGTTGCAGCCTGGGCGAGGGAAAACGCTGCTGACCTTCGCCGGCTCGCGGGGCAGGTTACCTCTCTGGACGGCCTCGACCACCCGACCCAGGCGAGCGTGGACCGGATCCATGTTGCTCTAGGCAGCAACGACACCGCGGCTTTGCTCGCGCCGCTGGCCGAAGCGGGTCCCAGGCTCACCCGCGACCACCCGAACCTGGCGGGCCGCATCTCCGAGATCGCGGACCGGACCGACGAGGTGCGTGCGACCAGCAAGCAACGCGCAGATCAGACGAAGCAGGAGGGAACATGATGAAGCTGCTGTTCGAACTCCGTCCGGTCGAACACCTGGAAGCCACCGTGGACTACTACCGCGGCCTCGGGCTGGACCCGTTCGCCTGGCCCGATGACGACACCGCCTTGCTGGCACCGAGCGATGGTTTGCCGACCATTGCCCTCGTCTGCGATCCAGCCGAGGCGGCGCTGGGCCCGGGAGGTGTTTACGACGTGCGAGACGTCGACACCTTCTTCGAGGACCACCGCTACCTCGACTGGCTGATCGCTCCTGTCCGTACTGCGCTGGGCCGCTACGCGGTGTTCGCCGACCGGACCGGCACCTGCATCCGCTTGCTGGACCCGGATCCGCACCTGTGGAACTCAGCCGATCCGGCGTCGCAGTTGTACGCCGTAGCCGGCTGAAGGCGCCGACGACCGCTGCTGCTCGCTGTAGGAGCCTGTACCGGTGGCCGCGTGCAGCCAGCTGGACAAGGCGAAACAGATGCCGAAGGCGATCGCTCGTCGCCGCCTCACTGTCAGTCGATGCAGCCGGCAGGTGCCCGCGCTTGGCGGGCTCCTGCCGGCTGTTGCCCTGTTTACTCGCTCGCCTGCTCCCGCAGCTTCTCCTTCAGCTCTTCCTTGCCCAGTGAGGATGTTCCGGAGATGTCGGCGTTGCGGGCCTGCTGCAACAACTCCTCGCGGGTGATGTCGTCCGGCTGCTCGCCGAGGTGTTCCTTGCGGCTGGCTGCGAATGCCTCGCCGAGCTCGGCGAGCCGCTCTGCGCTGAGGTTGGACCGCATGCCTGGCAGGACCTTCGACTCCTCCTCCTCGACATGGTGGCTGACCGCGTCGATCAGGTCCTGCAGCACCTTGTCGAAGTTCGCCGAGTCGGGATCGGTGCCGGCGAGCTTCTCGAGCAACTGGTCTGCCTCGACGTGCTCTTCCTGGCTGTGCGCGACGTCGTCGGCCTCGCCGGCCTCCGCGGCAGCGGCCGGGTAGACCTCGGCCTCCTCGGCGCGACTGTGTGCCGACAGCAACGTCGTCAGCACGGGCACGAGGCCCTTGCGCTTCTCCGGATTCTCCTTCAATTCGTCGAACAGACGCTCGACCTCGCGGTGGTCCTGCATGATCAGATCAACAACATCGCCGGCCATCAAAGTGGTCCCTTCTGTATCGGGGGCGACCCGCAGCGGCTCCGCCCTTGCCGCGGCCCCGGTACCCGGCCCGTAACACGCCGCAAACCTGCCTCACGGCCCGTCCTGATCTCTCTCCGAGCTTCAGGCGGAACAGCGCAGGAGGGCGGCAACGGTTGCCCCCAGCAACGCCAGCACTCTCTTGGATCGACGGAGTTCGTCCAGCGCCGCCATCGGATCAGTGCGGGAGTTTTCGGGTGTCGATGAGTTGCTGAGCGACGTCACGCAGCTTGGTGTTCGTGTCCTGGGAATAGCGCTTCAGGATCGCGAACGAACGGTCGGCGTCGAGGTCGAAGCGTTCCATCAGGATCCCCATCGCCTGGCCGACGAGCTTACGGGCGTCGACCGCCTGCGCCATGGTCTCCTCGTGCCGCGCCGACGCCACCGCGACCGATGCGTGCCGCGCCAGGATGTGCGCGATCGCCTCATCGTCCTCGCCGAATGCGTCCGGCTGAGGGCTGTACAGCCCCAGCACCCCCACCGTCCTGGTCGTATCTCTTCCGGTGACGAGCGGTACGTCCAGCACGCTGCGCACGCCGAGGGCGGCCACCTTGGCGGCCCATTCCGGCCACCGATCGTCGGCTGTCGTGTCCCGGATCAGTACGGTGCGGCGTTCCCTCATCGCCGTGACGAGCGGACCCTTGTCCGAGCTCAGCTGCAGGCCATAGACCTCGGCCACGACTGGATCGGTGACTGCGGCAACCTCGGGCTGCGCGCCACGCATCGACAGCGCGACTCCTGCGTAGCTGCAGTTCAGTGCCTGGAGGGCGAACTCCACCACGGTGTCGATGGTCTCGCCCACGCCTGACGCATCATGGAGCTCGATGGCCAGCCGGGCGAACGTGTTCGCAGCCTCGGCGGCTGCAGGGTCAAGCGCGGTCAATGCGGGCTCCAGACATGGGGCAACGTCGGGAGCACCCACTTCTCCGGAGTGATCCATGCCCAAATGATGCACTGTACGGCCCCAGATCGCGGAGTTCTGTCCAAGGTTGCTCTCCGCGCCCGCGCCCGCTGATCCTGTCACCGCCCAATTCTTGCGGAATCGGAACCCCCAGCCAGTCTGCGGACGAGGCTGCTGGTGACCCTGTGGAGTGGAGCGGTGACGCCACCGTCATGACCGTCCTGGTGCCTCGCGTGGACGTCGTGGCGGGTCAGGCGGTGCGGCGGTCGGCTCGTTTGGCTACGTAGCGGCGGACCTTCTGGTCAGTGCCGCAGATCTCCATCGAGCACCAGCGCCGACTGCTGTTCTTGGACTGGTCGAGAAACAACCACGGACAGCCCGCGCAGCGTTTCAACCGGCCCAGCAGGGGACTCTTGAGTAGCGCGTACGCGCTTTCCGCGACGGGCCAGAGCGGTGACTCGAGCTCGTTGAAATCCCACGTCGGAGCCAGCTGAGGGCCGACGGGAACCAGGCGGGCCTGCTGGATCGCGGTTGCCACGAATTGCTGCAGCTCGTCCCATCCAGTGGTCGGCGCGCGACCGTCGATCACCGCGGCGAAGGTCTCGTTGATCGCGGACCGCAGCGAATCGGCCCGGCCGACCACCGTGGCTGCCCGGCGCGGATGCTGTTCAGCCGTACTGCGGAGTGCGGTCACCGACCCGGCCGGCACGATCCTGACCCGCTCGGACCAGTTGAGCAGGCCTTCGTAGTCGATCACGTGGTCGAAGCGCTCGGGCCCCAGCGGATCGTCGACGGTATTGGCGAAATCGAGCGCGAGCTGACCGGCGACGATCGGCAGCTCCCGGATTCCGGGCGGCCGCTGGCTCGTCCGCTGCACTGTTTCCATCGAAACGCACTTTACCAGTAATGGTTTCGGCGATGCCGGGCACTGTTACCAGCATGAGCCGTTTGACTGGGAACACTCGGATCGGCCTCGCGGTGCTCTGCACGGCGCAGTTCGTCGTCGTACTCGACGTGACGATCGTGGCCACCGCGATGCCGAAGATCGGCGCCGACCTCGGGTTCGCGGCTGCCGACCTGTCCTGGGTCATCACGGCGTACACGGTCGTCCTCGCGGGTCTACTGATCCTCGGTGGCCGGGCGGCGGATCTGGTCGGCGCCCGCCGGATCTTCCGCGCCGGGCTGGTCACGTTCTCGGTCGCGTCGTTGGCTTGTGCCCTCGCCTGGTCGCCCACCGTACTGATCACTGCTCGAGGGGCTCAGGGCGTCGGGGCAGCGCTGCTGTCACCAGCTGCGTTGGCCGCGCTGAACGAGCTCGTCCAGTCGGACGCGCGGCGCCGGGCGCTCGGTTGGTGGACCGCCGCAGCAGCGGGCGGCGGTGCGAGTGGCTGGGTGCTCGGCGGACTCATCACGGAGTATGCAGGCTGGAGATGGGTCTTCGCCGTCAACGCCCCCATCGGCCTGGCCGCGCTCCTCCTCAGCCACCTCCTCCCACTCTCGGCTGTGAGCGCCCGGCTCGGGGTCCGTCGGCCGCGCGGCCTGGTGGCGTCGCTGGACTTGGGTGGCGCCGTTCTGGTCACGGTTGGGATCGCGCTCGGAGCGCTTGGCTTGTCGTTGATCTCCGAGGGGGCCGGGAGCTGGGCCGGATGGGTCGCCGTTGGGTTGTCCTCGGCGGCGTTGGCCTGGTTCGTGCGCCTCGAGCGACGTGCCCGGCAGCCGCTCGTGCCCGGAAGCCTGCTTCGAGCGCCCGGCGTGCTGGGAGGCAACCTCACCGCGGCCGCGCTCACCGGCTCGACCACGCCGGCCATGCTCATGGTCGTCTTGTACGTGCAGGACACGCTCGAACTGCCACCGGCTCGAGGTGCGCTACTCTTCCCAGCCTTCAACGTCGCAGTCATCTGCGGTTCTCTGCTGGGCCCGATCGGTGTTGTTCGCTGGGAGATTCGGCCGATGCTGGTGGGCGGATTCGCTGCAGTCGTGAGCGGTACGGGCTTGCTGCTGATGCTGCCCGAGGAGGCTTTGCCGAGGGCGCTACTACTCAGCGCCTTCGCGTTGATGGGTGTGGGCCTTGGCGTTGCATCTGTCGCGTCCACCACCGCCGGGTTGATCGCAGTCGTGAAGGCCGAGCGTGGAGTTGCCGCGGGTCTGCTCAACTCAACAGCCCAGCTGGGCACGGCTCTGGGGCTCGCCCTCGTCTCACCGCTCGCGGCAACCGCCGCACCGATGACCGGCTACCGGATCGGCTTCGTAGTCGCGGCGCTGATCGGCGTCGCAGGTGCCGCGAGCGCTCTGACCGTCCCGCGCCACCTCGCAGAACCAACCGATCAACCACCCCAACCCACCGGCTGACCGCCTCGGCCGGGGTGGCAAGACGCGGGGTCGGCGGGGATGGGTGTGCGGACGGGTGATCAGTGGGGGGTGGGGTGTGCGGACGGGGCGTCAGCGGGTCGGGCGGAACTGTGGCCGGCGGGGAGGTTTCGGTCCAGGTGGTCGGCGTGGAAGAGGGCCTGGTCCAGGAGGCGTTGGACGTGGTCGTCCGCGGCGGAGTAGTAGACGAAGGTGCCCTCGCGGCGGCCTTTCACCAGGCCTGCCAGCCGGAGTTTGGCTAGGTGCTGGCTCACCGCGGCGGGCGCCGCGCCGGCTAGTTCGGCCAGGCACGCGACCGACGATTCGCCCTGCAGGAGCGCCCACAGGACCTTGATCCTGGTCGGATCGGCCAGCAGGCGGAACGACTCCGCGGCGAGGTGGACCTGTTCCTCGTTCGGCATCTCGAAGTTCTCGATCGACGAGTGCATGCTCGCAGCCTAACCATCAGGCCGCGTCGCCTTTGTGCTTCCGTCCCAAATATCTGCTTGGGTGCGTGTATGCATGTTTGCGCAGATAGCATGTGCTGGTGACTGTCGAGACGATCGCACGTGACGGAACCGATTCAGCCGCCCGGCTGTTGCCGACCGACGGGTGGTGGCGCAGCGCGTGGTCGCTGGCTGAGGTCCGGTGGGCCGCGGCGGCGACCGCGCTGTTCCTTGCAGGTCTGGCGGTGCAGTTGGCTGGTGGTCCTGGCGGGGTGAGCTGGTCGCTCTTCATCGCCTGTTACGTCGCCGGTGGCTGGGAGCCTGGCTGGGCAGGACTGCAGGAGTTGCGCAACAAGCGGCTGGATGTCGACCTGCTGATGGTCGCGGCCGCGATCGGTGCCGCCGCCATCGGCCAGGTGCTCGACGGCGGCTTGCTGATCGTCATCTTCGCCACCTCCGGAGCGCTGGAAGCCGTGGCGACCAAACGCACCGAGGATTCCGTCCGAGGCCTCCTCGACCTCGCCCCCGATACCGCGACCCGCGTAGGCACCACCCGCCCGTCCCCGGCGGAAGAACACGCCGCCCCGCCACCAGGGAAGACCGCCCGGCCACCCGTCGCGTGGGAGGAGATTGTCTGGGCAGCTGGTGAGGAGAAGGTGCGGGTTGCCGAGCTGGCTGTCGGGGAGGTGATTCTCGTGCGGCCGGGGGAACGGATCGGGGCCGATGGGACTGTGCTGGACGGTGCCGGCGAGGTGGATCAGGCGACCATCACCGGTGAGCCTTTGCCGGTGGACAAGGCGGCTGGTGACGAGGTGTTCGCCGGCACCTTGAACGGCACCGGCGCGCTGAGGGTCAGGGTCGACCGCCCGGCGGAGGAGTCGGTGGTCGCGCGGATCGCCGGACTGGTTGAGGAAGCCGCTCGGACAAAGGCCAGGACGCAGCTCTTCATCGAGAAGGTCGAGCAGCGGTATTCGATCGGCATGGTCGTCGCAACGGTCGCGTTGTTCCTGATCCCGTTGCTGTTCGGGCAACCGGTCACCCCGACCCTCCTCCGGGCGATGACGTTCATGATCGTGGCGTCGCCCTGCGCGGTTGTGCTGGCAACCATGCCGCCTTTGCTCGCGGCGATCGCGAACGCCGGACGGCACGGCGTACTGGTCAAGTCAGCCGTCGTGATGGAGCAGCTAGGAGCCACCAGCCAGGTCGCGCTCGACAAGACCGGAACCCTCACCCGCGGTACACCACAGTTGGCCGAGATCAGGCTTGTAGCCGGCACGCGATTCAGCAGCGACGAGATCCTGGCGCTCGCAGCCTCGGCCGAGCACCCCAGCGAACATCCACTTGGTACTGCGATAGTGGCCGCCGCCCGCGAGCGCGGACTTCGCCTGAAGCCGGTCGACTCCTTCACCGCTACCGCCGGCAGCGGTGTCACCGCGGTAGTCGATGGGTTGAAGGTGCGAATCGGAACCCCAGCCGCCTTCTTGCCTGACGCAACATTCAACGCCCGACCGGCTGCGCAGGCCGGGCGTACTGCGCTGGTGGAGGTTCAGGATCTTCGGGGAGCCGGGGCGACTGCGGTGGTGGTGTTGATTGATGGGGATCCGGTCGCGGTGCTTGGCATCTTTGACGAGGTTCGGTCTGAGGCGGCTGAGGCGGTTGAGGAGCTGGCTCGCCTGACGGGCAAGACGCCCGTGCTGCTCACGGGTGACAACGCCGTGACTGCGAAGCAGGTGGCGTCCGCTGTCGGGATCACCGACCTTCGGGCGGACTTGTTGCCTGACGGCAAGGTCGCCGCAGTACAGGAGCTTCAGGGCGCTGGGGAGCGGGTGACGGTTGTCGGGGACGGCATCAATGACGCGCCTGCGCTCGCCGTAGCGCAGGCGGGGATCGCCATGGGTGGCGCTGGTTCGGATCTGACGCTTCAGACTGCGGATGCGATCGTGGTGCGCGATGACCTGTCCACAATCCCGGCGGTGATCGCCTTGTCGCGCCGCGCTCGCCGGGTCGTCATCGCGAACCTCGTGATCGCGGCAACCTTCATCACCGGGCTGGTCATCTGGGACCTGTTCGGTCACCTCCCACTGCCGCTCGGTGTCGCGGGGCATGAAGGCTCAACCGTCATCGTCGGACTCAACGGGCTGCGCCTCCTTCGCAACGCCGCCTGGAACGGCGTCCGAGCCGGCTGACCGCTGCCTCGCGGGGGCCTGTGGTTGCTCATGGCAATGGACTTGAGCTCGTAACCGCGTGTAACACGGACGACAATTGGGACTTGTAGCGTCCCTGGGGTGACAGCTGGTGGGTCGTCGGAGCGGCGGCGGGTTCGGACCTGGTTCGGGCGGTATCAGATTGCCGACTACATCGGCGAGTCTGCCTACGCGGATCGCTATGAGGCGGCCATGCGGCGACGGTTCCCAGGGTTGGAGATCACCAACGAACCCCTTCCCGCGGCACGGCAGGACCAAGAGCTCGACGGCATCGAGACAGGCAACCCACTCGGCCTGGTCTGGAGCTGAGTTCGGTCACTGCGTGTGGGCCTGAGTGCTGGCCGGCCCCGCCTCGTTCAGGGCTCGTAGACTGGGTCGATGGCGTCCTCCGATCAGCAGTTGCGTGCGTTACTGGCGGCTGATCGTGCTGTAACCGCGGATCGCGTCGCGGCACTCAGTCAGGACATCGAGGCGATCGTGGAGGCCGCACGGCTGGTCGCCACTGACGATGAGCACGACCCGGAAGGCTCGACCATCGCGTTCGAACGCTCGCAGACCACGGCCTTCCTCGCCGACGCTCGCAAGCACCTGGACGATCTCGACAGCGCGCTGGAACGAATCGAAGCCGGCGACTACGGCCGGTGTGAACTCTGCGGCCAGCCGATCGCCCCTGAACGCCTGCTGGCGCGACCCGCTGCCCGCACCTGCATCAACTGCGCCAGCTGACCAGCAGCCGGCTCGGGCGGGCCGCGGAGCTGGATTCAGCCCAGTTGGCGGGCGAGGGGGCCGGTAGTGACGAGGTCGTGGGCAGCTTCTCGGGTGGCCGGGGATGAGTCGAGGCGCGTTTCACCGACAGGGTCGAACTTGGTCTCGTTCCAGTAGACGAGGGCCTTGAGCTGGGGGCGTCGGCTCAGGCCGTCGCGGACCGTGCCGAGCATGTCCGCCTTGGTCTTGGAGTCCTTGGTCTGCTCGTTGACTCCCCACTCGCCGAGCATCATCGGCTTGCTCGGATGGGTTGCCACCGCCCAGCTGTAGAAACCGGGCCACTCCGGGTGGTTCGCAGCGTCCCGCCGATCGACGGCCGAGGCGAAGTCGGTCCAATAGTCCGGCGAGTCTCCGAAGATATAAGGATCTTCGGCGATCCAGTCGACCACGTCATCGCCCGGATAGAGGCTCTCGAACCACGGCTGCGATCCCCACTTCGCGGTGCCGGTGTAGTTCATCACGAAGACCGCGTTGGTCACGCCGTTCTGGCGCAGCCGCTGCACCACGTGCCGGTACATCGCCCGGTAGTCCTCGGCGGTCATCCCCGAACCAGGACTCGGATCGACCTCGTCCTCCGGCTCGTGGTGGATGGTCAGGAAGAACTTCTCCGGGAACGTCGTCTTCAGGTACTCGGCCTCGGCGTCGATCGCCGCGTCCACCTTCTTGTTGCCCCTGGCTACTTGTGCCCAGGTCTTGCCCAGCTCGGGCTTCCAGTTGAGCAGCAACAGTCTCTTCTTGCCCGGCTCCCGGGCGCGCTTGATCATCTCCGCGGTCGGGAACAGGTCCGGGCTCGAGTTGTAGTAGTGCGCGATGTCGACCGTCCGGCCGATGCCGTCCTCGAACGCGGTCAGAGCGGTGTCCCACGACTCGTCACCGAGTGGATTCGCGGCCACCCCGAAGAGTGCTCCACACGACGGCACCAGCAGAGCGGACAGCGTGCAGTGCGCCTTGGGCGTGCCTGTGCCCGGTGGAACCTTCGGTTGGCTGACGGGCTGGTTGTCGGTCAGCCGAACTGCCATGACGACAACCAGGACCAATCCGACGGCCCCGGCCGTCACCGCTGCCCACACCCAGTGCCCCCGGCGACGCGAGACCCCACCCTGCTCTCCGCCCATCTCGCGATTCTGCCCGCTCCTGGCTGAGTAGCTGCTGAGAATCCGGTACTGCGCGGCGTCGGCGGAGGTCCGGCTACACCCAACCCCGGTCTTAGAGTCCCCCATGGCAGCTCATCGTCAGCGAATCCGACCGGGGGACCTGCCCCGGTTCGCCAGGGCCGCCGACCTTGCCGATGTATAAGCTGTGGCTTACGCTTCGGTAATGCAGGTGAATCCTCAGGTGGTCCAGGCAGTTCTCGTCGCGCTCGCAGATCCGTCGCGACGCACGTTGTTGCAGCGCTTGGCGCACGGGCCGGCGACCAGTGGGCAGCTGGCAGATCTACTGCCGATGAGCCGTCCGGCGGTCTCGCAGCACATCAAGGTGCTGGCCGATGCGGGGTTGCTGAGCACGACGGTCCAAGGGCGCGAGCACTGGCACGAACTCGCTCCAGGCGGTTTGTCGGAGGTGGAGCAGTGGATCGCCATCCTGGTCGATCGCTGGACTGCGGCACCGACCCTGACCACCGACCGGCGCGCCGGCAAGAAATCCCAGCACACTCAGTAGGAGTCGACATGCACGCACCCGTCACTTATCTAGAGCTGAACACAGCCGATCTGGACGCGTCGAAGCAGTTCTTCAGTTCTGTCTTCGGTTGGTCGCCGCAGCCGTTCGCAGCGCCCGACTACCTGGTCTCGCCGCACGGTGACGGTCCGGGGATCGACACTGCCCTGCTGCCGTCGCGCGATGGGCAGCCTCGAGTTGTGCCGGTGATCCGGGTGCCCGAACTGGACGCCGTGCTGGCGTCGGTCGAGAAGGAGGGCGGCACTGTCGTCGTACCGCCCTTTGCCATCGGTGGCGTCGGTCGCGGCGCCTACATCTCCGACCCGACCGGCGTCCTGATCGGCCTGCACATGTACGACGCCACTGCCTAGTGCTACAGCCGGAGTTTGTGATGTTGCGGGGACGGCCCGGACTGCGCAGCGGTCACGAAGCGGCGGCCTTGAACACCAAACAGGGACCGGGGACACGAAATAACGTGTTCAAGGCCCCGACTACCTGTCCCAGGTCCCCACTCTTGGTCAGGGCGGCACCCTCCCGCGGCCCCCTGCCGAAGGCATCATCACGAACTACGGCTGTCGTACTAGGTCGCCGCGTTCGTAGGTTGCGCTCAGGGCCTTCGCCAGGGGCGGCGGGTTGCGATGGCTGCCAGGCCCAGGAGGGTGGGGACTGCGAGGGCAACGGGTACTGCGCCCGCGGTGTCGAGGGTTTGGCGAGCTGCCACGGTGACGTGGACCGGCGAGCTGACGACCAGCGGGCCGTCCTGAGGGATCAGGACGACGTAGAGCGCGAAGTGGCCTGAGTTGACTGCCTGGACCTCCCAGTCCAGCGGGGCTTCCTCTCCCGGCGGCACCGGCTGGGTGACGTCATGGGTCCAGTCCTCCAGGTCGACGTACACGCCGTCGAGACTGGTGACGTTGAGGTGCGCGATCGCGGGCGCGGCCCGATCGCCGGTGATGGTTGACTCCAGCGTCAGGTTCTGGCCGACGACAGCGGTGAGCTGGTTCTTGTTCATCGTGATGACCGGTGATGGCGGGGCAGCAGCGGCCGCGGCCGGCGCTGAAACCAGTGCTGCGGCGAGCATCGCGCCGGCGAGAAGGCTGAGCCGACTCATTCGGAATGCACCTCCAGCTTGACGATGCGAGGTGCGGCCGCGATCAGCAGACCGCAGACGACGAGGGCGACCAGTGCGGGTGAGATCAGGTAGGCGAGGTCATGAGACCAGCTGCGGCGGCTGACCAGAACTTGCGAGATGTAGTGCAGGGCGGATCCGATCGGGTTGATCCGGACCAGCAGTTCGCCGAAGCCGGTCTTCGGAAGTGCGGGCAACTGCGTCGGAGCGAACAGGACCAGCAGCATCAGCAGGCTGAACGCCAGACTGGTCTTGTTGGAGTTGGTGAGGGCGCTGATCAGCAGCCCCAGACCGCCGAGCCCGATCGCCACCAGGCTGCCGACGGACAAGGCGAGAAGTGCTGCCTGCCCGGCTACGGCCACACCTCGCCCGAGGACCCATAGGTAGGGCAGGGCGACGAGGAGACAGGCGAGCCACAAGGTCGTTGCCGCGAACAACTTCCCGGCCACGATCGCCCGTCTGGACACCGGAGTGAGCAACAGTGCCTCGAAGGTACTGCGCTCCCGTTCGCCGCTGATCGCGTCCGCGCTGACCAGCAGGGTGAGCAGTACGCCGACAGTCAGGGCCACCTGCAGCGTGAGGTTCACGGCCTCGCGTTGTTCGAGGAAGTTCATCGCCTGGTTCGTGGCGGCGAGGTAGGTCATCGCACTCAGTAACACGCTGAAAGCGAAGACCAGCAGGGGCCCGCGGCCACCGAGCCACAGATCCCGGCACTCCTGTTCGGCGACCACCGGCCAACGTGCCGCAGTACGGGACTTGTTCTCTTTCATGGCCGGTTCTCCCCGGTCAGGCTGAGGAACGCGTCCCCCAGGCTGGTGGTGCCCGCGGCGGTCAGGACGTCGGCGACCGAACCCGCCGCGCGCAGCCGGCCATGATCGAGAATCAGCACGGTGTTGCAGATCTGTTCGACCTCGGTCAGCGTGTGGGTCGACAGCACGACCGTCGCGCCGCGCTGCTGGGCGATCAGTTCGACGGTGGCGAGGATCTCCCGTTGGCCCGCGGGATCCAGGCCGAGGGTCGGCTCGTCGAGGAAGACCACCACCGGCTCGTTGATCAGCGCCCGGGCGATTCCCAGTCGTTGCCGCATGCCACGGCTGTACGTCGAGATCCGCGAGCCGGCACGTTCGCCGAGACCTACCTCGGCGAGCAGCCGATCGGCGGCGGCACCGGCATCGCGGCGATCGCGACCGAAGAGCCGCGCCGCGTAGCGCAGGTAGTCCCGACCGGTCTGCCGGCCGGGATAGCCGGCACTTTCGGGGAGTACGCCGATCCGCTGCCGGATCTGTGCTGGGTGATCGCCGGAGATCCCCGCCACCGCGAACGAGCCGCCGCTCGGGCGGAGGATAGTGGTCAGCAGTCGGATCGTGGTCGTCTTCCCGGCACCGTTGGGCCCGAGCAGGCCGATGATGTCGCCCTGGCGGGCGGTGAAACTCAGGTCGTCGACGGCGGTCCGTTCGCCGTACCGCTTGCTGAGGCGGACTACTTCGAGGGTCGACATGGCCCGACGGTAGGGCCGCGGTCCTGAATCCAGCCTGAACGGCGGATTCAGCCGGTGTTCAGCGACAATGGACCAGGATCACCTCGGAGGAGGTGTCAGATGCGCGCGCTGGTGGTCGAGGACGAGAAGCGGCTCGCCGCGGGCCTGCGGAACGGCCTCGAGGCCGAGGGCTTCGCCGTCGACGTCGCGCTCACCGGCACCGACGGCCTCTGGCTCGCCCGCGAACACAGCTACGACGTGCTGGTGCTCGACCTGATGCTGCCGGAGATCGACGGCTTCGAGATCTGCGCGACGCTGCGGACCGAGAACGTCTGGACGCCGATTCTGATGCTGACGGCAAGAGATGACGACACCGTCCAGATCAAGGCCCTCGACACCGGCGCCGACGACTACCTGACCAAGCCCTTCTCGTACGCCGTACTGGTCGCCAGGCTGCGCGCTTTGGTACGCCGCGGGGCGGTCGCGCGTCCCGTTGTCGTCGAAGCGGGCGATCTGCGGTTGGACCCTGCGGCTCGTCGGGCCTGGCGTGGCGAGGCGGAACTCGACCTGACCGCGCGGGAGCTCTCGTTGCTGGAGTTCCTGATCCGGCGGCAAGGTGTGGTGGTGTCGAAGCGGACCATCCTGGAACATGTGTGGGACTACGACTTCGAAGGCGATCCCAACATCGTCGAGGTCTACGTTCGGCGCCTTCGCAACAAGCTGGACCGGCCCTACGGCAGGTCCGCCATCGCGACCTTGCGTGGTTCGGGCTACCGGCTGGCGGCCGATGGCGGATAGGAGGCCGGCGCGATGACGCTGCGAGTGCGGGTGACTCTTGCCGCGGTGCTCGTCGTCGGTCTTGCGCTGGTGGCCGGGGCATTGGTGCTGGTCGCGTTGCTCGGCTCGGTGCTCACGGACCAGGTCTGTGCGGATACCAGGGAGCGGGCTTCGGTGCTGGCCTCGAGCGCCGGCGTCTCCCGTGGGCTGTCGTCGACACCGTCTGAGCTCGTGCAGGTGATCGGCAGCTCCGGTCAGGTGGTGGGGGCGCCGGGTCAGCGCAGGTTGGCCGATCCAGGCACTCGATGTGTGGCGGTCGAGCCCCCCGGATACGGCGAGGACTTCGTCTTCGCGGCCGCACCGGTGAACCAGCCGGGTGGGGTGGATCAGGCCGGCGGTGACGGTGGGGTTCAGGTGATCGTGGGTCGACCGCTGGTCGACGTACTGGATTCCACCAGGTTCGTCACCCGCGTTCTGCTGATCGGACTGCCGCTGATGGTGCTGGTGGTGGGCGGCGTCACCTGGATCGTGACCGGGCGGATGCTGGCGCCGGTGGGCGCGATCCGGCGCGAGGTGGACGCGATCTCCGCCGCCGAACTGCATCGGCGGGTCCCCGCGGTGCACAGCCGGGACGAGATCGGCAGGCTGGCTGCCACGATGAACCGGATGCTCGACCGGCTCCAACGGGCGCAGGAAAGTCAACGGCGCTTCGTCTCCGACGCCTCGCACGAGTTGCGTTCCCCGGTCGCTTCGATCCGCCAGCACGCTGAAGTCGCGCTGGCCCATCCGGAGCGGTCGTCGCTGGACGACCTGGCCAGCACGGTCCTGGCCGAGGACCTTCGCATCCAGCGGCTGGTGGACGACCTGCTCCTGCTCGCCCGGGCCGACGAACAAGACTTCACGCTGCCGAGGGTGCCGGTGGATCTGGACGACCTGGTCTTCGCCGAGGCGCAGCGGTTGCGCACGGCAACGGATCTGGAGATCGACACCTCTGCGGTGTCCGGCGGCCAGGTGCTCGGCGACGAGACCTCGCTGCGGCGGGTGATTCTCAACCTCGGCGAGAACGCCGGCCGCTATGCGCGGCGACGGATCGTTCTGTCGCTGCAGGAAGAGGACGGGGAGGTGCTACTCACCGTGTCCGACGACGGTCCGGGCATACCGGTAGCCGACCGTGAGCGGGTCTTCGACCGGTTCGTCCGCTTGACGACCGCCCGCGGCAGGGATGACGGCGGGAGCGGCCTGGGCCTCGCGATCGTGGCCGAGGTTGTCCGGCTTCACGGCGGCACCGTCCGCCTAGGCCAGAGCACGGACGATGGCGCCGTGGTCGAGGTGAGACTTCCTTCCGCCTGATCATGCCCGCGAGTGAGGCCGGTACTCCTGGCGTCACCCCGCGGTGCGGCGGCCGGTTGTAGGGTGCCGGGGTGAACTCGAGGAGGGAATCGGACGAGGAGCGGCTGTCGCCGCGGGACAAGTGGATCACGATCTTCGGCCGGAAACCGGTGCTCGAGGCGCTCAACGATCCCGGACTGTCGGTCGCCAAGGTGGTCGTCGCGGACAACGCCACCGGCCGGTCGCTGGACGACATCCTGCGGGCCGCCGATCGGGCCGGTACTCCGGTTCAGCGGGCCTCGCCGAGCCGGATCCAGTGGCTGGCGGGGAACAGCCGCCACGACCAGGGCGTGGTCGCCGACATCAACGCTCCGCGGATGACGCCCTTGCAGAACTTCGTCCGGGATCGCGGCAAGCGTCCGACCAACGTGTTCCTGCTCGACGGGGTGACGAATCCGGGCAACGTGGGGATGATCCTGCGGACCGCGACCGGCGCGGGTTTCGACGGGGTGATCCTGCCGCGAGCCGGTACTCCGCACGTCGGGCCGCTGGTGATCAAGGCCTCGGCGGGTGTCGCGTTCCAGGCGCCGATCGTGAATTCGCCGACCGCGCGTGCGGCGGTCGACGAACTGCGGTCCGCCGGCTACCGCATCTACGGGTTGTCGGCGCGGTCCTCGCAGTCTTTGTTCAAGGCGGAGCTGGCGCCGCGGGCCGTGTTCGTGCTCGGCGGGGAGACGAACGGCATCTCCGTCTCGACTGACGAGGATCTCGAGATCCCGCTGCACAACGGCGTCGAGTCGTTGAACGTCGCAGTCGCCGCGGCCGTAGTCGCCTTCGAGGTCACCAACCGCGACTGAGGGCCGTCCGTCGGGTTGATGGGGACGAGTACAAGCTGGTCGGCCCGAACGATGCGAGCGCGGTCGGTCAGGCGTAGCTGCGGAGGCCGGAAAGTAGGCCGCTGTGGAAGGGGTTGGCGTCGACGGCGTCGAACCAGGAACTGCCCGTTGTGAGTGGTTCAGCGGGTGGCACGGTGACCGGTGCAGGCGCAGCGCCGGATGCCCCGCGGCTGCGGAGCTCGAGGTCCAGCTCCGGTGCCGGCATGTCCGGCAGCAGGATGAACGAATCCGCCAGGGCAGCCCTGCCGTCTGCGCTCAGGCCGTCAGTGCTCAGGTCCGAACCGTTCAAGCCGTCCGGGCTGGGGCCGTCTACGGACAGGCCCGCTGCCGTCAGCGCATCGAGGACCAGCGCGGCACGTTCCGCCGCGGCGGTGGGGTTCTTGCGGACCTTCTCGAGATCGGCGACCACCGACGACCACGTCACCGCGGGGTCGCCGTAGTCGATGGCTCGGCTGAGTCGGCCGACGGCGATACGCGTCGCGGCCGGCGCCAAGGCGGACATCAGCGAGCGCACTCCATAGCGCGCTCTTCCACCCACCACCGCGAGCCGCAGGTGTGCCTCGGTCGCGTCGATGACGTTGCGATACACGTCGTCGTGCTTACGGGAGACCACGATGAGGTCGGCCAGCGCGCCGCGTTCGATCCGGCCCACCGGGTGTGGCCAAAGCCCCGACAAGGCCTCGCCGGGATTGGCTGTGGCCATTCGCACCAGGTCCTCGTCGGTGAACACCTTGGTCGGCTGGGCTTTGTTCCACAGGTCGGCAACTTTGAGTTCCCACAGCACATTGCGGGTGCCGGACGGCCCCCAGTCCGAACCGATGCACAGCCGGACACCCTCCGCTTTGGCCGCCGAGATATCCGCCGTCGCGCCGTAAAGCCAATAGTTCGAGAACGGCGACCAGACCAGGCTGGAGTTTCCGTCCCGCAGCTGGTTGAAATCGGCAGCATTCAACGCGCCGCCGTGGATTGCCACCAGCTGAGGTTTGACCACGCCGACTTCACCGAGAAGCTGGAACTCTTTCCGGAGTTTCGGGTCGGAGCCTTCGGCGGTGTGCGCGATGAATCCGCGTCCCTGCCGCACTGCCTCGGCGTACGGCGCGAGTGCTTCCGCGTTGTCGGCGACGAGGGTGCTGACCCGGATGAAATCGTCGTGGGTGCCGAGTTTCTCCGAGTCGACATTGCGGATCAGGTCGTTGTCCGGCGGCACTGCGCCGCGCGGATTGCCCTGGATCGAGGTGGTCCCGCCCACGATCGCGCGCGTTTCGGCGTACCGGAGCAGGGCCCGGCCCGCGGCAGCACCCAGCAGCCTCGCGGGTGCGCTGATCGTGCCGCTGTACGACGGGGCGCGGCCCCACTGGTTGTGGGAGGTCCACGGTGTCGTGCGCGACGGCTCAGTCCACAGCGGCAGGCTGTTGTACATCAGGTGGTTGTGCAGGTCGATCAGGCCCGGGTAGATCACTCCGCCGGCCGTGACGCGCGGGGCGTCGTCGAATCCCGGTGGTACTGAGTCGCCGGGGGTGACGGCGGCAATGAGTCCGTCATCGCCGACATAAACCGAGCCGCGACTGAGCACTTCACCGCCGGGTCGCATCGTGACAACCGTGCCGCGAAGAACGAACATGGTCCACCTCCGAAATCTCCGCCCCGGCCGGGTGATCACGAGCGTAGGCTATTGATCCTCTTCGGGGAGGTATTCGATGGTGGATTTCGATGGGGGACCGCCGGCTGTCGTCGCCCGGCATTTCGCCAAGGTGCCGAGTTATGCCGAGCACCGGGAAATGTTCTGGCACGACTGGGGCCCGATCTTCTACCGCGGCAGGCTGAATCGCTCGGCCCGGCTGCTGGGGATCGCCTCCGATCCCGGGCCGACCGAGCGGATCGCCGGGCGCACGCTGGTCGGTGACGCCGGCCAGCGCGTTCAAGGCTTCCTGACCAAGCTCGGGCTGACTTCCAGCTACAGCCTGGTGAACGCGTTCGCCTATGCACTGCTGCCGTCTCATGCCCAGTCGGCCACGCCGCTGCTGTCCGAGCCCGAGCAGTTGGAGTGGCGGAACACGCTGCTCGACCTGATCACCGGGCCGAGTCTCCAGGCGATCGTCGCTTTCGGTGGGCAGGCCCGAGCGGCCGTGAGGTTGTGGGACGGGCAGCCTGACGTGCCGGTCTTCGAGGTCCCGCATCCGTCCAGCCGGAGTCCGAAGGTTCTGCTGGACAGTTGGCGCGCCGCGGTGACCGAGCTCCGGACCGTCGTCACGCCGGATCCCGACGGCGATGCGACCGTGCCGAACTACGGCCCGAAGTTCCTCGAGACCGACTACGCCCGGATCCCGGCCCGCGATCTGCCCTTCGGCGTTCCACCCTGGCTCGGTGACGACGCGTGGGGGCGGACCGACCGGCCCAAGCACAACAACAGCGTCGAACGCCCCGCCACCGATCTCCGCAACACCCTCGTCTGGCGCGCCCCGAAACACGTCTGACCGGGAGCCCGACTTGGTGCAACGGTTGGCGTCGGCCGGGCTGCGGTCTTGACCCGTTATAGCGAGCGGCGGAGGCTGGCGAAGGGGACCGGCTGCGAGGAGATGCTGCGTTATGACCAAGGTGCTGATTCTGACCGGGGACGCCGCGGAGACGCTCGAGGTGTTCTACCCGTACCAGCGGCTGCAGGAAGAGGGCTACGAGGTTCATCTGGCCGCGCCGACGGCGAAGAAGCTGCAGTTCGTGGTGCACGACTTCGTCGACGGCTTCGACACCTACACCGAGAACCTGGGACACACCTGGCAGGCCGATCTCGCCTTCGCGGACGTGGACCCGACGGAATACGTCGCGCTGGTGATCCCGGGCGGCCGAGCGCCGGAGTACATCCGGAACGACGAGGACGCCCAGCGGATCGTGCAGCACTTCTACGGCGAGTCGAAACCCGTCGCGCAGCTCTGTCACGGACCACTCCTCGCAGCCGCTGCCGGCGTACTGAAAGGACGCAAGACGTCGGCATATCCCGCTCTCGCGCCCGACATCCGGGCCGCTGGTGGTGAGTGGGTCGACGGGGATGCGGTGGTCGACGGGAACGTGGTCTCAGGCCGCGCCTGGTCGGATCACCCGGGCTGGATGCGGGCTTTCATGACAGTGCTGAAGGAGCACGCTCCCGCTTAGTGGGGTTTGTGGCGCGAGCTACCTTTTCGAGCATGGTCCGGCGGTTGGTTATAGCGGTGGCGCTGGTGGCTGCCCTGGTGGGCTGTTCGAGCGCCGCCGAGAATACAGCCAGTACGCCGTCCGCGACGGGCCCGGCGACGTCGCCGATTCCCGAGAGAACACCTTCCCCGAAGCCGTCCCGGTCGTCGGCGCAGTCGTCAACGCCGCAGCCGACGAGCCCGACGCCCAGCAAACAGCGGACGACGGCTGTAACGAGTCTGGGCATCCCGGCGATCGGAGTGACCAGTCTCCGGGTGGTCGCTTATAACGGCACCGCGGACGACCGCCCGGGCACGGTGATCCAGAACCGCCGGGTCGCGGCCAGCCCCCGGGGTCCGGCGGGCGGAGTCGGTCCGGGCGAGATCGGGAACTTCATCGTCACCGCGCACCGGACTACCCACGGCCGGCCGTTCGGGAAGGTCCCTCAACTGGGCAACGGCGACCACATCCTGGTCACGCACAACGGATACGTCTACGACTACGTGGTGGTCCGGACGATGGTGATCTCGTTCCGCAAACCGGCCGAGAAGGCCCAGCAGAACGCCGTGGTCCCAGGGCGCCCCGGTGAGGTCCCCACCCGCGCGATGATCACGCTCTCAACCTGCGCGACCACCGAGGACCACGCTCAGGGCAACTACTGGAAGGACGAGCTCGACAACCCCGAACACCGCATCGACAAGATCGGTGCCCTGGTCGCCACCCGCCCCGCTACCTGACCTCGGATCACGGCTCTCGCGCGGCCGGCTGCGGGAGTGGGTGGCCGGCGCCGCGGAGTACGGACCAGGTCCGGTCAGCTGCGGCCGAACTTCCACCACTTCGGCTTGTTGGCCTTGATCTCGTCCTCCGTGAGCGGCGGTGGAACCGGGGGCTTGGACTCCTCGGTGAGGAAGTTGCCCGACTCGGTGTCGTACGGCGTGACGCCCAGGCGGGCGCTGATCTCCATCACGACCGGGATCGAGCGGGGCCCGTCGTTCAGGTAGAAGGTGACGTCGCGAACGTCGACGCCCTTGCCGATCGTCATCTCGACGTCGTACTGGTCGCTCTTCAGCAACAGCCAGGAGCGTCTGCTCGCGTCCACCCCCGGCGCCACTTCACGGACCAGCTTGACCACCTCGTCCGCAGTACCAAGTGTCGGTGGTTCGTACCCATCGGGAATGTCCTCGAGACGGCGGACGCCGCCCGGACCTCGCATCGCGTAGATAGCCCAGCTCATACCCACAGCATTGCTCAGCACCGGTGATCCGCGCACACCCGGGGCGCGGCTCAGCCGGGTTCGCGGACTCACGACCAGGGCGCCCGGCACCTCCCGGGCTGCCGGGGTCAGCTCGGTTTGCGGGCGGTGACGAGGGCGAAGGAGAGGTATTCGCCCTGATCCTTCTCGAGCATCTCAATGGTGGGGTCATGGGTGCCGTTGCGGTCCGAGATCGCGTGGGCCCAGGTGAGCCAGTCGTGCCAGCCGGACTCCTGGAGCCGGGCCGAGGTGACCTCGACGAGTTCGGTGATCTCCCAGTGGAACCTCCACCAGTCGGCCGTGTGCCAGGCTGTCGCCTCCCAGCCGACCAACTGCTTGATGTGCTCGGGGATGTACCCGAGATCGCGGATCTCCCGCGTCATGGCGGGCGTCGCGATGCCGAGCTGCCCGCCTGGCTTGAGGAAGCTGGTGATGTAGGCCAGGTAGCTGTCCGCAGTACCGAAGTACTCGTAGGCGTCGATGCAGACGATCGCGTCGAAGAAGCCGCGCGCGAAGGGGAGTGCGTGGGCCTCGGCCTTGAGTGCCGTCACCTCGACGCCGTGTTTCGCGAAGTTCCCGGTCGCTTCGGTCGGGTCGGTCCAGAGGTCGGCCGCCCACACCTGTACGCCGTACTCCTTCGCCAGGAAGACGCTGGTCGCCCCTTTGCCCGAGCCGAGGTCGAGCACCCGCAGGCCGGGCCGCAGGTCGAGATCCTTGGCCAGATCCTCGAGCAACCACAGCGGATGGGGGCCCATGTCGTTCTCGAGCAGCCAGTCGGCGTCGTACTTCGAGGAGCGCGGATATTCGGCACGCGTCAGGTCAGCCACGCGGCCAGCCAACCGCGCCGGCCCGTCCGCCGCAAGCTGATTGACCAGCGCGCCGAGTCCGGCCGCGCCGAGTCCGGCCGCGCCGAGTCCGGCCGCGCCGACCCGATGCCGGGTTCTTCGACCGATAGCGGCTTCATTTGACGCCAGTCGACGAAACACCCGTCAGCCGACCCGCTCGTGCCAGTGGAGCGACGGACCACCTGCCGGGAACGCCGTTTCCTCGACCGGGGCGGGAAATTGAGCGGCGGTGAGTCGGCAGATCGGTGATCATGGGGCGATGGTTGAACTGGATCCGTTGATTCGTGGGTTCTATCGGGATCGGTATGTCGAGGACGATCGGCTGAGCCGGAGTGGGCACGGGCAGCTGGAGTTCCTGCGGACGCAGGAGCTGGTACGCCGATATCTCCCGTTGCCGCCAGCAACTGTTCTGGATGTCGGTGGCGCGACGGGTGTGCATGCGAAGTGGCTCGCGGGTGACGGGTATTCCGTGCATCTGGTCGATCCGGTCGTCGAGCACGTCGAGAAGGCTGCCGCTGTTGGTGGATTCGCTGCTTCGGTGGGCGATGCGCGCAAGTTGGAGCAGGGTGATTCCAGTGTGGACGTGACGTTGCTGCTCGGGCCGCTGTATCACCTGGTGGAGGCAGCCGATCGTGCGCAGGCGTTGGCCGAGGCGCGCCGCGTGACCCGGCCGGCTGGGCTGGTGGTTGCCGCTGGCATCAGTCGGTACGCCGGACTGCTGGAGTACGGGAATGCCGGGCTGCTGAACGAGGAGACTGCACAGGAGTTCACCGCGTCACTGGCGACGGGACGGAATCACGACGACCCCACCGGGTTCACGAACGCGTACTTTCATCATGCGGATGAGCTGCGGTCCGAATTCGAGGCAGCCGGGCTGCGCGACATCGTCGTACTGGGTGTCGAAGGTCCGGCCGCGCCCACTATGGACAAGGCGTCCCCCGAGGAGGTGTCGACCCTGATGCCGTCCGCGGTCCTTCTCGCCCGCATGCTCGAGGCGGATCCATTGATGATGTCGGCCAGCCTGCATTTCCTGGCCTTCGGCCGCGTTGGGCCCGCGGCCTGACTGCTGCTGCCCGAAGCCTGGGTTCCGGCCTTGCCTGCTCGCACCGGAGGGTGGTCAGTCAGACGTGGAGGATGACCTTGTGCGGGGTGATTCGGATGACGGTTCGGATGATCTCAGGCGGTAGGTCGACGTATTCCTGGCCGGCACCCGGACCGGCATAGGCTTCGGCGAGCTGCTGGGCGACCACGCGGCCGAGGTCTTCCGTGACGGTCGCGATGCCGCGGATCTCGGCGTACCGGTCGGCGGACTCCTTGTCGATCACCAGCAGGCTGGCGCGGGGATCCTTGCGCAGGTTCGAGTCCTTCTGCCGGCCGGCCGCGGTCGAGATGAGCAGGTCGTCCCCGTCCCGCCCGACCCACACCACCGACATCTGCGGACTCCCATCCGGATTGTTCGTCGCCAACACCCCCGTGTTGACCCCGTCCACCAACTGACGCGCCGCCTCACCCAAGTCCACAGTCACGCCGCGATGCTACGTCCCACGAGGACCAGACGACCGATCAGACGGGAGGAAAGTGAAGGCGGCTTACCTGGGGTAGCGAATCGATGTCAATAGCTGTAATCGAGTTCACCCAACGATCCTTCGGGCCGTACCATCTTGCGGCAGGTCCGGCCTGGGGGATACGGCTGCCACCTGTCCAAGCGAGCGATCCGGCACGGGCCGGGAGAAGCGGGGAACGCAGATGGCAGACGAGTCGGCGCCGAAACCTGGGCATTTCCTGCCCGGGGGTGCGGGCGATGCCCCGAAGTCCGGCGCGGCCGACCCGGGCCCCGCGAACCCCGAGACTCCCAAGCCCGGACACTTCCTGCCCGGCGGCGCGGGTGGTGTGGCCCCCGCGCCGGAGCGCAGGCCGACGGTCCCGGCGGAGAGCACCCCGCTGACCGCGCCCACCCCGCGCATCGGCAGCAGTACGAACGCCCCGGCAGGGCCGCCGCAGCTCAGTGGTTCGCGGCTTGGTCCACCGCCGCCCGGTGATCCTGCGGCGGCCGCGTTCAAGGCGCGCTTCTCGCCCGATCCGGTCCCGTTCGTGCCGCGCAAGAGGTCGAAGGGTCTGATCGCAGCGATCGTCGTCGGTGCCCTGCTGGTGGTCGGCGGCGGTGTGGCCGCGGCCGCCAAGCTGTTGTCGTCGTACGACGACATCGTGGCGAACCCGCTAGGCCCCCCGTCGCTCAAGAGCACCGAGTCTCCCGCCGACGATCCGTCCACCGCGGATCCGACGAGCGAGCCGATCCCCGACTCGGTGGTGGAGAAGGAGAACAAGCTCTACGCGGTCGGCAAGCTGACGGGCGGCTGCAAGGAGCCCGGGTACCGGCCGACCTCCAAGGAGAGCGTCCGCTCGTACTACCAGGTGCTGCTGACCTGCATGAACAAGGCGTGGGAGCCGGTGGTCAAGAAGGCGGGGTACTCGTTCCACCCGCCGAAGCTGATCATCTTCGACGACGGCCAGGAGACCGCCTGCGGAGTACAGAAAAAGGTTTCGTCGTACTGTGACGCCGACGGCGGCAGTGTCGCCATGCCCTGGCAGAGCATCGTGGACGACTACCCCAAGAACAAGCCGCTCGGCCGGATCGACCTCGCCGACAACCTCGGTTACGTCTATGGCGTTCATGTCCAGAAGCTGACCGGCATCTTCGACGCGGCGAGCAACCTGAGCGACGCGGCGCCGAACGAGGGCTACCGGCTGGAGCATGACCGCCGGCAGGCCCTGCAGGCGGGTTGCCTGTCCGCGGTCTTCCTTGGCGCGAACAAGGCCGCCTTCCCGATCCAGGGCGACCTGCTCAAGTGGTGGCAGTGGCGCACCAAGCACAATGGCGACGAGTTGAGCGATGACAAGGTGCGCGACCACGGCTCGAACAAGAGCGTCGAACTGTGGACGGGTCGCGGGTTCTCTACCGGGGACCCCGGCTCCTGCAACACCTTCGCCGCGGCGGCGAACAAGGTCAGCTGACCCGATGGCTGATCACTGAGGGACTGGGGGACTGATGGCGGACAAGGAGGCGGCGCCCGGCGCGCCGAAGCCTGGGCACTTTCTGCCCGGAGGCGCCGGCGAGACAGACGACGCCGGTACTGCGGGACCGCGGCCGGTCAATCGTCAGCAACCCGGCCTCGGCAAGGCCCGCCCGGTCAACGCCCAGCTGGATCCGTCGCTGCGGAAGGAGCCGCAGTCCGCGGGCTCCGAGCAAGTCGCCGGGTACGGCGCGCCGCCGGCGGCTCCCCTGCCCGGGGCTCCCGCCGCGCCGCTGCAGGGAACCCGTCAGGTCGGCGGAGCGCGGCCGGTCGGCTGGCACTCGACCTCGACGCGAGCCGCCTCCCAGTTCACCTCCGAGGCGCCGCCGGTGAAACCTCCCCGGCGGTTCTCGAAGCCATTGGTCGCCGGGATCACCGCGCTCGTACTGGTCGTGCTCGGTGGCGGAGTTGTCGCCAGCTTCAAGCTGATCGCCTCGTTCGACAACACCGTCGAGAACCCGCTCGCCAGGCCGTCGGTCAAGCAGTCGGACGAGCCGCTGCCTGCTCCAGCCCAGCCGACCGTCACGGTGACCGTCAAGCCGGTGCCGGACGAAGTACGGGTGAAGCAGAACAAGCTCTACACGGTCGGCAAGGTGTCGTCGGTCAACTGCGTCGAGCCGAGCATCAAGCCGAACAGCCAGTCGGCGATCCTGCGGTACTACCAGGCGCTCCTGCCCTGCCTGAACAAGGCGTGGGAACCGCTGGTGAAGAAGGCGGGCTACCCGTTCCGCGCACCGAAGCTGACGCTGCTGAGCAAGCAGACGGGGTCGACCTGCACGGGTGAGACGAATCGCGCCTACTACTGCGGTGATGACGAGAGCATCAACATGGACTGGCAGGGCGATCTCAAGCTCTACAAGCAGAACGCGCTGGCCGGCCGGACCTGGATGATGGACACGATCGTTCATGAGTACGGCCATCACGTGCAATACCTGACCAACATCTCGATCTCCTCGCAGTCCCGCGAGGGCTGGGCGAAGACGCAGGCCGCGAAGCTCGAGGAGAACCGGCGGCTCGAGCTTCAGGCGACCTGCTTCGGCGCCGCCTTCCTGGGGGCCAACCAGAAGTCGCTCGGGTTCACCGGCCCGAAGCTGCACATGTGGGAGTACCAGATCCAGCACAGCGGCGACGAGTACGACCCCAAGAAGGTCCACGACCACGGCTCCCGCAAGAACCAGTGGCTCTGGGCCGGACCCGCCTTCAAAACAACCAACCCCGCCTCCTGCAACACCTACACCGCGCCGGCCTCCAAAGTCTCTTGATGCCCGACCACTCCAACACCCCGCCGGGCTTCGCCAAGCCGACCACTGCGAGGAGTTCGTCGGAGCGGGTCAGCTAGAGCTTGAGTTTGAAGCCTTCATGACTGTTGGTGAAGCCGAGGCGGTCGGTGTAGAAGCGGTGTGCGTCGGTGCGGGTCTTGTCGGAGGTGAGTTGGACCAGGGAGCAGCCGCGGGCGCGGGACTCCTCGATCGACCACTCCATCAGGGCGGTGCCGAGGCCGCTGCCGCGGGCGGACTCGGCGACTCGGACGGCCTCGACCAGACCGCGGGACGAGCCCTTGCGGGACAGGCCGGGGATGATCGTCAGCTGCAGCGTGCCGATCAGCTCGCCGTTGCGTTCGGCAACGACCAGGAGCTGGTTCGGGTCGGCGTCGATCGCCTCGAAGGCACGGTGGTACGGCGTCAGGTCGTCCAGCGACTCGCGGGTGGCGCCGAGTTGGTCGTCGGCGATCATCGCGACGATTCCGGCAACGTCGGCAAGGGTGGCGCGGCGGATCACGGCATCGGTCATACCGGTCAGTTTCTCAAGCCAGGCCGGCCGTACGGCGGCCGGGTCAGCAGCGTCGGATCGTCACGGTAATTGCCTTACGCAATCACATTGCGTTAGGAAACAGCGTTTGCGGCCCGCCGGACCGGGCACGAGGCAATCAGACACCACTGCATCCGCCCGTGGCCGGGGTCGCGCGGACCGATGCGTGACGGCGGGTGCGGGCCAGTCCGGAAAGGAACTCCTCCGATGGCTGTGTTGGCGATCGACTTCACCCAACCCTTTGAAGATGCCTTCAGCAAGCTTCTCGGGTTCATCCCCAATCTGCTCGGCGGCATCGTCATCCTGGTGATCGGCTACTTCGTCGCCAAGGTGCTCGGCAAGCTTGTCGGCAAACTGCTCGGCAAGGTCGGCTTCGACCAGTGGATGGAACGAGCCGGCGTCTCCGGCGTCCTGCAGCGGTCCGGCACGGGGCTGACCGCTTCGGCGATGCTCGGGAAGGTCGTCTTCTGGTTCGTCTTCCTGATCAGCTTCACCATGTTCGCCTCGGCGCTCGGCGTGCCGGAGATCTCGAACTTCATGAGCGACATGCTCGGCTACATCCCGCGGATCTTCGCCGCGATCGTGATCGTCTGCCTGGCCGCGCTGTTCGCGAACTTCCTGGCCGCGATCATCCGGGGCGCGACCGGCAACGAGACGCTGGCGAAGGTCGGCAAGTACGCCGTCCTCGTGTACGCCGCGTTCGCCGCGCTGACGCAACTCGGCATCGCCGTCCAGTTGACCGGCAACACCCTGCTGATCGTGCTGGGTGGTGCCGCGCTGGCGCTCGGCCTCGCTTTCGGCCTCGGGGGCCGCGAGCTGGCCGGCCAGGCGCTGCAGACCCTGTTCGAGCGCGGCTCCGCGATGAAGTCCGGTACTGCGGGTTCGTCCGGTACTGCGGGCTCCAGCGGCATGGGTCGTTCGAGCGGCCTGGGTGGTTCGAATGGCATAGGTGGTTCGAACGGCGCTGCCGACGGCGGCTACCAGGGACAGGAAAGCCAGCAGAGAGGTTACGCGCAGAGCCAGCAGCCCCAGGGTGGATATGCGGGTGACCAGGAGATGCCTGAAGCGCCGTACCCGGCGTCGCACGGTTCGCCGCAGGGCGGGTATTCGAACGGCTCGAACGGCAACTACTCCGGCGGCGAGAGCGGCTGGAGCGGTCCCGAGGGTCGGCGGTAGACCCTCGGGCCGGACGGGGTCACCTCCGGCCTGAGAAGAACGGGCGGGTTCGATCGGATCGGGTCGAACCCGCCCCGTTCGTTCTCAGCTCTCTTCGGTCGGGGTCGAGGGGCTCTCGTCGGTCGGGGTCGGGGGCTGGGCATCGGGGCCGGCGCGGCGGACGTCCTCGACCTTCGCCATCGCGTCGCGCAGCTCGGCCAGCCAGCTCTCGCTGTGCTGGGCGACCAGCTTCACGCACCAGCCCAGTGCGTCGCTGCGGGACCGGGCGACGCCGGCATCCACGAGCGTGTCCAGCACCTGCCGCTCGGGCTGACGCAGCCGCGTCATCACCGGCGCCGACAACGACGTGAAAACAGTCCTGGTGTCGCCGCACTGGACGCCCCAGGCGACCTTCTTGCCGGTCGCGTGCTCGAGCTCGCGGGCGATCTCGATCCGCCGCTCCCGGGTGTCCTCGCGGAACTGCTTGATCCGGCCCTCCTCGGCGGCGGACCGCGCGGCCGCGCTGGCCTCGCCGTCCTGCTGCGGAGCCGGGATCCTGCCGACCACGAGGATCTCGTCGCGGTCGATGCTCACCTCTGGTTCGCCTTCGAACCAGTCCGAGGGGAGCCGGCCGGTCAGCCAACCCCTCACTCGCTCACCTTTGTGCGATGTATTCATGTAATCATGATTACACTCAAGTCAAGGGCAGCTAAGCGGAGCGCAAGCGAGACCGCACGAACCACCGGTGCATCCTCCTGGCCAAAGCCGTCGAGTCCCTGGCGAGTCGGGTGGTTCCGTTCTCTGCAATCGCTTGCCGACTAGTCCGGTCGATGACTGAGAGCACACCCGCCTTGGATTCTCCCGCCGCCACCCGCCACTCACCTCCTCACCAGCCCCTCCGGAGTTCCTCAGCCATCGACTGTGAGGAGTGAGTGCTCGAGTGTGAGCACTGTGTCGCCTGTAATCGATTGCCCGGGGCATACCCGACACACTCGAAGAAGGGGTCAGTTCACCCGGGCCTGCAACCCGCCTTTTGGCCTTCACGACTGGGTGAGTGATTCCTGGCTGAGCTGGAGTCCATAGGGTGTGCGGATCGGCCGGGCCGGGTGGGTCCTCCCGGTCGGGAGGGGTTTGGGGCTGGGTTTGGGCTCTAGTCGGGGGTGCTCCCGGTCGGCGGACCGGCAGTGTCGAAGACTTCGTCGCGGGTGGTGCTCAGGGCGGACTGCAAGGCCCCGGAGAGCACCGGGTCGGTGTGGATGGCGCTCATCAGCAGCCGGGGGCGGGGCACGGCGAGCTCGGACAGCTCGTCCTGGACCAGACCGCGTAACCGCTCGCCGCCGGCCGTGATCACGCCGCCCGAGAGCACGATCAGCTCCGGGTCGACCACGGCAACGATCGCGGCCAGGCCGACCGCGAGGCGATGCGCGAACTCTGCAAGCACGGTGTCACCCCCGCCCGGCGTCTGGAGTGCCGCGGCGACCGCGGCTTCCGCAGTACGGGCTTTCAGGCCGTGGCTGCGGGCCAGTGCGAGTACAGCTTCACCACCGGCGAGTTCCTGGAAGCCGCCGGCGTTGTTGCGGCCGACGTTGCGGACCAGCGGGGTGCCGGGCAGCGGCAGGAAGGCGACCTCGCCCGCACCCCCGGTGGCACCGCGGACGAGCCGTCCACCGATCACCACTGCGGCACCGATGCCATCCTCGCCCCAGAGGAGGACGAAATTGTCGCTGCCCTGTGCGTGACCGACGCGCTGCTCGGCCACCGCGGCCAGGTTCACGTCGTTCTCGACTTCCAGCGGTACTGCGATCGCCGCGGCCAGTTCGTCGAGCAGGCGGGCCGCGTGCCACCCAGGTAGGTGCATGGCGTAGCGCAGCCGCCCGGTGGTCGGGTCGAACCCACCCGGCGTGCCGATGGAAACACGGTGCAACCGGTCCCGCCTCAGCCCCGCTTCGCCTAGTGCGCCGTCGATCGCCTTGACCACACGCTCGACAGTTCCCCTGGCGCTCCGGCCCGGAGTCGGCAGCTCGTACGAGCCGACGACCTTGCCGGTCAGATCGGCCACGGCGGACCGGATGCGGATAGGGGTGACGTCGAGGCCGGCCACATACGCGATGCCGCCGTTGATCTCGTACAGCTGGGCATTCGGCCCGGGGCGGCCGGCGCTGGTCCCGCTGGCCCGGACGAGCCCGGCGCTCTCCAGGCGGGAGAGCAGTTGGGATGCGGTCGGCTTGGACAGGCCGGTGAGGTTGCCGAGAGCGGTCCGCGAGAGCGGGCCCTGTGCGAGCAGCAGATCGAGCGCGGCGCGGTCGTTCATCGCGCGGAGCAGGCGCGGAGTACCGGGTGTGCTGGCCATGAGCTAACCCTGCCCTCCTTCCGCCCTCAGCCCGGGTCGCCGTGCCGGGAAGCCGGCGACCACGCCAACTGTTAGGAAAGTTTCCTATTACGGCGAGACCGTACGGGTGTCGGAGCGCACTGTCAATCGACCGCGCAACCGTGGCTCCTTAGCCCCCTTACGTCCGAAGGACCGCGGGGCAGGCCCCGCACCCTTTCGGACGCAACCGCCTCTGTGGTTCCGGAGCCCTTGCGTCCGAAGGACCGCCGGGCAGGCCCAGCACCCTTTCGGACGCAACCGCCTCTGTGGTTCCGGAGCCCTTGCGTCCGAAGGACCGTGGGGCTGACCCCGAACCCTTTCGGACGCAACGGCTGGTGGTTCCGGAAGATTGCGTCCGAGCGACCGTGGGGCAGGCCCAGCACCTTTTCGGACGCAACCGCTCCGTGGTTCCCGATGGTTGTGTCCGAAGGGCCGTGGGGCGGGCCCTGCACCCTTTCGGACGCAAGCGTGGTTCC
This sequence comes from Kribbella alba, assembly GCF_039529635.1. Classification (NCBI taxonomy): domain Bacteria; kingdom Bacillati; phylum Actinomycetota; class Actinomycetes; order Propionibacteriales; family Kribbellaceae; genus Kribbella; species Kribbella alba. The sequence goes on along the minus strand of NZ_BAAANE010000011.1, from coordinate 62,359 downwards.
GGAGCCCTTGCGTCCGAAGGGCCGTGGGGCGGGCCCCGCACCCTTTCGGACGCAGCGGCTGGTTGGTTGGGCGGTGGCTTAGGGGAGGCGCCAGTCGATGGGGGTGGCGCCTTGTTCGACCAACAGGGCGTTGACGCGGCTGAAGGGGCGGGAGCCGAAGAAACCGCGGTCGGCCGACATCGGGCTGGGGTGCGCGCTCTCGATGTAAGGCGTGCTGCCGAGCATCGGCTTGAGCGTCTGGGCGTCGCGGCCCCACAGAATGGCGACGAGCGGGCCACCGCGCTTCACCAGCGAGTGGATCGCCTGCTCCGTCACCTCTTCCCAGCCCTTGCCGCGATGCGAGGCCGACTTGCCGGGCTGCACGGTGAGCACCCTGTTCAGCATCAGCACACCTTGCTTCGCCCACGGTGTCAGGTCGCCATTGGAAGGCGCCGGTACGCCGACGTCGGCCATCAGCTCGCGATAGATGTTCGCCAGGCTGCGGGGGATCGGCCGCACGTCAGGCGCCACGGAGAAGCTCAGGCCGACCGGATGACCGGGTGTCGGGTACGGGTCCTGGCCGACGATCAACACCTTCACGTCGTTCAGAGGCTGGGTGAAGGCTTTCAGCACGTTCTCCCCGGCCGGCAGATAAGGCCGCCCGGCGGCGATCTCACCGCGCAGGAACTCGCCCATCTTCGACACGGTGTCCTCAACCGGCGCCAAGGCCTCGGCCCAGTCCGCAGTCACCAGATCATTCAACGTCTTAGGACTCACCCGCCCAAGCCTCCCACCCTTCGCCCCCACTCCGCACCCGACCCACCCTGAGCTCTACTGGGCACCCGGCCAGCGGTGAGTGTGATCGGGGTGGGTGGCGGCCACGGACACCCGGTGGGGACCCGAACACCAGTGGTGGGGACCTCGGACACCGGTGTGGGGACCTCGGACACCAGTGGTGGGGACCTCGGACACCAACTGGGGACCTCGGACACCGGTGTGGGGACCTCGGACACCAGTGGTGGGGACCTCGGACACCAACTGGGGACCTCGGACACCGGTGTGGGGACCTCGGACACCATCTGGGGGCCTCGGTCAGCAAATATCGTGACCGTGGTCCCCAGATGATGTCCGAGCTCCCTAGATCTGGTTCAACACGTCGTGCTGGATCGTGCGCGCGGCCCTCTGGCCTGCCGGTGGATGTGGCCGCGTCTCGAGGTCCGGCCGACTCGGCATCGGCTCGCAGTACAGGTGGATCCCGGCCACCGGTAACGGCTTCTTCGTCCGGTAGCGCCCAATTTGCCGCTAGTGGCCGAAGAACCCGCCAGCGGGCCGCCCCTCCGCCGCGCGACATCACGACTCGACGTCATCAAGCCGGCGACAGAGGCACCTCAAGCCCCCTACATCGAAGGCTGCCCTCGTCACCCAGAGTTCGCGTGTCGGTGAGGCCGTGGTTTGCGTTGACCGGGTAGAAAAGTGGTCGGCCCCGCAAAGGTATGAGCTTGCGGGGCCTTTGCGTGTCGTTGGGTCCGAAGGGGCGTGGGGCAGGACCCTCGGTTGTTCGGACGCAAGTGGTTGGGGGAGACAGGGGGTCAGGTGGCGAGGCGTTTGAGGGCGTGGGCGTAGCGGTGCGCGAAGAGGGACTGGGCGGTGCGGGTGGCGGGGCCGCCTAGGCGGGCGTACCAGGTGGCCGGGCGGCTGTAGGCGCGGAGGGTGAAGAAGACGTCGTCGCCCTCGCGGGTGACCAGGAAGGATTCCTCGCCGGACTCCGGGTGACCTTGCAAAGTGCCGTAGGCGAAGCCGGTGCCGTCAGGTTCGTCGACGACCCAGACGACGCGGCACGGGATCGGGATGCCCACCGGGCCGACGCCGAGGCGGCCGAGGGAGTTCGTGCCGATCACCGCGGGGCTGTCGGTCGTCTCGATCCGGACTCCGGCCGCGTTGTGCATCTTCCAGGTCATCAGGGCTTCGCCCGCGGTGAGGAACACCTGGTCGCCGGTGCTGATCTGCTCACGTACTTCGAGCCGGTGGTAGCCGGGCGGCGTCTCGTCGTACCTCGTGGACCCGATCACGTCGTAGTTGAACCTGAGTTCGACAAGATCCGCGAGCTTCATCTGACCCCTTCCGCTGCCTGCAGCCGTCTCCTGGCCAGTAAGCCACACAACCCGAACCCAACTGCGTTCGCCAGGCCGTGCGTGGCGACCATCCACTCCAACGGTAGATAGGGCGTCGCGACGACATGCCCCAGTGCCCAGCTGAGCGCCAGCAGCATGGTGACCACCAGCACCGATGCCGAGACGACCAACAGGGTCGCGGTGGTTCGGTCGGTCTCGCGCGATCGCCGCCAGAGATGCCAGCCGACCAGCCACATGCCGGCAGTCAGTACTGCGGCGCCGGCGAGCTCGACGGAATCCCCGAGGAAGAAGCCGAGCAGCACGATCCCGGTCCCGAGCGGCACACTGATCGCCGCAGCACTCGCAGCACTCGCAGCACTCGCAGCCCTGCTGCTCGAGTCGGCGAGTGCCCCGGTGCCGGTTCTCGCAGCCGCGCTGCTCGAGTCGGCGAGTGCCCCGGTGCCGGTTCTCGCAGCCGCGCTGCTCGAGTCGGCGAGTGCCCCGGTGCCGGTTCTCGGGGCAGTGCTCGTCGCGGTGCTCGTGCCGGCGACGAGGAAGGCAATGAGGGCGGCCGCGAATCCGGCGAAGTGGAAGTGCGCGACCGTCAACGACAACACCGTCAGGTTGAAGCCGAACAACTCGTACGAGGACCGTTCCGCAACCAGCGACAGCGCCGCGATCGACGGTGTCACCAATGCGGTGTAGAGCGCGATCTCCCTTGCCCGCAGACGTTTCCGACGGACCAGATCAACCGCAGCCAGTACTACGAGCGCGAGCGTCCCCGCCAGGTAGATCGACGCCAGCGTGATGGAAAGTGCTCCGCGAGGCAGCCAGAGTGAAACCGCTCCGGGCACGGCGAAGGCGAACCACCAGCGCGGTGCTGGACGGCTGGAGGGGCCGAGCGCAGGACGGGCGGGAACGTCCATGAGGGTGAGCCCGAGCGGCACGATCACGAGCATGCCCAGGCTCACCACCAGGTGGACGAGGATGATCAACTGGCTTTCAGGCCGGTGGTCTTGTCTTCCTTCAGGGCCTGGAAGAGCGCCTTGGCCTTCGTCGTGTCCCACTTGACCGCCGAACCGGCCGGTGTGCTCAGGTTGCTGTTCGAGATCGGCACGGTCAGGGTGACCCCGTTGCTGCCGCCGGAGACTGCCTGCATGCCTCGGGCGAACTTGAACAAGTCCAGTGGATTCATCGTGGTGTCGATGGTGAGGGCGTCCGCGCCCGCCGTGCCGACCTTGTAGTACCGCACCGGGTTGAGGAAGGTCGCGGGTGAGAGCGCCTTCTTCGCGACCGCGCCGACCATCTCGCGTTGCCGCTGCACCCGGGCGAGGTCGCCGGTCGCGTCGGTGTGCCGTGACCGAACGTAGCCGAGGGCCTTGGTGCCGTCGAGTTGCTGGCATCCCTTCGGCAGGTTGATGTGCGCCTGTGGGTCCTTCATTGCCTTGGGCAAGCACATCTGGACGCCGCCGACGCTGTCGATGACCGAGGCGAAGCCGCCGAATCCGATCTCGACATAGTGATCGACTCGCAGACCGGTGACGTCCTCGACGGTCTGGATCAGCAACTTCTGCCCGCCGAATGCGAAGGCGGCGTTGAGCTTGTTCTTGCCATGGCCCGGGATCGGCACGTAGCTGTCCCGCGGCAGGCTGATCAACGCGGTCGGGCCGGACTGCGGCACATGCAGCATCATGATCGTGTCGGTTCGCTGGCCCGCGGCGCTACCGGTGCCGAGCTTCTTCTTGTCTGCCGCGCTGAGGCCCGCGCGGCTGTCCGATCCGACTAGCAGGTACGTCGTGCCGGGGGTGTCCGCAGGGCGTTGTCCGCTGGGGAACGCGTCAACCTTGCTGATCCGGCCCCACGCGTACAGCGGGACGGAGATCAGCACCAGCAGAAACAGCAGGACGATCAGTCCGATGATCCGGACGACCCAGTTGCGCCTCTTCTTGCGAACGGGCGGCCGGCTGACGTAGCTCCGGTCGATGGGCTGGGAATGGCTCATGCCCCCGACCGTATCGGGAAGGCGATAACCGCCGCGTCACCCCGACGGATGGTCCTGTCCCGATACTTTCAGACCGCCGAGCGACCCGACCTCGGTCAAAAGGACGATTTCCGCCCCGTGACCGAACCAAATCGCCGGAACTCGCGTGGCGACTGACCGACGCGCGCGCTGAAGAGCCTGCTGAAGTACGCCGGGTCGTCATACCCGACCTCGCGCGCGATCGTCGCCACCGGCAGATCCGACTCGGCGAGCAACGCCTTCGCCTCGTTGAGGCGGGCGGTCAGGACGACTTCCTGCGGCGTGGAGCCGGTCGCCCGGCGGGTCGCCTCGCGCAACTCGCCGACGGATAACCCCAGGTCAGCGGCATATCCGTGGATCGAGGACGACCGAAGAGCGAGCTGTTCCAGCCGGTCCACGAGCTCGTCGCTCCCGTCATCCGCGGACGCCGCCGTGATCAGGTCGAGGAGAGCCGCCACCGCCTGTACTGCGGAGGCCGGCCCGCCCGCGCGGGTGATGCGGAGCAACCTCGCGAACGGGCGTTCGATCGCGCGCGGATCCGCATACCGGCGTACGGGCTGAGTGGGGTCCAGGTGGCCGAGGGCGGTGAGGGCGCCGGTGGCAGGGCCACCGAAGAGTGTCCAGGACTGGTGCCACTCAGTAGTCGGGCGGTATCCGTGCAGGACGCCCGGGAACAACCACAGCAGCGCGGGCGCGTGCACCTCGTGCAGGGTCCGGTCCGGGCCGTGCAGTAGGTGTCCACGACCTTGGCTGAGGAAGACCGCGGCGTGGCAGCCGAGGGCACGTTCCGGCGTTGGGCCCGGGGGGTTCCGTTGCTCGCCCGTCCCCAGGCAGAAGAGTCCAAGTTGTCGATGGACCGGGCTTGGCGTGAAGTAACTCGACCAGTTCGACATGTTGACAAGAATCCAAGAACTGGTGGCTCGAGTCCATTCCAGCGGGTGTCCCGGACGGCTGGAATGGTGCTGTGCTGACTTCTAACGGGTATGTGCTGGATGAGGCGGCGAACCGCCTCGGGCCGCTGGTCGCAGTACCGGATTGGGAGGTCCGCGATCGGGTGACGCTGCGGGAGCGGTTGCGGCGGGACGGGTACCTGTACCTGCGCGGATTGCTCGATCGTGAGGAGGTGCTGGCGTTCCGGCGGTACTACTTCGAGCGGACCGGCGGCACGGTCGATCGCGCGGGGTTCCGGAAGGTGCTGTTCGGCGAGATCGTGCCAGGGCCGGAGTACGCCGCGTTCTGCACGCAGCCGGCGTTGCGGGAGTGGTTCGCGTGGTTCCTGGGCGGGGAGACCTTCCTGCACAAGCGGAAGATCATCCGGCAGACAGCGCCGGGGGAGAACGGGATCGGCACGGCCACGCAGGCGCACTACGACCTGGTCTACCTGCGGGAAGGGACCGATCGGGTGCTGTCCGCGTGGATCCCGCTCGGCGACTGTCCGGTGGAACTCGGCGGCCTGGTCTACCTCGAGGGCAGTCATCACCGGGTGCTGCGCGAGGAGGCCGAGGGGCGACTGAAACGCCCGGCCGCGTCGATCACCGCGGATCTGCCTGGACTGGCCGACGAGTACGACGCGCGCTGGCTGGCCGCCGACTACGCCGCCGGGGATGTCGTCATCCACACCGCCCACACGGTCCACGCGGCCCTCGACAACGTCGACCCCACCGGCACCCTCCGCCTATCCACCGACATCCGCTACCAGCGAGCCGACGCGCCCACCGACCCCCGCTGGCAGTCCGACTGGCACGACCGAGACGGCCTCTGACCCGCAGTTTTGCGGCTTCGCCTTGTCTCGCGCTCCGACGTGCGCAACGGTGGACGCATGGACAGGTCAGAGGAGAACCGTGCCATCGATGAGGTCATCGACCGGCTGGCCCAGCAGTTCCCCCAGCTTCCGGCCGACGACGTGGCAGCAGCCGTCAATGAGACGCGGCCCGAGTTCGACCACGCGCCGATCAGGGATTTCATCCCGCTGTTCATCGAACGAGACGCCAAGGCGCGGCTGCGCGAACTGGTCGGCTGATTCCGCGATTCGGTTCCCGGCCCTGTTCCCGGCGGGAATCGACCGAAAATCGGAACGCTCTCGCTAACGATATTCATTTCGGTTAAGGTTTTTCCCGACCGACCGGGCCGACGTTTGGGGTGTCGACCGGAGGTACGAGTCTGAGGAGAGCCGTGAATCGCAACGAGCTGGTCGCCGGCGTGGCGTCGAAGGCGGGCATCCCGCGGAACCAGGCCGAGAAGGTCCTCGACGCGCTGGGCGACGTCGTCACCGAGGCCGTGCACAAGGGGGACAAGGTCTCGCTGACCGGCCTGCTCAGCATCGAGCGCGTACTGCGCGCGCCGCGGACCGGCCGCAACCCGCAGACCGGCGAGCCGCTGTCGATCCCGGCCGGCTACTCCGTCCGACTGTCCTGCGGCAGCCGCCTCAAGGCCGCAGCCAGAGGCAACCTCCGCACCATCTCCTGACGGACCACCTGGCCCGTCAGGAGAGGCACCCGGCGTCCCGGCTTCAGCGGTGGACGGCGGTGACCCAGTACGGCGTGGTCGGAGTCGGTGCGTTCACGCCGAACCGTGCGTTGGGCAGGTAGATCCGGTCGCGGAAGAATGCAGCCGTGGTGGGTGTGTCGAAGTCGCCGCTGGTGATATTGCGGACGAACCTGCCGCTGGTGCCGGACTTGTTCAGGTCAAGTACGGAGATCTGATTCAGCCGGTTCTGTACGACGTACAGGATGTCCTTCGAGCGCAGCAGGCCGTCGCCCGCCGTCATCACCGCGCCGCCGAGGTCGATCTTGCGGGTCACGCCGGTGCGGGGATCGACGCGGAACAGGAACCCGGTCGCGGACTGCACGATGATCAGGGCTCGGCCGTCCGGGGTGAGGGAGATGCCGTTCGCGTTGACGCCTGCGACGTGCTTGTAATCGCCGGTCAGCGGGATCGTCCGGACCGCCGACTTCTTGGCCAGCTTGCCGTTCTGCCCGAGCGGGACCTTGTAGAGCACCGGTTGCTGTGAATCGGTGAACCAGGCGCCGTTCTTGCCCAGGATGACGTCGTTGACGAAGGTCGGCGTCTTGGTGGTGAAGGTGTAACTGGCGAGCACCTTGCCGGTCTTGGTGTCGATCACCCGACCGTTGCCGCCGGTCGCACCGGCCACGAACAACCGGCCCCGGTTGTCGATCTTCATCCCGAGCGAGCCCGTTCCCGGTCCCTGACTGATGACCCGCCCCTGGCCGGTGCGCAGGTCAGCTTGGTAGATGTCGCCATCCAGCCGCGACCCGAAGTACGCCTTGCCGTGAGCGATCGCGATGCCCTCCGGGGGGAAGCCGTTGGGCAGTTCGAACCGCTTGGGGAAGCTGGCGGAGCCGCTGACACCGGCGGCCGAGGCGGCGTCGACAGTCGTACCGAACCGGATCGGGTCGCACTTGTCTTCGTGGGTGTTTCCTGTGGCGGCCGGCAGGTTGGCGACGGCTGCCGATGCGGGTGCTGAGACGGAATCGGGTGCAGCAGCGTTCGCGGTGGTGAGCACGGAGGCGGTGAGGCTGCCTAGGAGCAGTGCGGGGAGGGCGAGCAGCGCGGTGATCGCGCGGCTCGTTCGTCTGAACGGCGGGCGAGGCATGAGCGGGTTCCTCCTGATCTGGAGCCGCTCTCGATCGCCGACCAGCGGCTCGCGTGCTGTCACATCGTTGTGCGTTCAACTTAGGACAACGTCCCGATGACCTGAACGGTTCAGACCCGGTGGTCTCATCCCGTTCCCGAGCCCGTCGGGAAACCGCTCGGGACACGCCCGACTCACCGGGTACTGTCACCGACAGTGTTGTGATGGACGAATCAGACAAGCGGGAGCATCGATGACAGCAGGGATCGACCCCTCGGATCTGTCCGAGACGGTCCGGCCGCAGGACGATCTGTACCGGCACGCGAACGGAACGTGGCTGGAACGCCACGAGATCCCCGCGGACAAGGCGATCTACGGCGCCTTCCATGCGCTCCGGGATACCGCCGAGGCCAACGTCCGGACGATCGTCGAGAAGACGGCCGGCGGGGAGCAACCCGAGCGCACGGAGGCGCGCAAGATCGGTGATCTGTTCACGAGCTTCATGGACGAGGACAAGATCGAGGCCCTCGGCGCCGACCCGATCGCGGACCAGTTGGAGCTCGTCTCCTCGGTCAAGGACCTGAACGGCTTCGTCGAGGCGCTGGGCGCACTCGAGCTCCAAGGAGTGCCCGGGGTCTTCCACTACTGGGTGGACGCCGACGCCAAGGACTCCGAGCGGTACATCGTCTACGTCACGCAGGGCGGTCTGAGCCTGCCGGACGAGTCGTACTACCGCGAAGACACCTTCGCCGCCGAGCGCACGGAGTACCTGGCGCACGTGGCCCGGATGCTCGAGCTGGCGGGGCTGCCCGATCCCGAGGGCTCGGCGACGAGGATCTTGGCGCTCGAGACCCGGTTGGCCGCGAGCCACTGGGACCGGGTGAAGGAGCGCGATGTCACCCGCACGTACAACAAGGTCGACCGGGCCGCCCTGGAGGAGCTGACTCCGGGCTTCGACTGGTCCGTCTGGCTGTCCGCGGCGGGGATTGCGGACAGTGCCTTCGCGGAACTCGTCGTTCGCGAGCCTGACTTCCTGACCGCAGCGGCCGAGGCCCTGCAGGAGATCGAGCTCGAGCACTGGAAGGAGTGGCTCCGCTGGCGGATCGTGCACACCGCGGCGCCGTTGCTGAGCAGGGCTTTCGTCGACGAGAACTTCGGCTTCTACGGACGCACCCTGACGGGTGCACCGGAGCTGCGCGAGCGGTGGAAGCGCGGTCTGGACGTGGTCGAGTCCGCCCTGGGTGAGGCCGTCGGCCAGCTGTACGTCGCCGAGTACTTCCCGCCGGTCGCGAAGGCACGGATGGTCGAGCTGGTCGCGAATCTGGTCGAGGCCTATCGCCAACGCATCGATGCGCTCGACTGGATGGGCCCGGAGACCCGGCAGCGGGCCCTCGACAAGCTCGGCCGGTTCACCCCGAAGGTCGGGTACCCGGACAAGTGGCGCGACTACAGCAAGCTCGAGGTCAGCGCCGACGACCTGGTCGGCAACGTACGCCGGTCGGTCGCGGTGGAGACCGCCAGGGAGCTGGCCAAGCTCGGGCAGCCGGTGGACCGCGACGAGTGGCACATGACCCCGCAGACTGTGAACGCCTACTACAACCCGCGGATGAACGAGATCGTCTTCCCGGCCGGGATCCTGCAGCCGCCGTTCTTCGGCCTGGACGCCGACGACGCGGTGAACTACGGCGCGATCGGTGCGGTGATCGGGCACGAGATCGGGCACGGCTTCGACGACCAGGGCTCGAAGTACGACGGCGCGGGCAACCTCAACGACTGGTGGACCGACGACGACCGGGCCGCCTTCGAGCAGCGCACGGACAAGCTGGTCGAGCAGTACAACCAGTTGGAGCCGACGGAAGCACCTGGACACCACGTCAACGGCGCGCTCACCCTGGGCGAGAACATCGGGGATCTCGGCGGCCTGTCGATCGCGTACACGGCGTACGAGATCTCACTCGGCGGCGAAGAGGCGCCGGTGGTGAACGGGCTGACCGGGCCGCAGCGGTTCTTCCTGTCCTGGGCGCACGCGTGGTCGACGAAGACGCGCGAGGCCGAGGTGATCCGCCGGCTGGCGCTCGACCCGCACTCGCCGCCGGAGTTCCGCTGCAACGCGGTGGCTCGCAACATCGACGAGTTCCACACCGCGTTCGAGGTGACCGAGGCCGACAAGATGTGGCTGGCGCAGGAGGACCGCGTCCGGATCTGGTGAAGCCGAAGGCGCCCCACCACTTCGCAGTGGTGGGGCGCCTTCAGCTGTCAGGAGTCCTCCAGCTGTCAGGAGTCCTGCAGCTGTCAGGAGTTAAGGGGCCATCCAGTTCTGGATGCCCTCGATGTCGCGGGGCATCGCGCCGGAGAGGTTCTCGGTGCCGTTGTCGGTGATCAGGATGTCGTCCTCGATCCGGATGCCGATCCCGCGCAGGTCCTCGGGCACGGTCAGGTCCTCGGCCTGGAAGTAGAGGCCGGGCTCGACCGTGAGGACGTAACCGGTCTCGACGTTGCCCTTGTTGTACTTCTCGTTGCGGGCTGCCGCGCAGTCGTGCACGTCGATCCCCAGCATGTGGCTGACGCCATGCAGGGTGTAGCGCTGGTAGATCATGCTGTCCGGGTCGAGCGCCTCGTCGGCCGACACCGGCAGCAGCTCCATCGCGTCGAGCCCGCGGACGATGACCTCCATCGCGGCCACGTGCCCGGACCGGAACGGCACGCCGGGCCGGAGCGCGGCTATTCCTGCGTTCTGCGCGTCCAGCACGAGTTGGTAGAGCTCACGCTGGCGCGGGGTGAACTCGCCGTTGACAGGCAGTGTGCGGGTGATGTCCGCGGTGTAGAGGTTGCGGTTCTCCACGCCCATGTCGAGCAACATCAGGGTGCCGTCGACCACCGGGCCGTCGTTCTCGATCCAGTGCAGCGTGGTCGCGTGCGGACCAGCCGCGGCGATCGACGTGTAGCCGACATCGTTGCCCTCCGCGCGGGCCCGTCGCCAGAAGGTGCCCTCGATCCAGCGCTCGCCGTACTTGCGCACCTGGTCCATCTCGCTGAGCACGTCGGAGAAGCCGCGGTGAGTGATCGCGCAGGCCTCGCGGAGCTGCTCGATCTCGAAGGCGTCCTTGACCAGCCGAAGCTCCGACAGGACGAACGCGAGCTCGCCGTCCCGCGCCTCGTCGATGCCCGTGCCGCTCAGCAGGGAGGCGATCGAGCTCTCCTCACCCCGGCGCACCCGGGTCGGCACGTCGCTCTTGAGCACGTCCGCAAGGCGGTCGACATGCCGGGTCTCGATGCCGAACTCCTTGGCCGTCTCGGTCAGCGACGGGCGGCGGCCGGCCCACAGTTCGCCGTACATCCGGTCCCGCCAGAACTCCTCGCCCTCACTGCGGTCGGAGCGCGGCCGGAAGTAGAGCACCGAGTCGTGACCGGTGGTGCCGTTCGGCTCCAGCACCAGGACCGCGTCGGAGGTCTGGTCGCCGACCAGCCAGACGTAGTCGGTGTGCGGGCGGAACGCGTAGTCGGTGTCGTTCGAGCGGACCTTGTAGGTGCCGGCCGGGATCACCAGCCGCTCGCCCGGGAAGGCCTGCGAGAGTGCGTCGCGGCGCTTGGCCGCCCAGGCACCGACGTCGCTGAGGGTGACGTCGGTCCGCTCGGTGTCGCCCCAGCCGGAGTTCATGAACTGGCGGAGCTTCTCCTTCGGCTCATTGTCGTGAGTCGCGGTCTTGGGAGCCTTCTCGGTGCTTTCCGTCATCGTCGACCAGTCCTCGTCCTCAGCGCCCTCATCGTCAGCGCGTGTGCAGTTGATCGCCGCGCAGCGTACCTGTGTCGGGTAACGCCTCGGCGGGGTCCGAGCCGATGCGCGTGATCGCATTCCGCTCGTCCACGAAGACTACGCTCGGGGAGAAGACCTTCGCTTCTCCGGCCTCGAACATCCCGTAGGCGATCAGGATCACCAGGTCGCCGGGGTGGATCAGGTGCGCGGCCGCGCCGTTGATGCCGACCACGCCGGACTCGCGCGGCCCCTCGATCAGGTAGGTGGACAGCCGATTGCCGTTGGTGATGTCGACGATGTCGACCTTCTCGCCCGGCAGCAGGTTCGCGGCCTCCATCAGGGCCGCGTCCAGCGTGCAGGACCCGACATAGTCCAGGTCCGCCTGGGTGACGGTGGCCCGGTGAACCTTCGACTTCATCAACTCGATCAACATGCGGCCATCATCCAGGCAGCTCCGACGACTGTCAGTGGCAGTGATCACGGTGTCAGCGCGCGGCGCCGAGCCGGATGACCTGCTTGTACGCCGCCGGCATCGGCAGGCCGTCCACCTCATCCAACGGCACCAGCCGCAACGCCTTGTGCTCGTGGCTGTAGACCGGCTCCACCTCGCCCAGGTAGTCGGCGGAGTAAGCAAGCATGAACACATGCCGGTCCGGCTGGATCTCGTAGACCCAGGCGTGCAACGGGTTCCCGATCTCCACGGTCCAGCCGAGCTCTTCCTCGATCTCACGAGCCAGGCAAGTCGCAGGATCCTCGCCGAGCTCCAGCTTGCCGCCGGGCAGCTCCCACTCGTCGCGCTCGTTCAGCAGCAGCGGCACGCGCCCACGCCACACCAGAACCGCCTTCAAGGAAACGGGAAGCTGGTACTCGAGGTAGCCGGCCGGCTGCTCGACCAGATAGGGCTGCTTCACAGGGCTGACGCCTGAACGGCCAGACCGCGCAGCGCCTCGTAGCGGGGACGCATCGCGGCGACTCGCTCCACGTCGGCCGGCGGCGGCTCCAGATGTTCCCCGCCGGGCGCAGGCGAAAGGCCGAGGGCTATCGCGGCGGCGCCCCGGGCACCCACTTCGGCCTCGGCGCACACATCGGTCGGCCGGGCGAAGGTCGCGGTGAGGCAGCGGCGCCACCAACCGGACGCGTCGATACCGCCACCACCGAGCACGACCTGCAAAGAGTGCCCGAACACCGTGTCGAGCATCCGGAGCCCTCGATCGATCTCCAGCGAAGCGCCCAGCAGGGAAGCGGCCAGCAGATCCGCCCCGGTGTCGTCGAAGGACAGGCCGAAGTACGCACCCGATCCACTGGGCACCGTCTCGGGCGGCCGGGTGCCCGCTTGGAACGGGACGGCGATCACCCGCGACGACCCGATCTCGACGCCCGTCGGTTCCTGATGGGCCGCGTCGAGTTGCAGTACGGCGGTCAGCCAGGCGTGCAGATTCCCCGCGGCAGAGAAGGCCATCCCGGTCACGGCACGCTTGTCGTCCACGCGATACCGCCACAACTCCCACGGCAAGTCCGGCGCTCCCTCGATGGGGTGAACCACCCGTACCGCGGCCGAAGTACCGACCGTCACAGCCGCGGTGCTCTCGTCGTACGCGCCAGTGCCCACGTTCGACGCGGCCCCGTCACCGGTGGGCGGATGAATCGGTACTCCGGCCAGCGCGGGCCACCGCCGCTCGAAAGCTGACGACAGCACACCCGTCCACCCGGTCGGCACGATCTCCGGCAGCTGTGCGGCGGTGACCCCCGCCACCGCGAGCGCCTCGTCGTCGTACTGGCCGCTAGCGAGTTCGAGCGTGCCGGTGCCGGACGCGATCGACACGGAGCTGACGCGGTGGGAGGTCAACCGCTCCAGCACCAGATCCGGCAACCCGGCGAAGGCGGACGCGTTCGCGACCGTCCTCAGCCAGGGGATCCGCCGCGTCCAGTAGAGCCGATGCAACCAGGCGCCGGTCCGGGCGTGAAAGGCACGCTCGTCGAAGTCAGGGCCGACCGACACCGGCACGGACCGCGTGTCCACCCAGGGGATCACCGGGGTCAGCGGCTCCCCGCCGGCCGAGAGGCCCACGATCGAGTGCCACTGCGACGACAGCACGATGTGGCCGATGTCCTCGAGATGCCCGTTCTGCTGCAGTTCGTCCAGGCAGCCGAGGAGTCCCTCGACGTAGTCGTGCAGACCCAGCGTCGCTTCGCCCTGCGCGCCGTACGCCATCGCGACCTTGTGTCGCGCGAGCGCGCCGGGCACCGGTGAGGCGTCGGCGGACAGGACGAGCGCACGGGCCGACGAGGTGCCCAGGTCCAGGGCGAGGATCCGGCCGTCAGTCCTCGGCATGCAGCGCCTTCAGGAAGGAAGCCGCCCAGACGTTCACATCGTGCGCGGCCAGGTGCTTGCGCATCGCCTTCATCCGGCGGCCCAGCTGGCGGTCGTCGGTGTTCATCGCGTCGACGATGGTGTCCTTCATGCCGTTGATGTCATGCGGGTTCACCAGGAAAGCCTGCCGGAACTCGTCGGCCGCTCCGGCGAACTCGCTCAGCACCAGGGCGCCGGTGTCGTCGTACCGGCAGGCCACGTACTCCTTGGCGACCAGGTTCATGCCGTCACGAAGGGGCGTCACCACGGCCACGTCGGCAGCGCGGAACAACGCGGCCATCTCGGTGCGCGAGTAGGAGGTGTGGAGGTAGTTGATCGCCGGAGTACCGATCCGGCCGTGTTCGCCGTTGATGCGTCCCACCAGCAGCTCGATCTCGTCCCGCAGCACGCGGTACTGCTCGACGCGCTCGCGGCTGGGCGTCGCCACCTGGACGAAGACGGCGTCGTCGACCGAGACACGTCCCTCGTCCAGCAGTTCGCCGAACGCGCGCAGTCGTTGCCGGATGCCCTTGGTGTAGTCGAGCCGGTCCACGCCGAGCAGGATGTGCTGCGGGTTGCCGACCTCCTCGCGGATCTCCCGGGCGCGGGCGTCGGTCTCCGGCTGGCGGGCGAGCTGCTCGAGCTCGCCGACATCGATCGAGATCGGGAACGCCTTGGCCCGCACGATCCGGTCGTCGGGCAGATGGATGCGGTCGCCCCGGGTGCGCAGGCCCATCCGGTTGCGGGCCAGCCGGGCGAAGTTCGACGCGGCCCCCGGTCTTTGGAAGCCGACCAGATCCGCGCCCATCAGGCCGTCCAGGATCTGGCGCCGCCACGGCATCTGCGCGAACAGTTCCGTGGGCGGGAACGGGATGTGCAGGAAGAAGCCGATCCGTACGTCGGGTCGCAGCCGGCGCAGCATCGCCGGGACCAACTGCAGTTGGTAGTCGTGCACCCAGACCACGGCGTTGTCGTCGGCAGCCTCGGCGGCGGCCTCGGCGAAGCGCCGGTTGACGGCTACATACGCCTCCCACCACTCGCGGTGGAACTCCGGCGGCACGATCACGTCGTGGTACAGCGGCCACAGCGTCGCGTTGGAGAAGCCCTCGTAGTACAGCTGGATGTCCTCTGCGGACAGCGTCACCGGGACGAGGTGCATGCCGCCCTCGTCGAACGGGTCCAGCTTCTCGTCGGCGCCGCCGGTCCAGCCGATCCAGGCGCCGTGGTGGCGCTGCATCACCGGTGCCAGGGCGGTGACGAGCCCACCTGGGCTGCGGCGCCACGCAGTACTGCCGTCGGGCATCTCGATCCGGTCGACCGGCAGCCGGTTGGCCACCACCACGAAGGAACTGCGTCCGCTCGGCATCAGCTGTTATCCACCCAGGTATTCGTCGTCGCCGGGGTAGCTGACCCCGATCTGTCTGCGCGTCTCGTCGAGCAGCTCGAGGATCTCGATGGTTGCGGCGTGCGGAAGCGCGGGGCACTCGACCAGCCCGTCGCGCAGCGCGCGCATCACCTCCGCTGCCTCATAGTGGTACCCAAGGCCATGCGTCGGTATGTCGACCCGCTCCTCGCCCGCGGCGGTGTTGCGCAGGTAGTACGGCGGGTGGTGGAACCGGTGCGGCAGGATCAGGCTGCCCTCGGGACCGCTCACCGAGGCGGTCCACGGGTTCTGCGAGCGGAGCCCGCAGGTCAGGGCCGCGACTGCCCCGGTGTCGTAGCGCCAGGCCATCGCCACATTCAGATCGACACCGTCGTCGTTGACCGAACCGACGGCCTTGACCTCGGCCGGTTTGCCGAGCGCCATGTGCACGAACGTCATCGGGTAGATGCCGCCGTCCATCAGGGCGCCGCCACCGAGCTGCGGGTCCAGGAGGCGGGCCGGGAGTTGCGGCTTGTGGAAGCCGAAGTCCGCCAGCGCCTCCATCGGCTCGCCGACCACGCCCTTGGCCAGGTCTTCGAACATCGCCTGGACGACGGGATTGGTCCGCATCCACATCGCTTCGGCGAACAGCGTGTTGTGCTCGCGTGCGACGGCGACCAGGTCCCGCGCCTGCCTGGCAGTCAGCGTCACCGGCTTCTCGCAGAGCACTGCGACCCCGGCCTGCAGAGCCGCCCGGGCGACGGCGTAGTGCTGCGGGTGCGGCGTGCCGATGTAAAGCACGTCGACCTCGCCGGACTCGATCAACCGGCGGTAGTCGTCGTAACGGTGCTCGATGCCGAAGGAGTCGGCGAACCGGTTCGCCGACTCCAGCGAGCGGGACGCGACCGCGGTCACCACCGCGTCGTCGAGGACGGCGAGGTCCTTGGTGAACGAGGTGGAGATGTTGCCAGTAGCAACGATTCCCCAGCGGACGCGATCTATACCCACTGTCTGAACTCCGGGGTCGGGAACGGGCCGTGAGCCTTGATTCTCGCGGTTTCGAACGCGTGCGCCAAGCGAATGAGGGTGGCATCACTCCGGCCGGTACCGCTGAAGGTGATCCCGACCGGCAGTCCCTCGACCAGTCCGGACGGCACCGAGATCAGCGGATAGCCCGCCAGCGCGGCGTGTGAGGACGAACTTCCGAGGACGTGGTCGCCGTTGATCAGATCGATCGTCCAGGCCGGCGAGTACGACGGCATGGCCAGGGCGTCGAGCTGATTCTCCGCGAGCAGGTTGTCGATTCCGTCCCGACCCGCCCGGAGCGCGGCCAGCCGGGCGGCGACATAGACCGGCGAGTCCAGCCCCTCGGTCGTCTCCGCGCGCTCGAACAACTCCTGGCCGAACCAGCGCAACTCGACGTCCGCGTGTTCCTGGTTGAAGGCGATCAGGTCCGCCAGCGTGCGCGGTCCGCCGTCCTTGCGAGTCGCCAGGTACGCCGCGAGGTCGACCTTCAGCTCGTGGCACAGCACGTTCAGCTGGTCCTCGTCGCTCCCGGGCGTCGGCAGTGAGAGGTGATCCACCAGAGTCGCGCCGCACCGGCTCAGCAGCTCGAGCGCCTCTTCGGTCACCCGGTCGAGGCCGCGAGAGTATCCCCACAACGGCCCCCGCGGTACGCCGATGCGCACGCCGCTGAGGTCCTCCCCGCGACAGTTCTCCAGGTAGTCCGTGCTGCTGCCGGTGAGAACGGTCAGCAGGGCGGCGGCCTGGCTGACCGTCCGGGTCATCGGTCCGGCGGTGTCCTGGGAGTGGGAGATCGGCACGATGCCCTGCTGCGGCACCAGACCGACCGTGGGCTTGAGCCCGACGACTCCGTTCAGCGCGGCCGGGCAGACGATCGAGCCGTTGGTCTCGGTGCCGACCGCCAGGTCCGCGAGCCCGGCGGCGACCGCCGAGCCCGAACCGCTGGACGAACCACCCGCGGAGCGGTTCAAGGCGTACGGGTTCCGCGTCAGGCCGCCGTACCCGCTCCAGCCGGAGGAGGACGCGGAGCCGCGGAAGTTGGCCCACTCGCTCAGGTTGGTCTTGCCCAGGATGACGCAGCCGGCCTCGCGCAACCGGCGTACCAGCGGGGCGTCGTGGGGTGGCGGCGGCTGGTCGGCCAGCACCAGCGAGCCGGCCGTCGTCGGCAGGTCGGCGGTGTCGATGTTGTCCTTCACCAGCACCGCCATGCCATGCAGCGGGCCACGGATCCGGCCATCGTCACGCTCTGTGTCCAGACGGGCGGCTTCGGTCAATGCAGCGGGGTTGGGCGTGCAGACCGCATCGATGAGAGGGTTGACCTCATCGATCCTTGCCTGCAGCTCTTCGACCGTCGCGAGGGCGGGTCGCGGGCCGGGCGACATGTCGCCGGGCCCCTGTCGAGTTGAGCTCACACCCTCGATCCTGCCAGAGTTGGCCGGGTCCGGGCGTCCGCTCAGCGACACGTGAGATGTCGCAGGCCGGTGAATGACATCGCTGTTGTTCAGCACGTACAGTGGCATGCGGACGGACGATCACCGACCGCACAGGAGTCACCAGCAGATGGACAGCGCCAACGCCAGCTCTTCCGGCCCCGCCGAAGCAGCCCAGCCGGCCGTCGCTGGGTTGTCCGACCGTGACGGTGCGATCCTCGGTTTCGAGCGGCACTGGTGGAAGTACGCCGGCGCCAAGGAGCAGGCGATCCGGGACCAGTTCCAGATGTCCGCCACGCGCTACTACCAGGTCCTCAACGCCCTGATCGACCGGCCCGAGGCCCTCGCGCACGATCCACTCCTGGTCAAGCGGCTGCGCCGGTTGCGCGCCGCCCGCCAACGCGCCCGCTCCGCCCGTCGACTGGGCATCGAGGTCTGAGGAACGTGGCCCCCTCGCAGGGCGACTCGTCTCCCCCGGGGGATGGCTCGTCTGCCTTGGGAGATGAGAGGGGCCAGGTCCTCTCGTCCCTCGTCGCCGTGCTTGCCGTCGTGGCGATCGTCGGCGGTCTGCTGGTGCTGTTCGGGACCAGGGGCAACAGCAGCGCGGCCGACTCCCAGCCCGCCGCCGCCCAGAAGTCATCGACGAAGCCGTCGACTTCCGCGACGGCTCCGACCTCTGGACCGAGCACAACGCCGACCTCTGAGCCGACAGCTGCGCCGACACCTGGGCCGACCTCCGGGCCGACAGTTGGGCCAACCTCAGCACCCACATCCGCGCCGACCTCCGAACCGAGCTCGGAGCCTTCCTCGATGCCGACCCAGGCTGATTCCATTCCGCCATCGGACCGGCCCGCGGTCGAGGTGTTCAACAACACTCCCCGCAAGGGCCTCGCCGACGACGTGGCGAACCGCGCCCGGCAGGCAGGTTGGACCGTCGCCGGTGCCGACAACTGGCACGGCAAGATCGTCACCAGCACCGTGTACTTCCCGGCCGGGATGCAGGCCGAGGCCGCTCAGCTCGCGAAGGACATCGGCCTCAACCGGATCAAGGACGCGCTGGACAACATGAAGAAGGACCGGCTCACCGTCATTCTCACGACGGACTACACCGGATGAGCACTCCCGTACTGGCGACTGCAGCCGGGCGGGAGGGCTGGGAAGCAATCGTCGGGGATCCAGCCGGGGCGGTGATCGCCACCGACTTCGACGGCACGCTGTCACCCCTGGTCGAGGACCCGGCGATGTCCCGCGCCGCCGAAGGAGCACTGGACGCCCTGGCCCGGCTGGCCCGCTACGTAGGCCAGGTGGCGATCGTCACCGGCAGACCGGCCCTGGTAGCCACCGAGCTGTCCGGAGTCAGCGGCCACCCGGGGCTCGGGCGACTCGTAGTACTGGGTCACTACGGGCTTGAGCGGTGGGAGGCCTCCACCGGAGCCGTGACGAGTGAACCTGTCCCGCCTGGGGTCGCTGTGGCGCGCGCGAAGCTGCCGGCGCTGCTGCGGGACGTCGGCTTCCCGGACGCCTTCGTGGAGGACAAGGACAGCTCGCTAGCCGTTCATACCCGGCGACTGCCCGATCCGGTGGGTGCACTAGAGGCCTTGCGTACTCCGCTGTCGGGGCTGGCCGAGTCCGTGGGCCTCCGGCTGGAGCCGGGCAACCTCGTGCTCGAGCTGCGTCCACCCGGCATCGACAAGGGAGTAGCACTGCGCACCTTGCTCGAGTCCTCTGGCGCCCGCTCAGTCCTGTACGCCGGGGATGACCTAGGCGACCTCGCCGCCTTCGGAGCCCTGAACGACCTCCGCAGCGAGGGCCTACGCGCAGTACTGGTCGCCGCGCGTTCCTCCGGCGCCACCGAGCTCGCCGACGCGGCCGACATCGTCGTAGACGACCCTGCCGGCGTAGTAACAGTCTTAACCGCCCTAGCCGACGCCATCGCAACCCGCTGAGCAGTCTCCGTCCGCAGGAAGGTCAGCGGCGGCGGAAGGTTTGGGCGAGGGTTCGGCCGAAGGGTTGGACGGGGCGTTCGGTGTAGTTGCCGTCCTTGAGGCTGGCGAGGCGTTCGAAGAGGTTTCGGGAGGCCGGGTCGCCGGTGCGGAGCCAGGACCAGGCGGCGGCGAGGAGGTAGAGCGGGAGCATCGGCAGGCCGATCAGGCAGAAGTACTGCCAGGAGTGCCGCTCCTCGTGCTTGACCAGGATCGGCTGCTGGTCGAAGTACGCCCGGTCGTGCTTGGTCAGGATCAGGTTGCCGATCGTGAACGCACCGGCCACCGGAAACCGGAGCTTGTACCCGGTCGCGTAGAACAACCCCCGCGGCCCCCGACTGAACCGAGCCCGCCCGACGAGCCCCACCAGGACTCCCGCGAGCGTCGACAGGTTCAGCGTATTCACGACAAGCTTCACCGCCTGCCACCCCGACATCCCCTCACCCATACCTCAGTATCAGCCGCGCCTGCCGCAGGACCTGTACGGGGCTATCCGCTGGCCTGCGGCGGGGGGACTGGCGGCATGGGCAGGGCGGTTGCCGTAACCGACCGACAGGTAGTGGTCCGCTCGATCGGGTCACTGTGCCGGTGCTGCAGGTGGTACGCCGGCTGGCGGCGACGACTTCCTGTCGGTCGGTACACCTGAACCCCCGAAACCGGCCCCCAGCCGCGTCCTTGTGCGCGTCCCAGCCATTGCGCAGGCCGGGAAGTGGCTGAGCCATGCACAAGGATGGGGATTCGGCTGCGGTCTGAGCCGAACGCGCCACCCCGGCCCAATACCTCTGGGCGGTTGACGCGTACCGGCACGACTAGCACCATCACGCAGCCCGGGGACGCCAACCGCCCGCGCCTTCAACCGCGCCGAGTCACTCGCGTGCCGCGGCCTCCCGCCACGATGTCCCGATGTCGCAATTCTTAGGACATTGAGGCGGCTGTTGTGATGCCTGTTGGTGGGGTGCGTCAGACTGGCCGGCGTGAGTTCGGTGGTACGACGGTGGCGGCCCGGGCGGCCGGTGGATCCGCACATGGTGATCGGTGGTCTGCGGAAAGGCCCGGGCGATCCGGCGTATGCGGTCGACCCCGGGCGCCGGACGGTGTGGCGGGCGACGAGGACGCCCGACGGGCCGGTCCTGCTCAGGCTCACGCCGTACTCCGGGGTGGCGGAGGTGGAAGCCGAAGCGTGGGGGCCTGGTTCGGCCTGGGCCTTGGACGGCGTGCCGGAGTTGCTCGGTGAATCGGACAGCTGGGACGGGTTCGAACCGCTGCCTGAGCACCAGCCGCTGGTCGTCGCGGCGCGGCGATTCCCGCACTTCCGCGTGCCGAGGACCCGCGCTGTCTTCGAGGCGATGGCGGCCGCGGGCATCGAGCAGGTGGTCACCGGCAAGGAGGCTTTCCGGGCGTGGCGGTTGCTGCTGCGCGAGTACGGCGAACCGGCGCCGGGCCCGGCTGTTCCCGATGGGCGGACCATGATGGTTCCCCCGGCGCCGCAGGAGTGGCGGCTGATTCCGTCCTGGCAGTGGTTGCGCGCGGGTGTCGAGGGGCGCCGATCCAGGGTGGTGATCACGGCGGCGAGTCGTGCGGGCGCGCTCGAACGGACCTTGCAGTTGACGGATTCCGCGGAGATCGAGCGGCGACTGAGGTCGCTGCCGGGTGTCGGGGTGTGGACGGCGGCGGAGGTCCGGCAACGCGCCCACGGTGATGCCGACGCGTTCTCCTTCGCCGACTACCACGTCTCGCGGAACGTCTCGTATGCGCTGACCGGCGAGGAACTCGATGACGATGGTTGCGCCGAACTCATCGAGCCGTACCGCGGCCACCGCTTCCGGGTCCAACGCCTGCTGGAACTCTCCGGCCCTGGCCATCCCCGCTACGGACCGCGCAAATCCTTGCCCACCCACACGCCGGGGGCCACGCATCGCCTGCGCTGACGGCTAGTGTCGGCTGGGTGCGGATCGACGGGGACGGCCTCTACCTGGTCGCCGGTGCTGCCCTGCTGGTCGGCGCGATCCTGCCCCGGCTGCTGCGCCGCTACGCCATCTCCGCTCCGATCGCCTTCCTGGGTGCGGGGTTGCTGCTCGGGCTGGCGGTCGACCGGAGCAGGCTGAGTCCGATCGCCGAGCCTGCTCTCACCGAACACCTCGCCGAGCTGACCATCCTGGTCGCGCTGATGGGTGTCGGCCTGGCGATCGATCGCCCGATCGGCTGGCGCCGGTGGAAGGTGACCTGGCGACTCCTGCTGGTTGCAATGCCCGCTTGTGTGGCCGCCGTCGCAGGCGCCGGCTGGCTGCTGGGGCTGGCCCCTGCCACGGCTCTGCTGCTCGGAGCCGTCCTGGCCCCGACCGACCCGGTGCTCGCGTCCGACGTACAAGTTCAGGGTCCGACGACCGGCGAGGGCGCCGAGCCGGAGGAGGACGACGAGGTCCGCTTCGCGCTGACCTCGGAGGCCGGCCTGAACGACGGCCTGGCGTTCCCGTTCGTCTACGCGGCGGTCTTCGCCGCGACCAAGGGCGCGGTGGGCGGCTGGGCGCTGGAGTGGCTGGCGTGGGATCTCATCGGCAGAACCGTCATCGGGGTTGCCGTCGGAGTCGGTGCGGGGTGGTTGCTCGGCCGGATGGCCTTCTCCGCGCCGCTGCCGAGCTTCCGGCTGGCAGATTCGCGCGAACCGGTGCTGGCCCTCGCGATGACGCTCGGTGTCTACGGCATCGCGCAGGTCCTGCACGGCTACGGCTTCATCGCCGTGTTCGTGGCGGCGCTGACCTTGCGGGCGGCTGAGCGCAGTCACGACTTCCACGAGGAGCTGCACGGGTTCGTCGAGCAGCTCGAACACATCCTGACCTGGGGGATCCTGCTGCTGCTCGGTGTCGCGATCACCGGCGGGCTGCTGAAGCCGTTGACCCTGGCCGGCGCGGCGATCGGCGTACTGCTGGTGTTGGTGATCCGGCCGCTGACCGCCTGGGTTTCACTCAGTGGAACGCCGATGAGGCGATCCGAGCGATGGGTCACGGCGATGTTCGGCGTACGGGGAGTCGGGTCGGTCTATTACCTCGCCTATGCCGGGCCGGACTTCGGCGCCGATCTACCGTGGTTGTGGGCGACCGTCGCGTTCACCGTCGTCCTCAGCGTGGTCGTCCACGGCGTGGCTGCGACCCCGCTGATGCGGATGCTGGACCTGCGCCGCGGAAGCTCGGGCGCCGGCAGCAACCGCGGCGTCTCGTAGTACGGGCGGAGCTGAGATCCGGTGTCTCGGATGGTGGTATCGGAGGACACGATATGGACGAGATTGGGTAACCTCGTCAGTGCTCATCCAGAGGGACTGAGGGAAACGGCCCGTTGAAGTCCCGGCAACCCTCCCCGTTGACGTCTCGATCCGAGGCGCTCGCGGCGGAACGGTGCCAAATCCGTCCCGCACCGAGATCCGGTCCGGGGAAGATGAGGAGGGAAACTCCGCCATGAGCCTGAGCACCGCGCCGACCGCCCACACCATCCGCGAAGGCGCCTTCGGCAACGGAACGCACCTGAGCTGTCGCGCCTGTGGCGCGAAGTCCGAACTCGGTCCGTTCTACGCCTGTATGGAGTGCTTCGGTCCGCTGGAGGTCGGGTACGAGTTCCCGACCATCACCCGCGAAGAGATCGAGGCCGGACCCAAGAACATCTGGCGCTACCAACCGCTGCTGCCCGTCCCGGTGGACGTGGCCAGCTTCCCGAACACCGAACCCGGCTACACCCGGCTGATCGACGCCGGCAACCTGGCCCGAGAGCTCGGCCTGCGCAAGCTGTGGGTCAAGGACGACTCGGGCAACCCGACCCACTCCTTCAAGGACCGCGTGGTCGCCAGCGCCCTGAGCGCCACCCGCGAGCTCGGGATGAAGGTCTTCGCCTGTCCCTCCACCGGCAACCTGGCCAACGCCGTGGCCGCTGCCGCCGCCCGGGCCGGCATCCGCTCGGTCGTCTTCATCCCGCACGACCTCGAGCGCCCGAAGGTGATCACCACCGCCGTGTACGGCGGCACGCTGGTCGCCGTCGAGGGCAACTACGACGACGTGAACAAGCTCGCCTCCGAGATCGCCGGCGAGGAGGAGGGCTGGGCGTTCGTGAACGTGAACGTCCGTCCGTACTACTCCGAGGGTTCGAAGACACTCGCTTTCGAGATCGCCGAGCAGCTCGGCTGGCGGATCCCGCAGCAGGTCGTGATCCCGGTCGCGTCCGGTTCGCAGCTGACCAAGATCGACAAGGGCTTCACCGAACTCGGCAAGCTCGGGCTCGTCGACGCGACCGACTACAAGATCTACGGCGCCCAGGCGACCGGTTGCTCGCCGGTCGCGCAGGCGTTCCGCGACGGGTACGACGTGGTGAAGCCGGTCAAGCCGGACACCATCGCGAAGTCGCTGGCGATCGGGAACCCGGCCGACGGGCCGTATGTGCTCGACGTCGCCCGGCGTACCGGTGGAGTGATCGAAGACGTCAGCGACGAAGAGGTCATCCAAGGCATCCAGTTGCTCGCCCGGACAGAGGGCATCTTCACCGAGACCGCGGGCGGGGTGACGGTTGCGACGCTGAAGAAGCTGATCGAGACCGGCCAGCTGGACCCCGAGGCCGAGACGGTGATCATCAACTCCGGCGACGGGCTGAAGACGCTCGACGCCGTGGCCGACCGGGTCGGCCCGAAGGTGACCATCCCCGCGTCGTACGACGCCTTCGTGAAGGCAGGTCTGCAGTGAGTGTGAGCGTGCGCGTCCCGACCATCCTGCGGCCCTACACCCAGGGGGCGTCCGAGGTCTCCGTCGAGGGGGCGACCCTGAGCGAGGTGCTGGAGTCGCTCGACACGTCGTTCCCGGGGATCAAGGGCCGGGTACTGGACGATTCCGGCGAGCTGCGCCGGTTCGTCAACGTGTACGTGGACAACGACGATGTCCGCTTCGCCGAGGGCCTCCAGACCTCCATCAAGGACGGCGGCCAGGTCTCGATCATCCCGGCCGTCGCCGGCGGCTGCTGACCCGTACTGCGTAGCGCCGGCCGCGGGTGATCTCGCGGCCGGTCGGCCGAGCAGGCAGGATGTCCGGATGCGCGCGATTGTCATCGAGCAGTACGGCGTCCTGCCCACGGTCCAGGAAGTTGCCGCACCGGAGCCGCAGGCCGGCGGTGTCGTCCTCAAGGTCGAGGCCACCGGTCTTTGCCGTAGTGACTGGCACGGCTGGCAGGGGCATGACTCCGACATCGTCCTGCCGCACGTCCCAGGGCACGAACTTGCCGGCACGATCGCCGCCGTGGGCGCGGGCGTCACGGGTTGGCAGGTCGGCGATCGCGTCACCACCCCGTTCATCTGCGCCTGCGGCACCTGCGAGCAGTGCCGCGAGGGCAACCACCAGGTCTGCCCCAACCAGTTGCAGCCCGGCTTCAACTACTGGGGCTCCTTCGCCGAGTACGTCGCTCTGCCGTACGCCGAGGTGAATCTGATCCGCCTCCCGGAGTCCCTCGACTTCGACACGGCCGCCGGACTGGGATGCCGCTTCGCCACCTCGTTCCGCGCGATCCGCCAGGTCGGCAAGGTGCGCGCCGGGGAGAACGTGGTGATCTTCGGTTGCGGTGGTGTCGGCCTCTCCGCGGTGATGATCGCGGCTGCCCTCGACGCCCGGGTGATCGCGGTAGACACCAACCCCGAGGCGCTCAAGCTCGCCCGCACGTATGGCGCCGCCCACACAGTGCAGGCATCGACGTATGGCGCCGCTGATACAGGGCACGCATCGACGTATGGCGCCGCTGATGCAGGGCAGGCATCGCCCGACGTGGTGCGGGAGATCCTCGACCTGACCGGCGGCGGGGCTCAGGTGACGATGGATGCGCTGGGCTCGAACGAGCTTGTCCAGCAGGCGTTGCGCTCGCTTCGCCCACGCGGGCGTCACCTGCAGGTCGGCCTGCTCCCGTCAGGCGTACAGCTTGACGTCTCCCGTCTGATCGGCCAGGAACTCGAGTGGCTCGGCAGCCACGGCATGCCGGCCCACGCGTATCCCGAGATGCTCGATCTCGTTGCCTCAGGCAACCTCAATCCGGCCGACCTGATCACCAACCGCATCACCCTGGAGCAAGCCCCGGCCGCCCTGGCCGCCCTCACCACCGCAACCCCCGCCGGCGTCACCGTCATCCACCCCTGACGCCTTCCTCGTCCCGTCCAGCGGACCGCCAACACTCACTAACCCGCGCGTGTGCCTGCGTGCTGAGCGTGGAGACGCCCGACTCATGAGCGTTGGTGAGTGCCGGCGGTCCGGGTCTACTGGGGTGGGAGGCGGGTGAGGAGGGCTTCGAGCATTTCGCGGGTGGCGGCGAAGTAAGAATTCTCGCGATGCAGGGCGCGGTGGAACGCGGCCAGTTCGGCGGGGGAGATCGTGTTCGAGAACGTGCTGATCTCGGTCAGGTCGAGCCGACGGTTGAACAGGTGGACCGTGTCACGCCAGCGATGGAGCAGTCCGACCAGTTCGGCGTCGCGGTGCCGACCGAGCGCGCCCGACACCAGCGCGAGGTCGACCGCCGAGACCACCAGCCGCGGGTACACCTGCCGGTGGTTCGACTGGTTCGGGGAGAACCTCTCGTCGGAGAGCAGCCGGGTGTTCTCCTGCAGTTCGTCCGCGACCGCGCGGAGGATCTCGTTCCGCCGCTCGGCTTCGGCGGTCAGGCGTTCCACGAAGATGCCGGTGAGCCCCGCGACCAATGTCAGCGAGTTCACCGCCGGCTCCCATCGGCTGTTGCCGGGCCAGATGAACCAGATCACGCCGAGCACGAAGGCCAACGCCAGCAACCCGTAGCTGACAGCCGTCACGACCGTACGCCGGTACGCGGCCCAGCCCGCGTTCCCCGTGGAGGACCGCAGCGCCTTCGTCAACACGCGCAGTCGCGCGAGCACCCGAACCCGAGCCCGCGCCAACAACCGCTGCCGCCTCACCTGTTCCGTCGGGCGATCCCCGGCGAGGTCGCCGGCCGCACCCCCGGCCGGGTCTGCCGCGGCCTGGCCGGCAAGGCGCCCGGCGATATCCCCGGCAACGTCCCCGACCTCATCTGCGGCGAGGTGTCCGACCTCATCCGCGGCTGGATCGTCCGGCTCGCCGGGCATCCTGTCGGCCGAGCGCCGGGGATCAAGCGGGCCGGGGAAGTCCGGCGTACCGGATGGGGTCATTGCGACCAGATGTCGTCAGCCAGGGTGTGGGCGGCGTTGGCTGATGCCGGGGCCAGCAGCAGGAGCTCCAGGCCGAAGGGGTTGGGCCGGCGGGTGTAGCGGAACTGCGACTGGATCGCCTCGACCGGGGTGAGGTTGCACGCGGTGGTGAGCTTCTTCAGCCGCGTGGTGGAGTACTTCCTGGTCGTGTAGAGGCGGATCGTGTCGCCGACCGGCAGCAGCACCTCGGTGTGGTCCGGGAGACCCATGCGGATCTGCTCGTCGGTGTCGTTCTGCCAGAGGATCTTGACCAGCAGCGCGTCGTCGTCCTCGACCTCGCCGATGAACTTGACCCGCTCGTTGTCGATCTTCAGATCGGTGTTGTACCGCAGCGCGCTGGTGACGAACTCCGCGAACGCCCGTGTCTGGTGATACTCGTCCGCGGCCGCCTTCGCGGTCTCGTCGTCCAGCCGCGTAGTGCTCGCCACCTCCAGCAGCAGCCGGTCCTGCGGGCGCAGGACGTGGGTGATCACCTCGAGCAGCTCTTCGTCGTTGTCGAAGTTCGCCAGGGTGTTGCCCGTCAGCGTGTAGAGCAGCGGCTCGCCGCCGACCAACCTGGTCAGCATCTGGGCCAGCTCGATCATGTTGTCCGCGATGGAGAAGTCCAGCTGCACCGGCAGCACCTGCGCCATCGGGAACCTTGCCCCGCGCACCGGTTCCAGGGTGCCCATCCGGAGCATCTCCGAGCTCATGTCGACCGGGATGTAGAACATGTCCCGGTTGTCGCGCCGAAGGTCCTCCAGGATCGTGCGGTCCTTGACCCCGGTGCCGATGCCGAGGCTGACCAGGTGGAATCCGCCCTTGTCCACATGCGGTTTCACCTTGCGCCAGTGCCGCAGGAACGACTCGGTGCCGGCCTTCATGACCAGGTAGAACGGGTCGTTGGTGGCGTTCGCCCAGGCGATGGTCGGGCCGATGCCCCAGTAGGAGAAGCCGGAGGTGATCTGCTTGCCTTCGCCACTGGTCGAGAACGAACCGCGCAGGTCGCCGGTCAGGGTGGCGAGCTTGTCGGTCTGGTCCTCACCGACCAGCAGCAGGGACCAGGCGAAGTCGTCGTCCGCGAGCGCCTGCTCGAGCTTCCTGATCACATGAACCGGCTCGGTCACGTCCTACCCCTCCCACGGTGAGTGGTCAGGTTATCGGTTGCCCACTCTCCGCGCAGTCCGGAAAAGCGATCCCGAGTCGGAAACCTCAGATCGCCTGCACGGAATCGGCCTCGCGCCCCTTCGGGCCGTCCACCACCTCGAACTCGACCTGCTGGCCGTCCTCGAGGGTCTTGTAGCCGTCCGAGACGATCTTGCTCCAGTGGACGAAGACATCGTCCTGGCCGTCGACGGCGAGGAAGCCGTAGCCCTTGTCGGCGTTGAACCACTTCACGGTGCCGCGCACCATCGGAACTCCTGTGACCTTCAACGGGACCCGCTTCACCCGGATCCCTCGGGTGCCCTGGCAACCACCGGAGCGATCAACAAGCCTAGCCCAGCCTCGGTCGCTCCTCAGCGACGGTCGACGTCGACAGCCGGCCAGGGAGGTCAGCTGCGGTGTGAGGCGCCCAGGCCGACGATGCCGGCGGCCACCAGCAGCAGCGCGCCGGTCAGGCCGAGGTCGTCGGTCTGGATGATGCCGTTGTCGTTCAGGATCCAGATCGTCGCGGTGCCCACCATCACGGTGCCGGCGATGACGCCTGGTACGTCGGGCTTGGGCTTCCTCATCCGCGCTCCACCTTGATGCTGCCGAGCTTGAGCTTCAGGTCGAGGACGACGCTCGACGGTCCGGCCTTGCCGTCGGCACCCAGGTCGTTCAGGGACACGCTCGCATTATGCCCGTCCTTCTGCTGGTTCAAGACGGCCACGTCGCCCAGCTCGGCGCTCACGATGCCGGTCACGTCGACGTTCGGCGGAAGCGTGACGATGACATCGCCGGCGCCGCCGTCGACGACCACCTTGGCGCCGGGGGCGAAGGTCGCCTTGGTCAGGTCCAGATGCACGGACCCCGCGTCGAACGTGTACGGCGTACTGGTGGCGGTGAGCTGGGTGGCCGGGGTGGCGACGACGGTCGTGTCGACGAAGTGGCGCGGGATCGTCGGGAAGAGGGTGCTCGCGGCGACGCCGAGAGCGAGCAGGATGCCGAGCGGTAGCAGTCCGAGGGTCCGGCCGAGGAACCCGCCGACCAGCATCCCCAGGCCGAGCGTGGCCAGGCCGATCGCCAACATGAGCGTGGTCGGGGCACCGGCGGCAGCGGCGATCGCGATGGCGATCCCGGTCAGGAGGACGATCGCCGGCTTCACGCCGCGGTAGCCCTTGCAGGGAGGAGCTGCCGGTGCGGTGGTGCTCGGCGCCGGGCCGGATGGCTCGTCGACGTACAGGCCCAAGGGGTCGTCCTCGGTCCACACAGCTCGGACCGGCTCGACGGTGCGGTCCTGGGGGCGCTGTGTGGCCGAGGACGACGGACCCGCCGGGGGAGGTGGCGGGCCGGCCGGGGAGGACGCGGGCCCGGAAGCCGGCGGGTACGCGGGCGCGGTGGGCGTGTCCTGCGGGCGGGAGGCCCGGCCCGTCCAGTTCGTGCCCTTGCGGCGGAACACGAACAGCCACAGCAGGCCGAGCACCACCAGCGGCCCGGGCACGAGCTTGCCGAAGTTGAAGGAGGACATCATCGCGATCGCGCCGAACACACAGATGCCGATGACGATCGGCCACATCCACGGGTGGTCGGGCCGGACGCGGTCACCGAGCAGGCTCTGGGCGGCCGAGCGGTCGGAGCCCTCGTCGGGCATCAGCATCCAGGCGGCCGCATAGAAAAGCAGTCCGGGACCACTGAGGACCAGGACGGCCATCACCACCCGGACCAGCACCGGGTCGATGTTCAGCGCGCGGGCGATCCCGCCGCAGACACCGGCCACCATCCGGTCGGACCGGCTTCGGCGCCAGCTCTGCACATCGCGCAGAGGCGTGGGGTCGAAGCCATCGGCCGGTCCTTGGCCGCTCGAGTTCTGCTCCATGACACCGATAGTGTCCCGAACCAGCCGCTCGCACATCGGGGATCCCCCTCTGGTGACCCCCGGTCGGGCCGGTACAGCGGACAGGGCTGCGGTCGGCTAGGGGTTCTCCCCGGCCAGACCCTGAGCGCTGTGAACCGGCGGTGAGGTGACGGCCCGGGACAAGCCTGCTGGTGTCGGCCCTGTCCGCGTGTGACGATCGTGGAGATGACTCAACCAGCTGCTGCCGCGCCCACGGGCGGGTCCCCGATC
The DNA here is from genome assembly GCF_039529635.1 of Kribbella alba. NCBI lineage: Bacteria > Bacillati > Actinomycetota > Actinomycetes > Propionibacteriales > Kribbellaceae > Kribbella > Kribbella alba. The sequence continues at coordinate 32,304 of NZ_BAAANE010000011.1, read as the reverse complement.
CCTGGGAACCCCTCCGCGGGTCCGCACGGCCCGACCCAGCCGGGGCGGCCGGGTCCGCCAGGGCAGCCGGGGCAACCAGGTCAGCAGCAGGCGACCTCCTACGAACCACCTCCCGTACGCCGGGCCTACCGCCGCGCCGAGGGACGGGTGATCAGCGGAGTGGCCGGTGGCGTCGCGGACCACCTGGGCGTGTCCGACACCGTCGTACGGCTGGTGTTCATTGCTGCCACGGTGTTCGGCGGGTTCGGCGTACTGATCTATGCGGCGCTGTGGTTCCTGATGCCGCTGGCGGCTCCGACCGTGCCGGCTGCACCTGGTCTGGCCGCGCATACCCGCGGCGGACTCCGGTCGGATCAGCCGCCGCCGTTGACCGAGGCCAAGGCGCGCAGGCGAGAGAAGAACCGCGGCCAGGTGACGGCTCTGGTCGTCGTCGGCATCGGTGCGCTGCTGCTGCTCCAGGTGGCCGGGCTCGGGATCGCCGGGAAGATGTTCTGGCCGCTGGTGTTCGCCGGGACTGGTCTTGCGCTGATCTGGCGGCAGGCTGACGAGGGCCAGAAGGCTGCCTGGACCAACAAGGCGCCCACGTTGGGTGTGCTGTTCGGCAAGGGCGGGCTGAAGTCGATCATCCGGGTGGCCGTCGGCCTGATCCTGATGGGGACCGCCGTGACGGTGTTCCTGGTGCAGAACAACCGGCTGTCGATGGTCGGGGACGTACTGGTTGCTCTGCTGCTCGCCGTGGTCGGGCTGGGCGTGATCGCGGGGCCCTGGGTGCACCGGCTGAGCCGGGACCTCAATGCGGAACGCGGCGAGCGCATCCGGTCCCAGGAGCGCGCTGACATGGCGGCCCACCTGCATGACTCGGTGCTGCAGACGCTGGCGTTGATCCAGAAGCAGGCGAACGACCCGCGAGCCGTAGTACGGCTGGCCAGGTCGCAGGAGCGCGATCTGCGGTCCTGGTTGTACGACGAGGACGACGACACGGACAAGACCCTGGCCGGTGCGGCGAAGCGGGCGGCGGCCGAGGTCGAGGATTCCCACGGCGTCCCGGTCGAGGTGGTGACCGTCGGGGACTGCGAGCTGACCGAGGGGTTGTCGGCGATGGTCCGCGCGGCTCGCGAGTCGATGGTCAACGCCGCGAAACACTCCGGAGCTGACAAGATCGATGTGTTCGTCGAGGTCGACGGGGACCGGGCCGAGATGTTCGTCCGGGACCGCGGCAAGGGCTTCGACACCGACGGTGTGCCCGAGGACCGGCTCGGACTGCGGCACAGCGTGATGGGCAGGATGGAACGGCACGGCGGCCGCGCAACAGTTCGGTCGAACCCGGAAACAGGCACCGAAGTGCGACTGGAGATGGACAGATGACACAGAGGCGAGTGGTCGTGGTGGACGACCACGACATGTTCCGGGCCGGCGTGCGCAGCGAGATCGGTACCGCGGTCGAGATCGTGGGCGAAGGCTCCGATGTCGACACGGCCGTGAAGGCGATCATCGCGGGCGAACCGGATGTCGTGCTGCTGGACGTGCACCTGCCCGGCGGCGGTGGCACCGAGGTGATGAAGCAGGTGCACCAGCGGCACCCCGAGGTGAAGTTCCTGGCGCTGTCGGTGTCGGATGCGGCCGAGGACGTCATCGGCGTGATCCGCGCCGGTGCCCGCGGTTACGTCACCAAGAACATCAGCGGCACCGAACTGGTGGACGCGATCGGCCGGGTGGCCGACGGCGACGCGGTCTTCTCACCGCGGCTGGCCGGGTTCGTCCTGGACGCGTTCTCGGGTGCGATCGACATCGCCTCGGTGGACGAGGACCTGGACCGGCTGTCCCAGCGCGAGCGCGAGGTGCTGCGCCTGATCGCCCGCGGCTACGCCTACAAGGAAGTGGCGCGCGAGCTGTTCATCTCCGTGAAGACGGTTGAGACGCACGTCTCCAGCGTGCTCCGCAAGCTCCAGCTCTCCAACCGCCACGAACTGACCCGCTGGGCCACCGACCGCCGCCTGGTCTGACCCGACCGCCTCAGAACCAACTCGGCTGACGGGCCCGCCTTCCGGTCAGCGGAAGGCGGGGGGGTGGCGAGCGGCTGGGAGTGGCGGGTTGTGGACAGGTCACACATTCGCCACGCAGACAGAGGCGCAGACAGCTTTGGCGCTGTTATACCGTCGTCTCCTATGGAGCGGAATCTCACAGCCGAACAACTCGAGCTCTTCGAGAAGGAGTTCGCAGCGCACCCGTCATACCGGGTGATGCAGAACGCCGTCACGCAGACGCCGATCAATACGATCGCTCTGGACCGCCAGGTCGTGACCGGGATCGACCATTCGGTGTCGAACCTGCTCGACGACTGGAAGGTCACGAACCAGAAGAAGAGCGGCCGGTGCTGGCTCTTCGCCGGGCTGAACCTGCTCCGGGCCGGCGCCGCCGAGAAGCTCGGCGTCAAGGACTTCGAGTTCTCCCAGAACTACCTGCTGTTCTGGGACAAGTTCGAGCGGGCCAACTTCTTCCTCGAGGCGATCATCGAGACCGCCGACCGCGACGTCGACGACCGGACGGTGGCACACCTGCTGTCCGACCCGATCGGTGACGGCGGCCAGTGGAACATGTTCGTCGCGCTGGTCCGCAAGCACGGTCTGGTGCCGAAGACCGCGATGCCGGAGACCGAGAGCTCCTCGGCGACCGCCCAGATGAACGACACCCTGCGCAAGCTGCTCCGCCAGGGCGCCCGCGACCTGCGCAAGCTCGACGGCGTCGAGGCCCAGCGCGCCCACAAGCAGGAGCTGCTGACCGGCATCCACCGGGTGCTGAGCATCCACCTCGGCACGCCGCCGCAGAAGTTCCTGTGGCAGTGGAAGGACAGCGACAAGGGCTTCCACCGCGACGGCTGGACCACCCCGGCCGACTTCGCCGCGGAGTACGTCACGCTGCCGGTCGACGAGTATGTCTGCATCGTGCACGACCCGCGTGCGTCCAGCCCGACCGGCAAGACCTTCACCGTCGACTACCTGGGCAACGTCATCGACGCGCCGCCGGTGGTCTACCTGAACGTCGAGATCGACCTGATGAAGCAGCTCGCCCAGGACGCCATCGTCGGTGGCGAGCCGGTCTGGTTCGGCTGCGATGTCGGCAAGCAGATGAACGCTGACCTCGGCTTCTGGGACGCCAAGCTGTACGACTACGGCTCCGTCTACGACACCGAGTTCTCGCTCAGCAAGGCCGAGCGCCTGCTGCACCACGAGACGCTGATGACGCACGCGATGCTCTTCACCGGTGTCGACCTGGTCGACGGCAAGCCGCGCCGCTGGCGGGTCGAGAACAGCTGGGGTGACGAGAAGGCCGACAACGGCTTCTGGACCATGAACGACTCGTGGTTCGGCGAGCACGTCTTCGAGATCGCCGTCCGCCGGTCCGCGCTGCCCGCGGACCTGCAGGCCCGCCTCGACGACGCCCCGATCGTCCTCCCCGCCTGGGACCCGATGGGCGCCCTCGCCGACTGACCTCGCTTTCGCTCAAGGACCCCAGGCCCGCATGGCCTGGGGTCCTTCGTCACGTCCAGGGGCCTCACAGCAGTTGCCGACGGTGGTTGCGACGGTGGGTTTGGCGGCAGCCCGTACTGCGGGCTGAGCGCCGGGGGTCAGGCGTCCGCGGTGAGTGCGGTGCGGACCAGTTCGATCCCGTCCGCGGGGCGTTCGAGGGTCGGGAGGTGCCCGGCCCAGGCGAGTTCCACGTGTTCGACGGAAGGCAGTGCTTCCACGAGGTAGGCGGCCGAGTCGCGGAAGAACTGCAGATCATGAGCCCCGGTGAACAACTTCACCGGCATCGTGAGCAGCTCGGGCCGTACTTCGTAGTCCTCGTTCTCCACGTCGTCCCCGGCGGCCAACTGGATCTCGAACGCCCGCTTCTGCATCACCCGAAGGAGTTCGCGGGCCTCGTCGTCCGCCTCCGGCCCGAGCCAGGTCCGCACGTTCGCTTCGGTCGCGCCGTCCACATCACCCGCCTCCAGCAGGCGGTCCTCCTCCGCGCCGAACGCCTTCAAGTCGGGGGTCCGTTCCACCGTGAACACCGGCGGCGCGATCAGCACCAGCCGGCTGAATCGCTCCGGCGCCCTGCTCGCCGCCTGCAGGACGACGTTCGCCCCGTACGACGCGCCGACCACCGCCACGTTGTCCAGCCGCAACTCGTCCAGCAGGTCCAGCAGATCTCCTGCGTCCGAGTACTTCTCGGCCACCTCGAGCGGCGTCTCGCCGAACCCCCGCAGATCCGGGGCGATCACCCGATGGTCCCGGCTCAGATCCTCGATCTGACGGTCCCACATCCGTCCGTCGGCAACCCCCGCGTGCACCAGCAGCACCGCGGGCCCATCCCCAACCACCCGATGAAAGATCGTCATCCCAGAAGGGTGACCCCTCCGGCCACCCCCCGCAAATCCTTTGTCCACACCCTTCTCCGCCCTCCTGAATCAGCAACTGTGCCGGCTGTGCCCGCGACTGTGCGGACCTGGTTGCCTGTAAACGTTTACAGGCAACCAGGTCCGCACACTCGATGAACGGGGCAGTGACGCAGTGGCTGTCTGCGGTCACATCAACGGCGAACTGGGCGGGTGGCGATTGGTTCCCGTTGACCCATGATCTCGCTATGAGGCGGTGTGGTGAAGGCGGTTAGGGCGATGCAGCGCCGCTGGGCCGCGTCCGCTGGGGCCGCGGGGGCGGCTGGCGGCTACTCGGGCTGTCAGGTGCTCCAGTTCGTCGTTCAGCGGTTCGAGTTCCTCCACCCCGTGGCGTCGGCTCAGGGCCGACAGCAGGAGATGGTCCGCGAGTGCGGGGTTCTTGGGTAGCAGCGGGCCGTGCATGTAGGTGCCGATGGCGTTGCCCGAGATCGCCCCTTCCTTGCCGCTGGTCGAGTTGTTCCCGAAACCCATCCGGACCGTGCCCAGGGCCGCCTGCCCCGGCTCCAGGACCGTCTCGCCGGAGTGGTTCTCGAATCCGATCAGGCGCCCGAAGGGGCTGTCCACCGCGATGTTGCCGACCAATCTCCTGCTACTGCCGGTAGTCTCGGCTCCGAAGACGCCGATCCCGGGCACCACCCGCCGGGCGACCGTCGTGAATGCCCGGCCGAACAGTTGATAGCTGCCGCAGATCAGCAACATCGGAACGCCGTCCGACACCAATTGCCGGAGCTCCTCGCCGCGCCGGCACAGATCTTCTCCCATCGCCACCTGGACGGAATCCTGCCCGCCGCCGCCGAAAACGAGGTCGGCGCCGGAAAAGTCGAAAGGCTCACCGCGCTCCACATTCAGCACCTCGGCCTCGTAACCGCGCCACTCCAGTCGCTTCACCAGCGTGATGATATTGCCGAGGTCGCCATACGTGTTCAATTCACGCGGATACAAATGCGCGATCCTGAGCTTTGTCATTTTCACACGTCCTGCAATTGCGTGCGCCTGGCCAGCAGTTTGCGTATCTGCAGCATCGCGGTGTAGGTCGGCAGGATATAGGCGCCGCCGCCCGGCGGCGTATCCCGGACCAGTTCCGTCACGGCGTCCTCCAGGCTTGTCGCGACTTCGGCCTCCGTGCCGGCGTAGTGAAGTCTGAGGGCCACGTCGGCGCCCCTGGTGCCGGCCGTGATGACCTTGGGTCGACTCTGGGCAAGGGCTTCCAGCGGCACGTCCCACAGCCAGGAGACGTCGCGGCTGTCCGCAGCCAGGTCATTCACCGCCATCAGCACCCGCAGGTTCGGCCGGCCGATCAAGAACGTGTCCAGCACCTGGGTGAATCCGACCGGGTTCTTGATGAGCAGCACATACAACGTTCTGCCGTCAAGCCGCACCTTTTCCAGCCGCCCGAAAGCTGCCTCGGTCGTCTCCAGTGTCTTCGCCGTGACGGATTGCTCGATGCCCAGCCCGGCCGTCAGGCTGATAGCGGCCAGGGCGTTATACAAGTTGTAGGTGCCGGGCAGCGAGAAACTCACCTCGCTGCGCTTTCCGCCGATCGCGACCTCGAATCGAGCCCCTTCCAGATCGGCGCCGTCGACGTGGGCGATCGAGACATCCGGCTGTGGCCTCGAATAGTCCCCGGTCGGGCATTCGTAGTGCCCGAGATGGCTGTAGAACACCTGGCTGAACTTCATTCGCTCACCGCACAGTGGACACCGGTCCGAATCGGTCGCCGCCTGATGAGGGGTCGGCGCCTTCAAAGGCAGTTCCTCGATCCCGAAGTAGCTCACCAGGTCCGGCGACGCCGCGTAGCGGGCCAGGCTCGCCACCAGTGCGTCGTCCGCGTTCAGGTAGACCTTCGCCTTCGTCGCGGCGATTCCCTGCCCGATCATGGCCGCGGTCGTGTCCAGTTCGCCGTACCGGTCCAACTGGTCGCGGAACAGGTTCAGCACCACGATGTGCTGAGGCTGCAAGTCCGGTGCGACCAGTCGCAGGTTCGCCTCGTCCACCTCGAACAGGCCGATGGTCGCGTCGATGGTGCCGTGGATGTCCGCTGCCCTGATCAGCGCCGAGGTGACGCCGCGCACGAGGTTGGAACCGGTACTGTTCGTGAGCACCCGTTCACCGCTGGCTTCGAGGGCGGCGGCGATGAGTTTGGTGCTGGTCGTCTTGCCGTTCGTCCCGGTCACCAGAATAATGCCGTGGGGCAATCTGGAAGCTAGTTTACGGATCAATTTCGGGTCGATCCGTTCAGCAATCAGCCCGGGCAGTGCGTGCCCCCCGCCACGGCCAAGCGCCCGGCTCAGAGCGGCCGCCGACTTGGTAATCGCCAGGGTTACGGTTTCATGCATACCTAAATTGTAAGGACTGTGGTCAATACATTCTCAGCGGTTACACAGTTATGCGTGAATATGTGTTCCGTTGCATTATTTCACAGCGTTTTCTCAGTCGGCCAGGTCTACGCTCGTGGATTTCGGTCAGCTGAGGCGGATGACAGTGAACGGTTCGGCCAGGTGGTCGGCGGGGAAGCCTGCCGCGGTGGCGCTCTGCGTCATCCAGCGGCGGATCCTGGCCGGGAGGCCGTCCGGGTCGGGGTGCTGGCTGGCGTGCGACATCAGGGCCGCGAGCTTGCGGTCGAAGGTGTCGGTGACGTCCACGTAGTGGTTGGCCTCCGGGTGCTCCATCATCCAGAGCTCACCGACGTCCCAGGCCTTCAGGCCCTCGGCCTCGAGCTCGGGGAACGCGAACGGGTTGCCCGCCGCCGGGTAGAACGCGCGGACCGTGGCTTCGGCCGTGGCGAGGTGGTCGGGGTGCGATACCCGCAGGCGGGACCAGTTGCGCTCGGGTGACTGGCCGAGCAGGCGTTGCGGGCGGACCTCACGGATCACCCGGACGAGCCGGCGAACGAGGTCCCTGGTGGGCTCGACCGATCCGTCCTCATACCCGAGGAAATGCAGGTCGTGGACACCGACGTGCTTCGCCGCGGTGGTCTGCTCGGCGCGACGAACAGCCGGCATCTCCGCACGGTCGCGGTCCGCCTCGAACCCGCCGGCCTGGCCGTCCGTCACGATGCAGTAGCTGACCTCGATCCCGGCGCGGGTCCACTGCGCGATGGTCCCGGCGCCACCGAAGTCGATGTCGTCCGGATGCGCGACAACAGCCAGTACACGCTCGATCTCGGCATCAGGGCGGGGATTCGCTACGGGCACGCTCACGCCAGTGACCTTAGTGTCCTAACCGCTCACCACCGCAAAGACGCCGGAGCGTGACCCGGCCCGCCCCACTGGCCGCACACGCCCCGGCGTCCGAAACACCGTGGAAGGTGATGCGTCCCGCGCGGTACCCGGCGCTTCCGGATCCCATTCGTCCCCCCGACGTGGCCCCGGTCACAGTCAACGAGTCCGCTCCGCCCGTACGACGTACCGGGCCGGCGGTGGTCGAGCGGTGTCAGGCGGTTGCGGCTGTTGGGTGGGATCCGGGGTGTTGGAAGACGGCCGCGGGCGCGCGGTGCTGGATCACCTCGTCGACGATGCCGTATTCGCGGGCCGTGTCGGCCGTGAGCACGTGGTCCCGGTCGGTGTCGTGCCGCAACCGCTCCACGGACTGCCCGGTGTGGACGGCGAGGATCGACTCCACCTGGCTCCGGACCCGGACCAGTTCGTCAGCCTGGAGGATCAGGTCCGGGATGGCGCCCTGCCCGCGCGCCGCCGGTTGATGCAGCACGACCCGGGCGTGTGGGAGGACCGAGCGGCGACCACGCTCGCCGGCGGCCAGCAGAACAGCGCCGGCAGCGATGGCTTGTCCGACGCAGACGGTCGCGACAGGGGACTGGATGAACTGCATGGTGTCGTAGATCGCCAGCATCGCGGTCATGTCACCACCCTCGCAGTTGATATAGAGGTTGATGTCCTGATCCGGCTTGTCAGCCTCGAGATGCAACAGCTGGGCGATCAGCGCATTGGCGACGCCGGCGTCGATCGCAGTACCGAGGTAGATGACGCGTTCGGTCAGCAGGTGCGAGTAGACGTCCATGATGCGTTCGCCCCGCGGGTGCTGACTGATGACGTTAGGGATGGTGTAGCTGCTCATCGGGCCACTACCCCCACGCTCACCTTGGCCGGTTGGAGGGGCATGACCTGGTCGAAGGAATCGACGATGTGGTCGATGAATCCGTACTCGAGGGCCTGCTCGGCCGTGTACCAATGGTCGTGCAGCGAGTCCTCGTACACGGTCTCGATCGGTTGACCGGTATCCGCGGCGATCAGGCCCAGCACCGTGTCCCTGATGTGGCGCAGGTCGTTGGCCTGGATCTCGATCTCCACCGCCGACCCGCCGATCCCGGACGACCCCTGGTGCATCAGGACCCGCGCATGTGCCAGCGCGAACCTCTTCCCCGGCGTACCAGCGGACAGCAGGAACTGCCCGGCGCTACACGCCAGCCCCAGCGTGAGCGTCGAGACATCGCAGGGCACGAGCCGCATGACGTCCCGGATCGCGAGCATCGACGGCACCGAACCGCCGAGCGAGTGGATCCACAAAGCGATGTCGGTATCGGCATCCTCGGCCGCGAGGGTGAGGATCTGGGTGGCGAGCAGCGTGCCGTTGTCGTCGTTCAGCTGACCGTCCAGTACGACGATCCGCTGCCGGAACAACTGCTGCCGGGACTGCTCGTTGAACAGTAGGACCTTGTTCTCATCGGACATGTCCCCAGCGTGTCCGACCACGACCGGCCAACCCCAGCCTTTCTGCTCCTAGCAGGTCTGCTCACAGGCGACCTGCCCCCACCGGCGTCACGGGGTTCGTGTTGCTGACGTCAGTCACCGTGCCGACCGTCGGCGACGAGGGCAAACTGCCGGACAGCCTGCCGTCGCTGTTCTGGCCGAACGTACCGCTGAGCCTCGACACCCTGCGCATCATCGCGCCGTACGCCGTGGCGGTGGCGCTGGTCGGACTGCTGGAATCCCTGATGACGGCCAAGCTCGTCGACGATGTCACCGACACCCACTCGGTCAAGACCCGGGAAGCGTGGGGTCAGGGCGCCTCCAACGTGATCACCGGCCTGTTACGCGGTCACCGGCGAGCTTTTCTTTGCCTCCAGCAACGATCTGGTCTACCAGTTCGACTATGTCAACGATCCCGGTCGGGTGCTGATCGACCTGAGCGAATCGCACATCTGGGACGCGTCGACGGTCGCGACGCTGGATGCGATCACCACCAAGTACGCGCGGTACGGCAAGACCGTGGAGATCGTCGGCCTGAACGCCTCCAGCGCCGAACGCCTCCAGCGCCGAACGACACCAGCGCCTGGCCGGAAAGCTCGGCGCCGGCCACTAACCGGGATGGATGACCTCGTACCGCAGCCAGAGCATCCCGTCGCTCCCGGTGTGGGCGAAGAGCAGTCGGAGACGGGCCGGCGTCTCGCCGTCGGTCAGTTCGGGTCCGTCGAAGAGGGTTGGCGTGCCGAGTCCACCGATCGCGGCAGGGAAGACGAGAAGCGGCGGCCTTGAACACCAAACGGGGACCGCGGACATGAAATAACGTGTTCAAGGCCCCGACTACCTGTCCCAGGTCCCCACTCTTGCAGTGCCTGCCGCGCTGGGCGGCAACAACGACTTCCAGATCCGCGACTCGCCGGGCCGGATCGTCGGCTTGTCGGAGGGTCGCTGGGTAGGAGCTTCTGGCGAGTGGGTGGTCCGCGCCGGCAGGACGGTGCCGGGCTGCGCCTGTGGACCGTCGTACGCGGACTGTCGGAAGGAGCGCCTAGGCTGGGTGACGATGACAACGCTCTTCTCTCCAGATGAACTCCCGATGCCGCTCGAGGAGCCCAAGAAGCACCGGACCGACCCGGAATCGCTGCTCGAGGGGCTCAACCCGCAGCAGCGGGCGGCTGTCGTGCACTCCGGGAAACCGTTGCTGGTGGTCGCCGGTGCGGGGTCGGGCAAGACGCGGGTGCTGACCCGGCGGATCGCGTATCTGCTGGCGGCGCGGGATGCGCATCCCGGCTCGATCCTGGCGATCACCTTCACCAACAAGGCTGCCGCCGAGATGCGCGAGCGGGTGGTGGAGCTGGTCGGGCCGCGGGCGAAGTTGATGTGGGTGTCGACGTTCCACTCCTCCTGTGTGCGGATCCTGCGGCGTGACATCAAGCGGTTCGGGATCAGCTCGACGTTCTCGATCTACGACGACACCGACTCGCGGCGGCTGATGACGCTGGTCTGCCGGGAGCTCGACCTGGACGTGAAGCGGTACAACCCGCGCGCGATCCTGAACTGGATCAGCACCCAGAAGAACGAGTTGATCGATCACGAGACGGCCGCGTCGAAGACCTCGAACCACCTCGAGGAGACGTACGCCGAGTGCTACCGGATCTACCAGGAGCGGCTCGCGCAGGCGAACGCACTGGACTTCGACGACCTGCTGATGACCACGGTCAACCTGCTGCAGGCGTTCCCCGAGGTCCGGGAGTACTACCGCCGACGGTTCCGCCACGTGCTGGTGGATGAGTACCAGGACACCAACCACGCGCAGTACACGTTGATCCGTGAGCTCTGCGGCGAGGACGAGCCGGGCCGCAACGGGCCGACCGCACCGCCGGCCGAACTGATGGTGGTCGGTGACGCGGACCAGTCGATCTACGCCTTCCGGGGCGCGACGATCCGCAACATCCTCGCGTTCGAGGAGGACTTCCCCAACGCCGAGACGATCCTGCTGGAGCAGAACTACCGCTCCACGCAGACGATCCTGACCGCGGCGAACGCGGTGATCAGCCGCAACGAGGGCCGCAAGGCGAAGAACCTCTGGTCGGACTCCGGCCAGGGCGAGCAGATCGCCGTCTATGTCGCGGACAACGAGCACGACGAGGCACAGTTCGTCGCGGACGAGATCGACCGGCTGACGGATGCCGACGGGGTGAAGCCCTCGGACGTGGCCGTGTTCTACCGCACCAACGCGCAGTCCCGGGTGTTCGAGGAAGTCTTCATCCGCACGGGCCATCCCTACAAGGTCGTCGGCGGCGTCCGGTTCTACGAGCGCAAGGAGGTCCGCGACGCGCTGGCCTACCTGCGGGTGCTGGTGAACCCCGAGGACACCGTCTCGTTGCGCCGCATCCTCAACGTTCCCAAGCGCGGCATCGGCGACCGGGCCGAGGCCGCGATCGAAGCGCTCGCGCAGCGCGACCGAATTCCCTTCTCGCAAGCAGTGCGAAGGGCCGAGGATGCCCCCGCGATGGCGAGCCGGTCCGTCAACGCCGTTCAGGCCTTCGTCGACATCCTCGACGAGCTCACGGCGATGGTCGATTCGGGTGCGCCGCCGGACGACATCCTGGACGTCGCACTGCACCGCAGCGGGTACTACGAGGAGCTGCAGAAGTCACCGGATCCGCAGGACGAGACCCGGCTGGAGAACCTCGACGAGTTCATCTCGGTGGCCCGTGAGTTCGTCGAGGAGCGCACGGCCGCGGGCGAACCCGCCGATCTGCAGGCCTTCCTCGAGCGGGTCGCGCTGGTCGCCGACGCGGACCAGATCCCCGATGCCGCGGATGACGGTGGTGTCGTCACGCTGATGACCCTGCACACCGCCAAGGGCCTGGAGTTCCCCGTGGTGTTCCTGACCGGCATGGAGGACGGGGTCTTCCCGCACTCCCGCTCGCTCACGGACATGAAGGAGCTCGAGGAGGAGCGTCGGCTCGCGTACGTCGGGATCACCCGCGCGCGACAGCGGCTGGCGATCTCCCGGGCCGCGGTCCGTAGCGCCTACGGCGCCCCGCAGCACAACCCGCCGTCGAGGTTCCTCGACGAGATCCCGGCGGAACTGCTCGACTGGCGCCGCGACGAGTCCGCGATCACTCGCTGGTCCGGGACCGGCACCTCAGGGTCCAGCGGAGTCACCAGCCGCTGGGAGCCGGCCCGTCGTACGGCGTCCGACAAGCCGGTGCTCAGCCTGAACCCCGGTGATCGGGTGGTGCACGACAGCTTCGGCATGGGCACCGTGGTCGTGGTTCGTGGCGAGGGCCAACAGGCGCAGGCGGACATCGACTTCGGCTCCGAGGGTGTGAAGCGGTTGCTGCTGAGGTACGCACCGGTCGAAAAGATTTAACAGACCACGGCGTGCCGATTTGACTGCGGACTGCGACAATCGGTCCTTCGGCCCTCCCCGGACGAAGGTCCCTGCCCATGCCCAAGGCACCAGACAGCAGTAACCGCCGGATCATCCTGGCGGGAGCCAACCCTGGGCTGCGGCTGTTCGACGAGCACGGCAAGGTCACCGCGTTCGCGTCGATCTGGATGGTCGACTGGTCGATCTGCGGCTCCGGTACCGCGGTCGTGCTCTGGTTCGACGGCGTCGTCCGGGTGGTCTCGGAGGACGTGGATCTGGCCTCCTGGCTGGAGCGGTACTTCGTCCGCTCGTTCCTCGAGGTCCAGGGTCTGCCCTGGCACGAGCCGGCGGTCGAACGCGACCTGGTGCAGGTGTCGATGAACCTCGCGGAGGGGCTGAGCGCGAAGGCGGCCGACATCCAGATCGAGATGGGCGGCGTCCTCGACCGCCGCTTGTTCGCCACCGACAACTTCCAGCTGGCCGAAGGCACCCACAGCCTCAGCGTGGTGATCGCGCCGGTCCGCTCCGCCACGGTCTCCATCGGCGGCGCTTCGGTCCCGGGCTTCGTCCAGGTCGACGGTTCCGCGGATCGCCCTGGCTCGTCCGCCTTCCTCACCACCGCCGAGGTCTGGCGCCGCTAGCCCGTACTACGGCCTGCCGACGGCCCACCAGGTGTCCATCCGGGGGACCACCTCGGCCGCGTGGCCGTCGGTCAGCACGCGGCTGATCCGGAATAAGAAGGCCGCGATCCCGGCGGCTCCCTGCATCCAGCCGACTCCCGGTGGCAGCAGCGGGTCCGGGTTCCGATGCTCGACGAACTGCCAGTACGCGTGCTCTCCGTCCCGCACGGCGTGGTCGACCAGCGCGTCAGCGAGCCGGAGCGCGAACTCGAGGTCCTGCCCGTCACCCGACCGGTGCCAGGAGTCCAGGAAGATGTCGCCGACCCCCGCTGTCCCGCAGCACCTGCCGTCGTTGTCCCAGAATCCAGGGTGAAGCCGCTCGGGCAGACCCGAAGTACGGACGCTGTTGAGGCATCGGCGGTGCCACGTCAGCGGTGGCTCACCAGCGACCTCGGCGACACCGGCATGGTCCAGCGCGGCGAAGAGCAGGGAGGTCCCGGAAGCACCGTGACACCAGGTGTAGGTGAACTCGTCCTCGTCCAAGCCCTCGCTGGGGATGTAGCGCGGTACGACGAAGCTGTCGCCGTCTCCCTTTCCCCTGGTGACGAGTCCCAGAGCGACGAGGTGCTCTGCGCCGCTGCGGGCGGCCGAGATGAGGTCCGGGCGGTCGAGTTCGGCGCCGGCAGCGGCCAGGGTGGCGGCGATGCCGGCGACGCCATGGGAGAGGTTGGGCATCTGCGTGCCGGGCTTCGTGCAGAACCGTTCCGGTACGAACGGCCAGTCCGTGCCGGTCGGCACTTGAACGGCCTCTGCCAGGAGTACTGCGGCCGCGTGGTCGGCCAGCTCGCGCGTGCCGGTCAGGCCGTTGCGCTGGGCCCACACCGCGCCCAGTAGCACTCCGGCGGTACCGAGTGTCATGTCGTTGAGCCGGGCGTCTGGAAGGAAGCGCGGGGGAACGACGAACGGCTGCGGCCAGCCGTCGGCTGTGGACAGCTCTTTGAGTCGCTCCACGGCTGCTGCCGAGCCCGGAGCCTTCAGCGCGGTGAGCACGCCGAGGTCGCTGACGAGCCCGTCGAAATAGGTGTAGTCGGTGCTGCCCGGAATCCCGGCGCGGATGCGGTCGGCGATCGCGGTCGCCAGGGCCTCTTCTTCGGCGGTCCACGGCCGGCTGAGCCGGATCTCGGACAGCACATGGGCGAGACCACCCGTCCCGCTGTGCATCCCGTCCCGGTGCTCCGGAACCTCCGCCGTCACCGGCTCCTTGGCGCTGGGCACCGACTCGGGGATCCACGGGCCGTCGTCCCAGCGGACCTGCACGAGCACCCAGCGCCAGGCGGCGTCAGCGAACTCCCGGTAGGTCGTCGCGTCGGCCATCAGGCTGTCCTCGGCAGGGCGTTGCGCAGGCGGATGCCGCTGAACTCGAGGGTGCTCGCGATCACCGCGTCCCAGAAGTCGTGCAGGTGCGGGAGAACTCGAAGCCGGATCTCCGCCTCCGCGTGCAGGGCGAAGATGTCGCCGACACGCGCCGGTGGTCCCAGTGGCGTCACCTCGGCGGTTGCCACGACCGCGGCGTCAGTCATAGCCGACCGCCCAGACGTAGGCGTTGGTCTGCAACGCCGTCGGAGCGACGTGCGGGCGGATGACGCGGATGGTCGGATCTTCGGAGAACGCAGGACTTCACCAGGCGCCGGACGCATGCGCGGCAGCCTAGCCAGAACCCGGCCGTCGTCGCGAAGGCTTTCCGCGTCGGTCAAGGGTTCCCGGCCAGAGATCACAGCCGGGGGATCCGGCCGAGATCAGGGGTTGAGGCCGCAGTGGTTGCGGAGCCACGGCATCGGGTCGATGGGGCTGCCGCCGTTGGGGCGAACCTCGAAGTGCAGGTGTGGTCCGGTGGTGTTGCCGGTGACGCCGACGGCGCCGACCTGGTCACCGGCGTACACGGTCTCGCCGACGGTGACGCTGAACTTCGACATGTGGTTGTACCAGGTCTCGGTGCCGTCCACGTGCCGGATCCGGACCTGCCGGCCGTACGGCCCGGCGAACTCGGCGGCGACCACGACACCCTTCATCACGCTACGGATCGGCGTACCGATCGGGGCGGCGAAGTCGGTGCCGGTGTGGACGCTGGCCCAGCGGCTGCCGCCCTGGCCGAAGCCGGCGGTGATGTGGTAGCCGGAGATCATCATCTCGCAGCGGCTGGCGGAGGCCCGCGCCTTCTCCGCGGCGGCTTGGGCCGCGGCCTTGGCGGTGGCGAGGGCGGAGGCGCGCTTGGCCGTCAGTGCCTTGGTGGCGTCGAGCTTGGCGGCCCGGGCCTTCGCGAACCGATCGGCCGCGGCTTGCTTCTTGTTCGCGTCGGCGCCGGTGAGGGCGACGCGGGAGGAATCCCTGGTGGCGAGCTGACGGGCCTCGATCCGGGCGGTGGTGATGCCGGAGAGTTGACCGTTGCCCAAGCTGAGCGCAGCGAGGTTGACCGCGGAGTTGGCCTGTGTCGGCGAGGCCAGCGTGCTGTGGCTGAAGCCCACAGCACCTGCCGCAGCTGCCAGCGCTGCGGTCAAACCGACGATCTGAGTACTACTCGGGGTGTTACGCCGGGCTACACGATGCTTCGCACTGTGACGCGATGCGCTGGTCTTCCGCGCAGCGTTGCCTGGCGTGACGCGGCTAGCCGCGGCACGGTGCTGGGACACAACGTGGCCTTTCGGTCACAGGGGAGGGGCACTGTCCGCTCCCGGGAGATTTATTCCCCCCGGGGGCTCATGCACCATAACGGATGGGTCACGAGGCTACAAACCCCGCCACCCCCTTTTCTGCGTCTCCTTCACGAAACCTTTGCACGAGCCGCTGCACGTGCATCCGCAGATCCTGACAAACCGGCTGCCGGGTCAGGCATCGGTGTCCTGCTCGTCGAGATGCGCCAGCATGCCGGTGATCTGGTGCACGACCTCGCCGTGGAACGGCAGGGAAAGGTGGCCCACGCCGCGGACCCTGACATTACGCGCCGTCAGATCAGAGTGACGGATCCGGGCCCTGCGCTGCGGCACGATCAGCTGGTCGACGTCGCTGTAGAAGGCGACGAATCTGGTCTGGCAGCCGGGCGCCGGCTCAGCCAGCTCCATCATCAGGTCGCTGTCCGGCCGGACCTGCTTGACCAACGGCCAAGCCAGCAGCCGCGCGGCGACCGTGCCCTCGTGCGGGGTCCCCAGCGTTACGCAGGTGTGGACTCGGCGATCACCGCCGAGTCGCTGGATGTAGTACCGGGCGATCAACCCGCCCAGGCTGTGCCCGATCACATGGATCTGCTCGGAGCCGGACTCCTCGCAGAGCGCCTCGACCTCGGCGCCCAGCCGTTCCGCCGTACTGCGGACGTCGAGCGTGAGCGGTGAGTACGAGAACGTGTGGATCCGGGTGAATCCCCGGCGGAGCAGTTGGCGGCGCATCAACGTGAAGACCGTGTGGTTGTCGATGATCCCGTGGGCGAGCAGGATCGGCGTACCGGCGGCTCTGACGTCGCCGACGAGCAGGCTGCGCTGGGCCGGCGTGAGGCCGCTGAGGTTGAGCCGGTCGGCGCGGTGCCGGGCGGCGCCGACCAGGCCGAGCGGGTACATCGCCAGGTGGGTGGTGAGCCAGCCGAGCTCGACCGCCGCACCTTGGAGGACTCGGGGAGTGATGGCCGCCTGGGCGCCATAGCGCAGCCCGTCGAGGGCCTCCCGGATGCTGCTCCGGGTCGCCTGTTCCGCCAGGTCAGCGGCCGACTCCTCAGGCTGCTCGATGGCTTCGGAGCTCATCGGCGTCTCCTCACTGCATCAGACCCCCCGTGCTACTGGTCCGATCTCTTCCACGGTAACCGGTTCCCGCTCCGCGTGGCCGGGAACACACACCTCCGTGTCTTATCCGTGAGGTCCGGCTCGGATAGCCTGCGAATCTGGACGCAACGCAGCGCCCCGGTACGGAAAGGCCATCACCATGCCAGCCACCAGCCCACTGCGAGTCGTCGTCGCCAAGCCGGGACTGGACGGCCACGACCGGGGCGCGAAAGTGGTCGCGCGAGCACTTCGCGACGCCGGCATGGAGGTCATCTACACCGGCCTGCACCAGACTCCCGAGCAGATCGTCGAGACAGCGATCGCGGAGGACGCCGACGCGGTCGGTCTGTCGGTTCTGTCCGGTGCTCACATGACGCTGTTCAAGAAGGTCCGCGAGCTGCTCACGGCGCGGGACGCGGACGACATCGTCGTGTTCGGCGGCGGGATCATCCCCGAGGCCGACCTGCAGCCGCTGGCGGAGCTCGGCGTGCACAAGATCTTCACCCCGGGGGCGACCACGGTCGAGATCGTCGCGTGGGTTCGCGCCAACGTCGGCGACGCCTCCGCAACCGAGGCTGAGCCCTTGGAGGCTGCGTCCAAGGAGGCCGAGCCGACCGCGGTCGAGCCGGCCGGTGCCGAGTCAGCCGGGACCACGCAGGACGCCTGAGCCCGCGTCCAGGACGCCTGAGCCCGCGTCCCGGACGCCGCCGCCAGCGTGCCCGCGCGCGTAGTACGGGCGGGTGGTTCTTTGTGACTTTGTGCTGCGACGGATCCGTTCCGGAGCGTAGTGGCGACCGTGTGCAGTCGATCTGAACGGTTCTGCCGGTTTCAGCGATGTTACTAATCGGTAATACCGAATCGTTAAGAAGCACCTGGTTGTGCCCGCTGTCGAATCGCGGTCGCATACAGCCATGCGTTGTCTGTTCACCGCGCCGAGATGTAACAAGGATGTGTGGCTCAGGACACATCGAAGCGGATCTCGGTTACTGTCCGGACAGGGCCGCTCGCAGTGCGGTGGGGGACTGTGATCGGCCGGCGCAGGACCTAGTGAACGTCCCATCGGGAGAGGGCAGGTACACGATGAGGTTTGAACGATCAACCACACGGCGGGCCGTAGCAGCGGCTGTCGCGGGCAGCCTGGTGCTGCTCGCGTCCGCGTGTGGCGGTGACAGCGGGAGCAGTGGTAGCAGCACGACCGGGGGTGGAGCGGCAGCGCTCGAGGGTCGCGGGCCGATCACATTTGCCACCGGCAAGGACACCTCCGGATTCCTGCCGAAGCAGGTCGCGGCATGGAACTCGCAGCACCCGACCGAGAAGGTCGAGATCAAGGAGCTGCCCGAAGACGCTGACGCCCAGCGTCAGCAGATGGTGCAGAACGCACAGAACCAGTCGGACGCATTCAGCGTCCTCAACATGGACGTCGTCTGGACCTCGGAGTTCGCGGCGAACCAGTGGATCGTGCAGCTTCCGGAGGACAAGTTCCCGGATCTGTCGAAGCTGATCCCGGCGACGGTCGAGACGGCCAAGTACCGCGACAAGCTGTACGCGGTGCCGATCACGTCTGACGGCGGCCTCCTCTACTTCCGCAAGGACCTGCTCACCAAGGCGGGCGTGGAGCCGCCGAAGACGTGGGACGAGATGCTCGCCGCCTGCGTCAAGGTGCAGGCGCTTCCCGAGGGCAAGGGCATGAACTGCTACTCCGGGCAGTTCGAGAAGTACGAGGGCCTGACCGTGAACTTCTCCGAGGCCATCAACTCGGCGGGCGGTGTTGTCGTCGGCAAGGACGGCAAGCCGAACGTGGACACCCCCGAGGCGCTGGCCGGTCTCGAAGAGCTCACCAAGGGCTTCACGACCGGAGCGATCCCGAAGGCCGCGATCACCTACAAGGAAGAGGAGAGCCGGCGCGCCTTCCAGGAGGGCAAGCTGCTCTTCCTGCGGAACTGGCCTTACGTGTACGCACTGGCCAGCAAGACCGACGGTTCGTCCAAGATCGTCAACAAGTTCGGCGTCGCGCCGCTGCCGGGCAAGACCGGTCCCGGCGTCTCGTCGCTAGGCGGTCACGACTACGCGATCAGCGCCTTCGCCAAGAACAAGGCGACGGCGGTCGACTTCATCAACTTCATGGCCAGCGAGGCCCGCCAGAAGGCGAACCTCACGGGTAGCTCGCAGGCGCCGACCTGGGCGTCCCTGTACGACGACCCGGCACTGAACAAGCAGTTCCCGTACCTGACTCCGCTGAAGGCCTCGATCCTGGGCGCGCAGCCGCGTCCGCGCGTGGTCAAGTACGGCGATGTGACCGCGGCGATCCAGGCGTCGGCGTACGACGCTCTGAGCGGCAAGACGCAACCCAAGCAGGCACTCACCGACCTGCAGACCAAGCTGAGTTCACTCATCACTCAGTGACGTAACCGGACGGGGCCGGTGTGTGGCGATCCCGCTACGCGCCGGCCCCGACCTGTCCCTACCCCGGGCTGCCCGGGAATCAGAAGGAGGCAGAGATGAGTGATATCGCCCCGGTCAATACCAGACGGGAACCGAAGCCAGGAAAGGGTCAGACGAGGTTCAACCAGGGGACGGCCGGGCTCGCTGCGGTCCTGTTGTCGCCGACCCTGATCGTGCTGGCCCTCGTGGTGCTGTACCCGATCCTGTCCGCGCTACGGGAGTCCCTCTACACCAGTGGGACCAAGCTCGACGCGAACGGCTTCATCGTGAAGGGTTCGACGTTCGTCGGGCTCGACAACTACGCGGCCATCTTCAAGGGCGACACCGGCCACCGGTTCTGGACCGCGTTCTACAACACGACCTTCTTCACGGTCACGTGCGTCGTGTTGGAGACCGTGCTCGGCGTCGCGATGGCGTTGATCATGAACAAGGCGTTCAAGGGCCGCTCGGTCGTCCGGGCCAGCATCCTGGTGCCGTGGGCCATCCCGACGGTGGTGTCGGCCTTGCTGTGGAAGTGGATCTTCCAGGCCGACGGCGTCGCGAACAACATCCTCGGGACTCAGATCCTGTGGTCGACCGACGGCTGGCAGGCGAAGCTGTCGATCATCGTGGCCGACACCTGGAAGACGGCACCATTCATCGGGTTGCTGGTGCTCGCCGGCCTGCAGACGATCCCGGCCGAGGTGTACGAGGCGGCGAAGGTGGACGGCGCGAATGTGATGCAGACGTTCCGCCGGATCACGTTGCCGCTGGTGAAACCGGCGCTGCTGGTGGCGGTGCTCTTCCGGCTCCTGGACACGCTGCGGATCTTCGACCTGCCGTTCGTGCTGGTCGGGCCGCACAAGGGCTCGGTCGAGACGTTGTCGATGCTCGGCTACGACGAGGCGTTCAATACCCGATACGGCCCGGCCGCGGCGTACGCGACCGTCTTGTTCCTTTACGTGGCGGCAGTGGCCTATGTGTTCGTGAGGCTCCTCGGCGCTGACGTGATCGGTGAGGCCCGCGCGAAGAAGCCCGGCGGCGGCGGCCGTAAGCAGCGTAAGCGGGCCGCGGCGCCGGCCGCTGTGCCCGAGCCCGGCCTGACCAGCGTAGGAGGTGGGGTCTGATGGCCACCGAGGTGCAGACGAAGACCGTGCCGCCGCCCGAGGTGATCAGGGCTGCGGAGGCGAGTCCGATCCGGCGGTGGGCGCCGCTGGTCGGCGTCGCAGTGATCATCCTCTACTGCATGGCGCCGTTCTACTGGATGGCGGTCTCGGCGTTCCGGCGGCCGAGCGACCAGTTCTCGAACAAGATCATCCCGGCGCCGTTCTCGATCCAGAACTTCAAGGACGTGTTCAGCGCGGGCAACGGCTTCGGCCGGGGTCTGCTGAACAGCCTGATCGTGGCCGGTACCGTGACGATCCTGACCCTGGTCATCGGGATGGTCGCGGCCTACACGCTGGCCCGGCTGGATTTCCGCTTCAAGAACGTCGTCCTGGCGATCATCATCACCACCTCGATGTTCCCCGGCATCTCGCTCGTGATCCCGTTGCTGAAGCTGTTCATCGACATCAAGTGGATCAACACCTACCAGGCGATGATCGTGCCCAGCCTTTCGTTCGCACTGCCGCTGGCGGTGTGGAACCTGACCGCGTTCTTCCGGCAGATGCCGCGTGAGCTCGAGCAGGCGGCGATGGTCGACGGCTGTACGCCGGCGCAGGCATTCCGCAAGGTGATCCTGCCGCTGGCGGCGCCAGGTGTTTTCACCACGGCGATCATCACCTTCATCGCCGCGTGGAACGAGTTCCTGATCGCGCTGAGCATGACCAACAAGAAGTCGATCCAGACCGCGAACGTGATCATCTCGCAGTTCACCGGCACCACCGGCCGGGACCAGCCGTTCGGCAGCCAGATGGCCGCCGGTGTGGTGGTCACGATCCCCCTCGTGATCGCGGTGCTCGTCTTCCAGCGGCGTATCGTCGCAGGCCTGACAGCCGGAGGTGTGAAGTGAGCTACGGAGACGAGCGGAATCGCCGCGATCGCCAGGACCGGGAACGCCGGGCCGCAAGCGAGCAGCAGGAGCAGGACAAGCGCGACCGCGAGGAGAAGGACCGTCGCGATCAGGAGGACGGCGCCCGGCGGTAGGTGACAGGAAAGCCAAAAGGAGGCCCGGGGCAGCTGACCCCGGGCCTCCTTCCTGTCTCTGGTGTCAGACCTTCAGCCAGACGGCCGTGTCTCCCGGCAGCTTGCCGTCGTCCAGCGGCTCACTGGACAGCAGTACTTCGGACTGGGCCGGCAGGTCATACGGCTGTGCGCCCAGGTTCACCACACACCGGAAGCCCGGGTCGCGGGTGAATGAGAGCACGTCACTCGGGCAATTGCGGTCCCACTTCAGCCGGCCCTCGCCCAGGGCCTCCTGCTCGCGGCGGATCCGGAGCGCTTCCTTGTAGAGCGACAGGTGGCTGTCCGGGTCCTTCACCTCGGCCTCGACGGTCAGCGCAGACCAATCGGCCGGCTGCGGCAGCCATGGTTGGCCCTGCCCGGGACCGAACCCGAACGGCGGCTCGGTGCCGCTCCACGGGATCGGCACCCGGCACCCGTCGCGACCGCGGATGGTGTGTCCGGACCGCTCCCAGGTGGGATCGTCCAGTACCTCTTCGGGCAGGTCCTCGACCTCGTACAGGCCGAGTTCGTCGCCCTGGTAGACGTACGCGCCACCAGGCAGCGCCAGCTCCAGGAGCGCGGCCGCGCGAGCCCGCCGCCGGCCCAGCTCAAGATCGGTCGGCACGGTGCCCGCAGGCGCCCCGGCCTCCTTCTGGTCCCGTCCGTAGCGGGTGCGGTGGCGGATCGTGTCGTGGTTGCTCAGCACCCAGGTCGCCGGGGCCCCGACAGCCCAGAGGTTCTCGGTCGTGTGGTCGATCACCTCTCGTTGCTCGTCGGCCTCCCACGGGCAGCGCAAGGCGTCGAAGTTGAACGCCGAGTGCAGTTCGTTCGGCCGGACGTACATCGCCAGCCGGTCGGCGGGGGACAGCCACGCCTCGGCGACGAAGATCCGCGGGCCTTGCGGAGTGTCGGCGTACTCGTCGGCGATCCGGCGCCAGCGCTGGTGGATCTTGTGCACCGCGGGCTGGTCGTACGTCGGGTGGCCGACGTACTTGTCCCGCGTGACGGCGCCATCCGCGGCCGGGACGATGTCGGGCAGCGACGGGTCCTTCGCCATCGAGTCGGCCACGTCGATCCGGAAGCCGTCCACGCCGCGGTCGAACCAGAAGCGCAGGATCGAGTCGAACTCCTCGATCACCTTCGGGTTGTCCCAGTTCCAGTCGGGCTGGCTGACGTCGAACAGGTGCAGGTACCACTGCCCGTCGTCGATCCGGGTCCAGGCAAGTCCGCCGAACGCGGCAGGCCAGTTCGTCGGCGGTATGGACCCGTCCTCACCCTTGCCGTCACGGAACCAGAACAGGTCCCGCTCGGGTGATCCCTTGCCGGCGGCGAGCGCGGCCTTGAACCACGGGTGCTCCCAGGAGCAGTGGTTCGGCACCAGGTCGATCAGGATCCGCAGTCCGAGCTCGTGTGCCTCGGCGATCAGCGCGTCCGCGTCGGCGAGAGTGCCGAACATCGGGTTGATGTCGCGGTAGTCGGACACGTCGTAGCCGCCGTCGAGCAGCGGGGACGGGTACCACGGGCTGATCCAGATCGCGTCGATGCCCAGGTCGGCCAGGTAGGGCAGCCGGGCCCGGATACCGTTCACGTCGCCCGTCCCGTTACCGTCCGCATCGGCGAACGACCGTGGGTACACCTGGTACACGACGGCGCTACGCCACCAGTCGTCCACTGGTCTGGTCGGTTGCTCTGTCATGGTCATCAGCCTTTCACGAGTCGGCAAGCAGGCTGTGATGGTCGTCTCAGCGTGGTACCCCGACTGTCGCGGCACACACGGGGGTGGCTAGTCTCGGGCCGACGGAACGCGCCGGCGACCGTGCCTGTTCAACGCACCGCAGCCTGCCGCGGCCTACTCGAAACAGGCGAGAGAGGGACCACAGTCGTGGATCTGATGGAGTACCAGGCGAAGACGGTCTTTGCCAAGCACGGAGTGCGGACGACCGTCGGTGCGGTTGTCACCACGCCGGAAGAAGCCCGCGCGGCCGCCGAGGAGATCGGCGGCAGAGTGGTCGTGAAGGCCCAGGTGAAGACCGGTGGCCGCGGCAAGGCCGGCGGCGTCAAGCTGGCCTCCTCGCCCGACGAGGCGGAGGAGAAGGCGCGGGAGATCCTCGGCCTGGACATCAAGGGCCACATCGTCCGGACCCTGAACATCGTCCCGGCCGCCGCGATCGCCGAGGAGTACTACTTCTCCTTCCTGATCGACCGGGCCAACCGCAACTACCTGTGCATCGCCTCCGCCGCCGGCGGCATGGAGATCGAGGAGGTCGCGCACACCAACCCCGACGCGGTCGCCCAGATCTCGATCGACCCGGCCACCGGTGTCGACGAGGCCAAGGCCCGTGAGATCGCCGAGGCCGCGGGCTACCCGGCCGACGTACTGGACGCGGCGGCGGTCGAGATCGCCAAGCTGTACGAGGTCTTCATCTCCGAGGACGCCTCGCTGGTCGAGGTGAACCCGCTGGTCAAGCTCGAGGACGGCAACCTCGAGGCGCTGGACGGCAAGGTCACGCTGGACGAGAACGCGGAGTTCCGGCACCCGGATCACGCCGAGTTCGCCGACGCGTCCGCCGAGGACCCGCTGGAGGCCAAGGCGAAGGCCAAGGGCCTGAACTACGTGAAGCTGGACGGTTCCGTCGGCATCATCGGCAACGGCGCCGGCCTGGTCATGTCCACCCTCGACGTGGTCGCCTACGCCGGGGAAGAGTTTGGTGGCGTCAAGCCCGCGAACTTCCTCGACATCGGTGGCGGCGCGTCCGCCGAGGTGATGGCCAACGGGCTGGAGATCATCATCTCCGACCCGCAGGTCGAAAGCGTCTTCGTCAACGTCTTCGGCGGCATCACCGCGTGTGACGCCGTCGCGAACGGCATCGTGCAGGCGTTCGAACTGCTGGCCGGCCGCGACGAGCACGTGACCAAGCCGCTGGTCGTCCGGCTGGACGGCAACAACGCCGAAGAGGGTCGCCGGATCCTCGACGAGGCCGGCCTGGCCGGACTCGAGCGGGTCGACACGATGGACGGCGCCGCCAAGCGGGCCGCCGAGCTGGCTGCGAAGTAAGGGATCGCTGAAATGTCTATCTTCCTGACCAAGGACAGCAAGGTCATCGTCCAGGGCATGACCGGCTCGGAAGGCACCAAGCACACCACCCGGATGCTTGCCTCCGGCACCAACATCGTCGGCGGCGTGACGCCGGGCAAGGGCGGCCAATCGGTCGACTTCGAGGGCAAGGCCGTGCCGGTCTTCGGCTCGGTCGACGAGGCCGTCAAGGAGACCGGCGCCGACGTGTCGGTCGTCTTCGTGCCGCCGAAGTTCACCAAGGGCGCGGTGCTCGAGGCGATCGACGCGGGCGTCCCGCTCGTGGTCGTGATCACCGAGGGCGTGCCGGTGCACGACACCGCCGCGTTCTTCGCGCACGCGCAGGCCTCCGGCACCACCCGGATCATCGGGCCGAACTGCCCGGGCATCATCACCCCCGGCGAGGCGAACGCCGGCATCATCCCGGCGGACATCGCCGGGGCGGGCCGGATCGGCCTGGTGTCGAAGTCGGGCACGCTGACCTACCAGATGATGTACGAGCTGCGTGACTTCGGCTTCTCCAGCGCGATCGGCATCGGCGGCGACCCGATCATCGGGACGACGCACATCGACGCGCTGCAGGCGTTCCAGGACGACCCGGACACCGACGCGATCGTGATGATCGGTGAGATCGGCGGCGACGCGGAGGAGCGTGCGGCCGCGTTCATCAAGGAGAACGTGACCAAGCCGGTCGTCGGCTATGTCGCGGGCTTCACCGCGCCCGAGGGCAAGACGATGGGCCACGCCGGCGCCATCGTCTCCGGCTCCTCCGGCACGGCAGCCGCCAAGCAGGACGCCCTCGAGGCCGTCGGCGTCAAGGTCGGCAAGACGCCGACCGAGACGGCCAACCTGATGCGCGAGATCATGCAGAACCTGACGAAGTAGCACCGGCACAGAAGGCGGCCCCGGAGCATCCGCTCCGGGGCCGCCTCTCAATTCCGGATCGCGCCGCTGGAGGGGCATACCCCTCGTTC
Source organism: Kribbella alba (assembly GCF_039529635.1). Classification (NCBI taxonomy): domain Bacteria; kingdom Bacillati; phylum Actinomycetota; class Actinomycetes; order Propionibacteriales; family Kribbellaceae; genus Kribbella; species Kribbella alba. The sequence goes on along the minus strand of NZ_BAAANE010000011.1, from coordinate 6,733 downwards.
GGGCCCCGGGTCTATGACCGGGGGAACCCACACCAGTTCCGTGTGCCCCCCGGTTGCGGGCGTGCTTGCCGCGAGTCGAAAGCGCCGGGCGTGCGGACGGGCTACTTGTAGAGGGCGGAGCGTTCGGCAGCGCGGGTGACGACCTCCGCGAAGGCGGTATTGGTGATGTCGAGGTTCTTCAGCACCGGATAGACCAGGTAGACGGCGTGCGTGCCGTTCGACGCGAGACCAACCCGGTAGGTGAAGATCTTGCCGCCGCCGGTGTCGTAGGCGAGCCGCCACGTCTCACCCTTGATGCCACCCGAAGACAACGCACCGGTCGTCTTCACCGTGGCGACGGAGTTGGTCTTCGCGCAGCCGTCGATGTTGCTGCGGGTGCCGGTGACGAACGCGTTCGCCGAGGTCGCGTTGGCGAACTCCGTGACGAGCGCGTCAAGACCGAACTCGGGCGGGACGGTGGCGTCCGGCGTGACGTAGGTCAGCGACTTGCTCTTGGTCGCCTTCGACTTCTTCAGGTCGATTTTCTCGCAGCCGGTTCCGCTCTTGGTGGTGCTCGACGTCGTGCTGGCGCTCACCCAAGGCTTGTCGACGGTCGAGAGGACCGGAAGGTCGATCGGCGCCATGAAGCCGGGTGATTCCTTGCTGGGGAGGAGGGCCGCTGTAGCAGTCGGGGTGCCCGTGCTGCAGTTCGCGCCGGCCTGGCTGCAGATCCGCTTGAGCCCGGCGCTCGCTGTGTTGAGGATCGCGTCCGGCTTGGGCGGCGTAGCACCGGCGCTGTCGTGCTCGAGCACCATCGTGGCCTGACCAGCGGTCGTCACCGAGACGGTCCGGTACTTGCTGGTCTGTGTGCCCGTGGGCTGGCCGAACACCGCCACGACGCCGCGATCGCCGAGGCCTTTGGTGGTGTAGCTGGTGACCAGGCGCACCTGCGGGGTGGAGCACTGGCTCAGCCAGCCGGTGATCGTGGTGTAGGTCTTCGCAGCGGCCGTGGCGTCGTTGGAGACCTCGACGTACTGGACCGCGGTGTCCTTGGTAGTGGCGTTGCGGAAGGTGCGCACCCAGGTCCGGATACCGGCTGGGTCGGCGAACCGCTGGGGCTGGCAGACGAACGACCGGTCGGGCGCACTGCTGCCGTCGGCCGTGCTGGAGATCGCCCAGGCGCCGGCAGTGGTGAGCGTCTTGGCCGTGGGGGCGTCGATCAGGGCCTTCGCGTCGCCGAGCAGGTTCGAGTCGCCAGCGGACCTGTCGTCGGAGGAGCTGGACTTCGCGTTGCCGGGAGAGCCGCCACCGCCGAACGCGTTCACCGCTACGATGCCGACACCACCGACCAGTAGCAGGGCGGCCGCTCCGGCGCCGATCAGCTGGTTCCGGCGGCGGGCCTGCTGACGGCGTGCCTCGCGCGCGGCGGCACGGCTACCGCCCCGCGGTGCGCGGTGGGAACCGGTCATCTACTTCTTTGACCTCCTGACTGATTCCACCCGACGGTACCCGGTGGCACAGCGCGATCAATCCCAGCCTGGACACCAACAGCGAGCCAGCAGGGCCCGAAGTCTTCCATATCCGGCGTGTCAGAACGAGCAGTCCCCCGGCAGCGGGCGACGATGGAAGCCAGATGACCGACATGCTGAGCCGTCCGGGCGCCCGTGACGGCGGACCACACCAGGCGCCCGGACCCGCCGACCCCGAGGTGGCCGTCCCGACGAAGCCGGTGGTCCTTTCGGCGGTGATCGGCGCGGGTGCGTGCCTGCTGACAGGTCTGCTCGCCTGCGCGGCCGTCGCTGTGGTCGGTTGGCTCGCCGCCTCCTTCGGTGGTGCGTCCGGAGCAGTCCGGGCGGGCGCCACCGTGTGGCTGATCGCTCACAAGGCCGGTGCCACGTTTGGTGGCGGCTCGATCACGATCGCGCCGCTCGGCCTGACACTGTTCCTGGCCTGGTGCCTGTACCGCGGCGGCAGGTTCACTGCCCGGGTGAGCGGCGCCGACCGGACCAAGGAGTTGGTCCTGGCGTCCTCGGTGCTCGCTGTCAGCTACGGCCTGGGTGCCCTGATCATCGCGTTGCTCACCTCGAACGGCTCCGTGAAGGTCTCCCCGCTGTCGGCCTTCCTCGGTGCGGCGTCGCTTGCGATCGTCGCCGGAACCACCGGGGTCCTAGTGGAGTCCGGTGCCGCGCAGGACATCGCCGACGCCACCCCGGCCGGCCTGCGCGACGCAGTACCGGCCGCTGCTGCTGCGGTCCTGACAGTGGTTGCTGTTGCCTCACTCGTGTACGCCGTGATTCTGGTCCTGCACTTCTCCCGGGTCACCTCGATGCTGGAACTCCTGGACGCCGGTGTGGTCGGGTCGGTCGTGCTGTTCGCGATCTGCCTGATGCTGCTCCCGAACGTCCTCCTGTACGTCGTGTCGTTCATCGCGGGCCCGGGGTTCCAGCTGGGCGTGGGCACGTCGATCGCGCCGACCGGGGTGGACGTGGGGAACCTCCCGGCGCTGCCGCTGCTTGCCGCAGTACCGGCTGACGGGGCAACCCCGTCGTACCTGCTGGCTCTTACTGCGCTGGTTCCGCTGGTCGCCGGTGCGGTAGCCGGGCTGGTCGTAGCTCGGCGGGGGATCGCGGCGGAGGACTCGGATGCGCTGGGCTGGGACGCGTTCGCGCTGCGTGGCGGTATGGCTGCACTGGTTGCAGGGCTGGCTCTGCTGGTGCTGATGGTCCTGGCGGGCGGTGCTGCCGGTCCGGGGCGGATGGCCGAGGTAGGGATCCCTGGTGCGCTGCCTGCGGCCGGAGTGCTCGCCGCTGGGATGGCGATCGGCGCAGCGGTCACAGCTGCCCTGGTGGCTGCCCGCCGTCCCCAACCCATTCCCTGATCCTCACCTCGTGGCGGCCAGAGCTGACCGGCTGACCGTCACCGAGCGGCGCCGGACCGACCGGCTGACCGTCATCGAGCGGCGGCCGGACTGACCGGCTGACGGTGGGGCGGGCGCCGGGCGATAAGGTTTGCGGCGTGACAGACCCGGTTGCGCCCGCCCCTGAGCCCGCACGTCTCGTCGTGCTCATCTCCGGTTCGGGCTCGAACCTGCAGGCGCTCCTCGACGCTTGTGCCGACCCGGCGTACGGCGCCCAGGTGGTCGCCGTCGGCGCGGACCGGGACGGTGCCGCCGGACTCGACCGGGCGGCCGCCGCGGGAGTCCCGACCTTCGTGCACAAGGTGAAGGACCACGCCGAGCGGGCTGACTGGGATCGCGCCCTGACCGCGTCCGTCGCGGAGTACAAGCCCGATCTGGTCATCTCCGCTGGGTTCCTCAAGCTGGTCGGCGACGACTTCCTCGGCAGCTTCGGCGACCGCTACATCAACACCCACAACGCGCTGCTGCCGGCCTTCCCGGGCATCCACGGACCGCGCGACGCGCTTGAGTACGGCGTCAAGGTGGCCGGCGCGACCCTGTTCTTCGTCGACGGCGGAGTGGACACCGGGCCGATCATCGCCCAGGTGGTCGTGCCCGTCGAGGACGATGACACCGAAGAAACCCTGACGGAGCGGATCAAGGACGTCGAACGCCGCCAACTGGTGGACTGGGTCGGCAAACTGGTACGCAACGGCTGGACCATCACCGGACGAAAGGTCAGAACGAAGTGAGCACCGACCGCAGGCCGATCCGCCGGGCGCTGATCAGCGTCTACGACAAGACCGGTCTGGAGGAGCTCGCGAAGGCGCTGTCCGACGCCGGCGTCCAGCTGGTGTCGACCGGCTCGACCGCGGCCCGGATCGCCGCAGCAGGGGTCCCGGTGACCAAGGTGGAGGACCTCACCGGCTTTCCCGAGTGCCTGGACGGCCGGGTGAAGACCCTGCACCCGAAGGTGCACGCCGGTCTGCTCGCCGACGTCCGGAAGACCGAGCACGTCGAGCAGTTGGCCGAGATGCGCGTCGAGCCGTTCGACCTGCTGGTGAGCAACCTCTACCCCTTCACGGAGACCGTCGCATCCGGCGCGTCCACCGAGGAGTGCATCGAGCAGATCGACATCGGCGGTCCGTCGATGGTCCGCGGCGCCGCGAAGAACCACGCGAACGTCGCTGTGGTCGTGTCGCCTTCGCGCTATGACGAAATCCTGGGCGCGCTGGCCGACGGCGGCTTCTCCCTGGAGCAGCGTCAGCGCCTTGCCGCCGAGGCCTTCGCCCACACCGCGTCGTACGACGTCGCTGTCGCCTCGTGGATGGGCAGCGTGCTCACCGACACCAGCGAAGGCACCGGCTTCCCCGCCTGGACCGGCGCTACCTGGGAGAAGGCCGCAGTGCTCCGGTACGGCGAGAACCCGCACCAGCCGGCGGCGCTCTACCGGCACTGGCGTGGGGGACTTGCCGGCGCTGAGCAGCTGCACGGCAAGGAGATGTCGTACAACAACTACGTCGACGCGGACGCGGCCCGGCGTACAGCCTTCGACTTCACCGAGCCCGCTGTTGCCATCATCAAGCACGCCAACCCTTGCGGCATCGCCGTCGGCAAGGACATCGCCGAGGCCCACCGACGCGCCCACGAGTGCGATCCGGTCTCGGCGTACGGCGGCGTGATCGCCACGAACGCGCCAGTATCGGTGGAGATGGCCAAGCAGGTCGCGGAGATCTTCACCGAGGTGCTGGTTGCGCCTGCGTACGAAGACGGCGCCGTTGAGATCTTGCAGGGCAAGAAGAACATCAGGTTGCTGGTGTGCCCGCCCGACGAGAACGCGGACGCCGTCGAGTTCCGCCCGATCAGCGGCGGCGTACTGATGCAGCACCGCGACCGTTTCCAGGCACCGGGCGATGACCCCGCCAACTGGCAACTGGCCGCTGGTGAAGCGGTCTCGGCGTCTGTGCTGGCTGACCTGGAATTCGCCTGGAAGGCCTGTCGTGCGGTCAAGTCGAACGCGATCCTGCTCGCGGCCGACGGCGCTTCGGTCGGCGTCGGCATGGGCCAGGTCAACCGCGTCGACTCCTGCCGCCTCGCCGTCTCCCGCGCCGGCGACCGCGCGACCGGATCCGTCGCCGCCTCGGATGCCTTTTTCCCGTTCCCGGACGGGCTGGAGGTCCTCATCGAGGCCGGCGTGAGTGCCGTCGTCCAGCCCGGCGGTTCGATCCGCGACGACCAGGCAATCGAGGCCGCCAACAAGGCCGGCATCACCATGTACTTCACCGGTACCCGACACTTCTTCCACTAGTACGACGAAGGAGCAGCCGACACGGCTGCTCCTTCGTCGCTACCTCGGCCCACCTCGGCTCGCCGCTCCTCCGTCGCAGCTCGATCCACTGCGGAGGTGGCTTCGCGTGCTCCAGCCGTGAATCACTCGTACACCGAGGTGGCGGCGCGACGCCGGGGTGGTCTGCACCGCTCAACCATGGCGGCTCGTCGGGCCACCTGGTAGTCCTACAGGTGCGGTAGCTCCGTCCGTCGGCCCGCGAGGGTACGCGGTGGTGCCGATCAGTTCTCGAACGAAACAGGCAAGGTTGCCCACTCCTGCGGCCGAGGTCGGCAGATGCCAAGGGCAACGAGAGCTGAAAGTAGCTGTAGGCGGCCGGGGCGCCGCGGGTGGTGAGGTCGCGGGGTGAGGGCAGTGGGTGTGGCGTGGCGGCTTTGACCGGGGTCACGGGCCGGGGGATTCCGCGTTGTTGTCGTCGTCCCATGGGGATTTCCAGGTGGTGTCGTTCTTCGGTTGGGTCAGGGTGCGTGTCTGTGTGGTCTGGTGGGGTTCGTCGCCCCAGGGGTTGAGGCGTGCGGTTTCCTCGGCGGTGATCCAGGGGATGTCGCTGGTGTGCGGCCAGGCCGGAGCCGGGCGCGGTGGCCCCTCGTCGCCGGGTGGCCGTTCGTCGCCCGTTGCGCCGGGTGCGCCGGGTGGTCGTTTCCGGTTGAGGCGGGCTGGTGGGGGTTCGGCCCAGGTGGGGCGGGTGACGGTGACGCGGCCGCGGGTGATGGTGATGTTCCAGTGGCCGTGGTGGATCTGGATGTGGTGGGCCCGGCAGAGCAGGACCAGGTTGGACAGGGCGGTGGGTCCGCCGTCGATCCAGTGGATCAGGTGGTGGGCGTCGCACTGGATGGGTGGTGCTCCGCACACGACGCAGCCCTTGTCGCGGAAGTTCAACGCGCGGCGCATCGCCCGGTTGACGAACCGTTCCTCCTTCCCGACATCCAGGGGTTCGGAGTCGGTGCCGAGGATGATGGGGACGACGCCGGCGTCGCAGGCGAGTCGGCGGACGGCGGCGGCGGACAGGTTGCCGCCGTAGACGAACCGGCCGAACCCCGGGTTGGTGTGGTCGAGGGCACCCAGCCCATCAAACCCGCCCGGCCCGCCGAGCCCGGCGAGCTCCTCGAACCCCTCGAACCCGCCGTTTCCAGCGTGCCCGCCGTTTCCATCGAGCCCGCCGAGCCCGTCGTTCGCGCCGTTCCCGCTGCCTTCGGCGTTCTCGCCGTTCCGGGCGTGCCTGCCGGTGGCGGTGAGGGCGTTTTGGAGGTCGGTGAGGTCGATGGTGACCGTGATGTGGGGCTTGATGGCGCCGTGACCGGTGGTACCGGCACCGGCGGCGGCGTTCAGCACTGTCGTCAACGCGTCGGCTTGGCGCTTCTCACGGGATCTGGGGTCTTGTTCGCCGTCGATGGTCTTGTGGGGTTTGGCGTTGGCGTCGATGAGGGTGTTGAGCAGTTCTGCGTTTTCGTTGGCGAGGAACCCGCCGAATTTCAGGCCGTGGTCGGCGTTTTTCATCCAGAACGCCTCGC
>NZ_BAAANE010000010.1:0-316542 GCF_039529635.1 Kribbella alba | reverse complement strand
CCACATCCCGTCCGAACATGTGTTCGACCCTACGCCCGGCCGGGGACCCCGAGCAAACCCGCAACCGACCAGTTTGCCCTTATCCACAAGGGAAAACATCACACCCCACCAGCCAAAAACCGGATATATATGTCATCAATCCCCGTCACTGTGGATGACTGTGATCCCGACCGAAGAACGGGCGAGCCCGCAGACCCCGGCGGCTCGCTGGACTGGCCGGTGAGTGCGCCACGGAGGACAGCGTCCGCATCGCCGTACATCTTGGTTGGCGATGCGGGCAGGCGACGGAGGTTTGGTGGCAGCCGATGGGGTGGGAGAAGCGGCCGAAGAGCGAGCCGGGGCCATGACTTGGGGCAGGTGTTGTCGTTTAGTGAGCGAGAGACCCAACCGGATGAGGGGCGGCGTGGGTATACAAGGTGTGCCGACGATGACAGGTGAGCCGACTGCTTCTACGGCTCCGCCCTCGGATGGGGCGGGGTTCGTGGAGTGGGTGCGCCCGCATCTGTCGTCCATGGCACGGCTTGCTGCTCGGCTGGCGGTCGGGGCCGATCGAGACGACATCGTGCAGGAGTCGTTGACGCGGGCTTGGTTGAAGCGCCACCAGTACGACGCGTCGCGCGGTACGGCGTCCGCCTGGTTGCTCGCGATCACGGCGGACCAGGCTCGTAAGGCGGCCAAGCGGTTGCGTCCGGTCGCCGAGCTCGACGAGCACGACACACCGGAGGCGCGGCCGGATGTAGAAGCCCGCGTGGATGTGGACCACGCCGTCGGCACGTTGTCGACGCGGCAGCGATTGGCCGTGGACTGCTACTACTTCGCTGATCTGTCGATAGCTGACACCGCAGCGGTGATGGGCTGTTCCGAGGGCACCGTCAAATCAACTCTTTCCGATGCGCGGGCCCGCCTGCGCTCCTTGCTGGAGGTCAGCGAATGAACCCCGTCGACAAGGTCGACGACCTGCTGGCGAAGGCCGGCGCCCAGTGGCGCGCCGGACAGCCGTCACCCCCCGAGCCCGAGCTCGACCGGATCACCCAGGGCAAGCGTCCGCATCGATGGGTCCCGGTCCTGGCTGCCGCCAGCGTCGCCGCGATCGCCATTGCGGCGCTGGTCGTCCTGCCCGGCCACAAAGATGCCCCGCAGCTAGTTGCCCCCAGCAATGAAGATCCGCTGCTTGTGCACAACGGCGACAAGGTGGAGGTCAGCGGCCAGGTGATCGCGGCAGCCGGCAAGCAGCCGGTGTTCTGCCCAGCGGTGCCGCAGAACGCCGTCGGCTACCTCCCCGGCAAGGAGCCCGCACCCACGTGCCCGCCGAACCTCGAGGTCCAACTGACCGGGGTCGACCTGGACCGCCTCAGCAATCCGTCGACCATCAAGGGCACGCGCTCCGGCCAGGCTCACCTAGTCGGGATCTGGAACGACCGCAAGCTCGCCGTGCAACAGCAGTCGGTCCCGCTGAAAGAGCAACCAGTGCCCGAACCGAAGATCCCGTGCGATCCGCCGGCGGGTGGTTGGCAGCCGGGCGGCATCGTGGAGCCGGGCGGTCCGGCAGTGGACGCCTTCTTCAACGCTCGCGGCGCCGAGCTCGAACAGCCCGCGATGCGCTACCCGCTGGGGCAGGCGGTCAACGCCCCGGTGGTCTTGATGGTCGGTGTTGCCCATGGCAACGTGGACGCGGTTCGCCAGGCGATCAAGGGCGTGTACACCGGAAACGTGTGCGTCTTCCAAGCGAAGTACAGCCGGAACGAGGTCACCAAGTCCGGCGGCGCGGTGTCGGCCCTGATGGCGCAGAAGGACCTAGGCATCTTCGGCACCGGCCAGTCCGTCGGAGATCACCCGGTCAGCGTCGACCTCCTTGTGTACGACGAGGCTGCCAAAGCGGCCCTTGCCCCGATCGGTCTGGACATCCTCGATCTCCGGCCCGAGGTGAAACGGATCAGCTGAGCAGGCCGACGAGTGCGTCGCCGCGGGGAGTCCGTTGGATGCGGACCTCGCGGCCCACTCGTTCGCGAACCACCAGGCCTGCCGAGGCCAGGTTCGACAAGAGCACGTCGAGGCCGCCGGTGACCACAGCCGCGCCGATCCGCTCGGCCTCGCGGGTCCGGAGCGCCGCGGACTGCTGCCAGAGCGGCGGGCGTCAGGCACGCCGGCAGCAGCGCGCGCGTCCGGTCGAACATCGGCGTGACTGCCTGAGCGGCCTCTGCCGGCAGTGCGCGGCGAACGGCACGAGTCCACTCCGGGGCGATGCCTTGGCGAGGGCCGCCGAGCGCGTCAACGACCAGGGAGATCAGGCTGGCCATCGGCGCCGGAGCCACCGAGACCCGGACCCTGGCGGGATCTCCCAGGAGCAACTCGGTGTGCCGTGGGCTGAGGGTCCAGCCATTGGGGCGGCCCCCTCGCTTGACTAGACCAGATTAGGCCGCCAGGGGTGCACGGGGGCTCGTCAGCGGTCGTGGAAGAACTCGACCAGCATCCGTGCCGTCGCGGCGGGCTGGTCGATCGCCGGGGAGTGTCCTGCGTCGGCGATCATCTGCGGCTGCACGCCGAGGATGTCCGCCATCGCGTCCTGCACCGCAAGCGGCCAGCCGTCGTCGGTCTCGCCGTACATCACCTGGGCCCGGACGCCGGTTTTCGCGAGCTGCTCTGTGCGGTCGTCGGCATCGATCAGTCGCCGGGTGATCTCCGCGAGGCTCGCCGGCACGTTTCCGGTGAACCGCTTGCGCAGGAAAGCGGCGACGTCCTCGGCTGGCGCGACGTACTGGGGTTCCTTACTGTCGTGGTCGAGCTTCAGGTCGTACACCTGCTCGATCGGCAGGTTGTCCAGGCCGAACGCGAGCATCTGCAGTCCTTGTCGCTTCGCCTCGTCGCTGAAACCGCCAGGGCCGGAGCACATCAGCGTGATCGTGGAGAACACGCTCGGGTCGGTCAGCACCGCCTCCCGCGCGACCAACCCGCCGAAGGAGTGCCCAACGAGCTGGCTGTAGCCGCCGAGCGCCTTACTCATCGCCACGACGTCCGCTCCGAACTCCGCCAGCGTGTACGCCGTGGCGTCGGCGGGGCCAGGCGTCTCGTACTGGCCGCGCTGGTCCACGGCGACGGCGATCCAGCCGTACCGCGCGAGGTGGTCCACGAGCGGGGTGAAGTCTTCCTTGCTGCCGGTCCAGCCGGGAACCAGCAACACCGTGCCGAGCGGCGTACCGACGTCCGGCCTGGCCTGCAAGGTGGCGAAGGTGCCACGGTCGGTCTCGAGGCTCGCGGGGCGGACCCCTTCTGGCAGCGTCAGCGTGCGCGGCGTACTCACGTGTCAACGGTATGCCACGGTGCGGCACAATGTGCGGGTGCCTCGCACACTCGCGGTTGCCAACCAGAAGGGCGGCGTGGCCAAGACGACCACGGTTGCCTCCCTAGGTGCTGCCCTGGTGGAGCTCGGTCAGCGCGTGCTGCTGGTCGACCTCGATCCCCAGGCCTGCCTGACGTTCTCGCTCGGAACCGACCCGGAGGACCTGGACAGGTCGATCCATCACGTCCTGCTCGGCGGGGAGAAGGCGCGGGACGTGCTGGTCTCCACCGATGAAGGGCCGGATCTGCTGCCGGCGACGATCGAGCTGGCCACGGCCGAGGTCCGCCTGGCCGCCGAGAGTGGGCCGGAGCAGATGGTACGAACGGCCCTGCGCCCGTTGCGGTCGGCGTACGACTGGATCGTGATCGACTGCCCGCCGACCCTCGGACTGCTGACGGTGAACGGCTTGTCGGCGGCGTCGGATGTGCTGATTCCCTTGCAGTGCGAGACCCTCGCGCATCGCGGTGTCGGTCAATTGCTGGACACCATCCACGATGTCCAGCGCCTGACCAACCCGGATCTGCGGATCCTCGGCGTCCTGCCGACCCTCTACGACGGCCGTACTACGCACGCTCGGGCCGTGCTGGAAACCATCGCCGACACCTATTCGCTGACGGTGCTCGCCCCGTCCATCCCGAAATCCATTCGCTTCGCCGAGGCCCCGGCGATCGGCAACACGATCCTCACCACGGCATCGACCACGGCCGGCGCCAAGGCGTACAGGGCGCTCGCGGCTGCCATGGTCTAGCTGGCATCCGGCTGCGTCGGAGGACCAGCGGACACGCTAGCGGGAGTCCGACGAAGGCGACCACGGTACCGCCAAAGCGGGACAGCGATCAGCGCGAAGGCGATCAGGAACGGCAACACCGCACCCAGAGCCGTCGCCAGCGCGAAGAACGTAGCGGTGAACGCGTCCCAGCCGCCCTTAAGCCCAGCCAGGAAGCCACGATCCTTCTTCTGCTCCACCGGCGCCTTGCCCGGTTCTGCCAGCACAAGAGACAGAGTTGCCAGCTCCGTTTGCAGGGAGAGCGCCTTCTGCTTGGCCAGCAACGCCTCCAGGTCGGCCTCCCGGCGGGTCAGTTCGGTCTCCACCGACACGATCTCGCCGATCGTGTTCGCCTTGGCCAGCAACGTCCGCATCCGTTGCAGACTCGCCCGCTGCGAGGAGATCCGGCTCTCCACGTCGACCACCGCTTCGGTGACGTCGCTCGATTCCTGATGGATCGCGGTCCGCTTGCCAAGGCCGGACAGGCGCTGGATCGCGGTCTCGTACGACGCGGTCGGCACCTTGAGCACCAGGTTCGCCCGGGTGATCTTGCCGTCCGCATCGCTTCCGGTGTCCTCCGAGGCGACCTGCCCTCGCAGCGACGCGACGATCGTGATCGCATCCTGCCGCTTCGCGTCGACGTCGGGGTCCTCGACGGTGAGCGTCCCGGTCTTGATGATCGCGCGAGTCACCGTCGGCTGGGCCTGCGGCGCCGGTACTGGCGCCTTGCCGTCCGTGGCCACGTCACCCTTGGAGACGCCCCCGTCGGCTTGTTCCGGAACCGCCGCGGCGCCGCCCGAAGTACCGGAGTCGCCGTTGCTGCCGCTACAGCCGGACAGCAGAACGGCCGCGGTCAGGATCGCTCCTGCTGCCGCGGCCGTGAAACGCGTCCTCGTCATCGCCACACCCTTCCCGCCCGATGGTCAGTTCGGACCTAGGACGGGTGGGACCGCGCGGGTTGTTGCGGTCGGCGGGTCACAGTTGTGGCACGGACCGGTCGGCTACTCCGGCGAGGTGAAGGTCGGCATGATCCCGTTCACCGGCGCCTCAGCCTTCTGCGGTGCCGCCTTCTTGCGCGGCGCCTCGGCCTTGGGCTCTGCTGCGGCCTGGACGTCAGCCTCGAGCTCGCTGCTGCCCTTCGTGGCCTCAGAGGTACTGCGGCGGCGCGTGCGCTGCCGGGACTTCCGCGGCGCCTCGGCTGCTTGTGACGACGACTCAGCGGTCGGCGGGACCTCGGTCTTGGCGGTCACGTCCGCCTCGGACTTCTCCTTGGCCGCGACCTCGCCCTCGAGCGGCTGCCCCGAGCGGAGCCGTCGCCGGTTGCGGTTGGGCCGCTTCCGGGCCGTCCGCTCGCCCGACTCGCCCTCTTCGGCCGTACGCCCGGCCGGCTTCTCGCGGGCAGGCTTCTCCTCGGCGGGACGGGCCGGCTTGATCCGGCCCTTCGCCTCGGTCGGGATGCCGAGATCGTGGTAGAGCTCGGGGGAGGTCGAGTAGATCTCCTGCGGCTCGTCGTAGGGCAGGTCGAGCGCCTTGTTGATCGTCTTCCAGCGGACCAGGTCCGGCCAGTCGACGAAGGTGACGGCGATGCCACTCGCACCCGCGCGGCCGGTGCGGCCGATCCGGTGCACGTAGGCCTTCTCGTCCTCGGGACAGGTGTTGTTGATGACGTGGGTGACGCCCTCGACATCGATGCCACGCGCCGCGACGTCGGTACAGACCAGTACGTCGATCTTGTCGCCGCGGAAGCGGGTCAGCGCCCGCTCCCGGGCCTGCTGGTTCAGGTCGCCGTGGATCGCGGCGGCCTTGAACCCACGGTCGATCAGGTCGTCGGTGAGCCGGGACGCTTCGCGCTTGGTGCGGCAGAAGATCATCACCCGGCCGCGGTCCTCGGCCTGCAGGATGCGGGCGACGACCTCCGGCTTGTCCAGGTCGTGCGCGCGGTAGACGAACTGCGCGGTGGCCGGGACCATCTGGGAGTCGTCGTGCGACTCTGCCCGGATGTTCAGCGGGTGCCGCATGTGCGTGCGGGCCAACGAGACCACGGCGGACGGCATGGTTGCCGAGAACAACATCGTCTGGCGGAGCTCGGGCGTCTTGCGCAGAATGCGTTCCACGTCAGGCAGGAAGCCGAGGTCGAGCATCTCGTCGGCCTCGTCGAGCACCAGCACCTTGATGTGGCTCAGGTCGAGCACGCCGCGGTTGGCCAGGTCGAGCAGCCGTCCCGGCGTACCGACGACGACGTCGACGCCGGACTTCAGGGCATCCAGCTGCGGGTCGTAAGCGACCCCGCCGTAGATGGTGAGGATGCGGACGGTGCGGACCGTCGACGCGGTCTCCAGGTCCTTGGCGACCTGGATGGTCAGCTCGCGGGTCGGGGTGACGACCAGCGCTTGCGGCTTGCCGGGTGCGGCCAGCTCCTCGTAGTCGGCTTCGCCGGGGGAGATGGTGCGCTGCAGCAGCGGGATACCGAACCCGAGGGTCTTCCCGGTGCCGGTTCGGGCCTGGCCGATCAGGTCGGTCCCCATCAGTGCGACGGGGAGCGTCATCTCCTGGATCGGAAATGGCTCCACGATGTTGACGCGATCGAGCGCGTCACAGATCTCGGGCAGGACCCCGAGCTCTCGGAAGGTGGTCAGGCTGATCGCCTCTCACATGCTTGTGCGGACAGTTGCAACAGGGCCGGGCGCCTGAACTTCACGGCGCGGGACACTGTGCAAGCGGCTCGCACCAGCTTGCCCATCTGGGCGCGTCACCGGCGAAACAACCTCCAGTGTAGCGGGAATACCAGGTACGGCCGCCCCGCGCACATCCGGCCTCGGTACCGGCTGCCCGATAGTGTGCGGCCCATGACGGAATTGACGGCCTTCGATGATCCCGCCTACCGGGCCGCGGCTGTGGATCTGCTGGGTGTCCTCGCGTACGGCGAACTGACCGCGTTCGAGCGGATCGCCGAGGATGCGAAGCTCGCCCCCACCCTCGACGACAAGGCCCAGCTGGCCCAGCTGGCGACCACCGAGTTCGGGCATTTCGTGCAGTTGCGGGACCGGCTGGTCGAGCTCGGGGTCGACCCGATGGACGCGATGGAACCGTTCGTGACCCCGCTGGACGCGTTCCACGACCACACCGCCCCGGCGGACTGGCTCGAGGGCCTGGTGAAGGCGTACGTCGGTGACGGTCTGGCGAACGACTTCTACCGGGAGGTCGCGGCGTACGTGGATGCGGAGACCCGGGCCCTGGTGCTCGAGGTGTTCGCGGATTCCGGCCAGGCCGAGTTCGTGGTGGACCGGGTGCGGGCCGCGATCGAGGAGGACCCGAAGCTCGGCGGCCGCCTTGCCCTGTGGGGACGCCGGCTCGTCGGCGAGGCGCTGAGCCAGGCCCAGCGGATCGCCGCGGACCGTGATCCGCTCGCTGCCCTGCTGGCCGGCAGCGTTGACCGTCCAGGCCTCGACCTGGCCGCGATCGGCCGCATGTTCACCCGCCTGACCGAAGCCCACACCGCCCGCATGACCGCCCTCGGCCTCCAGGCCTGAGCCCGAACAGCAGAGCGGCCGCCTGCCCCGAGTGGGGTGGCGGCCGCTGTGGTGGTGCGGATCAGGCAGCAGAGGTTCTTGATCTGCCTTGGTATCCCGCGATGATCGCGACGACGATGACGGCGCAGACGATCTGGATCAGGTACTGCGTCCAGTCGGGTCCGCTGGTGTCCTTGACGCCGAGGGCTTTGGCGATCAGGCCGCCGATGAAGGCGCCGATGCCGCCGCCGAGGATGGTCCAGCCGAGGCTGATGTTCTGCTTGCCCGGAAGCACCAGCCGGGCAAGCGGCCCGAAGATGATGCCGGCGATGAGACTCACGATGAGCATCCAGACCCAGTACACGGTTCCTCCTTGATGGATGGCTGACCTGCGCCTGTTCGGTGCCCGTCGCTAAACAGACCACCTAACACGCAGGTCTACAACCCATCGTCCTCGCTTCGTCGCACACCGCAACCAGGACACGCCACCGTGACTCAGATGGCGCCGAAACCGACCTTGCGGATCGACACCTCGCCGATCTCGACGTACGCGAGCCGGTCGGCCGGGACGATCACCCGGCGGCCCTTCTCGTCCGTCAGCTGCAGCAGGTTGGACTTCCCGGCGAGCGCGTCCGCGACAGCCTGCTCGACCTCTTCGGGGCTCTGCTCGCTCTCCAGCACCAACTCGCGATTGGCGTGCTGGACGCCGATCTTGACCTCCACGAAACCCTCCCGGGCACGTTCCGACCGGCGGCTCTCGCCGGTACCCGATTCGAGCCTATCCGGTGTGGACCCCCGGCTCTCACCCGTCCGCCCAGAGCAGAACCAGTGGGGCAGAACGAGGTCAGCTCTCGGTGCGGGGGAACCCGCGGATGCCGCGCCAGGCCAGGCTGGCGACCAGGTCGGCGGCCTGCTGCTGGGCGAGTGAGGAGTTCTCCGAGCCGAGCCAGTACCGCGCGCTCACCTGGGCCATGCCGACCAGGCTGACCGCCAGCACCATCGACTGTTCCTTGCTCAGCCCCGCGTCCGCGCTGATCACCTCCGAACACGCCTCGGCGCACTGGTGGGTGACCCGCTCCACCCGCTCCCGTACTGCGGGTTCGTTGGTCAGGTCGGACTCGAAGACCAGCCGGAACGCACCCTGCGCGTTCGCCACGTACTCGTAGAACGCGTGGATGGTGGCGCCGACGCGTTCCTTGTTGTCCTCGGTGGAGCGCAGGGCGTCCCGGACTGAGGCCACGATCGCGTCGCAGGAGGTGTCCAGCAGCGCCAGGTAGAGGTCGAGCTTGCCCGGGAAGTGCTGGTAGAGCACCGGCTTCGAGACGCCGGCGCGATCGGCGATGTCGTCCATCGCGGCGGCGTGGTAGCCGTTCGCGACGAAGACCTCCTGGGCCGCCTCGAGCAGTTGCGCGCGGCGGGCCAGACGCGGCAGGCGGCTGCCGCGCTTGGGCGCAGTCTCCGGTGTCGTCGACACGTCGGCTCCTTCAATCTTGCGGCCCCGGCGGACGGCGACCCCCGGGTGGTTCAACCGAATCCTACCTATCGGTAGTCCTCGTCGTCGGTTCCGCCGACCGTTCGGCGCTGCTCCGCCACGTCGGCCGGGTCGGCCTCGGTCGGCAGATCGGACAGGTCGTCGTCGCGATCGTCGAGTCCGGGCGGCGGCTGATGCTGCTCCAGGACGTCGGCCGGGTCCGCTTCGACCGGTACTTCGGAGGGCTCGTCCCACCCCTCGAGGCCGGTCAGCGCCTGGCGCTGCTCCACGACGTCGGCATCCGGAGCCTCGAGCGGCAGGTCCAGCGCAGTGTTCTCGTCTGGGGTGGTCATGGAGCTCCTCTCAGGGGCCAAGTACTGACAGGTACCCAAGGGCGTGACAGTTAAGACGGTAGCGGCTTCGGATCGTCGTACAGGCCCTCCAACACGTCGCCGTACTCCTCGATCCGGGCGAGCACGTCGGCCGGCAGGAAGGTCAGGTCGGCCGGTGTCCGGGCGGCGGCGACCTCGTCCCAGTCGATCGGTGTCGACACCCGCGGCTCGTCGGCGCCCCGCAGCGAGTACGGCGCGAGGGTGGTCTTGGCGCTGGCGTTCTGGCTCCAGTCGATGAAGACCTTGCCCGGCCGGAGCGCCTTCGTCATGTTCGCGGTCACGTTCTCCGGTAGCGCCTCGGCCAGCTGCTCCGCGAGCTGCTTGGCGAACGCGCTGGTGGTCCGCGACGACGTCGGCTCGACCGGGACGTAGAGGTGCATCCCCTTGTTCCCTGAGGTCTTGGCCCACCCCTCGAGACCGTAGTGGCCCAGCAGCTCCCGGAGAGCCATGGCCACGTCGCAGCACTCCACGATAGTGGCCGGCGCGCCCGGGTCCAGGTCGAACACGATCAGATCGGCTCGCGGGTTCTTGCCCTGTTCGGAAAGGCCGATCCGCCATTGCGGGACGTGCAACTCGAGCGCGGCGAGGTTGGCGAGCCACACGATGGTCGGGACGTCATCCGCCACCACGAAGTCGGCCTCGTCCCGCCCGGTGGAACTTCCGGGGGTCGGCAGGGTCACCGTGCGGACCCAGTCCGGCGTACCGCGGGGTGCGTTCTTCTCGAAGAAGTACGCCGCGCCGGTGCCGTCCGGCCAGCGCTTGCGGGTCAGCGGCCGGTCCGACAGGTGTGGCAGGAGCAGCGGTGCCACCTGGTGGTAGTAGTCGATCACCTCGGCCTTGGTGAAACCTGTCTTCGGGTAGAGCACCTTGTCGAGGTTGGTGAGCTTCATAGTCTGCCCATCGACCTCAGTGGTCAGTTGCTTCGGTCCAGCGGCCATAGGTCACAGTGTCCCGACAAAAGCCGGAGTCGGGCGGCTTTAACATGGCTTTGTGGAGAGTTACGGGGCGGTAACCGGTGCTTCGGTGCCGTTGGGAGCGCAACAATGGCCGGCCCGCAAGGTGCCGGTCGCCGGCGGCGAGTTGCTGGTCAGGGAGACGCCGGGAGCGGCGAAGGACCTACCTCCCGCTCTTTTCGTGCACGGACTCGGGGGCTCGTCGCTGAACTGGACCGCACTCGGTCTGCTGCTGAACGACACCGTCCGCGGCCTCGCGCCGGACCTGCCTGGCTTCGGCCGTACTCCGCCGCTGCCGGGCGTGGGGGGCATCCGGCAGCAAGCGGACCTGCTGGGCAAGCTGATGGACACGGAGTTCGACCAGCCCGCGCACGTGTTCGGGAACTCCATGGGTGGAGCTGCTGCTGTGGCTCTTGCGGCGCAGCGCCCGGAGCAGGTCGCCTCGCTGACCCTGATCTCCCCGGCCCTACCGCACCCGCGGGCGTCGGCCACCGCGATCTGGTTCGCCGCGGTCGCGACTCCCCGGCTGGGCAAGGCTGTACTGGAGCGGACCAAGCGGTTGCCGTTCGACCGGAGGTTCCAGGCGTCCCTGTCGATGATCTTCGGCGATCCCCGCACGCTGCCCCCCGAAGTACGGCAGGTGTATGAGGAGGAGTTGCGTCGGCGGGACGGGCTGTCGTGGGGGACGCAAGCCACTCTCGAGGGGGCTCGCAGCGTCCTGCTGTCGTACCTTGCGCCGCCGCGGCGATCGCTGTGGGCCGACGCGGCGAAGATCAGTTGCCCTGTGCTCCTGATCTATGGCGGCAAGGACCGGCTGGTCGATGCGCGGATTCGCACCAAGGCTCAACGCACCTTCCCCGACGCTCGACTGCTTTACATCCCCAAGTCCGGTCACGTGGCGCAGATGGAATACCCCGAGCAGGTCGAGATCGCCTTCCGCCAGCTGATCGCGTAGCAGTTCGCGAGCTGCCGCAGTAGCGACCCGGGTCGTCAATCGGAGCGGTGACTGTCATCCCGTGGGATGATCCCTGCACCGATTCGTCGACGTAGACAACCGACCGCCCGCTCGTGGAGTCAGACGAAGTGGTTTGTTCGTCGACGAAGGGAACACCGTGCGGTTGATCGGGCTGTCGCTGGGGATGTTCGCACTACTGGGGGTGGGGTTGGCGCCGGCGGCCGATGCAGCGGCGGCACCTGCACCTGTTGCCAAGGGCAAGGATTGGACGGTCGAGCCGGCTGCCGGCGGCTTCCGGATCACGCTGCGGCTGAACGACCCCGCGCCGATGCGCGACGCGTTGCCGCTACTCGCGGTGGATGGCGTTCCGGTCGGAGTGGCGCGGCAGTCGGCGGACCGGCGGACCGTGACGATGGTCAGCCCGGATCCAACGGTGCTGAAGGCAAAGAACGTCCAGTTGGTCTGGTCCTCGGACGCGGCCAAGGGCAACCAGAGGTCGCGGCGTGTGGGCGGCGGCGGAACGGATGCCGACTGGTTGAACGCGCCGAAAGGTCCGCTGTTGCCTGACGATCCTGGTGCCACCGGCCACTATTCGGTCGACACGGCCGAATACAACCTGGGTGATCAGGCCGTCTCCCTGCCGGGGCTGGGGGAGAAGTCAGAAATGCGCGGCAAGGTGTACTCACCCCACGGAGCCGTCGGCGCTCGCCCGCTGGTGATTTTCCTGCACGGCCGGCACGAGTACTGCTACGGCGGCGACCAATCCGGGCAGGCGGACAAGCCGTGGCCGTGCAGCGGCGGCGCGAAGCCGGTGCCGAGCTTCCGCGGGTACGACGGTCCGGCGAAGGCGCTTGCCAGCAACGGCTACCAGGTCGTGTCGATCAGCGCGAACGCCGTGAACGCGTACGACGGCGGCGTGTACGACTCGGGCGCGCAGGCTCGCGCCGAGTTGATCCTGGACCACCTGGATCTGTGGAAGAAGTGGTCCACCATCGGCGGCGGCCCGTTCGGCCGGACGTTCGTCGGCAAGGTGAATCTGCAGAACATCGGCCTGATGGGTCACTCCCGCGGTGGTGAGGGGGTCGCCCGTGCCGCGGTGCTGAACGCGGACCGCGGCGGCAGGTACGGGATCCGGGCAGTCCTGCCGCTGGCGCCGACCGATTTCGCCCGGTCCACGGTCCCCGGCGTCGCGATGAGCGTTGTCCTGCCGTACTGCGACGGCGACGTCTCCGACCTGCAGGGGCAGAAGTTCTACGACGACACCCGGTACTCCGTGACTGGTGATGCGGCGCCGAGGTCGACGGTGACCGTGCTCGGGGCGAACCACAACTTCTTCAACACCGAGTGGACCCCCGGTCAGTCGGAGGCACCCTCGAACGACGACTGGTGGGGCGACGAGAAGGCCTCGCCCTGCGGCGCGAAGTACGCGGGCCGGCTGACCGCCAGGGAGCAGCAGGCCGTCGGAACCGCTTATGTCGCGGGGTTCTTCCGGCTCCAGTTGGGCCACGAGACGAAGTTCCTCGGCCTGCTCGACGGATCGAACAGTCGAGCCACCTCGGCCGGGCGAGCCGTAGTACGGGTTGTTTCACAGGCGCCCGCGGGGACGCGACGGGATCTGAACCACTTCGACCAGGCACTGCCGGCTGGAGCGGTCACCGGCAGCGTGAAGGCGACGGTGTGCTCGTCGGACTGTGTGAAGACCGACGACAGTTCACAGTCGCCGCACTGGGTCGAGGCGTGGTACGCGGCGAAGACCCCCACCACAGCAGTCACCAAGCTGACGTGGACCGGCAAGAACGGGGTACTGCGGATCAACGTGTCCGCCAAGCAGCGTGACGTCCGCGGATACTCCGCACTCTCGTTCCGCGCGGCTCCCGATCCGGCCGGTGCTCTCCGGACCGACCTGACAGTGCGGGTGGTCGACGGTCACGCCAAGGCGGTCGCGGTAAAGGCATCCAGCCTGGGTGATGCCCTTGTGCGGATGCCCGGGTCGAACGACAGCGGGCTGCCGAAGAACCTGCTGCGCACTGTGCGGATCCCGACCACCTTGCTGAAGGGGATCGACCTGCGCGACGTACGAGCGGTCGAGTTGCGCACCGACCGGATCGCCGGCGGCTCGGTGTTCGTCAGCGATCTGGCATTCTCCAAGGCGGACCTCGGGCGGTCGGCTCCGGCACGGCTGCCGCGGTTGTCGACGACCGGTCTGAAGGTGCCGGAGGGCGACAGCGGCACCAAGAACCTCGACTACTGGGTGACCATGTCACGGCCGAGCGCGCTGCCGGTCAGCGTGTACGTCGAGACGAACGGCGACCTGGGCACGTCCGTCGGAGAGGTCAGCAAGCGACTCGTCTTCAAGCCCGGGCAGACCCGGCAGAAGGTCACCGTGCCGGTCACGGGCAACACCCGCGACAGCTACGACCTCAACTTCAATCTGGTGCTGTCCGCGCCGACGCAGGCGATCCTGGACAAGTCGTTCGGACGCAGCCTGGTGGTTGACGACGACCCGACGCCGACGTTGTCGGTCGGCTCGGGCGCCGCGACGGAGAACGAGCAGTTCCTGAAGTTCCCGCTCAAGCTGTCCGCGCCGAGTGACCGGTACGTCTCCGTCAGCGGGGTGCTGCAAAACGGCACCGCAGTGCTCCGCAAGGACTACCTGAGCGAGTACGACGACGGCACCACCAACCCGCCCGACACCAGCTTCTACTCCTACCTCGAGCCTGGTCAGACCAGTGGCGAGATCCTGGTGAAGATGGTCGACGACAAGGTGAAGGAGTCCACCGAGACCTTCACAGCCCGGGTCCAGGAGGTCGACGGCGCCGTCCTGGAGATCCCCGTCACCCTCACCGCCACCATCCGCGACAACGACTGACCCCACCGTGAGGCCCAGAGGTGCTTTGGAAGTGAGACGGACGTCCCGGCATGCGGACCTAGGGGACCCCGGCTGGGGCGGTGCGGGAACATGGAGAGCGGATCGATGGTTGAACCCTGAGATTCCGCAAGTTTCCCGCTGACGAGGAGCGCCAAGTGTCCCTGCCCCCGCTGGTCGAACCGGCCGACGAGCTGACCATCGATGAGGTCCGCCGCTATTCGCGGCACCTGATCATCCCCGAGGTCGGGATGGCCGGACAGAAGCGGCTCAAGAACGCCAAGGTGCTGGTGATCGGTGCCGGCGGTCTGGGCAGCCCCGCTCTGCTCTACCTGGCCGCTGCAGGCGTCGGCACGCTGGGCATCGTCGAGTTCGACACCGTCGACGAGTCGAACCTGCAGCGCCAGATCATCCACGGTCAGTCCGACATCGGGAAGTCCAAGGCGCAGTCGGCCAAGGAGTCGATCCTCGAGACGAACCCGAACACCAACGTCGTGCTGCACGAGGTCCGCCTCGACAACGACAACGTGTTCGAGATCTTCGAGCCGTACGACCTGATCGTCGACGGCACCGACAACTTCGCCACCCGGTACCTGGTGAACGACGCCGCGGTGCTGCTGGGCAAGCCGTACGTCTGGGGCTCGATCTTCCGCTTCGACGGCCAGGTCAGCGTGTTCTGGGCCGAGCACGGCCCCTGCTACCGCTGCCTCTACCCGGAGCCGCCGCCGCCCGGCATGGTCCCGTCCTGCGCCGAGGGTGGCGTGCTGGGCGTGCTTTGCGCGTCCGTCGGCGCGGCCCAGGTGACCGAGGCGATCAAGCTGCTCACGGGGATCGGCGACCCGTCGCTGGGCCGGCTGAACATCTACGAGGCCCTCGACCTGAACTGGCGTGCGCTGAAGGTCCGCAAGGACCCGAACTGCGCGATCTGCGGCGAGAACCCGACGGTCACCGAGCTGATCGACTACGAGAGCTTCTGCGGCGCGATCACCGAGGAGGCGGCCGACGCGGCCGTCGGTTCCACCATCTCGGTGAAGCAGCTGAGCGAGTGGATCAAGCTGAAGGACAACGGCGAGAAGGACTTCGTGCTGATCGACGTCCGCGAGCCCAACGAGTACGAGATCAACAAGATCCCGGGCTCGGTGCTGATCCCCAAGGCCGACTTCCAGACCGGTGTCGCCCTCGAGAAGCTTCCGCAGGACAAGCAGCTGGTCTTCCACTGCAAGTCCGGTGTCCGCTCCGCCGAGGTGCTGGCCATCGCCAAGGGCGCCGGCTTCTCCGACGCGGTACACGTGGGCGGCGGCGTGGTCGCCTGGGTGGACCAGATCGACCCGAGCCAGCCTTCGTACTGAGTTCTTTCCGGGTTCATTCCGGGTTCATTCCGGCGACCCCCTCCGCGTGCAGTGGAGGGGGTCGCCGCGTTCAGAACGGCATCCGGCAGCTGGCGACGGCTTCGGCTCCGGCGCGATCACCTTCGAGCAACTCGACCACCGGCTGATCATCCCGACCCGACAACGTCCGCATGTAGCCCACAGCATCGGTCTGAACGGTGGCGATCGGCTCGCCCCTCCCGAGCCGATACGTGCCGCCTCCTTGCCCGCTGAGTACGAGCACCACCGGCGTCCCCTGCCAGAACGGCCCGTCCTCGAGGTCGAGCATCACCTGCGCGATCACGGCCTCGGCGTACGGCCCGGCATCGAACTCCCGTCCGAGCGCCTGGCACACGTCGTCGCGGTGCATCCACAGATCGCGCGCTAGCAGGATGTCCTGGATGTAGCCGAGGTTCAGCTTGTTCAGCCCGGGCATCCCGTCGACCTTCACGTTCATCCGGCGGAACAGCCCGGGGTTGCGTGAGATCGTGCGAGTCGCCTTCGCCCACAGTCGTTCGAACCGCGCGCGCAGCTCGGCCGGCGCAGTACCGCGATGTTCGTCGGCCTGCACCATCATGTGCGCGTCCAGCAACGGGAGGTCCGGGTAGACCTGCTTCGCGCGCCGGTCCCGCAAGGGGAACGACCACGGCCGGATCACGTCCTCCGCCTGACCGCAGAGGTGCCCGACGATGTCGGCCACGTCCCACTCCTCGCAGACGGTACGACGCTGCCAGTCGGTGCCGTCGAGGGCCTCCAACAGGCCGTGCCAGGCGTTGATCTCGGCGTCGCGGTGCAGGCGTGCTGTAGGGCGGTCGGCGCGGGTGATGTCCCGGGCTTGGACGGCTGTCATGCTCATCTCTTCCCCCTGGTCGGTTTGTACCGCTGGTAGTACATCTCGAGTACTACGGGCATGAGCCGGCTGAAGCGGCCTTCCTCGTACGAGGCGTCCGGCTCGTTCGCCAGCTGCTGCGACATCACTCCGGCCGTGATCGCGGTGAAGAGGGCGATGCCTTCCTCGCTCGCGGCGTCCGGGTGAAGCTGGCCGGCCGCGACCGTCGCGGCCAGGTGGTCACGCAGATCCTGGAGCATCTCCTGGGCCGGCGCGAACGCCTCGGGCGATGGTGCGAACCCGGGAATGGTCCGCCAGAACAGGATCTGGGCGTAGACCCGGTTCTGCAGGGACCACCGGCTCAGAGCGTTGACTCCGGCCAGGCCGATCGCCAGTTGGTCCGTCGTGTCCGCCTCGGCGCGGGCCTTGCGCTGGGCATCGCGGACAAGCTCGGCGCCACGCTGGAAGAGGGCGTCGTAGATCGCCATCTTCGACGGGAAGTACTGGTAGAGCGACGGCGGCTGCATGCCGAGTTGCCGGGCGATCGCGGACAAGCTCAACGCGGCGACACCTTCGACCTCCATCAGCTCGATGGCCACCTCGAGGATCTCGTCGATGGTCTGCTGCCGGCGACGGCTTCGGCGATCGGTGGCGGCTGTGCTCATGGTTTGAGGAAAACCTAATGGCATTAGGTATGTCAATAGCTCGTAGGTTTGTCCCCGGCGGCACGTACTGTCGTTGCATGTGCAGAAACATCACCGTTCTTCGTGGACTCGAGCCGGCGGCGACTTCTGAAGAGATCTACGCGGCCGCTCTGCAATACGTGCGCAAGGTCACCGGGGTCGGCTCGCTGAGCGCGACCACCCGCGGCCCGATCGAGCGGGCTGCCGCCGAGGTCGCCAAGATCACCGAAGCCCTGCTGGAGGAGATGCCGGACCGCCGCGTCCCACCACAAACCGTGCCCCCGCTACGCCGCCCCGAAGTACGGGCTCGTCTCGGCCTCGACTGATGCTGTCATCCGAGCGGGGGTACAGTTCGGGGCGGTGGAAAACCCTTACCTCGGAGGCGCGGCATGCGGTTTGCGATCAAGACCAGGCCTGAGCACACGACTTGGCAGCGGATGCGGGACGTGTGGATCGCGGCGGACGAGTTCGAGATCTTCGAGTCCGCCTGGCACTGGGACCACTTCTACCCGTTGAGCGGCGATATGACCGGGCCGAACCTGGAGGCCTGGACCACGCTCGCCGCGCTGGCACAGGCGACCAGCCGGATCCGCGTGGGCTGCCAGGTGACGGGCATGATCTACCGACACCCCGCCGTGCTCGCGAACATGGCGGCGACCACCGACATCATCTCCGACGGTCGGCTCGAGCTCGGCGTAGGCGCCGGCTGGAACCAGATGGAGTGCGACGCGTACGGCATCGAACTGCCGCCGCTGAAGGAGCGCTTCGACCGGTTCGACGAAGGCGTCCAGGCGATGATCGCGCTGCTCACCGAGCCGGTCGCGAACTTCGACGGACAGTACGTGAAGCTCACCGACGCCTACTGCAACCCGAAGGCCGTGCAGCGTCCGCACCCGCCGATCACCATCGGGGGCAAGGGTCCCAAGCGCACTCTCCGCGCCGTCGCCCGCTGGGCGCAGCAGTGGAACGTGATCGTAGCGAGCCCGGAGGAGTGGAAGCCGCTCAAGGAGATCCTGGTCGGGCACTGTGAAGAGCTCGGTCGCGATCCGGGCGAGATCACCTGCTCGGTGAACGTCCGGATCGACTCTGACCAGACGCTGGATCAAGCTGTCGCCGAAGCCTCGGCGTACGGGGAAGCGGGTGTCGACCTGGTGATCATGAACCTTCCGCTCGACACCCCGCCCTCGATCCTCGAGCCCCTCGCGAAGGCCCTCGCGCCGATCGCCTGAATTTGTCGGTCCCGGCGGATAACGTTGCGTCGTGGATCGGGAGGAGTACGTCGAGGCGGTGCTGTTGGCGGTCGAGTCGATTCCGCCGGGCAGCGTCGCGACGTACGGGGACATCGCGTCGTACGTCGGCCAGGGCGGGCCGCGGCAGGTCGGTGCGATCATGCGCGAGTACGGCGGTGGTGTGCCGTGGTGGCGAGTGATCCGCGCCAGCGGCGTGCCTGCTGAGGAGGTCGGCGACGAGCAGCTCCAGCGGCTCCGGGGCGACGGCGTCCGCGTCACCAACGGCAAGGTGAACCTCCGCCAGGCCCGCTGGTCGCCGGAGAATCCGGAGGACTGAGCGGCCATCCGCTGACAGACTGCGCGGCGTGTGGATCATCGAACCGGCCGACGTGAATTCCCCGGACGCGCTGACGTTGCTGCGCGAGTATTTCGTCGACGTAGCCGACAGGTACTACCTCCTGCATCTCGGCCGACGCGGGACAACCGAGGAGATCGAGACCGGGCTCGCAGAAGCCCCGAGCGACGACCTGGCTCCGCCGACCGGCGTGTTCTTGCTAGGCACGTACGACGGGAAGGCGGCCGGGTGTGCGGGTCTCCGCATCAAGGACGCCGGAACCGTCGAGCTCGGCAGGGTGTACGTCCGCCCGGCGTTCCGCGGAACCGGCGGTGGTCCGGCATTGCTCGCAGCCGTCGACGACGTAGCGCGCGCGCTCGGCGCCACGCGCATCATCCTCGACACCCGCCTCGACCTCACCGAAGCCCGCGCCCTCTACACCAAGAACGGCTTCGAGGAGGTTTCCCCTTACAAACAAGACAAATACGCTGAGATCTGCTACGCCAAGCAGCTCGCGTGACGCCATCGCGCGGGTACCTGTCGGGGCCGAGTCGATCCTGCCCAGTGTGGCGTCGCGGACAATCCGCTGGCCCGGAACCAGCGGAAGACCTCGGCGGCGTAAGCCATCTCGCCCTCGGCCTGAGCGGACTACCTTCCGGCCAGGGTGGTCAGGGCAACTACCTTTCGCAGGCAACCCGGCGGCGGCACTCTCACGACCGGCCGTTCGGTCGCACGGCACACGCGCACCGCTAGGGGCCTGCCCACCTCCGGCTCGACCCGCCCCACCTGTCCGCATTTCCGCACTGCCGCACTCCCCGGCCCGACCCGCCGCCGCCGCGCCGTCTTCCCTGCTCGACCCGCCGCACCTGTCCGCACTGCCGCACTCCCCGGCCCGGCCCGCCGCCGCCGTGCCGTCTTCCCTGCTCGACCCGCCGTCGCTCCTCGACTTCCCGGATCGACCCGCCCAAATCAGGCCGGTGGATCGGCGAGTCGAGCCGGGTAGTCGCGACAATCCGGCGGGTCGAGCCGGGAAGTGCGGAGGTGCGGGCGGGTCGGGCCGGGGAGTGGGGAGGTGCGGGCGGGTCGAGCCGGGAAGTGCGGACAGGTGGGCGGGTCGAGCCGCCCGCCACGCCGTCTTCCCTGCTCGACCCGCCGTCGCTCCTCGACTTCCCGGATCGACCCGCCCAAATCAGGCCGGTGGATCGGCGAGTCGAGCCGGGTAGTCGCGACAATCCGGCGGGCAGGTCGAGCCGGGGAGTGCGGACAGGTGGGGCGGGTCGGGCCGGGGAGAGACCGGGAAGAGGGTCAGGGCGGCGGCGGCCGGTCGCGGCTAGTTTCGGGACCTCGGACACCCTCTGGGCGCTTCGGTCAGGCCAATTGGTATCGGAGGCCCCGACTAGCTGTCCGTGGTTCGCGGCGGTTGAAGGCCGAAGTAGGTTCGCAGCTTCTGCGCATACGGCGCGCGTTCTTCGGGAGTGGCCGGCGTGGGGAGGTGAGGTGTGCTGTAGAGGTTGTCGTTCTCGAAGCGAGGGAAGACGTGGACGTGGTGGTGCCACGCGTCCTGGTATCCGGCTGGTTCGTTGTGCTGGCGCGTTGACACGCCGTCGCAGACGTAGGTGGAGCGAATGGCGATCGCGACCTCACGAACGAGATCGTGTACTGCGTGCCCGTCGGCGGGCGGGAGATCGTAGAGGTTCTCGTGATGGTTGTGCGGGGCGACCAGAACGTGGCCGTGGTTGTTCGGCCACCAACGGGATGAGACGAACGCCATCCCTCGGTCTGTCCTCAAGACGATGTCGTTCTGGGTGGTCAGGTGATCGTCGCCACCGGCTGCGATCAGGCAGAACGGGCAGCGGTAGCCCGCCGGCTCGTGATTGAACATCGCTGACCTTCCGTTCCAGGGATTGGCGCAACAGCTACCTTGCCACTTTGGAACTGTCCGGATTGCGGGAACATCGGGGCTCGGCGGCGGGTACGGATGGAACTGTCGGCGTGGTCTGATGGGATAGCGAGGTGGTCAGTCGAACAGGGTCCCGGTACCGGTTGGTGCGACCGGAGGGGCGGGGGGTCGAGGAGAACTCTGCTCCTGTCCTGGATGCCGATCAGCAAGCCGTGGTGGATCATCCCGGTGGCCCGTTACTCGTGCTCGCGGGACCTGGGACGGGGAAGACGACGACCCTCGTCGAGGCTGTGGTCGATCGCGTCGCCAACAGAGGGCTGAGTCCGGACGAAGTGCTGGTGCTGACGTTCGGGAGGAAGGCGGCGACCGAGCTCCGCGATCGGATCACCGCGCGCCTTGGACGAACCACCCGGGTGATGCCGTCGATGACGTTCCACTCGTTCTGCTATGCGTTGCTAAGGCGCTTCACCCCGGCCGACGCCTTCGACGTGCCGTTGCGGCTGCCGTCCGGGCCGGAGCAGGCGCTGCGGTTGAGCGAGGCGCTCGGCGGGAGCCGCGAGGTCGGCGCGGTGAAATGGCCGAGCAGTCTGCATCCGGCTTTGAAGACGCGCGGGTTCACCGACGAGGTGCAGGCCGTGATCGGCAAGGCGCGGCAGCTCGGGCTGGACCCGGAGGACCTGGCCGCGATCGGGCAGTCGGCGAGCCGGGCCGAGTGGATCGCGGTCGGGCACTTCTTCGAGGAATACCTGCAGATCCTCGACCACGAACAGGTTCTCGACTACTCCGAGCTCATCCACCGCGCGGTCATCCTGGCCCAGCAGCCGGAGGTGCGGGCGAAGCTGCGCGAGGAGTTCAAGGTCGTCTTCGTCGATGAGTACCAGGACACCGATCCCGGCCAGACCAAGCTGCTGCAGGCGATCTCCGGCGACGGCCGCGATCTGGTCGTGGTGGGCGATCCGGACCAGTCGATCTACACCTTCCGCGGTGCCGACGTGCGCGGCCTGCTGCGTTTCACCGACGAGTTCCGTACTGCGTCCGGCGCAGAGGCGGCCCAGATCGCCCTCGCAACGACGAGAAGATTCGGTACTACGCTGCAGCGCGTCTCCCGCAACGTGGTGAACCGCCTGGGCGTGCCGGGGACCCTCGACCGGGACACGTTCGAGCGGTTCCGCAATCCCGACGCGAGCGCGTGTGTGTACGGCCCGGGCAAGGTCGAGGCAAACCTGTACTCGACAAGCGGCGCCGAGCTCGAGCACATCGCGGATCTCCTCCGCCGGGCGCACGTGCAGGACGGCGTCGGCTGGCACGAGATGGCGGTGCTCGTGCGTTCCGGCACCTGGTCGATCCCGCCGTTGCGCCGTGCTCTTGCCGCTGCCGGGATCCCGGTCGACGTCGCGGGTGACGAACTACCCCTGTCCCGCGAACCCGCGGTACGGCCGATGCTTCTCGCGTTGAGAGCGGTCGCGGATCCTGCCACGCTGACGGTTGACGTCGTCAGAGCGTTGGCGCTGTCGCCGTTGGGGGCGATGGATGCCGGGCAGTTGCGCAGGTTGGCCCGCGTACTGCGGCGCCGGGATCGCGAGGCGGCAGGTGGTCAGCGACTGCCGAGGTCGTCGGAGGAGTTGCTGCGCGAGGCGTTGACGAACCCGCTGCTCCTCGACGAGCAGGCGTCTCCGGCCGAGGCGCGATTCGTGGCGCTCGGGGAGAGGTTGCTCAAGGCAAGGAATATCGTCACGGCCGGAGCCGCGCCGGATGAGGTGATGTGGTCCCTGTGGTCCGAGTCGCCGTGGTTGCGCCGGCTCCGCGGTCAGGCGAACAGCGGCGGCGAAACGGCGCGCACGGCCAACCGGGACCTGGATTCGTTGTGCGCGCTGTTCGATGCGGCGAGTCGCGCCGAGGAGCAGGTCGGCTTCAAGGGCGTGTCGGCGTTCCTCAGCGAGCTGGAGCAGCTGGACATCGCGGGTGACAACCGGTTCGACGGGACGTACCGCGAATCCGGCGTCCAGCTGATGACGGCGCACCGGTCCAAGGGTCTGCAGTGGCGGCTTGTCGTGGTGGCAAGCGTCCAGGAAGGGCGGTGGCCGAATCTCCGCCGACGAGGTTCGCTGCTGGAGCCCGACCGCCTCGGACCGGGAGGCTTGGTCGAGCCGCTGTCGGCCGGGGCTCTGCTGGCGGAGGAGCGAAGACTTTTCTACGTCGCGATCACCCGGGCGCGCGAGCGGTTGATCGTGACGGCGGTGCAAGCGCCGGAGGCCGACGGAGATCAACCGTCGCGGTTGCTCACCGAGCTGGACATTCCTTTGAAGCTGGTCGCGGGCAGACCCCGCCGACCTCTTTCTTTGCCCGGGCTGGTTGCCGATCTGCGATGTGTGCTTGCAGATCCGGCCTCCTCTCCAGCGTTGAAGCGCGTTGCCGCGGACAGGTTGGCGAAGCTCGCGGACGCGGCCGACGACCGTCAGCATCCCTTGGTGCCGACCGCTGATCCAGAGCGCTGGTGGGGAGTGCGCGAGCGGACCAGATCGGAGCGGCCGATTGCCAACCCGGACCTGCCCGTGCCTCTGTCGGGCAGTGCGCTGACGACGATCGTGGACTGCCCGTTGCGATGGTTCCTGCAGCGTCGCGCAGGTGGCGAAACGCCCAGTACTTCGGCCATCGGCTTCGGCATGGTTCTTCACACGCTGGCGGATGCGGTCGCCACCGGCACCTTGCCGCCGGATACCGATGAGCTGAACGGGTGGCTGGACAAGGTGTGGACGCAGCTCGAATTCGACTCGACCTGGATCTCGGACCGCGAGCGGGTCGAGGCCGAGGAGGCGTTGCGGAGGTTCGTCGCCTGGCACAAGGGCCGGCCGGATCGCAAACTGCTCGGCACCGAGGTCGAGTTCGACGTACTGCTGCCGGATACCGACAAGCCCGCAGTACGGGTGAAGGGCCGGATGGACCGGTTGGAGCAGGACGGCGACGGCGCGATCCGCGTGATTGATCTCAAGACCGGCCGCACTGTTCCGACCAAGCCCGCTCTGGAGCGGCACGTCCAGCTGGCGATCTACCAGCGCGCGATCGAGTCTCGGCAGCTGAAGGCGCTTGGCGACGCTCCACGCAGCGGCGGTGCCGAGCTGGTTCAGCTGCGACATGACGACAGCGGGTTGCCGAAGGTGCAGGGCCAGGCTCCGCTGGAGGCGGACGAGGAAGGTCGCACCTGGTTGGACGAAGCGGTGGAGGACGCCGAGGCGATGGTCCGTTCCGAGGAATTCGTTGCCAAGCGCAACGCCGGCTGTGATCGCTGCGATGTACGCGGTCTCTGCCCGATCCAGCCAGAAGGCCGGGAGATCGTCTGATGCGCGCGACGCTCACGTCCACGGCCGATCTCTGCGATCTGCTCGGGATTCCCTTCAGTGATCAGCAGCTCGAGGCGATCACGGCTCCGCTCGCGCCTGGTGTGATCGTGGCCGGCGCCGGTTCGGGCAAGACCACCGCGATGGCGGCCCGGGTGGTCTGGCTGATCTGCACCGGGCAGGTCGAGCCGGAGGAGGTGCTGGGTCTCACCTTCACCAAGAAGGCGGCGAACGAGCTCGACGTCCGGATCCGCGAGGACCTCACCAAGGCCGGCGTGCTCGGATCCACGCTGCCGCCGGACCAGCACCCGATCCTCGCCGCGCATCTGCGGAGCAACCTCGACTCCTGGCAGGCCGAGGAGTCAGGCGAGCCGGTCGTCTCGACGTACCACGCCTTCGCGGGCACGCTGATCGCCGAGCATGGCCTGCGCCTCGGCCTCGAGCCGGACGTGCGGGTGCTCGCCGATGCGACCCGGTTCCAGCTGGCAGGGCGCGTCGTCCGGCGGTCTTCCGGACCGATCCGGTTCGCCTCACACCACGTGCCGACGCTGGTCAACAGCCTGCTCTCGCTGGACGGCGAACTCGCGGACCACCTGCTGCGTGCGGACGACGTACGGGAGCATGACGAGGCGGTACGCCGTGAGGTGGCCGCGGCGCGGAAGCAGACCGTCGAGGTGAAGAAGCTCGCCGAGACCGCGCTGAAGCGGGGCGAGATCCTGCAGTTGGTCGAGGAGTACCAGGCCTATAAGGGCGAGCGGGGCGTCGTCGACTTCGCGGACCAGATGGCGCTCGGCGCTCGGCTCGCGGAGGAGTGCCCCGAGGTAGCGGTCGTCGAGCGCGCGCGGTACAAGGTCGTGCTGCTCGATGAGTACCAGGACACCTCGGTCTCGCAGCGGCGGATGCTGACCGCGCTGTTCTCGGCGAACGGCCATCCGGTGACCGCGGTGGGCGATCCGTGCCAGGCGATCTACGGCTGGCGCGGCGCCTCGGTGGCAAACCTGGACGAGTTCCCCGAACACTTCAAGAACGCGGACGGTACGCCGGCCAGGCGGTTCGTGCTGAGCGTGAACCGTCGCTGTGGCAGCAAGATCCTGGCCGCGGCGAACCAGCACGCGGCCGAGCTCTACGAGCAGCACCCCGGCGTGATTCCGCTGGAGGCGCCGGAGAACGCGCCCGAGGGTGCGATCACCGTCGGGTTGTTCGAAACCCGCTCGAAGGAGATCGAGTGGGTCGCGGACTCGGTCGTTGCGGCGCACCGGACCCCGAACCGCCGGTGGAAGGACATCGGCATCCTGATGCGCACCAACGTGGACCTCAGCGCGGTGCACGAGGCGTTGATCGCGCGGAAGGTGCCGGTCGAGGTCGTCGGTCTGGGCGGTCTGCTGGCTCTGCCCGAGGTGGTCGATGTGGTGGCGACCCTGCAGGCGGTCAACGACCTGACGGCGAACGCGGCGATGCTGCGGATCCTGACCGGGCCGCGCTACCGGATCGGTCATCGCGATCTCGCCTTGCTGGCGAACCGTTCGCGCGCCCTGGCCGACGCGGGAGATCGTCCGGCGGGCGATGACTTGGTGGCGGCGCTGGATGCGGCCGTGGCGGGGATGGACTCGACTGAGGTGATCTCACTGGCCGAGGCCGTGGATGATCCTGGTCCTTCGGGGTGGGGTTACTCGCCCGAGGCGCTGGTCCGGTTCAAGGAGTTGTCCGGCGAGCTTCGCGACTTGCGCACGCACGCGGGGGAGCCGCTGCTGGACCTGGTTCGCCGGGTGATCAGCACGATCGGGCTCGACGTCGAGTTGACGGCCACACCGGACCACGTCGACTCCGGCCGCCGGGACCACCTGGCCGCGTTTCTCGATGCCGTGGGCAACTTCGTGTCGACCGAGTCGGACGGATCACTGGACGGCTTGCTCGCGTACCTCGCCGCCGAGGAGGAGTACGCGGCCGGCCTCGACCTCGCAGTACCGAGTGAGGCTGATTCGGTGAAGCTGCTGACGACGCACCGGTCGAAGGGGCTGGAGTGGCCGGTCGTGTTCGTGCCCACGCTGGTGCAGAAGGTGTTCCCGTCGGACCGTGGGCGGGACAAGTGGACCACCAACGCGAAGGTGCTGCCCTGGCCTCTGCGGGGTGACGCCGACACGCTGCCGGACTTCCACGACCTGTCGAACGCGGGGTTGAAGGCCTTCGCCGACGAGTGCAAGGACGTGAACTCGCTGGAGGAACGCCGGCTGGGGTACGTCGCTTTCACCCGGGCGAAGGAGATCCTCGTCGCCACCGGTCACTGGTGGGGGCCGACCCAGAAACGGCCGCGCGGACCCTCGACGTACCTGGAGATGCTGAAGAAGCACGCGGGTGACCGGGTGGCCGACTGGGCTTCGCAACCCGAGCTGAACGAGGAGAACCCCGAGCTGGCCGAGCAGACCCAGGCGGCTTGGCCGGCCGGCTATGACGCGGAGTCTTATGAGCGTCGGCTCGAGGCGGTTGCGCTGGTTCAGCGGGCACGTGCGGAGGGGCCGTCGCTGGACGCCGAGGAGTCGTTGCTCCTCGACGAGCAGGCGACGGTGGCTCGCTGGGATTCGGAGCTCGAGCGGTTGCTGTCGGAGGCGCGGGAGAGCCGCAGCCGGAAGGCGTACGACGTGGTGCTGCCGACCGCGTTGTCGGCGACCCAGGTGATGCGACTGGCCAAGGATCCGGACGGGCTCGCGTCCGAACTGGCCCGGCCGATGCCGCGAAAGCCCAACCGGGCGGCGCGTTTCGGGACTCGGTTCCACGCGTGGGTGGAGAGTTACTTCGGGCAGCAGTTCCTGCTCGACCCCGATGATCTGCCGGGTGCCGCGGACGAGGGGATCGTCGACGACACCGATCTGACCGAGCTGATGGACGCGTTTCGGGTGGGGCCGTATGGCGAGAAGATGCCGTACGAGATCGAGGCGCCGTTCGCCTTGGCGATCGGCGGCCGGGTGATCCGTGGCCGGATCGACGCGGTCTATCAGGTGATCCGCTCGGACGGGGCGCGCGGCTACGACGTGATCGATTGGAAGACGAGCCGCTCCGAGACAGCTGATCCTCTCCAGCTCGCGATCTACCGAGTCGCGTGGGCTGAGCTCCTCGGCATCCCCGTCGCCCAGGTAGGCGCTGCCTTCTACTACGTCCGCACTGGCGACGTGATCCGCCCGGAAAACCTCCCCGACAGACAGGCCCTTATTTCGCTGCTGAACCGCTGACGTCGGGCTAACTGGTTGAGTCTGGTCAGCGGCCTGTTCGCGCCCAAATCGACCGAAGAGATCGCAGTTGGCCATTGCAGGAACACGCAACTTTGCGGGCGTAGCCCGCGACCTAACCGCGTCCGCTCGGGGGAGTTGGCTGGTTAGCTGGGGGTCACGTGTCGCGTGTTCGTGCTGTCATCCATGTCGTCCTGATCGCTTTGATTGCGTCGTTCCTGGCGGTCGACTCTTCGGCAGTTTGCGCCGACGGTGACACCGTCAGTGAGGCCCGTTGCGGCTGCTGCGACACCCGCATTGCAACCTACGGCGTGCCGGACGTTAGTGACGCACCGGCGTACGACCACGCCGAGCGCGGCCCGCCCGCGAGCGCTCTTGCGGTCCCCGACGACTTCGCCGTCGGCCGTTGGTCGCACGGCACTTTGGCGCTCCCTGATGGGGACACCGTGCAAGCCTGCACCACCCTACGACTACCCCATTCAGCTTGTCGCGAGCGGCAAGGAGGGCGACGAGCCAGTCGGTCGTGCAACTACGACGACCGGTGACGTTCAGGCGATAGACAGAGCATCATTGTCGATTCGAGCCAGCGGTGTTGCCGCAAACTTAAGGCCAGCAGTTCAAGGCGGCCTCTAACCTCTTCAAACACAAGTCGGAACGGGGACTGCGAATGGACTTGACCCAGATCAGCCCGGGCAAAGGCGTACACCGCGTCGATCAATCAGGGTCCCGCCATCCGACAAGCGGAGACTGCGTGGGCATCTGGCGACATGCGTGGAGTTGTTGATGCGCTGTCGCCCTGGCGCGATTCGCTCCCCGATGACCAACTGCGACGCCTTTTGTTCGCCGAGCGCAAGCTCGGCACTGGGCATGAGACCGGATGAAACGTCTCGTCCTGGCGTTTGTCGCGGTCCTGGTGTCGTGGCTCGGCGTCGACGGCCGGCCCGCTCGCTGTTGCCTCGGCGTCCGAGGTCGTGCCTGTCGCCGCGTGCACCTACACCGCGCTAGCTGATGCAACTGACCCCGTCTATGACCGCTCCGAGCGCGGTCTACCTCAGGCGGACTCGTCGTACACCGTTCCTGCAATTCAGGCGGCCGTCAACCGAGGGCCGCGCGACGCTTTGGCGCGTCTTGGTACCGTCGCCATTCTGAACCGCTACCCCACCAACTCCGCGGGGACGGCCCGCACCGGGAAGGGCAACGTTGCGTCGAAGGCGTCACTGCCCTTGACGACGGCCCGCTCGACATACCGGCCGTCGGATAGTTCGAGCACCGTGAGCTGTTCCTGCTCTGGATCAAAGATCCAGTACGACGCAACCCCGGCCTGCTCGTACAACCCACGCTTCAACAGCAGGTCCTTCGAGCGCGTAGCAGGCGCAAGAATCTCGACCGCAAGCATCAGCGGTTGTTCGATCGCTTTCGCTCCAACGTCCTCCCGCCGACAGACAAGCACATCCGGCTGCAGAGACCGCTGCCCGTTCGGCCGGAAATCAACCGGTGCCACGAAGACCATCAAGTGATGCGGGCAGGCCGCAAGCAGCCGGGAAGCGAGTTGGAGAACGGCCGTCTGGTGGATCGGCAGGGGAGCCGGCGTCACCAGCAATATTCCGTCCACGAGTTCGTACCGCATCCCGTCGTCCGGAAGAGCGTCCAGGTCCGCGAGCGTGAACTCGCCCGGCTCAAGTGTCTGCACGTGTCCCATGGTGCCTCCTCCTCGGTCACGCGACCAGCATTCCGGAATCCAGCTGACGGGCGCAGGGCTCTCCCACAGCTGCCCCTGGTTGCCCCGTCCCTTGATGCGCCGCGGTCAACTCACCACCTCGGCGGGCGTTAGACGGACGGGGAACGGGAGCGCGGCTTCGAAGAGTTCTTCGCCCTGGACGACGGTTTGGCAGACGTAGCGCTCGTCGGTCAGTTCGAGGATGGTCAGTTCTTGGCGGTCGGGGTCCAGGAGCCAATAGGAGGGAACAGCGTGCTGTTCGTAGAGGCCGCGCTTGAGGACGACGTCGGTCGTTCGGGTCGAGGGGGAGATGACCTCGACGGCGAGGAGTAGGCGGTCGGCATACTTCGGGCCTGCGTCCTCGCGGCGGCAGACCAGCAGATCCGGGCGGAGGGACAGCCGTCGGTGAGGGCGGAAGTCCAAGGAGCCGAAGGCGACGAGCTGGTCCGGCGGGCAGGCCTGTTTGAGGCGGACCATCAGGCCGATCACGGCGGCCTGGTGGATCGGTGCCTGAGCACCGGTCACCAGCAGGCGTCCGTCCGCCACCTCGTATCGCCGGCCGTCCCGCGGGAGCCCGTCCAGCTCCGCCGCCGAGAAGTCCTCCCGCCGCAGATTCCCCAGTTGCTCGATCATCAGACCAGCATCGCGGAAACGGCCGAACCCCCGCGGAAGTTATCCACATGGCGTTCGGCGGGCGATCGGGTTCTCCAGGGTTCCGGCGAACTGGAGGGAGTTCGCGACGTCGCTGAGATCGACCATGTTCTGGTTGTTGCGCAGTTGCAGCCGATTCAGGCAGGACAGCGCGAACTCTGGAGTGAAGATGTCGTACTTCGCGAACGCGTCCGCCAGTTCGGGTGTCGCCGCCTGGTAGTCGCGCACCGACGACGCGACGCCGGCCCAGAACTCCTCCGGCGTCAACAAGCCTTCAGCATCGAGCAGCGGCGAGAGGAACCTGAAGATGCAGTCGAACACGTCGGTGAGGATGGACAGCAGCTTCTCGTCATCTGGTACTTCGGCGCGCACCCGCTCGGCGTCGGCGGGTAGAACGGTGGCCGGGCTCAGTACGGCGATCTCCTCGCCGATGTCCTTCATGATCACCCGCACCGGCACGGCGTCTCGTAGTACGAGGATCAGGTTCTCGCCATGCGGCATGAAGACCACTTCGTAGGCGTAGAAGCAATGCAGCAGCGGCACCAGATATGCATCGAGGTAGGTCCGCAACCAGGCAGCAGGCTCCAGCCCCGACTGACGAATCAGTGCACCGGCAAGTGACTTCCCGTGCCGGTCCACGTGCAGCAGGCTCGCCATCGTGGCCAGCCGCTCGCCCGAATCCAAGGCAGGCACCGGGCTCTCGCGCCACAACGCGGCCAGCATCTTCCGGTACGGCGATCCCTTGTCCGTCGCGGCTTCGTAGTACGCGTTGTGATAGCCGATCGCGGCGATCTCCCGCAGTACCGAGAACCCATACCTCTTCAGCACCAGGTCGTTCTCGACCACGTCATACACCCAGTCGTTGATCGCCGGCGTCTTCTCCAGGTAGGTCGCCGACAGGCCGCGCATGAACCCCATGTTCAGCACCGACAGCGCGGTCTTCACATAGTTCCGCTCCGGGTGGGACCGGTTGAAGAAGGTGCGGATGGACTGCTGCGCCTGGTAGTCGTCGTCGCTCGTGCCGAGGTGGATGATGTGCCGCTGTGCGATGTCTGCGGCGAACGTGATCGACGTCTTGTTCTCCCACTGCCAGGGATGCACCGGCATCAGGTGGTAGTCGGCCGGCGCCTCGTCGGCGGCCACGATCCGCTCGGCGAAGCGCCGCAGTACGGATGCTCCGAGCTCGTCGCGCAGCAACTCGTCGTACGAGATCGCCTGGCTATGGGACACCGTCGCGCGGTCCCGCCGTACTGCGATCCACACCAGCCGGATGGGTCGTCCAGCCTCGGGCGCGAAGGCGCGGTAGTCCGCGACGCCGAACCCGAGCCGTCCGTTGTTCGCCACGAAGCACGGGTGGCCCTCGGTCATCGCGGACTCGATGGTCTGGAAGTCGGCGGCGGCCAGGTCGGCCGCGGTGAGCTCCGGCTTGGTCAGCTTGTACGCCGAGCTCGCCAGCGTGCTGCTGATTTCCTCCAGATAGACCGGCAGCATCTCCGCGTCGATCCCCAGCTCCGCGCGGAACTCCGTGATGAAGTCCAGTGCATCGACTGGCGCCGCCGAACCACTGCGGGTCCGGGTGATGCTTGCTGCGTCCACCTCCCAGTGGTTCAGCGGATAGAGCTTCGCCTCGAAGTAGTAGGCGCCGGCCTGGCTGGAGACGGTGTATCCATTGCCTGAGGCAACTGGTTCGATGAGTCGCTCGTGGAGGAACTCGGCGAGCGCCTTGCGCACGAGCGAGCGGTTGGCGACGGCCCAGTGGTCGGGCCGGAGATGTGCGGTCGCTTCGGTCATGGTCACCCTGCCTCGTTCAGTTGGACGGCGTCGGCGTACTGGTCGCGGGTGCAGAAGCTCAGCCAGGCCTGCTTGTCCGGCAACTGCACGATGCTGTGTTTGCGGAAGCCCATCCGTTGATTCAAGGCTTGGATTTTGGTGTTGCGGATGTCCGGCTCGACCACCACGCGATCCACGAGCGGATCGCTGAACAGGTAGTCGAGGATCGTCTCGAACACGGCCGTGGTGAACCCGGGCAACCGGTGCTCAGGCGGTGCCACCAAGACATGCATGCCGATGTCACCCGGCGCCGGGTCGTAGACGCCGCCCACCACGTCGTACGCGGGCTGGTAGCGCTCCATCAGGAAGGCCGGGCGGCCGTCGTACTCGCCGAGGAAGGCCTGGTGATGGCCGGTCTGCTCGATCCGCAGGTATTCGTCGCGGACCTCGGAGATCGACGCGGTCAGCATTCCCCAGTACTGGGCGTAGGGCTGGGTGACCCAGCCGTGCAGGGTGATCACGTCGCGGCCGAGGTCGAACGGCCGCAGGCTGAGTCGGGCACGGTTCATGGCGGATCTCCAGTTGCTGCACAGTTGGGCGGTCTGTTAGCTAAGGCTTACCTTAGTTGATCTGACAATGCGTTCAACCTGGCCCGTATCCCCACGGCTCGCCCATCCGTCGATAGGGGTATGACGGTTCAAGATGTTGCTGTGACGGATGCACTGGATCTCCCGGCGGTCCGGGCGGCGCGGCAGGCGCGCAAGGATTTCCTCGACCGGCTCGAGCCACTGCGTACGGATCTGTACGCGTACTGCCGGCGGCTGACCGGGAACGCCTTCGACGCTGAGGACCTGGTGCAGGAGTCGCTCGCCCGGGCGTTCAACCAGGCGGCCCAGGCGAACGCCCCGATCGAGAAACCCCGGGCCTGGCTCTTCTGCGTCGCCACGAACACGTACGTCGACAGCTACCGCAGGCAGCTCCCGCTGCCCACGGAGCTCCCGGAGCAGGCCGCGCCGGCTCCAGCTGATCCGGCAGAGGTACGTGATGCCTGGAGGGAACTGGTGACGCTACTACCGCCGCAGGAGCGAGCCGCGCTCGCGCTGAAGGACCTGTTCGGGTTCAGCCTCGCCGAGGCAGCCGACGTACTGCGTACGAGCACCGGCGCGGTGAAGGCCGCACTGCATCGGGGGAGGGGTCGCCTGGATGCACCAGACCGAGCTGCCTCACTCAAGGTCCGTGCGGAACCAGACCGGCGCCTACTGGACGCTGTCGCTGACGCTTTCACCGCGTACGACGTACCGCGGCTTACTGCGCTGCTGCTGGAGGACGCGGACAGCGAGATCCTCGGCATGCTGAACGAGTACGGCGCTGACGCCATCAGGCGGGGATCCATCGAGCACACCCTCGACCTGGGCAAGCCGTACCGCTATACGGCCGAGGTGGTCGAGCTGTGGGACGAGACGATATTGGTGATCCGGCTTGTCGACAGCAGCGGTCTGGCATCGGTCAACGACCTGATGCGGCTCGTCACCGAGGACGGCAAGATCCGCTCGATCCGCTGGTACTACTTCTCCCCGAACTTCCTGACCGAGGTCGCCGCAGAGCTGGGCGAACCGGTGATCCTGAACGGGCACCGCTACGAGTAACAGTCTCGCGGAGGATGCGACAGGTAATCCGTGCGGCTGATGCCCGCCTAGGGCAACCCGCCCTAGGTTGGATGGCATGTTGATCGCAGAGGACCTTCTGTTGTTGCTGTACGACGACGAGAGTGGCAAGCCGATCACCGGGAATCCGGGACTGGACTACTCGCTCGCGGGCGCCATGCTGATCGAGCTGACCCTGCTCGGCAAGGTTGACATCGCCGGAGCCGGCGATCACGTCAAGGAAGGTCGGCTGAAGGTGCTCGACACCTCGACGACCGGTGACGTGATCCTGGACGACCGGCTGGCGATGCTGGCCGGGAAGGCAGGTCAGAAGCCGAAGAACCTGATGGGCAAGCTGTCGAAGAAGCTGCGCGACCAGGTGCTCGCCCGGCTCGCCGAGCGCGGCATCCTCCAGGCCGACAAGGACAAGGTGCTCGGGCTGTTCCCGGTCACCCGCTGGCCGGCCAAGGACGCAAGGCACGAGGCCGAGGTGCGCTCCAAGCTGGAGAACGTGCTCAAGCTCGGCACCCAGCCGGATGAGCGCACCGCCGCGTTGATCGCGCTGCTGAGCGCGCTGAACGTCGTCCCGAAGGTCATCACAGACGCGGTCGACAAGAAGGCGCTGAAGCGGCGGGCCAAGGAGATCGCGGAGTCCGAGTGGGCAGCCGAAGCGGTCCGCAAGGCAGTCCAGGAGATGCAGTCCGCCATCACCGCCGCCATAGTCGTCAGTTCGAGCGCCGGCGCCACCGCCGGGTCCTGATGAACGCTGGGGTGCCGCAGCGCAGCACCCCAGCGGTGGTCATTCCGCGGTGCAGTTGGCCTTGCAGAGTTTGTCCATCAGACTCAGGTGGGCGCCTGGTTCCTCGGTGTCTACCTCGGCCGAGTAGTCGACCTGCCAGTCGCCCGCAGTCGTCTGCGCGGACGTCTTGCCGGTCTGCTGGCCGAACCACTCGGCGATCTGCGGGCCCTGGCTGATGTGCGCGAGCTCCAGCGCCTGCGGCAGCACCTTGGCGATCGCGGCCGACGCAGTCTCCACCGGACCGGTCGAGTGCAGTGACACGACGGGCGGCCTCGGGTGGTCGCCGGTGAGTACCCAGACCGCCGCGGGACCCGAAGTACAGATTGCGTACGTGCCGTCGTTGCTGCACTTGTAGCCGGCTCCGGACAGCCCGGCCACGACCTGGCTGGCGTTGATGCTCGGCAGCGCGGACGGTGTCTCGGCCGGCGTGGCGGTGGGTGTGTCCGCCGCACCAGGGGTCTGGTCGGAGGACGCCTTGTCCGACGAGGAGCAGGCTGTCGTACCGGTGAGCAGTGCGACGCTCACCACCACGACGCCCCAGCGGTTCAGACCGGCACCCCGATCGCCGCGTCGAGGGCGATGGTGATCATCTCGGAGAAGGTCGACTGGCGCTCCTCGGCGCTCGTCACCTCCTTGGTGATCAGATGGTCCGACACCGTCATGATGCCGAGCGCGCGACGGCCGAACTTGGCGGCCAGCGTGTAGAGCGCGGACGCCTCCATCTCGATCCCCAGGACGCCGTACTCGGCGGTGCGGGAGACCAGCTCCGGGCGGTCGTTGTAAAACAGGTCACCGGAGAACACCTGGCCGACGTGCACGTTCAGGCCCGCGGCCTCGGCGCCGTCGACGGCGGCGCGGAGCAGCTGGTAGTCGGCGGTCGGCGCGTAGTCGATGCCGTGGAAGCGCAGCCGGTTCATCTGCGAGTCGGTGCTGGCGGACATCGCCACGATCACGTCGCGCAGCTTCAC
This sequence comes from Kribbella alba, assembly GCF_039529635.1. Lineage (NCBI taxonomy): Bacteria > Bacillati > Actinomycetota > Actinomycetes > Propionibacteriales > Kribbellaceae > Kribbella > Kribbella alba. The sequence continues at coordinate 281,847 of NZ_BAAANE010000010.1, read as the reverse complement.
CTTCTCGGTCAGCGCGCCACAGGTACCGACCCGGATCAGCGTCTGTACGTCATACTCGGCGAACAGCTCGTGGGCGTAGATCGCGGCCGACGCCTGACCCATGCCGGAGCCCTGCACGGAGATCTGCTCACCCTTGTAGGTGCCGGTGAAGCCGTACATGCTCCGGATCTCGGTGTAGCAGCTGACGTCGGACAGGTAGGTCTCGGCGATCCACTTGGCCCTCAGCGGATCCCCGGGGAACAGCACGCGCGGCGCGATCTGCCCCTTCTCGGCGGCGATGTGAATACTCATGGACGGGATGCTCTCACGGTTGCCGGTCGAGATAGTTTGAAGCAGTGACATATTCGATCACCCCTGGTTCCCTCGCGCTGTCCCGTGCCGTTCTAGACCGTGCTGCCGACCGGAGGCGGGACGAGGAGTGGCTTGAGAAGGCTTGGGCCGCGCCGGACACGCAGGTGGTGCTGGTCGCCGGCGACAAGCTGGCCGTGACGCCGGACCGGTCCTCGCTGAAAATGGTCCCGCCTGGAGCCGCGCCGGAGGGGCTGCGCATCTTCCTGGGGATCGACCGGGAGGCGGGCGCTGGGCAGAGCGCCGACGGCCGCGCGGTGTTCGCAGTACTGGTCGAGGACGAGCCGGACGAGAGCTACGCCGGGCTGCGCGAGATCGGCGGCGTACTGGACGACCGGGAGGCCGGGATCGCGGTCAACGTGATCGGGCTGGCCAACTGGCACGCAGTACACACGCACTGTGCCAACTGTGGCGCGCACACCGAGGTGGTTGATGCCGGGCACGTACGGCGTTGCCCCGAGTGTGGGCTGTCGCACTTCCCGCGGAGCGACCCGGCGATCATCGTGCTGGTGACGGACGACCAGGACCGGGCGCTGCTCGGCCGGAACCCGAACTGGCCGCCGGGGCGATACTCCACGCTGGCCGGCTTCGTGGAGCCGGGCGAGTCGCTGGAGGCCGCAGTACGGCGTGAGGTGTTCGAGGAGTCGGGGGTCGTCATCGGTGACGACGTGTACTACGCGGGTAGCCAGCCGTGGCCGATGCCTTCCTCGCTGATGCTCGGGTTCTACGCACGGGCGACCGGCTTCGAGATCGAGGTGGACGCGGACGAGATCGTCGACGCGCGCTGGTTCAGCCGGGACGCCCTCCGGGCGCTGGTCGATGCAGGCGACATAGCGCTGCCGGGCAACATCTCCATCTCGCGCCGCCTGATCGAAGGCTGGTACGGCGAAGAGCTGTCCGGCAGTTGGTGATCGACCGGCTCAGGCGGCGATCTTCTCGGCGACCTGGGCGAGCGACGGGTTCGTCATCGCGGTGCCGTCGGCGAAGACCAGGGTCGGCACGGTCTGGTTGCCGTTGTTGACCTTCTCGACGATCTTCGCGGCGTCCGGGACCTGCTCGATGTCGACCTCGGTGAACTCGATGCCGGCACGCTTCAACTGCCCTTTCAACCGGTGGCAGTAGCCGCACCAAGGTGTCGAGTACATCGTGAATGCCGCCATCGTGGCTCGCTCCGTCTCTGTTCAGGGCGGGCTCGCGACTCTGTCCGACGGCCCGTCTACTGTGGCTCTCGTTGTATCCGAACCGCTTTCCAGGTGGTGCTTGTTCCCGCATGTCTCAGCCAGTGAGCGATGTCACACAGATGGTCGCGAGTCGGTCCGCCGACTCGCTGCTCGAGGCGCTCGACCCCGAGCAGCGTGCCGTCGCGACGGCGCTGCACGGACCCGTCGTCGTGATGGCCGGAGCGGGCACCGGGAAGACCCGCGCGATCACCCACCGGATCGCGTACGGCGTTCGCACCGGCACCTACGACCCGGCCCGGGTGCTCGCGGTGACGTTCACCCAGCGGGCGGCGGGGGAGATGCGCGGGCGACTCGCCCAACTCGGTGCACACGGGGTGCAGGCGCGGACTTTCCACTCGGCGGCGTTGCGGCAGGCGAAGTGGTTCTGGCCGAAGGTGTACGGCGGTGAGCTACCGCCGATCATCGACCGGAAGTTCCCGCTGTTGACCGAGGCGGCCTCGCGCTGCCGGGTGCGAGTGGATACCCCCACCCTGCGTGACCTCGCCGGTGAGGTCGAGTGGGCGAAGGTGACCAACGTCCGGCCGGACGACTACGCACGCCTCGCGCCGCAGTCGGGACGAGCCCTGGCCGCCTTCGACCCGGCCACTGTCGCGCGGGTCTTCGCGGCGTACGAGGACGTCAAGACCGAGCGCGGCCGGATCGACCTGGAGGACGTGCTGCTCTGCGCGGTCGCGCTGCTCGCGGAGGACGAGCGGGTCGCCGCCGAGATCCGCCGGCAGTACAGGACGTTCGTCGTCGACGAATACCAGGACGTCAGCCCGTTGCAGCAGAGCCTGCTCGATCTGTGGCTCGGCGGTCGCGAGGACGTCTGTGTGGTCGGCGACCCCGCGCAGACCATCTACTCCTGGGCGGGCGCCGATCCGGAAAACCTGGTCCGCTTCGCGTCCCGGCATCCCTCGGCCGCGGTGATCAAACTGATCCGGGACTACCGCTCCACCCCGCAGATCGTGGACGTCGCGAACAAGGTCCTCGACGCCACCGGACCGGCCGGCCTGCCCGGACGCGTCACGCTACGCTCCCAACGCGAGTCGGGACCGTCGCCGACCTACCGCGAGTACCCCGACGAGGTCGCCGAGGCGGACGCGGTCGCCCGGGCCATCTCCCGCCTCCAAGACTCCGGTACTGCGTTACGCGACGTCGCCGTGTTGTTCCGCACCAACGCGCAGTCGGAGAACTTCGAGCAGGCCCTGGCCGAACGGAAGCTCCCGGCCGTGCTCAAGGGGGCCGAGCGGTTCTTCGAGCGGGCCGAGATCCGTCAGGCCGCGATGCTGCTGCGGGGCCAGGCGAAGGCGGGAGACACCTCGGACGACCTGGCCGAGACGGTCCGCGGGATCCTCGGCGGCGCCGGCTGGACCCAGGACCCGCCGGAGGGCAAGGGTGCGGTCCGGGATCGGTGGGAGTCGCTGAGCGCACTCGTCACGATGACGTCGGACTTCGCCGCGGCACATCCCGAGGCCGGGATCGTCGAGTTGATGGCTGAGCTGGACCGGCGTGCCTCGATCCAGCACGCGCCGCTCGCCGAGGGGGTCACCCTGGCGACGCTGCACACGGCCAAGGGGCTGGAGTGGGGCTGCGTGTTCATCGTCGGCGCCCACGAAGGCACCCTGCCGATCAGCTATGCCCAGACGCCCGCTCAGATCGAGGAGGAGCGGCGACTGTTCTATGTCGGCGTGACCCGGGCGAAGGACCAGCTGTCGATCAGCTGGTCGACGTCCCGCTCGCCGGGCGGCCGCGGCCAGCGCGGCCCCACCCGCTTCCTCGACCCGATCGGAGTCCGCACCTCCCGGATCACTGAGCGGGAGCCCTCCTCGCGGTCCGGCGCGCCGCGCGCGTCCCGCTCGGACAAGCCGATCCCGAAGTGCCGGGTCTGCGGCCGCGGCCTGACCGAAGCAGCCGCCCGGAAGCTGGGCCGCTGCGAGGACTGCCCCTCCTCGATGGACCAGAAGCTGTACGACGCCCTGTTCGCCTGGCGTGCCGAGCGGGCCGCCGAGGAGCGGATGCCGGCCTTCGTCATCTTCACGGACGCCACCCTGATCGCCATCGCCGAAACCCGCCCCACCGACGAGCGAGAACTTCTCCGCATCCCTGGCATCGGCCGCACCAAGATCACCAAGTACGCCGAGCCGGTTCTCAACATCTGCACCCGCTGACCCGGCTCCCGGACCCCCACCTCTGGGGGTACTAGGACCATTGGCCGATGTTGCCCGGGCCTGGTTCGCCGTACGTTTCAAACGCGGGAAACAGGGCCAGCTGGGGACGCTCTGGGGTCGGAGACACCACAGCGATGGGAGAGTTCCTGATGGGTATCACCAGACCGCGTACCCGCGCCAAGACACTTGTGGTCGCAGTTGTCGTGGCGGTGGCAGTCCCCCTGATCGGTCTCGGCGTCTCGGCGGGCCCAGCCGCCGCCGCATCGTCCAAGGGTTGCGAGGGCGGTGGCTACACCGTCCTCGGCCGGGGCCCCGGCTTCACCGGAACCGTCGCCGCACCCGCCGGCCGGTTCCTCGTCCGGGGCAAATACACGCAGTTCGAGGTCGACCCGAAGGACTTCGCGGTCTATGACCAGTCGTTCACGGGGGCTGCCAACCCGCTCGACCAGACCGGCGGCCGGTTCACGCCGATCTACGCCGGCAGGATCCCGGACCACCGCGGCCTCGCCCTCAACAGCGCCATCTCGCTGCAGCTCAAGGACGCCGACCTCGAACTCTCGCGGACTGGCACCGGGCTTTCCATGAAGCTGCAGGCGAAGGACTGCGCCAACGGTGGCATCTTCCAGATGGAGCCCCAGCGCTCCGACGGGACCCGTACCCGCGTCGTGCACCAGTTGGCCGCCAGCGCCTTCTACTACGACAACCCGAACTTCCGGGCCCGGCTCGGCCAGTTCCTCGGCTCGGAGTGCACCAGCGTCCAGACCGGGCCGGCCAGCCGCTTCTGTGTCAGGGTCACCCCCCGGGTGAACATCGGCAATGACGTGTCGCCGGACTTCGCGGTCCGCGACAGCGCCCAGGTCGCGACCCGGATACCCCAGCCCGAGTGCGGTCCGGACTTCACCAACAACCTCGGCCTGGCGGAGACCCGTGACCACTGCGGCGGGATGTCCATCTGGGACGTCGCCAGCGGCGGGCGGATGGGGATGGTGACCGGTGAGGACGCGACCGAGGTCGCCAACCCCCCGACCGTCTGCACCCAGAACTGCCAGGCGCAGAACCAGGTCAAGGGCCGGCTGGTCGTCCTCGATTTCCCGTTCCAGGTACCGGCTGGTAGTCGGCTGACGCCGAGGACCTCGACGGAGGGACTGAACGCACCCCTCACCCCCTGATCCGGCGCCCCTCCCCCCGGGCGCCCCAGACCGCGGCGACCTCCTGGCCGCGGTCCGCACGCCTGGCACAGGCTTCCTGTGCCAGGCGTGTGTCGTCCCGCCGTGCAGCTGCGGCGTAAAGGCGTTGCGCGGCTGGGAGTCGGCGCTGCAAGGTTGTCGAGCAGAATTCTGCTGGTGGCAGACTCCGTCCGTTGCGGTGGCAATTAGGTGACAGAGGCAACGATCCCGGAGGGTGCCGAAGGCGCGGCGGAGCGTGCCGGAACGGGGTGACGGGAGCAAGTTTCCGCCCCCGGCGGCGGCAACTTCCGGCCAACTTCGGAAACTGGCCTTAAATAGTTTGCGGGCCCCAACGGACTCGGCGTACTGTTCTTTCTGCGGCCGAGGTATGGCCGAAAACTTCAACCATAGCGATCGAGCTTGCCGCCCGGTTCGCACACAACGAGAGGAGGTGCCTTGGACATGATCACCAACGTCGCTAAGAAGCCGTTCGGCGCTAGCGCGCTGCTTTGCGTCCCGATCCAGGGCGCCTCGCCGCGCCTGCACGGCGCGACCGTTGTGCTGACGGCCATTGGCTTCGTCCCGGTTCAGGGCGCAGCTATGACCGATGTGCGGTACGGCGGTCAGGGTTCTCGAGCATGGAGTCCACCGGTCTGACGAAAGTCAGCCGGCACCTCCAAGGCCGCGGAACCCGAAAAGGGTCCCGCGGCCCTTTTGTTTGTCAGCCACATGTTTGGCGGCCATCGCCCGGTGGTCGTCACCGACGACAAGAGATCAGCACGACAGTCACTCAGGAGGTGACCGGAATGAGCGTTAGCTTCCTCGATGCATTCACCGAGGTGGCAACTGCGCAGGACCTGCCCTGTCGGTCCTACGCACCAGAACTCTTCTTCGCCGAATCCCCGGCGGATGTCGAGTACGCCAAGTCTCTTTGCACCACCTGCCCGCTGAAGGCCGAGTGCCTGGCCGGAGCGCTCGAGCGTTCCGAGCCGTGGGGAGTGTGGGGAGGCGAACTGTTCGTCCAGGGAGTTGTGGTTCCGCGCAAGCGGCCCCGTGGGCGTCCGCGCAAGTGTGACACCGTAACCGCAGCCTGACGACCAACCCCCGAATCGAGACTTCAAGCCATGACGACCCAGCTTTCACCCAGGAGAATTGAAATGCATTTACTTCAAGAAGATCTTGCTCGTGCTCATTGTCGTTCTAAATTGAACGACGCAGAGCAGAACCGCCGCTTCCGCCTGGCGAACCAGATCGTCAAGGCGCAGAAGACGGCCGAGCGGGCCACCCGACGTGCGGAGAAGGCAAGCGCAAAGGCGCGCCTGACCCTCGCCCGGCTGGTCTGATTCCACCCCGGCTCACCCCTGACCAGGCGAGCCGACGCAAGAACTGAAAGACCGAGGGCCGGCATCCACCGAGGATGCCGGCCCTCGCCAGCTCGCTATCCCTCGAGCAGGGCCTGTTGGATGCGGCCGGATTCGTTCTGCTCGACGGGCACGCCCAGGTAGGTGGCGGTGTGGGCCCGGAAGACGTGGTGGGCCGAGTCGATGATGCCCGAGCCCGGTTGGGAGTAGATCAGCTCGCTCAGCGGGCCCGGTCGCCAGCCGGTCTCCTCCTCGACCTTCCCGGGCTGCGGCTTCGGCCGGCGTCTCACCCGGCTCGACGATGCCCTCCGGCCAGCTCGTGTACTGCGACCGCTGCGCCCGCGAGAACGTCCGCAACCTCAAGGGCAAACTCGACAGCACCTGGTGGTAGGTCAGTCGTCGTGGCCGAAGCCCGGGAGGAACTCCTCGAGCACCGACTTGAACGGCGCCTCGGCCTCAAGCTGCGACAGCACCGCGATGCCGCCGATCCAGACGCGATGGATCAGCAGGTACGACGGGGGCAGGTTGATCTTGAGCGCGAGGGACGCGGTGGGCGAGCGGAAGTCGCCGGTCCGGTTCGCCTGGGCGCGCATCCACGCCCGGCTGAACTGGAACGTCTCTTCCCGAGCCGGCTCGGCGAACGGCGCCAGGTAGTCCATCAGCTGGTCCGGGTCGATGTCCATCCGCGGCTTGATGAAGCCCTCTTCGCGCAGGCCCGCCAGCACCGCCGCGCCGTCGCCGTTCAGCGAGATCCGCAGCAGCCGCCCGATCGCCGGTGGCAGCCCGTCGGGGAGCCGTGCGCAGAGGCCGAAGTCCACCACACCCAGGCGTCCGTCGGGCATCACCCGGAAGTTGCCCGGATGCGGGTCCGAGTGCAGCAACCCGGCCAGCCTGGGTCCGCTGAACATGAACCGGACGTACTTCAGGCCGACCTCGTCCCGCTCGGCCTTGGTGCCGCCGGCGATCACGCCGGACAGCGGCTTGCCCTCGATCCACTCGGACACGATGACCGAGGGGGAGTGCTTGATCACGCGCGGCACGACGAACTCGGGGTGGCCCTTGAAGGCGTCGGCGTACTGCTGCTGGGCCTGGGCCTCGCGGTCGTAGTCGAGCTCCTCGCCGATGCGTTCCTGCAGCTCGGCGACCAGCGGCTTCATGTCGAGCCCGGGCACCAGCGAGCCGAACGTCCGGGCGAACCTGCCCAGCTGCCGCAGGTCTGCTCGCAGCGCTTCGGCGGCCCCTGGGTACTGCAGCTTCACCGCGACCTCGCGGCCGTCCTTGAGGATGCCCCGGTGGACCTGGCCGATCGACGCGGCCGCGGCGGGCAGATCGTCGAACTCCTCGAACCGGTCCCGCCAGCGCTTGCCCAGCTCACGCGACAGGATCGCGTGCACAGTCGAGGCCGGCATCGGCGGCGCGGAGTCCTGCAGCTTGGTCAGAGTCGCCCTGTACGGCGCTGCGAGCTCCTCGGGCATCGCCGATTCCATCAGGCTCAGCATCTGTCCGAACTTCATCGCTCCGCCCTTGAGCTCACCCAGGACGGAGAACAGCTGGTCCGCGGTCCGGCGCTGGAACTCGGCCAGCACGGTCTCGGCGGGAGCACCGCCGATCCGTTTGCCCAGCCCCACGGTTGCGCGGCCCGCGGCGCCGAGTGGCAGGCTGGCCAGTTTCGCGGTGCGGCTCAGCGCTTTGCGGGGGAGGTCGGACACGGTCCCATTCTGTCGGGTTGCGCAAGCGGAAACGACGGAGGGGCGGTGGTGGACCCTGGTGGGTCGCACCGCCGCCCCTACGACTTGGTGCGTCAGGCCTTGCCGAGGATCCGGTTCAGGTTCGTACCGCACTCGGGGCACTTGGCCTTGGCCATGCGCGTGCCCTTGTCGTTGACCTTGACCTCGCCGTCGGCGGTGCGCTTGGCCTTGCACTTGACGCAGTAGAACTCGCCGCTCCAGGTCTCTGCCATGAGGGCCCTCTCCTTGCTTTGAATACCAGCCGAGGCATATAACCCCGGCCGTCGTGGATGCTAACGGCAGGCTGTCCTGCCGTAGGCCGTTCGGCCCAGTCGGGATTCACCCTACGGCAGGCTGGGAGTGACTCAAGCGCAACTCCCGCCTAGCGCGCCGCGTGGAAAAGCCTTTCCGGGCCTTGCTGTGACGTGGCTGAGACACAGAACAGGCTCCCGGTGGTCCGCCTTCGGAACCGCTCGGCTTCCCCTCCGAACGGCCCCGGAGGCGGTCCGGGAGTCTGCTGGAGTTGACGCTGCCAGTCGCCCGCCGTGCTGACAAGACCCGGTTGTCCACCCCTGTGGATAAACCTGTGCGCAAGCTGTGGGGCGCGCCGACGGACGCTGTGGACGAGTGGGGGAAGAGGATGTGAACAAACTTCGTCCACGGTCTCGCCAACAGGCACCTGACCTGCGCAAACGTCAATTCACAGGATGTGGACAGAAAAAAGTTGGCGGATTCGAGGGGGTAGCGTCTGAGGCATGGCCGACTCTCCACCGCGCTCGATCCCGCCGTACGTGGACATCCGCCGCAGCAAGCGGCGCAAGCGGACCGTGAGCGCCTACCGCGACGGTGAGCGGGTGGTCGTGCTGATGCCCGACCGGCTGTCCGCCGCCGAGGAGGCGCGCTGGGTCCAGACCATGCTCCAGCGGCTGGACAAGCAGCGCAGCCGATCCCGCGTGTCGGACGAAAAATTGTTGGCCAGAGCACACGATCTCGCGTGTCGTCACCTGCCTGAAGTGCCCGAACCTGCGTCAGTCAGGTGGGTTTCGAACCAGAACAGACGGTGGGGATCCTGCACTCCGGCGGACCGCTCGATCCGCCTGTCGACCCGATTGCAGTCCATGCCGGCCTGGGTGGTCGACTACGTCCTGGTCCACGAACTCGCTCACCTGGTGGAGCCGTCCCACAACGCGGCGTTCTGGAAACTGGTCCACCGCTACCCCAAGTCCGAGCGCGCCGAGGGGTATCTGGAGGGCATCTCCGCCGCCGCCAACCTGGACCTCGAAGACTTCTAGCGTTGCCTACCCTCGGGGTGGCGTTGGGGCTGGCACCAGGGTGGAGTCGGTGGCTTCCTGCATGGTGGCGCAGCCCTGTGTTCCCGAAGGCTGTTACCCGTGACCAGCGCGGCGTCGGGCCGGGCTGGGAGGGTGCGCCGGAGGCGGGCGCGGAGGGGCAGGAACCACTATGTCCAGGGGACAACTCACGGTGCGGGCGGCACGTTGGAGCGCCACCCACCCGTGGCGGGCGATCGCGATGTGGGTCGCGGTCGTCGTCGCGTGTTTCGCGCTCGGTTCGGTCACGGGGACGAAGCAGTCGGACAACGAGGGCGACATCGGCGAGGTGACCCGGGCCGACAACATCGTGAAATCGGGTGACTTCGCGGATCCGGACGTGGAGAGCGTGCTGATCACGCCGCACTCCGGCGCCTTGGACAGGGCCGAGGCCGACCAGGTGGCCGGCGTCGTGACTCAGCGGATGCGCGCCCTCGGTGGGGTCGCGGAGGTCGCTCAGCCGGTGCTGTCGCCGACCAAGGACGCCCTGATCGTCAGGGTGACCCTGAAGGACGGTGACGACAACCGGGTCCAGCCGCTGCTCGACACCACCGCCAAGATCCAGCAGGAGAACCCGGGCCTGCGGGTCGAGGAGGTCGGCGGCCTGTCGATCGACAAGGCGCTGACCGAGACGCTGGGCAAGGACTTCCAGCGGGCGGAGATGTTCAGCCTGCCGGTGACCCTGGCGATCCTGCTGGTCGCGTTCGGCGCGCTCATCGCGGCAGCCGTGCCGCTGGTGCTCGCCCTGTCGGCGGTGGCCGCAGCGATCGGCCTGTCCGCTGCGGCTTCGCAGCTGATCCCCGCGGTCGACGCGGTGAACAGCGTCATCCTGCTGATCGGTATGGCGGTCGGCGTCGACTACTCGCTGTTCTACCTGCGCCGAGAGCGAGAGGAACGCGCCAAGGGCCGCGGTCACGTCGACGCGGTCGAGATCGCCGCGGCCACCTCCGGCCACGCGGTCGTCGTCTCCGGTACTGCGGTGATCATCTCGATGGCCGGGCTGTTCCTGGCTCGCGACGCCGTGTTCTCGTCCTTCGCGGTCGGCTCGATCCTGGTCGTCGCGGTGGCGGTGGTCGGTTCGCTGACCGTGCTCCCGGCGGTGCTGGCCAAGCTCGGTCGCTGGGTGGACCGTCCGCGAGTCCCACTGCTGTGGCGTCTGACGGCGAACAAGTCCAGGCCGCGCTTCTGGCCGACCATGCTGAAGCCAGCTCTGAAGCACCCGGTCGCCACCCTGCTGGTCTCGGTCACCGCGTTGCTCGCGGTGGCGGCACCCGCACTGGGCATGACCCTGAAGTTCCCCGGGACCGAGGACCTGCCGCGGGACACGGCGGTGATGAAGGCGTACGACCGGCTCACGGCCGTCTTCCCGAGCACCGGCACCAGCCACGAGGTCGCAGTACGGGCTCCTGCGGACCAGCAGGCGGCGGTGAAAGCCGCATTGGCCGACCTGGTCAAGCGGACCCAGAGCGACACCCTGTTCGCGCAGGACGGGTTGGAGGAGCCGCGGGTCTCCAAGGACGGCACGGTGACCGTGCTCGAGGTGGCCACGCCGTACGAGGGCGGTAGCCAGCAGGCGCGGGACTCGCTCACCAAACTGCGCAAGGAGCTCATGCCGCAGACGGTCGGCAAGGTGCCGGGGGCGGTGTACGCGGTCGGCGGGTTCGTGGCGGCTGATGTGGACTATGCCGCGCACACGCGGTCGAAGCTGCCGCTGGTGATCGGGTTCGTGCTGCTGCTGACGCTGATCGTGATGATGGTGACCTTCAGGTCCGTGGTGGTCGCGGTCACCGCGATCGGGCTGAACCTGCTCAGCGCGGGCGCGGCGTACGGGGTGGTGACGGCGGTGTTCCAGAACACCTGGGCCGAATCCATCCTCGACTTCCGGTCGAACGGAGCGGTCGTGTCCTGGCTGCCGCTGTTCCTCTTCGTGGTGCTGTTCGGGCTGTCGATGGACTACCACGTGTTCGTGGTCAGCCGGATCCGCGAGGCCGTACTGCGTGGCGTCCCGACCCGACAGGCCGTTGCCGAAGGCATCACGAGCTCGGCGGGTGTGGTCACGAGCGCGGCGGCCGTGATGATCGGAGTGTTCGCGGTCTTCGCCACCTTGAGCACGCTGGACATGAAGCAGCTGGGCGTGGGGCTGGCGGTGGCGATCCTTATCGACGCGACCATCATCCGCGCGGTTGTCCTACCTGCTGTGATGATCCTGCTCGGCGACGCCAACTGGTGGGCCCCGAAGTGGCTGCGCGGCAACAACGCCAAGCACGCCGCCACCCCCACCACCGCCCCGGAGGAGGAGCGCGAACTGACCCCCGTCGGCTGACAACACCCCGTACTACGCGCATCGCCCCGCCGGGCAGTTCCGGGTGGGGCGATGCGCGTTGCGACTCAGGTGGCTGGTTCGAAGCGGACAGTCAGACCTTTGGCGACGGGCGTGTTGCTGCCCTTGGCGACGTCGTCGGCCGACATGAGGACGTTGGTTTCCGGGTAGTACGCCGCTACGCAGCCGCGGGCGGTCGGGAAGGACACCAGTCGGTAGCCGGCCGCCCGGCGCTCGACGCCGGCGAACTCGCTGACGATGTCCACGCGCTGGCCGTCCTTCAATCCCAGCTCGGCCAGGTCGTCCGGGTTCACGAAGACCACCTCGCGGGTGCCGTCGATGCCGCGGTAGCGGTCCTGCAGCCCGTAGATCGTGGTGTTGAACTGGTCATGGCTCCGCATCGTCTGCAGCAACAACCGGCCGGGCTCGGTCGGCAGCCAGGACAGGTCGTTCGCGCTGAACTGCGCCTTCGCGTCAGAGGTCTTGAACTCGCGGCGATCCCGGGCGGCATGGTCGAGCAGGAACCCGCCGGTGGCCCGCAGGCGCTCCTCGAAGTTCTCGTACCCGTCGGCGACCCGGCCGATCCGATGCCGGATCAAGCTGTAGTCGGCAGCGAAATCGGCCCACGGGATCTCGCCGACCTCGGGCACCACGAGGGCCGCGATGCCGCAGACGATGCCGATCTCCGACTTCAACTCCGGTGCCGGGGGCAACAGGTTCCCGGTGGACAGGTGCACCGCGCCTTGGGAATCCTCCACTGTGACCGACTGCGGGCCGTTCGGGGTGCGGTCGTGATCGGTCCGCCCGAGCGTCGGAAGGATCAGCGCCTCCCGTCCGGTGACCGTGTGCGAGCGGTTCAGCTTGGTGGACACGTGCACCGTGAGGTCGCACTCGCGAAGCCCCTGGTGCACAACGGCGGTGTCCGGGGTCGCCATCGCGAAGTTGCCGCCCATCGCGAAGAACACCCGGACCGAGCCGTCGCGCAACCGTCGTACCGTGTCGGTCGCGTCGATGCCGTGGTCGCGCGGCGAGGTGAAGGCGAACTCCGCGTCCAGCTTGTCCAGGAACTCCTCCGGCATCTTCTCCCAGATGCCCATGCTGCGGTCGCCCTGCACGTTCGAGTGGCCGCGCACCGGGCACGGGCCGGCGCCGCGCTTGCCGATGTTTCCCTGCAGCAGCAGGACATTGACGATCTCGGTGATGGTGGCAACGGCCTCACGATGCTGGGTCAGACCCATCGCCCAGCAGATCACCGTCGCCTTGGACTTGATGAAACGCTGGGTGAACTCCTCGATCTCGGCGCGCGTCAGTCCCGTCGCCAGCTCGACCGCGGGCCAGTCCAGCTCGTCGTTGTGCTTGGCGTAGAGCTCGAACCCGCTGGTGTGCTGCTTGATGAAATCCAGGTCCACCACGGTGCCGGGCGCGGCGGCCTCGGCCCGGAGCAACAAGTGGCCGACGGCAAGGAAGAGGGCCTGGTCGCCGCCGATCCGGATCTGCAGGTGCTGGTCCGCCAGCGCGGTGCCCTTGCCGATCCAGCCGGAGGGGCGCTGCGGGTTCTTGAAGTTCATCAGGCCCGGCTCGGGCAGCGGGTTGACCGAGACGATGTCGGCACCGTGCTTCTTCGCGATCTCCAGGTGGCTGAGCATCCGGGGTGCGTTCGTGCCGGGATTCTGACCGACGACGACGATCAGCTCGGCCTCTTCGAGCATCTCGAGCGTGACGGCGCCCTTGCCGCTGCCGATCACCCGCGACAGCGCAGTACCGGATGATTCGTGGCACATGTTGGAGCAGTCGGGGAGGTTGTTCGTGCCGTAGGCGCGGACGAAGAGCTGGTAGAGGAAGGCAGCCTCGTTGCTCGTCCGGCCGGAGGTGTAGAAGACGGCGTCGTCTGGGTTGTCGAGCGCTTGCAGGTGACGGGCCACGACGTGGAAGGCCTCGTCCCAACCGACCGGCTCGTAGTGGTCACTGCCGGCCCGGAGCAGCATCGGCTCGGTGATTCGGCCGAGCTTGCCGAGCTCGTACTCCGAGATCTGGTTCAGCTGGTCGATCGAGTGGTCGGCGAAGAACGCGCGCGGCACTCGTTTACGGGTGGCCTCCCAGGCGACCGCCTTGGCGCCGTTCTCGCAGAACTCGGCGGCGTGCTTACGCTTGGAGTCGGGATCGGGCCACGCACAGGACGGGCAGTCGAAGCCGCCGTCCTGGTTCATCTTCAAGAAGACCTTGCCGGTTCTGGCCGGTCCCATCTCGCGGAAACCGAACTTGAACGACGAGAGCACGGCGGGGACGCCGGCGGCCTTCTTCTTCGGCTGTTCGATGTCGACCATGGTTCAACAATAAATGTTCTATCAGTCGAAGCCGGTTTGATAGGCGTCGGTGTGGCTGGGTGGTGTCCCGCCCCATCCGACCGGCGAGCACTATGTAACGCGATCCCATAGTGCGACCATCCAAGGATTTCTAGAGTCCTCGGCCATGGAGACCCGACGAGCACTTGTCACCGGAGCCGCGTCCGGCATCGGCGCAGCCTGCGCCCAGCGCCTGGCCGCCGACGGTGTCCAGGTCATCGCGGTCGACTACGACGCCGAGGGCCTCGCCCGGCTGTCCTCGGACCGGATCGAGCCGGTCACGGCCGATCTCGCCGAGCTGGACAGCCTCGGCGACCTGCCGACCGACGTCGACATCCTGGTGAACAACGCGGGCGTGCAGCAGGTCGCCCCGGTGGAGCAGTTCCCGCCGGAGCGGTTCGGCTACATCCTGCGGCTGATGCTGGAGTCGCCGTTCCGGCTGATCCGCCAGACCCTTCCCCACATGTACGGCCGCGGCTGGGGCCGGGTGATCAACATCTCCTCGGTTCACGGGTTGCGGGCGAGCCCGTTCAAGGCGGCGTACGTCGCGGCCAAGCACGGGCTGGAGGGCCTCAGCAAGGTGGTCGCACTCGAGGGCGCGGCGCACGGGGTCACCAGCAACTGCGTCAACCCGGCGTACGTCCGGACCCCGCTGGTCACCGCGCAACTGGCCGACCAGGCAGCCACGCACGGGCTGACCGAGGCGGAAGTGCTCGACAAGGTTCTGCTCGACCCGGTCGCGGTGAAGCGGCTGATCGAGCCGGCCGAGGTGGCCGAGCTGGTCGCACTGCTGTGCGGCCCCGCCTCGGCTTCACTCACGGGGAGCTCACTCGTCCTCGACGGCGGCTGGACCGCCCACTAAAGGAGCTCAGAATGTCCACCTCAACACAACCCGTCCGGACGAAGACCCCGATCGCGAGGGTCGTCGGTGCCAGCCTGATCGGCACCACCGTCGAGTGGTACGACTTCTTCCTGTACGGCGTCGCCGCGTCCGTCGTGTTCGGCGATCTCTTCTTCCCCAAGGGAGAGCAGCTCACCGGCACCCTGCTGAGCTTCGCCACCTTCGCCGTCGGGTTCTTCGCCCGGCCGATCGGCGGCGTGGTGTTCGGCCACTTCGGTGATCGCCTCGGCCGCAAGAACCTGCTGGTGCTGTCCCTGCTGATGATGGGGCTGGCAACCTTCGCCATCGGGTTGCTGCCGACCTATGCCCAGGTCGGTGCACTCGCGCCCGTCCTGCTGACCGTTCTGCGGCTCATCCAGGGATTCGCGCTCGGCGGCGAGTGGGGTGGCGCAGTACTGATCGTGTCGGAGCATGGTGATCCCAAGCGGCGCGGATTCTGGTCGTCCTGGCCGCAGGCGGGAGCACCCGCGGGCCAGCTGATCGCCAACGGCGTACTGGCTGGGCTGGCCGCGTTCCAGAGTGACGCGGACTTCAACAGGTGGGGCTGGCGGATCCCGTTCTTGCTGTCGGCCGTGCTGGTGCTCGTCGGGCTCTGGGTCCGGCTGCGGATCGAGGAGTCGCCGTTGTTCAAGCAGGCCCGGGCCAAGCAGGAGCCGACGGACAAGCTCCCGTTCATCGAGGTGATCACCAAGTACCCGAGGGAAGTGCTGACCGCGATGGGCGCCCGGATGGCGGAGAACGTCAGCTACTACATCTTCACGATCGTGATCGCGACCTACGCCAAGGAGCACCTGGGCCTGGGCAAGTCGTTCGCGCTCAACGCAGTACTGATCGGCGCCGCGATCCACTTCTGCGCGATCCCGTTGTGGGGCGCCTTGTCCGACCGGATCGGGCGCAAACCCGTCTATCTGTTCGGCGCGGTCGGCGTCGGGGTCTGGGCCTTCGTCTTCGTCGCCCTGGTGGACACGAAGAACTTCGCCCTGGCCGCCCTGGCGGTCACCGTCGGCCTGGTCCTGCACGGCGCGATGTACGGGCCACAGGCATCCTTCTTCACCGAGCTGTTCGGCACCCGGGTCCGCTACTCCGGCGTCTCGGTCGGCTACCAGCTCGCCTCGGTCGTCGCCGGCGGCCTGGCTCCGTTCATCGCGGTCGCCCTGCTGAAGGCGTACGACTCGGGCTTCGCGATCGCCGTGTACGTCGCGGTCTGCGCGGTGATCTCGATCATCGCCGTCACCTCGTACGGCGAGACCGGCCGGCGCGACCTCGCCACCGTCTGACCCAGCACTCAAGACCCTGCGTCCGAAGAACCGCGGGGCGGGACCCCCGGTTCTTCGGACGCAACTGGTGGGGGTGGCATGATCGCGGAGATGGAGGAACTGCTGCGGTTGCTGGCGGAGGATGCGCCGGGCAACGAGCTGTCCCGGGCCGCGAGGTCGGACCCGGTGGCACGGGAGCTGGCATTGCGGATCCGGGCCGGGATGGACGCGAGCAAGAAGCGCGAGGCCGAGCTGTCCGCCCTGGTCGACGTGGCCCGCGAACTCGCCTCCGCCCGCGATCCCGGTGGCGTCCTGGACACGATCGTGCACCGGGCCCGGACCCTCATCGGCACCGACGTCGCGTACCTCACCCTGTACGACGCCGCGCAGGGTGACACGTTCATGCGGGCAACAGACGGGTCCGTCTCGGCCGCCTTTCAGCAGCTGCGCCTTCCCCTCGGAGCCGGTCTCGGTGGGCTGGTCGCCGAGACGCACAAGCCGTACTGGACGGCCGACTATCCGGGCGACCGGCGGTTCCGGCACACCTCGCCGATCGACAGCGCGGTCGGGGAGGAGGGACTGGTCGCGATCTGCGGTACTCCGCTCATCGTCGACGGCGCCTTCGTCGGAGTCCTGTTCGCCTCCAACCGGACCCGCAGACCGTTCAGCCGCGAGGAGGTCTCGCTGCTGGGATCCCTTGCCGCTCTGGCTGCCGTGACGATCGTGCAGGTGCGGGCGGCGGCCGAAACAGCGGCCGCGCTCGATCAGTTGTCCGAGGCGCACGCCGGGGTCGAACATGCCGCGGCAGCCCACGACCGATTCGCCGAGATCGTCTTGTCCGGTGGAGACGTCGACGCCATCGCTGCCGCACTCGCCGAGCTGCTCGGGGTCTGGGTCGTCCTGGTCGATGCCACGGGCAACGAATTGGCAGCGGCCGGAGAGGCCGACCACCCTCCGGTGCCCTGGGCACAGTCACCGGAGTCCGGCCGGCTGACGCGGATCGGCGACTGCTGGGTCGTCGCCGCGACGGCAAAAGGCGAACGACTCGGCGCTCTGGTCATCGGTGGCGTCGGCGAACTGTCCGGCGCGGACCAGCGCATCGTGGAACGCGCCGCAGTGGTCACCGCGCTGGTCCTCCTCTTCCGCCGGCAGGCAGCCGAGCAATCCCGACGCGCGCAGGCAGACGTCCTCGCCGACGTCCTGAGCGGAACAACCGACCCCAGAGCACTGGCCGACCGTTTCCGCCTGCTTGGCCGCCAGAAGGAGCTCCCCAAGCAGGTGGTGGTCGCCGTCTGCCGGGGCGACCACTCCGGAGTACTGGCTCGCCTCAGTGCGCCGCTGCAGGACAAGCTCGCCCTTGCAGGCCCGTACGCCGGGGACCTCGTGCTGCTGGTTGCTGGGTCGGACGCGCCCAAGGTGTCACGCGAACTGGCGGAGGTAGCCCGGCGTACGGGCGTGACGATCGCAGCTACTGGTCCCGCCAGTTGGGGCCAAGCGCTGGTCGAGGCGCATCAGCAAGCGGCGCGGCTGGTCACAACCATGCTTCGACTCGGGCGGTCGGGGCAGTCAGCCACACCGGATGATCTAGGTGTAGCTGGGCTGGTGGGTGCCGGTGAGGTCGACATTCAGGCTCACATCGATCACGTGCTCGGTGCTGTCGTCAGCTACGACACCCAGCGAGGCACGGACCTGATCGGGACCCTGGAGGCGTACTTCTCGGCAGGCCAGAGCCCGACAAGAGCGGCCACTGCGCTGCACATCCATCCGAACACCGTGCAGCAGCGGCTGGACCGAATCACTGCCCTGCTTGGCGATAACTGGCAGCTGCCGGAGCGCGCTCTCGACGTACAGGTCGCTCTCCGACTGCTAAAGGCCCTCAGGGGCTGAACGGGCGTTCGCGGCCCTCAAGCTCGGCCTGCTGGCCCCCGAGGCCTAGTGTTCCCGCATGGAGGATCGGCGAGTCGTAGTACTGGTTGTTCCGGCGGAGGGGACGTGGGCTCCACCCGGACGGTCGATGGATGCCTGGCGTCTGGCTCTTGCCGAGGACACGTATGAGGTGCTGGCGTCGTTGGACCGTGTGGAGGTCGCCGTGGCCGTGATCGGCGGTGACCAGTCGGCCCTGCCTGGGATCGCCGCACTGACCTACCCAGGCACGCCGGTCTACGCCGCGGGCTCCGTCCTCGACGCGGTCGCGAAGGCGGGCCCGGCAGCCGCGGTCGTAGCGGTCAGCCACGACGCGCCCGATCTCCCGGGTCTCCTGATCGGCAAGCTCTTCCGCGCTCTGTCCTCCGCCGACATCGCCGTCTGCCCGTCCGAAGACGGCTCCCTGGTAGCCATCGGCGTCAACGTCCCCGTCGCGCCCTGGGTGTCGGTGGACCTGGGCTTCGACACGGGACTGGCCGAGTTGGAGCGGACGAAGCCTCGGCGGCATGCGGTGGCGGTTGGTCCTGGCTGGCACAGATTGCGATCAGGCGGTGACCTTGCGCGACTGGATCCCGGCCTGGAGGGCTGGGATGCGACCCGCTCGATACTTCGCGGTGCCTGAGCCGTCACCTTCTCCGGTTCGGCTCGTTTCATCTGGCAGTGGGACCTCGGGGGTGTCCACGGAGGCCGTCGTCGCGACTGGCCTGTCGGTGCCGTTCAGGGGCGGTGAGACCGGCAGCAGCCAGGGAGGTGGGGGAGCGACGACGGCCCGGGGCCGCGTGCGGACGTGTGCGGACCGAACTTCAGGGATCGGTCCGCACACCCCGGCCGCGATCAGGCAGCGATGATGCCGTACTTGATCAGTTCCTTCTCCACCAGGTGCAGGCCGTGCTGGCCCGGCAGCGCGTCGATCTTCGCGTCGATCCGGCGCACCTCGGCCAGACCCTCCTCGCCGCCGTACAGGTAGTTGAGCATGTGCTTCACCTCGGGCGCCGGCATGATCGTCGAACCGACGATGCCCCACGCCTTGTTCAGCGCGAACCGGGCGATCCGTTGTGCCTTCCGGCTGCGCTCCAGCCGGTCGCGGGCCTGGCTGTTGTAGAACGCGACGTGCCGCGTCTCCTGCTTGGCGATCCGCTTCAGGATCTCCGTCAGCACCGGGTGGTTCTCGGACCCGATCAGCCGCGTGTACGCCGAGTGCGCGCACCACTCGTTGATCGCACCCCAGGCCATGTGGGTGGCGATGAAGTCCTCGCCGATGATGTTGGCCAGCAGCGACTGGCGGATCGGGGCGAGCCGGTCCTTCCAGCCCAGCCGGCTCCGGACCGCCTTGGTGCGGTCAGGACCGGTCGGGACGCCGTGCCGTTCGAGGATCTCGTCCAGCACCTCGCCGTGCCAGTACTCCTCGAGGTTCCACATCGTCAGGAAGACGGTGACCTCGGGGTCGGCGTGCGACGGGGTAACGAGCAGATCGCGCAGGTAGCAGACCGTGTGCGTCTCGACATCGCTCATGTAGCTGAGGCACCGCAGGGCGTCCTCGGACAGAGGCTGGGTCTCGAACGAGGTCAGGTCGAGATCGTCCCAGCGGATTCGGCTGGAAGTCTGGGCGTACTGATCGATGTCGAAGCTCACGGAGATCCTTCGGCACACTAGGGCGACCGGATGGGTCGCGATCCGACGAGTGAGATCGAGGGTACGGCCAAGCACCGACAGTCCGCTATCGAATGACCTGCTGGTAAGCCCTGTGCACCAGGTCCTCCACGGTTCGGTCCACGCCGCTGGGCAGCGCGTCGATCCCGAACCACGCCAGGTCGTGCGACTCGTCGCTCACGACGTAGTCCGTGCCCGCCGCCGTCACCAGGAACTGAACGTCCAGGTGGAACGCGCCCCGGCAGCCGCCCGCGAGCAACTCGTGCCGCGACAGTTGCAGTGGGCTCGGGGCGATCTGCAGGTCCGTCAGCCCGGACTCCTCGGTCGCCTCGCGCAGAGCCGCTCCCGCCAGAGTGGTGTCACCGATCTCACAGTGCCCGCCGAGCTGCAGCCAGCGGTTCACAACCTTGTGCAGAGTCAGCAGCACCCTGGTCCCGGACGGATCCAGGACCAGGGCACTAGCGGTCAGATGCTCCGGCCGGCTGCTCCGCCACATCCCGTCCTCGTGCGCCGCGAGGTAATCGAGGTAATGCTCGCGGAGCTCCGCCTGCACAGCGTCCGGCGGATTCCAGTTGGTCAGCGTGGCAGTGGCGTCGGAGTGCAGCGTCACTTGTCGGTGGTGCCTTCTTCGTTGCCCTGGTCATCTTTCGGGGTCTCGTCGGCCTCGCTGTCATCGGCCGGCAAGAAGTCGGTGATGTCGATGTCCGCGAGCTCGCCGGCGTGCTGGGCGAAGCCGATCGGGTCGTCCAGATCAGTGGCGCTCGGCAACAGATCGGGGTGTGACCACAACTCGTCGCGTCCGTCCACACCCCGCGCGTCCCGTACTGCGGCCCACAGGTTCGCGGCGTCCCTCAGGCGACGTGGCCGCAACTGGAGCCCGACGAGCGTGGCGAACGTCTGCTCGGCGGGACCACCAGCGGCGCGCCGGCGGCGTACGGTCTCTGCTAGTTGGACCGCGGCGGGCATCCGGTCCTTCGTCGCCTCGCGGACAACGTCGTCGACCCAGCCCTCCACGAGCGCGAGCGCGGTCTCCAGCCGGACGAGGGCGGCCTTCTGCTGCTCGGAGTCCTCCGGCTCGAAGAGCCCGTCCGCAAGGGCTGCCTGCATCGCCTCGGGGTTCTGCATGTCCACGTCGGCCATCGCGCGCTCGATCTTGCCGGTGTCGACCTCTATACCTGCGGCGTAGTCGGCAACGGCGGCGAACAGGTGCTGCCGCAGCCAGGGCACGCCGGCGAACAGCCGCTGGTGAGCGCACTCGCGCAGGGCGAGGTAGAGCCGGACGTCCTCGTCGGTGAGACCGAGGCCCTCGGCGAACTTGGCGACGTTGTCCGGGATCAGCACCGCCTGCCCGGCGGGGCCGAGTGGCAGACCGATGTCGGAAGAGCTCACGACCTCACCTGCCAGCTCGCCGAGTCCCTGGCCCACCTGGGCGCCGAAAATGGAACCACCGAGCTGGCGGAGCATGCCTGCCATCGGCCCGGCGAGCTGCTGAGCCTCTGCGGGCAGCGCGCCGCCCATCGCGCCGGCGACGTGCTCGGCGACCGGATTGACGAGCGTCTGCCAGACCGGGAGGGTGTTTTCCACCCACTCCGCCCGGCTCCAGGCCGCGGACGTGGTGGAAGCCTCGGGCAGCGTGGTCGCCGGGTCCAGCCAGTGCTCGGCGAGGCGGACGGCGTCGGCGACACGGTCGCTGTCGGTCGGCGTGACGGACCGGTCGCCGGCCGCGGCGACGGTCTTGCGGGCGATGTCCTTGGCCAGGTCCCAGTTCACCGGCTTGCCGTCGGTCGAACCGCTGAGCAGCTGCTGGACCTGCGCGAAGATCGCGTTGAGGTCGGGGGCGCCGCCCGCGCCGGCCGCACCGGAGAACTGCTGGAACATGGCCTCGAACGGAGTTCCCTTGAACGGGTTGTCCGGCTCGTCGCTCATCGGAGTGGGCCTTCCTGTGCAGTGGGGCGTACAACTCCAACGTACTGGTTACCCCGTACCGTTCCTCCATGGGCGAACGAACTCAGCCCGCCGGAAACACAGGGCGAACGGTTTCTCACCCTGTGACTCCGCCCGCAGCAGAACATGAGGAATGGTCATGACCGAGGCGATCAGGTTGCTGGACATCCGTGAGGCCGCGCTGTCCACCGACGAGGTGCTGGCAGCGATCACCGACCCCGCGGCCGGCGGGACCGCGCTTTTCATCGGCACCGTGCGCAACCACGACCACGACCGGCCGGTCGACGAGTTGCGCTATGAGGCCCACCCGGACGCGCTCCGGCACCTGCGCCAGGTCGCCGAACGGGTCTGCGAGGACCCGGCCGTGACCGCTCTGGCGGCCGTGCACCGCACCGGCCCGCTGGTGGTGGGGGACGCCGCGGTGATCGTCGCCGTGGCCGCCGCGCACCGCGACGTGGCCTTCGCCGCCTGCCGCCGGTTGATCGACGATCTCAAGGCGGAGGTTCCGATTTGGAAACACCAGCACTTCACCGACGGTGCGAGCGAGTGGGTCGGTGCTTGTTGACCCGTACGCTGGGCCGCATGAAGGTGGCCGGATGAAGGTTCTGGTGTGGCTGGCGTTCCCGCTGGTCGCCACCGTCCTGGCGATGTGCTGGGCGGCTTGGCGCGGGCGGAGCCGTGGTCCACGCCGGTCCGGTGGCGCCTTCGCGTCGGTGGAGGACTTCCGCCGCTTCAACGAGGCGATGGCCGCTCCCGGTCCCCGCTCCACTCCTGAGCCGCGCGGAGGACTGCGCGGCCTCATCCACAAGTTCAAGATCGCAGGGCAGGGTTCGTGACACGTCGCACCGCCACGCTGGTCACCTCGATCATCGTGCTCGTCATCTCGCTCGGACTCGTCACCGCCTTCCCGGTGCCGTTCGTCTCCTTCAGCCCGGGTCCGGTGAAGGACACCCTCGGCGCGGCGACGAAGGACAAGCCGGTGATCGAGATCACCGGGCACGAGACCTTCCCGACCTCGGGGGAGCTCGACCTGACCACGGTCTCGGTCACCTCGCCGAACCGTGACCTGACCCTGCCGCAGGCGATGCGGAACTGGTTCGACCCGACCCACGACCTCTTCCCGCGCGACATCATCTACCCGCCCGACCAGAGCGCCGCCCAGGTCGAGCAGCAGAACACCGCGGAGATGACCAGCTCGCAGGACAGCGCCGTCGCCGCCGCGCTGGAAGAGGCGAAGGTGCCGTACAACCCGAAGGTCTCGACGGTGTCGAAGGGCAGTCCCGCCGACGGCCACCTGAAGCCGGGCGACGTCATACTGAAGATCGACGGCCAGCCCGCGACCCAGGTGCAGCAGGTCGGCGAGCTGGTCCGCAAGAACAAGGTCGGCGACAACGTCACCTTCCTGATCCGCCGCGGCGGTGCCCAGCAGACCGTTGTGGTGAAGGCCGCCGCGGCCCCTGACGACGCCTCCCGGCCGATGGTCGGCATCGCCATCG
Organism: Kribbella alba; assembly: GCF_039529635.1. NCBI lineage: Bacteria > Bacillati > Actinomycetota > Actinomycetes > Propionibacteriales > Kribbellaceae > Kribbella > Kribbella alba. The sequence goes on along the minus strand of NZ_BAAANE010000010.1, from coordinate 258,694 downwards.
GCGTTGACTCGCGGGTGAAGGTGAGCGTCAATCTCGGCCAGGACATCGGCGGCCCGAGCGCCGGTACCGCGTTCGCACTCGCCATCTACGACAAGTTGACACCCGGCCCGTTGCTCGCGGGGAAGCACGTCGCCGGCACCGGAACCATCGACGCGGTCGGCCAGGTCGGCGCGATCGGTGGCATCCAGCAGAAGATCGCCGGAGCCAAGGACGCCGGAGCCACCGTGTTCCTGGTGCCGGCACCGAACTGTGCGGCCGCGCTGCATTCCGGGGTCAAGGACATCCGACTGGTGAAGATCACCACCCTGCACGAGGCGATCGGCGCACTGAAGGCACTGGCCAGTGGAACTGGAGAAGTCCCGGCATGTACTCCCTAGGACCTGATACAAGCTCGCCTGCCGACGCGCTCAGCCGCGCGGTGATCGAGATCGAGAGGCACGTCAGCAGCGCGGGCTGGGACCAGCCCGCGCAGTTGTTCGCGCTGGTTCCGACCGAGGAGTTGCTCCGCGCCGAACCACAGCTGGCTGCCGAGCTCGGTGCCGACGACGCCTCCCAGCCGCTCACGCCGGTCGCGCAGGGCGAACTGCCCGGCGGGATGGACGACGAGCACCTGGCTGACGCGCTGGCACGGATCGAGTGGCCCGAGGGGGTCAGCGGTTGTGCCCTGGCCGTGGAGCGGATCGTGCTGCCGGCTTCGGTCGAGGCCGGCCTTTCCGACGCGGAGTCGGACGCCGAACTGGCCCGCCTGGCAGGCAGCGATCCGCGTCGCCACGAGGTCCGGATGGTGGCCGCCGTACTGCGCGAGGGCGACCGGTTCGGGGCGGTCCGGTTGCGCACCCACGACGAGGACAGCGCAGTGCTCACGGGAACGGACTTGGTCCCCACGCTGTGCGAAGTACTGTCATTGACATTCGAGCCCTCGACCGGTCCGGTCGAGGGTACTGGGGTCGACGGCAGCAGTGACGACGAGGAGAAGCGAGCATGAGCGACGGCGTCTACGACATGCCGGAGGAGCCGCGCCGGTCGCGGCGAACGCCGGGTCAGCGTCCACGGGCGCTGCTGCCTACCATCGCGACGCTGATCGTGCTGCTGATCCTGTTCAGCGTCTTCACCGACCTGTGGACGAACCGGCTCTGGTACCGGTCGGTTGATTTCGGTTCGGTTTTCAGTACCGTGCTGGGCACCCGGGTTCTGCTGTTCCTGGTGGTCGGCCTGCTGATGGCCGCCGCGGTGGTCGCGAACGTGATCATCGCGTTCCGGACCCGCCCACGGGTCGCCCTCGCGCCGTCTCCGAGCCCCGGCTTCGAGCGGTACGGCGAGTTGCTCCAGCAGCGCGGCAAGATCGCCGTGGGCGTGCTGGGCGCCCTGATGCTCGTGTTCGGCGGCTCGGCCGCGTCGGGGGAGTGGAAGGTCTTCCTCGCCTGGCGCAACCGGACCCCGTTCGGTGTCACCGACAAGCACTTCAACAAGGACATCTCGTTCTTCGTCTTCGACTACCCGTGGATGCGGGTGCTGCTCGGCTTCGGCTACTCGATCGTGCTCCTGTCGCTGGTCGCCGCGATCATCACGCACTACCTGTACGGCGGGTTCCGCCCGTCCGCGAAGGGCCAGAAGGCCTCCGGCTCGGCGCAGGTGCAGTTCTCCATCCTGCTGGGTCTGCTGGTTCTCCTGAAGGCCTTCAGCTACTGGCTTGACCGGTTCGGGCTGACAACCTCCGACAGCCGCCTCTTCACCGGCATCTCCTATACGGGCGACCACGCAGTGCTGCCCAGCAAGGAGATCCTCGCGGTCATCGCTGTGCTCTGTGCCGTGTTGTTCTTCGCGAACGTCGTACGGAAGACCTGGCTGCTGCCGGGCGTCGGCACGGTGGTGCTGATCCTGTCGGCCATCCTGCTCGGTGCTTTGTGGCCGGCTGCGCTCCAGCAGCTGCGGGTCCGCCCGAGCGAGCCGGTAAAGGAAGCGTCGTACATCACCAAGAACATCCAGGCGACCCGCCAGGCGTACGGCCTGGACAACACCAAGGTGATCAACTACGAGGCGAAGACGACGGCGAACGCGAGCCAGTTGGCGGCCGATGCCGAGGTGCTGCCCGGTATCCGGCTGATCGACCCGACCGTGGTCGGACCGACCTTCGAGCAGTTGCAGCAGGTGCGGGGCTTCTACTCCTTCCCGAGCGACCTGGACGTCGACCGCTACAAGATCGGCAACCAGACCCAGGACACCGTCGTGGCCGTCCGCGAGGTGCAGGTCGACCGGCTGCCGGCCGGCCAGCGCAACTGGAACAACGACCACACCGTCTACACGCACGGTTACGGCGTGGTCTCCGCCAACGGCAACCAGAGCAACCGGGACGGGACGCCGGTGTGGTCCGAGAAGGACCTGCCGCCGGTCGGTCAGCTCGGCGACTACGAGCCGCGGATCTACTTCGGCGAGCAGTCCCCGGACTACTCGATCGTCGGTGGCCCCAAGGGCGGATCCGCGGTCGAGCTCGACACCCCGGAGGGCAAGAACGGCGGCGACCCGACGCTGAACACGTACACCGGCAAGGGCGGCGTCCCGGTCGGTTCCTTCTTCAACCGGTTGCTCTACGCCACCAAGTTCCGCGACGCCAACATCCTGCTGTCCAGCCGGGTGAACCCGGACTCGAAGATCCTCTACGACCGGAGCCCGCGGGACCGGGTCGAGAAGGCCGCGCCCTGGCTGACTCCCGACGGTGACCCCTACCCGGCCGTCGTCGACGGTCAGGTCGTCTGGATCGTCGACGGCTACACCACCACGGCGAACTACCCGTACTCCGAGAAGGTGGCGCTGGACGACAGCACCAGGGACACCACCACCGGCCGGGGCACGATCGCGCAGCAGCCGAGCGAGCAGATCAACTACATCCGCAACTCGGTCAAGGCGGTCGTCAACGCCTACGACGGGTCCGTCAGCCTGTACGCGTGGGACGACAAGGACCCGATCCTGAAGACCTGGATGAAGGCCTTCCCGGGCACGGTCCAGCCGCGCTCGGCGATCTCGCCGTCGCTGATGTCTCACCTGCGGTACCCCGAGGACATGTTCAAGGTGCAGCGCGACATTCTCGCGAAGTACCACGTGACGGATTCGACCACCTGGTACCAGAACAGCGACCTGTGGCGCGTGCCGGCCGACCCGACCCAGGGTGCGTCCGCAGCTGATTCCTCCGTCATCAACCAGCCGCCGTTCTACCTGTCGCTGCGGATGCCGGACCAGGCGGACCCGAAGTTCTCGTTGACCTCCGTCTACGTGCCGAACGCGGAGCGCGAGAACCTCACCGCCTTCATGGCCGTTGACTCCGAAGCCTCGTCGCCGGACTACGGGCAGTTCCGGATACTCCGATTGCCCGGCAACGTGCAGATACCTGGTCCTGGACAAGTCGCCAACAAGTTCCAGACCGACGATGCGATCCGAACCGCACTGCTGCCGATCAACCAACCCAGCAGCGGCGCTAGAGCCCAGTTCGGCAACCTGCTGACGTTGCCGCTAGGTGGTGGTCTGCTCTACGTCCAGCCGGTCTACTCGGTCCGGACCAGCGGGCAGGGTAGTTATCCGGTCCTCCGGTACGTCCTTGCGGGTTTCGGTGACCGGGTCGCCTTCGGCGCCAGCCTGCAAGAAGCCCTGACGAAGGTCTTCAACACGTCGGTGAGCACGGGCGAGGTCGATCCCAACGCCCCCAAACCGAACAATCCACCGGCGAACCAAACGATCAAGCAGGCGCTCACCGAGGCGCAGACCGCCTACGACGCCGCGCAGGCTGCTCTGAAGAAGGGTGATCTGGCCGGCTACCAGGCGCAGGTCAACAAGATGAAGGCCGCGATCGACCGCGCGGTGCAGGCCGGCGCCGTGGTGACACCGCCGACGCCGACGCCGACACCAACGCCGAGCGGAAGCCCTTCCTCACCACCGCCATCCAGTCCACCCACGAGCCCACCCAGCTCCCCGACGGGATGATCGACTGATCCGGGCGGCGACACCGACTCACCTCGGCGTCGCCGCCCGTTTTCGTGGCGTCACCTGGGCAGGTCATCCACAAGTTTGGAATCACCGCCCGGGAACCCTCAGAACCGGTGCAACTTCTCTGGCAAGGAAAGACGCCTGCAGCAGGGCAGGCGCCTGATCCGCCTCAGGAGGCTGTCATGTCCCTCTCCAAGCTGTTGCGGTTCCGGCTGTTTCGGTCGCATGCCGGGTCGGTGACTCGCCGTATCGTGAGCGCCGGCGCGATCGGTCTTGTCGCAGTCGGCATGCTGCTGCTGGCAACGCCGGCCTCGGCCGTAGGGCTGGATCCGGACTCCTCGTCCCATCACCACCCGCTTCCCCCGTCGACCCAGCAAAGGGCGTGCATCATGGACGGCTTCGTCATCGACCACCTTCCCGGCGGCATCGGTTCGCCGAGCGACTTCGAGTACGAGTGGGAGGACATCGTCTTCCACAGCAGGGTCTGGGAGACCGGCCCCGATCCGGAAGGTGCGACCGTGGTCGACCTTACGGTGAAGACGATCCGCGGCGACAAGCTGACGGATCTCGCCGAGCTGCGCGACTTCCTCACGGAGTACCACGAGAAGGATCCGGACGAGTGGCAGCTCACCCCGGCGCAGATCGGCCAGTACGACGGCTATCTCGCCGAGGGCCAGGTGTTCTACTTCATCTCCCCGGGAGTCGCCGCCGAGGTCTCGATCGACCGGTCCCGCTTCTCCGAGAACGACCTGCTCAAGACCGCGGAAGGCTTCCACCCGGACGAATCCGCCTGACCCACTCGGGGCCCGCGGCCGGCATCGCCCGGGCCCCGTGGTGGTCAGGAGCGCACTGTGATGTCTCGTTTACTGATCGTTCGATCAGCTCAGTGCCCGATCAGCCGATGCAGCCGGTGGAAAGTCTGGACGAACCCGAGTCGCGGCCAGGTCCGCGACGACAGCAGGTTGGTGACCCGCCAGTCCGTCACGACGGAGTCGTAGCCGACTTCGGCGGCCCAGTTCAGCACGGCTTCCCCGAGCGCCCGCCCGGCGCCGATCCCCCTGGCATCGGGGAACACGGCCGCGTAGGCAAGGAAGCCCGCGTTGTCCGGCTTGGCCAGACCGCCGTGTGCGCTGGACTTCTCGATCGAGCATCCGACCGACGAACCGATCACCCGGCCGTTGTACTCGGCAACGAACGTCGCGTAGTCCCTGTCATCGATCGACTCTTCCCAATCCGCCAGCGCCTCTTCCAGCGTCGGTACCTCCCCGGCCGAGAGCACCGGCGACAACCCCTGATGCTGCGGTAACACCAGATCAAGCTCAGCCAGTACTGCGATGTCGCCGCGCCCAGCTCGTCGTACGGTCAGGCCCGGGCGCCCCAATAGCGGCGTACTGGGCACCGGACGAACCGCGTGCGCATGCTGGGATCCGAACCCGAGCCGGAACCACGCGTCGATCAGCTCTGCATCGTCCGGCACCAACGCGTAGAACGCAGTACGACCATCCTCCACCCACCTCACCGCGGCGGCACCGAAGAGGTCGCGGACCTTCTCTGGTTCACGAACCGCATGCCCGGCGCGCTCCACCCAGACATTCGATCCCCACACCGCCGACGGTTTCGGGGCCCCCAGCAAGTATCCGGTGAGCTCGTCGCCCTCAACCAGCACGGACCCGGATGCCCCCTCGGTCTCCCAAGCCGCAGCGACCTCCACCAGAGCGATCTCCGGATCCTCGTACTCCGCCGGCAGCAACGGATGCCTGCTGCGGTGCCGCGCCTGCCTCTCCGCGAGCAACCCTGCCGCAGCGCGCAGATCAGCCGCCTCGAACGGCCGAATGTTCAGTCCAGACATACCCGGACGGTACCGCTGTCCCCGTCGACCCGCCCACGGATTTTCCCAGGTCGGAGGCACGCCGATACTCGATTTGGTTGCACGCCCCGGATCCCCTAAACTAAAGACACAACGACGCGGGGTGGAGCAGCTCGGTAGCTCGCTGGGCTCATAACCCAGAGGTCGCAGGTTCAAATCCTGCCCCCGCTACCACAGAAGGCCCGGACTATACGGTCCGGGCCTTCGCCTTGCTATGTGGGCTTTGACCTGCGGGTTTGTCTCGTCCGAGATTCCCTAGCGTGACGGCCTGGGCTCGGTGAGGGTCGGCTTGTCGGCCGGGTCGTCGGCCAGCTTTCTGCGATCCGTACCCAGATCCGTACCCAACTCGGTTGTTCGTGGGTCGTGCCGGTCGTGGCGAGTTCGATCGGTTCGCCGATCGCCTGTGCCATCGCTCGGTCCGTACCCCGCCACTTGTGGGTATGGATCTGTCCCGTGACGGTCACGTCAGCGTGGCCGATCCGCTCACTGAGCGTCTTGATGTTGTGTCCGGCGTCCTGAGCGATCGTGGCGTAGGTGTGCCGGAGGGGGCGGCCTTCGGGGCCGACCATCAGGTAGTCGGTGTTCGGGTAGCTCTTGCCGTGCGCTTCGCGCTCCTCGTTGATGCGGTCGATGTGCTTCCTGAGGATGATGACCGCGAAGGTGTCGAGGGAGATGCCCCGCCGGCCAGCTTCCGATTTGCCGTCTGATGCCTGTGCTTTGCCGCCGACTACTACGCGTGTGTCGCCGATATCTAGAACACCGCTGTCCAGATCGACCATGTGCCGCTCGACCCCGGCCAGCTCGGAGCGGCGCATCCCGGTCGTTGCTGCGAGCACGCACATGCCCGAATAGCGATCCTCTAGTGCGATCCGGAGGAAGGCCCCTAGTACGACAGCCGTAGTCGTGATGATGCCTTTCGGCAGGGGGCCGCGGAGGGTGGGTGCGGCCTCGGCCAAGAGTGGGGACATGGGACAGGTAGTCGGGACCTTGAACACGTTATTTCGTGTCCGCGGTCCCTGTGTGGTGTTCAAGGTCGCCGCTTCGTGACCGCTGCGCAGTCCGGGCCCGTCCCCGCAACATCACAAGCTCCGGCTGTAGTTCTAGTTGTTCAGGCGACCAAATCTCGTGCTTGGGTTTGGCGGCGCGCTTGCCGCGTACGCGGGGGATAACTGCGGATGGCGCGGGGTTTGAATGGAAGTAGTTTCCACCTGACGGCATCCTTCAAAGGTAGTTGTACGACCACGTGGATATTTCTGACTGACTTCACACTCAGGCCGGGCGAATAGTCGGCCGGGGGCTCTGCCCCGCTTGGAGCGCCGAACCGCTTCGCGGGCGGCGTCGAGATTCGTCCCGCACGCTGCCGCAATCTCTCGGGATGGCGAGGTCTCGTGGACGGTGCGCGCATTCGGAGGTCCACCGAATCTCCTGGCAGGGGTTGTCGGATCCGGAACGTAGTGTTCGTGGAACAGGTGAATGGTGGCCAGTCGAGGGCGCCACAGGGCAACACAAGGAGTCAGGCGATGACGCGTCCGCGGTGCCTATGTCACAGGAATCCGTCGCACTCAACTCGGGAGGCGTTGTGAAGCTCCTTCTCACATCCGGAGGCATCACGAACGAGAGCATCCGCGATGCGCTGGTCGAGCTGCTGGGCAAGCCGATCTCCGAGTCCCGTGCGCTCCTTATCCCCACGGCGCAGTGGGGCCACCCGATGCTCGGGCCTGTCTCTGTGCGGGGCTTCGTCGCCGGCGAGCCTCCGCGGCTCATGTCCAGCCTGGGCTGGGAATCCGTGGGCGTCCTCGAGCTCACCGCGCTGCCCAGCATCGGCGAGGAGCGGTGGGTGCCGTGGGTCCGAGAGGCCGACGTGTTGTTGGTGGACGGTGGCGACGCGTCGTACCTGTGCCACTGGATGCGGGAGTCAGGGCTGTCGGAGGTCATCTCGTCGCTGCCCGAGACGGTCTGGGTAGGTCTGAGTGCCGGCAGCATGGTGATGACACCGCGGATCGGTGACGACTTCGTCAACTGGCCTTCTGCGCTGGACGACCGCACGCTCGGGGTCGTCGACTTCTCGATTTTCCCGCATCTGGACCACGAGCAGATGCCGGGGAACAGCATGGTCGATGCGGAGAGATGGGCCGCCGACATCGCAGGTCCGGCCTACGCCATCGACGACCAGACCGCCATCAAGGTGACCGACGGCACGGTCGAGGTCATCTCCGAAGGGCACTGGAAGGCCTTCCCCGCCTAGCCGCCGACTGCTAGCGGAGTGTCCCAGGGACCCTCCTGTGCGTCGTGCTGGGTCAAGCCGCCGACCGACGGCATAGCCTGACCGCTCATGCCGCATTGGGCGCGCGGCGATGCCGGACGATCAGCCCCGAGCGTCCGCCCCCGCTACGGAAGAAGGCCCAGACCACCAGGTCTGGGCCTTCGCTTTGCCATCTGCCGTCTGACCTGCGCTTTTTCGCATTGTGGCCACCGGGAATCGACCCGGTTTCGACCAGACCCGCGGCTGTGGCCTCGTCGAGGGACGACAGGCAACTCATCGACGTGGCGCCGACCATCTGCGCGACGACAGTGGTCGAGAACTCGCGGCCCACGATCGACGCGGCGTGGATCAGGGTCACGGCGCCCGGCGACAAACGACTCAAGCGGCTCCGGATGGCTTCGCGCACATTGGCAGTCACCGGGGCGAGCCCTCCGGCGACCTTGCCCGCGGGGAGCACGCGCCCCACCTCGCCGACGAAGAACGGGTTGCCCCTGGTGAGGAGATGCACCTGCTGCGCATCGCCGGGGGTGACATCGTGTCCCACCACTGATGCGAGGTGCATCGCCACGCCTTGCTCGGTCAAGCCGGTGAGGTCGAGCTGTCGTGTGATCGGCTCTCGAACGAGGTCGGCGAAGTACGCGGCGTGCTCGTGCTCGGTGTCGCGGTGGTTCACCATGATGAGCACCCGTTCGTCGCGCACGGTTCGCGCGAGGTGCTGCAGCAGCAGGAGCGAGGGACGATCGGCCCAGTGCGCGTCGTCGAGGACAAGGACGAGTGGGCTCCGTGCGGTGATCTCGCGGAACAGTCGCGCGACGGCGTCGAACAGGCGAAAGCGGTCTTCAGCCGACGCCGTGGCCTCCAGTGTCGGCTGCGGCCCACCGAACACGTCGGGTGCCAAGCGCGCGAGGTCCTCGTTGACCTCCGCGATGCCGACCAGCTCCACCGCTCCACGGAGCAGCTGACGCCACGGCCAGTACGGCGGCGCTCCCTCGGACTCGACCGCGACACCCCACAGCGCCGGTATGTCGCGGTCGCCGGCCACAACTGTCAGCTCCTCGGCAAGTCTGGTCTTGCCTATCCCCGGCTCGCCCCGGCACAGCACGATGCTGGGACGCTCCTGCTGCACGTCATCCAGATAGCCGACGAGCGCAGCTAGCTCCCGGTCGCGTCCGACGAGGACACTTCGCATTCCCCAACCATACGAAGCCAGGCTTGGCCCGACACAAGGATCTCCTGGGCAAAGCCGTCGTCGACGGCTGGCTCGACACCGGCGACAGGAGTGGTCGCCTGCCGTGGCGGAGGGTCCTCTACCTCCTAGCAGGTATGCCGGCTTCCCGCTCACCCCACTCCAGGTCGGCCGCTGGCGGGAGTGAGCGGCGCGCGGTTTCCAGTCAGGATGAAGGGACTGAAGCCCACTCCGATCGTGGGCGAATCGGCAGGAGGCAGGGTCAACATGGAGCGTGCAGACTGGCTGGACGGCGCTGTGAATCCTGCGCAGGCGCGATTCCTCATGGTCACGGCCATCACCCACCACCGGATCAGTTCGCCAGTCTGGGGCAAGGACGAGGTCCAGAAGCTGTACGCAGAGCTCAAGGAGATCGAGCTTTCCGCGATGGCGCTGGTCGCTGGCCTCAGGGATAGCGTCGCTGTCGAACCGAGTCCTGAGCCTCCCCCCACTCAGTAGCCGAAGAGAGCCTGGCCTCGTCGCGGTCGCGTCGCTCTCCTGGATCCCGTCGGGGCAGGCGGGTGGCAGAATCGACGTAGTTTCAGTGGTCCGGGCAACGCCGGCGGCAGCGGAGTCGCACGGCGTACGGGCGAGAGAAGCGATGAGATGGTGCGGAGCCGGGTGAGCGCGCCCATCGCACGTTGGTCGGGCAGGCTGCTCGCCAGTGTGGCGATGGTTGCTGCAGTGACCGGCGTCGTCATGCTGCTCAAACCACATGTCCCCGTGCTGAGCCTGTTGGTCCTCTACCTTCTCGCTGTCTTGCCGGTTGCCGTCCTGTGGGGAGCGCGTTTGGCGGCGATCACGTCAGCCGTCAGTATCGCGGTCTTTGCCTTTCTTCTGCCCCCGGATACTTCGGCCCTGGTTGCCGACTCCCGGAACGTAGTGGCGCTGGGAGTGTTCTTGGTGACGGCGGTGGTCGTGGCCGAGCTCGCGGCCCGGTCCCGGCGCTCGGCGGTGGAGTCGGCGCGCCTGACGCAGGAGCAGTCGGCGTTGCGGCGGGTCGCGACACTGGTCGCGCAGTCGGTCCCGCCATCGGCGGTGTTCGAGGCCGTTACGCGGGAGGTCGGCCGGCTCTCCGGTGCAGATCTCGCCCGGATGGAGCGCTATGACGACGACGGGACCGTGACGGGCGTCGCCGCCTGGAGCCGGGGACTCGGCCAGCTGGTCGTCGGAACGCAACTCGACCTCGGCGGGTTGAGTATCGCCCGCGATGTCCGGCGAACCGGCGGCCCTGTCCGGCTCGAGAGTTTCGCCGGCGCCACGGGCGGGATCGCCCAGGAAGCGCGTGCCCTGGGTATCCGCGCGTCGGTAGGTTGCCCCATCGTCGTGGCCGGTCGCCTGTGGGGCGTGATCGCCGCCTCGACGAAAAGTGATACTCCGTTCCCGGCGAACACGGAGTTGCAGATGGCGAGCTTCACCGAGCTCGTCGCCACCGCCGTCGAAAACGCTGAATCGCGCGCGGAGCTTCGCCGCATGCTCGACGAGCAGGCCGCCCTGCGGCGCGTGGCGACACTCGTCGCCGGCGGGGCCGTGCCCGATCGTGTGTTCACTGCGGTGGCCAAGGAGCTCGCTGAGCTGACCGGTGCCGATATCACGGGGATCTTCCGCTTCGAGTCCGATGGGACGGCGACGCTGATGGGGCGCCGCGGCTTGAGCGATGAGGAGATGCGCGTCGGCGCGCGCCTGATGCTGGAGTCGCCCTCGGCTATCGCGTCAGTACAAGCGACTGGCGAGTCCGCACGGTACGACGTGGACGACGCGCTGCTCCAGCGCCTCCCCGAGTTCCTCCGCGAGTGGGGCGTCCAGTCTGCGGTTGCCAGCCCGATCATCGTCGAGGGCCGCTGCTGGGGCGGCATCAGTGTCGCTTCGCGGCAGGGGCCCTTCGGCCCGGCGACCGAGCAGCGCATGGTCGAGTTCACCGAGATCGCCGCCACCGCGATCGCGAACGCGGAGAGCCGCGCACAGCTGACGGCGTCCCGCGCCCGGGTGGTCGCTGCCGGAGATGAGATGCGGCGGCAGGTGGAGCGGGACCTGCACGACGGAGCACAACAACGGCTGGTATCGCTGGCGCTCGAGCTCCGTCTTGCCCGGGACACCGTGCCCGCTGAGCTGCCGGCGCTCAGGGCCGGCTTCGGTCGGGCCGCCCAGGATCTCACCGAGTTGCTGGACGAACTGCGCGAGATTTCGCGTGGCCTGCACCCACCGATCCTGGCCGAAGGCGGTCTCGGCCCGGCGCTGCGGACGCTGGCCCGGCGCTCAGCTGTCCCCGTGCAGTTGCAGGTCGAGACCGAGTCGCGCTATCCAGCGCCGTTGGAGGTGGCGACGTACTTCATCGTTTCCGAGGCGCTCACCAATACGAGCAAGCACGCCGGCGCATCTCGTGCGGAGGTCTCCCTCATGGAGCGAGCCGACACACTGCGGCTGCGCGTCTTCGACGACGGGATCGGCGGGGCAGAACCGCAGGGTGGATCGGGTCTGCTCGGGTTGCGCGACAGGGTCGAGGCTCTCGGCGGTTCGATCGACGTGATCAGCCCGATCGGCCACGGCACGGTGATCATGGCATCACTTCCGATCGAGCGGGCTGAGACGGCAAGCCTCAGTGGGCCGTGACGCAGAGTTCGTTGCCTTCGGGATCGGTCAGCGTCGTGAACCTTTGATAGACCGCCACGACCGTGCCGTTCAGCTCCCGCAGCGGCGCCGGAGTTCACGTCGCGGTTGGGAGGTGGGTACCAGGTTGTCCGGTTCCGTCCTTCGATCGGAGAAGTTGATGTTCGCGATCATTGCCGCTGTGATCTTTGGGTTGGCGCTCATCTTGGATTGGGCTAACGCCTCGGTGAGTGATGCGTTCACGCCACAGACTCTGCTGATGGCTGGGCTGCTATGCATCGCGCTGCACCTGGCCGGCATCGGAACTTCTACCCGCTGGCGCGGTCGCCGGAGGTAGGGAACCCGGGGGCAGTCCCGGCGCATCGACCACGAGGGGATCGGTGTATTCGAAACCCCACGGCGGCCCGGCCGCGATCAGCCACTCGATCGCTGGCAGGCGGTGAAGAGGATGAGTGCCTGGCCGGCCTCGCTGTGGCTGGTGCTGAGCAGGTAGGCGCCGATGAAGAGTGCGGCTGCTGTCGTGAGGTTGAAGTACGCGATGCTGACTCGCTTGATCAGAAACCTGAAGTAGAGCCGCGGATGCCGGTAGAAGAAGATCTCCATCGCCCAGACTGCCGTCAGGATCACCCCCACAATGACGGCCAACACCTGCACTGTCGTGCTCATGGCAACCACCCGCTCGGGCCTAGATATGATACGAGTCTCTGACTATTTCAAGCGAGAGTTGTCTACCGAGGTCGTTGGCCAGATCCTCATGTGCTTCAGGGCTTGAGCCAGGCAGGCAGCTCGGTCGCCGACTTCACCCGTACTGCGGCCTCTCCCGGCTCGGGCGTTTCGAAGTCGGCGAGGTGCTGATCCAGTACTACGTCCGCCACGTCCCGCCGGCCCGCGCTGATCCGATTGTCAGCCCGGCGCCGGCGGATCGTCTCATGGTCCACGTCGAGGTAGACCAGGGTGAACTCCGCGCCGCCTTCGTCCGCCAGAGTTCGCCAGGCGTCCCGGAGGAAACGCAGCGAACTCGTGTCGTCCAGCACCACGTTCCGCCTGGCGGCCAGGAGGGCACGGACTTCGTTGGAGGCAAGTGCGTTGGTGCGGACCCATTCCTCCACGGGGATTCCGTCGCCACCCCACAGGCCGCGGCGCTCGTTGATCTCGTCCAAGCTGACGATGACGGCCTGCAGTGCCGGCGCAATAGCTTGCGCGACGGTGCTCTTGCCTGAGAAGGACGTTCCGCACATCAGCACCAGCCTGGTCACGGGTCGATCCGACCTGGTCGTCCTTGCCGCAGTCAACTGATTTGACCTCAAGTCCGGTTGAGCTAGCAGGATGAAGGGACTCATACGCGACATCGCTGTGGTCAACGTGAACCAGCAGTACGTCCGCCGGGAGGGGTCCACGGCAGACGTACTGCCTGTCGAGCACGGCGGGCCGGTACTTCCTGGCGAAGGACGACGGCAGCTGGCAGCTCGCGGCTGCTCAGAACACGGTCGTAGTACCGGAGGCCTGAACGGGCTCAGGGCATGACTGGTCGGGCGGCGTGTCTCGGGCCGGTCAGCTCACGACGGATGGCGAGGCCGATGGCGACGAACGCCGCGCCCCAGACCAGTGCGGTGATCCCGAGCCAGACGGCGATACCGACGGCTCCGGCGCCCGGATTGGCGACGAACAGGACCCCCAGCAGGATCGAGAGCGCCGCGCTGAGCAGAAGCAGCCAACGGGGTGTCGCCATGTTGGTGCTGAAGGCGCCGACCGCCTCGAACACCCCTCGGACGATGAGCCAGATGCCCAGGATCCAGGTCAGTGTCACCGCCGTCACGGCCGGGCTGAAGATCGCGAAGAACGCCGCGATCAGCGCGATCACACCGATCAACACCAGCCAGACCCTGCTGCCACGCGACTCGGGCTGAAACGCCTGCACGATCGAGCCGACGCCGTCCGTCAACGCCCAGAACCCCCACAGCAGGGCCAGCGCGATCGCTGTCGAGCGTGGCCAGCTGATGGCCAGAATTCCGAAGACGATGGCGATCGCACCACGAACGACGAGCATCTTCCAGCCGGTGTTGAGCCAGTCCCATTCCATCTCCCGACCTCCTCGGTCTGGACGCACCAGAATGTGCGGTTCTCCCCTCATCGTTCTCGCATTCCGAGCCCTCGGCAACGCCCAGATGGGTAGTTCCGGGGCAGATGTGGACAGGCGGGACTGATGTGGCGCCAGGCGGGTATGACAGGCAATTGAGGAGTGCCGGTTCCGGGGGCGGGGCCGGCACCCCTCATCCCCCGAACCCGTCGGACGGCCGCTCAGGTAACGAAACCGACAACATGTATTCGTCTGCGCGCCGAGCCATCGCAGCCGGTGGCGATCGAGTGGTAGGCATGGCGGGCTCGGATTCCAGAAGACCGAGCGACGACTATCCCGCCCCGGGGGGCCGAGGGCGGGTTGGGGGGATTCATGGGAAGAAATCGTGCTGCGCTCGTAGCCGGTGCCGGGCTCGCCGCGATAGTTGTGGCGACCGGATGCGGAAGTACTGCGAACACGCGCGACGCGTCCGCGCCGATCACGGTCACGGCGACGGTGACGACAGAACCGGCCGCTGAAGCATCAAGCGCCACGCCGACGGCCGAAACCTCGAAACCTGCGGGGCTGCTGTCTCAACCTCCGACGACGAAGCCGACCACCAAGGCAACCAAGAAGCCGCCGACCGTCAAACCGACGACTCGGGTCACCAGCACCAGGCCGAAGCCGACGACCAGGCCAACGACGACCAGGCCGACCACGACCAGGCCGACGACGACCAGGCCGACCACGACGAAGCCGACGACGACGTACTACGCGAACTGCGCGGCGGTCCGGGCTGCCGGGGCTGCACCGATCCATCGAGGGGAACCCGGGTATTCGCGCAAGCTCGATCGAGACGGCGACGGCATCGCCTGCGAGACCTGACATTCGACCAGCAGGGCGGCCGCGAGTTGACGAGCTGCGGCGGGTGAGCCGGAGCCGGAGGTTATCGGTCGGTGACGGCTAGTTCGCCTAGCTCGGACCAGTCGTTCTGACCGACCTCGAAGTTGACGATCTTCGGGGTGGCGGCGAGGTATGGCGGCAGCGTCTGCTGAGCCTGCTTGAAGTGGGCGGACTGGACGTGTTCGCCGCCGGCCTCGCCGTCGCGGAACGCCTCGACCAGGACGTATTCGTTCGGGTCGTCGAGGGAGCGGGACCAGTCGAACCACAAGCAGCCGGGCTCACCGCGCGTCGCCGCGGTGAAGTCGGCGGAGATCTCAGGCCAGGCGTCGGCGTGCTCGGGCAGCACCTGGAACTTTGCGGTGATGAAGATCATGAGAGCTCCTAGGATCTGAAGACACGAGTATGCCGATGCTATCGGCGGAGCCCGGGTGCGGTTGTGTCAATTCGAGACCGAGCCCCGGTCAGCGCAGAGTGAAGCCCATGGCCACGGGATCTCGGGGGCCGAACGTGAAGGTTGCTGTGCCGGTGAGGTAGGCGCTGCCTTCGACCTCGGTGACGACCGCTGGGCGGCCCTCGGCGACGACCTCCTCGACGACGCGGCCGAGGAAGGTGGTGCCGATCATCCGCGGCTGGTGGTCACCTCGAGTGCGCGCGTCACGACGTGCGACGGGACGTTGTGGATGGCAACCTTCGAGACCGCGCCCGCGGAACAGGTAACCGGAGGGGATCCGGTTCGACCAGATGCTGCTCGCGATCGTCGACGAGGTCGCCGAGCGGTTCCCGGTGGAGTCGGAGCAGTTCTACCTGCACGGATTCTCCGGCGGCGGCCAGTTCACCCACCGGCTCCGCTACCTGCATCCCGACCGGCTCGCGGCGGCTTCGATCCCGGCGCCGGGGCGGATCACGCAGCTGGACGACAGCCTGCCGTGGTGGCTCGGCACGAAGGGGTTCGAGGAGAAGTTCGGTCAGCCGGTCGACTTCGAGGCGCTGCGCCGGGTGCCGATCCAGCTGGTGGTCGGACCAGACGGGAAGCTGCCGAATCGTTGTCGGCAGCAACGGGAGCGGCTTGGTCAGGCGGCGACGCGGGAGCGGTTCTGCTGGGCCCAGACGGCCCGGCGCAGTTTGAACTTGTCCGGGTAGCCGGCGGCTCTGCCGATCATGTAGACGTCGTGGCTGCGCATGTTGACCATGGCGGCGACGTACCAGACGGGGTTTCCCTCGGCCAGCATGGTGACGATCATCTGGGTGGCGGTGTGCTCGGACATCTCGATCTTCTCCCTGCCTAGTAGGTGCCTTCACTGATACGTCGGATCAGGTCCGGCGATTTAGACACGGGCCGGGGAGATTTTTCTCGGCGGTCTGAGCGGTCGGCGGGGTACCTTCTGAGGAACAGCTGAGAAGAAACGAGCGCCCCGACCAATGATCGGGGCACTCGCCCGTGCGGGTCCCGGGGGGAGTGGGACCTCCACACGTGGGGGGATTTCGAACGTAACCGGTCGGTGGGGTCAGGTCAGAACCATTCCGCGATTCCCCGAACGGGTGTCCGCTCAGCGAACCCCTGCGCCCAACGGTCGCTCCGCCGGGGGAATCCTTGCGTCCGAATGATGGTGGGGCTGGACCCGCGCCTCTTCGGACGCACGGAGTCCCAACGGCCGGCCCCCGGGGATTCTTTGCGTCCGAATGATGGTGGGGCTGGACCCGCGCCTCTTCGGACGCAAGGAAGCCGGGAGCGCCCTGTCACAGGGAGATGATCGCGTCCGCGGCGGAGGCCGTCGCGGCGATCAGGCGGGCGTTGTTCTCGTCGCTGCCGAAGGTGCGCTCGTGGGCCTCGTCGGGCGATCGCCCATGACGCAGATGCCGCTGCTCCAGCCGCTCGTGCCGGACGTCCGCGCTGAGGTCGAGGTACCAGCACGCGTCGAGCAGGGTTCGCCCGGTGGACCACGGTTCCCGGTCGAGCAGGAGGTAGTTCCCCTCGGTGATCACCAGGCTCACCTCGGGCGCGACCGGGATGCTCGCCGCGATCGAGTCCTCCAGGTCGCGATTGAACCGTGGCGCCCAGATCGTCTCGTCGGGGGATCTCTTGAGCCGCTCGAGCAGGGCGACGAACCCGTACCCGTCGAAGGTGTGCGGCGCGCCTTTGACCTCGGCAAGCCCGAGCTCCTCGAGCGCCGCCTGGGCCAGGTGATACCCGTCCATCGGAACCAGCGCGACCTTGTGCCCGTCGGCGATCAGCTGCGCCGCGAGCTGCTCGGCGTACGTCGATTTGCCGGCCGCGGGCGGTCCGGTGATGCCGAGGATCGCGCGGCTTCCACCTGTTGCGAGCTCAACCGCACGGTCGTAAGCCGCTTCGCGTGACGTCATCCCCAGATGTTATTCGCCCAGACCTTGCCCAGGTCGCTCTCGTGGTGGTCAGCGACCAGGCGACGGGCGATCGAGCCGACGGCTTCGAGCTGGAGGGTCTGGTCGTCGTCGGGCAGTCGGAAGCCGAGCGTTGTCACCGTGTCGAGGCAGCGCGCGCTCCCGAGGATCGCCCAGCCTCGCCGCGCTTGTGCAGAGAGGTCGAGGTCCTCGGCCAGAACGAGCTCCCCGCCGACGACGGCTCGCAGTACGGTGCTCAGCCTGCCGCCGGTCTCGCCGTGGCGGCCGAGCACGAGCGACTCACGATGGGCCAGCTCGCAGTCGGCGTCCAGGGTGAGCGACGTCGAGCGGGTCACCTCAGCGTCCGCGGACACCACGAACGGTTCGCCGTGCCAGGTCAGGTGCGCGCCGGCCGTCAGAGTGAGGTCGACATCCCAGCTACTCGACCCCCCACGCATCGCGTAGGCGACGGTGCCGGCCGTCTCGATGATCTCCACCCGGACGGCGCCTTCGACTTTGACCTCGATGCGAACGTGATCCCCGGCCAGCAGCAGCGCACCTGCGGCCACCAGCGCGATCCGGACTATGCCATTCGGAGCAGGCAGCCGACGGGGTGAGAGCAGGCCGGTGGTCAGGACGCAGCGATCGCGAACCGGGTCGGCGACGACCTCAATGCGAGTGAGCATGCGTGTGCGTGATCAGGAGCCCGTCGTCGCCGACGTGCGAGTGCGGCGCCATCGGCCCGGGATCGACCGGTGTATGCCCGCCGCTGCGAACCACTGCTGTCATCGAGAGCACCCAATCCTTGAGTCGGGCGACGGATTCCGCATCGGTCCGCGACAACGCCAGGACCGGCTTGCCGCCGCGAGCTGCTTGGGCATCCGCGACCATCCGCGGGACGTCCACCCCCACGTACGGTGCGAGGTCCGTCTTGTTGACCACCAGCAGATCGGCGCGCGCGATCCCCGGTCCACCCTTGCGGGCCACGTCGCCGCCGCCGGCCACGTCCAGGACGAAGATCTGCGCATCCACGAGAGCGGGGGAGAAGGTGGCCGTCAGGTTGTCCCCGCCGGACTCGACGAGGACCACGTCCAGCGGGGCGAAGTCGCGTTCCAGGTCCTCGACCGCGATCAGGTTCGGTGTCACGTCATCGCGGATCGCTGTATGCGGGCAGGCCCCGGTCTCGACCGCGCGGATCCGCTCTGGGTCGAGTACTCCGGCCGACCTGAGCAGTCGCGCGTCCTCATCGGTGTAGATGTCGTTGGTGATCACGCCGAGTCGTAGTACGGAGGCAAGCTCGCGGCAGACCGTGGCGATCAGCGAGCTCTTGCCGGTGCCGACCGGCCCGGCGACACCGAGCCGGAAGGAACGGTTCCCAGGCTGGTCCGGCTTCTCAGGCATCTCAGGCATGGAACAACCTCATTCTCTCGGTGGCGTGGGCTTGGGCGAAGGCGTCGACCAGCGGAGCGCCGTACGCCGGGATCTCGTCCGGGCTGGTGAATCCTGCGGCGGCGGACGTCAGATCCTCGATGGGTGCATGCAGGGCCGCCAACCACCCGGCCGCCTCGGCAGGGTCGACCGGCAGCAGTTTGAGTGAGGCCGCAACCACGGTCTGCGCGTCGTCATACCCGACCAGCCGCGCTACCTGTTCCGCGGAAAGACCTGTGACCGCGCCGATCGCCCCAACCACCACAGGACGGGCGGTCTCAGTGTCGGCAGTCAGGTGATCGAGCACTGCGGGCCAAACGCGGGCAGCCAATCGCAGGTAGGCCCGACCTTGTCGTCGTGAGGCTGCTCTTAGCGCCTGGCTCGGAGTCCTGGCAGCCCAGGCGGCCTCAACTGGTGACAACGATTGGTTGGCGAGGGCAACTGCTCGTGCGACGGTCGCGACCGCGGCGTCCACTCGGGTGACCGTTCTCAGCCGATCTCGCGCATAGGCGGCGATGTCCTGGTTGCCGTTGGCCCCTAAGCCCGCCCGGACCGCTGGTTCAAGACCTGCGGACTGGGTATGACCGCCGGTCGGCAGGCGGCCGTCGGCAAGCATCAAGGCGACCAATTCGGCTGAGCTCATCAGAACATCGCATAGAGCTGGGCGAGCGGCAGCACCTCGGCCGGCGCGGGTTCGATCAGGTCGCCGTCGACCTTGATCGCGAACGTCTCCGGATCGATCTCGATACTCGGTAGCGCGTCGTTGTTCTTCATCTGTGCCTTGCCCACCTCACGTGTCGGCCGTACTGCGGCCAGCTGCCGGCGCAGCTGCAGGCGTTCGGCGAGCCCGTCGTCCAGGGCCGCGGGGGAAACGAACGTCCGTGACAGGTCGGCCCCGATGGCGTCGCCGAAGGCCGGCCGCATCAGCACGGGTTGAGGCGTCGGGATGGAAGCGTTCGGATCGCCGAGCGCGGCCCAGGCGATCGCGCCACCCTTGACCACCAGCCGCGGCCGGACCCCGAAGTACGCCGGATCCCACAGCACCAGATCGGCCAGCTTGCCGATCTCGACCGAGCCGACCACGTGATCGATGCCATGGGCAACCGCCGGATTGATCGTGTACTTCGCGACGTACCGCCGGGCGCGTTCGTTGTCGGCCGGCAAGCCGGTCCCGAGCGATCCGCGGCGCGCCTTCATCACGTGCGCCACCTGCCAGGTGCGGGTGATCACCTCGCCGATCCGGCCCATCGCCTGGGCGTCCGACGAGGTGATCGACAACGCGCCCAGGTCATGCAGGATGTCCTCGGCCGCGATCGTGGTCGCGCGGATCCGGGACTCGGCGAAAGCCAGGTCCTCGGGGACGTCGGGGCTGAGGTGGTGGCAGACCATCAGCATGTCGAGGTGCTCGGCGACGGTGTTGACGGTGTGCGGCAGGGTCGGATTCGTGGAGCCCGGGATGACGTGTGGCTGGGCGGCGATCGACAGGATGTCCGGCGCGTGCCCGCCGCCCGCTCCCTCGACGTGGAACGCGTGGATCGAGCGGCCCGCGATCGCGCCGAGGGTCGACTCGACGAAGCCCGCCTCGTTCAGGCTGTCGGCGTGCAGGGCGACCTGAAGCCCCCACTCGTCGGCGGCTCTCAGCGCGGCATCGATGGCGGCGGGCGTGGATCCCCAGTCCTCGTGGACCTTGAAGCCGGCGGCGCCCGCGAGCGCCTGCTCGGCGAGACCTTCGGCGCTGACGGTGTTGCCTTTGCCGAGGAGCAGCACGTTGAGGGGGAACGCGTCGAGACTCCGGTGCATTCGCTCGAGATGCCAGGCGCCGGGCGTGACCGTGGTGGCCTTCGACCCTTCGCTCGGACCGGTACCGCCGCCGACGATGGTGGTGATGCCGGTCGCCGACGCCTCGTGGAGCTGCGAGGGCGAGAGCAGGTGGACGTGGGAGTCGATCGCGCCGGCGGTGAGGATCCGGCCCTCGCCCGCGATGATGTCGGTCGATGGGCCGATCTGGAGGTCTGGGTGTACCCCGTCGGCGATGTCCGGGTTGCCGGCGCGACCGAGCGCGACGATCAACCCGTCGCGGATGCCGACGTCGGCCCGCACGATGCCCCACCAGTCGAGCACCAGCACGTTGGTGATGACGGTGTCGGGTGCGCCTTCGGAGCGGGTCGTCGTACCCTGCGCCATCGATTCGCGGATGGACTTCCCGCCGCCGAACACGACCTCCTCGCCGCCTGCGGTGAGGTCCTGCTCGACCTCGATGCACAGATCCGTATCTGCCAGCCGGACCTGATCACCGACCGTCGGACCGTAGAGCGCGGCATAGGCAGCCCGCGAGATCTCAACCACGCTCCACCTGAATCCCCGGCGTCCGCTGCACGGACGTCTCCGAGGCCTGCTTCAGCTGAATCCCCGGCACCCGGCGATTGCCTCGGAGCGCTACGGCCGCCACCTCGCGGGATGCACCCGGCTCGAACCGCTGCGACGTACCGGATGGAATGTCGAGCCGGAACCCCAGCGCGGCGGCCCGATCGAACGCGAGCGCGGAGTTCGCGTCGGGCAGATGCAGGTGCGAGCCGATCTGCACCGGTCGGTCACCGGTGTTGACGATCACCAGCGTCAGTCGTTCGTCGTCAGTCCGGTCCGCGTTGAGCACGATCGAGCCCGGCGCCACTCGTACGGACCCCGGCCTGCGGTCCGGCGCCCCCTGTCCTTCATTGCTAAGTCTACTGGCGCTCGTCATGCTGCTCCTGTTCAGATGATAGGGCTGTGGATAGTGACGAGCTTTCGGCCGTCCGGGAAGGTCGCCTCCACCTGAACGTCGGTGAGCAGTTCGGCGACTCCGTCCATCACGTCTGCGCGCCCGAGCACCCTGCGTCCCGTCTCCATCAGGTCCGAGACGAGGGCGCCTTCGCGGGCGCGCTCGATCACCCAGGTGCTGAGCAGGGCAACAGCCTCGGGGTGGTTGAGCTTCACCCCCCGGGCCAGCCGGTCGCGGGCGACCATGCCGGCCACGGAGAGCAGCAGCTTCTCGGTGTCGGACGGAGTGAAGTTCATGCGGTCGCCGGAAGTACGTGATCGGCCACCTTGTCGGTGCTGAGGCAGAGCGAGCAGACGTACGCGCTGTGCGTCTCGCAGGCCGTCATGTCGGGCCGTTCATAGTCCTGTCGACAGACGTGACAGTGCAGTACTGCGCCCGAGGGGTTGCCGTGCTCGTCGTACATCGGAAGGTCGATGCCGTCGGTGGTCCGGCGCAGGTAGTACTTGCCCCGCGTGGCGATCGCGAGGATCGGCGGGAGCACCAGGGCGAGCACGATCGCGACCAGCGGTGAGTACGGTTTGATCGTGCCGCCCAGACCGCCGAAGAACACCAGGATGGAGACGCCCGCGGCCAGCGCCATCGAGACGAAGCCGACCGGGTTGATCGCGTAGAGCATGCCGCGGCGGAACTCCGGGTGCTTCGGCGAGAGTTTCAGCAGGTACTTGTTGAAGACGATGTCGGAGGCAACGACCACGATCCAGGCCATCCCGCAGTTCGCATAGAAGCCGAGGATGGTGTTCAGGAAGTCGAACATGTTCGCTTCCATCAGCACGAGCGCGATGACCAGGTTGAAGGCAAGGAAGACCAGCCGGCCGGGGTAGTGCCGGGTCAGCCGGGTATAGGAGTTCGTCCAGGCCAGCGAGCCGGAGTACGCGTTCGTCACATTGATCTTGACCTGGCTGATCACGACCAGCACGACTGCGAGCGTCATCGCGAGCCAGCCGGGCAGGAAGCCGCGGTAGATCTCCAGGAACTGGTGCACCGGTTCGTTGGCCACGGATGCGCCGTCGGTCACGTTGGCGATGAGGTAGACGGCCAGGAACAGGCCGATCACCTGCTTGATCGCACCGAAGACCACCCAGCCAGGGCCGGCCAGCAGCATCGCGGTCCACCACCGCCGGGCGTTCTCCGGCGTCTTCGGTGGCATGAAGCGCAGGTAGTCGATCTGCTCGGCGATCTGGGCGATCAGCGAGAGGCAGACGCCGGCTGCGAGGAGCATCGACCCGAGGTTCGTGCTGGAGTTGCTCTCGCCGCGGTAGTCGAAGAAGGTCGACACCGAGTCGGGGTGCGAGACCACGAGGTAGACGAAGGGCAGCACCATCAGGATGAGCCACAGGGGAGTGGTCCACACCTGCAGTGTGGAGAGCACCTTCATGCCATAGATCACCAGCGGGAAGATGACGAGCGTGGACACGGCGTACCCGAGTGCGACTGGGATATGCAGTCCCAGTTCGAGTCCCTGGGCCATGATCGAGCCCTCGAGTGCGAAGAAGATGAACGTGAACGATGCGAAGATCACGTTCGTCACCACCGACCCGTAGTACCCGAAGCCGCTGCCGCGGGTGATCAGGTCGAGGTCGACGTTGTACCGCGCGGCGTAGTAGGCCAGTGGCAGGCCGGTCGCGAAGATGACGACGGCGAAGATCGCGATGCCCCACAGCGCGTTCGTGGTGCCGTAGGAGATGCCGATGTTCGCGCCGATGGCGAAGTCGGCCAGGTAGGCGATGCCGCCCAGGGCCGAGACGGCGACGACGCCGGTCGACCACTTCCGGTAGCTGCGCGGCGCGAACCGCAGCGTGTAGTCCTCGAGAGTTTCGCGGGTGGCGGTGGTCTGTCCTGGAGCGGTCGGCTGCGATCCGGGCCGGTGGTCGATCGAGGGTTCAACGGTCATGGCGAACTCCTGCGGCACCTTCGGGCGGGCTGGTGCACCTGGCCGGCGACGCTGCCGGGGTGATGCACCCGAATGGAAGGAACCTAGGAACGCCCTGTTACCTGCGTGTTGCCGAACCGCTACGTTCGTGTATTTCCAATTGGAAGTAACTGCGGACGTCGAGCTCCAGCTCGCGCTCCGCGGCGCGGAGGCGGCCGGCGACCGTGCTGCCGACGGGGGAGAGCGCGGTGACGATCCGCCGCTTGTCGTCCGGATGGATGCGGCGCAGGACCAGGCCGCGCTCGACCAGCTTGTCGACGTGCCTGGTCAGGCTTGCCGCCGGAAGCACCGCCGCCTCGGCCAGCGCCGACATCGGCTGGCCCGGCTCCTCATGCAGGGCGGACATCACGCGCCATTGCTCGATGGTCAGGGCCAACTCCTCGAGCTGGGGCAGCAGGCCCAGCTCGATCCGGCGCTCGGCCTGCTTGAGCAGGAGGAGCAGGCTGGACGTCATCCGATCTCCTCCTCGGCGTCTCACGGTGCGGCGAATATAACCCAGCGCTCGAAGAATTGCCCTCGGTTCCTGCAGACTGAGAAACCTCAGACCGGCCGTGGTACGGAGGTGCTCGTGCAGATCCAGGACGCACGCCGCCGGGACGTCGTTTCCATCGCCTTCGTCGTCCCGCTCCAGGGTCCGACCGGTATCTACGGTCCGTCCTGCCTGGCCTGCGGACAACTCGCGGTCGAGCAACTCAACGCGCGCACGGGAATCACCGGCCGGCAGATCGAGCTGGTCCAGGTGGACGCCGGGCGACCGCCTTCGGTCGTCGCGGAGGAGGTCGGGCGGCTGGTCGACAGCGGTCGCGTCGACGCGGTCGCAGGCTGGCACATCTCGGCCGTCCGGGTGGCGTTGACCCAGCGGATCGGCGGGCGGGTGGTCTATGCGTTCGCCGCGATGCATGAGGGCAGCGACGACACCCCGGGCGTCTTCATGCTCGGCGAACGCCCGGTCAACCAGTTGCTCCCGGCAACACATTGGATCCGCGAGCAGCGCGGTGTACGCCGCTGGGCGATCGTCGGCAACGACTACGTGTATCCGCGGGTGACGGGGTCGGTCGCGGCGCGGGCGCTGCGCGGTACAGGGTCATCCGTCGTGCAGGCGTCCTATGTTCCGCTCGGGACCACGGCCTTCGGCGATGTGCTCGCGTCAGTGGATCGCGGTAAGGCCGACGGCGTGATCATGCTGCTGATGGGCCAGGACGCGGTGCACTTCAACCGCCAGTTCTCGCGGTTGGGGTTGAGCGACCGACTGCTGCGGCTCAGCCCCGCCATCGAGGAGAACACCTTGCTGGGGGCGGGCGCCGGAGCCAACGAAGGCCTGTACGCCGCGGCCGCGTACTTCGACGGTCTGGAGACGGTCGAGAGCGGGGAGTTCGCCCGCGACTACTACGCCCGCTTCGGTGCTTGGGCGCCGGCGCTCAATGCCGTCGGAGAGTCCTGCTACGAGGCGATCCGCTTCCTCGCCCGGCTCGGCGAGGTGAGCGGATCGATCGATATGTCCTCGGTCGCCGGGCTCTCGTCCGGCCACTTCTACGAGAGCCCGCGGGGACTGATGCGGCTGGACGGCAACCTCGTCGACCAGGACGTCTACCTGGCCGTCGCCGACGGGCTCGAGTTCAAAGTCCAGCAACAGATCTCGCGCACGGGGTGAGGTCACTCGTCCGGCGGAGGTGGCTCTTCGGCGCCTTCGCGTTCGTCGCGTTCGGCCCATTCGAGCAGGGTGTCGATGGAGTACGCGGTGTCGTCGATGGTGGCGTGGAGGTCGCCGAGAGCGGCGAAGCGGGCGGGCACGGTCGCGATGGTGAAGGCCTTGGGGTCGACGTCGTCGATCTCGTCCCAGCTGATCGGGGTCGACACCGTGCCTTCGAGGTTGCCACGGACGGAGTAGGCGCTGGCGATCGTGTGGTCGCGGGCGTTCTGGTTGTAGTCGACGAAGAGCTTCTTCGGATCGCGGTCCTTGCGCCACCAGGTCGTCGTCACGTCATCCGGCGCCCGGCGCTCCACCTCGCGGGCGAATGCCAGCGCCGCACGCCGTACGTCGGAGAAGCCGTGCTCCGGCTTGATCCGCACGTAGATGTGGATCCCGGAACCGCCTGAGGTCTTCGGATAGCCGGTGACCCCCAGGTCGTCGAGGACCTCGTGCGCCACGTGCGCGACCCGGCGTACGCGATCGAACGGGCACTCCGGCATCGGGTCGAGGTCGATCCGCCACTCGTCGGGCTTCTCGGTGTCGGCGCAACGCGAATTCCACGGATGGAACTCGACGGTGGACATCTGGACGGCCCAGACGACGTGGGCGAGTTCGGTGACGCACAGTTCGTCGGCCGTCCGGTTGTACCGCGGGAAATGGACCCGGACGGTCTTCATCCACGGCGGCGCCCCGTGCGGCAGTCGCTTCTGGTGCACCTTCTCGCCGGCGACTCCCTCAGGGAACCGGTGCATCATGCAAGGCCGCTCGTACAGCGCCCGCACGATCCCGTCCCCGACAGAGAGGTAGTAGTTGACGAGGTCGAGCTTGGTCTCGCCGCGCGCAGGGAAGTACACGCGAGCTGGATTGGAGATCCGCACTGTCCGCCCGCCGACCTCCAGCTCGACCGCAGGGCTCTTAGCCTTCGCCGCCTTGGACTCTGCCATGCCGCCAACCTAACCGCCGCAGCCGACATCCGGCAGTAACCAGCCCAGCCCGGTTCTCCGTCAGCCGGACAGTTTCGCGTCTTCTACGATGTCCGACGGCCGCAGGGAAGCCCTGCGGCCGTCGGGGATGTCGACCTGCCAGGGCCTATTGGTTGTCGCCGTCGATGTCGTCGTCCTGGCCGTCCAAGCCGTCGAGCCCGCCCTTGGCCTGGTCGACTCCCTGGTCGATCTGATCGGAGTACTTGCCTCCGGTCTTCTCGTCGGCGAAGTCACCTGCCTTGTCGAGGCCCTCACCGACCTTGTCGCCGTGGTCGTCGACGAGATCCGAAGCCTTGTCCTTCAGGTTGTCGAACATGCTCATGGGGTGAAATTCCTTTCGATTGACTGGATGCGTTCGTCTGGCCGGCGAACTGTGCCGCCTCGGCCGCGGATCCAACACCCCCTCCGCAGGGTGTGCGATCGTTGCCAATGTCACCGAAGCCTGATCCTTCGTCGAACGGCTTCGTCGTCATTGCCTCCCTCGCGAGGTGTTGGCAGGCCGCCGTCACTGTGGGTGAGTTGGTGGTGACAAGTTGTGTTCAGTTACTGTTCCTACCGAACCGACCCCCTTGAATGCAAGGGGTTCAGCCGTGTGTTGGCTCAGAGTTCGGACTTGCCGCGACGCGGCAACCTGATGCGGACAGCAAGTGATCGTGGTGATCGATGAATCCGCTCAAGCAGATAAGGCCGACCGAATAGTTGCTCAGCACAAATGACTCGATCGCAGCGGCTAGTACGGCAGCCGTAGTTCGTGATGATGCCTTTCGGCGGAGGAGCCGCGGAGGGCTGGGTGGTGTGGCCTTGACCAAGAGTGGGGACCTGGGACAGGTAGTCGGGGCCTTGAACACGTTATTTCGTGTCCGCGGCCCCTGTTTGGTGTTCAAGGTCGCCGCTTCGTGACCGCTGCGCAGTCTGAGCCTGTCCCTGCAACATCACAAAGTCCGGCTGCAGCACTAGCTTGCCGAGCGCAACGAAACTCTGTCGTCGCACTCGATCATCCAGACCGACAAAGGGAGCCGAGGTGACGGACGCTTCAGGCGAGGCGGGTCAGCCAGCCGCGGGGGTCGGGGGTACGACCGTACTGAAGGTCCAGCAGGGTGGAACGGATGGAGGCGGTGACCGGGCCGACGCCGTGGTTGACGGAATGGTCGCCGATGGTCAGGTCGCCTTCGGTCCAGGCGAGGCGGCCGATCGGGGTGATCACCGCGGCCGTGCCGGAGGCGAACACCTCGGTGATCTCGCCGCTGCGGATGCCGTCGCGCCACTCGTCCGCCGAAATGCGGCGTTCCTCGACCTTGTGCCCGAGGTCAGCGGCGAGCTCCAGCACCGAGGCCCGAGTGACGCCCTCCAGGATCGAGCCGGACAACTCGGGCGTAACGATGCGCCCGTCGGAGTACACGAAGAACAGGTTCATGCTTCCGCTCTCCTCGATCCACCGGCGCTCGACCGCATCGAGGTAAGCCACCTGATTGCAGCCGTTCGCGGTCGCCTCGGCCAGTGCGGCCAGGCTAGCGGCGTAGTTGCCGCCGCACTTGGCAGCGCCTGTGCCGCCCGGGGTCGCACGGATGGAGGTCGTCGACAGCCAGATGGAGACCGGCTTGGGGCCGGTGTCGAAGTACGGACCGGCGGGCGAGGCTATGACCCCGAACAGGACCTCTCCGGCCGGCCGCACGCTCAGCGCGGCTTCGGTGGCGATCATGTAGGGCCGCAGGTAGAGGCTGGTCTCGCCACTACCGGCCTCGGGCACCCACACCTCGTCCACAGTGACCAGTGCGCGCAACGCGGAGACGAACTCGTCCTGCGGCACATCGGGCAGCGCAAGTCGCTGCGCGCTCCGGCTGAACCGGGCAGCGTTGACCTCCGGCCGGAACGCCCACACAGAGCCGTCCGCGTGCCGGTAAGCCTTGAGGCCTTCGAAGATCTCCTGCGCGTAGTGCAGTACCGCGGCGGCAGGGCTCACCTTGAGCGGCGCATACGGCGTCACCTTCTGGTCGTGCCAGCCGCGCTCGGTGGTCCACCAGGCAAGCACCATGTGGTCGGTGAACGCCTGCCCGAAGCCAGGCTTGGCAAGCACCGCCGTCCGCGCCTCTGCCGTTGCCGGATCGCTCCGCAACTCGACCTCGAAGTTCCACGCGTCTGTCACTGTCGCTCCCCGGTTCGCACCTGTCACGCACCGCACGCTACCCCTGCGCCCGGGCAGAGCTCGACCCACTGCCCACACTGCGGTTCAGGTACGGCCGGCGCGTCAGCAGCTCGCGATAGTCCCGCACGGCCGCCCTGCCAAGCTCCTTCCCTTGCACTGCGGACAGCACGCGGCCGGCAGCGTCGTACAGATAGTGCGTGTGCCACTGATCCGGCAGCTCAACCAGCACACGCATCGCCATCGCCAGCCCAGCTGCAACCTCGCCGTCCAACACCAGGCACCGCGCCAGCCCCAACTCGAACCCAGCCCGCTCCCCGACGTGCTCCACCGGGCAGAGCTCGAGCGCCCGCTCCAACACCACATAGCCCGCGCCCGTGTACCCCAGCTCGCAGCAGACGGAGCCTTCGACCCCATGCAGCTTGTACGCGGCCCAGCCGAACACCGAGGTTGCCCCGCCAACCTCGGCAGGTAGATCCCCAGCGACGCCAAGCAGCTCCCGCAGAGCCTCATGTGCGTCGCCACCCCGACCCAACCGCGCGAGAACCAGAGCACGTGCCGCCAGAGCCCGCGCCCCACAACTTGGCTGGCCTGACAACTCCGGCCCGGCTCCTGCGAGAACCAGCGCTTCGTCGGCGAGGTGCAAGAGGTCCGGCAGCGGCCGATGCTCCGACAGGGCGCTGGTCGCCTCCCAGCCCCGGACCAGGCTCCGGGTCAAGGGCTCGCCGGAACCATCGGCGGTCATGCGGCCCGTCCGCCACCACCGTCCTGCGGCTCGGATCCTTCCCAGCGCGCTCAGGGTCAAAGCGATGAGCACGCTCAGCTCAGCAGCCGGCACTGCGAGGACCGCAGCGGTGTCCGTCCGGAGAAGTTGAAGGTCCGCCATGAGCTCCGGCAGCAGCTCAGCAGGCGGGGTCGTGTGGAAGTCGGCAGTGTGGTTCGAGATGACAGCGGCCCATTCGTTGACCGGCTGTGCCCCGCCGAAGCTGCTTGCGAGGCCGTGACGAGCCACCTCCAACACGTCGACTCCCGCTGGTGCGGCGGACGGTCCACTGGACTGCCCAGCGAGCCGGCCGGTCCTGGGCCGTTCAGTGGCGACTTCCTGGGAGTGGAGCTGGAGGTAGGCGGCTGTGAGGGTCGTGCCTGTGTTCAGTTCGCGGTCACAGAGTTGTGCGAGTTGAGTGGAGCCCGGGCGCTGGCCGCGCTCTACCTGCGATAGGTAGCTGTGGTCGTAGCCCACTCGGGTTGCAAGTTGCCGCAAGCTGAGTGCGGCCGCCTGGCGGGACTGCCTCAATTGCATGCCGAACGCTGCCTCAGCCACAGGAACCTCCCCGTTCGCCGACCCTCTGGTTACGCCTGGTGGTTGCGGTGCGTGCTGGCGACGCTACAACTGCCTACCGACAGAAACTGTTCTGCTGCAGCCGGCCTGCGCTACGGGACTGGGTAAGGGCAGTGTGGGCTGTTCTGGTAGCCCACAGCTCACACCTGTTGGCCGCGGTCTGAGCTGGTGAAACTCTGTTCATGGACAGACAGAACATGGCGCAGCAGAAGCCGCGGCTGTTCCTGCTTGTCCGGCACACACATGTGTCCGGCCTGCGGGGGACAGGCACGCTGGCGGAGGGTGTTGAGTGGTCTGACGGGGCGGTGACGCTGCGCTGGCGTGGGCGGTCTGGCAAGACGTCTGTGTGGGACGGCGGGGTCGATGCGCTGTTGGCAGCACACGGGCGCGGCGGACGTACTCAGGTGCACTGGATTGCCGCTGCACCCTCGTCAATTGCTGCCACAGCCCGGACCCGTGCTGCCGGTGGACCTGCGCCGCGGGCGGGGTCGATACAGGGGGCTGTCGGTGGGGTGTGGATTCCGGCGCCGGGTGCGGACGGGTTGTGTAGGCGATGTGGGCGGGTTTGGCCGTGCCTTGCGTGTGGGCCCTGACGGGGCTTCTCGTCGTCCAGGGCGATCGGCGCGCCAGTGGCGAACAGCTGTCAGCAACGTCGGGTTTCGGACAGGGGCGGGAATCCGACGGCCCGATCCATTGACCGGGAGTTTAGGAACCTCTCTACTAAATGCACCCCCACCGCTCCGGAGGTCCGGTCATGCGTTCTCGCTGTCTTGCTGTGGTCGTCGCTCTGCTGGTCGTGCTGACCGGGTTGGTGACCGGCGCCACCAGCGCCCAGGCCGCGAACCTGCTCACCAACCCGGGCTTCGAGGCCGGTTCGCTCAGCGGCTGGACGTGCGCGGGCGGTTCGGTGGTCTCGAGTCCGGTGCACTCGGGCAGCTATGCCTTGAACGGCGCGGTGTCGAGTTCGGACTTCGCGCAGTGCAGCCAGACGGTCGCGGTGCAGCCCAACACGGCGTACACGCTCTCGGCCTGGGTGCGCGGCAGCTACGTCTACCTAGGTGTCACTGGCGGTGCCTCCACCTGGACACCGTCGGCCACTGGCTACACGCAGCTGACAGTCGCCTTCACCTCCGCGGCCAGCCAGACGTCAGCACAGATTTACGTGCACGGGTGGTACGGCCAACCGGCCTACCAGGCGGATGACGTCAATCTGGACGGTCCCGGAGGCAACCCGCCACCTGGTGGAGCCCCGGGCCTCCCTGGCACGCCGACAGTCACCAGTACTACGAACAGCGCGATCTCCCTGGCCTGGGGAGCATCCACGGGAACAGTCACTGGTTATCGCGTCTACGAAGGGTCCACCGCGGTCAAGACGGTCGCAACCACCACGGCCACGGTGGATGGGCTTACTGCCTGTACTAGCCACAGCTACTCGGTAGCGGCGTACAACAGCAACGGTGAATCCGCGAAAACAGCCGCAACCTCAGGCACTACTACCGGCTGCACCGACACCGGCCTGCCGAAGCACGCGCTGATCGGCTACCTGCACGCGAGTTTCGCCAACGGCTCCGGGTACATCCGGATGGCCGACATCCCCGCGGCCTGGAACATCATCAACCTGTCCTTCGGCGAGCCGACCTCCGTGACCTCAGGTGACATCCGCTTCAACAGGTGCCCGGCGAGCGAGTGCCCCAACGTCGAGAGCGAGGCCGACTTCATCGCGGCGATCAGGGCGAAACAGTCCGCCGGCAAGAAGGTGCTGATCTCCATCGGCGGCGCGAACGGCCAGGTCCAGCTGACCACTGCGGCGGCCCGCGACACTTTCGTCAGCTCGGTCAGCGCCATCATCGACCGCTACGGCCTGGATGGGCTCGACATCGACTTCGAGGGCCACTCGCTCTACCTCAACGCCGGTGACACCGACTTCCGCAACCCGACCACGCCGGTGATCGTGAACCTGATCTCCGCGCTGAAGTCGCTGAAGGCCCGCTATGGCGCGAAGTTCGTGCTGACGATGGCGCCGGAGACGTTCTTCGTCCAGATCGGGTACCAGTTCTACGGCGGCTCGAACGGCGGCGATAACCGGACCGGCTCTTATCTACCGGTGATCCACGCATTGCGTGACTCGCTCACCGTCCTGCACGTCCAGGACTACAACTCCGGGCCCGTGATGGGACTCGACAACCAGTACCACACCATGGGCGGCGCCGATTTCCACATCGCGATGACCGACATGATCAAGGCAGGCTTCCCCGTGGCGAACACCGGGCAGACCTTTCCAGGACTCCGTCAGGACCAGATCGCAGTCGGTCTGCCGGCCGCAGTCAGCGCAGGGAACGGCTACACCGCCCCCGCAGCCGTTCACGATGCGCTCGACTGTCTGGTGAAGGGCCAGAACTGCGGCGGATACACGCTGCGCGGCGGGGTCTCCCCGTCGTTCCGCGGGCTGATGACGTGGTCGATCAACTGGGACCGCTACTACAACTGGGAGTTCCAGAACAGCCACGCGCCGTACCTCGCGGCACTGCCGTG
Organism: Kribbella alba; assembly: GCF_039529635.1. Taxonomy (NCBI): domain Bacteria; kingdom Bacillati; phylum Actinomycetota; class Actinomycetes; order Propionibacteriales; family Kribbellaceae; genus Kribbella; species Kribbella alba. Next base: position 226,580 of record NZ_BAAANE010000010.1, on the reverse strand, counting down.
ACGGGCGCCGTCAGGGCGGCCTAGTTCGCCTGTGGATTAACGTGCCCCAGAATTCGGTAGGCGCTGGTATGAAGGGATCATGCCAACGTCATCAGCCCGCCCGGTGATCCTGACCGTGGACGACGACCCGGGGGTCTCGCGGTCGATCGCCCGCGACCTGCGGCGCCGGTACGGCGAGGAGAACCGGATCGTCCGGGCGGAAGCCCCGGACCAGGCCCTCGACGCGCTCCGCGAGCTCAAGCTGCGGGGTGAGCCGGTCGCTGTGCTGCTGGCCGACTACCGGATGCCGGGCATGTCCGGGATCGACTTCCTCGAGAACGCGATAGAGCTGTTCCCGCTCGCCCGGCGGGTCCTGCTCACGGCGTACGCGGACACAGACGCGGCAATCCAGGCCATCAACGTGGTCGACCTCGACCACTACCTGCTGAAGCCGTGGAACCCGCCGGAGGAGAAGCTCTACCCGGTGGTCGACGCGATGATCGACCTGTGGAAGTCGACCCCCGAGCAGTCCAGCGACGAGACCCGGGTGATCGGCCACCGCTGGTCGGCTCCGTCCTTCCAGGCCCGGGATTTCCTTGCCCGCAATGCGGTGCCCTACCGCTGGCTCGGCGTCGACGACGACGAGAGCAGGCGTCTTCTCGAAGCTGCCGGGATCGACGGTTCCACGCTGCCGGTGATCATCACGCCGGACGGCACGGTCCTGGTCAAGCCGTCGGATTCCGAGTTGGCCGACAAGGTCGGGCTGTCGACCCACCCGGCCGAGGAGTTCTACGACCTGGTCGTGGTCGGCGGCGGACCGGCCGGGCTCGGCGCTGCCGTGTACGGCGCCAGTGAGGGACTGCGGACAGTCCTGGTCGAAGAGGTCGCGACGGGTGGTCAGGCCGGCCAGTCGAGCCGGATCGAGAACTACCTCGGCTTTCCCGACGGGGTGTCCGGGGCTCAGCTCACCGACCGCGCCCGGCGGCAGGCGGTCCGCTTCGGCGCCGAGTTGCTGACGGCCCGTCAGGTCGTCGGGCTGGAGACCCTCGGATCGGCCCGGCGGCTGCGGTTCTCCGACGGAAGTGAGATCTCTGCCCACTCGGTGATCCTGGCGACCGGCGTCTCCTACCGGAGCCTGGAAGCGCCGGGCGTGGATGATCTGTGTGGCAAGGGGATCTACTACGGTTCGGCGACGACCGAGGGCCCGAGCTGCGCCGGCCAGCAGGTCTACATCATCGGCGGGGCGAACTCCGCGGGGCAGGCCGCGGTCTATTTCTCGAAACACGCCAAACGCGTGCATATGCTGGTCAGAGGTCCCTCACTCGAGGCGACCATGTCGTCGTACCTGATCGATCAGATCGACGGCATCGGCAACATCGAGGTGCACACCTGTACTCAGGTGGTCTCCTGCAAGGGTTCGGAGCACCTGGAGCGGGTGACGCTGACGAACAGCGCGACCGGGGAGAGCCGGGAGGTGGACACGGAGTGGATGTTCGTGTTCATCGGCGCCGCGCCCCGGACCGACTGGCTGCCGGGTGACCTGCTGCGCGACGACCGCGGGTTCGTGCTGACCGGACCGGACCTGCACGGCAAACCGGCCGGCTGGGCCCTGGAGCGGGAGCCGTACCACCTGGAGACGAGTATGCCGGGCGTTTTCGCAGCCGGCGACGTACGAGCCGAGTCGGTCAAGCGGGTCGCCTCCGCCGTGGGCGACGGGGCGATGGCAGTGACCTTGGTGCACCGATACCTGGAGATGCTCTGATGACCACGACCGATGAGGTCCGCAGGCTGAGCCGCGACGAGCTGCGCACGCTGTTCCTCTTCGAGAGCCTGCACGACGACCAGCTCGACTGGCTGGCGCGCGAGGGCTACGTCAGCTCGGTCGACGAGGGCCGGGTGTTCGCCGAGGGCGACACCGCGACCTGCTGCTACGTGCTGATGTCGGGCGGGATCCGGCTGTGCAAGCTCCTGCAGGGCGAAGAGGTCGAGATCAACCGGACGTCGCAGCGCGGCGTTTACGCGGGCGCCTTCAACGCCTTCTTCGGCGCCGACGACCGCAAGTCCTACACGGCCTCGATGTACGTGCTCGAGCCGTCGGAGTTCTTCGTGATCGACGCCGCGACGATGGCGACGATGATGAACGCCTGGTTCCCGATGGCGGTGCATCTGATCGAGGGCTTCGTGATGGGCATGCGGCGGACCAACGAGACGATGGGGCAGCGCGAGCGGTTGCTTGCCCTCGGCTCCTTGTCGGCCGGCCTGACCCACGAGCTGAACAACCCCGCTGCCGCCGCAGTCCGGGCCGCCGCCACGCTGCGGCAGCGAGTCGCCGGCATGCGGTCCAAGTTGGCGATGCTTGCCGACGGCACCCTTGACACCACGAAGCTGCACCAGCTCGTGGCGATCCAGGAAGCGGCGGTCGAGCGGGTGGCGAAGGCGCGCGAGCTGTCGCCGATGGAGCTCAGCGACGCAGAGGACGCGCTGTCCGACTGGCTGGACGACCACGACGTCTCCGCCAGCTGGGACGTCGCACCTGTCCTGGCCGCGGTCGGGCTGGATGTGCCGTGGATGGAGGAGGTACTGACCGCCGTCGGCCCGGAGTACCTCGAGGGCGCGGTGCGCTGGTTGATGTACACGATCGACACCGAGTCGCTGATGAACGAGATCGACGACTCCGTCACCCGGATCTCGACCCTGGTCGGCGCGGCCAAGCAGTACTCGCAGATCGACCGGGCGCCCTACCAGGTGGTGGATCTGCGCGAGCTGCTGAAGTCGACGCTGGTGATGATGTCGAGCAAGCTGGACGGTGTCACCGTGGTGAAGGACTTCGACCCGGAGCTACCCCCGATCCCGGCGTACGCGGCCGAACTCAACCAGGTGTGGACGAACATCATCGACAATGCGGTCGGCGCGATGGGCGGCTCGGGCACGCTGACGCTCCGCACCAAGCGCGACGGCGCCTACGCGGTGGTCGAGATCGGCGACACCGGACCGGGCATCCCGCCGGAGATCCGCAACCGCATCTTCGAACCCTTCTTCACCACCAAGCCGATAGGCGAGGGCACCGGCCTGGGCCTGGACATCTCCTGGCGCATCGTCGTCAAGAAACACCATGGCGACCTCCGGGTCGAGAGCAAACCCGGCGACACCCGCTTCAAGATCGTCCTCCCCGTCGACCCCGAATCCGAGATCCAGGCCCAGGGCGACCTGATCTGAACTCCCCGCGGCAGCTCGGAGCTTCAGTCAGCGGAGGGCTGTGCCGTGGGTGTGGGACAGGAGGGTGAGGTCGTCGCGGGTGGGGAGGGATTCCCAGTCGCCGTGGGCACCGACGCAGAAGGCCCCGCACGTGGTGGCGCGGTCGAGGCGGCCTTCGGGGGAGAGGTTGTCGAGGGTGGCTGAGAGGTAGCCGGAGACGAACGCGTCGCCGGCGCCGATGCTGTCGACGACTGTGACGGGCAGGGCGGGCCGGTGGATGCTGCCCTGATCGGAGTGCGACCACGCGCCCTTGCTACCGGCCGTCACGACGACCTCCTGGATGGCGGTTGCCAGCAGCACCTGCACGGGATCGGCCGCGTCGGTGAGGATGTCGAGCTCGTCCTCCGACGCGAAAACCGTGCGTACGAAGGGCAGAAGCTCTCGCATCGACTCGGCAGCGGCGGCGCGCGACCACAGCCGCCCGCGATAGTTCACGTCGAGCGACACCTGCACCCCAGCTCTTGAAGCAACCCGTACTGTGGCCAGCGTCGCCGCGCGGGCGGAATCCGACAGGGCCGGCGTGATCCCGGTGACGTGCAGCAGCAACGGTGATTCCGACGCCAGGGCGGTGACGCACTCGTCGGCGGTCAAGGTGGAACCGGCGGAGCCGCGGCGGTGGTAGCTCACCCGGGTGATGTCGTGCGCGGGCTGGTCGAACGCGATGAACCCGGTGAACGACTCGTCCGTGAACCGCAGGTAGGCGGTGTCGACACCCTCAGCCCGCAAAGTCCGCTGAACCAGCCGCCCGGGTTCATCGTTGCCCACAGCACCGATCCAGGCGGGGTGATGCCCGAGCCGGGCAAGGCCGATCGCGACGTTGCTCTCGGATCCCGCGACCGAGAGGTGCGCCTCACCGCCCATCCGGAGGGCTGCCCTGGAGCGAATGGACACCATCGTCTCGCCGAAGGTGAGGACGTCAGCCATCCGCGACCGCCGTGAGGAAGGCGGCGGCGCGCGCCGACAGCTCGGACTGGGGGCCGCCGGTGCCGGCGTCGCCCAGCAGCGGGGAACCGACGCCGACGGCGAAGGCGCCGGCGGCGAGGTATTCGGGCGCCGAGGTGGCGTCGATGCCGCCGACGGCGATCAGAGGCGCCGCCGGGAGCGGAGCGCGGAGCTCGCGGAGGTAGCCGGGGCCGTGGAGTTTCGCGGGGAAGATCTTGACCGCGAGAGCGCCGAGGTCGAGCGCGGTGACCACCTCAGTCGGTGTCAGCGCGCCGCAAAGCAGCGGCAGGCCGAGTTCGACGCTGCGGTGGGCTCCACGGGTGATGGCCGGAGTGACGACGAATCCGGCGCCGGCAGCCGCCACCTCATCGGCTTGAGCGGCGGTCACGACGGTCCCGGCGCCGATCAGGACCGAGGGATCGAACTCCGATCGCGCCTTGGAGATCGCCTCCGCGCCGCCCGGGGTCGTCAGCGACACCTCCAGCGCGGTGATCCCGGCGGCTACCAGGGTGCGGACGCATTCCAGCGCCCGGTCCGGTCCGTCGGCCCGGATGATGGCCAGCACCTTCCGCCGGCTCAGTTCCGCAAGCAAGTCCACGACAGCTCTCCTTCAGCGACAGATTTCACCGTATTGCACGGCCCGGACGCGCCGGCGGCCCCCACGGCTGAGAACATCAGACTGGCCTGGCGGAGATCACCAGCCGCCAGGCCAGCTCACCCGACGCCGGTACGACGGCAGCGTCGCCAGGGCCTGCCTCCGCGAGGTCGAAGACGCGGCCGAGCATCGGCTCCACGCCCAGGCTCCGGTATGGCGCGTCTGCCGGGAAGCCGCCGAGATTCCGCCACAGCGCAACCGAAACCGGTTGCCCCAGGCAACTCAGCTCGAACTGCAACGAGTGCGAGCCGTCCCGCACGGAGGCGATCGGGCAGTCGGTCAGAACGGCGCCGACGGCGGTTCCATCAGTCTGCCCATAAGTCGCAAGGTCGATCCCGACAGGGCTCGGCCAGCTGCCCTCGACCCACGGCACAGCTGTGGGCCACAGCGATTCCGTCAGCCCCGCGGCCTCGGGGTAGAGACGGCAGGCAGTACCGTCCGGTGCGTCTACAACAGCGCCGACGTCACACGACAACAGCGCATGCGCCGCCCAGATGAATCGATAGCCGGCCGGCGCGATCAGGCGGTAGTCCACCCACACCGTCTGTTGGCCGGCCTCAACCGGCGCATCGCCGCCGTGGAACCGCCGGAGCAGCACGGCATCCTCATGCTGGACGACGTCCCAGTCCTCGTCTTCCTCCAGCGACGACCACGGCTGATTCCACAGCCCACCGTGGTCCGGGACGCCCCGTACGGTCGGGAAGCACTCGTCGAGCCCGCCGACATCGACGTACGAGGTTGTGCCGGTTCGCGGCCCGGAGATCAGCCCGGGCCCCGACCACAGCCACTCGCGGCCGGCCATCCGCAGTGAGGTCCAGCGCCCGCCGTCTTCCAGGTCAACCGCTACTTCGTTGGTAGGAAGCTCCGTCACCATTCTGCGAAGGATCCGTCCTCGTGCGTCCAGAGCGGGTTGCGCCAGGTGTGGCCCTTCTTGTCCGCGTCCCGTACCGCGGCCTCGTCCACGGTGATTCCCAAGCCAGGCAGGGGATTCCACTCGGCATGGCCGTTCACCCAGGTGAACGGCGTCGGGTCCGTGACATACGAGGTGAGGTCGTTGTCCACGTTGTAGTGGAGCCCGCGACTCTGCTCCTGAATCAGGAAGTTCGGCGTCGCGAACGAAACCTGCAGACTCGCCGCCAGCGAGATCGGCCCGAGCGGGCAATGCGGAGCAAGCAGGGCCCCATGTGTCTCAGCCAGTACTGCGATCCGCCGGAGCTCGGAGATTCCACCGGCATGGGACACGTCGGGTTGCACCACGGCAACCCCCGCGTCCAACGCGGGAACGAATTCCGACCGGTTGTACAGCCGCTCGCCCAACGCGACCGGGACGGTCGAGCTGGCAATCACCTCGGGCAGGTGATGCAGATGCTCAGGCAGCACGGGTTCTTCCACGAACAGCGGGTGCAGCGGCTCGACCGCGTGCAGGATCCGCCGTGCGGCGGCAACCCCGACGCGTCCGTGCAGGTCGATCGCCACATCCCGCTCATCGCCGAGCACTGACCGGGCGGCAGTCAGCCGGGCGACGATGGAGTTGAGCTCGGCCAGTGACGGCGAGGGCTGGATCCGTCCGCTGGCGTTCATCTTCACGGCGGTCATCCCACCGGCGACCTGGGCGGCGACCTGGTCCGCGATCTCGGCCGGCTCGTCACCGCCGACCCACGCATAGACCCGGACCCGATCCCGCACCCGCCCGCCGAGCAACGAAGCGACGGGCGCTCCGTAGACCTTGCCGGCGATGTCCCACAGCGCGTGGTCGAGCCCGGCGACAGCACTGCTCAGGACCGGGCCACCACGGTAGAAGCCACCCTTGGAAAGGATCTGCCAGTGCCGCTCGATCTGCAGCGGGTCCTGGCCGATCAGGTACTCCGACAGCGTCTCGATCGCGGTTCGCACGACTTCCGCGCGACCCTCGACCACCGGTTCGCCCCAGCCCACGACACCGTCGCTGGTCTCGATCCGGCAGAACAACCAGCGCGGTGGGACGAGGAAGGTCTCGATCCGCTCGATCTTCACTTGCCGCCGCCCCGAACCTCGGAGAGGTCCTCGGCGGCCTTCGCCAGCAGCTCCCGCATCGCCAGCTCGGCGCCTTCGGGGTCACCGGCCCGCACCGCCTCAACCACGCGCCGGTGGCTCGGGATGGGGTCGTCGGAAGGTTTCACCTTGTGGACCAGCCGGTCGCGACCGGCCAGGCCGGTCTCCATGATGACCTCCATCTTGGTCAGCAACTCGTTGCCGGTGGCATGGAGCAGAGCCTTGTGGAAGGCCAGGTCCGCGGCCACCGCTGCGAGGTCGTTCGTTGCCGACGACATCGCTTCGAGCGCCGAGCCGAGCGCTTCCAGGTCCACCGGCTGAGCTCGAACGGCCGCCAGCCGGGCGGCGGCCGGTTCGACGATGCCGCGCACCTCGTGGAGCTCCTCGAGCAGCTCGGGCCGGACGTCGTCGTCGAAGTGCCAGCGGATCATGTCGGCGTCGAGCAGGTTCCAGTCCGAGCGGGGCCGGACGAACGTGCCCCGCTTCTGCCGGGCGTCGACGAGCCCCTTCGCGGTCAGCACCTTCAACGCCTCGCGCACCGCGGTCAGGCTGACGCCGAGGTCCGCCTGCAGATCCGGCACGTTGATCGTCGCGCCCTCGGGGATCTGCCCCGACAGGATGCGCTGCGCCATCACCTCCACGATCTGCCCGTGCAAGCCCCGCGACATCCCGCGCTGAATCCCCGTCACACTGCTCTCCAAATCACTGTCGAACCATCCGGGCCACAACCCGCAGTACTCATGCCGAGTCCTTGACCGCTGACCAGCCGCCGTCGACCACCAGACTGGTCGCCGTAACGAAGGAAGCCTCCGGCGACAGCAGGAACGCCACCGCCGCAGCCACCTCGTCCGGCTGCCCGAGTCGCCCGACCGCCGTGGCCCGGGCACTCTGGTCCTTGCCCTCGGGCGTGACGCGGTCCCAGGCGGCCGTGTCGATCGGACCCGGCAGGACTGTGTTCACCCGGATCGACCCGCCGTACTCGACCGCCAGTTGGCGCCCGAGAGCCACCAGTGCCCCCTTGCTGGCAGCGTATGCGGGATGCCCAGGCATCCCGGTCAGAGCGTGCACCGAGGAGACCAGTACTACGGACCCGCCGCGCGCCGACAGGTCGTCGTACAGGGTCTTGAAGCCGAGGAAGGCCGCGGTGAGGTTCACGTCGAGCTGGCGTTGCCAGGAAGCCGGCGACAACTCGTGCGCGGGCCGGACGTCGACCGTGAAGGCGTTGCTGACGAAGCCGTCGATCGGGCCGAGCTCGTCGCGTCCGCGCGACAGCACCTCAGCCCAGGTGTCCGGGGCGGCGACGTCGCCTAGTACGCCGATCGAGCGGCCGGGGCTCTCCTTGCACGGCTGGAGGTCGACCTGGACGACCGATGCGCCCTCGTCGAGCAGCCGCTGCGCACAGGCAGCACCGATGCCGGTGGCGGCACCGGTCACCACGATGACGCGATCAGCCAAACGCACAGACCCTCCAAGGTCTCCAACGATGCACCCAAGTTGACCGTCAGCGAGTGACCACGTCAAGCCAATTTCTCGTAATTTACGAATTAATATTGACATGTCTTCCGACCGGCTGCAAGATCCTCCGCAGAACGAACCACTCACTTGACTGGCACGGCGGACGCCGGTGCCGAGATCTCAGGAGCACGGCATGGCAGCAGATCGGCGCACGTTCCTCAAAGGGCTCGGAATGCTCGGGGCCGCGGCCCTGGTGCCGGGCTGCGCGACCTCGACCACCAGCACCGGTGGCAGCAGCAGCGGCGCAACTGGTGAGCTGTCGCTGCAGTCGAACCTCTCCTCCGAGCAGGCCAAGGCCGCGATGGAGAAGCTGGTCGCCGCCTACAACAAGACAGGCGGCAGCACGGTCAAGATGAACACCGTGGCCGCGGAGATCTTCCGCACCCAGCTCCCGACGTACCTCACGTCGTCGAACCCGCCGGACGTCTACACCTGGTACGCCGGGTCGGTGGCGAACTCGTACGCCAAGAAGGACCTGCTGCTCGACGTCACCAGCGTCTGGGACGGGATGAAGAACTACCCGCAGTCGATGCAGAAGGTCTCCACCGGCGAGAACGGCCAGAAGATCTTCGTGCCGACCAGCTACTACTGGTGGGGCGTGTTCTACCGGAAGTCGAACTTCGCCAAGTGGGGCGTCACGCCGCCGAAGACCTGGGAGGAGTTCCTCGCCGTCTGCAAGACGATCCAGAGCAAGGGCGTCGCGCCGATCGGCATCGGCCTCGGGGACACCCCGTGGGTCGCGTCGGCCTGGTTCGACTACCTGAACATCCGGATCAACGGCGCGCCGTTCCACCGCCAGTTGCTGGCCGGCGAGGGTCGCTTCGACGACCCGAAGGTGAAGGCCGTCTTCACCAAGTGGAAGGAGGCCCTGCCGTACTTCGACCCGAAGGGCAAGTCGTTCCCCTTCCAGGAGGCGACCTCCGCGATGCTCGGGGGCAAGACCGGCATGTTCCTGATCGGCACGTTCTTCGCCGACTCCGCGCCGAAGGACGCGCTCGACGACATCGACTTCTTCCAGTTCCCGATCATCGACCCGGCCGTGCCGGTGGCCGAGGAGGCGCCGATCGACGGCTACTTCGCGAGCAAGAAGGTGAAGGACCCCGAGGGCGTGAAGAAGTTCATGGCCTGGCTGGCCACTGCCGAGGCGCAGGAGATCTACGTCCAGAACTCCTCCGGTACGGCGATCCCGGCGAACCCGGACGGCAAGTCCGCGGACACCCCGCTGGTGCGCAAGGGCAAGGCGATGGTCCAGGAGGCCAAGGAGATCACGCAGTTCTTCAACCGCGACTCCAGCGACGCGCTGCAGCCGACGGCGGACGCCGCGCTGACCAAGTTCCTGGACAAGCCTGACCAGATCGACCAGATCCTGAAGGACTGGCAGGCGGCGGCCGAGAAGGTCTTCAAGGCGTGACCGAGACCGCTGTTCAGGCTGTGCCTGGATCGACCCCCACCCCGCCACCCCGGTCGGGTACGCGGGCGCGGACGGAGCGGCGACCGTGGCGCGTGTCGCCGCTGATCCTCGCGTTCGTCTTCGTCCCGTTCGCGGTCGAGGCGGTCTGGGTGTTCTGGCCGGCCCTGCAGGGATTCTGGCTGGCGCTGACGAACTGGGACGGCCTGTCCGCGCCGAAGTTCGTCGGCCTCGGCAACTTCCACGACATGGTGTCGGACCCGATCTTCCGGACCGCGCTGAAGAACACCGCGATCTGGCTGGTCCTCTTCGGCGGCCTCAGCGTGGCGGGTGGATTCGGGATGGCCCTGCTGCTGCAGAAGGAGCGCCGCGGTGTCGGCATCTATCGCGCCGCGTTGTTCACCCCGGTCGTGTTCTCGCTGGTGGTCACCGCGCTGATCTGGCGCGTGTTCTACCAGCCGGACGGCCTGGTCGACTCCGTACTGCGGGGCGTCGGCCTCGGCAACTTCGTCCGGCCTTGGCTGGCGGATCCCGGCACTGCGCTGTATGCCGTGATCCTGCCTGCTCTCTGGCGGCAGATCGGCTACGTGATGGTGCTGTACCTCGCCGGCCTCAAGGCAGTCGACCCGGCTCTCTACGAGGCGGCCCGGGTGGACGGCGCCTCGGCCTGGCAGCGGACGCGGTACGTCACGATCCCTCAGCTGAAGGGTGTGAACTCGGTCGTGCTGTCGGTGATCGTGATCGACTCGCTGAGATCGTTCGACATCGTCTGGTCGATGACCAGGGGTGGCCCGTACCACTCGTCCGAGCTGCTCAGCACCTACATGTATTCGACCGCGTTCCAGTCCACCCAGCTGGGCTACGCCTCGGCGATCGCCGTGGTGATCTTCCTGCTCGCCCTCGCGGTGATCCTCGGCTATCTGATCAGGGCCTTCCGGGAGGAGACATGACGAACCGCTTCAAGACCACCGGCTATCACCTGGCGATGGGGATCGTGTCGTTCCTGTGGATCGCGCCGATCCTGTGGGTGGTGGTGATCTCCTTCCGCAGCTTCGACGATGTCGCCGCGAACGGTCTGGGGTCGTTGCCGCACTCCTTCACGTTCTCGACGTACAAGTCGGCGTGGCAGGACGCGGACGAGTTCCGCGCGCTGATCAACTCCCTGCTGGTGACGATCCCCGCGGTGATCCTGAGTCTCGGGCTCGCCTCGACCGCGGCGTACGGGTTGGCCCGGTACAGCATCCCGTTCCGCCGGACGGTGCTGCTGCTGATGTTGATGGGCAACCTGCTGCCGCCGCAGATCCTGCTGATCCCGATCTCGCGCTTCGTGGAGCTGACCGGGTACTACGACACGTTGTACGCGTTGATCGCGGTGCATGTCGGGTTCGGGCTCGGGTTCTACACCTTCGTGCTGCACGGGTTCATGCGCGACCTGCCGAAGGAGATCCAGGAGGCCGCGACGATCGACGGGGCCGGGCCGGGGAAGATCTTCGCGAGCGTGATCCTGCCGTTGACCAGGCCGGCCCTGGCGGCGCTCGGGGCGTTGTCGTTCACGTGGATCTTCAACGATCTGCTCTGGTCGATCACGGTGATCAGGTCCGGCGACAAGATGCCGGTGACGCCCGCGCTGCTCGGTCTGCAAGGGCTCTTCGTGTCGTCCTGGAACGTGATCGCCGCAGGCACCGTGATCGCGGCCGTGCCGACCCTCGCGGTCTTCCTGCGGTTCCAGAAGCACTTCGTCTCTGGGCTGGCGATCGGAGCCGTCAAGTGAATCAATGGACGTTGCGAGGGGCAACCACAGCGTATGCCGTGGAGGTTCCCGAGCATGGCCGGTGGGCGGCGCTGGTTGCCTGGGGCCCGCACGCGGTCACCGACGGACCGTCGACGGTCGCCCCTGTCGGAACCGAGCACTTCCTGCCGCGTGCGGACGTGGAGCCGCTGGAATACGCGGTCAGGGGAGTGCGCTACACGAGCCCGACCGAGCTGGTCGTGAGCGGCCCCGACGGCTCCGACGAACTCCGCCCGGTCTTCGTCGGCGCAACCCAGACCGCCGCCCAGGCAGGTGCCGACGGCTGCGGCTCGCTGGAGCTGACCTTCGTCGATCCCTTGCGATCACTCAGGCTCGTCCTGCACTACCGGATGCCGAGCGGTCTGGACGTGGTCGAGCGCTGGGTGTCGATCCACAACGACGGCTCCGACAGCCTCACCTTGCACCAGCACGACTCGGCCGCCTTCGTCATCCCCACTGTCAACGGCGCGCACCTGCGCTACCTCTCGGGCGAGTGGAACAGCGAGTTCCAGCAGGCCGCGATCACGCTGCCCCGCGGCCGGTTCACCGTCGACAGCCGCCAAGGCATCACCGGTCATTCCTTCTCACCCTTCCTGTCCGTCGCAGATGCCGACGACCCGACCGGTACGACGTGGGGCGTCCAGCTCGCGTGGACCGGTTCGTGGCGGCTGAGCGCGGACGTCGACACCACCGGGCAGACCCGGATCCAGGCCGGCCGAGCTCCGTCCAGCCTCGGCCTTTCGCTGGCGCCTGGAGCGTCCTGGGTCTCCCCGGTGGCTGTCGGTGCGTGCAGTTCCGAGGGACCCGACGGGCTGGCTCGTGCCTTCCACGCCTATCAGCGGACGTTCGCGCGAGGGCTGCCGCAGAAGGTCGTCTACAACTCGTGGTTCGCGACCGAGTTCGACGTACGGGCGGACCATCAGCTCGAGCTGGCGCGCAAGGCCGTCCGGGCCGGGGTCGAGACCTTCGTGGTCGACGACGGCTGGTTCACCGGGCGCACCGACGACGCATCGGGTCTGGGGGACTGGGAGGTCGATCCCGCGGCCTTCCCGCACGGACTCGGCGGCTTCATCGCCGACCTGAAGGAGGTCGGCCTGGGTTTCGGCCTGTGGGTGGAGCCCGAGTCCGTCAGCCCTGGTTCGGACCTGGCCGCCATGCATCCCGAGTGGATCCTGGGCACGGAAGGGCGGGAGCCGCTGCTCGTTCGCAACCAGCTCCTGCTCGACCTGAGCCGGGACGATGTCGCCGACTGGATCTGGGAGACCCTGGACCGGCTGCTGTCGTCGTACGAGATCAGCTACCTGAAGTGGGACGCCAACCGGCCGCGGCTCGACGCGGGGGATCTGCGGGCTCGGGATCTCGATGGTGGCGTGGTCACCAACCTGTACAAGATCCTGGACCGGTTACGCACGGACCATCCGAACGTGATCGTCGAAGGATGTGCGGGTGGCGGCGCGCGCGTCGACCTCGGTATGGCGGCGCGCGTCGACACGCTCTGGCCGAGCGACAACACAGCCCCGCTGGATCGGCTGAAGATCCAGCGCGGCTTCCTCAGCGGGTATTCGCCACACCTGATGAGCTCATGGGTCACCGACGCGGCCGGGACGCACGACGGCCGCGAAAGGTCACTGGACTTCCGCTTCCACGTCGCGATGGCAGGCGGTCTCGGTATCGGCGCCGACCTGTCGCAGTGGACCGACGATCAGCTGGCCGTGGCGGCCCGCCACGTCGCGCAGTACCGGGAGATCCGTGATGTCGTTGCGCAGGGCAACGTCTACTGGTTGAGCGAGGGGCCGACGGTGGGACTGCAATACGTGCGGCCGACCAGGTCGGTCGTGTTCCTGTGGGACACCGGCGACACCTCCGTCAGGGGAACTCTGCCGACGCGGCCCCGGCGGATCCCGCTTCAGGGACTCGACGCGACGAAGAACTACCGGGTGGGTGATGAGGTCCACCCGGGCAGCTACCTCCTGCAGGTCGGCATCCCGGATCCGCGGGACAGCGCGACCGACTCGAACTGCCTGGTCGTCGAAACCCTCGACTGACCCGATCCGTCCATCACTGGCAGCAAAGGACATTGATGTGAAACGACTCTCCGCCCTGCTCGGCGGCGTGATCGCGGCGGCCCTGGTGGCCACCTCGCTCGCGACCGCCGCAGCCCCTGCTTCAGCAGCCCCGTCCAGTCAGGCCGACGTGCTCAGCCCGACGCCATACATGGGCTGGAACACGTACTACGGACTCGGCGGCGACTTCACCGACACCACGATCCGGTCCGTCGCCGACTCGCTGGTCAGCCGCGGGCTGGCGAAGGCCGGCTACGACATCGTCTGGCTGGACGGTGGGTGGCAGGCCGATGTGCCCCGGAGTGAGGCCGGCGACCTGCAGCCGAACGCGGCCAAGTTCCCGAACGGGCTCAAGCCGATGGTCGACTACATCCACAGCAAGGGCCTGAAGGCCGGCATCTACACCGACGCCGGTCCGTACATCCCAGGCAGGTGCGGCCTCGGCAGTGGTGGCCACTACCAGCGCGACGCTGACCAGTTCGCGGCCTGGGGCTTCGACGCGGTCAAGGTCGACTACCTCTGCGGCATCGCGGCGAACCTGGACCCGAAGACGGTCTTCACCGAGTTCGCCCAGGCGCTGCGCAACAACGCGAGCCACCGGCCGATGATCTTCAACCTCTGCAACCCGGTCACCTCGCCCGACTGGGGCAACTACCCGGAGTCGCAGCAGTCGACCTTCTCCTGGTCCTACGCCCCGGCGATCGCGCAGTCGTGGCGGACCTACACCGATGTCGGGTTCCAGGGCGACATCAAGTTCAAGGATGTACTGCGGAACTACGACGCGAACGCCCGGCACCCTGAGGTCGTCAAGCCCGGCGCGTTCGGCGACCCGGACTACCTGGCTCCCGAACTCGGCATGTCGGACGAGGAGTTCCGCACCCAGTTGACGCTCTGGTCCGTCGCCGCCGCTCCGCTGGTCGTCGGCAGCGACGTCCGCAAGCTCAGCGCCACCACGGTCGGCATGCTGACCGACCCGGACGTGATCGCGATCAACCAGGACCGCGCCGCCGTCCAGGCCGTGCGCGTCGGAGCAGCCGGTACGACGGAGACGTGGGTCAAGCGGCTCGCCGACGGGAGCCGCGCGGTGGTGCTGCTCAACCGGGGCGACAGCGCGAAGACCCTCACTACGACGGCGAAGGCGGCCGGTCTGAGCGGCTCGAGGTTCACCCTGAAGAACGCCTGGACCAACGCCGTCACCGAGAGCGCGGGCACGATCAGCGCAGCCGTTTCCGCGCACGGCGCGGCCCTGTTCCGGGTCCAACCCGCCCGCGGTGTGCCGGGTGTCCCACACGTGACCGCCGGTATCCCCGTGGTCACCCACGTGGGAACGGATGCGCAGCCTGACGGAGTGGCGCCGGTGGTTGCCGGTGGCGACGAACTCCGCGCCGAGGTCGTCGTGCGCAACGATGGCCTGCTATCGGTGGCCAAGCCCTCGGTGGCCCTTGCCGGCGGCGCCGGCTGGACCGTCAAGCCGGTGAGCAACGCGCCGAAGGTACTTGCCGGGGGCAAGCAGGCAACCTTCGCCTTCACGGTGAAGCTGCCGGCCGGAGCCACTCCGGGGAACGCGGCGCTGACCGCAACCACGTCGTACGAGGTGATCGGTCACGGCAATCAGCGCCAGACGACGGTGTCGCCGGTCGTGGTCGCGCCTGCTCCGCCTTCAGGCGCGGCCGCGCTCTCGCACCACCAATGGATCGTCGCGACCAGCGGCTGGATGTCGCCGACGGTGGACGAGGCAGTCGGTGGTGGTTCGCCGATCAGCCTGGTCGGGCAGACCTACCCGACCGGGATCGGTGTCGCCTCGCCTTCGACGATCCGTTACTACCTGGGCAAGTCCTGCAGCCGGCTGACGGCCACGGTCGGGATCGACGACGCAGTACGGAATGTCGGTCCCGAGGGTGGTACTTCGACCTTCCAGGTGGTCGGGGACGGCAAGGTGCTCTACGACAGCGGCGTGGTCGACCGCGACCACCCGAAGCCGGTCGATGTCGACCTCACCGGGGTTCGGGTGCTCGACCTGCTCGTGGGTGACGCAGGCGACGGCGGCTACAACGACCGCGCCGACTGGGCGGCTCCGGTGGCTACCTGCTGACATGGCCTGAACCAGCCGACCGCTGAGGGGCAGACCGCGCGACGGTCTGCCCCTTCGGTGTGTTTGGGTGGTCGTCGAACATCCGCCCTGAGTTGTGAGGACCTGCATGAAACGTCAGCAGTGGAAGCTCGGTACCGCCGCCCTGGTAGGCGTGGGACTGGTCGTCGGAGGCGTGGTGCACGCGGCAACCGCGGACACCACCAAGTCCGATCCGCAGCAGTTGCCGCCGACCAACGGTTCGGTTGCCCTGAGCACCGCCGAGATTGCCGCGGCCACGCCGAGGAGCGCGAGCGGCGCCATTCGCCCGGCCATAGGTCTGAACAGTCCCGGTGGTGCTGCGCAACCGAAGTCGGCCGAGGCGGTCGCCCTTGCTGCCGCCGCTGGGCCGACCTCGGCGAAGCTGTCGATCAAGGGTGTCTACCAGAGCACCAACTACAACTGCGTGCCCGCGTCGAGCGCGGTCAGCCTCGACACCTTCGGTGTCAGCGTCACCCAGGAGACGCTGGCCAAGAAGATGGGCACCACCACCTCGGGTACCTGGGACAAGACCGCGCTGCCGGTGATCAACAGCTACATCAACCCGCTGGCCTACTCGGTCTGGGACACGGACACCACCGGCAGTGCGACGAACCTGCTCAACTGGGCCGCGTACGACATCGGCACGCTGAAGCGGGCGCCGAAGATCGGTGTCTGGATGGAGAAGCTGCCCTGGAACAAGGGCATGTCAGGGCACATCGGCCACGCCATTCTGATCTACGGCTACGACCTGACCGCCAAGACCCTGACGGTCTGGGACCCGTGGAAGGCGACCGGCGGCACGCACACGCTTTCTGCCGCCGCACTGAACGCCACGATGCAGCAGTACGGTCTGTCGTACCTCGCCGGCCACTCCGATGCGGACCTGGCCAACGCGGGTGACCTGAGCGGCGACAAGCTCGCCGACCTGATCGCGGTGCACCGTCCGACCGGCGCTCTCTACCGGTATACGAACAACGGCAAGGGCGCGTTCGACGGCGGCGCCAACGCCGTGAAGCTCGGCACCGGCTGGAACGGCATGACCGAGCTGACCGGGGTCGGGGACCTGACCGGCGACGGTGTCGCGGATGTCGCGACGATCGAGAAGTCCACCGGCAAGTTGTGGCTGTACCGCGGCCCGAGCCTGTCCGCCTCGACCCGTCTGCTGATCGGCACGGGTGGCTGGAACGGCATGCGCGACCTGGTGGGGATCGGCAACATCAGCGGCGACGCGCACCCGGACCTGGTCGCGGTGGAGAAGTCGACCGGCAAGCTCTGGGTCTACCCGGGTAAGGCGAACGGTCTCGGCACCCGCAAGCAGATCGGCACCGGCTGGACCAGGATGGCGAAGCTCGCGGCCGTCGGTGATCTGTCTCGCGACGGCAAACCCGACTTCGTGGCGGTGGACTCCGGCACCGGCAAGCTCTGGCTCTACAAGGGCCTGACGTTCGCGGGTGGCACCAGCCGGGTCGAGATCGGCTCCGGCGGCTGGAACGGGATGCGCTCGCTGACCGGTGTCGGTGACCTGAACGGAGACAAGATCCCGGACCTGATCACCGTCGCCAACACGACCGGGGACATGTACCTCTACCCAGGCAAGGCGAACGGCCTCGGCACCCGCGTCAAGCAGGGCAGCGGCTGGAACAGCTGAGCCGTCAGCCGGTTGTGTCGTGTCTTCGGCGGGATGTCGATTCAACGGACAGGAGTCCGCCGACGCAACGCCTTTGCGCGACATAAGCAGTCGTGCTCTGCCTCTGTCGTCGCTCGGACTCCACCTATGGTCGCGGATTCTCCGCGCGGCGACGGGGGAGGTGCGTGGTCAGGTGGGTTGTCGCCTACAGGCCGGCGGGGAACTGGTAGGTGGACGGCACGGTCGGGGTCGCGCTCGAGGGGCCGACCCAGACTGCGATCTCCTGGTGGGCCTGGAGCTTGAGTGCCGCCGGGTCGCTGGTGATCAGGGTTCCGTTGCTGTAGACCCGCAGTACTTCGCCGTTGCTGATGGTGGTCGGCCCGACCTGGTGACTGGTCAGCGGCTGACCCCACTCGGTGAAGAACTGTCCGAGAGTGAACGGGACGTTCTCGGCGGATTCGATGTGCACGATGCCGGTGGTGTCGTGCGTGTGGAGCGGGGAGATCGCCTGCCGGATGTTGTCGATTCCGATCTGGGCGGGCACGGTGATGTGCTGACCGTCGACAGTCACATCGAGGTGCGCGTGGTAATGCACGGCCAGCATCTCCTGGCCGAGCATCGGCAGGCCGGCCTGCTGAGCAGCGGCGCTGGCGTCCAGCGGGGCAGCCCAGGTGGCAGGGATGCTTGGCGCAGCGCTGGGCTGGCTGGGCGCGGAGCTCGGCTGGCTCGGCGCGGCGCCCGCAGAGCTGGTGCTACTACAGCCGGTGAGCAGGACCATCGCGGCGATGATCGCGGCGACGACCGCGAGGACTGCCCGATGCCGGGCAGTGCGTGTCGGGGCTGGGATGGGTGTTCCTTTCGCTCAGCAGAGGTTCCTCTTCGAGCGTACCCAGGCCGGGCCAGAATCCGGAGGCCTCCAGGTGAGCGCCGCCCCCCGGCCAGGCGTGACCGGGGGCGGCCCTGTGGTTGTCAGCGGTTGCGGTGCTGCTGGGCGAGGTCGCGGAGGTAGAGGGCGCTCTGCTTGGGGATCCGGGCCTGGGTGTCGTAGTCGACCCGGACGATGCCGAAGCGTTTGTCGTAGCCGTAGGCCCATTCGAAGTTGTCGAGCAGGGACCAGGCCAGATAGCCGCGGATGTCGGCGCCCTGCTGGATCGCGGACGCCACCGCCGCCAGGTGCGAGGAGAAGTACGCCGAGCGACCCTCGTCGGCGACGTAACCGTTCTCGTCCGCGACGTCCTCGAAGGCCGAGCCGTTCTCGGTGACGACCATCGGCAGGTCCGGGTAGTCGCGGCTGATCCGCACCAGCAGGTCGGTGAAGCCCTCCGGCACGATCTCCCAGTCCATCGCAGTACGTGGCTTGTTCAGCGGGAGGGTCCGGCTGATCGGCAGCCCGTCGTCGCCGACCGTCCGGCCGTCCTCGCCGAACCCGGTGAACTTCTGGCTGAAGTAGTAGTTGATGCCCAGTACGTCGATCGGCGCCGAGATCGTCGCCAGATCCCCTTCCTGCACGGGGATCTCGACCCCTCCAGCCGCGAGGTCCGCGATCACGTCAGCCGGGTAGCGGCCGTGCGCCAACGGCTCCAGGTAGAGCCGCGCCCCCATCCCGTCGGCCCGGCGCGCCGCTTCCAGGTCAGGCTCGGCGTCGCTTGCCGGGTACGCCGTGGCCGCGTTGAGGGTGATCCCGAGGTCGATCGGCCGGGTGGCTGCCTCGCGCAGCCGCTCGGTGGCGAGCCCGTGCCCGAGCAGCAGGTGGTGAACCGCCGCCACGGCCGCGGGGTATTCCTTCCGCCCGGGGGCATGCACGCCGTACGCGTAACCGAGCATCGCCGAGCACCACGGCTCGTTCAGCGTGGTCCAGGTGTCGACCCGATCACTCAGCGCGTCGAACACCAGCATCGAGTAGTCCGCGAACCGGTACGCCGTGTCCCGCACCGGCCAGCCACCGGCGTCCTCCAGTTCCTGCGGCAGGTCCCAGTGGTACAGCGTCACCCAGGGGTCGATGCCCTGGGCAAGCAGTTCGTCGACCAGCCGGTCGTAGAACGCGATCCCGCTGGGGTTCACCGGTCCGGTCCCATGCGGCTGGACCCGCGGCCAGGACACCGAGAAGCGGTAGGTGTCGAGCCCGAGGTCCTTGATCAGGGCGACGTCGGCCGGCATCCGGGTGTAGTGCTCGCAGGCGATGTCACCGGTGTCACCGTTGTCGATCGCGCCGGGCGCCCGGCAGAACGTGTCCCAGATCGACGGCGTGCGGCCGTCGACGTCGATCGCACCCTCGATCTGGTACGCCGAGGTGGCGACACCCCAGCGGAAGCCCGACGGCAGGCTGGCGATCAGCGCCGCCTCGTCCGCCGGGGCGGTGAACGCGACAGGTGTTGAGGTGGGGGCAGCTGCTGTGTTCATGGTTGACGTACGACGCCACCCCGCCGGTGGGCAGGGCGGCGTCGTACTGGCTCCCTTCGGGCCGTGCAGTTGAGAGTCGGGGCTGTTGAAGGTGGTCAGGCGACCGGGACGCGACCGGGCAGCCAACAGGCCACCGAGCGGTCCGGGTCGTTCCTGGCCTCGGGCACACCGAGGACTGGGATCTCCGTCGAGCAACGGTCGAACGCGTGCGGGCACCTCGGGTGGAACGAACAACCGGTGGGCATGCCGCGCAGGTCGGGCGGCGAGCCGGGGATCCCGGACAGCTCTCGGCGCGGGCCACGCAGCGCCGGGAAGGACTTGAGCAGGCCCTCGCTGTACGGGTGCAGGGAGTCCTTGTAGAGGTCGGCGGACCTGGCCTCCTCGACGATGCGGCCGCCGTACATGATGGCGATCCGGTCGGAGAACTCGACCAGCAGCGACAGGTCGTGGGTGATGAACAGCACCGAGAAGTCCAGCCGCTCACGCAGTTCGACCAGCTGGGCCAGGATCTGCCGCTGCATCACCACGTCCAGCGCGGTGGTCGGCTCATCCATGATGACGACCTGCGGCTCGAGGACCAGAGCCATGCCGATCATCACGCGCTGCCGCATACCGCCGGACAGTTGGTGCGGGTAGGCGTCCATCCGGTCCGAGGAGATGCCGACCAGCTTGAGCATCTCGTGCGCCCGCGCCAGCCGGGCCTGCTGGCTCAGCTGCGGCTCGTGCGCCCTGATCACGTCGAGCATCTGGGTGGAGACCTTGTGCACCGGGTTCAGCGAGTTCATCGCGCCTTGGAACACGATCGAGGTCTCGGCCCAGCGGAACGCCCGCAGTTCGGCGTTGGTCAGCGCCATCACGTCGTACGGCTGGTCGCCCGGCGGGTGGTAGATCACCGATCCACCGCTGATGACGCCTGGTGGGGGCAGCAGCCGGGTGATGCCGTAGGCCAATGTCGACTTGCCGCTTCCGCTCTCGCCGGCCAGGCCGAGCACCTCGCCGCGATGCAGCGTCAGCGTGACGTCGCGGACCGCCTGAACTGCCTGGTCCCCGAGGCCGTAGTCGACGTTGAAGTTCTTGATCTCCAGCACGGGAGCCTTCATACGATTCCAATCCTCATGCGGCGCCCTTCGCTTCGTCGGTGCTCTTGCGCACCACGGGCGTGACGGGGTCGTTCTTGCCGTTCTGCTGCAGGACGGGGGTGAACCCGACCCGCATCCGGACGGTGTGTCCGTCCTTGGTCCTCACCCGGGTGTGGCCGCTGCTGCGCAGCCGCGGGCTGACGAACTCGTCGATGCCGAAGTTGATCAGCGACAGCGCGGTGCCGAGGATCGCGATCGCCAGTCCGGCCGGGACGAACCACCACCAGGCGCCCTGCGCGAGGGCCTGCTGGCTCTGGGCCCAGAACAAGATGGTGCCCCAGTTCCATTCGGAGATGGTGGAGATGCCGATGAAGGCCAGGGTGATCTCGGACATCACCGCGAAGATCACCGTGCCGACGAACCCGGAGGCGATGATCGCGGTCAGGTTCGGCAGGATCTCGACGGTGATGATCCGCCAGGTGCTCTCACCGGTCGCTCGGGCGGCCTCGACGTAATCCCGTCTGCGCAGCGACAACGTTTGCGCCCGCAGTACTCGTGCCCCCCAGGCCCAGGAGGTCAGGCCGATCACGAGGGCAACCATCAGGTCGCCCGCGCTGGGGATCGTGGAAGCGACGATGATGATCAGCGGCAGCGCCGGGATCACCAGGAAGACGTTCGACAGCGCCGACAGGCCTTCGTCCGCGGCACCCCCGAGGAAACCGGAGCTGACCCCGATCAGGACCGACAGCGCGGTGGCGATGATGCCGGCCAGCAGCCCGACGAACATCACCCCGCGGGTGCCGACGAGCACCTGGCTGAAGATGTCCTGACCGAGGTGCGTCGTACCGAACCAGTGCTTGCCCGACGGCGCCTGGATCAGGTCGCTGCTGCGGGCCGACGGGTCGAACGGCGCGATCCACGGTCCGATGATCGCGATCAGGCAGAAGAAGCCGAGGATGAACAGACCGGTCGCGGCCTTGGGATTGGCGACGAACCGGAGCCGGCGGCGTTTCGCCGGAGCCGCCGCCCCGACGGGACCTTCGGGAGTGACCGCCGTGATGGTGGTGGCTGGTACTTGTGCCGTCATCGGTCAGCCTTCCTTGCGGGTGCGGGGATCGAGCAGCAGGTAGGCGACATCCGCCACCAGGTTCGCGATCAGCACCGACATCGTGATGACCAGGAACACGCCCTGCATCAGCGGGTAGTCCTTCGAACCGACGGCCTGGAAGAGGTTGTAGCCGATGCCGGGGTAGGAGAAGACGATCTCCACCAGCAGGGTGCCGCCGACGATGAAGCCGAGCGACAGCGCGAAGCCGGACACGTTCGGCAGCAGCGCGTTCCGGGCGGCATAGCTGACCATCACCCGGCGCTCCGGCAGGCCCTTGGCGTGCGCGACGGTGATGTAGTCCTCCGACGCGACCGTGACCATCATGTTGCGCATGCTGAGGATCCAGCCGCTGACGGACGAGATCAGGATGGTGATCGCCGGCAGCAGGCTGTGCTTGATCGCGCTGCCGATGAACGCGCCGTCCCAGGACGGCACCAGACCCGGGTCGTAACCGCCCGACGACGGGAAGAAGCTGTCGGTCCCGGCCAGCAGGGTGATGGCGAGCAGGCCGAGCCAGAAGTACGGGATCGACGACAGGAAGGTTGTCACCGGCAACAACCCGTCGAGCCAGGAGCCCCGCCGCCAGCCGGCCAGCACGCCGAGCGACGTACCGATCATGAAGCTCGCGAAGGTGGTGATGCCGACCAGCGCGATCGTCCAGGGCAGGCTCTGCCTGAGGATCTCCGACACCGGCGTCGGGAAGAAGGTGAACGACAGCCCGAGGTCGCCGTGGAAGATCTGGCCCCAGTAGTCGAGGTACTGGCTCCACATGCTCGCGTTCTTGTCCAGGCCGAACAGCACGTAGAGCGAGTTGATCGCGTCGGTGCTCATCTGGCCCTGGAACTTGTTGATCAGCGAGGTGACGGGGTCGCCCGGGATCAGCCGCGGGATGAAGAAGTTGATGGTGATCGCGGCCCACGCGGTGAACAGGTAGAACGCGATCCGCTGCAGCAGGAACTTCACTTCGCCGCTCCTTCCTCGTAAAGCCAGCAGGCTGCCCAGTGGCCCTCGTCACCGGTGCCACCGATGACCGGCAGCTCGAAGCGAGGCGGCAGCTCCGTGGAGCACTTCGGCATCGCGTGGACGCAGCGCGGGTGGAAGCGGCAACCGGTCGGTGGCGTGATCAGGCTCGGCGGCTCACCGCCGGCCTCGTCCGCGGGAGCGTCCGTGGGATTCCCTCCCCGCCCCACCCCGGTCGCATCACCGACGCGGTCCAGCCGGTCGGGGTCCGGTGCGCTCTCGATCAGCAGCCGGGTGTACGGATGGGCCGGTTGCTGGGTGACGGTTTCGGAATCGCCGCCCTCGACCATGCGGCCGGCGTACATCACCATCGTCTCGTCGGCGAAGTAGCGCGCCGACGCGATGTCGTGGGTGATGTAGAGGATCGCCAGGTCGAGGCGTTCCTTGAGGTCCCGCAGCAGGTTCAGGACGCCGAGGCGGATCGACACGTCCAGCATCGACACCGGCTCGTCGGCGAGCAGGGCCTCCGGGTCGGCGCCGAGCGCGCGGGCGATCGACACCCGCTGGCGCTGACCGCCGGACAGCTCGTGCGGGAACTTGTCCAGGTAGCGCTCCGGCGGGGTGAGCTGCACCCGCAGCAGCAGGCTGTTCAGGTTCTCCTCCAGCTCGGCGGCGTTCTTGCCCGCGCGGCCGTGGATCTTCAGCGCCCTGGTCAGGTGGTACCGCACGGTGTGGACCGGGTTCAGCGATGCGAACGGGTCCTGGAAGATCATCTGCACCTGGCGGCAGTAGGCGCGGAACTTGCGGCCGCCGTGCACGGTGACCGACTCGCCGTGCAGCCGGATGTCGCCGGAGGTGCGGGAGTACAGCTGTGCGAGCAGGCGCGCGACCGTGGACTTGCCCGAGCCGGATTCGCCGACGAGCGCGGTGACCCGGCCCCGGCGAAGCGTCAGCTGGATGTCGTCCACCGCGTGAACTGCCTTGCGCTCCGTGGTGAACAGGTCGCGCAGACCCCGTCGTACGGGGAAGTGTTTGGTGAGGTTCTCGGCCTCGAGGACCACGTCTGCCGTGGTCGCCTTGGCTGTCTCGGTCGCCGTCATGAGGTTCTGGACTCCTAGCTTGATCGCGGCACCGCGGCCGGGACCCCCAGGTGGTGGGATCCCGGCCGCGGCAGACCCTTCAGCGTCATGCGCCGCGCCTCCGCACGTCGTCCCCGGCCCAGGCAGGCACCTCGCACCCACCTGGACGCCGGAGCCGGCGCACGGATTCGCAGCGCATGAGGCTAGGCGCCTGCGGGCTTCAGGTTCAGGACGATCTGGAGTGCGTTCTGCTGCGTCGGCTGGGCCGGCGCGTACTGGTTCTGCTCGTCCGGCCAGCCGACCCAGTTCTTGACGCTGTACTGGCCGCCGACGTTGGACGCCGAGGTCGCGATGACGGGCATCTGCTCGACCATGATCTTCTGCAGCGTGTTCAGCGCCGCGGTCCGGGCGGACTCGTCCTTGGCGTTGGCGTACTCGTCCAGCGCCTTGGTCGCCTCCGGGCTGTTGAACCGGCCGTAGTTGCCGCTCACGCCGCCCTTGCCGACCGGCTTGAGGATCTTGCCGTCCATGATGTTCTGGTAGATGTCGTACGGCGTCGCGCCGCCGTTGGTCCAGTGCATCGCGGCGTCGAAGTTGCCTTCGTCGATCGCCTTGAACCAAGCGTCCTGGTTCGCCTTGTCGACGGTGGCCTTGATCCCGATCGTGGACAGGTTGTCCTTGATGATCTCGAGGTCGGTGATGTAGTCGGACCAGCCGGCCGGGTCCGTCAGCGTGATGGTGACGGGCTTGCCGGTCGGGTCCTTCAGGGTGTCGCCCTCGAGCTTGAAGCCGGCCGCGGCCAGCTCGGCCTTGGCGCCGTCCACGTCGACCGCGTGCTTCTTGTCCTTGAACTCCGGAGCGATGAACGACTCACCGGCCGGGGTCGGGATGCCGGTGACGGACTCGACCTTCGGGTAGAAGTAGCCGGCCTCACCCTGCATGAAGATGTCGTCGCGGTTGATCACCTTGTCCATCGCGCGACGCAGGGCCGGGTTGTCGAAGGGCTTCTTGGTGGTGTTGATCCACAGACCGTGGATGCCGAGGTTCGCCGGGAACCAGAGCTTGTGGTTCGCCGCGTCCTTGTCGACGTACACGGCCTTGTAGTTCGGGATGAAGACGAAGCTCCACTCCGCCGAGCCGTTGGCCAGCGCGGTGGTCTGCGCGTTGTTGTCGTTGTACGACGTGTAGCGCAGCTCCTTCACCTTCGGCAGGTCCTGCCAGTACGAGTCGCGGACCTCGAGCGTGGTGGTCTGCGGGGTGAACGACTTCAGCTTGTACGGGCCGGTGCCGATCGGGTTCTTGACGGTGTCCAGGCTCGGGTCCTTGAAGGTGGACCACTGGGCCTTCGGCACCACGAAGACCGTGAGCACCTTGTTCTGGTTCGTGAACTGGGACTTGGTGAAAGTCAGGTCGACCTTGTTGCCGGACGCGGTGATGGTGCCGTAGGGGATCGCGTCGGAGTTCAGGCCCTCGTGGTCCTTGCGGAGCTGGAACGAGTAGGCGACGTCCTCGGCGGTCATCGGCGAGCCGTCGGAGAACTTGACGCCGTCACGGATGGTGAGCGAGAGCTTGGTGAAGTTGTCGGCCCACGCCCACTCGGTGGCCAGCCAGGGCTTGCCCTTCTCGGCCGGCTTGATGCCGTTCACCATCACCAGCGGTTCGTAGATCATCCACCGGTAGCCCAGCGAGGCACCCGACGAGGATCCGAGGAACGGGTTGTGGTTCTCCGTCTGCGGGCCGTTCGGCATGCCAACGTTCAGCACCGTGGCGGTGCTGGCGGAGTTGGCGGTGTTCTTGTTCCCATCCCCGTTACTGCAGGCAGCCAGTGTGACTGCCGCGAGCACGCCCGTGAGGGCTAGCGCGACTGAGCGTCGAGCTCGCATCGTTCCTCCTGTGGTTCGTCCAACTGTGTTTGGCGGTTGACGGTCGGATGACTGTCTGGTGGAGCCTGGGGGGCCTTGGCATCGTGCCGTGAAAGCGCTCTCATGGGAATATCGGCGGCGCTAACAGATCGGTATCGGTGTGCTTCGGTGCGCCGGCGGCGAGGCAGGGGCAGCTACCCCGCCGCCGGCGGGCTAGTGCTCGGTCAGCGGTGAGGGGTCGTCGCCGGCCGGGCGTAGCGACTGACGGGCGGTCACGGGGGCGGTTGAACTGCGGACGATCAGCGTCGTGGGCAGCACTTTGGGTTCCTCGGGCAGCGGCTGGCCGCCGAAGTAGGACATCAGCATCCGGGCGGCGACCTGACCCATCTGGCGCATCGGCTGGTGCACCGTGGTCAGGGGTGGCTCGGTGTGCTGGGCATAGGGGATGTCGTCGAACCCGACCACCGACACGTCGTTCGGCACGTTCCGCCCGGTTTCCCGGACGGCCTGGATCGCGCCGCCGGCGGACAGGTCGTTGTGCGCGAAGATCGAGTCGAATCTCAGGCCCGCGTCGAGTGCCTTCTGCACGCCTTTGCGGCCGCTCTCGTGGGTGAAGTCGCCTTCGAAGACGAGCCGTCGGTCCAGCTCGACACCGGCCGCCGCGTAGGTGTCGCGGAAACCGTCCAGGCGTTCCTGGGTACATCCGAACCAGTCCACGCCGGTGATCACCAGCGGGTGGCGACGGCCGAGTTCCAGCAGGTGCTGGGCCGCGGCCTCACCGCCGGCCCGGTTGGTGGTCGCGACGGACGGGAACAGGGGCTGCTTGGCCCGGTCGTCGATCAGCACGACGGGCAAGCCGCGGGAGTGCAGTTGCTCTATGTAGGCGAGGGTGCCTTCCGGCTCGATCACCAGCAGGCCGTCGAAGGACTGCGCCGAGACCTGGGAGGCGAACTGCTGCATGGACTCCTCACCCCGGTTGCAGGTGAACAGCAGCAGGCCGTAGCCCTCGGACTCGACCACGTCCACAGCGCCCTGCAGCACCTCGCCCATCCACGGCCAGGTGAGCGAGGGGACCAGCATGCCGACGATCCGGGTCCGGCCGCGGGCCAGGCCGACGGCCCGGGCGCTGGGCACGTACCCGAGTTCGGCGATCACCTGGCGGACCCGCTCGGCGGTGCGCAGGTCGAGCTCGCCCTTGCCGTTGAGGACGCGCGAGACGGTGGTCTTGCTGACCCCGGCGCGGGCGGCGACGTCGGCGATGGTGATCGACACTTTCAACTCCCCTCGGGCGGTCGGGGTGTTCCTGGGTCCGATCCGGTTTTGTTTCCGGACCATGACGCTCAGGTTCGGAACCGGTTTCGGAAGCGGTTCCGTAGAGCTAAGCCGAGTGAGTCAGCTCACGTCAATCACGGCGCGATAACGAATCACAGCTAAGTTCACGATTTGTAGGAAGTGGGCCGTCCGGCTGTGCCGCCGCCCTTGGAGTCCGGCCCTGGTGCATGATGGACTGCGGGTGCGGAAACGATTTCACTGGCCCCGCCGGCTGACCGGCGGTGGCATCTTCCAAGGGCGGGTCGACACAACATGGACGTACGCCGGACCACTGTGCGCGACATGCGGCGGTCCAACCGCTCGGTGATCCTGACCAGCATCTACCGCGACGGTCCGCTCAGCCGGTACGAGCTCGGGCACCAGACCTCGTTGAGCGCCGCCAGCGTGAGCAACCTGGTCGGCGAGCTGCTCGAGGAGGGTGTGGTCGAGGAGGCCGGCTCGGTCGAGTCCGACGGCGGCCGCCCGCGCGTGCTGCTGCGGGTGTCTCCGACGTTCGGCTATGTCGTCGGCGCCGAGGTCGGCGAGACCCGGGTCCGTGTCGAGCTGTTCGACCTGGCGATGAAGGTGCTCGCGACCGTCGCCTACCCGATCGAGACCGCGGAGCTCGCGCCGGAGCTGGCCGTCAAGTACGTGATGCAAGGTCTCGCCGAAGTGATCGACGAGGCCGGCATCTCCGCTGACCAGGTGCTCGGCCTCGGTGTCGCGGTGGCCGGCATCGTGGAAGGACCTGCGGATGCGGTGGTCCATGCCCAGACCCTGGGCTGGGACGCGGTGCCGTTCGGCGCGATGCTCGCCGCCAAGACCGACATCCCGATCCAGGTCGACAACGGCGCGAATACGCTCGGCCAGGCGGAGATGTGGTTCGGCGCCGGACGTGGTGCCACCGACGCGGTGGTCGCTCTGGTCGGCTCCGGTGTCGGCGCCGCGCTCGTCACGGGCGGTTCGAGCTATCGCGGCACCCGCAGCAGCGCCGGCGAATGGGGCCACACGACCATCACGTACGCCGGTCGCAGATGCAGGTGCGGCGCCGAAGGATGCCTCGAGGCCTACGTCGGGGCCGAGGGCGTGCTCGAGCGATTCCAGCTGGCCAACAAAGGTATTCCCGCGCCGGGTGGCGACGAGGAGGAGGCCTTCACCGGCCTGCTCGACTCGGTCGGTACCTCGGAGGTCGCGGCCGAGGTGGTCGGGGACACCATCGGGTATCTCGGTGCCGGCTTCGCCAACCTGGTCAACCTCTTCAACCCCGAGCGGATCGTGCTCGGCGGCTGGGCCGGCCTGCTGCTGGGGGAGCGCTACCTACCCCAGCTCCGCGACGCCGTCGGCAAACACGCATTGCGCCAGCCCTATGCCCAGGTCTCCATCGAGCTCTGCGAACTCGGCCGCGACGCCGTGGCTCTCGGTGCCGCGACACTTCCGATCCTTCGCCTCCTCCGTGAAGGCGGCGCCAATCCTCGTTCGGCCCCCGGCCTGATCGCTCGCGCCCGCTGAGCTCCTCGACTGGGCCCTCCACGAGCAGCTGGGATCTGCAGGAGGTTCCGAAGGGATCTGCAGGAGGTTCCGGAACTTGTCAGGTTGCCGTCTGCCGCTACTCCGACTTCAGTACTTCAACTATCCTTTGAAAAAACTACCCTTCTACCCCTTGGGGGTCACCGATGGTCGAGCTTTCCCCGCTCCGGCAGGACTTCGTCTGGGGTACCGCCACCTCGGCGTACCAGATCGAGGGCGCGATCGACGCCGACGGCCGGTTGCCGTCCATCTGGGACACCTTCTGCCGGGTCCCCGGTGCGATCGACAACGGCGACACCGGTGACGTCGCGTGCGACTCGTACCACCGCTGGCCCGAGGACATCGACCTGCTGCGCCAACTCGGCGTGGACGCCTACCGCTTCTCGATCGCCTGGCCGCGGGTGATCCCCACCGGTTCCGGCGTCGTGAACGCGGCCGGCCTGGACTACTACGACCGGTTGGTCGACGAATTACTTGCCGAGGGCATCAAACCGTTCGTGACCTTGTACCACTGGGATCTGCCGCAGGCGCTGCAGGACCTGGGCGGCTGGGACAACCGCGACACGGCGTACCGGTTCGCGGAGTACGCGGCCGTCGTCGGCGCCAAGCTAGGTGACCGCGTGCGTGACTGGGTCACCCTGAACGAGCCGCTGTGTTCCGCCTGGATCGGCCACTGGGAAGGGCGGATGGCGCCGGGCATCACGGATCCGGCGATCGCGGTACGGGCGTCGTACAACCTCTTGCTGGCACATGGGCTCGGGGTCGCGGCGCTGCGGGATTCCGCGCCGGAGCCGCCGTCGGTCGGCCTGGTGGTCAACCTCAGTGGGTGTGAGCCGGCCAGCGACAGCGCCGCCGACATCCGCGCCTCGAGGATCGCCGACGGGCACATCAACCGCTGGTGGCTCGACCCGGTGTTCGGCCGCGGCTTCCCGGCGGACATGGTCGAGACGTACGGCGTGGAGCTGCCCGAGCAGCCGGGAGATGCCGAGATCATCGCCGCGCCGACGGACTTCGTCGGGCTCAACTACTACTTCCGCCAGATCATCAAGGCCGACGAATCCGTTCCCCTGCTGGGATTCAGCCAGGTGCCGGGGCCGAATCCGGAGCACACCATGCTCGACTGGGAGATCCACCCGTCGGGTCTGGAGGAATTGATCCTGCGGCTGGCCAAGGAATACGGCGCCGAGAAGATCTACATCACCGAGAACGGTTCCGCCTGGGTCGACCAGCCGGACGCGTCCTTCAAGGTCGACGACCCGCAGCGAACCGATTATCTGGAAGGGCACCTGGCTGCCTGTGTCCGCGCGGTCCAGCAGGGTGCTCCACTAGCCGGCTACTTCGCCTGGTCCCTGATGGACAACTTCGAATGGGCGTACGGCTACGCCCCGCGCTTCGGCCTGTCGTACGTCGACTACCCCTCCGGCACCCGCGTGATGAAGACCAGCGGCAAGCGCTACGCCGACCTGATCCAGACCCACCGCACGTCGTAGCACCCGGCAGCGATCACAGAGGAGCCGCGCCGGGTCCGGTCGGGTGCGGGTGGCTTGCTGACGGTCACCGGCTCGACGCGACCTGGAAGATCCACCCGACGGCTCGACCGGCTGGAGCGACTTGGCGGATGTGGTTGTGGCTGCTCGTGGAGGGGTTACCCCCTGAAAGTGTGGGTTGACCCACCCGATACTCGTGGGCCGACCCACAAGGTCAGGGGCCGACCCACAAGATCAGGGGCCGACCCACAAGATCAGGGGTTAACCAGCACTGAGGCAGGTGCCGGGGCACCTGCCTCAGTGGAGTTCTAGACGTTCCACTTCTGGTTGGCGCCGCCGGTGCAGGTCCAGATCTGCAGAGGGGTGGCGTTGGCGGAGTTGTTGCCGGTGACATCGAGGCACTTGTTGGCTTGGGGGTTCACCAGGTCCTTGCCAGCCGAATATGTCCATTGCTGGGCGCCGTTGCCGTTGCAGCTGGCTAGTTGGACGCGGGTGCCGTCGGCAGTACCGGCGTTCGCGACGTCCAGGCACTTGCCCAGGGCACGGATCGTGCCATCGCCGGGGCGGGTCCATTGCTGGGCTGCGGTGCCGTTGCAGTCGTAGAGCTGGACCGTGGTGCCGTCGGCCGAGTTCGCACCGGCGACGTCGACGCACTTGCCGGCAAGACCGGTGATCTGGCTGGCGCCGGTGCCGCCGCCGCTGAGGCTGCTGACGCGGACATAGTCGATCGTCATCGTCTGCGGCATCGCGGTGCTGCCGTCCGGGTACCCCGGCCAGTAGCCGCCGACCGCCACGTTCATGATCATGAAGAACGGGTGGTTGTAGACCCAGGTCTTGCCACCCAGGTCGGCGGGAGTCCTGCGCTGGTACTGGATTCCGTCCACGTACCAGGTGATCGAGTTCGGCTCCCAGTCGACCGTGAACGTGTGGAAGCCGTTGGCGAACTGCTGACCACCGGGCAGCGTGTACGCCGCGCCGATGCCGCCGGCGCCGGAGTAGCCGGGGCCGTGGATCGTGCCGTGCACGATGCTCGGTTCGCGGCCGATGTTCTCCATGATGTCGATCTCGCCGTCGGTCGGCCAGTTGCCGCCGCCGAGCATCCAGAACGCGGGCCAGATGCCCTGGCCCCTGGGGATCTTGATACGCGCTTCGAAGCGCCCGTACGCCTGGGTGAAGGTCTGCGCGGTGAGCAGCCGGGCCGAGGTGTACTGGCACGGGCCGTAGTGGCAGGTGAAGCCGCCGTTCTCCTGGCGGGCGGTGATCACCAGGTTGCCGGTGCCGTCGAGGGCGGAGTTGCGGGTGCTGTTCGTGTAGTACTGGCGCTCGTCGTTGCCCCAGCCGGAGCCGCCGATGTCGTAGCGCCACTTGCTGGAGTTCGGGGCCTGGCCGGCCGGGCCGTCGAAGTTGTCCTCCCAGATGGTCGGACCGACCGCGGCGGCCGCCATCGGAGCGGCGGCCGCCCCAGTGACCGGAGCGCCGGCGACCGGAGCGCCGGCCGTCCCGGCGACCGGAGCGCCGGCGGCGGACGGAGGGGCGGCGGTGTCGGCCGACGGAGTACGGGCGTCGGCGGGGGCTTGGAGTAGGGCGGTGCCGAGCAGGGCGGCGCCTGCTGCGAGCAGGGCTGCGGCGCGGTACCGGGGACGCTGGAACCTCATAGGCGTGCCTCATTTCTCGCTCGGCCGGAGTGCGACTGGTCCGGCCGTGGGGGGCGGGGGCGGGACGTGAACGAGACAGGGAATCGCTGGGAGGCAGCCTGGTGTGAGAACGCTTTCACGTCAAGACCACACATAAATATAAGTCGTGAAAAAAGCCTCCCGCGACGTTGACACGGGCATTCACCGATGGTTACCTCGTGCTGACCACCTGTTGCGGCGCGGGCAGACGCCGACACCTGGGGGTCCCATCCACCCTGTGAAAGCCCTTGACCCAAAGGGAGATTCCCCCATGCCCCCGAACGGGACCCAACGTCACGGCCCTCGCCGCAGACGGCTCCTTCCTGCCCTGGCCGGGCTCGCGGCCCTGTGCGTGACCGCCACCGGTCTGAGTCTCGGCAACCCGCAGCCCGCGCACGCGGCGGGCGAGCCGGTGAACGTCTGGCTGACCACCACCAACGACGCCGGCGGCCGCAGCGTGACCCGCGGTCTGCAGCAGCAGACGCCGGTCGCGTTCGGCCCCGCCGGCGGCAGCGCGAACCAGACCATCAACGTCAACGAGAACACGACGTACCAGACCTTCGAGGGCGGTGGCGCGTCCTTCACCGACAGTGCCGCCTGGCTGCTGAACAGCAGCAACACGATCACCGCGGCGACCCGCAACCAGGTGATGAAGGATCTGTTCGACCCGGTCAACGGGATCGGCCTGGCGTTCACCCGGAACCCGATGGGCGCCTCGGACCTGGCCCGGTTCAACTACTCCTACGACGACACCTGCTGCGATCTGAACGACTTCAGCATCAATCACGACCTGGCGGATGTGGTGCCGCTGACCAAGCAGGCCAAGCAGCTGAACCCGGCGCTCAAGGTCAAGGGCGCACCGTGGAGCGCGCCGGCCTGGATGAAGGACAACAACAAGTTCACCAACCGCGGCTGGCTCAAGGCGGAGTACTACCCGCTCTACGCGCAGTACTTCGTGAAGTACGTCCAGCAGAACGCGGCCCAGGGCCTGAAGATCGACTACGTCTCGGTGCAGAACGAGCCGACCTGTTGCGGCACGGACGACACCGGCTACGCGTCGATGAACTGGAACGGCGCGGGCTTGCTGAACTTCACCAAGAACCACCTGCTGCCGGCTTTCCGGGCCGCCGGGATCACCACCAAGGTGCTGATCCTGGACTACAACTGGGGCAACTACAACGACCTCGGGTCGGTCCCGCTGAACGACGCCGGGCTGCGCGCCGATCCGCTGTTCGGCGGCATCGCCTGGCACGGGTACGGCGGTGACGTGAACCTCCAGAACACGATCCACGACCAGTTCCCGGCTGTGAACCAGTACATGACCGAGCACTCCGGCGGCACCTGGATCAGCAACCAGCAGAACGAGGACATGAACAACCTGATCGACTACACCAGGAACTGGAGCAAGTCCTGGGTGAAGTGGAGTCTCGGTCAGGACCAGAACATGCTTCCGTACGTCGGTGCCGGCTGCAACGTGTGCACCGGGCTGGTCACCATTCAGCGTGGCGGCGCCCGCGCCGGCCAGGTGGACAAGACCATCGAGTACTACACGATGGGCCACCTGACCAAGTTCGTGAAGCCGGGTGCGGCGCGGATCCAGTCCGACGCGAACGCCTCGGTGAAGAACGTGGCCTGGAAGAACCCTGACGGCTCGAAGGCGCTGATCGCCTACAACACCACCGGTGGTTCGCAGTCGGTGCGGGTGAACTGGGGCAACCAGTCATTCGTCTACACCCTGCCGACCAAGACGTCGGCGACCTTCACCTGGACCGGTACCCAGGGCAGTGGCGGCGGCGGTGGGACAGGAACGGCGATCACCGGTCTGGCCGGCAAATGCGTCGACGTCGCCGGCGCGAACAGCGCCGACGGGACCACGGTCGACCTGTACGACTGCAACAGCACCTCGGCACAGCAGTGGACCCGTCCCGGTGACGGCACGGTCCGTGCCCTCGGCAAGTGCCTGGACGTCAGCGCCGGCTCGACCGCCGACGGGGCGAAGGTTCAGCTCTACACGTGCAATGGCAGCGCCGCCCAGCAATGGACCTACACGAGTGGGAGAGATCTTGTGAATCCGCAGGCGAACAAGTGTCTCGATGTCACCGGCAACAATTCCGCGAACGGCACCCCGCTGCAGATCTGGACCTGCACCGGTGCCGCGAACCAGAAGTGGACCGTCTGATGCGCCGGCTGCTGGCCGCCAGCGCGGCTCTCGCGCTGGGTGCGGGCCTGCTGATGGCGTCGGCGCCGGCTCAGGCCGCCGAGGCCACCGGTACGATCACCGGCCTGGCCGGTAAGTGCGTGGACGTCGCCGGCGCTGGAACTGCCGACGGTACTGCGGTGAACCTCTACGACTGCAACGGATCCGCGGCCCAAAGCTGGACCAGGAACTCCGACGGCACGCTGAAGGCGCTCGGTAAATGTCTTGACGTGACCTCGGGCTCTACCGCGGACGGCGCGAAGGTCCAGCTGTGGACCTGCAACGGCAGCGCAGCCCAGCAGTGGAACTACACCGCAGCCAAGGATCTGGTGAACCCGCAGGCGAACAAGTGCCTCGATGTCACCGGCAACAGTTCCGCCAACGGCACCCGGTTGCAGATCTGGACCTGCACCGGTGCCGCGAACCAGAAGTGGAACGCGCCGGCTCTGCCCACAACCCCGCCGCCCGCAGGCGGTGCGCCGATGGCGGCGGCGCCGTACCTCTACCAGGGATGGGGCAGCCCGCCCAACCCCGCGACAGTGATGAACGCGAGCGGCGTCAAGTGGTTCACGATCGCCTTCATCCTCTCCAACGGGTACTGCAACCCGATGTGGGACGGCGGTCGTCCACTCACCGGTGGTGTCGACCAGCAGGCGATCAACACGATCCGCAACAACGGCGGTGACGTGGTGGTCTCGGTCGGCGGCTGGTCCGGCAACAAGCTCGGCGAGAACTGCAACAGCGCCGGCGAGCTCGCGGCGGCGTACCAGAAGGTGATCAACGCCCTGTCGCTGAAGGCGATCGACATCGACATCGAGGCCACCGAGTTCAGCAACGCGACCGTCCGGCAGCGCGTGATCGACGCGCTGAAGATCGTCGAGCAGAACAACCCGGGGATCGCCACGTACCTGACCTTCGGCACCACTACGACCGGTCCGGACGGCAACGGCCAGGACCTGATCCGTCGCGGTGCGGCCTCCGGGCTGAACCTGGACGGTTGGGTGATCATGCCGTTCGACTTCGGCGGCGGCTCGACCAACATGGGCACGCTGTCCAAGCAGGCTGCCGACGGGCTGAAGAACCAGGTCAAGAGCGCCTACGGCCTGACCGACGACGCGGCGTACCGCAAGATCGGCATCTCCTCGATGAACGGCGTCACCGACGTCGCCGGCGAGCAGGTGAATCTGTCGGACTTCGAGTCGATGCTCAGCTACGCGAGCCTGCACCACCTGGCCCGCTTCACCTTCTGGTCGGTCAACCGTGACCGCCCGTGCACCGGTGGCGGCGCCGACACCTGTAGCGGTGTCTCGCAGCAGCCTTGGGACTTCTCCAAGGTGATCGGCCGCTACCGGGGCTGATCCACACCCTGGTGTCCGCACAGGACATCAGCAGAGCGACCGCGACCGCGCCCCCGGTTGCGGTCGCTCTGTGCTGTCTGCGTGTTGCCCTTACAAGCCGCGGCGGCGGTCGGTTGACCCTCCGGCGACCGGAGGGTGGAAGCTTTGGGTCATGACCGCGTCGGTGACCATCGGTGAGTTCTCCCGGCTCACATATCTGAGCGTGAAGACTCTGCACCATTACCACGACATCGGTCTGCTCAGGCCGGCCCGGATCGACCCGTCCTCGGGTTACCGGCGCTACGAGACCTCGCAGGTGGAGGTCGCCCACCTGATCCGGCGGCTCCGCGACCTGCGGATGCCGCTCGCGCAGGTTCGTTCGGTGGTCGAGGCGCCGGACGCGGCCACCCGGGACCAGGCACTGCGACTGCACCTGGACCAGATGGAGCGGGAACTGGTCCGGACCCAGGATGTCGTCGCATCCCTTCGCGCGATGCTGACGCAACCGATCGGCGAACTGTCCGTGGAGTACCGGTTCGTGCCCGCGTTCCGCGCGTACGCCGTGGCGGATCGCGTCGAGCGGAGCCAGCTCGGGCCATGGTTTGAGTCCGCTTTCGGCCGGCTCGGGGAGATCGCCGCACGGCAGGGCATCACCGCCACCTCGGGCGCGACGTACAGCGACGAGTTCTTCGCCGAAGACGCCGGAGAGGTGGTGGCGTTCCTGCCCGCCATGCAGGGCCAGCAGCCGGCAGCAGGGGTCGAGTTGATCGACGAGCCGGCCGGGTTCTTCGCGGTGGGAGTGCATGCCGGGCCATTCGAGGATTTCGATCGCAGCTATGGGGCGCTCGGCAGTCATGTCGCCGAGTACTGCGAGGTCGCGCCGGGGCCGATCCGCGAGCTGTACGTCGTCGGTCCTGGTGACGTCGCCGACCCCGCCCAGTTCCGTACCGAGATCTGCTGGCCGATCCAGCAGATCCCCCTTCAGATGAAAGGTTGATCCACCATGTCCGTGTCCCTGGAGAACATCACCTTCGACTGCGCCGACGCCGCCGTACTGGCCGGCTTCTGGGCGCAGGTGTTCGGCCAGCAGGTCGATGCTGAGGGCAACCAGTTCTTCGCCACCGTGAACAAGCACGGTGACGGCCCGTCGCTGATGTTCATCCAGGTCCCTGAGGAGCTGACCGGCAAGAACCGCCTGCACCTCGACCTGGCCGCCGCGGACTGGACCGCCGAGGTGGAGCGCATCGTCGGGCTCGGCGCGAAACGCCTCAACGAATTCCGCGAGTACGGTGCTCACTGGGTCACCCTGAGCGACCCGGAAGGTAACGTCTTCGACCTCGCCGAGGCGCATTGAGCGGTGCGGGGGTCAGCGGAGACGCGGCCGGTAGCGGGTGCCGTCAGAGGTCGCGCGGCCGGTGTCGACCAGTTGGTCCAAGCGTTCCCGGGCCTTGGCGGCCGGCCACCGGAAGGCTCGGGCCAGCTCGGCGGGGGAGGCGTCCAGCATGGTGTCGAGGTACTGCATCGCCGCCTCGCCGTGATCGCCACGCCCGCCGACGTCGAACTGCTCGCAGGTGAGCGTCAGCAGCGCAGCGGGCCAGCCGTTGCTCAGCTCCTGTACTCCGGCGCTCGTGACGAGGAGGTTGCGCTGCAGTTCGGTGATCGCCCGCTGGTACTTGTTCCGATCGCCGAGCAGTGAGCGAAGTGCGGCGCTGGACAGCGGCTCGATTGCCAGCGCCGCGGCGATCTCGTGTGCCGCCGGCGACAGCTCCAGTTGCTCGTGGTCGTCGAGCTCGCCGGCTCCTGGATAGAGCGCCGCCAGCAAGGTGGGTGAGAGGAAGGTCCCACGCCCGCCGAGGTACGCGCCGTACCAGGCGAGGCCGCGGCGGGGGAGCTCGTCCTTCCAGGCCCACACCTTCTGCTCGTCCTCGCCCATGCCGGCGCCGAAGGGCTCGCGGTCTTCCCCTGCGACGGCCTCCCACAGCGACGGGCCGATCGGTCGTGGGGCTGGGAAGAGCAGGGCGAAGCCGACGTCGTCGACGAATTTCCCGGCTCGTTGAATCGTGCCGACTCCACGCCCTCGCACCCACCACCGGCGCGCGCGAGCTTGGCTCGATTCACTGTCCGCGGTGCTCGTGGGACCCATCCGGACAGTCAATCAGCAGTCGGCGATCGCAGGGTGCCGAGAGGCATTGCGCAGCCGGCGGTAGCGGGAGGAGGGTGGAAACGACCGGTGGTGCCACCGGGGCGCCACCCCGATCCGAAGGGGGTGGATCGTGTACGCGCGTTCCACCACGATCATGGCCAGGCCGGAGTCCATCGACGCCGGCATCGCCGAGGTGCGCGACAATGTGATGCCGCAGATCCAGGAGATGGAGGGCTGCGTCGGCCTGTCCATGCTGGTCGATCGCGGATCAGGTCGCTGCATCACCACCAGCGCCTGGCAGTCGGAAGACGCGATGCGCGCCGCCGACCAAGCACTCCAGCCGGTCCGGGAACGCGTCGGGGAGATCCTCGGCGGCAGCCCCCAGGTCGAGGAGTGGGAGATCGCCGTCCTGCATCGCGATCACCGGTCGGGCGAAGGGGCCTGTGTCCGGGTGACCTGGCTGCGGGTCGACCCCGCCGACATGGATCGAGCGATCGATGTCTACAAGCTCGCGTCACTGCCGCGGGCCGAGGAGCTGGCCGGCTTCTGCAGCGCCAGCCTGCTGGTCGATCGCAACTCAGGTCGTGCCGTCTCGTCGGTGACCTACGACAGCTTCGAGGCGATGGAGCAGAACAGGGACGCCGCCGCGGCGATGCGGTCGGCGGCCTCGAAGGACGCCGCGGCCGAGGTGCTGGACACCGGCGAGTTCGAACTGGCAGTCGCCCATTTGCGAGTCCCTGAGATGACCTGACGCCGCCGGAGGACGGCAGGGGAGATGACGACCCGGACCACCTGGTCCGGGTCGTTGACGATCGCGGTCAGTCCATCCGGTCGAGGTGCGCCTCGAGGGCGTCGAGACGGTTGCGCCACAGGTCGCGGTACGGCTCCAACCAGACGTCGATCTCGGCAAGGGGTGCCGGACTAAGGCGGTACCAGCGGCGCTGGGCGTCCTGGCGAACCTCCACCAGCCCGGCGTCCCGCAGTACCTTCAAGTGCTTCGACACCGCGGGCTGGCTCAGGGCGAGCTGCTCGACGAGCTCCCCGACCGGCCGCTCCCCGCCACGCAGCAGATCGAGGATCTCGCGCCGCCTTGGTTCCGCGAGGACCTCGAACGTAGTTGCCATACCAGGAATATAACCGGCGGGGATCCTCAGGCGTACGGATCGGTGATCTCGCGGAGGGCGGTCAGTGCCTGGCGGAGTTGGGCCGCCTTCTTCGGGCCGAGGTGGGCGTTCCACTCGGCCTCGATCTCGGCGACCACCGCGTTCGCGATCGGGACCGCCGCGTGCCCACGCGCGGCGATCTGGACGAGGCGGGCCCGGGCGTCGGTGGGGTCGGGGACGCGGCGCACGTAGCCGGCACGTTCCAGTTGGTCCACCAGGAAGCCGGCTGTCTGCTTGGTCACCTGTGCCTGCTCGGCGAGCTCGGTCAGGCGGGTGCCGTCGGCGCCGATCCGCTGGAACACTCGTCCTTGGGCGGGGGTGATGTCGAACCCGGCCGCGGCGAGCGCCTCGAACACCCGGTTCTCCATCGCGCGATAGGGGATGAAGAGCAGCAACCCGAGGTTCAGTACGTCCGGCATCCTCACATCTTGACTGGTAGTCAGAGAGACTGTCTAATCTGGTCAGAGAAGCTTACTAATTTGGGGGATCGATGGAGACAGAGGAGATCTGGCGGTACGTCGACATCGAGCGGGCCGGTCTCGCCGAGCTGCTCTCCGGGTTGACGGCTGCGGAATGGGCCACGCCGTCGGTCTGCCCCGGGTGGACCGTGCACGACGTGGCCGCGCACGTGATCTCGTCACCGCAGGCACGAGTGTTGCCGGTAATGGTCGGGATGGCCCGGGCCCGGGGTGACTTCAACCGGTTCGTCTTCGAGGAGGCCCGACGCGCGGCTTCGAAGTACTCCGCCGGCGAGGTCGTCGCGCAGTACAGGCGGTTCGCCGGCTCCAGGCGTCATCCGGTCGGTACGACGCCGGCGGATCCCTTGCTGGACGTGTTGATCCACACGCAGGACATCGCCCTACCGCTGGGGATCCGCCGGGAGATGCCAGTCGAGGCCGCGCGGGCCGCGGCGGATCGCATCTGGTCGAAGTCCTTCCCGTTCAAAGCCCGCAAACGCCTCGTCGGCGTGCGCCTGGTCGCCTCCGACACCGACTGGTCCGCAGGCGAAGGCCCGGAGATCCACGGGCCGATCAGCGCGCTGCTTGTCCTCCTGAGCGGCCGCAGGATCACAACGCCCTCCCTCAAAGGCAAAGGCGTCGCTCTGCTCTAGTTCGGCGACGAAGTGGCTGCGGGTCATGCTCGGGGTCATCCTGGGTGGCAGTCGCATGGGTGCGGGATTGATGGGCACCTGCTCTGGAACTACGAGGAGCGGACCGGGTGATGATGAGCGCGCTGGCGACGCAGGAGCCGACAGGAGGGATCGCAGGCTGGGCCGTCGACCTGATGGACCAACTGGGGGCTCCGGGCGCAGGGTTGGCCGTGGCGCTGGAGAATCTGTTCCCGCCGTTGCCGAGTGAGGTGATCCTGCCGTTGGCGGGCTTCGCGGCCAGTCGGGGCGATATGGGACTGGTCGCCGCGATCGTGTTCACCACGCTCGGGTCGGTGGTCGGTGCCCTCGCGCTTTACGGCGTCGGAGCGGTGCTGGGTCGCGACCGGACTCGTGCGCTGGCCGGGCGGATTCCACTGGTGAAGCTGGAGGACGTCGACAAGGCCGAGGACTGGTTCAACCGGCATGGCTCGAAGGCGGTGCTGATCGGGCGAGTAGTGCCCGTGGTGCGAAGCCTGATCTCGGTGCCGGCCGGGGTGGAGCGGATGCGGCTGCCGTTGTTCATCGCATTGACTGCGATCGGCAGCCTGGTGTGGAACTCGGCCCTGATCATCGCCGGGTATCTGCTGGGCGAGCAGTGGACCGTCGTCCAGTCGTCCATCGGGATCTTCCAGTGGGTGGTGCTGGCCGCCGCGGTCGGGGCTGTGGTCTGGTTCGTGGTGGCGAAACTCAGGGCCAGGCGTTCGACATCTGAGAAAGTCAAGTAAAGCGCTCGACTTTGGCTACGCTCGGGGTCTCACTGCCGAATCCTGGGAGATGGATCCCGATGCCCTCAGTCGCCTTCGAGCCGCGGATCGTGCCGGACCCGCCGGCCTGGCCGCAATCTGTCGTCACCGTGGTGGGGAACCCGAAGCCGGGCTCCCGAACCGCTACTGCCGCCGCCTCCGTGGCGGAACTGCTCGCTTCCGAGCTCGGTACGCAGTACCGGATCGACGAGCTGATCGATCTTGTCACGTTCGCTCCGGCGATCTTCCAGGGCGACGCGGCGTCCGAGGAGAATCGGGCGGCACTGGACAGCGCGATCGATCTTGCCGCGTCTGCGTCGGTGCTGGTGCTGGCCACGCCTGTCTACAAGGGCAGCTACACGGGGTTGCTCAAGAGCTTCCTGGATGTGCTCCCGCATCAGGCGCTGGCGGGGTCGGTCGTCATCCCGGTGACGGTCTCGGCCGCACCTAGCCACAAGTTGCTGGCGGATCTGCACCTGCGACCCGTGCTGGCCGAGCTCGGCGCGAGTGTGCCGACGCCGCCGGTGGCGTTGGAGGAGCGGGATCTGGAGGATCTGCAACTGGCGGTGTCCGCGTGGGTGCGGCACAACGCCGGTCTGGTGCAGGCCGCAACCATCGCCCTCCAGCCGGTCGCGGAGCCTACTCCCGCCAAGTGAGATCACACCGGGAGATGTAGCTACGGACCGAGCTCCTTCAGTTCCCTGGCCAAGTGGCGCCGGACCAGTCGTGTCAGTTGTTCGTGCTCTGGTCCGTAGCCGCGTGGGGTCCCTTCCACGAGCATGATCAGGTAGAGGTAGACGCGGTAGAGCGACAGCTTCTCCGCGTCGACCGGACTTCCGTAGCCGGCGAGCAGGTCGTCATCCAACGCGCCGAACAACGTGAGCGAGACGAACTCGGCCACCGGATCGCCCCAGAACGCCCGCTCCCCGTCGATCAGCCCGGTGATCCTTCCGTCGTCGACCAGGATGTTGCCGTCCCAGAGATCGAAGTGGATCAGAACTGCGGTCTGTACGCCGTCCAGCAGGTCGATCCGGTCGAGTACCAGTCGCCGGACCTGATCACCCGGGACGTCCACCTGGAAGCGAGCGGCATCGCGCAGTACGTCGTCGACCATGGACTGGAACGCCGTACTCCACCGGTCGACGAGTCCGTGCTGCGGATAGCCGAAACCCGGGCCGGTGATCTGGTACAGGCCGGCCACCAGCGCGCCGAGTTCGCGTCTGAGAGCGGCCCGCTCAGTGATCACCTCGGCTTGGGAGAACCACGTCCTACCGGGGAGGGCGCTCATCAGCAGGAAGTCGTCGCCCGCGTGCACGACCTCCGGGACCGGCGCCTTGCCCAGCGCGGCGCGGTAGTACTCCGTCTCGGTGCGGATCAGGCCGTGCTCGTAGGTCAACACCGGAGCGGCCGGATCGGGGGAGAGCTTCAACATCAGGTCTCCACCGGACCGGCCGATGCGGTAGACGGTGTTGAAGGTGCCCTCGGTGAGCTCGTCGTACGCCGTCACCGAGGCGGGGTCGACCCCCGCTTGACGCAGGAGCTCGTCGAGTCCCGCTTGGCCGAGGTGCCGCTTGTTCCTCATCAGGGACGGAGGAGGGCGGCGAGGCCGGCCGTATAGGTGGCGGGGCTGACGTCGCCGAGCAGGAGGCGTTGCAGGATGAAGCCGGGGAGCATGCCGAAGAGGACCTGGGCGATGTACTCCGGGTCCGTGTCCGCGTCGATGGTGCCATCGGCCTGGGCCCGGCGGGCGATCTCGACGAAGTAGCCGCGGAGCAGCAGGTACTTCGACGATGCGGTGGCGTGGACTGCCTCGTTGTGCAGGGCCTCGGCCCAGGCCTGTACCGCGATCCGGGTCACGTCGCCGCCGGGCTGTTCCGCGAGGAAGATCACGTGCTCGAGAACCGTCTGCAGGGCGCCGACCGGGGTCAGCGGCTCCGGGCGCGCCAGCAACTCGTCGAAGAGCTTGTCGATCGAGCCGAGCGCGTCGTCGGCGATCGCCGCGACGATCTCGTCCTTGCTCTTGAAGTAGCCGTAGACGGCGCCGGCGGACAGCCCGGACTCCCGGATCACATCGGCCATCGTCGTCTTGTGGAAGCCCTGCTCGGCGACGCATGAGCGAGCGGCGGCGACGATCTGCGCGCGGCGGGCGAGGCGGTGTTCGGCGGTGACCTTCGGCATGGCGCGAACATAAAACGAATGTCCGTTCTTGACAAGCGGAGTGTCCAGGATCAGGCTCAATAAAGAACGATCATTCGGTTTACTTGTCTAAGGAGCGAGCCAGATGTCCGCGGACCAACCCGTCACACAGGATCGCCGGCGTCCGCCGGTACTGGTCGTCGTCGTGCTGCTCACCGCGCTGCTGACGGTGCTGCTGATCGCGTTCGCCTGGCCGGCCGCCCGCTCGGAACCGCGTGACCTGCCGCTGGCAGTGGCAGGTCCGTCCCAGGTGACCGGCCAACTGAAGGCCGGTCTCGAGCAGGCGATGCCCGGGGGGTTCGAGATCACCGGCGTGCCCGACCGGGCTGCCGCAGTACAGGCGATCAAGGACCGGGACGTCTACGGAGCGATCGTGCTCGATCCGCAGAACCCCGAGGTGCTGACCGCTTCGGCCGGTGGTCCGGCCGTCGCGCAGATCCTGGCCCAGTTGCCGGGCCGCCTGGCCGCGCAGACCGGCGGAGTTGCGCCGAAGGTGACTGACATCGTGCCGCTGCCGGCCGACGACCCGCGCGGC
Organism: Kribbella alba; assembly: GCF_039529635.1. NCBI lineage: Bacteria > Bacillati > Actinomycetota > Actinomycetes > Propionibacteriales > Kribbellaceae > Kribbella > Kribbella alba. The sequence continues at coordinate 183,256 of NZ_BAAANE010000010.1, read as the reverse complement.
GCCGGACTGGCCGCAGGCGCTCTGCCGCTGGTGCTCGGTGGAATCATCGGGGCCGGAGCCCTTACGCAGTTGGTGAAAAGCGGCCGGAGCCGCGTGATCGGCGCGATCGGGTTCGCCGCGGCCGGAGCGCTCGCGCTGACCGCGGTGCTGCAGTACTGGCTCGGCTCACTCGAAGGCAGCTACTGGGGCAACGCGGGGGTGATCGCGCTCTCGATCGGCTCGATCTCGCTGACTTTGCTGGGGCTGGAGTGGTTGCTCGGCACGGCCGGTCTGGCGCTGGGCGGCGCGGTGATGATGCTGCTGGGCAACCCGCTGTCCGGTCTCACCAGCGCCCCGGAGATGCTGCCCAGCGGTTGGGGCGCGCTCGGCCAATTCTTGCCACCGGGAGCAGCCGGTACTGCGCTCCGCTCTGTCAGCTTCTTCGGCGGAGCCGGGGCCGGGCGGCCGTTCCTGGTACTCGGCTGCTGGTTGCTGCTGGGACTGGTGCTCTGCGGCCTGGGATCGCTCCGCAGCCGCACCCGGCGCGTTGTACATGCCCGTCATGAGGCGTCGGCCGTTACGGTTTGAGATGTGAAGCGGCGGTGACCGGATCGTTACGAGCCGGTCACCGCTCAGCAGGGGACAACGTTGTCTGTCAACCATTGACTTCACCGGTCTGAGGCTCCTACGGTCGCGGAAAGCCCGCTGGGTTTGAGCGGTGGTACCGGGATGACAACGATTGCCCGAAGGTGGACGTGATGGCCATGAAGAACGGTTTCAAGCGGGCGGGTGTGCTCGCTGTCGGGGCGCTCCTGCTGGGGGTCTCGGCCTGCAGCCAGGGATCGACGACCAAACAGCCGGACGCGAGCGGCGGTCAGAGCTCCGGACCGGCGAACATCAAGATCGCCTATCAGCAATGGGGTCCGGGCACGGTGATGAAGACCTTCCTCACCGGCGCCAAGGCGGAGTACGAGGCGGCCAACCCCGGCTCGAAGGTCGAGATCGTGCCGGTCGTGGCGAGTGAGAACGACTACTACACCAAGATCCAGTTGATGATGCGCTCGCCCAACACGGCGCCCGATCTGGTCTACGAAGACACCTTCCTGATCAACTCCGACATCACCGCGGGCTACCTGCGGCCGCTGGACGACTACATCAAGGACTGGTCGGACTGGAGTCAGTTCCAGGAGACCGCGAAGGGCGCCGCGAAGGGCCAGGACGGCAAGGTCTACGGCGTTCCGGACGGCACCGACACCCGTGCGCTCTGGTACAACAAGCAGATCTTCGCCAAGGCCGGACTGCCGGCCGACTGGCAGCCGAAGACCTGGGACGACGTGCTCACCGCGGCTCGTGCGATCAAGTCCAAGGTGCCGGGCGTCATCCCGCTGAACGTGTACTCCGGCAAGCCGATGGGTGAGGCTTCTGCCATGCAGGGCCTGGAGATGCTGCTCTACGGCACCAAGGACACCCTCTACAACTTCAACCAGAACAAGTGGGTCGTCGGCAGCCAGGGCTTCAAGGACTCGCTCGGCTTCGTCAAGACGATCTTCACCGAGGGTCTGGCGCCGCAGCCGAAGCAGTCGCTCGACCCGAACTGGGGCAACAAGGTCGGCAGCGACCTGCTGCCGAACAGCAAGCTGGCGATCGCGCTCGACGGCTCCTGGCTCTACAACAACTGGCAGAAGACCGGCGCCAAGCCGTGGCCGCAGTGGACCGAGGTGCTCGGTCAGACCGCGATGCCGACCCAGACCGGTGAGGGCAAGGGCAAGGTCAGCCTGTCCGGCGGCTGGACCTGGGCGATCCCGGCCAAGTCGAAGTCGCCCGACGCGGCCTGGAGCTTCATCAAGACGCTGCAGACGCAGAAGAACGCGACCAAGTACGCCACCGACGGTGCGCAGATCGCGGTCCGCAAGGACGTCGCCTCCGATGCGGGCTACAAGTCGTCCGCGAAGAGCACCCAGTTCTTCACCGACCTGGTGGCGGTGACTGTGTACCGGCCCGCGCTGCCGGAGTACCCGAAGGTCTCCAACGAGATCATCACCGCGATGGAGGCCGTGATGACCGGCCAGTCGTCGCCGGACGATGCCGCGAAGAACTACGACCAGGCGGTCGAGAGCATCGTCGGCAAGGACAAGACGACAACGCAGAGCCAGTAAGCGGTCGGCGTACCCCTTCGAAGGGATTCCTCTGTGACGTCATCTGCAACCGCTGTGCCCGTTCCGTCCGGCAAGTCCGCCGGGCGGACCGGGCCGCCGCGTGCCGCCAAGCTGGTGAAGATGTTGCCTTTGGCACCGGCCATCGGGCTGATGCTGGTCTTCCTGGCCGGCCCGATCCTGTACTGCGTCTACGCCGCGTTCACGAACATGGCGCTGACCGGCACGGGCGCGGCGAACGTGAGGTTCGTCGGGCTGGACAACTTCCGCAAGGCCTTCGGCAGCAGCGCTTTCACCAACTCGATCTGGCTGACGCTGGTGTTCACCCTGATCTCCGCGATCATCGGCCAGAACACCCTCGGCCTCGGACTGGCCCTGCTGATGCGCCGGTCGACGAAGATGGTTCGCAACTTCGTCGGAACCGCCGTGATCGGGGCCTGGGTGCTGCCCGAGATCGTCGCGGCGTACCTGCTGAGTGCGTTCTTCAACGACGACGGCACCCTGAACGTGATCCTGCACAGGATCGGGCTGCCGGGACAGGACTGGCTGTACGGGGCGCCGATCATCGCGGTGTCGATCGCCAACATCTGGCGCGGAACTGCCTTCTCGATGCTGGTCTACTCCGCGGCGCTGAGCGAAGTGCCGAAGGAGATCGAGGAGTCGGCCGAGATGGACGGCGCATCCGGTTTCCGTCGGCTGCTGTTCGTCACGGTGCCGATGATCAGCCGCGCCATCATGACGAACCTGATGCTGATCACGCTGCAGACGCTGAGCGTCTTCGGCCTGATCTACGCGATGACCCGCGGCGGCCCGGGCACCAAGAGCCAGACCTTGCCGCTGTACATGTACGAGCAGGCGTTCAGCTTCTCGCAGATCGGCTACGGCACCGCGATCGCGCTGGTGATGCTGGCGATCGGCGCGGTCTTCTCGCTGATCTATCTGCGTGGACTGAGTTCGGAGGCCGCATGATCGCCCGTGATCGGGTCAGCAAGCTGACCGCCAACCTCGTCTTGTTGGCGATGGGCGTGCTGTTCGTCCTACCGCTGCTCTGGGTGTTGTTCGCGTCGATCAACCGGACCGCCGGCCTGACGGTGCAGTTCCCGACCCACCCGACCCTGGGGAACTTCCGGGCCGTGCTGAACACCGACACGACGTACCGGCCGGTCCTGAACGGCATCATCCTGTGCGGCGGCGCCGCCTTGCTGACGATGATCTGCGCGGTGCTCGCGGCGTACCCGCTGTCCCGCTTCAAGTCGAAGTTCAACCGGCCGTTCCTGCTGACCGTGCTGTTCTGCACCGGCCTGCCGATCACCGCGGTAATGGTGCCGGTCTACGGCCTGTTCGTCCAGCTCAACCTGATCGACACGCTCGGCGGCACGATCATGTTCATGGCGACCGCCTCGCTGCCGTTCGCGATCTGGCTGACCAAGACGTTCATGGACGGCGTCCCGATCTCGCTGGAGGAAGCAGCCTGGGTCGACGGCGCAGGCAGCATGCAGGCGCTCCGGCGGATCGTGCTGCCGCTGATGTGGCCGGGGATCGCGGTGGTGCTGATCTTCACCTTCATCGGCATGTGGGGAAACTTCTTCGTCCCCTTCATGCTGCTGCTCTCACCCGAGCGGCTACCGGCGTCCGTCAGCATCTTCACCTTCTTCGGCCAGTACGGCGAACCCAACTACGGCCAACTGGCGGCGTACTCCCTCATCTACACCTTCCCCGTGCTCATGCTCTACCTCCTCCTGAGCCGCAAGTTGGGCGGAGCGTTCGCCCTGGGCGGAGCAATCAAGGGCTAGTCGTACTGCGCGACAACTCGCAACAACTCGCAACAACTCGCAGGTCCGCGGGCCACGCTGGTCTCTCAAGGCGACGAGGCGGACTTGGCGTAGGCGTCCGCCGCCGTACGAACCATCTTGCTGCCGTCGAGCGACGACACAGGAGCCGCGGACCGAGGCGGATGGAGCGGCGACCGAGGAGTTGTGTGGGGGCGCGCGCTGACGTGTGCGCTGGTGGCGAACGGCCCGTGGGTGGAGGTGGAACACCACGTAGGGTGGCGACATGCCGCTGACCTATCCCATTGCCGAGCAGACGCTGGACAACGGACTGCGTGTCGTCGTCAGCTCGGACAAGGCTGTGCCGATCGTCGCTGTGAACCTCTGGTATGACGTGGGGTCTCGCCATGAGCCGCCGGGGTTGACCGGATTCGCGCATCTCTTCGAGCACCTGATGTTCCAGGGGTCGCGCAACGTCGAGTCCGGGCAACATTTCAGTCTGCTGGAGACCGCGGGCGCCAGTCTGAACGCGAGCACGTTCTTCGACCGGACGAACTACTTCGAGTCGCTGCCGAGCGGTGGGCTGGATCTTGCGCTCTGGCTCGAGGCGGACCGGATGGGGTACCTGCTGGACGCGGTGAACCAGGAGAACCTGGACAACCAGCGGGACGTGGTGAAGGAGGAGAAGCGGCAGAGCTACGACAACCGGCCGTACGGTGATTCGTACGAGCGGCTCGTGCGGCTGCTGTTCCCCGAGGGCCACCCGTATGCGCACATGACGATCGGGTCGATGGAGGACCTGGATGCCGCCGCACTGGAGGACGTGCACGCGTTCTTCCGGAAGTACTACGGCCCGAACAACGCAGTACTGACGATCGTCGGGGACGTCACCGAGCAGGACGCGTTCGACGCGGCCAAGCGGTACTTCGGGCACCTGCCGGCGATTCCGCAGCCGCCGGCCGCGCCGGACGGGACGATCGGGCCGCTCACCGAGGTACTGCGAGACGATGTGGTGGAGGATGTTCCGTCCGACCTGGTGACGATGATGTTCCGCCTGCCGGTGGACGGTACGCCGGAGCTGGACGCCGCCGCGCTCGCCCTCGACGTGCTCGCGGCAGGGCAGAGTGGGCGGTTGAACCGCAGGCTGGTCCGTGACGAGCAGATCGCCCAGTCGGTCTCGGGCGGCGCTCTGCCGCTGATCGGCGGGGTCTCGTTCGGCACGCTGACCGGGATCGCCTCGGCGGACGTCGACCTGCAGGAGGTCGAGGACGCGCTGCTCGAGGAGATCGAGAAGCTCGCCGAGAACGGCATCACCGAAGAGGAGTTGCTGACCGTGCAGGCCCAGGCCGAGCGCGATTGGCTCGAGCAGCTGGCCAGTTGCTCCGGGCGGGCCGACGAGATCTCGCACCACGCGTTGCTGTTCGGCGACCCGAACCGGATCAACACCCGCATCGACCAGCTCCGCGCGGTCACCGCCGAGCAGGTTCAGCAGGTCGCCGCTCAGTGGATTCGCGCCGACGGCCGCGTCCAGGTCACCTACCGCCGCCCTGCCGAAGACGTGGACGCCGCAGCCGAACGCAGTGAGAGTTCCGCCGCAGGCGCGAAAGCAGCAGCCGAGACAGCAGGAGAGCAGGAATGAGCCAGCTTCTGACCACCCCGCCCGCCGTCGCGGCACCGCGGCCGTGGAAGTTCCCGGTCTCGACCAGTACTACGACCCGCGCCGGTACGCCGGTCCACGTGTTCGACCGCCCGGGGCAATACGTCGCCACGGTGCGGGTCACCATCGCGATGCCGCTGGTGGCTGAACCGCGCGACCTCGAGGGCGTCGCCACGATCATGTCGCGGACGCTCGACGAGGGGACCGAGCTCAGGTCCGCCAACGAGTTCGCCGCCGCCCTGGAGCGCCACGGCGCAGCGTACGGGGTGGACGTCAGCTCGGACGCGCTGCACGTGGAGATCTCGGTGCCGGTCTCGCACCTGGCCCCCGCGGTGAGGCTGCTCGCCGAGGCGGTCACCCGGCCGGCCTTCAACGAGGGCGACGTCGGGCGGCACGTGACGATCCGGCTAGGCGAGATCAACCAGGAGCGCGCGAACGCGGGCTACCGCGCCCGCGAGGCGTTCGCCGCGCACCTCTTCGACCCGTCCGTACGGCGCTCGCGCCCTACGGCTGGTACGCCGGACACGATCCGGCCGCTCACGAACGTCCAGGTCGAGCAGTTCTACCTGGAGAACATCGGCCCTGGTCGAGCGCAGATCCTGTTCGCGGGGGATGCCTCGGGGGTCGACGTGGCGTCGATCATCGATGACGCGTTCGGCGAGTGGTCCTCCTCGGTCGGTCCCGCCATCGAGACACCCGAGCCGCTGTATGTCCCCGGCGACCGCATCGTGCTGGTGAACCGCCCGGGCTCGGTCCAGAGCCAGCTCCTGATCGGCTGCCCGGGTCCGGACCGCCGTGAGGACATCTGGGGAGCGGCCGCGGTCGCGAACCACGTCGTCGGCGGCACCATCACCTCCCGGGTGGACACCGTGCTCCGCGAGGAGAAGGGCTACACCTACGGCACCCGGACCAGCTTCACCGCGCCCCGCAAGGGAGGCACCTTCAGCCTGGGCGGAGCTGTTCGTACTGAGGTGACCGGCGCCGCGATCGAGGACGCGCTGCGGATCCTCAAGCAAGCGCGCGACGGCCTGACCGACCGGGAGGTGCAGGAGGCGAAGGACAGCCTGATCCACACTGCGCCCTTGCGGTACGAGCAGGCGGACTCCATCGCCCAGCAGGTCGGCAGCAACATCGCCGCGGGCGTGCCGCTGGACTTCGCCGACACCTACCTCGCGCAGATCGCCGCGACCACCGCCGAGACGGCCACCGAGGCCTACCGCCGGTACGTCGGGGCCAGCGGGCTGCTGGTGGTCATCGTAGGTGAGACCAAGGACGTGCGCGGTCAGCTCACCGGCCTGGGAATCGACGACATCACCGAGCTGAGCTGACCGTCACACTCGGATGACGCCAGGCCCGGCGGATGCTCGCCGGGCCCTGGTTCAGCTGCTCATGCCCAGGCTGAGTTCACCTGGGGGTGCGGAGGCAGGTCGAGCCGCGGTCGCCCAGGGCGTAGGTGTCCCTGGGTCGGGTGTCCTGGGTCGTGGTGACCCGAGGCGTCCCGTGCTCGGGCGGTACCCCTGGCCAGGGCCGGGCGGATAGCCGGGTCCCGGACCCAGGAACACCGAAGGGAATTAACCCGAAATGTAATTGGACAGTTGCTCGCGCTCGAACTCGAGCTCGCCGATCCGGGTCTTGACCACGTCGCCGATCGACACGATGCCGGTCAGAGCGCCGTCCACGACCACCGGGACGTGCCGGATCCGGCGGTCCGTCATCAGCCGCATCAGGTTGTCGATGTGGTCGTCCGGCCCGCAGGTGTGCACCTCCGACGTCATGATCGCGCTCACCCGGACCTCGCCAGCGTCCGGAGTCCCGTTCATCAACCGGACCACATCGCGCTCGGAGACGATGCCGCCCACGGAGGAGCCGTCCGGGCTGACCACCACCGCACCGATGTTGTGCTCGGCCAGCAGAGCCAGCAGCTCGGTGACAGTGGCTTCTGGGGAGATGGTGACGACCTGGTTGCCCTTGCCGCGCAGTACGTCGTTGATCTTCACGGAGCCTCCTGCAGTTCGAAGGGCCAATACCCAAAGGTAGCGAATCAGGGCCGCCAGCGGCAGATCTGGCAGAATGCGGATCGTGATCACCGCCTGCCCGCCCGCCGGAGCCGTGACCTCGATTCGTCACGCCCGGTGAGCGGGTGAGCTGGCGCTCGGACCTCGCAGTACTGCGTCATCGCGATGTCCGCATCTTCGTCACGGCCCGGTTCGTCTCGCTGCTCGGCTCGTCCATCGCCCCGATCGCGCTGGTCTTCGCAGTGCTGGACGTGTCCGACAAGGCCAGCGCGGTCGGCCTCGTGCTCGCGGCACGGAGCATCCCGAACGTGGTGTTCCTGCTCATCGGTGGAGTCATCTCCGACCGGTTGCCGCGGCACCTCGTCCTGGTGGTCGCGAACACTGTCAGCGCGCTGACCCAGGCGTTGGCGGCCGGTCTGGTGCTGTCGGGACATGCGCAGATCTGGCAGCTCGCCGCCATCGAGGCAGCCAACGGGATCGCCGCGGCCTTCGTGATGCCGGCGATGACGGGGATCCTGCCGTCGATCGTGGACCGGGCCGAGCTTCCGCAAGCGAACGCTGTCTCCGGGTTCGCCCGGTCCGTCGCGATGATCGGAGGTGGCGCGGTCGCCGGTGTCATCGTGGGATTCACCAGTCCCGGCATCGGGTTGCTGGTGGACGCCCTGACGTTCGGTTCAGCGGCCCTGCTGTTGTCAAGGCTCACGCTGCCACGGATTGAGCGCGCGACGACCTCCGTGCTGCACGATCTGCGCGTCGGCTGGGCGGAGTTCGTCTCCCGTCAGTGGGTCTGGGTGGTCGTGGTCTCGTTCCTGATCACGAACATGATCTTCACGGCCTGCTACGCCACCCTCGGCCCGGTGATCGCCGACGACACCTTCGGCCGGGTCGGCTGGGGTGCCGTCAGCGCCTGCTTCGGTGCCGGTTTGATTGCCGGCGGCATCTTGATGATCCGGGTCAAACCGCGCTACCCGCTACGGATCGGCATGCTCGGGATGCTGGTCTCCGCACCGATGTTCGTCTGCCTGGCGCTGGCGCCGTACACGTGGGCGGTGGCCGCGATGGCGTTCGTGGTCGGCATCGGGTTCGACATGTTCGGCATCGGCTGGGAGACCGCGCTGGGCCAGCACATCCCGCTGGACAAGCTCTCCAGGGTCGCGTCCTACGACATGCTCGGCTCGTTCATCGCCAACCCCATCGGCCAACTCGCGGTCGGCTACCTGGCGGCGGTCCTCAGCGCCAAGGTCGTCGAACTCTACGGCGCCGCCCTCCACGTCCTCGTAGTACTCCTGACCCTCCTGGTCCCGTCGGTCTGGCGCCTCCAACGTTCCAACGACTAGTACGCCGCCGATTCCTTCCGGGGTGAGGGGTTGGCTTGAACAGGGCGGAAACTTTTTGCCCCTCCGTGCAAAATTGTTTCCGCGCTGTACGAGGCGGGTCGCGGCACTGCATCCGCCTGTACTACGCGGCGCGTCGACTTCGGTAGAGAGCTAGTTGGCGAAGCGGGCGATGACCTCGTCGTGGAGGAGGCCGTTGGTGGCAACGGCGTTGGGGCCGCTGGGGCCGGGGACGCCGTCGACCGAGGTGAATCTGCCGCCTGCTTCTTCGACGATGATCGCGAGGGCGGCCATGTCGTAGAGGTTGAGCTCCGGTTCGGCGGCGATGTCTACGGCGCCTTCCGCGACGAGCATGTAGGACCAGAAGTCACCGTACGCACGGGTGCGCCAGCAGGAATCCATCAGGTCGGCGAACTGGTTCTTCTTGCCGAGCTTCTCCCAGCCCTTGAGGGAGGAGTACGACAGCGAGGCGTCACCGATGTCGGCCACGTCGCTGACCCGGCAGGGCTGAGCGGACATCAGGGCGCGGCCGGTCCACGCGCCGTCGCCGTACGAGGCCCACCAGCGTTTGCCGAGGGCTGGGGCCGAGACGACCCCGACGACGACCTGGTCCTCGATCATCAGGCTGATCAGGGTGGCCCAGACCGGGACACCGCGGATGTAGTTCTTGGTGCCGTCGATCGGGTCGACCACCCAGCGGCGGACCCCCCAGCCGGTGGTGCCCTCCTCCTCGCCGACGAAGGCGTCCCGCGGGCGGGCCCGGGACAGGGTCTTGCGCATCACATCCTCGACCTTGCGGTCGGACTCACTCACCGGGGTCAGATCCGGCTTGGTCGCGACGTGGAGATCGAGCGCCTTGTAGCGGTCCATCGTGGTGGAGTCGGCGTCGTCGGCGAGGATGTGGGCGAGCCGCAAGTCGTCGGTGTGCGAGGGCATGCCGGAAGGCTAACCTGACTCCGGAGCGTACGCGGGCCCAGTCCGCAGGTTGCGGCTCGGTTGCGAGACGATCTGAACCATCCATGATGGTCGAACGTGCAGTTAGTGTCATCGATCAAGGCTGGGCCGACTGCAGGAGGCGTCATGTTCGAACGCTTCGGGGACCTTCCACTCCATGTCCTGGTGCTTCACGCGGCGGTCGTGGGGCTGCCGCTGAGCGCGCTCACGGCGATCGCCTTCGCGGTCCTGCCGAAGTGGCGGTGGCTGCTGCGCTGGCCGACGCTGCTGCTGGGACTGGCGTCGCTCGTGATCGCCTTCGTGACCGTGCAGAGTGGCAAGGCGTTCGTGTCGGCAGTGCCGGAGTTGGCCCAGTTGGTCCAGGTGCACAAGCAGCGCGGCACTCTGCTGCTCTGGTTCTGCCTCGTCTTCGCGGTGGTCGCGGTCCTGGGCTTCCTCGTGCTGTCGGGTCCCTCGCTGCTGGCGAACGGATGGGGCGCCAAGGCAACGAAGAGCCGCCAGTTGGAGCTTGTGGTGAGCGCCGCTGTGGTGATCGTAGGCGTCCTGGTGATCATCCAGACCATCCGCACCGGCGACGCGGGCGCCCGGGCTGCCTGGGACGGCCGCCTGCCGGCCAAGTGATCGCCGGCGAAGGTCGCCCCAGCGAACCAATCCAAGCCAAGTAGCCCCAGCGAACCAATCCAAGCCAAGTAGCCCCAGCCAAGGAGTCCCAGCCAAGTAGTCCCAGTTACGCGGTCTCCATGTCACGGCCCTCGCGGCTTGCGAGCAGACGGCGGAACGAGGCGACCCGCTCGGCGTCGACGCGACCCTCGGCGACTGCCTCGTCCAGAGCGCAGTTCGGCTCGGATTCGGAGTGGGTGCAGCCTCGCGGGCAGTTGCGGGCCTCCTCGGCCAGGTCGCCGAACGCGTTAATCAACTGGTCCGGCTGGACATGCGCCAGGCCGAACGACCGGATGCCCGGGGTGTCCACGATCCATCCGCCCTGCGGCAGCCGGAGCAGCAGAGCACTGACCGACGTATGGCGGCCCCGGCCGGTGTTGTCGTTCACGACCCCGATCGCCCGGTTGGTCCCCGGCACCAACGCGTTCACCAGCGTCGACTTGCCGACGCCCGAGTGCCCGACCAGCACGCTCGTCCGATCGCGGAGCTGTTCCATCAGTTCGCCGAGATCGCCGTCCCGCCGGGTGGCCACGGACTCCACCCCAAGCGGCCGGTAGATCGACAGCAGCGGATCCGGGTCCGCGAGATCGGTCTTGGTGAGGCAGAGCAGCGGCCGCATGCCGGCGTCGTAGGCCGCGACGAGGAAGCGGTCGATCAGCCGGGTGCGTGGTTCGGGGTTCGCCACCGCGACCACGATGACGAGTTGGTCCGCGTTCGCGACCAGGGGACGTTCGATCGGGTCGTCGTCATCGGCCGAGCGGCGCAAGAGCGTCTCGCGGGGGAGTACGTCGACGATCCGGGCCAGCGTGCCCTCGGCGCCGCTGGCATCGCCGTCCAGCTTGACCCGGTCGCCGACGATGACGCCCTTGCGGCCGAGTTGGCGCGCCTTCATCGCGGTCACGACGCGGTCCCCCTCGCCGACCCAGCAGGTGTACCTGCCGCGGTCCCGGGTGATCACAAACCCGGTGACAGCGTCGTCGTACGCCGGCCGGTCCTTCGTCCGCGGCCGGGTCCGGCGCTTGGGCCGGTCGTACTTGGCTTCCTCGTCGTACCGCGACATCAGCCGACCAGCGCCGACCAGAGGTCCGGGAACTGCGGCATGGTCTTGGCCGTGGTCGCGATGTTCTCGATCTCCACGCCGTCCACGGCGAGCCCGAGAACAGCCGCCGCGTGCGCCATCCGATGATCGTGGTACGTGCCGAAAAGCCCACCGTGCAAGGGTTTCGGGCGGATCTCGAGGCCGTCCGCGGTCTGGTTGACATCGCCGCCGAGCGCGTTGAACTCGGTCTCCAGCGCGGCCAGCCGGTCCGTCTCGTGGTTGCGCAGGTGCGCTATCCCTCGCAGGTACGACGGGCCGTCCGCGAGCGCGGCGACAGCGGCGATCACCGGCGAGAGTTCACCGACCTCGCTCAGGTCAAGGTCGACGCCCTGGACCAGGCCGGTCCCGCGCACGGTGAGGCCCTGCGCATCAAGGCTGACCTCCGCGCCGAAGCGGGTGAAGATGTCCCCGAGCTGGGCACCAGGCTGCGTGGTCTCGGTCGGCCACCCCGTGACTGTGACGGAGCCGCCGGTGATCACGGCGGCCGCCAGGAACGGGGCGGCGTTGGACAGGTCCGGCTCGATCGCCGTGTCGACCGCGCGGAGGGGGCCGGGGGCAACGACCCAGCGGTTCGGCTCGCTGTCGTCGACCTGGACGCCCCGCTCGCGCAACATCGCGACGGACATGTCCAGGTGCGGCTGGGACGGCACCGGCTTGCCGTCGTGCCGGATGTCCACCCCTTCGTCGTACCGGGCGCCGGCGAGCAGCAGGGCCGAGACGAATTGGCTCGAGCCGGACGCGTCGAGGGTCACCTTGCCGCCGCGGACCGACCCGGACCCGTTGACGGCGTACGGCATCCGTCCGGTGCCCTGGTCGTCGATCTGCACGCCGAGGGTGCGCAGGGCGCCGAGGATGACATCCATCGGGCGCTCCCGGGCGTAGGAGTCGCCGTCGAAGGAGACGACGCCGTCGGCCAGCGCGGCCACCGGCGGCACGAACCGCATCACCGTGCCCGCCAGGCCGCAGTCGACGTTCGCCGGACCCTTGAGGGAGCCGGGCGTCACGGTGACGAGGCCGTCCTTCTCGGTGATGCCGACGCCGAGCGACACCAGCGCGGACCGCATCAGCGAGGTGTCACGGGCGGCGAGGAGGCCGGAAAGCGTGGAAGGGCCGTCCGAGATCGCGGCCAGGATGAGCGCGCGGTTGCTGATCGACTTCGAGCCGGGCACGGTGACCCGCCCGTTGACCGCGCCCTCCGGCCGCGGTGCCGGCCAACCTTCTGACGTGCCCATCTCGCTCCTCGCCGTCCGTGGTGTCTAGCGATGAGCCTATCGGGCGGAGCCGCCGTCGCCTTCCAAGCCTCAGAAGCTGTGGACAACGACCGGATCCTCGAGCCTTCGGGGTCAGCCGAAGGTCGCGGGGAGGTCAGGCCATAGGGAGGTCAGGTGAACGGGAGTTCGGACTTGGCGAGGCGGGCCGCCATCCGCGCCTCGCGGCGGGCGGTCTTCGCGAAATGCTTGGTCTCGCGCTTCGCCAGCTTGCCGGCGCGCTTGGTTTCCCGCTTGGCGGCCTTCGCGCCGTGCGTGGCGCGCCAGGCGACGCCCGGCTTGCCCTCGGTGTCCACTGCGGCGAGCAGCAGGCCACCCATCAGGCCGAGGTTCTTCATGAACTGGACCTTCTGGGCCGCCCGGACCGCCTTGTCGGTCTCCTGCCAGAACGAGTGACCCGCCAGCGTCGTCGGAACCAGCGAACCCGCCAGCACCACCGCACCGAGGCGGCGGCCCTTGCCGCTGGCCAGGGCGAGACCTCCGACCACCTGGGCGAGCCCGTTCAGGCGGACGAGGTTCACCGTCCTGTCGGGGATCCGGTCACCGACCTGGGCCGGGGTGACTTTCTTGACCAGCGGGACGAGGCGATCCGCCACCGGCTGCGCCTTCGCTACATGCGGCTCCGGGTCCCTGAGCGCCTTGGCGCCCTGGACGACGAAGATGGTCGACAGCAACGGCCTGGCCAGTGCACGCACGACAGTCATGGCTCCTTCTTACCTCGTCCGGCAACGTCTGCGGCACACCCTGTGCCCCGTGTGTCCTGTACCTAACCCTAGATCGGGCAGCCGTCAGGCCCGCAGACGTCACCGTCGGAGGAACCCGGGCTGGTGATCAGGGTGACCGGCTGCCGATCGGCGTTCGCCCGGCGGATCGCCTCCTGGAACACCTCGACCGGCTGAGCCCCGCTCACGCCGTACTTCTCGTCGATGACGAAGAACGGCACCCCGTTCGCGCCGTACGCGAGCGCCTGGGCCTGGTCGTCGGCCACCTCAGCCTCGTACGCCGTACCGGTCAGGACCTCGCTGACTCGCTCCTCGGGCAGGCCGACCTCGACCGCCAGGCGGGTCAGGGTCGCGTGGTCGCCGACCGGGAGGCCGTCGCTGAAGTAGGCCTTCAGGAAGCGCTCCTTGAGGCGGCCCTGGGTGTCCGCGGGGAGCTCGCCGGACTCGGCCAGCTCGCGGGCCAGGTGCAGCACGCGGTGGGCGTCGACGGTGTTGGCCGACTTGGCCTCGTCGAGGTGGAACTCCAGCCCGACCTCCGCGGCGATGCCGGTGACGTGCTCGTTGGCCTGGATGCCGAACTCCCGGCCGCGGCCGAACTTCTCGCCGAGGCGCTCGGCCAGGCCCCGGGGGTCGTCGTTGGTCGCCGACGGGTCGAGCTGGAAGCTGTGCCAGGTGATCTCGGGCTGCTCGCCCGATTCGGCCAGAGCCTGCTCCAGCCGACGCTTCCCGATGTAGCACCAGGGGCAGACCACATCGGACCAGATATCAATACGCATGCCAATGGCAACCTCGTTCCAGGCAGGCCTATTCCTTCGCCGGACCGTCGGTGGTCAGCGGGTAGTGACAGGCCACGGCGTGCGGACCGTCCCGCAGTACCAGTGCCGGCTCTTCGCGGGCGCAGAGCTCTGTCGCCAGCGGACAGCGGGTCCGGAAACGGCATCCGCTCGGCGGGTCGATCGCGGAGGCGATCTCGCCCGCCAGGCCGGCCTTCTGCTTCTGGTCGCGCAGTCCCGGGTCGGGGATGGGCACGGAAGCGATCAGACCAGCTGTGTAGGGATGCCGGGGAGCCGCGTAGACCTCGGCGCTGGGTCCGAGCTCGACCAGCTTGCCCAGGTACATGACGCCGATCCGGTCCGAGAGGTACCTCAGCAGCGACAGGTCGTGCGAGATGACCACATAGGTGAGGGAGAAGGCCGCCTGCAGCGAGCGCATCAGGTTGAGGATCTGGGCCTGGATGGAGACGTCGAGCGCGGAGACCGGCTCATCGGCGACCACCACCTTCGGCCGGAGTACGAGAGCCCGGGCCATCGCGATCCGCTGGCGCTGGCCGCCGGAGAACTCGTAGGCGCGGCGCACGGCCGCAGTCCGCGGCAGACCGACGGCGTCGATCAGCTCCATCACCTTGGCGCGGCGCTCGCTGCGGCTGCCGATGTGCTGGGCGGCGAGCGGCTCGGCGATCAGGTCGGCGACGTTCATCCGCGGGTCGAGGGCGGCCGCGGAGTCTTGGAACATCAGCTGCAGGTCGCTGCTGCGGGACCGCTTGCCCGAGGGGGTCAGCCGGCTGATGTCCCGGCCGTCGAACATGACCGCGCCACTGGTCGGCGTCTCGAGACCGACGAGCATGCGCCCGACCGTCGTCTTGCCCGAGCCGGACTCGCCGACGATTCCGAGCGTCTCGCCCTCGATCACGTCCAGGCTGACCTTCGAGACCGCATGCAGGATCCGGCGGGGCTTGAACATCTGGGGGTTCTTGATCCGGTACTGCTTCTCGACCTGGTCGAGTGTCACCAGGGTCCGGCCCGTCCCGCCGCGCGGCGCCAGGTCCTCCTCGCGGAGCTCGGCGTAGAGGTGCTCGTCCTCGGCGCCGTCGATGTCCACCGGCCGCGGGTGGAAGCAGGCGTGGGTGTGACCGGGAGCCACCTCGATCGACTCGGGGTTCTCGGTCCGGCAGGCATCGCTCGCGAACCGGCACCGCGGCGCGAAGCGGCACATCGGCGGCAGGTCGATCAGCTGCGGGGGCAGACCCGGGATCGAGGCCAGCGCCCGGTTCGAGTCGAGCTCCATCGTCGGCATCGACTCGAACAGCGCCTGCGTGTACCGGTGCCGTGGCGCGGCGAACAGGTCGGCGGTCGGTGCCTCCTCGACGATGCGACCGCCGTACATGACCGCGACCTTGTCGGCATGGCCGGCGATGACGCCCAGGTCGTGGGTGACGAGGATGATGCTCATCCCGAGGCGGGTCTTGAGCTCGTCCAGCAGTTCGAGGATCTGGGCCTGGATGGAGACGTCGAGCGCCGTGGTCGGCTCGTCGGCGATCAGCAGCCGTGGTTCGCACAGCAGCGCGATGGCGATCATGGCCCGCTGCCGCATCCCGCCGGACAGCTGGTGCGGGTAGTCCCGCAGACGCTCCTTCGGCCGCGGCATCCGGACCAGCGAGAGCACCTCCTCGGCGCGGCGGTTGGCCTCGGCGACCGAGGTCCCCGGGCGATGGATGCGGTACGCCTCGCGCAGCTGGCTGCCGATCGTGCGGGTCGGGTTCAGCGACGTCATCGGGTCCTGGAAGACGACAGCGATGTCGTTGCCGCGCAGCCGGCGGAGCTCGGGCGCCGTCATGGTGGTCAGCTCGCGACCATCGAACTCGATGGAGCCGCCGACGACCGAACCGCCGGGCGGCAGCAGTTGAAGCACCGACATCCCGGTCATCGTCTTGCCCGATCCCGACTCGCCCACCAGGCCGACGGTTTCGCCGGCCCGCACGGAAAGCGTCACACCGTCCACCGGCCGGACCACGCCGTTGTGGGTGCGGATCTCGACCTGCAGGTCGCGGATGCTCAGCACGGTCTCGCCGTACTGCGAACTCGGCGCCGCGGTGGCGGGGGAAGTGGTGCTCATGCGGTCTCCTCGTTGGCCACGGTGGGAGTGATGGTGGGTACGACAGTGCCGACCGCGGGGCCGGGCAGGCTGGTCCGGAGCCCACCGAGGGCGCGGAATCTCGTCCACGTCCGTCCCCCGCTCGGGTCGAGCAGCGTCATCACCCAGTCGCCGGCGAAGTTGGAGACCAGGATGGTCGCCGTGATCGCAAGCCCTGGGAAGGTGGACAGCCACCACGCGGTGGACAGGCTGGTGGCGCCGGCGGCGAGGTCGCTGCCCCAGTCCGGGTTCGGCAGTTGTACTCCGAGGCCGAGGAAGCTCAGCGTCGTGGCGGTCAGGACGGCCCAGCCGACCGCGCTGCTGGCCATCACCACGACCTCGGTGACCAAGTTGGGCAGCAGATGCCGCACCGCCGTCCGCAGCCCGCTGGAGCCGAACATCCTGGCGGCCTGGACGTACTCGATCGAGCGCAACTTGCGGACCGATGCCTCAACCACCCGGGCGAATCCCGGCGTGTAGGCGACGCCGAGGGCGAAGATGATGCTCTTCACGCCGGCGCCGATGGTCGCGATCAGGATCAGCGCGATCAGCAGCACCGGAAGGGCGAGCAGGACGTCGACGATGCGCATCACCACCACGCTCACGGTCCTTGGCGCGGTGCCGCCGATCAGACCGATGGCGACGCCCGCGAGCATCGCGAGCAGTACCCCACCGAGGCTGGCGGCCAGCACCGGGCGGGCGCCGAAGATCACCCGGCTGTAGATGTCACGTCCCAGCTGATCGGTGCCGAAGATGTGCGCGCCTCCCGGCGAGGACATCGGGCTGTCACCGTTGTCCAGCGGACTGGTGTGCGCGAACAGGCCGGGGTGCACGAGCAGCAGCAGGAAGACCAGCAGGATGACGGTCATCAGCACCGACGTCACCAACCGGCCGTACCGGCTGCGAATTCTCGAGGTCATGCCGACGCTCCGCTCAGTTGGGTGCGCGGGTCGATCGCACCGACGACCAGGTCGACCACCAGGTTGATGAGGATGTAGCTGATGCCGATCAGCACGATCGCTCCCTGCACGACCGGGATGTTCTTCGTGGTGATCGAGGTGGCCAGGAAGCTGCCCACGCCGGCCCGGCCGAAGATCACCTCGGTCACCGCGGCGCCGGTGAGGATGTTTCCGAACTGCAGGCCGATCATGGTGACCGCCGGGATCGAGGAGTTGCGGAACACGTGTGCCAGCAGCACCCGCAGCTCCGAGCAGCCCCGGCCCCGGGCCGATTTCACGTAGTCACTGCGGTACTCGTCGATCACCCGGCCGCGGATCAGCCGGGTGAGGATCGCGGCGTACCCCCAGCCGAGCGAGATGGCCGGCAGGATGATTCCGCTCGGGGCGCCGTTGTCGATCGCGGGCAGCCAGTTGAGCTGAAAGGCGAATGCGAGCACCAGCAGCAGGGCCAGGAAGAAGTACGGGATCGCGACGCCGACGAACGACACGAACCGGGCGATGTTGTCCAGCACCGAGTTGGGCCGGACACCGGCCACGAGGCCGAGCGGTACGCCGACCACGACGGCCACCAACATCGCCGTACCGGTCAGCGCGAGCGTGCTCGGCGCGCGGGAGACGAGCTCGTAGGCCACCGAGTTGTGCGTGACGTAGGACGTTCCCAGGTCGCCGTGCAGGAGCTGACCGAAGAAGTCCAGGTACTGCTGCCACAGTGGCTGGGTCAGCCCGAGCTGGTTGCGGAGCTCATCGATCTGCTCCGGGGTCGCGTTCGAGCCGAACAGCATGGTCTGCGCCGGATCGCCGGGGACCAGGTGGATCAGCAGGAACGCGATGATCGTGACGCCGATGATCACGGGGATCGAGGCGAGCAGGCGGCGGAGTACGAAGGACATGGTGAATTTTGTATCCCTCCATTGTCACGTCCAGATTTCACGCTGGGCGGGAGCGGCGCTTACGGCGGCGTTTCGGACGAATCACGACCGGCTGACACGTCTCCGATTTGGCGGATCTCTTCACGGGGGTGTAGGGAAAGCCGATTCGATCGGGCCGGGGCGGGCCGGGTGATCCAACGTGTCGTCCCAGATGTTGATCGGCACCACCCCGACGGCACGCCCGTGGCTGTCGAGCAGACGGCCCATCCGCTTGACCGTCCGCAGCACCACCAGCCGGTCGACGATGCGGACCTGGGGAAGCCGGTTCGCGATCGCCAGCTCGAGCCGATGCACCTCCTCGACGGTGTGCAGCCAGGCGCAGAGCAACATGCTCGGCGCGGAAGAGACAGTCGTGCACAGTCGAACCTGGCGGATCTGCGAGATCGTGCGTGCCGTCGCGGGCAGCCCGTCAACCGGCGCGTCGGCCCACAGGTACACCTGCACCGGTGACCCCGAGAGCTCCGCGGCCACGTCCGTGCGGGGCACCAGCATGCCGCTGCCCAGGAGCTTGCTGACATGCCGTCGCACCGTGGTGGGGCTGAGCCCCGTCTCGGCCGACAGTTCGGCGTACGACGCTCGTCCGTTGACTGTCAGCAGACCCGCCACCCGCTGCACGTCTGGAGTCATCGACACGGCCTCGTCGGGCCGGTCCGGCTCAGGCTCGGGGCGCAACCTCTCGAGCCTGTTCAGCGTGTCCTCGGGAAGGTCGAGGAGACGCCATCTAGACCCCTCGGTGTAGATCTTGGTAGCGATTCGCGCCCTGGTCCGCAGCACACTTTCCATGCCGCCCAGATGGTCCAGCAGGTAGTGCGACAGCGTCATCAGGTTCGCCGCGGCGATGGTGAGCAGGATGTCCGCGGTGCCGGTGGTGATCTCCACCGTCACGACGAGATCGTGCCTGGCCAGCTCGGCCGCGACCTCCTTGCGTCTGCCTGGCATGCACTCGACCTCGACGTACGCGACGCACTGCTCGGTGCGCCGGCTCATGCCCGGCGCCGCTGTCACCCAGGCGACACCGGTCGCGCTGATTCGCTCCCAGCGGCGGGCGGCCGTGACACCACTGACCCCGAGGGCTTCGCCGATGTCCGTCCACGGCGCTCGCGGGCCGGCCTGGAGGGCTCCGATGAGCTCCCGGTCGTCATTGGTGAGAATGGTGGATTCCTTCAGTCGACGGGCGGTCTTGAATGAAATCAAACACGAAATGACAACGTAACAGACGTGATCTTAGCTTGAGGCCAACTGCACCAAGCAAGGAGAAATGCATGACGATCAGCAGCACACTTCATTCGGACGTCGCGGAGCTGGGCCCGGAGATGACCGCTCTGAGGCACCGGCTGCACCGCGCTCCGGAGATCGGGCTGCAGCTGCCCTGGACCCAGGAGGCGCTGCTGGAGGCGCTCTCGGGTCTCGGCCTCGAGATCACGCTCGGCGAGAGTGTCACCTCCATCACCGGCGTGCTCCGCGGCGGCCGCAGTACCGGCACGGCGGTGCTGCTCCGCGCCGACATGGACGCGCTGCCGGTGCAGGAACGCAGCGGCGAGCCGTTCACCAGCGAGATCGACGGTGCCATGCACGCGTGCGGTCACGACCTGCACATGGCGATGCTCGTCGGTGCCGCGCGGTTGCTCTCCGAGCGGCGCGCCGACCTCGCCGGCGACATCGTGTTCATGTTCCAGCCGGGCGAGGAGGGCTGGGACGGCGCAGGCGCGATGATCAGTGAGGGCGTCCTGACAGCCGCGGGCCCGCACGTGAGTGCGGCGTACGGCATGCATGTGCGCTCGAACAAGACACCGAACGGGATCTTCACCACCCGGGGCAACACGATGATGTCTTCGAGCAGCAAGCTCAAGGTGGTCGTGCGCGGGCGTGGTGGCCACGGTTCGTCGCCGCATCTGGGCCGGGATCCGATCGCGGCGGCCGCCGAGATGATCACCTCGCTGCAGACCATGGTGACCCGGCGGTTCGACATCTTCGACCCGGTCGTCGTCACGGTCGGGGCGGTCGCCGGTGGCATCGCCAGCAACGTCATTCCGGACACCGCGAACTTTCAGGCGACGGTCCGCACCTTCTCGGCCGCCACCGGCGACGCGATCGGCCCGCTGCTGACCGCGGTGTGCGAGGGCGTCGCGCTGGCGCACGGGGTGGAGGTCGACGTGGAGTATCTGCGGGAGTACCCCGCGACCGTCAACGACCCGTTCCACGCGGGGTTCGTCGCGGACGTGGTCACCGAGGTGTTCGGCGAGGACGAGTTCCTGCCGATGGAGTTCCCGGAGCCGGGATCGGAGGACTTCTCCCGGGTCCTGCAGGCCGTCCCCGGCAGCTACATGATGCTCGGGGCATCGATTTCAGAGGATTTCGCGAACGCGCCGAGCAACCACAGTCCGCTGGCGCGGTTCGACGATCGGGTGATGACTCGGGGCGCACTGCTCCACGCCGAGCTGGCCATCAGGTCGCTCGAGCGGCTGGGAGCGCAAACAGTAGATCCGGAAAACAGAAGGAGTTCATCGTGAGCCTCGAACCGACCTATTCACCCGCCGTGCGCTCGGAAGAACCGGCGTTCTTCAGCCGTCGCAGTCTGCTGAAGGCGGGTGCGGCCGGGCTGCTCGCGCTCGGCGGCAGTTCTGTGCTGGCCGCCTGCACGGGCAACGCATCCGGCTCGGGTTCGGGTGCCAAGACGAGCAACCTGACCGTCGGGATCTATCAGGAGCCGGACTCCCTCGACCCGGCCGCGACGGGCCTGGCGATGTCGTCGATGATGATCGCGCACATCTACGACCCGTTGTTCTGGTGGCTGCCGGACGGCTCGGGCAAGAACGTCTTCCACCCGGGGGTGGCCAAGAGCTACCAGGTGTCCAAGGACGCCAAGACGTACACCTTCAAGTTGCGCGACGACGTCGACTTCCACGACGGCACGCACTTCGACGCGAACGCGGTCAAGGCGACGTTCGACCACATCGTCGACCCCGCGACCAAGTCCCGCTCGGCCAAGGGGGCGCTCGGGCCGTACAAGGAGACCGTGGTCGTCGACCAGTACACGGCGCAGGTGGTCTTCAGCGAGCCCAACGCCGCCTTCGAGCACGAGATGACGGGCATCATCTTCGGGATGCAGTCGCCCGCGGCGCTGAAGAAGTACGGCACCGCCATCGGGTCCCACCCGGTCGGGACGGGTCCGTTCAAGTTCGTCGACTACGTGACCCAGGACCACGTCGGACTGGAGAAGAACCCGAACTACAAGTGGGGTCCGGCCGCCTTCGGTCCGGCCGGCCCGGCCAAGCTGGAGAAGCTGAGCTTCAAGATCCTGCTGGACACCAACGCCCGCTACAACGCGCTGCGCGGCGGTCAGGTCCAGATGGCGATGAACCTCGACCCCGACACGATCGCGACGGTCAAGAAGACGGCCCAGTTCAAGCACTACGACATGCCCTCGACCGGACAGCCCTACGGCTACCCGATCAACGTCGAGAAGGGCCCGACGAACGACCTCAAGGTCCGCCAGGCCATCCTCTACGCGGTCGACCAGAAGAAGCTCAACGAGTCCGTACTGCGGGGTGCCTTCACGCCGGCCTACAACGTGCTCACCCCGACCACGCCCGGTTACGTCAAGGCCAACGACACGATGTACGCCTACAACCCGGCCAAGGCGAAGAGCCTGCTGGACGAGGCCGGCTGGGTCGCCGGGCCGGACGGCACCCGCAGCAAGGGCGGCCAGAAGCTCAGCCTCGACATCCTGATCCAGAGCGCGAACGGGTTCGACCTGCCCACGCAGTACGTCGTGAACGCGCTCAAGGAGGTCGGCTTCACCTCGACCACCAAGTCGCAGCCGTTCACCACGGCGGCCGCGTCGTACAACCAGGGCGTGCAGAACCTGTCGGCGATCTTCTACTACGACGTCGACCCGTTCCTGCTGAACAACCTGGTGACGACCGGCCAGATCAAGTCGGGCTTCAACTGGGCGCACTACAGCAACCCAGCGATCGACGCCGCGATCCCCAAGGCGAACACGATCGTGGACGCGGCGGCGCGGACGACGGCGTACGAGAAGGTCACCACCACGCTGATGGACGACGCGATCTTCCTTCCGCTGTGGAACGTCAGCGGGGTGTACTCCGGTGCCGCCAACCTCGCCGACGTGCACTTCGGCCCGACCGGCTACTCCTACTACCACGCTGCGCAGTTCCAGTGAGGGCGGCCGTCGACGTCAGGAGGCGCCGGTCGTGATCGAGGTCGCCGGCAAGCAGGTTCTCACCGAGCTCGACGAGTTGGTCGACCCGTCCCGTGCGGCGCTGGTGATCATCGACATGCAGCGGGACTTCGTCGAGCCGGGCTTCGCGTTCGACCGGCTCGGCGTGGACATGACCATGTATCCGGCCGTGCGGCCGCGGATCGCCGCGCTGCTGGCGGCGGCTCGTAGCGCCGGGGTCCTGGTCGTGCATGTCCAGATGACGACGCTGCCCGACGGGATGAGCGAGTCGCCCGCGCAGTTGCGGTTCGGTCTGCGCCTGCAGAGGCAGAACGACATCACCGGGCCGTTCCGCTACACCCTCCAGGGCGACGCGGGGCGGGAGTTCGTCGCAGAACTCACGCCCCGCGACGGCGAACTGGTGGTGCCCAAGTGGCGTTCGAGCGGGTTCTGGGGCACCAGCCTCGACCTGCTCCTGCGCAGCAACGGCATCGAGACCGTGGTCGTCAGCGGCTGTACTACGGAAGGTTGCGTCGAGTCGACCGCGCGCGACGCCCTGTTCAACGACTACTACGTGGTGATCGTCGAGGACTGTGTCGCCAGCGATGACCGCGCCCAGCACGACGCCTCGATGCTGCTGATGCGCCATCGCTTCGACCTCGCGGCCTCGAGTGACGTGATCGATCAATGGATGGTTGCCACAGGCAACAGGAAGGCGACGGCATGAGCTCCGCCGATGTGATCCTGAGGAACGGGATCGCTCTGATGGGTGATGAACTCCGGGAGCAGTCGTTCGGCTCGCTGGTGGTCCGCGACGGCATCATCACCGAGGTGACGTCCGAGCAGGTGACCGCGGACGGCACACCCGAACTGGAGCTGAACGGAGCGTTCGTGCTCCCGGGGCTGATCGACTGCCATGTCCACTTCGACCTGGCGGCTCATCCGGCGCCTTTCCTGCACTGGGACCGCGCGCCTCTGGTTCGCTCGATGACCTGTTTCCACAACGGTCTGCTGGCCTTGCGGGCGGGCATCACGTCCGTGCGCGACCTCGGCTCGGTGGACCGGATGACGCTGGACTACGCCCTGCAGGTGAATTCGGGTCAGCTGCTCGGGCCACGCGTCGTCGCCGCGGGCCGGCCGATCACGATGACCGGCGGGCACTGCGCGGACTACGGGCGGATCGCCGACGGTCCCGACGACGTGAGGCTGGCCGTCCGCGAGCAACTGGCGGCCGGTGCCGGCGTCGTGAAGCTGATGGCGACGGGCGGGATCTCCTCGCCCGGCAACCCCGGCCTGCCACAGCTCGGCGTACCGGAGCTGGCAGCCGGCATCGAGGAAGCACACAAGGCCGGTGTCCTGGTTGCGGCGCATGCCCATGCGCCGCAGGGCATCTCCAACGCGATCGAGGCGGGCGTCGACACGATCGAGCACGCCGCCTTCGCGGATGAAGAGAACTACAAGCAGATGATCGCCGCCGGCGTGACCCTCGTCCCGACCGTCACCGCGCTGAACCCGATCGCCGACGGCATCGGCATCCCGAAGGCGACGGTCGAGAAGAGCCTGAAGGCGCGGGAAATCTACCGGGCCAGCACAGCCAAGGCGATCGCGGCAGGCGTGCTGATCGCCGCCGGGACGGACGCGGGGACAGCCTTCAACCCGATCGGCGGCCTGCTCGACGAACTGATCATGTACGTCGAGCGCGGCATGAGCACGACGGAGGCGCTGCGCGCAGGCACGGTGACGGCCGGCACCTTGGTGGGCCGGGTCGGCGAAGACGTGCGGGTCGGCGTCGTGACCGTCGGCGCCCGTGCCGATCTCCTGATCACCGAGCAGGATCCGAGGGCCGGCCTGGAGGTTCTGCGGCGGCCGGCTCATGTCGTGGTCGGAGGCAGGCAGGTCGACCTCGGCTGGGTCGAGCGCACGCTGGACGAGACCGAGGCTGTGCTGGCGGAGCCCCCGGCCTGACCGAGAACGCCCCGCCTGACCGGGGTGGTCGGGCGGGGACAGCATTGCGCAGTACAAGGGACCGATTTGCGCAGTACAAAGGGACCGATGATGGAGGATTGCAGATGATCTTCGACATGCACATGCACATCGAGGAGGGGACATCGCTGCCCTGGCAGATGTCCGCGGAGGACTGTATTCGCGCGATGGACGAGGCCGGCGTCGAACGGTCGGCGGTGATGACGCTGACCGACCTGCCGGGCCTCAACCCGCAGGGCCTCGAGCTGATCGCCGCGGCCTGCGAGCGCTTCCCCGACCGGCTCTACGGGTTCGTCCGGCTGAATCCGGCGCACCTCGAAACCTCGAAGCAACTGCTGAAGCAGGCCGTCACCGACCTGGGCTTCAAGGGACTGAAACTGCACCCGGTGTCGACGTTGCAGCACCCGGGCGGGGCCGCGACGATCGAGCTGATCCGGCTCGCCGGTGAACTCGGCGTCCCCACCCTGTTCCACTGTGGCGACGAGCCGTTGAGTACTCCGCTGTCGATCGCCCAGGCCGCGGCCGCCTGCCCCGACTCGACCATCATCCTCGGCCACATGGGCGGCTACTTCCACGTCGACGAGGCGCTCGACGTCGCCGAGGAGTTGCCGAACATCATCCTGGAGACCTCCGCCATGCCCTACCCGGACAAGATCCGGACCGCGGTCGAGCGGATCGGAGCCGAGCGCGTCGTCTTCGGCAGCGACGGTCCGGTCAGCTCGCCCGCGCTCGAGAAGCAGAAGGTGGTCATCTCTTCCCTCGGTGACCAAGCGGCCGGTCTGGTCCTGGGTGGCAACGCCGAGACACTGCTGAGGTTGGCGGCATGACGACTGTCGACGGACTTCTCTTTCTCGGAACCTCTCACTTCGGCTATCAGCTGGACGCTTCCACGGCCTTGGCAGGAATGGACGCCGTCGGCACCGATGCGGCCATCGCAGCACCGATGCACCCCCACCGCGGCGATTTCACGGAGGCCAACGAGTCGCTGGCGGAGGCCGTGGGCAAGTCCGACGGCCGCCTGATCCCGTTGTGCCGCGTCGATCCGTGGGAGGGCGACGCCGCGGTCGCCGAGGTTCAGCGTGCCGTGGGTGCTGGTGCGCGTGGCGTCTTCCTGCATCCGTCGGAGGAGCGCTTCCGGATCAACGACGTTCGAGTCCGGCCGATCGTGGAGTGCGCGGCCGAGCTGGCGGTGCCGGTCATGGTTGCTGCTGGCTACCATCTGTTCGCCGAGCCGCTCCAGCTGGCCGCGGCTGCCCGATGGACCCCTGACCACCCATTCGTGCTGACCAACGGCGGCCAGTTCAACATCTCCGGGATGTCCCAGTTCGATGCCCAGCTGGCGCTGGGCAACCCCAACGTCCATGTGCACACCAGCGGCATGTACCGGGAGGACTTCCTGGAGGGCGTGGTGAAGACGTTCGGCCCCGAGCGGTTGCTGTTCGCCACAGCCGCGCCGATGTTCACCATGGCCTACGAACGTCTACGGGTCGACCTGGCGCACTTCACCGACGCGGAGACCGAGCTCATCCTCGGCGGCAACACGATCCGCATCTTCGGCGAGGTGGGCGCGTGACCGCCGCGGAACCCATCAGAACCACCGGCGTACCGATCGCCTCCTTGGACGGACTGACCGCCCTGGTGACCGGAGCCGCCAGCGGCATCGGAGCCGCCATCGCCCTCGCGTACGCCGAGGCCGGGGCGCGGCTGTGTCTCGCCGACCGCACCGGCGGACCGGCGCTGGAGGCTGTCCGGGAGCGGTGCGCTGCGTTCGCCAAGGACGTGGTGACGGTGCAGGCCGATGTGTCGAGTGAGCCCGCCGTGGAGCGGATGTTCGCCGAGGCCCGCGACGCGCTCGGCGCCGTCGATGTCGTGGTCAACAACGCGGGCATCCTCACCGAGGCCCGCGTCCTGGACATGTCGACCGCGATGTTCGACGAGATGATCTCGGTCAACCTGCGCAGCGTGTTCCTCTGCTCGCGTGCGGCGCTACCACCGATGCTCGAGGCCGGGTTCGGCCGCATCATCAACATCGCCTCACAGGTTGGTCAGCGCGGCGGGGCCGGACTGGCCCACTATGCCGCCGCAAAGGCCGGCGTCATCGGCTTCACGCGTTCCCTCGCGCGTGAGGTCGGCGGCACCGGGATCACGGCCAACTGCATCGCCCCGGGACCGATCAACACCCCACTCGGCGGAACTCTGTCGGACGAGTGGATCACGTCGCTGATGGCCGAACTGCCGTTGGGCCGCTCCGGCGAGCCCTTCGAGGTCGCCCCGACGGCGGTGCTGCTGGCGAGCGAACCCGGCGGAAACCTCTACACCGGCCAGACACTCGGCCCGAACAGCGGACACGTGATGCTGTGAAGGCGCTCCTCGTCACAGGTGCGGCCAGCGGTATCGGTCGAGCGACGGCAATCCGCGCGGCGGCGGACGGCTATGCGGTCGCGGTCGGCACCTTCAAGGGCGATCCGTACGACGCGTCGGCGGTGGTCGACGAGATCGCCGCCGCCGGCGGCAAGGCCGTCACGGTGCAAGCCGACGTTCGCGACACCGACGAGATGACTGAGGCCGTGCAAGCCACGGTCACGGAGTTCGGTCGGCTGGATGCCGTCGTGGCCAATGCCGGCGTGCTGAAGTTGGCGCCTCTCGACGTCCTGCGGGACGAGGACTGGCACCGGATCCTCGACATCGACCTGACGGGTGTGATGCGGACAGTCCGGGCTTCCGTGTCCGCACTTCCGGCGGACGGAGCTGTGGTCGTGGTGTCGAGCATCGCCGGGGGAGCGGTCGGGTGGGCCGGGCACACCCCCTACACGTCCGCCAAGGCCGGGCTGATCGGCTTCATCCGGAGCGCGGCGCTCGAGCTGGGGCCTCGGGGTATTCGGATCAACGGGGTGCTTCCTGGCGTGATCGAATCACCGCAGTCGCTCGACCCAGTGAACTCGGGCGGTCCGGCCGGCCTCGAGCGGTCAGCTCCGAGCATTCCGCTCGGCCGGGTCGGTCAGCCGGCTGACGTCGCTGACGCCGTGCTCTTCCTGCTTTCCGACTCCGCACGGTACGTGACCGGCCAGGCGTTGACGGTCGACGGCGGCCTCACAGCGGTCTGGCCAACCTGAGCAGGTTCAGACCGTGCGGTACCTGAGCAGGGCGGTCCCGTTGGGTTGCGGGGCCGCCCGACCTCCTCGTCGAACCTCGGCGGCCTTGTCGATCAGCTTCGCTGACCGCCCACACAGCGGATGCATGCGCCACCCCGGCACCGGCTGCCGCCGCCTCTCGATCAGCTTCGTGACCGCCCGCACAGCCGATGCGCGCGCGACGCCGGCACTGACTGCCGCCGCGCCACTGCCAGCACCTCGGGTCGGAGGCCGGCAGTGTCTACCGCTGCTGGTCAGGCGCAGCGACGTACGGCGAGGAGGGCGTAGGTGCGGGCGCAGTGGAGGACTTCGGCGAGTGCGACGTGCTCGTCGGTTGCATGGGCATAGCGGACGTCGCCCGGGCCGTACTGCAGCGTGGGAATCCCAGCCGCGGCGTACTGCCGTAGGTCCGACCCGTACGGCCCGCCCTTGACCTCCGGTACTGCGGTCGCCCCGGCGTCGGTGGCTGCCTGGAGCGTGTCGTCGAGCAGGGGATCGCCCTCGGGAAGCAGGCCGGAGGCGAATACGCCGCCCGGCCAAGTGATCTTCACCGGGTGATCGCGCAGCCAGTCGTCCTTCTCGCAGGCCTCGGCGATCGCTTGCTCGAAGGCCTGGCGAGCGTCGGCAACCGGCTCGCCCAGGCGTACGCCGTACCGGCCTTCCGCGACCAGCAGATCGGGCACGGTGCTGGCCCAGTCGCCGGCCCGGATCGTCCCGACCGACAGGGGATTCGCCAGCTCGAGGTGCTTGAGGAGCGGATGGGGATCGCGGTTTCGCTCGATCTCCAACGCCTGCAGGGCTTGGTGGATCGGCTCGAACTTCGCGATCGCGCTGACGCCGCGAGTGCGGGTCGAACCGTGGGTGGCGAGCCCGGCGATCTCCAGCCGGAAGGTCAGCGACCCGGCGTTCGCAGGGATGACGCCGCCGGCGGTTGGTTCCGCGATCAGACAGGCCTCGCCGTGATACCCGCGGCCGAGGGTTGCGAACGCGCCCACGCCGCCGTCCTCCTCGCCGACCACCGTGTGCACCGCCAGCGGCTTGCGCAGGGTGATGCCGCAGGCAACGATCGCGGCGATCGCACCGATGATCGCGGCGACGCCACCCTTCATGTCGCACGTCCCGCGTCCCCACATGACTGCGTCACTCACGGTTGCCGAGAACGGATCCCCGTCCGGCCAGAGCGCCAGGTCACCCGCAGGTACGACGTCGACGTGTCCGTTGAGGATCAGCCCTGGGGTGCCCCGCCCGAGCGTTCCCACGCAGCCCCATGCCTGCGTCCGCTCGACCTCCATGCCGGGGAACTCCGGATCGGCGGTGATCGCCGGCAGGTCGAGCGGCCAGTGGTCGACCTCCATCCCGAGCTCCCGCAGCCTCTGCGCGCACCAGACCTGCGCGTCATTCTCGGCCGGGGTCCCGTCCACGCTCGGGATCCGCACCAGTTCCCGCAGATCGGCGACGATCCGCCCGTCATCCACCGCGGCCAGGACGGCTCGCTCCACCTCACTCACCATCCCCACATCATGCCCGCCACCCACCGCCGCCGGTCCGAGCATGGGAACCCACCTGGTTTGTGTCGAGTGTGAGAAGTGTGTCGCTGGTAATCGATTGCCGGCGGCACGGTTGCTTCAGTCGATGACACGGGGCTTCCACTCGACGGACCTGGGACCCCAGCAGGGGCTGAGCAGGTGTTCCTCCTCGGCGGGGACTATCGCCGAGGAGGAACATCACGTCTGTCAGGGGGTGAGGCGATGGAGGTCGCGGGGAAACAGGGCTACCTCGCGGACGTTCTCGGCTCCGGTGAGGCGGGCCACGAAGCGCTCCAGGCCGATCGCGAAGCCGCCGTGGGGCGGCATGCCGTGCTTGAACGCTTGCAGGTAAGAGCTGTACGCCGCCGCGTCGGGTGATTCGCCGCGAGCTTCGAGGGCTGCCACGTAGTCGCTGTAGCGGTGCAACCTTTGCCCGCCGGTGACCAGTTCGACACCCCTGAACAACAGGTCGAACGAGTTGGACCAGCGCGGGTCCGACGGCTGCGGATGCGTGTAGAACGGCCGCTTCACCATCGGGTATCCCTCGACCGCCACGAAGGCACTGCCGTGCTCGCGCAACGCCCACTCCCCGATCGCCCGCTCGTCGGCAGGTGACAAGTCCGGCTCGTCCGGGTTCGCCCCGGCCAACTTGAGGGCCTCGCTGAAGTGGAGCACCGGGACCTCCGCCGGGATCTCCGGTAGTTCGACGCCCAACCGCTCAAGAGCTGCGGAAGCACGCGAGCCCACTGCCGCGAGCATCCCGGCCACGACGTCCCGCAGTACGGCGAGAACGTCGCGGTGGTCCTTGATGAAGCCCAGCTCGGCGTCGAGCGAGACGTACTCGGCCAGGTGTCGGACGGTGTCGTGGGGCTCCGCCCGGAAGACCGGGCCGACCTCGTAGACGCGCTCGAACACCCCGACCATCGTCTGCTTGTAGAACTGCGGCGACTGCGCCAGGTACGCGGGACGACCGAAGTAGTCCAGGGCGAACACGTTCGCGCCGGACTCGGTCGCAGTACCGACGATCTTGGGTGTCTGGATCTCCGTGAACCCGAGACCGTCGAGCGTGCTCCGGTAGCCGTGCAGAGCGGCCGCGCCAACCTCCCAGCGCGCGCGCACAGCCGGATGCCGCAGGGCCACCGGCGCGTTGTCCAGCACGACCGGCAGACTCGCGCCGACAGTAGGCCGCCACAGCTCGATCGGCGGCGTCTGGGCCGGTTCGGTCAGCGGCTCGATGGTCGGGTCCACGATCTCGGCCCCGCCCGGCGCCTGCGGGTTGGCGGTGACCTTGCCGGTCACCTGGACGACCGTCTCCTCGCCGAGTTCGTCCAGCTGGGCCTGGGCTTCCGAGCCCTTGACGACGACCTGGCTCAGACCGGACCGGTCCCGCAGAATCAGGAAGCTGACGGCTGCGAGCCGTCGTCTTCGGTGCACCCAGCCGGCCACCGTGACGGTCTGGCCTACTGCTGAGGGGATCTCCTGGTTGAGAATGCGCATCGCTGTTTCACCTCCGTTGGTCAACTCGAACCCCGGAGGTGTGGGCGAAGGGGAATCTCGCGGTGCCACCACACCTTCACCGGACCACGCGGCTGCGGCCCGGCCTCTTGCAGGTCATTCGCTCAGGAGTGTCTTCACGACCGGCCCGTGCGTCGCCTTCCCAGCTACCGGCGACTCTCTCGTGCACAGGTGAACGGCGCTACTCGGTTCCGTCACCACGAACCCCATAAGGGTAGAGGCGCCCACCACACCACGCAAAACCCTTTCACCCCCGTACCGCGAGGATCGCGCTCCCCTTGCCCTCACCCCGAACTGCGGCCGTCCGCTGGCCCGGCTCCGTGGGCCCCCGGTTCCGCTGGCCCGGTTCCGCTGGCTCGGCTCCTCGGGCCCGGTTCCGCGGGCTCGGTTCCGCGGGCATCAGATACCGGAGACCTTGGCGACTCCCCGGATCGACTCGCCGGCCACGTCCCGACTTCCCGGATCGGCTCGCCCGGCTGGTGCCCACTTTCCGGATCGACCCGCCGCCACCTGTGCACTTACCGGGTCGACCCGCCCACTGCCCCGATTCCCGCCAGCGCGTCGAGCCGGGTAGTGGCCCAGCGGCGGCGGGTCGGGCCGGTAAGTGGGGGCCTGGCCGGCGGGTCGGGCCGGGGAGTCGGGGCGTGGCCGGCGGGTCGGGCCGGTAAGTGGGGACGTGGCCACCTCCTGCCAAGTTCCCGGGTCGACTCGCCCGGCTGGTGCCCACTTCCCGGATCGACCCGCCGCCACCTGTGCACTTACCGGGTCGACCCGCCCACTGCCCCGATTCCCGCCAGCGCGTCGAGCCGGGTAGTGGCCCAACGGCGGCGGGTCGGGCCGGTAAGTGGGGGCCTGGCCGGCGGGCCGATCCGGGGAGTCGGGGCGTGGCCGGCGGGTCGAGCCGGTATGTCGGGCCCGGGTTGGCGGGGTCGGGCCGGGGAGCGGGGAGCGGTGACGTAGGTCGGCCGGTCGGGGAGGGGAGCGGGAGTGGGGACGTGGGCCGGCCGGTCGGGGAGGGGAGCGGGAGCGGGAACGTGGGTCGGCGGGTCGGGTCGGGGCGGGGGGTGGGGCATGGGGCGGCGGGTCGGGGCGGGGAGTGGGGGAGGGTGCGGGACTTGTTGGGGACAGGGGTCCTAGCTCATCCCGTTTGGATCAATCGGGAGACCGGGGGATCAGCGGCGGGTGCTGGAGGGCGGGATCTGGACGTAGTCCGTGTCGTAGCGCCCGCCGACCGAGGCTTTGACCGTGAGCTGGTTCGCGGTGCCCGAGCCAGGCAGGGCAGCCCACTCGGTGTTCAGCGGCTTGGTGTAGTTGACGGTCGTACAGGTCGCGCGGCGGATGTCGGTCGACCGCGAGCAGGTCCAGCCCTTGTCCAGCGCGTTCACGAAGAGGAGGTGAGGGCCCCACGAGATCTCCAGCGTGACCCGGCCGGTCGCGCCGTTGATCTGGAGGAACCGGTTGTAGACGAACGGGTTCGGGTCGTGCTTCGGGTCGGGCGTGATGATCTGGAGCAGCGACTCGTCCAGCTGGATCCCCGGTAACGTCTCCGAATCCGTGTCGCTCACCAGACCCGCTGTCGCGGCCACGGAGTACGTCCGCGCCGCTGCCGAACCACCTTGCGGTACTACGAAGTCGGCGTTCAGTGGAGCCGGCTGTGCCGGGTTGTTCGCAGTACAGGTCTTCGCCGCCGGGCTGCATTTCCATCCGGCCGGGTTCGAGGAGATCGGCCAGGTCAGCGATGCGCCGTACGTGATCCTCAGGGTGACCTTGTCCCGGCCGGTGCCGGGGGCAACGATCAGGGTGCGGAAGTGGATGTCGGGATCGGGCTTGCGGGAGCTGATCTTCAGCAGGTTCTCGTCCGTCGACGGCATCGCGGTCAGGGTCGCCGAGTCGTCGTCGAAGAACCGGCCGGCCTTGGCGGAGACCGTGAACGTGCGATCCGCTGTGGAACCGCCGGTGGCGCTCGTGAACGTCACCGGCAGCATCTCCGGCGCGCGGGGGTTCGTCGCGGTGCACGTGCCGCCATTGCCATCCGCAGCACGAGTGCATGTCCAGCCGCTCGAGTTGCCATCGACGGGCCAGTGCACGGCGGCGCCGTACTTCAGGCCGACTGTCACCGGCTTGGTGTTGTTCGCTGGGACCTTGAGGGTGATCAGCCATTGCTCGCTGGCCGCCTGCGCCTGTGGTGCAGCAGCTGGGGCGAAGCCGCTCGGGACACCGCCGCCACCCTGAGGTGCGCTGATGGTCAGCAGACCCTCGTCCAGGATCGGCGTGGTCGGCACCGGCGGTGCAGGCGTGGTCGGCTGAGTAGGTGCCGTCGTTGGCGCTGTGGTCGGCTGAGGCTGCGTCGGCTGGGTGGTCGGCGGCTTCACCGTCGGTGGCTTGACCGTCGGCGGCTTGACCGTTGGCGGGTTCACCGTTGGCGGGTTGACCGGCGGTTGCGTCGGCTGTTGGGTCGCCGGCGGCTTGATGGCTGCGGGCGGAGTCTCGTTGCCGGTGAGCGCCAGGGCGGCGAGCACGGCAGCGACGGCCACCACGACGGCGCCGGCGCCGACCGCAGTACGGGTGCTGTTCTCGGTTGCCTTCCGCCAGCCGGTGGCCAGGAAGCCGACGAAGCCGATCTTGGCGCCCGAGGCCGCAGCCAGGTAGCCGAGTCCGGCGGTGCCCAGCAGGGCCGGAGCGAGCAGTGCAGGCAGTGCGCTGTTGACCTCGACCAGTTCGAGGTAAACCGCGGTGCACTTCGCACATTCGTCCAGGTGACCGCGGAGGTTGTGGTTCTCGCGCTTGGTCAGGCCGCCGCGTACATAGGCGCCCAAGCGCTCTGTGGTCCAGCGACAGCGGTCTCCGGCCGCATCAGCCAGGTGCTGCTGCAGGTATGCCTGCCGCAAGCCCTCGCGAGCCCGGTAGGCGAGGGCGGAGACGCCGTTGGCGGTCATGCCGAGCAGGGGAGCGATGGCGGCGGGCTTCTCACCCTCCACCTCGGTGTGCCACAGCACGGCCTGCCAGCGCTCCGGCAGCGAAGCGAAGGCCTTGGCCGCCGCGCCGCTCTCGAACCCGGTGACGGTCGGGTCGTCGAAGGTTTCCGGCTCCCGCTCGTACGACGCGATGTCGTCGGTCGCCTGGACCTTCCGGCCCGAGCGGATCCGGTCCACGTGGACCCGGCGGACCGTGGTCAGCAGATAGGCCCGGAAGGAGATGTCCGGGCCACCGCCGCCGCGCAGCGCGTCGAGCACCTTGGCGAACGCGTCACTGGCCAGATCGTCCGCGTCGTTGGCCGGGACGAGCTGACGGGCCATCCGCTCGGCGGCGTGGTGGTGCCGGCCGAAGAGCTCGCCGTACGCCTCGAGATCGCCATTGCGGACGCGCGCGATCAGCTCCGCGTCGCTCGGTCCTTCCGGCGTCTCCATCGAGGGTCCCCCTGGGCTAGTCACAACGTCGTCACGGTTTGTCAGATGGTTGCCGGGATCAAGGTTCCCACGAGGGACGCGTCCGCGCACCCTTCATGACGACAGTGGCCATCCGGAGGTTACGCGAAAAAAGTTCTCGGAATCCGCGTCATGAACCTGTCACAGCTCTGTCTCACTCCCAGAACGATGCCTCCGGCCGCCCGGTCGGGAGACGAAGGGACGAAGGAGGGCCATGTCGCTGTTCGCGGATTTCCGCAGGCGGTTCGAGCTGCGCCCGTCGTTCCTGAACCTGGCGGGGTCGCTCGCCCGGGGCCGGCCGGAGGCGTCGTCTGCTGAGCAACCGTGCGGAAGGAGGGAGCCGCACGGCACAGCTGGTATCGACCGCAGCGCCTATCTGGCGATCGCTGAGGCGCTGCAGGACGGTACCGACGTTGTGCCTGCCAGTGACGAGGTCGGCCGCCGCTTGGCGGACGACGGAGTCTCGTTGCTGCAGGCACTTGATGGGCTGAGTGCGTTGTACCGCTCGATCGCCGGGGGCGAGCCGGCCTTCGACGCGGTACGCGCACTCAGTTCCAGCTGGGCCGAGGCGTCACTCATCTATCTGCACTCGCTGTCCTGCGAGGACCCGTTGACCGGGCTGTCCAGCCTGGCGCACCTGCGGTCCCGGCTCGGCGAGATCTATCGAGAGGCAGAGCTCCATGGAACTTCCGTACCAGCGACCCACGCACTGGTGGTGGTCGAGCCGCTCAACCCGCCCGGGACCACGCCGATGGACCGCGAGCTCCGGCTCATCGACGTCGCGGAGTGCCTGCGCATCGTGTTCGCCGGCGGTGACGTACTCGGCCGCATCGGCACACACCGCGCGGCGGCGCTCGTCGGCCGCGAGCCGGACCTGCCGGACCAGGTCGAGACGGTACGAGCCCTGATCACCCAGTGGCGACTGGACACCGCCGAACCGCAGCTGGCCCGGATCTGGATCGAGGGCCTGCCGGCCGCCGAACAGTGGGCCGAACGACTGCTCGACGACTTGGCGCGGCCTTCATAGGACTTGCGTCCGGTCGCCACAGGGGGGCGACCGGGCGCATCAAACCGGCGGATCGCGTATCACGGGGTAGGCGATCCGCCGCCGCCTGTCCCGATGACCTGTACTACGGGCCGCCGGCCTTACGGGGCAGCGCGTACTACGGCCGCCGGCCTCACGGGGCAGCGCGTAGTACGGGCGCCCGAGTCTGTCGGCGCGGCTGGCTAGGCTGATTGTCATGTGTGGGAGATATGCGTCCAGCCGGGACCCGGCCGATCTGGTGGTCGAGTTCGAGATCGAGGCGGGCAACGTCAGGGAGTCCGTGCAGGAGCTGCCGGACAACTACAACGTGGCCCCGACCGACCCGGTGATCGCCGTGGTCGAGCGGCGCAACCGCGAGCATCCCGACGAGGTGGTCCGCAAGCTGACCACGGTCAAGTGGGGGCTCGTGCCGTCCTGGGCGAAGGACACCTCGATCGGCAGCCGGCTGATCAACGCCCGGATGGAGACGGTGGCGGAGAAACCCGCCTTCAAGAAGGCCTTCGCCGTACGCCGTTGCCTTCTGCCGGCCGACGGCTATTACGAGTGGTACGAGACCGAGCAGAAGCTGAACGGCAAGCCGGTGAAGCAGCCGTACTTCATCCGTCCGGCCGACGGGGGAGTGCTGGCGATGGCCGGGCTCTACGAGATCTGGCGCAACAAAGCTGTCGAGGACCCCGAGAAGGACGAGGCCTGGCTGTGGACCTGCACGGTCCTGACCACCACGGCCACCGACGACCTCGGCCGGATCCACGACCGCATGCCCCTGCTCGTCGAGCCCGACAGATACGACGCCTGGCTCGATCCGCTGAAGTCGGATCCGGACGAGCTGCTGGAGCTCCTGGTTCCCGCCGCGCCCGGTCGGCTGGAGGCCTATGCCGTCTCCAAGGCAGTCAGTTCGGTGAAGAACAACGGGCCGCACCTGGTCGACCCGCTGCCTCCGGACGGCGTGGATCCGGT
This sequence comes from Kribbella alba, assembly GCF_039529635.1. Classification (NCBI taxonomy): domain Bacteria; kingdom Bacillati; phylum Actinomycetota; class Actinomycetes; order Propionibacteriales; family Kribbellaceae; genus Kribbella; species Kribbella alba. Next base: position 147,086 of record NZ_BAAANE010000010.1, on the reverse strand, counting down.
CGACAAGCCTCAGGAGCCGGAGGAGACCACCCTCTTCTGAGTCCGCCCTGCCGCGACCCGCAGTACGGGTTCCAGACACACATCCGTGCTCGGGAGTTCAAGGTCCGGGTGATGACAGGATGTGCGGGTGACCGACGAACGGATTGTGGCGACGCCGCACGGTGAGGCCCGGATCGTGGCGCACCGGGCCCGGCGACCGGTGGCGACCCTCGCGCTCGGTCACGGTGCCGGTGCCGGGATCGAGGCCGGCGACCTGACCGCGCTGGCCGCGCGACTCCCCAAGCAGGACGTGAACGTGTTCCTGATCGAGCAGCCCTGGCGCCGCGCGGGGAAGAAGGTCGCGCCGGCGCCGAAGATCCTCGACGAGGCCTGGATCGCGATCATCGGCCAGCTCCGGATCCGGACCCCGCTGGTCCTCGGCGGTCGCAGCGCCGGTGCTCGCGTCGCCTGCCGGACCGCCTCCGGCCTGGGAGGCTCCGGCGTACTGGCGCTGTCCTTCCCGTTGCATCCGCCGGGCAAGCCCGAGAAGTCCCGGGCCGACGAGCTCCTCGGGGTCGGGTTGCCCACCCTCGTCGTGCAGGGGGAGAGGGATCCGTTCGGGACGCCCGAGGAGTTCCCGCCGCTGACCGAGATGGCTGTCGTCCCGGACGCCGACCATTCGTTCAAGGTGCCGAAGCGGGCGGAGCTGACCCAGCAGGAGGTCTACGACCTGCTGGTCGAAGCTGTGTTCGAATGGGTGACCCGCGAAGTGTCCGGCTGAAATCCAGCTCGCGAGCGGGAATGGGGCCTGACCGACCGGTGTTGTAGGGGTCATGACGGCAACGAGCCTGGCTCCGGCGCAGAAGACTGGGAAGACACCGGTATTCTCGATCACGATGCCGACTCCGACGACCACCGAGACACCCGAGCAGCGGACCGAGCGCTTCGAGCGCGAGGCGTTGCCCTTCCTTGACCAGATGTACGCCGCGGCGATGCGGATGACCCGCAACCCGTCCGACGCGGAGGACCTCGTCCAGGACACCTTCGCGAAGGCGTACAGCTCCTTCCACCAGTTCACGCCCGGCACCAACCTGAAGGCGTGGCTGTACCGGATCCTGACCAACACCTTCATCAACGGATACCGGAAGCGGCAGCGTCAGCCGACGCAGTCGCCGACCGAGGAGATCGAGGACTGGCAGCTCACCGCGGCCGAGTCGCACACTCCCGGTGGCCTGAAGTCGGCCGAGGCGGTGGCACTGGAGCACCTGCCCGACTCGGACATCAAGTCGGCGCTGCAGTCCATCCCGGAAGACTTCCGGCTGGCCGTGTACCTCGCCGATGTCGAGGGCTTTGCCTACAAGGAGATCGCCGACATCATGGGTACGCCTGTTGGTACCGTGATGTCGCGGTTGCACCGTGGTCGCCGCCAGTTGCGTGAGCTGCTGTCCGACTACGCCAAGGACCGGGGCCTGATCCCCGGGTCAGACGAGACAACGACGTCCGCTGAGGAGGAACAGTCGTGAGCTGCGGCGAGCACCACGACGTGGACTGCAGTGAGATTCTGCAGCGTGTTTACGTCTTCATCGACAACGAGCTCGAAGACGCGAGCAACGACGAGATCCGCCAGCACCTGGAAGAGTGCGCGCCCTGCCTCGACCAGTACGACCTGGAGCGCTGCGTCAAAAAGCTCGTCCACCGCTCCTGCGGCGGCGAACACGCCCCGGACTCCCTCCGCGAGAAGATCCTCCTGCGAATCACCCAGGTCCGCCTGGAGATGCACACCCAGGACTGACTTCCTTCCCACCCCCGGTTCTCACCTGTGAGCCGGGGGTGAGTTGCGTCTGGGCCCGGGCAACGCTCCAACCAAGGGGCGGAAGCGGTAATGGGACGGCCCCGAGGGCGTCGTTGTGCGCGGCGTAGGCAATGCGCGGCCGGGAAATGGCTGGGCTGTGCACAGGGTGGGGATTTGCCCGCAACGGAGCGGAACGTGCCGGCGTTGACTATGGCTTATGCATTCAGGGCACGAAGCGGCGACCTTGAACACCAAACAGGGACCGCGGACACGAAATAACGTGTTCAAGGTCCCGACTACCTGTCCCAGGTCCCCACTCTTGGTCAGGGCCGCACCCACCCAGCCCTCCGCGGCCCCCTGCCGAAAGGCATCATCACGAACTACGGCTGTCGTACTAGCTGGTGTGGGGGTTCAGCAGTTTGCGGAGGGCGGTGGCGGCGGGGGTCATGCCGTCGGCTTCGTAGATGGTGATGGCCTGGCGGCGGAGATCTTGTGCTGAGGTGCGGTCGCCTTGGGCCTCTCTGATCTCGGCCAGAGTGGCGAGGACCGCGGCCTCGCGGTGGGTGTCGTTGTATTCGACCGCCAGGCGAAGTGCCTCGCCGGCTGACTGTTGGGCGCTGTCCAGTTGGCCCAGCGCGAGTCGCGCGCTGCTGAGGTGGTGAAGCGCCTCTGAGATGCCGACCGGGTCGTAGTGGTCTTGATAGAGCGCCAGCGACGAGTTGAGATGCTCGATACCCACGTCGTAGAGGCCGCGGTCGAAGTAGCTGCCGGCTATGACGCGATGCCGGCGAGCGCGGAAGCGGGTATTGCCGGTGGAACGGGCCAACTCGAGGGTGGTCTGGAAGGCCGCCTCGGCGTCGGGGTAGCGGCCGACCCGGTTGTAGAGGATCCCGAGCGCCAGGTGGCTGGTGCCGAGAACGGCCTGGTCACCAACCTTGAGAGCGAGCGACAGACCACGTTCGCCCCATTCGATCGCCTCGCCGATCCAGCCGAGACGTTCGCAGACGTGACAAAGACTCGAGCAACTGCGGGCCATCCCGGCGAGGTCTTGCGCCTCGTCGAAGAGTTCGAGGCTCTGCAGCAGGCGGCCGCGGCCTGACTCGAGATGGCCCTGCTCGATGTCGGGGATCGCGCGATCGTGGTGCACCCAGGCGGCTGTCGACGGGTCGGTCGTGGCGCCGATCGATCCGATCGCGAGGTCGTAGACCGAACGCATCCGTTCCCACAGAGCGCGGGATTCCAGGTAGCCGAACAAGCCGAGGGCCAGCGAAGGTCCGAAGCGTTCGGCCAGCGCCGGCACGGTTGCCGCCGTGCGGTACAGGTCGATGATCGAGTCGTACTCGGTGTCGATCCATGCCTGGCCAGTGGGCATGTCGGCGAAGTCCGGTACGCCGGTCGGGTCGAGCTCCTCGGTTGGTTGCCGGGGGCTCCAAGGATGGGTGATGCGGTGCACCTTCCAGGCGCCGGCGAGATAGAAGCCCAGGCCGCGTTCGATGGCGGCCGCCCGTTCCGCAGTACGGGAGTCGGCCGACAGGCGTTCGCCGGCGTAGGTCCGGAGGAGGTCGTGCATGCGGTACCGGCGCGGGCCGATGGAGTCGAGCAGCTGCAGATCGACGAGTCGCTCGAGCAGGTACTCGGTCGTCGATTCGTCCTTGTCCAGCAGCCTGGCGATCAGCGGAACCGAGAGTTCGGGGCCTTCGGCGAGGCTGAGCAGATCGAAGGTGGCCGCGGCGTCGCGGTCGATGGACTTCGGGCTCGCGATCAGTTCGTCCAGCGATCCGGCGAAGCTGGCGCGTACGCCGGAGTGGTCCAGGCCGAGTTCGTCCAAGCGGCGATGCTCGTCCTGGAGCTGGTCGATGATGTGCTGGAGAAGCCAGTTGGGCCGCGCGGCCAGGCGGGCACCGACGAGTCGCAGGGCCAGCGGCAGGCCTCCGGTCAGAGCGGAGATCTCGCGCGCCGCCGACTTCTCGACCCGAACCCTCGACTCCCCGGCGACGCTGGAAAGCAGACGGACTGAGTCGTCCTCCGCGAGCGCCGACAAGCGGATGGTCAGGCTGCCCGGCAGGGAGGCGAGGAACCGCCTGCTGGTGATGATCGTCGCGGAGCCGTTGTCGCCGGGCAGGAGCGCCATCACCTGATCGACGGAGTTCGCGTCGTCGAGCAGGATCAGCATCCGGCGGCCTGCCATCCGGGAGCGGTAGAGGCTGGCCATCTCGTCGACTCCGGTGGGAATGGCCTCGTGCCTGACCCCGAGCGACCGGAGCAGCTGGCCGAGTGCATCGGCGCTCGTCAGGGCGGCTCCGGGGTCATACCCCCGGAGCTTCACGTACAGCTGTCCGTCGGGGAACGAGCCGGCGGACAGGTGACCGGCATGCACGGCGAGTGCGGTCTTGCCGATGCCGCCCATCCCGGTGATGACGACTCGGACACTCGTGTGCTGGACCTGGGCAAGCCGGGCCAGCAAGCTCTTCAGTTCGTTCTCACGTGCGGTGAAGTCCGCAACCGTTGGCGGCAGTTGCCACGGCACGATCGACGGTGCGGTCTGGTCCGCCGCGGTGACGGTCGCGGCGTTGCGGGTGCGTGCAGCGTCCTGCAATTCCTCTTCGGCGGCGGCATCGAGGCCGAGGGCCGAACTCAGAGAGCGCACGGTCTCCAGGCGAGGCCGGCGCCTGCTGCCGCGTTCCAGCAGGCTGACGGCTTGCTCACTGAGCTCCGCGAGCTCGGCCAGACCGGCTTGCGTCAGGCCGGCCTCGAGGCGGTGGCGACGCAGCAGTTCGCCGAAGGACGCCGACACACCCACCTCCCGACCGGTTCACCCAGGAACGACCGCGGACGCCACCGGTTCAGGCAAGGTCCGCCCGCCAACTGTAAGAGCACGGGTCCGAACCACGCCCTCCCTATCCACAGTTCGGTGCTCAGGAGATTTCGATGAGTAGTCGACAGGTCACGACTCGGCGGGAGACGATAGGCCTTGAATGAATCGATGCAGTTGTCGCAGTCGGAAATAGCGCTGAGTATCCACAATGAAACACTCTGTGCTGCCTACCAGTGTGATTGGTGGTCTTGTTGTGACATGTGACCAAACTGCAAAGACCCCGGTTTTGGCCGGGGTCCTTGCTGTGCGTAGCCGCCTGACTCAGGCGTTGGGGCGCTTGCCGTGGTTCGCGCCCTTCTTCTTGCGTGCGCGACGCTTGCGGCCGGTCTTGCCCATTTGAAAGCCTCCTTGTAACAACTGCAAAGAGTCACAGTCTCTCATACCATATCGGTGTGTTCGCCACGGTGCGGCGAGTCACGGTCTGGCTTACAGTGTTTCGGCGCAGTCCTGATGAGCAAAATTATGTCTAGTCAGCGTTGTGCTGTCTGCCCCCCTGTACCCGTACCCCCGCGGGCACAAGACCGCGACTGCTGATCGGAGGTGTGGTATTCATGGCAAACTTCTGGGAGTGGTGAACCGACTGTCGAGGACGGAACAGGTGGTCGAGGCATGAGACGGCGCGTCCTCCGCGTATTCGTCGCATCGGCGACCGTACTCGCCCTATCGATCCTTGCACTGGCCTTCAACCACGTTTCCTTCAGTTGGACGCTGCTGGCCCTGTGTCTGCTCATGCTGGTCAGTGGATTCCTGCGCTTTTCCATAGCACCGAACTACCCCGCCTCTCTCGACTCCGTCGTCCTGATGTCTGTCTACGTCGTGGCAGGTCCCTGGGCGGCCATCATCGCCGTTGCCGCCTACATACCGCAGGTCGGCCGCGGCAACCCTCCGATTCGCCGCATCTTCAACGTTGCCCAACGCATCCTCGCGACCGCCGCGGGCGGCCTGGCTTACACGCTGGCCGACGGCCCGGTCGGGCGTGAGGCCCTCGATCACGAACTGCGGGCGATCTTCGCCACCATGGTCGCCACCATCGCGCAGCATGTCGCGAACGCGGCCCTGGTGAGCCTGGTGATCTGGATCGACGGCAAGGCCAGTCCGATCGAGTTCCTCGGCCGCATCGTCTTGCCCACCTTCGTCCCGATGGCCGGGTACGGATTCCTGGGGCTGCTGCTCGCGGTGGTCTGGCTCGGCGGTCTCGGCCCGCTGGCGGGTCTCCTGGTCCTGGTGCCGTTGCTGGTGGCCAGGTGGGCGCTCTCGCAGTACGAGGTGGAGCGGCAAGCGCAGGCGGCCACGATGCGTGCCTTCATCCACGTGATCGAAACCAAGGACCTTTACACCAGAGGCCATTCCGAACGGGTCAGCGAGGGCGTCGGCATGCTCGGCCGACGGCTCGGCCTGAGCGCGGACCGGCAGAACGCGCTGGAGCATGCCGGACTGCTCCACGACGTGGGCAAGGTCGGCGTTCCCACCAGCATCATCCGCAAGCCCGGCCGGCTGAACGAGTCCGAGATGGACGCGATCCGGCTGCACCCGGCCCGGGGCGTGGAGCTGATCGGCAACATCCCCTTCCTGGAGGAAGTGAAGTCCGCCGTCCTGCACCACCACGAGAAGTACGACGGCACCGGCTACCCGGCCGGCCTGAGCGGAACCAACATCCCGTACTTCGCGCGCATCATCGGCATCGTCGACGCCTTCGACTGCCTCACCTCGACCCGGTCCTACCGGCCGGCGAGGAGCATCGACGAGACCCTGGCCATCCTCAGGCAGGACAAGTACTCGCATTTCGATCCGGAGCTCGTCGACGCGTTCGTCAGCGTGATCAGCAAGAACGGCTGGGAGGCCGCCGAGGCTGAGCAGCCCGCTCCGGACGACAGCGTGCAGGTGAGCATCGACCACGACGACCTGAGCCTCGGCAGCGGTGGCGGCGCCACCGGCTCGGCGGCCGGACCCGCATGACGGCACTGGGGGAGACGGAGGGCGTCGAGCTCCGCAAGCTGGGCAGTGGGGTGGTGATCGTGCTGGCCGGTGTCGGTCTGGGGCTGGCAGCGGTCCTGCTGACCGCCCGGCACGGAGTGACCGGCTGGCCGTTCGTGCTCACCTTCGGCCTCCTGATCGCCATCGGCGAGATGGTCCAGTTCAAGGTCGACCGCAGCCGGAACAGAGCACCGATCGCCACCAGTGCAGCGCTCGGTTACGCGATGCTGCGCGGACCGTCGGTGCACCCTGCCCCGGACGTGGCACAGATCATCGCGGTCGTCTCGGTGGCGACGATGGTCGGCGTCGGACCGCGGGCGCTGGCCGGTTTGCGCTGGGATGTCGTGGTCTCCTGCCGACGGGTCCTGTCGGTCGCCTGCGCCGCGGCTGTGTTCGCCGCGCTGATTCCGACGGAGATGACCTGGAACAACTCGTGGCGGCACGCGCTGCCCATTGTGCTGGCGATGTTGTTGGGAGTGCTCACGGCAGGTGTCGTCGATGCCCTGGTCGGGGCCGGGCAGGCGACCGAGCGCTACAACAAGCCGTTCCCGGCATCCCTTCGGGACGAGTTGGTCGTGATGGGGCAGATCGGAATGGCCATGGGCATCGGGGGTGTGCTGCTGGCCTCCAGCACCGCTCTGCTCGGTCTCTGGGCAGCGCCGTTGGTCATCGTTCCGCTGCTGCTGACGCAGTTGGCGTTCAGGCGGTACGCGTCGGCGCAGCGGACCTATCGCACGACGGTGCGCTCGATGGCCCGCAGTACGGAGATCGCAGGTTTCAGCAGTCCCGGGCAGAACGCCAGGACCGCGAGCCTGGCAGTGGCTATCGGCAACGATCTCGGCCTCGCGCCGGCCAGAATGGTGGCCCTGGAGTATGCCGCGTTGTTGTCGGGGGTCGGCCAGCTCGCGCTGGCGGATCCGAGCCCTGGTGGGGCGTCGTTGCTGCGCAGTCGCGAGGAGCGGCAGCAGGCGGCCGAGATCGGGGCCTCGATCATCGAGCGGTCCGGGGCGTTGGACCATGTGGCCGAGATCGTCCGGCACTCCAACGATGCCTATCGCCATGGCCGGGCCAACAATCTGGACATTCCGCTGGAGAGCGGGATCGTCAACGTCGCGCTGGCCTATGAGCAGCTCGTCGGCGAGGGGACCGGGCAGTCGCCGGACAAGGCGATGGAGAGCATCGGCCTCGGCATCGGTGCGGAGTACGACCCGGTCGTGGTGGAGTCACTGCGCCGGGTGGTCGCCCGAGGTTTCCGCTTCTAGTTCTTCCCACGAAGGCGCCGCTGCCTCGCGGACACGACCTGTGCCGCCCATCCCGGCGTACAGGAGCAGTCCGGCGCCGGCAGCGATCAGTACGTCGCCAGGGCTCACGGCCTGTCCTAGGCCCGGCAGGGCCACCGGTACGACGTCCCCGAGCCACGGGAGCAGGGTCTGTACTCCGGACAGCTCGTGGCGCGGGTCTTCGACGAATCGGTCGAGACCTGCCCGGGCCAACGCTTCCGGCGACACCGGCATGGCCCCGTTCAGCGCCACCACCAGGGCATTGCTCGCGAAGCCCAGAGCGAGTAGTGCCACACCAGGACGCATCAGATTGAGTCGCAGGAAGACCGCGATGCAGACGGCTGACCCGATCAGGCCTACGTGGTAGGCGATCCCGCCGGTCACCGAGCCGAGGATCTGCCCGGTCGCTGCCGCGGTCAGCCAGTGCAGACCGATGAGGGAGTTGCCGGCCAGGCGGTTGAAGCGGCCGCCAGTGAGCAGCGCCGCCCCTGCGGCGAGCACCATGACGAGCAGAACCAGCAACACCTTCGCGATTCTGCCCGCCATGGTCCGGTAAACCGGAGTACGCCGCTTCCTAGCGTGTCGGAATGACCACTATGGGTTGACGCCCACCACCGTTCGGCCCAGCGTCGACGTGCCGTCGCCGTACGACAGGCTGCCGAGATAGCGAGTGCCGGCGGTGAGGCCGGACCACGCTGCTGTCACCGTGAAGGCGTCGCCGACGGTCGTTGCGCGGCTGGCCGGTGTCGCGGTCAGGTTGCCGGCGGGCGTGCTGCCCACCTGCCAGTCGTACTCGTTGATCGCCTGCGAAGTTGTGCCGGCGGCCAAGGCGAACAGATCGACGTACACGTCGTAGTCGCCCGCAGTGGGGTTGGCCAGGTCGACCTGCTCCTGCGCTGTCCCACCAGCGCTCGAGCCGACGAGGTTGGCGGTGCCGGCCCGGTAGACGAACAGGTCGAGGTCGGTTCCCGCCGGTACGTCGGCGTCGAAGGTCGCGAACCGCGCCAGGGTGGTCCCGGCAGGAACGGTCACGGTGTACTTGGCGGTGTGATCTGACGGGAGCGGGTTTCCGGTCTGGAAGCCGCCCGAACCGCCCGGGTTCGTCAGTGTCGCGGGCCGCGCGGCACCCGGGACAAGCCCGGCCACCGAAGTCGTCAGCGTGCCGGTGAACCCGGCCTGCACCGGGACTGCCGCTTGTCCGGACGTTCCGGTTCCGCTGATCTCGGCCGGAGCCTTGACCCCGACCGGACGCACCACCAGCTGGCTCCGAACCGAGTGCCTGCCGTCAGTCCACTTGAGACTGCCGGCCGCGTAGGTTCCGTACGGCGCTGTCGTCCTGGTGAACGTCACCTTGTACGACGCGCTGCGGCCGGGCGAGATCGTCAGCTTGCTCGGCGAAACGGTCGCTGTGATCCCGGCGGGCGCGGTGACGGTGGCCTCGTAGGTGGCCCGGCGGCTGCCGACATTGGTGACGGTGCGGGTCACCGTCTGGGTGCCGGCGAGGTCGCCGATCGCGACGTTCGGGGTGTTCAGGTCGCTCGGGTCGCGAGTGCCGAAGATCCGGCAGTAGTTGTTGGTCGCAGGCAGCTCACCGGTCCCGCAGAGGAACCTGATCCAGTCGGTCGGCCCGCTGTCGTAGACCAGACCTGGGTCGGCCGCGGAGTTGGGCGTGACGTGGCCCGAACCGTAGTCGAACGCGCCGGCCGGACGGCCGGCGTCGGTGGTGATCGGGTTGCCCTTGTTGTCCAGGATCGACGAGCTCGTCATCAGGGCGGACTTGATCATCATCGGGGTCCAACGCGGGTGCAGTTGCAGCAGCAGCGCGGCGATTCCGGTGATGTGCGGGGCGGCCATCGACGTCCCGGAGAGGAAGTCGAAGTTGCGGCTGGACGAGGCGGGCGAGACAGCGGCCAGTACGTCCACGCCGGGCGCCATGATGTCGGGCTTCAGCAGGTCACCCTGTCCGGCGATGGCCGGACCACGGGAGGAGAACGCGGCGACGGTCGGTGCTTCCGCGCCGACCACCTTGTGCCCGGCGGCCAGTGACGCGGTCGGACTGCCCGTGCTGTTCACGTAGGCCTTGATGGCGGCACCGTCGGTCTCGTTGACGTGCACGGTCGGCACGCTGTGCAGATCGGCGTTGAGCGAGTTCGGGCTGGTGTTGGCCAGGACCATGCCGACGCCACCCGCCTCCTTGACGGCGTCGCTCTTGTCCGTCCGGGCGTTGGAGCCACGGTCGCAGACGACGATCTTGCCGGCCACCTTCGCCGGGTCGAGGAAGCCGACGTGAGCAGGGTTCGGGTCCGACGCCTTCGAGAGGCACAACCGGGCCGAGGTCGGATCGGCGCCGGCCAGGGCGGCGTTGGTGCTCAGTACGACCGGGCTGGACGGCACCGCGGCGCCGAGACCGGCTCCGCTGTAGGTGGAGCCGTTGCCCAGGGTGACGCTGGCCTGGAAGGCGCGGTCGTGCGTGCCGGCCGCGACCGTGGTGAGCCACGGGGAGTTGTGCGCGACGGTGCTGCTGGCTGGACCTGAGTTCCCCGCGGACGCGGAGACGAAGATGCCCGCGGCGGCGGCGTACATGAACTCGATCTCGACCGGGTCGACGTCGCTGCTGGTGCTTCCGGAGATCGAGTAGTTGATCACGTCGACGCCGTCCAGGATCGCGTCCTCGATCGCCTGGACCAGGTCGGCGGTGCTACCGGAGGCGCTGGCGCCGGTGTGCCACAACGCCTTGTAAACGGCGATCCTGGCGGCCGGGGCCATCCCGCTGCCCTTACCGAGCGAGTTGCCGTTGACGACCATGTCGGTGTCGTAGTCGCCGGCCGCTGTCGATGCGGTGTGCGACCCGTGGCCGTTGATGTCCCGCGCCGAGGCGACCTCGTTCACGTACGGCGCGGCCTTGATCGCCGCGTTTCCGCCGAGGCCCTCGTTGTAGTAGCGGGCGCTGACGATCTTGTTGCTGCAATTCGCCGGGGTCCACTGCTCCGCGGCGGCACAGCTGCCGCTGAAGTCGGTCAGCCGTCCAGGGTTCGCCAGCGGGCGGAAGGAGGCGCTCTCGGGCCAGATGCCGCTGTCGATGTCACCGATGACGATGTCCTTGCCGCCGGCCTTGCTCGGGCCACCGAGCTGCGACCAGAGGCCGCCTGGCTTGTCCAGGCCGAGGAAGGCCGGCGTGCTGACGGTGTCGGCCTGCCGGGTCTCGTTCTTGCTCACGCTGAGGACGCCCGGGGTCCGGGCCAGCTGGGCGGCCTTGCCGACGGTCATCTTCGCCGAGAAGCCGTTGAAGCCGTTGGAATAGTCGTACACCTTCGTCACGCCGACCTGCTGCGCGACGGTGTCGTGGCGGCTGCGGAGGTAGTTGCGGTATTTGTTGGCGTCCGCGGTGTGGCCGTTGAACTTCGTGCCGGCTGCCGGCTTGGTGGCCTTGAGCCCGGCGATGTTGCCGGTGTAGCCGGCCAGCGGCAGGTCGGCCAGCTGAACGATGTAGGTGCTGGTCGGGCCCGTCGCGGCGGGCGCGGTAGGTACGGCGGTCGCCGGACCTCCGGATGCTCCGGTCGCCAGCACGACTGCTGCGGCGACGATGAGGCCCAGCGACTGGCGCCGGGACTTGGTCAGGTTGCGCATGGCGGTGCTGCCCCCTACCGGTGACGCGCCGGTCCAGGCGGGGCCGGCGCTGAATTCCCCCGGGGGAAACTGTGCACCCCAACTTGCGGATGAGCAAGCGTTTGGCCACGTTTAGTTGCCTATGGCCCCCCTGCCGGGCTCAGCCGGGCAGGGGGGCGCAGGGCCCGTACTACGACTTGGCCGGGGCCGCGCCGTCTTCGTCCACGAGCTCGGGGAGATCCTTGACCCCCGGGTCGCCGGCGTCGGCCAGGTAATCCGTCGGGTGGGTGGAGTCCACCCCATCGGGGACCTTCAGCGCCCGCAGGATCACCGTCAACACGATCACCACCACCAGGTTGATGACGAACGCCGTCAGCGCGATGTACACCTGCTTGTCGGTGAACGGGAAGTTCGCCAGCGAGCCGCCGAAGTGCTTCTTGGTGGCGGGGTTGATCACCCGGTACGCCGAGATGGTGCCGTAGACCATCGCCACGGCCCAGCCGGCCAGCAGCGCCCACCGGTGGAACCAGCGGGTGAACAGGCCGCCCACGATCGCGGGGAACGTCTGCAGGATCCAGATGCCGCCGAGCAGTTGCAGGTTCAGCGAGATCGTCTTGTCCATCCCCAGCACGAAGACCAGCGCGCCGAACTTCACCAGCAGCGACGCGAGCTTGGACACCTTGGCCTCCTGGGCCGGGGTGGCGTCCTTCTTCAGGAAGTCGCGGTAGATGTTGCGGGTGAACAGGTTCGCCGCGGCGATCGACATGATCGCCGCCGGCACGAGGGCGCCGACCGCGATGGCCGCGAAGGCGATCCCGGCGAACCAGGAGGGGAATTCCTGGTCGAACAGCCGGGGAATCGCCAGCTGCGGGTTCGCGATCCCGTCCAGGCCCTTCACATTCACCTTGGCGGTGATCGCCATGTAGCCGAGCAGGGCGAGCAACCCCAGCAGCAGCGAATAGGCCGGCAGGATCGCCGCATTACGCCGGACCACATTGCGGTTCTTCGTCGAGAGGACGGCGGTGACGGAATGCGGGTACATGAACAAGGCCATCGCCGAGCCGAGCGCGAGGGTCCAGTACGCCGAATACCCCGCCTCGCCCGGGATGAAGGCGCCGGTCGGTTTGCCGGTGGTCGGGTTCGGGGTCGCCATCTTCGTCTTCGCGGCGTCGAAGATGGTGTCCCAGCCGCCGAGCACGTGCGGCAGGTAGATGATCGCGACCCCGATGACGAGGTAGATCAGGCCGTCCTTGACGAACGCGATCATCGCCGGCGCCCGCAGGCCGGACGAGTAGGTGTAGGCGGCGAGCACCGCGAACGCGATCAGCAGCGGGAGGTCCTTGGCCAGCGTGTTGTTACCGCCCAGGCCCATTGTCTCGAAGACGGCCTGCATGCCGACCAACTGCAAGGCGATGTAGGGCATCGTCGCGAGGATGCCGGTGACGGCCACCGCGAGCGACAGCCCACGGCTGCCGTACCGCCCGCCGACGAAGTCCGCCGGGGTCACGTAACCGTTCCGATGCGCCACCGACCACAGGCGCGACATGAACACGAAGATGATCGGATACACCACGATCGTGTACGGCACGGCGAAGAACCCGCTGATCGCGCCGGTCGCGTACATCGCGGCGGGCACGGCGACGAACGTGTACGCCGTGTACAGGTCGCCGCCCAGCAGGAACCAGGTGACGAAGGTGCCGAAGCCGCGGCCACCGAGTCCCCACTCGTCCAGGTTGTCGAGTTCACCGGTGCGCCGCCAGCGTGAGGCCATGAACCCCATCGCGGTGACCGCGGTGAAGATGATGATGACGATGATCAGCTGGACCCAGTCGACTGAGGTGTTCACTTGTCAGCCTCCTTGCCGGCGCCACCGTCGAGCCCTCGGGCAGCACGCCTCTTCCGTTCCTCCCGCATCACCAGCTGATAGGAGATGCTCACCGTGGTCGCGGAGATGAACACCCACAACAGCTGGTACCAGTAGAAGAAGGGGAATCCCCACAGACGGGGTTCGTCCTTGGCGTAAGTGGAGACTAGTAGCGGTACGACGACCGAGACCGCCAGCAGGACACCGGCTATCCAGTACGCGGGTCTGACCGCGGCCAATTTGGACACAGCTACCTCCTCGGGACACAGGCGCAACGCTGGACGCTACCGTTCCGCGATACACGTGACTAGACCTTCAGGGTGGGCCATGGAGACGGAAGCAGCATGGAGGGTACGGCGGGTCGCCCTGTCGGTGTTGTTCGTCCTGGTTGTTGCTCTGCCGCTGTATCCCGAGCTGTACGGGCTGGACGAGGTCACCCCGTTCACCCAGTTGGTCGCGTTCCGTCCTCAGGCCCTGGTCGCAGTACTGGTGCTAGGTCTGCTGATGCTGTTTCGCAGCGGCTGGCGGATCGCCGCGGCGCTGGTAGCCCTTCTGGCCTTGACCGGAATGGGGTTGACCGCTCCGCGGGCGCTGTCCGATCCGGGCCCGCCTCCGGCAGGGACCAGGGAGCTGACGATCATGGTGGCGAACGTGCTGGGTGGTGGCGCGGATCCCGCGTCGGTGGCGAAGGTGATCCGCGAACGCCGGCCGGATCTGGTCTCGTTGCCTGAGGCCCAGGTGAAGGTACGACAGCAGCTCCAGGCACAACTGAAGGGCCTCGGCTACAACGGTTACACCCTGCAAGCGAACGCGGCGGTGCAGAGCGCGACCAGTGTGCTGGTCTCGTCGTCATTGGGGGCGGTCCAGTTCGCCTCGGAGACCCTCGACTCGAGCAAGGTCAACGCAGGGCAACCGGCCTCCAAGCCCGGCGATCCCGGTGCCGAGACGACCGGCCCGCTCGTGCAGACCACCACGCAGTTCGGCCACATCATCGTCACCGGCGGCACGCTGGGGAAGCTCCGCCTGATCGTGTACCACGGCTACCCGCCGATGCCTTCGGCGGTGATCACCTGGAAGCGGGACCTGCAGGTGCTGAAGTCGTGGTGTGCCGAGGACCGGCCGACGATCGTGGCCGGCGACTTCAACGCGACCAGCGACCACGCCGACTTCCGTGATGCCCTCGGCTCGAACTGCCGCAGTGTGGCTCCGGCCGTGGGGGAGGGCCTGCAGGGCACCTGGCCGTCGGATCGCCCCCGCCTGGCCCGGACCCAGATCGACCATGTCGTGGTCAGCAAGGGGATCCTGCCGAGCAAGTTCAGGGCGTACAAGATCGTCGGAAGCGACCACCTCGCCGTAGTCGCGGCGGTGGCAGTGCCTAAGTCTGGTTAGCGGCCGGGCGGTAGATGTAGGGCTGGGACGACCGGACAGCCTCGGTCAGCATCAGCAGCAGGTCGGCACGCGCCTCGATCGGGCGGCCGAACAGCTCGTCGTCGCCCGGGATCGGGAAGCCCTTCACCCCGATCGCCAGTTGGCTCAGCAGCACGTGCAAGACGCCGCGGGCATTGAACACAGACGGTGTCGGCCACTCCGGCAAGGTCTCGTGCATCAGCGGCTGCTGTGCCGCGGTCGCCGCGATCGGCTTCAGCCAGCGCTCGAGCTCGTCGCTGGTCAGCATGTTCCGGTGCAGGATCGTCATCACCGCGTGCGCGACCCGGTCGTGCTCCTCATGCACCCAGCGGTACTGCGTGTCCTTCACGATCCGATCGGCGAGCACGTCGAGCAGGGCACGCAGTACACCGGCGTCGCAGTGGCGGGAGCGAGCCAGCGCGCCGATCGCGTCCGCGCCGTGGGCGACGGCATGTGCCCAGCCGCAGTCCGCGACATAGCCGCGCAGGTCGCGTTCGCGCAACAGCCAGGTGGCCAGCCGGTCGCCCCAGCGCATCACCACCTCGTCGTGCACCAGGAACTCGGCGTTGTCGCGGTGGATCACCTCCGCCAGCGTCAGCGCGGTGAACGAGCGCCGGAAGACGGTGTCGGTGCCGTCCTCTCCGAGCCCATAGGCGAGGCCGGCGCAGAGACCGTCACCGAAACCGGGCAGCAGGTCGTCGTAGATCCCGCGTTCCAGCCAGGTGGCGAGCGTCGGGTAGGCCAGCGCGTCCCGGATCTGCGGGTTGGTGCTGGCAAGCCCGCGGACGAGCTCCTCGGTGAGGTCGGTCAGCGCACGGTCGCGGGGTACCGCGTAGTCCGCGGCCATCACGTCCTGCCAGTACGTCGACTCCACCCGAGCATCCTTTCACTTGGACCTGATCAATCAACACCCATCCGGGCCATCTGTCGAGCCCGGTTTCCAGCCCGATTTCCAGCCTGGTGTCCAGCCCCGGCAGCCGCCGACGCAACCCGGGCCCGGAGCCTCGCGCCAGAGCTTGCTTCGTCCTGCCACTAGGCTCGGCCTCGTGCCGTCTCTGACCGACGTGGCCCGCAACCACACGACGCTGGACCAGGAGGACCTGGACCGGTTGCAACTGCTGGTGTCCGACTGGCAGATGCTGGCCGACCTGTCCTTCGCCGACCTGGTGCTCTGGCTGCCGGACACCGAGGGCCTCGGCTTCTGGGCCGGCGCGCAGATGCGCCCGACCACCGGGCCCACGGCGTACCTGGACGACATCGTCGGCAGCTTCATCCCGCGCGACCGCCGGCCGCTGCTGGACCAGGCGTACGACGGCGGCCGGATCTGCCGCGAGGGCGATCCCGAGTGGCGTGACGACGTCCCGGTCCGGGTCGAGACGATCCCGGTACGACGGGGCTCCCGCGTGATCGCGGTGATCGCCCGGAACACCAACCTGCTGGGCGTGCGGACCCCGTCCCGGCTGGAGATCGCCTACCTGCAGAGCGCGACCGACCTGGCCCGGATGATCACCGATGGCGTCTTCCCGTACGGCGGGGAGCGGCTGCTGTCCACCACACCACGAGTGGGGGACGGGTGTATCCGGGTCGACCGGCACGGCATGGTCACGTTTGCCAGCCCGAACGCGTTGTCCGCGTACCGGCGGATGGGGCTGGTCACCGATCTGGTCGGCAGCCGGCTGAAGGACATCACGGCGGAGCTGATCAACAGCGGCAGGAAGGTCGACGACGTGCTCGCGTCCGTGCTGACCGGCCGGGCGGCCAAGGAGTTCGAGATCGAGAACGCCGAGGCGACCTTGTTCCTGCGGGCGATTCCGCTGCGGGCCGACGGCGAGCATGTCGGCGCGCTGATCCTGCTCCGCGACGTGACGGAGCTGCGGAGCCGGGAGCGGGAGCTGGTCACCAAGGAGGCGACCATCCGGGAGATTCATCATCGCGTCAAGAACAACTTGCAGACCGTCGCCGCGTTACTGCGGATGCAGGGAAGACGGATCACAGTCCCGGAAGCCCAGGCGGCGTTGGCCGAGGCCGTCCGCCGGGTGGGTTCGATCGCCATCGTGCACGAGACCCTGTCCGAGTCCTTCGACGAGCACGTGGACTTCGACGACGTCGCGGACCGGGTGGCCGCGATGGTCGCGGACGTGTCGACGGTCGCGACCCAGGTGGAGATCCGCCGCACCGGCAGCTTCGGCGTACTGGACTCCGAGGTGGCGACGCCGCTGGCGATGGTGCTGACCGAGCTGATGCAGAACTCCGTGGAGCATGCGTTCGGCACCAGGGCGGGCGAGGACGCCGCCGGGTTGATCGCGCTGGACGCGCAACGGTCGGTCGGGCGGTTGCGGGTGGTCGTCACCGATGACGGCAAGGGACTTCCGGTGGATTTCGACTCGGAGACGTCAGGCAATCTGGGCCTGTCGATCGTGCGCACGCTGGTGATCGGCGAACTCGACGGCGTGCTCGAGTTCCACCCACGTCGCGACGGCCCGGGCACGACAGTCGTCCTCGACTTCCCGGTGAAGGAGTACTAGGTCGTTACGTCCGAACAGCTGTGGGGTCTGCCCCACAGCTCTTCGGACGCAACGCGAAACCCAGCAGTGAAAATCGAAGGGCCCCGCGGATCCCGCGGGGCCGGCGTCGTGAAGCAGCTCAGGCGGTGCGGATGCGAGCGCGGGCGTTGCGGCGCTTCAGAGCGCGTCGCTCGTCCTCACTCAGCCCACCCCAGACACCGTGGTCCTGGCCGGCTTCCAGTGCCCAGGCGAGGCACTGTTCACGCACGTCGCAGCGACGGCACACCTGCTTGGCCTCCTCGATCTGCATGATCGCGGGCCCGGTGTTACCGATGGGGAAGAACAGTTCCGGGTCCTCATCGAGGCAAACGGCCCGGTGGCGCCAATCCATGGCGGATCCCATCTCTCTCAGTAGTTGTCTACGCTGATGGTGTCAGTGCCCAATCAGCGCGCCTGTACTCGCACGGGGGGTTCGTGCGCAGCGTTGTGAACGTTTTCACGAACGAGACCATGTTCCCAATCCAGGCTGGGTGAAACAAGGGTTCTGGACTTGTCGATCGGATCACAACGCTTCCTTAACACTACGAACCGGTGCACAGCGGTTTACCACGTCCGGATAACGGACGAGCAAGTCTTGTTGCGATCACCCGTTCACTGCAAGTAACCGATCCAACGGCCCCGGGGTTACGCGAAACCTTCAACCCTGTGGGGCGAGGTTTCCCGCACCCGGCCGAGCGCCGGGGCTGTCGCCCCGGTCAACCCGAACGGCACTCCCTGCTCTGCTGAAGGGGCCACCAGCGCAACAGGGACTACCAACGAGGAGCCCAGTGCACACCACTAGGCTTGCGGTTGTGCCGACCGATTCCACGCCGTCCACCGCTCCGCGCCCGCTCAAGCTAGCTGCGGCTGTGGTCGCTGCGGAAGGCCTTGTGGTCGCTGTTCTCGGAATTGGCGAAGCTATAACGATTGACCGGGGCCGACTGACCCTCGGCCTGACCACCGCCGGCTTCCTGCTCCTGTACGGCGCGGCGCTGGTGCTGGTGGCTCGTGGGCTCTACCGGGCCTCCACCTGGAGCCGCGGGCCCGCCGTGTTCGGCCAGCTCATCCAGCTGGGAGTCGCGTGGAGCTTCTGGGGTGGTTCCACCCGGGCCGTGTCCGTAGTACTCGGGCTGGCCGCGATCGCAGTACTGGTGGCTCTGTTCCAGAAGGTGTCGATGGAGGCCCTGGCCGACGACCCGACCAAGGACCATCCGGTTCTCTAGCTCATTCCTTGAGCAGACCGGCGCGGAGTTCGGTGAGGGTGCGGGCGAGCAGGCGGGAGACGTGCATCTGGGAGATGCCGATCTCCTCGGCGATCTGGGACTGCGTCATGCCGCGGAAGAACCGCAGCGTCAGGATGCGCTTCTCGCGGGTCTCCAGCTGGGCCAGCAGCGGTTTGAGCGACTCGCGATATTCCACGCTCTCCAGCGCCTCGTCCTCGCCGCCGAGGCCGTCGAGCACGGTGGTGGCGTCGGCCTCGTTCTGGTCGGGGGCGTCCAGCGAGAGGGTGTTGTAGGCGTTCGCGGACTCCAGCCCCTCGATGACGAGGTCGGGGGAGAGGCCGAGGCGGTCGGACAGCTCGGCGACGGTCGGGGCCCGGCCCAGCTCCTGGGTGAGCTCGGCCGTCGCGGCAGTCAGGGACAGCCGCAGTTCCTGAAGCCGGCGCGGCACCCGGATGGCCCAGCCCTTGTCGCGGAAGTACCGCTTGATCTCGCCGAGGATGGTCGGCGTCGCGTAGGTCGAGAACTCCACCCCGCGGTCCGAGTCGAACCGGTCGACCGCCTTGATCAGGCCGATCGTGGCGACCTGGACCAGGTCGTCGTACGGCTCGCCGCGGTTCCGGAAGCGGCGGGCGAGGTGCTCGACCAGCGGCATGTGCAGCGCGACCAGGCCGTCCCGGGCCAGGATGTGCTCCGGATCGCCGGGCGCCGCGGACGCCATCGCCCGGAAGAGTTCGGCCGTCCGGGTACGCAGGTCTGTTGGTTCCTGGGGCTCGACCAGGGATCGTTCGTCGGTCACGCCTTCTCCGACGCGGTGGCGGACGCCGTCACCGTGATGGTCAGCCGCCCGTCGAGGATCTCGGCCGCGGCAGACTCCACCAGCGCGGTCAGTACGGTCCACCCGAACGAACTCGTGTCCGGCATCCACCCGTTCGGCACGACAGCCGACGTACTGACCGTCAGCAGCGGCGGATCGATCCGGTACACCAGGTCCAGCACGCCGTCGACGGCCTGGGGGAGCAGCAGTGAGCACGCCTCGTCGACGGCGATCCGCAGATCGTCGATCAGGTCCACGGTGAAGTCGTTGCGGGCGGCGAGGTTGCCGACCACGGACCGCGGTACGGCGATGTAGGCGCTGTCCGCCGGAATGCTGAGGCGGACCTCTGCGCTTCGTCCGATGCTGCTCACGTTGCCTTGCCTCCCTGGTGGGTGGACCTCCGGGCGGACCGCCCACCGCGTACATCTTCCACTGTGCGCGCGTTGTCCGCACACCGACCGTAGCCTCCGCGTCTCCCAACCAGCCGCTACGTCCGAACGACCGTGGGGCAGGCCCCACGCTCTTTCGGACGTACGGACGGCAGACAGGGCCGGTCCCGTACTGCGGAACCGGCCTCGCCGCGGTGATTCCTAGGTCGGTTCCACGTGGGTCGGATCCAGTACCCGGCGCAGGAACGTCTTGGTGCGTTCATGCTGCGGGTTGCCGATCACCTCGGCCGGCGGCCCCTGCTCCACGATCAATCCGCCGTCCATGAACACGACCCGGTCCGCGACCTCGCGGGCGAAGGCCATCTCATGGGTGACCACGAGCATCGTCATGCCCTCGAGGGCGAGCTTGCGCATCACCGTCAGGACATCGCCGACGAGTTCGGGGTCGAGCGCCGAGGTGGGCTCGTCGAACAGCATCAGCGCGGGGTCCATCGACAGCGCCCGGGCGATCGCGACCCGCTGTTGCTGACCACCGGACAGCTGCATCGGATAGGCGCGCACCTTGTCGTTCAGGCCGACCCGGTCCAGGTTGGCCCGGGCGACCCTGTCTGCCTCGGCCGGTCTGCGCTTCAGCACCGTGGTCTGAGCGACAGTGCAGTTCTCCAGCACGGACAGGTGCGGGAACAGGTTGAACTGCTGGAACACCATGCCGATCGACGCCCTGGCGGCGTCCAGATGACAGTTCGGGTCGGTGATCTCATCGCCGCGGACGAAGACCTGGCCCTCCTGCGGCACCTCGAGCAGGTTGACGCAACGCAGCAGGGTCGACTTGCCCGAGCCGGACGGGCCGATCACACAGACGACCTCGCCCTGCTCGACGGTGAAGTCGATGCCGCGCAGGACGTGGTTGCTGCCGAACGACTTGTTCAGGTTCTTGATCTCCACCAGTGCCATCAGTGCGCCCTCGCAGCCTTGGCCTCGAGCCGGCGGACCAGGATGCCCAGCGGCAGGGTGATCAGCAGGTAGCAGAAGCCCGCGGTGACCAGTGGGGTCAGGTTCGCGTCCGTGTTGGCGAGGTCCCGCCCGAAGCCGGTGAGTTCGTACCCCTGCGCGCTGACGCCGATGATGAACACCAGCGAGGAGTCCTTCACCAGCAGGATGAGGTCGTTCGTCAAGGGCGGCAGCACGATCCGGAACGCCTGCGGCAGCACGATCCTGCGGGTCGCCAGTCCCACCGGCATGCCGAGCGAACGAGCCGCCTCGACCTGTCCCCGGGGGACCGCCTGGATGCCGGCCCGGATCACCTCGGCCATGTAGGCCGCGGCCACGATGCCGAGCGCCAGCCACACCACGCCGTACGGGTCGAACGGGATCGTCATACCCGGGAACGCCAACGGCAGCAGGCTGAACGCGATGAAGACCACGATCGCCGGCAGGCCGCGGAAGAACTCGATGTAGGCGGTCGAGATCCAGCGGTACGGACCGACGCTCGACAACCGCATCAGCGCCAGCACGGTGCCGCCGAGCAAGCCGATCACGAACGCCCCCGCCGTGTACTCCAGCGTTTTGACCAGAGCGGACAGCAGACCGTCCTGGAAGGCGGACTTGATGAACTTCGGCTCGAAGAAGACGCTGGTGATCTGGTGCCAGTTCGCGGTGAAGGCCGCGATCAGGACCAGAACGATCAGGATCGCGTACTGGATCAGGCGTGAGCGCTGAGACCGCTGTCGCGGACTCAGCCCCTTCCGCTCAACGGTGTCGATGGATGCGCTCACTTCTTCGGCTCAACCCCGAACCACTTCTTGTAGATCTCGTTGTACTTGCCGTCGGTCTTGGCCGCGGCCAGCAGGGTGTTGAACTTCTCCACCAGCTTCGGACCGCTACCGGTCTTCAGCGCACCGAAGCCGTACTGCTCACCGGTGTTGAACTCGGCGACCACAGCCATGTCCGGGTTCGCCTTGACGAAGTCGTACAGCACGCCGTTGTCGTTGATGGCGGCGGCGACCCGGCCGGACTTGACGTTGTTCTCCTGCAGCGCCAGGTCGTTGAAGGGGATGACCTCGAAGCCGTTCTGCTTGCTCTGCTCGTCGGCGTACTTCTTGCCGGTGGTGTCGGCCTGGGCGCCGACCTTCTTGCCGCGCAGGTCCGCCAGCGACGTGATCCCGGAGTCCTTCTTGGCCATCAGCACCTG
This sequence comes from Kribbella alba, assembly GCF_039529635.1. Classification (NCBI taxonomy): domain Bacteria; kingdom Bacillati; phylum Actinomycetota; class Actinomycetes; order Propionibacteriales; family Kribbellaceae; genus Kribbella; species Kribbella alba. Next base: position 125,149 of record NZ_BAAANE010000010.1, on the reverse strand, counting down.
GGTGGCGTCCATGTACGGCGCGGTGATGCTGATCGCGGCCTGACGCTCCGGGGTGATCGTCATCGCGCCCATGCCCATGTCGCACTTCTTCGCCTGGAAGGCCGCGCCCGAGGTGACCTGGGCCCACTCGATGTTGACCACGTCCTGTTCGAGGCCGAGGTCCTTGGCGACCAGGTCGAGCAGGTCGACGTCGAAGCCGACCACCTTGGTGCCGTCCTTGTACTGGAACGGCTTGTAGGGCAGGTGTGTACAGACAGTCAGCTTGCCCGGCTTCACCAGCGTGATCCCGGCGGCTTGGGCTTTGTCGCCGCTTCCACCGCTGGCCGAGTTGTCGCTGCCGCAGGCGGAAAGCGCGAGCGCGAGGACGGCCACCGAAGCGGCGGCGACCGACAGTCGGCTCTGACGGAGGGTGGAGACGATGTTCATCGCGAAAACTCCTCGACACTTGTTCTGGAACACCGGTCCGGACTACCGAGCCGGATGCCCCGCATCCTGACACAGCACCCACCTGCCTGTCGGCTGCTCCCCGGAGCCGAGACTCGATCGTCACCGTCTTCCCGCCTGGTAACCGCCTTCCACTGGCTGTGGGGGTCCTCACAGAAGAGACCAGTGCACCCTGTGGTTTACTCGTAGCCACGGGTGACCCCCGAGTGGCAACGGCGGTGCTCGACGCACCCGAACGAACCGCCCAAGCCCCCCTCTGCCGGTAAAACGCTTGCCCGCTCCTGCTGGGCTGATGAAGGGTCACCATGGCTGCCGAACCGTTCCCGTCCGAACCGTCGACCGATCCCCTGACCGATCCGTACGCCGGCGACCCGGTGTTCGAGCTGCACCGGGGCGGCAAGATCGAGGTCACGTCGTCCGTCCAGGTCACCAACGCCGACGAGTTGTCGATGGCCTACACCCCGGGAGTCGCCCGGGTCTGCACCGCGATCGCGGAGAACCCGTCGCTGGTCCGCAAGTACACCTGGAAGTCCAATGTGGTCGCCGTCGTGACGGACGGGACCGCAGTACTGGGCCTCGGTGACATCGGCCCGGCCGCGTCGCTGCCGGTGATGGAGGGCAAGGCCCTGCTGTTCAAGGAGTTCGGCGGCGTCGACTCCGTACCGATCGCGCTGGACTGCACCGACGTGGACGAGTTCGTCGAGACCGTCGCCCGGCTCGCCCCGACCTTCGGCGGCATCAACCTGGAGGACATCTCCGCACCCCGCTGCTTCGAGATCGAGCGCCGGCTGAAGGAACGCCTGGACATCCCGGTCTTCCACGACGACCAGCACGGTACGGCGGTCGTCGTACTGGCGGCTCTACGGAACGCCCTGCGGCTGACCGGCAAGTCGATCTCTGACATCCGGGTCGTCATCTCGGGTGCGGGTGCCGCCGGTGTGGCGTGCGCCCGGATCCTGTTGCAGGCGGGGGTCGGCGACCTGGCCGTTGTGGACAGCAAGGGTGTGCTGTCGGAAGATCGCGCAGACTTGAACCCGGTGAAGCTGTCACTCGCCCAGGACACCAACACAGGCGGGCTCTCCGGCCGCCTGGTGGATGCCCTCGACGGCGCGGACGTCTTCCTCGGCGTCTCCGGCGGCACCGTCCCGGAAGATGCGATCGCCCGAATGGCGCCCGGGGCAATGATCTTCGCGCTCGCGAACCCGAACCCCGAGGTCCACCCCGACATCGCCCACCGGTACGCCGCGGTGGTGGCGACGGGCCGCTCCGACTTCCCCAACCAGATCAACAACGTCCTGGCGTTCCCCGGCATCTTCCGAGGCGCCCTGGACGTCAACGCCTCCCGAATCACCGAAGGCATGAAACTAGCCGCCGCCGAAGCCCTGGCCGCCCTCATCTCCGACCAGGACCTCCGCGCCGACTACGTCATCCCCTCCCCCTTCGACCCCCGGGTCGCCCCCGCCGTGGCCGACGCAGTGTCGAAGGCCGCCCGCGAGGACGGCGTAGCCCGCCCTTAGCCCAGGTACGCCGACACCTTGCCCGGCCCCGGCTGGTCCTGCGCCGGCCGTCCTGCGCCTGCAGGTCTAGTGGGGCCGGCGGCGGCTGCCCAGCGCCGGCTGGTCCGCGCCGGTCGGCGGCGCTCGCGGTTGGACTCGCTCGTTGGGGGTTGCCCCCTGAAAGTGTGGGTTGCCCCTCCAGATTCTGATGGGGCAACCCACAACATCAGTGGGTAACCCTGTCTCGATCAGTGGGTAACCCTGTCGCGCTGGAACGGGGATGGAGTGACCCGGCATCTCGTGTCCGGGGTCCCCGTTTGGTGTCCGAGCCCGCTATGTCTGCCGCGGTCCCGGGGGTGTACGCCGCGCCCGGGAGCGGACGCGGCGCCTCGACCTTCTCGCCACGCGTCTGAGACCAACGGCGTGACCGGCGGGCTGGGGGCGCGGCGGTGGTCTGTGGGCGGTGATGTCGGTAACTGACGGCGCGGGGGTGCGGGCCTAGGGTGGCGGCATGCTTGCTGCTTATGCCGCCAGGTTCAGTCCGGAAGATCCGATCTCGGCGTTAGAGGTCGGGGAGCGACCTGAGCCGGTGGCGCCGGATGGGTGGGTGACCATCGACGTCAAGGCGTCCGCGTTGAACCACCACGATCTGTGGTCCCTCAAGGGTGTCGGGCTGGCCGAGCAGAACCTGCCGATGATCCTGGGGTGCGATGCCGCCGGGATCGACCCCGACGGCAATGAGGTCGTCGTGCATGCGGTGATCTCGGATCCTTCCTGGAAGGGCGACGAGACGCTTGATCCGAAGCGGTCGCTGTTGAGCGAGCGGTATCAGGGCACGCTGGCGGAGAAGGTCGTCGTTCCCGCGCACAACGTCGTACCGAAGCCGGCCGGGCTGAGTTTCGAGCAGGCCGCGTGCCTGCCGACCGCCTGGTTGACGGCGTACCGCATGCTCTTCACCCAGTCGGGGCTGAAGCCGGGCGACACCGTGCTGGTGCAGGGCGCCGGCGGCGGGGTGGCGAGCTCGCTGATCACGCTGGCTCGTGCGGCCGGGATCCGCGTTTGGGCGACCAGTCGGGACGAGGCCAAGCGCGCCAAGGCCTTGGAGATCGGCGCACATGAGTCATTCGAGTCCGGCGCGCGGTTGCCCGAGCGGGTCGACGCGGTGATGGAGACCGTCGGGCAGGCGACCTGGTCGCACTCGCTCAAGTCGCTCAAGCAGGGCGGCACGCTGGTGATCTCCGGCGCGACCAGTGGTCAGGCGCCGAAATCGGCCGAGTTGAACCGGATCTTCTTCCTGCAACTCAGGATCCAGGGCTCGACCATGGGGACCCGCACCGAGTTGGCCGAGCTGGTCCGGTTCATGGCGAACGCGGGGATCTCGCCACACATCGACACCACGTTGCCGTTGGCGGACGCGCGGAAGGGGTTCGCCAAGATGAACGAGGGCGATGTGTTCGGCAAGATCGTCTTCACCGTCTGATGGAACTCCAGATCCGCCGCGCGGAGGTCGTGGACGCCGAGGCGGGCGCCTGGTGTCACCTGCTCTGCTGGCGGGAGGCGTACGCCGGGTTGCTGGAGCCCGCGAGGCTCGCGGAGAAGACCGGCGACGTGGAAAGGCGTACGGAGAAGTGGGCCGGAGCCATCGAGGCCGGCCTGGTGAGGTGGATCGCGCTCAGCCCCGACCCTGCCGCGCCCGTCGAGGACCGCGTGATCGGGTTCTCCGCGCCTGGCCCCGCCAGGGACGAGGATGCGCCGACGCCCCTGGAGCTGTACGCGATCTACGCCCGGCAAGGGTGGTGGGGGAGCGGGCTGGCCAACCGGCTGCTGGATGTTGCCATTGGCAAGGAGGCGGCCAGCCTGTGGGTGCTGGAGGGGAACCAGCGGGCGCGGGCGTTCTACCGGCGGCACGGTTTCGCCGAGGACGGAGTACGGGTGGACGAGCCGTTCTTCGGCGTACCGGAGATCCGGATGGTTCGTCCGGCCGGGTGAGATTCGTCCGGCCCGGTGAGAACGGCGCGGTGAGAATACTGAGAAATCACGGGCTTTCCGGGTGCCAGCGGTGCCAGCGGCACTGATGTGACAGCTCCCGGGCGGGACGTTTCATGGCTGAAACATTGTCGTCGCACCCGGGCAACGAGCCTGGAGCAGTCTGTTCCTACCGCGGGAAACCCCCGTGGACTCGATCCGCCCGATCGAAGAGGGAGCAGGAGTGCCCATGAGGCCGACCTTGACGGTGATCGCCGACCCCGCCGACCGCTGGATGATGAAGGCCGCGTGCGTCGGCCAGGCGCCGGCGTACGACGAGACCGCGAGCCAGTGGGAACAGCGCAAGGCCCAGGCTGTGTGCCTGACGGCCTGCCCGGTCCTCGAGGAGTGCCGCGAGTGGGCCCGCCGGACCAAGTTCACCGGGACCGCGGCTGGTGAGAAGTTCCTGTACGGACGTCGTCGCGGACGTCCGGGACCCGCCGAGCGCCGTCGTCCGGCGGTTGGCGTCGAGGAGCAGCAGGCCAGCTGAGGACAAAAGGAAGCTGCGGATGGTTTCGACCATCCGCAGCTTCCTTTTTCGTTGGAGGTCTTAGACGCCCACGAGTTCGTCCGAGCGCTCCTCGTCCTTCGCGGTACGCCGGAACGGGGCCGTGATGATGGGGAGCACCTCGCGGCGGTTGCGGATCAAGGCGGCGATCGCCAGGGCGAGGTAGATGCCGCTCAGGATGTAGCGGCCGGTCTGGCCGGGAATCGCGAACTGTACGGCGAACAGGCCCAGCAAGGTCCACGCCGCCCAGCGGGGGAAGCGCAGCGTCAGCAGGACGGCGAGCGCCATCACGGTCTGGGTAGCAGTGAGGAGGAACTCCTCGACCTGGCGGCCGTCCAGCGCGAGGGATGCGGGGCCGCCGCCGATGCCATAGGCGATCGGGAGGCTGCCGATCAGCAGCGTCCACTGGTTCACCTTGGCGGAGATGAGCAGGCCGAGTGCCGCAGCGCCCTTGCCGCGCCAGGCGAACAGGATCGCCACGATGAATTCCGGCGCCTCCGAAGCCAGCGGAGCCAGCCACTGCACCAGCAGGAACTGGTCGATCCCCAGTGCCTTGCCGCCTTCGACTAGTGAGTTCGCGAACGGCTCGGCCGCGAGCAGGATCACCGCAGCCGCCACTAGGAACATCGAGATCACAGCAGTGCGACGCTGCACGGTCGGGAGACCGCCGATCAGTGCAGCGGGCCCGATGAGGTCCGGCTCCTCGTCGTGCCCCGACGCGGCTGCCCGCCAGAGGTAGTACGCGAAGAAGGCCAGCAGGGCGATGCCAAGCACCAAGTGGATCTGCCCTGTAACCGGGATGATGAACGCAACCACGCTGGCGACTGCCAGGAAGCCCAGTTCACGCTTGTAGCCGGAATCGAGCACTAGTGCCTTGACTGTCCGCCCGCTGCGCCGGCTCGCGACGTACAGGCTGATCAGTGCGACGCTGGACCAGCCGAGGCCGAGCAACAGCCGGTTGGACCCGGTCATATTGGCTGCGGCATACGGCACGTACTCCGGGTTGCTGCCTGCGGTGTGCGCGAAATAGAGGTCCACCGCGTACTCCGGCAGTACGGCGATGACCGCCAGCAGCGCGATCGCCAGACCGCCGGAGATGTCGACCTCGGCCGCCTCGGCCGCCCAAGCGAGCACGAACGACGCGGCGACCACCCCGAGGCCGAAGACAACGATGGCCAAGGGAGGCGACGGATGCACGCCGGAGAGGCGCAGAACGACCGCCGGAACTGCCGCGAGGAGGCAGAGGAGCACGGGGCGAAGAGCTCTGATCACGACGTCAAGCCTGCCACCATTTCGATACTTTCGCAATTGCGAAAGTATGAGACCGTGCTCACCACCGGCCTGCCGTACTGCGCCGGGGCTCTGCAGAGGTGACAATGACTCAGCCATGACCACGTCACCTCCTGAACCGACCAAGGCGCAGCTCGATTCCGCCGCCGGTACGTTCGCGATGCTCTCGGCGCCTGTACGGCTCCACCTCGTCTCGCTGGCAGCCCAGGGCGAGTACGACGTCGGCACGCTGGCCGAGCGCGTCGGGGTCAGCATCGCGACCGCCAGCCAGCACCTCGGCAAGCTGCGGCTGGCGGGCATCATCACAGCCCGCCGCGACGGCCGCCGCCACATCTACACCGTCGACGACCCGCACGTGCTCAACATGGTCGACCAGATCTTCGAGCACATCGCCCCCGACGGCTCCCTGGCCCCCGATCCGCCGCTACGCCGCCGCCCACCCCGCGCGGACGAGCCGGCACCAGAGGCCGACTAGCGCGCTACAGCCGGAGTTTGTGATGTTGCGGGGACAGGCCCGGACTGCGCAGCGGTCCCGAAGCGGCGACCTTGAACACCAAGCAGGGACCGCGGACACGAAATAACGTGTTCAAGGCCCCGACTACCTGTCCCAGGTCCCCACTCTTGGTCAGGGCCGCACCCACCCAGCCCTCCGCGGCCCCCTGCCGAAAGGCATCATCACGAACTACGGCTGTCGTATTAGCCGGTACTGCGCTCTGCCGGGCTAGAGGATGTGCCGCAGGTACCGGTCCGGCGCATCCAGGTAGGCGCGCCAGTTCCGCACGAGCTCGAGCTCGGCCCAGGTCGTCCGGCGGATGCCCCAGTCGCCGATCTCCAGGATGGTTGCGCCGGGCAAGGAACAGACGATAGGGGAGTGGGTCGCGCACAAGACCTGCGAGCCGGCGCCCGTGAGCTCGCTCAGTACGCCGACCAGCGCCAGGCTCGAGGAGAACGACAGGGCCGACTCGGGCTCGTCCAGGCAATAGAGCCCGGGACTGTCGAACCGGCTCCGCAACACCTCCAGAAATCCCTCGCCGTGGCTCAGCTCGTGGAACCGGGGATCCTCCCGGTAGGAACTCGGGTTCTGCTCGAGGTACGTATAGTACCCATGCATCGTCTCGGCGCGGAGGAAGAACCCCCAGCGCGCGGCGCCGGCGCCACGCGTCAGGTGGATGTCCGCCGACAACGACGACTCCGACGAACGGGTGCTCAGCCGGGCGCCGGTGGAACCACCTTCGGGCGACATGCCGAACGCGATCGCGATGGCCTCGACGAGAGTGGACTTGCCGGTGCCGTTCTCGCCGACCAGGAAGGTGACACCGGCCTCGAGATCCAGCCCGTCCGAAAGAAGCTGCCGCACCGCGGGGATGGTGTGCGGCCAGTGTGAGCGCAGACTGACGTTCTCGCCGGCCGCGACCCGGCGTACGGGATGATCGGCGAAGGGCATTCGCTCAGGGTAGGACAACGGCCGGGCCAGCGGTGCTGGCGCCAACGGGTCCGGCCGGTCAGTCCTCCTCGTCGTCGTCGAGGCGGGCCAGCCAGGTGGCGAACCGCTCTGTCGGGGTTTCGAACTCGGGATTCAGGTCGACGAACTCGCGCAGCCGCTCCGCGACCCAGGCCAGCGTGACGACTTCCTCGCCACGCCGGCCCTCGAGTTCCTCGATCCCTCGGTCGGTGAAGTACACGTCAGCTGAACGCCTGCTTCATCAGCGTGGCCTGCTCCGCGACGTGCACGCCGTGCGAGCCGACCGACGGGGCGGACATGGCCGGCCGGGACACCCGGTAGAACGGCAGGCCGCCCAGGTGCTCGGTCAGGTTCAGCGCCATGAAGGGCCACGGGCCCTGGTTCGCCGGCTCGTCCTGCACCCAGCGGACCTCTTGCAGGTTCGGGTACTTCGCCAGCTCGGCCTTGATCTCCTCGGCGGGCAGCGGGTAGAGCTGCTCGATCCGCAGGACGGCGGTGCTGATCTTGTCCGGCTCCGACTTCTTGCGCTCGGCAAGCAGGTCGTAGCTGATCCGGCCGGAAGCCAGGATCATCCGCTCGACGGCTGCCGTGTTCTGCTCGGCCTCCGGGTCGTTGAGGACCGGCCGGAAGGTGCCGCTGGTGAGCTCCTCCGGCTGCGACACCGCTGCCTTCAACCGGAGCAGCTGCTTCGGGGTGAAGACGATCAGCGGGTTGTGCTCCTCCTGCAGCGTATGCCGCCGCAGCAGGTGGAAGTACGACGCTGGCGTGGACGGCTGGGCCACCGTCATCGCGTTCTCCGCGCACAGTGCCATGAACCGCTCGATCCGGGCGGACGAGTGGTCCGGGCCCTGGCCCTCGTAGCCGTGCGGCAGCAGCAGCACGACGCCGGACTTCTGACCCCATTTCGCCTCACCGGCCGAGATGTACTCGTCGATGATCGACTGGGCGCCGTTGACGAAGTCGCCGAACTGGGCCTCCCAGAGGACCAGCGCCTCGGGCCTTGCCACCGAGTACCCGTACTCGAAGCCGAGTGCGGCGTACTCGCTGAGCAGCGAGTCGTAGACGTAGAAGTTCGCCTGGCCCTCGTCGAGGTTCTGCAGCGGGACGTAGTCCTGCCCGTTGACCCGGTCGATGATCGCGGCGAACCGCTGCACGAACGTGCCGCGGCGGCTGTCCTGACCAGCAAGGCGGACCGGGCGCCCGGCCAGCAGCAGCGAGCCGAACGCGGTGATCTCCGCGCTGGCCCAGTCCACCGGGCCCTGGGTGATCGCGGCGGCGCGACGCTGCAACTGCGGCAGCACCTTCGGGTGGGCGGTGAAGCCCTCCGGCAGGCTGGTGTACGCGTCGGCGATCTTCTTCAGTACTTCGGGGCTGGTCGCGGTGGCGTCCGGACCCTCGGGCTTGTCCGGGTAGACCGGCACGGTCACGTACGGCGCCGGCGTGTCCGGCTGGCTCTTGGCCTCGCGGACCTCGGTGAACACCCGCTCCAGCCGCTGCTGGAAGTCCCGCATCGCCTGCTCGGCCTCTTCCACCGTGATGTCGCCACGGCCGATCAGGGCCTCGGTGTAGAGCTTGCGGACGGACCGCTTCTGCTCGATCAGGTCGTACATCAGCGGCTGGGTGAAGCTCGGGTCGTCGCCCTCGTTGTGACCGCGACGGCGGTAGCAGACCAGGTCGATCACGACGTCCTTGTTGAACGCCTGGCGATACTCGAAGGCCAGGTCCGCGACCCGGATGCAGGCCTCGGGGTCGTCGCCGTTCACGTGGAAGATCGGCGCCTGCACCATCCGCGCGACGTCGGTGCTGTACATCGACGAGCGGGACGAGGCCGGCGAGGTGGTGAAGCCGACCTGGTTGTTCACGATCACGTGGACCGTGCCGCCGGTGCGGTAGCCGCGCAGCTGGGACAGGTTCAGCGTCTCCGCCACCACGCCCTGGCCGGCGAAGGCCGCGTCACCGTGGACCAGGACCGGCAGCACCGGGAACGCGGCGCCCTGGTCGAGGATGTCCTGCTTGGCGCGGACGATGCCCTCGAGGACCGGGTCGACGGTCTCCAGGTGGGACGGGTTGGCCGCCACGGACACCTTGATCTTGTCGCCGAACTCGGAGACGAACTCGCCCTCGGCGCCCAGGTGGTACTTCACGTCACCGGAGCCCTGGACCGTCCGCGGGTCGATGTTGCCGTCGAACTCGCGGAAGATCTGGCCGTACGACTTGCCGACGATGTTGGCCAGCACGTTCAGCCGGCCGCGGTGCGCCATCCCGATGGTGACCTCGTCCAGCCCGGCGCCGGCGGCCTCCTCGCAGATCTCGTCGAGCAGCGGGATGGTGGTCTCGGCGCCCTCGAGCGAGAACCGCTTCTGGCCGACGTACTTGGTCTGCAGGAAGGTCTCGAAGGCCTCGGCCTCGTTCAGCTTGGCCAGGATCCGCAGTTGCTCCTCGCGCGGCGGCTTGGTGTGCGGCCGCTCGATCCGCTCCTGCAGCCACTTGCGCTGCTCCGGGTCCTGGATGTGCATGTACTCCACGCCGACCGTGCGGCAGTACGAGTCGCGCAGGATGCCGAGGATCTCGCGCAGCTTCATGAACTTGCGGTCGGCCTGGGCGCCGAACGAGCCGGTGGCGAACTCGCGGTCAAGGTCCCACAGGGTCAGGCCGTGGGTGGCCACGTCGAGGTCGGGGTGGCTGCGCTGCTTGTATTCCAGCGGGTCGGTGTCGGCCATGATGTGGCCGCGCACCCGGTACGCGTGGATCAGCTCGAGGATCCGGGCCTGCTTGCTGATGTCCTCCTCGTGGCTGTGCGGGAGGTCGGCGGCCCAGCGGATCGGCTCGTAGGGGATTCGCAGCGACTGGAAGATCTCGTCGTAGAAGCCCTCCTCGCCGAGCAGCAGTTTGTGCAGCCGGCGCAGGAACTCACCTGACTGGGCGCCCTGGATGATCCGGTGGTCATAGGTCGAGGTCAGCGTCATCACCTTGCTGACCGCGAGCTTGGCCATCGTCTCCTCGGCCGCACCCTGGTACTCCGGCGCGTACTCCATCGCGCCGACGCCGATGATGCAGCCCTGGCCGCTCATGAGCCGCGGCACCGAGTGCTGGGTGCCGATGGTGCCGGGGTTGGTCAGGCTGATCGTGGTGCCCTGGAAGTCGGGCAGCGCGAGCTTGTTGTCCCGGGCCCGCCGGACGATGTCCTCGTAGGCCATCCAGAACTCGGCGAACGTCATCGACTCGGCCGCCTTGATCGACGGAACCAGCAGCTGCCGGGTGCCGTCCGGCTTCTGCATGTCGATGGCCAGACCGAGGTTGATGTGCTCCGGCTGGACCAGGGTCGGCTTGCCGTCGGTCTCGTCGTACGAGGCGTTCATCTCCGGCAGCGTCTTGAGCGCCTTCACCAGGGCCCAGCCGACCAGGTGGGTGAAGGAGATCTTGCCGCCGCGGGCGCGCTTGAGGTGGTTGTTGACGACGATGCGGTTGTCGATCAGCAGCTTGACCGGCACCTGCCGCACGCTGGTCGCGGTGGGGACCTGGAGGCTGGTCTCCATGTTCTGCGCCGTCCGCGCGGGCGCGCCGCGCAGGATCACTCGCTTCGCGTCCGTGCTGGTCGCGGGAGCCGGCTTGGGTTGGGCGCTGGGCGGCTGGTTCACCGTGCCTCCGGTCGGGGCGCCGCTCGCGGCGGGCGCGGCTTTCTGCGGGTCTGCTGCGGGTTGAGTGGGTTGCTTGTTCTGGGCCAGCTGTGCGGGCTGGGCAGCGGCCGGCTTGCCGTTCGCGGTCGAGGCCGTGGTCGCGGCAGGCGTCTGTACTGCGGACGCGGGCGCGGCGGCGGCTGCCGCGGCAGCCGGCTGGCTCGAAGCGGGCGCGGCGGGCGCAGTACCGCGGCTCGGCGCCTCGGGCGTCTTGTTGTCTGACACTGCATCGGGACGGGGAGCGTCGGCCGGGCTGGTGTTCACCGGCTTCGCATCACCCGGGCTGTACCCCTTGAAGAAGTTTCCCCAGGCCTGGTCCACCGACTTCGGATCCTGGAGGTACTTCTCGTACATCTCGTCGACCAGCCATTCGTTCGCTCCGAAGGCTGCAAGGGGATTCGTCTCTGATGGCTCGGTGGCCACTTGGCAGTTCGCCTCTTCCGATCGGGTCAGATACCACTGTTATGACTACGGAAGCTATGGGGTGCTTCCGGAGCCAAGGCTAATAGCTGCCGCAACACTTCTGCAGCCCGGGATCACCGGACCAGTCGATCGAGTGGTTGAGGCGCGACGACTTGATCGGTCGACGCCTGGAACACCTTCTCCCGTTGTGTTTCAGCGATGTTGCCGAGTTGCTCGCTTCTGACGCGTTGGCCCGGCCTCGGATGGGCTGCCGGACCCGTTGCAGAGTGGGGATCCGGCCATGTGTCCGGGGGATTTCGGCGCTTGCTGGGAGCGTGGCTGGCCACTGTATGCAACTGCGCGCTTGCGGCCGGTCATGCTCACCTGTGGACAAAGATGTGGTGAAGGTCACTCACTGATTCAGTCCAGTTCTCAGCGATTGGCCAGACGCCGAACCAGTTTCAGACCCGACCAGATGGCATCGATCGCACAGACCTTCACATCCACCACGCCGAGCGGCAGCGCCAGCTCACGGACCCCGTTCTCGTCCAGGTCGGTCGGTACGCCGGACGACCGCTTCGGCCACGCGACCCAGATCATCCCGGCTGTCCTGGTTCTCGGCAACAGCACGGGCAGCACCTTCGCCAGCCGCGCCCGGTCCGGACAGAAGGCCAGGATCACGTCGTACTCCGACCGCCCGAGCCGGGTGATCGGCGTGACCCCGTCGGGAAGCCCCTCGACCACGAACCCGGTCGGCGCGTTGTCCAGCACCACCGAGTGCTCCGGCTTGATCCCGAGCTTGGTGGCCAGCGGCTTCCCGGAGTACCCGACGGTCATGAGCCCGATGATCAACCCGCGCTGCCCCGAGATCAACCCGCGCCGCCCCGAGATCAACCCGCGCCGCCCCGAGATCAACCCGCGCCGCCCCGAGAAGAACCCCCACGCCGCCCGAAGACCCCCCCCGCGCCGCCCGAAGACCCCGCCGCGCCGTCCGAAGACCCCCCGCGCCGGCTCCGCAGTACGGGGACCTGGCGGCGCGCGGTACCGGGCCCACGCCGGGCCCACGCCGGGCTCCGTAGTACGGGGGACCTGGCGGCGCGTCGTACTGGGCCCACGCCGGCTCCGCAGTACAGGGACCCGGCGGCGCGCCGCACAGACTTGCCGCGATCGCAGGTGGCGCCGGTGAGGGATTACGCGGGCGGCCGGCGGCATACTGACTCAATGGCGCTGACGGATGAGGCGATCGTCAAGATCAAAGGGATGATCACCTCGGGGGAATTGGGGCCGGGGGACCGGTTGCCGAACGAGGCGGATCTAGCGGCTCGGCTGGGGTTGTCGCGGAACTCACTGCGAGAGGCAGTGAAGGCGCTGACGCTCGTCAATGTGCTGGACGTGCGGCACGGCGACGGCACCTACGTGACCAGCCTCGACTCGGCGCACCTGCTGGACGCGCTGAGCTTCATGGTCGACCTGCACCAGGACGATTCGGTCCTGCAGTTCTTCGAGGTACGACGGCTGCTCGAGCCCGGGGTCGCCGCGCTCGCGGCCGGACGCATCACCAAGGAGCAGTTGGCGGACCTCCGCCTGCTCACCAGCGACCTCACTTCGGAGCCGGAAGTCGACGACCTCGTCGCCAACGACCTGAGGTTCCACCGCGGCATTGCCGAGGCGACCGGGAACGCGATCGTCTGCTCGCTCCTCGACGGCATCTCCGGCGCCACCCAGCGCGCCCGGATCTGGCGAGGCGTCACCCAAGCCGGTGCGGTCCAACGAACCCTCGCCGAACACACCGCGATCCTCGACGCCATCGAACTCGGCGATGCCGAAGCCGCCCGCGCCTGGATGACCGCCCACATCGCCGGCGTCGAGAACTGGCTCCGCAAAGCGCCCTGATCCAGCGGACCGCCAACACTCACCAAGCCCTGGTCCAAGCCAGACCGCGCGCTGGGAGATGTCCGCTGGCGGCGATGCCTGGCGACTTGGTGAGTGCCGGCGGTCCGGGTGACGCGGTTACGGTCCGGGTTATGCGGTTGAAGGGACAATGCGCTGTCCTCTAGCCTTGTTGAGTCTCATTGCCTACGTCAGGGGTGCGGGTTGTCGAACTGAGGTCTGTTTCTGCAGCGGTTGATCGCCACCGATCTGGTGCGTGATCTCGTTCGAGACCTCGGAGTGCCACCCTGATGAGCTATTCACTGACCTGTACCGACCTCTTTTTCGCCTGGCCCGACGGCGAGGTGCTGTTCGACGGCCTCACCTTCGTCGCCGGCCCGGTCCGCTCGGGACTGGTCGGCCGCAACGGCGCCGGCAAGTCCACCCTGCTCCGGCTGATCGCCGGCCGCCTGAACCCGCAACGCGGCTCGATCCGCGTCAGTGGCGAACTCGGCTACCTCCCGCAGGACCTGACCCTCGACACCACCCTGACCGTCGACCAGGCCCTCGGCATCGCGGCGATCCGGCAGGCCATCGACGCCATCGAGCAGGGCGACGCGTCGGAGCAGAACTTCGCGATCGTCGGCGACGGCTGGGACGTGGAGGAGCGGGCCGAGGCGACTCTCGGCAAGCTGGGCCTCGGCTCGATCGGCCTGGACCGCAGCGTCGGTGAACTGTCCGGCGGCGAGACGATCCTGCTCGGCCTGGCCGCCGAACTCCTCAAACGCCCGGACGTCCTGCTGCTGGACGAGCCGACGAACAACCTCGACCTGCGCGCCCGCCAGCACCTGTACGACGCGGTCGACACGTTCCGGGGGGCTCTGCTGATCGTGAGCCACGACCGCGAACTCCTCGATCGGGTCGACCAGATCGGCGACCTGCGCAAGGGCGACGTCACCTGGTACGGCGGCAACCTCACGGCGTACGAGGAGGCGGTCGCGGTCGAGCAGGAGGCGGCGGAGCGGATGGTCCGCAGCGCCGAGTCCGACCTGCGCAAGCAGAAGCGCGAACTGATGGAAGCGCGCATGAAGGTGGACCGTCGGCGCGCCGCGGGCCAACGCGCGTTCGAGCAGGGCGGGATCCCGAAAATCATCGCGGGCGGGTTGAAACGCTCCGCCCAGGTGTCAGCGGGCAAGCACATTGGCATGCACAGCGACAGGCTGGACGCCGCCCACGAGGCGTTGACCGAGGCGGAGGAGAAGGTCCACGACGACGAGCGCATTCGCGTAGACCTCCCGAAAACAACGGTTCCCCCCGGCCGCATTGTGCTGAAGCTCGAGGACCACGTACTCCGAACCGGCCTGCACGCCGATCTGGAGATCCGCGGCCCCGAGCGCATCGCCCTGGTCGGCCCGAACGGCGCCGGCAAAAGCACTTTGCTCCACGCCATCGCCGGCCAGACCGCTGGAGGCGGGCCAGTTGGTGGAGTGGCTGAGCCGCGTGGACAGGGTGGGTTGGGTGGACATGGTGGGCTGGGTAGAGCTGGTGAGAGGACTGATGGCGCCGAGCCGCTGGTTCCGTACCGGCTCTTGCCGCAACGGCTCGATCTGCTGCAGGACGACCTGTCTGTAGTGGAGAATCTGGCCCTGCTCGCCCCAAGCGCAGAGAACCAGGAACGCCGCGCTCGCCTCGCACGCTTCCTATTCAGGGGCCGAGCAGCAGACCAGCCCGTCAGCACCCTCTCCGGCGGCGAACGCTTCCGCGCAACCCTCGCAGCTCTTCTGCTGGCGGAACCACCGCCACAGCTGCTGATGCTGGACGAGCCGACAAACAACCTCGACCTCTCCAGCGTCGCCCAGCTCCAGGAAGCCCTTGCCTCGTACAACGGCGCCCTGCTGGTCGCCAGCCACGACCTCCCGTTCCTCCGAGAAATCGGGATCACCCGCTGGATCCAACTCGACCACGACGAACTCTCAGAAATCGACCCCCTCTAGCTCGTTCTCGGGCCTCGCGCCTCCGACAGCAGTTCGCCGAGGTCAGCGTCTGATCCTGCGCTGTGTCGTGATGCCCGTCGACTTCTGATGCCGTGGGTGACGCAAGCTTTCGGATGGTGTCACCTGAACGAAGGAAGCCAGTCAAGGACGGGTTGGCGGCGCACCGCTTGAGTGATCCCGTACGGCACGGCTGGCGGCGTAGTCAGAGGCCTATCTGTTCACCGCGCGGGCTGGGATTGCAGGGCGGTGTCCCCGGGGTATGTGGGGTCCTCGGGTTGGCGGTGACGGGCCGGCGGTGGCGTGGGTGGTGAGGGGCCGGGCCAGGGGTGTTTTACGGGCCGGGGGATCCGGTGTCGTGGTCGTCGTCCCAGGGTGATTTCCAGATGGTGTCGGTCGCTGTGCTGCTTGGGGCGCGCGCGGTTGTGGCGTGGAGTGGTTCGTCGCCCCAGGGGTTGAGGCGTGCGGTTTCCTCGGGGGTGATCCAGGGGATGTCGCTGGTGTTTGGCCAGGCCGGGGCGCGGCCGGGTGGCCCCTCGTCGCCGGGTGGCTGCTCGTCGCCTGCCGCGCCGGGAGAACCGGCTGCCCCGGGTGAACCGGGTGAACCGGGTGAACCGGGTGAACCGGGTGAACCGGGTGAACCGGGCGCGCCAGGTGTATGTGCGCCGGGTGAACCGGGTGCGGGGCGTGTGTCTGGTGTGGCGGGTGGTCGTCGGCGGTTGAGGCGTGGGAGGCGGCCGGGTTCGGCCCAGGTGGGTCGGGTGACGGTGACGCGGCCGCGGGTGATGGTGATGGTCCAGTGGCCGTGGTGGATCTGGATATGGTGGGCTCGGCAGAGCAGGACCAGATTCCACATCGCGGTGGGTCCGCCGTCGATCCAGTGGATCAGGTGGTGGGCGTCGCATTGGATGGGTGGTGCTCCGCACACGACGCAGCCCTTGTCACGATAGTTGAGTGCCCGGCGCATCGCGCGGTTGACGAACCGTTCCTCCTTCCCGACATCCAGGGGTTCGGAGTCGGTGCCGAGGATGATGGGGACGACGCCGGCGTCGCAGGCGAGGCGGCGGACGGCGGCGGCGGACAGGTTGCCGCCGTAGACGAACCGGCCGAATCCCGGGTTGGTGTGGTCGAGGGCGCCGAGCCCATCGAACCCACCGACCCCGCCGAGCCCGGCGAGCTCCTCAAACCCCTCGAGCCCACCGACCCCGCCGAGCCCGGCGAGCTCCTCAAACCCCTCGAACCCGCCGTTCCCATCGAGCCCGCCGAGCCCGTCGTTCCCGCCGCCTTCGGCGTTCCCGCCATTCCGGCCGTTGCCGGTGATGGTGGCGGCGACGGCGTTTTGGAGGTCGGTGAGGTCGATGGTGACGGTGATGTGGGGTTTGATGGCGCCGTGGCCGGTGGTGCCGGCACCGGCGGCGGCGTTCAGCACCGTGGTCAACGCGTCGGCTTGCCGCTTGTCGCGGGAGCGGGGGTCTTGTTCGCCGTCGATGGTCTTGTGGGGTTTGGCGTTGGCGTCGATGAGGGTGTTGAGCAACTCTGCGTTTTCGTTGGCGAGGAACCCGCCGAATTTCAGGCCGTGGTCGGCGTTCTTCATCCAGAACGCCTCGCGGGCGTAGGCCTTGTCCTCGGCCGGTTCGGGTCCGTCGGTGTCGAGCAACTCCAGGATTTGTCGGCCGAGGTCGCGCAGGTCGCCGGGTGGCAGGTGCCGCGCGGCCCGCACCATCTGCTCCTCGGCCGCGACCACATCCTCCACCGGCACCGTGGTCGGGACCTTTTCCAGCGCGGACACGATCGCCCTCGCCTGGGCCAGGTGCAGCAGCACCGGCGCCTCCGCACCGGCGTCCCCCTCGGCGCCGTCGCCTTCCAGCGCGGCACTGTCACTGTCCCCGCCATTTTCACCGTCGGTGTTGCTGCCGGTGTCGTTCTGATCGTCGTCTAGGTCGTCGGTGGGCGTGGGTAGGGCGGCGGTGACGAGTTCGTACTTGGGCAGCGCGGCGGCGAGTTTGAGGTCGCGGCGGACGTCGGCTTTGTTGAGGCGGTGCCGAAGCGACACGAGTTCGGCGGTGTCGCGGGCGCCGAGCTGTTTGGCGTGGCCGCCGGCGTCGAAGCCGGCCAGGAGTTGGAGCCGGTAGGTTTCCAGCCGGGTGATCTCGTCGCGCACTGCGTCGAGGGCGGTCAGCTGTTCGCTGCCACTCATCGACCACACCGGCCGCATCTCCACGAGATCCATACCGACAACTCTAGAGGTGCCCGCCGACAGTTTCTGTGCCGAGAACCCGTTATAAATAAGGGATCCCGTGATGCACCAAAACCCGCCAAGTTGTCCACAGCAACCGTAGACCTGTGGACACAGAGAGCGCCCGTCGGCCTCAGCAAACTCAAGGGAGTTAGGCTGCGGGTGATCGCGACTGGCGAAGGTGGAGCACCACCGGGGAGCGGTTCGCAGTACGAGTTGGGCGTCGTCCGCCTGGGCGCCTTCGGTCAGCAGCAACCTGCTCCGGAGGCATCGATGCGTCTGCGCTACGGCACCAACCCGCACCAACCTGCCGCGATCACATCCGTTCGGGACGGGAGTTCGCCGTTCCGTGTCGTCAACGGCGAGCCCTCCTACATCAACGTCCTGGACGCCGTCGGGGCATGGCAGCTTGTACGTGAGGCGAGCGCGGCCTTCGACGCACCGGCGGCAGCATCGTTCAAACACGTCTCTCCGGCCGGCGCTGCCCTGGCCGGTTCGGTCGATGCCGCTATGCGCAACACCTACGGTCTCAGCGCGGTCAGCCCGGTGACGAGTGCCTACGTGCGCGCCCGCGACGCGGATCCCAAGTCGTCGTTCGGTGATTTCGTCGCGATCTCTCATCCTGTCGATGCCGAGCTGGCCGACCTCCTCAAACGCCTCACCTGCGACGGAATCGTTGCTCCCGGCTACGAAGAAGGTGTCGTAGAAACACTTGCGGCGAAGAAACGCGGGACATTCCTGGTCCTCGAAGCCGACCACGCGTTCGCCCCGCCGGCCGAGGAGGTCCGGGAGATCTTCGGACTACGCCTCACGCAGCGCGCTGACGACGAGCCGCTGACGCGATCGTGGCTGGCCGAGCCGGTGGTCGGAGAGTTGACGGCGGCCGCGGTCGACGACCTGCTGCTGGGGTTGATCGTCCTGCGGTACACCCAGTCCAACTCGGTCGCCTATCTCAAGGACGGAATGACCATCGGCATCGGCGCGGGACAACAGTCTCGCGTGGATTGCACCCGGTTGGCAGGCCAGAAGGCGGATACGTGGTGGCTCCGCCGTCATCCCGGCGTACTGGCTGGATCGACCCAGCCGAGATTGTCCGAGCGGATCGCGCATCAACTCGACTATCTCGAAGCAGACTGGCTCAGTACTGCGGACCGGCAAGCGTGGCTGGCCCGGATGACGGATGTGGCGATGGTGTCCGATGGAGCATTGCCGTTCCGGGACAACGTCGATCACGCCGGGCGTCACGGGGTCCGCTTCATCGCAGAGCCGGGCGGCTCGATTCGAAGCGCCGAGATCGCTGAAGCCTGCAAGGAGCTCGACATCGCCCTCACATGGACCGGCATCCGTCTCTTCCGCCACTAGTCCGAACGAATCCGAGCGGGCGATTCCGGGCGTACGTGGCACGGCTGGCTACGCTCGAAAGTATGGATGGGGTTGGTCCACCAGGCGACCGAGGTACCGGCCAGGACAGCTGGCAGCTGACTGACCTTGAGTTGTTGCCGGGCGGCCGTCATGGCTGGGCGTTGGGGGTCAACGACGATGGCGCGGTGGTCGGTAAGAGCGAGACCGCCGACGGCGCCCGTCATGCAGTGTTGTGGCGCGATGGCCGGATCACTGACTTGGGGACCCTCGGCGGGTCGAACAGCGTGGCGTGCGATGTGAACCGGCACGGGGTCGTGGTGGGAACGAGTGAGACGGCTGGGGGTGCCCGGCACGCCTTTATCTGGAGGGACGGCCAGATGGTCGACCTGGGCGGCCCGGGCAGTCTGGGCGGGACGCTCGTGTGCGCCACCGCGATCAACGATCGTGGCTGGGTAGTAGGCAGCGGCATGACCGCGAAGGGGCGTGTGCATGCGTTCGTGTGGTGGGCGGGCGAGATAATTGACCTCGGCACGCTGGTGCCGGGTGTCGATCAGTCCTCCCACGCGTTCGACGTGAACGACCGCGGCAGGATCGTCGGAGACGCGACGGTGGACACCATGAACACGGTCCCGGTGATGTGGGAGGACGGCCGAATCCACCAGCTGACAGACCTGACCGGCCAATCCATCGCCATTAGCAGCCGGGGCCAGGCCGTGATCTGCGCCAACCCGGAATGCTTCATCTGGTCGCCAGACGACCTGACGACGATCAGTCCCGACGAAGGCCCGATGGTTTTTCGCGCACAAGGCATCGACCGACCGGACCGAGGCTCGAGGTTTGTCCAGGTGGAAGGTATCGGCGGGGAGGGCCGAGTAGTCGGGTGGAACGCCCGGCTCGCGTTCATCTGGCACCGCGGCGAATTCGAGTGGCTTCCTGGCCTCAGCACCGGACAGGCGCAAGCCATGGCTATCAGTGACCAAGGCAGGTTCGTCGCTGGAACTAGTGCCAGCGCACCGGATGGATTGGCGCCGCACCCCGTGGTCTGGACCAAGCGTCACGACGGACGAGCTACGTAACCAGTTTTGGCGTCGGCCGAGAAGCCGCACGGCCGCAACGGGTCAGGGCTTGTCGGGCTCGGCCGCCTTTGCCGCCAGTTCGACGCGGGCGCGGTAGGTCTCCCACCACTGCGCGTCGCGCTCCGGCATGTTCGAGTTCTTGGCGTTCATCCCCACTGCGCCGTCCAGCTGCTCGCGAAGGATGTCTGCGTGGCCCGCGTGTCGGTTCGTCTCCGCGACTACGTGGACCAGGATCTGGTGCAGCGTGACTTCGCCGCTTGTCCACCAGGGCACCCGGCCGGGCGCGTCGAGGTCGAGAGCGTCGATCGTCGCGTCCGCGTGCGCCCACACGCGCTGGTAGCAGTCGACGATCTCGGCGCGCGTCTCGTCCTCGGTGGCGAACGAGTCGGCGTTGGGGTCCGCGTCGTCGTCCCACCACGGCAGGTGTTCGGGGAAGGGGCGCCCGAAGGTGTCGCCGAAGTACCCGGCCTCCACGATCGCCAGGTGCTTGATCAGGCCGAGGAGATTGGTCCCGGTCGGAGTCAGCGGGCGGCGGATGTCGTACTCGCCAAGCCCGTCGAGCTTCCAAACCAGCGCCCCGCGCGCCGACCGCAGATAACCGTGCAGGGTCTTCTTGGCATCAGCATCATTCACGACCAAGAGCTTGCCATCCGCAGGGGTCGGGCTTCCGCAAAGGCCAGGGCGATTCACTCGGCGAAGGAGGAGCACGTAGGGGTCCGCAGTACTAGGTGGGCGTGGGGGCGTCCTTGCGCAGTAGACCCGCGGACTTGAGGTCGGACCAGAGGGCGTCGGGGATCTTGGTGCGGGAAAGGGCAGCGTTGGTGTGGACCTCGTCGGCGGTTCGGCAGCCCACGGCTATTCCGGCGACCGCTGGGTGGTGGAGGGGGAAGTTGAGGGCCACGGCGGGGAGCGTGACTCCGTGGGATTCGCAGACGTCGGCGAGTTTGTTGGCCTTGTCAACGAGTGCAGCGGGTGCGGGGGCGTAGTTGAAGGTCGCGTCGGCCGCGGGGCGGGGTTGCGAGAGGAGGCCTGAGTTGAAGACGCCTACGGCAACTACCTGTACGTCGTTCTCGACGCAGGCCGGCATCACATCGTCCAGGCCGTCCGGGTCGAGGAGGGTGTATCGGCCGGCCAGCATGATGACGTCGAGGTCGACCTCGCGGACGAACCGGGTGAGCATCGCGGTCTGGTTCATACCGGAGCCGATCGCGCCGATCACGCCCTGGTCGCGCAGTTCGATCAGGGTCGGGAAGGCCGTCGCGACCGCCTCGTCGAAGTGGTCGTCGGGGTCGTGGACGAAGACCACGTCGAGGCGGTCGGTACCGATCCGTCGGAGTGAGTCCTCGATGCTCTGGAGGACGCCGTCGCGGCTGAAGTCCCAGCGGCGGCGGCGCTTCGAGACCACCGCGAAGCCCTCGTCGTCTGCGGCGTCGGTGTCGGCCTCGTAGATGATCCGCCCGACCTTGCTGGACAACACGTACTCCGAGCGCGGTTTGCCCGCGAGCCCCGCACCCAGGCGCTGCTCGGCGAGACCGAGTCCGTAGTGCGGAGCCGTGTCGAAGTAGCGCCAGCCTTCATCCCAAGCGGCCTGGACGGTCGCGGTCGCCTCCTCGTCGGCGACGGGCGTGAACAGACCGGCCAGCGGAGCCCCGCCGAGACCGATCCGAGAATCCTCTGGAAAGAGCTTCATGACTCATCCCCCGAGCCCGAAGGAGCCGTCGCAACCGCCGGAAGCCGCAGGTTCTGCATGCCGCCGTCGACCGCCAGCGCAGTACCGGTGGTCGAACCAGACAGCGGGCTCGCCAGATAGGCGATCGCCGCTGCGACCTCCTCTGCACTGACCAACCGCCCCATCGGCTGCCGAGCCTCGAGAGCAGCCCGCTCCGCCGAGGGGTCCGAGGCGACATCCAGCAGCCGCCCGACCCACGGCGTATCGGCCGTCCCCGGGTTGACGCAGTTCACCCGGATCCCTTCGCGCACGTGATCAGCAGCCATCGCCATGGTCAACGCCAGCACTGCGCCCTTGCTCGCGCTGTAGAGCGCCCGGTTCGGCAGACCCGCCGTCGCGGCGATCGAGCACGTGTTGACGATCGCGGCCGCTGACGAGCGACGCAGGTAGGGGAGTGTCGCTCGGGTGACGCGCGCGATGCCGACCACGTTGACGTCGAGTACGCGGTGCCACTCCTCGTCATCGTTGCCCGCGACCGTTCCCTGCGCGCCGATGCCGGCGTTGTTCACCAGGATGTCGATGCCACCTAGTTGCAGGGCGGCCGCGGCGACGGCGTCGCGGACGGAGTTGTCGTCGCTGACGTCCGCGGCGATCCCGGTCAGCGGGGCCGGCACGTCCGGCTTCAGGTCGAAGATGACGACCTGGGCGCCGCGCGCTGCCAGCAACGAGGCGGCAGCGAGCCCGATGCCCGAGGCGCCTCCGGTCACCACGGCCCGCAGGCCGGCGAAATCCGTCACTTGCCACTCTCCTCTTTCAGCTCGGTCTTCGTCAGGTCCGCCCAGATCTTGCCACTCGGGTACCGGTAGTCGCACAGCGTCTTGGCGTCCATCTCGGACCCGAACCCCGGCAGCGTCGGTGCGACGTAGTGCCCGTCGCGGATCACCACCGGGTCCAGGAAGTGTTCGTGCAGGTGGTCGACGTACTCGATCACCCGGTTCTCGGTGCTGCCGCTGACCGCGACCAGGTCGAACATCGACAGGTGCTGGACCAGCTCGCACAGCCCGACCCCGCCGGCGTGCGGACACACCGGTACGCCGAACTTCGCGGCCAGCAGCAGGATCGCGATGTTCTCGTTGACCCCGGCGACGCGGGCCGAGTCGATCTGCACGAACGACAGCGACTTCGCCTGCAGCAACTGCTTGAAGACGACCCGGTTCTGCGCGTGCTCGCCGGTCGCCACCCGGACCGGCGCGATGGCGCGAGCGATCGCAGCATGGCCGAGGATGTCGTCGGGGCTGGTCGGCTCCTCGACCCACCACACGTCGTACGGCTTGAGCGCCTCGATCCAGGTGATCGCGTCTGCCACGTCCCAGCGCTGGTTGGCGTCGATCGCGATCCGGATGTCCGGGCCGACCGCCTCGCGGGCCAGCCGCATCCGGCGGATGTCGTCGTCGAGGTTCGCGCCGACCTTGAGCTTGATCTGGCTGAACCCCTCGGCCACCGCCTCCTGGCACAGCCGCACCAGCTTGGCGTCGTCGTACCCGAGCCAGCCGGGCGTCGTCGTGTACGCCGGGTAGCCCCGCTCGCGCAGCAACTTCTCCCGCTCACCCCGGCCCGGCACAGCGGCGTACAGGATCTCCAGCGCCTCCTCGCGGGTGAGCGCGTCGGTGAGGTACCGGAAGTCGACCAGGTCGACGAGCTGTTCGGGGGTGAGGTCGGAGAGGAGTTTCCACAGCGGCACGCCGGCGCGTTTCGCGGCGAGGTCCCAGACGGCGTTCACGACCGCCCCGATCGCCATGTGCATGACGCCCTTCTCGGGGCCGAGCCAGCGGAGTTGGGAGTCGTGCACCAGCGACTTCCAGAAGCCGCCGAGGTCGGCCAGCGTGGCGTCCAGGTCGAGTCCGAGCACGTGGTCGCGGAGCGCCTCGATCGCGCCGGTCTGGACGTCGTTGCCGCGCCCGATGGTGAAGGCGAACCCGTGCCCTTCCAGTCCGTCGCCGGCGTCGGTGCGCAGGATCAGGTACGCCGCGGAGTAGTCCGGGTCGGCGTTCATCGCGTCGGATCCGTCCAGGTGCAGCGACGTGGGGAAGCGGACGTCGTAGGTCTCGAACTCGGTGAAGCGCGGCATGGATACCCGTCCTGTGATCCGATCTGTCGGACGGATCCTATAGGATATGTGGCACATCCGCACCGGCTGGGCTTAATTCATCCGATCAATGGCCGAAGTCCGGCCCTGAGCCGCCGGATAGAGTCGGGGGCGTGGCTGACGACCAGGCGGTTCCCGGTGTACTGCGGCTGGGCCACCGCTCCTTCGCCCCCGGCGAGTTCGCGCTGATGGCGATCGTGAACCGGACCCCCGACTCGTTCTTCGACCGCGGCGCCACGTACGCCACCGAGGCGGCGTACGAGGCGATCGACAAGGCGGTCGCCGATGGCGCCGACCTGGTCGATATCGGCGGGGTCAAGGCCGGCTACGGCGAACCGGTCAGCGAGGAGGAGGAGCTCCGCCGCACGGTGGACTTCGTCGCGGGGATCCGCACGCGGCATCCCGACCTGGTGATCAGCGTCGACACCTACCGCAGCGGCGTCGCCCGGCGGGTCGGAGCGGCCGGCGCGAACCTCATCAACGACACCTGGGCCGGCTCGGACCCTGAGATGGCGGCAGCCGCGGCCGAGGTCGGTGCCGGGCTGGTCTGCAGCCACGTCGGCGGCCTCACGCCGCGGACGGATCCACACCGGATGGCGTACGACGACGTCGTGGCTGATGTGATCCGGACGACCACCAGGCTGGCGGAGGGCGCGGTCGCCGCGGGGGTCAGCCGCGACGCGATCGTCATCGACCCGACCCACGACTTCGGCAAGAACACCCTGCAGTCGCTCGAGCTGACCCGGCGGCTGGACGAGCTGGCCGCGACCGGCTGGCCCGTGCTCGTCGCGGTCTCCAACAAGGACTTCATCGGGGAGACGCTCGATCTCCCACCGGGGCAGCGGGGTTCCGGTACGTTGGCCGCTCTGAGCATCTCGGCCTGGCTCGGTGCCCGGGTCTTCAGGGTTCACGACGTGTCGGCCGCCCGCCAGGCGCTCGACCTGATCGCAGTACTGCGGGGCTCGGCCCAGCCCGCCGGAACCAGAAGGAGCCTGGCTTGATGCGTCGACTGGAAGAGCTGTCCGCCGAAGAGGTGATCGGGGCCTACCAGGTCGAGGATCGGTCGGTGCCGCATCTGCGCAGCAACTTCGTGTCCAGCATCGACGGCGCGGTCGAGATCGACGGCCAGTCGAAGTCTCTGGCCGGCCCGGCCGACAGCGAGCTGTTCGGCAAGTTGCGGATGCTCAGCGACGTGGTCCTGGTCGGCGCCGGAACGATCCGGATCGAGGGCTACAACCCGCTGCGGCTGGGGGCCGAGCGCAGGAAGTGGCGCCAGGCCAACGGGCTGGCGGAGAACCCGACGCTCGCGATCGTGTCGTCGCGGCTCGACCTCGACCCGATCAACCAGGTGTTCCACTCGCCGGTCAGGCCGCTGGTGATCACCCACGCCGCCTCTCCGCCTGATCGTCGGGCGGCGCTCGCCGAAGTGGCCGACGTACTGGTGTGTGGTGCGGCGGAGGTCGATCTTGCCGCAGTGGTGGGAACGCTGGCGGAGCGCGGATTGCCGCAGATCCTGTGCGAAGGCGGCCCGCATCTGTTGGGCGCGCTGACCGAGGCCGATCTGGTGGACGAGATGTGCCTGTCGATCGCGCCGCTGCTCACCGGGCCCGGTGCCGGGCGGATCACCGCCGGGGCGTTCGAGACGGTCACCCGGCGGCTTACGTTGACCTCCGTACTCAGCGCCGACGACGGCTACCTCTTCCTCCGCTACCTCCGCGCCTCCTGACTCCTGCCGCTGCGTCCGAGCCCTCTGGCGGGCTCGTCTACGGTGGGGAGGTGCCTATCGTCAGCGCTGCGGTCTGCCCGCATCCGCCGCTTCTGGTTCCTGCTGTCGCCGGAGGCGCTGCGGCTGAGTTGGACGACCTGAGGGCCGCCTGCCTCAGCGCGATCGATCAGCTCGCTGACGCGGACCGGTTGGTGATCGTCGGCTCTGGACCCGTCACCGGCAGCCGGTACGACGCGGCGGCGGGCGGCAGCTTCGGCCCGTACGGCGCGCCCGGTGTGCGAGTTGGCTCGGGCGAACCCGTGTTGCCGTTGTCCCTGCTGATGGGGAGCTGGCTCGTGTCGCAGAGCAAGGCCGCAGTACTGCCCCGGACGTCGCTCACCGTGGCCGCCGATGAAACCGTCGCGGCCTGCCTCGAACTCGGCCAGGAAGTTGCCGCTAGCAATGATCGGGTGGCGCTGCTGGTGATGGGGGACGGGTCCGCCCGGCGCAGCGAGCATTCGCCGGTCCACCTGCATCCGCGCGCGGAGATCTTCGACAGTACGGTGGCGGCCGCGCTCGACCTGGCTGACGCGACAACCCTTGCTGCGCTGGACCCTGAACTCGCGCTGGAACTCCAGGCCCCCGGTCGAGCCCCCTGGCAGGTCCTAGCCGGCGCGGCAGCCTCCGCCGAGCTGACGGGAGACCTGCTGTACCACGCGGCGCCGTACGGAGTGGGCTACTTCGTGGCGAGCTGGACGCTGTAGGACTTCGGGGCACGGACGCCGAGTCGCTGCAGACGGCCGCCCCGCTGGCCGTCGCGCTGGCGGCACGGGGTTATGGACGTGTGGGGGGCGGTTCCACCTGGACGTCGGGCCAGCTATTGGCGGTGGCTGCCAGGTCTTCGTGACCCGCTTGGCTTAGCTGGTTCGTCAGTTCTACCCGGGCGGCTCTGACCGCGTCGGCTGCCTCGTCGGAGGTGGGGTAGGGGCCGGACCAGTTGCAGACTGCATCTCCGGCGAACCAGTCGCCGGCCGAGTTACGTCGTACGTGCGAAGCGGCCAAGCGGTCGGCGGGGAGGGCGTCGCCACGTTCGGCGGCGATCGCGATGACGGCGTCGACCGTGACGACCTCGGCGCTGAGGTCCGTGAGCGGTTGCAGGTGTACGGCGTCGGTGAGGATGAACTCGTAGCCCGCGGGTGCCCG
The DNA here is from genome assembly GCF_039529635.1 of Kribbella alba. Taxonomy (NCBI): domain Bacteria; kingdom Bacillati; phylum Actinomycetota; class Actinomycetes; order Propionibacteriales; family Kribbellaceae; genus Kribbella; species Kribbella alba. The sequence goes on along the minus strand of NZ_BAAANE010000010.1, from coordinate 98,588 downwards.
GGTGGACAACCAGGCGAACGTCTCGCGGGCGGTCTCCTCGAGCTTGCGGGAGTTTTCGGGGTCGGCGAGCGTGTGGACGCCGCACAGCCTGGTGTGGGTGGGGCGCAGTTCGTTCTGCCAGAGCCTGACCTGGAGTTCCTCGCGCCCGGACAAGCGCCGGCCGAGGATCCGGGCCAACCCGACGACGTCGAAGTTCAACTCGTCCGGCGTCCGCTTCCGCCCCGGTTCGAGCGGCTCACCCGGCAACGACCCCCGCGTAGTCCACGGCCCGACGTGCCACCTCTCCAGCCCGCTCATAACCTGACCCTACCCAGCCCCACGACCCCAACTCGCGCCGCCGACGCCGGGCGTCCGGTCAGCTCTTGGTCGGCGCGGGGACGGTGAAGGTGTTGGCGAGGTCGGTGAGGATCGCCCAGGCGCCCTGCAGGCCGACCGCGGTCATCCAGGTGAGGTCCGGGACCTCGTGCACCTTCGGGGCGAGCGGCTTCCACAGCGGGTTCGCCTTGAACTGATCGGCGGTCTTCGCGCTCAGGCCCTTGTCGTCCGCGTACGTCGCCACGAAGATCGCGTCAGCATCCGCGTCCTTGATCCGCTCGGCGCTGATCTCAGCCGCGAACCCGTCGACGTCCTGCGACTTCGGCCGCTTCAGCCCGGCGTCCTTGAGCACGATCCCGGAGAAGCTCGCGTTCTGGTAGAGCCGGGTCGGCCCGTCCACGAACCGCACCACCGAGACCGTCGGGTTGTCGGCCTTCGCGTTGATCGCCGCACCGACAGCCTTGGCTGCCGCCTCGTACGACGTGATTTCCTTCTCGGCCAGGGCTTCCTCGCCGAGCGCCTTCGCCTCGAGCCGGATGTTGTCCTTCCAGGTCGGCCCGGTCGTCTCTGACATCACCGTCGGCGCGATCTTGCTCAGCTGCTCGTACAACTTCTCGTGCCGTACCTTCGCCGAGATGATCAGGTCCGGCTTGAGCGCCGCGATCTTCTCGAGATTCGGCTCGGCCAACGTCCCGACGCTCGCTGCCTCAGCCCCGTACTGCGTCCGCTCGTCGCCCAGGTAGTCCGGCAACTTCCCGTTGATCGTGCGGTAGTCCGTGTACCCGACGACCGGCGTATCCAGCACGAAGGTGGCATCCACGAAGCTGGTGTCGAGCGCAACCACCCTCTTCGGCTTCGTCCTCACCTCCGTCTTGCCCATCGCGTGCTCCACGGTCCGCGGGAATCCATCGGTCGACCCGGCTCCTGCCGACGAGTTCTCCTTCTCGGACCCACCCCCACAACCCGACAACGCCAGAGCAGCAACGACGAACAGAGCACCAAAGCGGCGGACGCTCACAAGATCTCCCCAGCCGATCGACAACAAGTCCCCGCACCCTACTCCACCAAGGTAAGGGTCCCCTAACTACTGTGCCTGGATCGGAGGCGGACTGCGCCCCGCTCGGACGGGGCCGGCGTGGTCCCCGCGCCGGGTCTGAGCCGGGGTGGTTCCCGTTGGTCGGGTGGCTGTCGGGGCTGGTGTTCGGCGGATCTGGCGGAGGTGGGCTGGGGCGGTTGGGTAAGGGTCACCTAAGATCCTCTGGCATGAGGCCTGTCCGGGGTGTGTCCAGGCCTGTGGCGTTGGTGGGGCTGGTGTTGGTGGTGGGGGTGGCATTCGGGGCGAGTTTGGTCTTCGGGACTCGGTGGGTGGGGCCGGGGGCGGTGGTGCGGGCGTTGGTCGAGCCCGCGGGGACTGATGCGGATGTGATTGTGCGGAGTCTGCGATTGCCCAGGGCCGTGGTGGCGTTGTTGATCGGGGCATGCCTAGGTGTCGCCGGAGCGCTGATGCAGGGACATACGCGCAACGCCCTGGCCGAGCCGGGGATCTTCGGGGTCAGTGCCGGCGCTGCTGTGGCGGTGGTGCTCGGGCTGCAGGTCGGGGTGGTGGAGTCGGTCGGGTCGGCCGTGTGGTGTGCGTTGGCGGGCGCGTTGGCGGCGACCTTCGGGGTGCAGCGGTTGGCCTCGCGGGGGAGCGGGGCGACCCCGGTCGGGTTGGCCTTGACGGGTGCCGCGGTAGCCGCGATGTTGGGGGCGGTGACGTCGGCGATCGTGCTGCTCGACGCTGACACCTTGGACGGGTACCGCTTCTGGGCGGTGGGTTCCGTGGCCGGCCGGGGGCTCGATGTCGCGAGCCAGGTGTTGCCGTTCGCCATCGTCGGGCTGGTCCTCGCCATCATCAATGCGCGTGACCTCGACTTGCTTGCCCTGGGCGACGATGTGGCCGCTGGGCTTGGATTGTCCGTACGCCGGGCGCGGCTCGTCGGGCTACTGGCGATCGGGCTGCTCACCGCCGCGGGTGTCGCCGCCTGTGGGCCGATCGGGTTCCTAGGGCTGTTGGCGGGCCACGTCGCGCGCAGGATCTTCGGTGCCCGCAACAGCTGGCTGATTCCGGCCGCCGGGTTGACCGGAGCTGCCGCACTGATCCTGGCGGACCTGGTCGGGCGGCTCGTCGGAGGAGCCGGCGAGGTCCAGGCGGGCGTAGTACTGGGGATCGTCGGGGCGCCGCTGTTCGTGCTCGTCGTACGGCGCCGGGCGGTCGCGTTGTGACGGCCGTCGAGGAAGCAGTCAGCAAACCAGCCGTGGCCAAACCACGGACGATGGTGCTCGCGGCAACCTTCGCCGTAGCGGCTGTGGTTGTCGCGTTGTTCTCGTTGAGCCTCGGTACGACGAAGTTGCCGCTCGACGAGGTATTGCGCACGTTGCTAGGCGCTGGTGACAGCGGCACCCAGTTGATCGTGCTCGAACTGCGACTGCCAAGAGTCGCGACGGGATTGCTGGTGGGGATCGCGTTCGCGGTCTCCGGCGCGCTGTTGCAGACCTTGTCGCGCAATCCGCTGGCCAGCCCGGACATCGTCGGGGTGAACTCCGGCGCATCGGCAGCAGCGGTCACGGTGATCGTGCTCGCGGGCAGCGGCGGCGGGAATCTCTCCGGGGCAGCCGCCAAAGTCGGGTTGCCGCTGGCCGCTGTGCTCGGCGGACTCCTCGCCACGTTGACCGTCGGACTACTCTCGATCCAGCGCGGTGTCGTCGATGCCAGCCGAGTGGTCCTGATCGGCGTCGGTGTTGCCGCCGCGGCGAACTCGTTGGTGGCCTGGCTGCTGGTGGTCGGCGATGTCACGGACGCAGGCCGGGCGGCTGCCTGGCTGGCCGGTTCGCTCAACGCGCGGACCTGGTCAGATGCGATACCGGTCGGCCTGGCGGTGCTGATTCTGTTGCCAGTGGCAATGATGTTCAACCGGGACCTGTCCGCGCTGGTGCTCGGCGATGACGTCGCCGCCTCGCTCGGGGTGCGGGTCTCCCGCGCGCGACTCCTTCTCCTCATCGTGGCGACCGTCCTGGCGGCGATGGCAACCGCCGGAGCCGGGCCGATCGCGTTTGTCGCGCTCGTGGCTCCACAGATCGCGCAGCGACTCGCGCGGGTGGACCGGCCGCCGCTGCTGACGACCGCGATGCTCGGCGCGCTGTTCGTGACGTTGGCTGATCTCGTGGCGCGGAACGGCCTGCAGGTGCTGCGGGTCGGCCCGTACGAGTTGCCCGTCGGGGTGGTCACCGCCGCGGCAGGAGCGCCGTACCTGCTTCAGCTCATCGGTCGTCAGCAGAAGGGGCGTTGACCGTGCTCGTCGATAACCTCACCCTCGGGTACGGCACCGACAAACCTGTCGTGTCGAGGCTCGACCTCGACGTGCCGACCGGGCAGTTGACGGCGATCCTGGGGCCGAACGGCTCCGGCAAGTCGACCCTCCTGAGAGGAATGAGCAGGCTCCTCAGTCCTCGGACAGGCCGGGTCCTGCTGGACGGAAAGGACATCCACAAACTGCCGGCGCGCGACCTCGCCCGGCAGTTGGGCGTTCTCCCGCAAGGGCCGGTCACCCCAGAAGGCATCACCGCCGCGGAGTTGGTGTCCCGTGGCCGGCACCCGCATCGCGGGCTGTTCGCGCGACTCACCTCGGAGGACGAGCAGGCTATCGACGACGCGCTGGCTGCAGTCGAGCTCGCTGAGCTACGCGACCGCCCGGTGGACCAGTTGTCCGGTGGCCAGCGGCAACGAGTGTGGATCGCGATGGTGCTTGCGCAGGGCACCCAGCACCTGCTGCTCGACGAGCCCACGACATACCTGGATCTGGCTCACGCGGTGGACGTGATGAACGTCGTACACGCGGCCGCGCACACCTCCGGCCGGACTGTGGTGACCGTGCTGCACGACCTGACGTTGGCAGCGCAGTACGCCGACCACCTGGTGGTGATGGGTGACGGGCAGATCGCGGCGCAGGGGCGCCCCGTGGAGGTGCTGAGCGAGGAACTGCTGGCGGAGGTGTTCGGCCTGCGGGCGATCGTGGTCGAGGTCGGGGGAGCTCCGGTGGTGGTGCCCGACCGTACGCTGTCGGCATGACGTACACCGCGAGCCGTCTCGCGGACATCCTGGACGGCGAGGTGCCTTGGCTGTCCGTCCGTACTGCGTCTGCGCCCCCTGGGCCCGAGTGGATCACCTGCGCTGAGCTGCTGGCGGATCAGCAGGCCGGGGGCGACCCGACGTACGGGTGGCGCAAGGCGCTGCAGGACGACTACGCGCGCGAGTACGAGATCGAGCCGCCGGTGCAGGTGGCCGCGATGTTCGTGCTCATGTGGTACGTCCAGGTGCCGTCGATCGTGGCTGGTGTCTCCACCGCGCTGACGGGGGTTTCGCCTGAGGTGTCGCCCGAGGCGCTGGCGTTCAGGCGTCACCCGATGGCGCACTACCCCGCCGAAGTGGCGCTGCTCTCCGACAAGGTGATTGGGCTGGACCACGCGGCGGCCCAGCTCGAGACGCACACGCGTGCGTTCACGGACAGCTACCGACCTGGCGTGAAGCTGAGCTCGCTGCAACGGCTCGGCGCGGTCGAGGACGAACTTCGCGCGGCGCTCCGCCTGCCCGACGAGCCGCCGTACGCCGCCGAAGCAGCCGCAGCTTTCGGGATCCGGCTCGACCAACAGGTGCGTACGTCGTGCTGCTTCGTCTACGCCCTTCCCAACGTGAAGCCCTGCGGCGGGTGCCCCCGCATCAGCTGACCTGGTGGCTCACAGTGAACAGCCCGACGCGTCAATTGAGCGCCGCGAGGCTCTGCGTCATCTGCTGCTTGGTCGGGACACGGTCGTAGGCCGCGGCGATCTTGCCATCGGAGCGGACGAAGACGAAGGCCACCATTTCGGTCAACCCGAAGCTGTTCTGAACCACCGGCGTCTCTTCATGGGCGAGGGTGAGCGTGACCCCGGGCACGACCAGGGGATATCCGGGCTTACCCAGGTCACCTATCTGCACTCCGAGCACCCTCGGCTTGGTGCCGTTGCCGGTCAGGGTCTGCAGCGCGAGTAGCGCTTCACGGCATCCCGGGCATACCTCACCCTTCTCGTCGAAGGCCAGGTCCGACGAGAAGAACGCCAGAACGAAGGGTTTGCCAGCCAGATCATGCAGCCCGATCCGGCTGCCCTTCACCAGCTGCAACGTGAAGTCGGGGGCCTGGGCTGGGGAGGCCTTCTTGGCCGCGATGACGGTCACCTCGGCGCCGGCCGGCGGCATGGTCGAGAAGGTCTTCGCATCGGTCTTCGGGTTCAACACCAGCTTCTCGGCTACCAGGTCCGGCGCCTTCAGCAGGATCCCGGTTGCCTGGTCGACCCAGAGGTCGCCCGGCGCGGGCGCTGCTGGATCCGGGCTTGCAGTCACGCACCGGTATCCCGCCGCGAGCCGGCCGAGCATGGGCTGCGTGGTCTTGAGGTGGGTGCACCCCGGAGCCCGCGCCGCGGACCACAGGTTCGTCTGCCAGCTGGTGATCGCCGTGAACTCGTTCGGGTGTTCGCGGGGAGCCTCGTAGACGGTGTACGGCGGAGCGTTCTGCTCTGAGAACACCAGCATCCGGGTGCCGTCCCACGTGTAGACGGCCTCCTCCCCGACGACGCCCGGCTCGGCGTACAGCGATTCCTTGACGCGCATCTTCGTGGCGCCGTCGGTGACCACGTTGTAGCGGAACTGCCCGGTGGATTGGTCCTCGTTGATCTGCACGAGGTAGGTGACCTCGACCGGCTGCGGCCCCCGACGCGTCGTACCGGTCGAGGGAGGCATTGTGCTGGGCAGTGCCGGAGCAACCACGCTCGGGCTGGGATCATCCGTAGGCCCAATCCCCTCTCCGACGGTCATGCCGCATCCGCCGACGGCCAGGAGAGAGGTCGCAGCCGTCAGTACCGTCCAGCGCAGGCCGGTGCGCAGATTCGCCATGTGGTTGCCCCCACGTCGCGGCAAGCCCCCCGCCCGTCCACGTTCCTCCCGGTCAACCCTGTGAGCAAGACCCTGGCTGATCCGGCCGCGGAATATTGTCGGTGGCGCCCGGCACTATGTCGGGCATGATCCAGAACGAGTGGTGCGGGGCCGCCGATCCGGCTGGCATGTCATCCATGAGTAACCCGTTGTCGGTTGTCCCGGTCCCCGGACGCGGTTAGGTTCGATGACGTGACGGAGCCTGGTGGTTTCCCGGCGACGACTCCGATCGGCTCCCGTGTGGAGGCGGAGGGTTACGTCGCGATGGTGTGCTTCAAGCATGGTCCTCCCCGGCTGCAGGGCATCGAGCTGGAGTGGACGGTGCATCACGCGGATGATCCGCACCGATCTCTCGACGCCGAACAACTCAGCAAGGCCCTGGGCGCCCACGCGCCTACCACCCTGGTGCCAGGCAGCCCGCAGCTGCCACTTGGCCGGGGTGCACTGGTCACTGTCGAGCCGGGTGGCCAGGTGGAGATCTCAGGTCCCGCCTCCGCCTCTGTCCCGAGGTTGATCGAGGACACCGCCGCCGACGCGGCCCAACTCACCGCTCTCTTGCACGCTGCCGGTCTGGTTCCGGGTGATCACGGCCTCGACGCCTTCCGCCCGCCCCGCCGCATCCTCACCGTTCCCCGGTACGCCGCGATGGAACGCGCCTTCCAGCAGCTCGGCCCGCACGGCCCCCGGATGATGTGCAGCACCGCTGGTCTGCAGATCTGCTTGGATGCCGGTGAAGCCGATCAGACGACGACCCGCTGGCGCGCTCTCCACGATCTCGGTCCGGCGCTGGTCGCGCTGTTCGCGAACTCCCGCCGCAGGGAAGGCTCGGACACCGGCTGGGCCTCCGCCCGGACCGAGGCCACCTTCGGCACCTGCGCGCCCTTCACGGAACCACCTCCGCTGGATGGCGATCCCGCTGCCGCGTGGGCCCGGACGGCGATGGAGGCACCTGTGCTGTGCTTCCGCCGCGGTCACAACTGGGACGCGCCCGCAGGTCTCACCTTCGGTGCGTGGGCGGATGGCGCCCTGCCCGACGACAGACCGTCGTACGAGGATCTGGACTACCACCTGTCCACCCTCTTCCCGCCGATTCGGCCGCGGGGATATCTCGAGGTGCGCTACCTCGACGCCCAGCAGGGCGACGGGTGGATCGCGCCGACACTGCTACTGACCGCGCTGATGTCCGATCCGGCCGTGATCGACCAGGCACTAGCCGCGGCCGAGCCGGCCGCGGGTCGATGGTTCCCGGCGGCCCGCGAGGGCCTCGACGACAAGTTGGTGCTGCAGGCCGCACGTGACGTGGTCGACCTGGGTACCACCGTCCTGGACCGCACCGGCGTCGATCACGAACTGCTCGACCAAGTCGCAACCCGACTGCACTGCATCGTCGACGACACCCACAGAAGGCGAGCATCATGACCCACCAACTGTCCGAGCTGACCGCCGAGGGCCTGCGCGCATTCGTCGCCGAGCAGCTGGATCGCTCGCGGTCCCGGACCGTGCAGCTGACCGACGCGGTCGACACAGACGACCTCGTCCGCCAGCACTCGAAACTGATGTCACCGCTGGTCTGGGACTACGCGCACATCGGCAACCAGGAAGAGCTCTGGCTGGTCCGCGACGTCGGCGGCCGCGAGCCGGTCCGGCAAGACATCGACGAGCTGTACGACGCGTTCATGCACGCGCGGGCGGATCGTCCTTCGCTGCCGCTGCTGGGTCCGACCGAGACTCGCGCCTACGTGGTGGAGGTGCGGGACAAGGTGCTCGACGTGCTGGATCACGTGAAGTTCGACGGTGGTCGCGAGCTCGTCGACAACGCGTTCGCCTTCGGCATGATCGTGCAGCACGAGCAGCAGCACGACGAGACGATGCTCGCCACCCACCAGCTGCGCACCGGAGTTCCTGTGCTCGATTCTCCCGCGCCACCGGCCGGGCGACGGCTGGCCCGGCCCGAGGTGCTCGTACCGGGTGGAGTGTTCGAGATGGGTACGTCGGTCGAGCCCTGGGCGCTCGACAACGAACGACCCGCTCATGCGGTCCGCGTCGCGCCGTACGTGATCGACACGGCTCCGGTCAGCAATGGGGACTACCTGAAGTTCGTCACGGCCGGCGGATATGCGGATCCGAAGTGGTGGTCCGACGCCGGGTGGGCGCAGGTGCAGAAGGCTTCGCTGGACGCGCCGCGGTTCTGGGAGCAGGTCGACGGCGAGTGGCTGCGCACGAGATTCGGGCACCGCGAGCTGCTGCCCCTCGACGAGCCGGTGATGCATGTCTGCTTCTACGAGGCCGAGGCCTATGCGGCGTGGGCGGGGAAACGGCTGCCGACCGAGGAGGAGTGGGAGTTCGCCGCGCGGTTCGACCCGGCGACCGGGCGGACGCGGCGCTTCCCCTGGGGCGACGACAACCCTGGCCCGCGGCACGCGAACCTCGGTCAGCGGCACTTGCGGCCCGCGCCGGTCGGGGCGTACCCCGCAGGTGCTTCGCCGTTGGGGGTGGAGCAGCTGATCGGGGATGTCTGGGAGTGGACGAGCAGCGACTTCACGCCGTACCCGGGGTTCCGCGCCTTTCCGTACGACGAGTACTCGCTGGTGTTCTTCGGCAGCGACTACAAGGTGCTGCGCGGCGGTTCGTTCGGTACCGATGAAGTGGTCGCCCGCGGCACCTTCCGGAACTGGGACTACCCGATCCGGCGGCAGATCTTCGCCGGCTTCCGGTGCGCCCGCGATCCCCGTCCGGGGGAGCTGGGCTAGTGGGCTTCAGCAGTAGTGCACGGGGAGAACGCTGATGTGCCGACACCTGGCCTACCTCGGGCCGCCGGTATCGCTGGCCTCGCTGGTGCTGGAGCCGGAGCACTCGCTCTACCAGCAGAGCTGGGCGCCTTCGGACATGCGCGGCGGCGGTTCCGTCAACGCCGACGGTTTCGGGATCGGCTGGTATGTGGACGAGGTCGAAGCGGCCGGCAATCCCGACGCGCCAACCGACGACCGTCGACCGGTCCGGTACAGGCGGAGCGTGCCGATCTGGGCGGACGAATCCCTGCCAGGGCTGGCTCGAGTTGTGCAGTCCGGCGCGGTGCTGGCCGCAGTACGGAATGGAACAGTCGGGTCGCCGCTGAACGAGTCGGCTGTCGCTCCCTTCGTGCGGGACCAGTGGTTGTTCAGCCACAACGGGCTGATCAGCGGCTGGCCCGGATCTGTCTCCAAGCTCGCCGAAACACTGCCGGTGTCCGAACTGCTGACCCTCGACGCCCCGATGGACTCGGCGCTGCTCTGGGCACTCATCCAGGACCGCCTGTACTCCGGGTCGTCGGCGGACGCTGGTTCGTCAGCGTCAGCGTCAGCGTCAGCGTCAGTGTCAGCGGCTGAGGCGGTGGCGGCGGTGGTGCGTGAGGTGGCTGCGGCCGCGCCCGAGTCCCGGCTGAATGTGCTGCTGACCGACGGCGAGCAGATCGTGGCGACCACGTGGACGCATTCGCTCTGGGTCCGCCGGACCGCGGAGTCAGTCGCCGTCAGCTCGGAGCCGTGGACAGCAGACGGCTGGGAAGAAGTCCCCGACCGATCGTTGGTGCTGGCCACGAAGAATGCTCTCGCCATCAGCCCTTTGACACCCACCAGTCCCGCGACGCCGGGCACCGCCCCGATCCCTGGAACGCCCTTGGCTTCTCGATCGGAGGAGCTCCCGATGGAAGGACGACAGTGCCATCTCTGACCCCACCCCACCGCCCCGGTCAGGTGCCATCTCTGACCCCACCCCACCGCCCCGCTCAGCCGACGCTGATCGACCCCGAGATCGACGTTCACCTGACTCCGGACTATGCCGCCCGCGCACTGCGGGAGGACGCCCGGGACGGACTGACGGCGGAGCGGAAGTGGCTTGCGCCGAAGTGGTTCTACGATGCGCGTGGCAGCGAGCTGTTCGAGGAGATCACCCGGCTGCCGGAGTACTACCCGACCCGGGCGGAGCGGGAGATCCTCGCCGCCCGGTCCGGCGAGATCGCCGAGCTGACCGGGGCGCGGACCCTGGTGGAGCTCGGCTCCGGCTCTTCGGAGAAGACCCGGCTGATCCTGAACGGCCTGCGTGACCACGGCACGCTGACGACGTTCGTGCCGCTCGACGTATCCGAATCAGCGCTGCGCGAGGCGGCCGCCGCGATCACCACCGACTACCCGGGCCTGGTAGTCCACGGAGTCGTCGGCGACTTCACCGAGCACCTCGACAAGCTGCCGGGTGAGGCTCCACGGGTGGTCGCGTTCCTCGGTGGAACCATCGGAAACCTGCTGCCGGACGAGCGCGAGGAGTTCTACGCCTCCGTGCGCGAGGTGCTCGAGCCGGGCGAATGGTTGCTGCTCGGCACCGATCTGGTGAAGGACCCGGCGACGCTCGTCGCGGCGTACGACGACAGCGCGGGGGTGACGGCCGAGTTCAACAAGAACGTGCTGCGGGTGCTGAACCGGCAGCTCGGCGCGGACTTCGACGTCGACGCGTTCAGCCATGTCGCGCTGTGGGATCCGGACAACGAGTGGATCGAGATGCACCTGCGGGCCGACCGCGCGATGCGGGTGCTGATCCCGGAGATCGGCCTCGAGGTGGAGTTCGCCGAGGGGGAGGAGCTGAGCACCGAGATCTCGGCCAAGTTCCACCGCTACGGCGTCGAGGCCGAGCTCGACAAGGCCGGCTTCACGCCCGGCGCCTGGTGGACCGACTCAGCAGCCCGCTTCGCCCTCTCCCTCTGGCAGGCCGTCTAAGCGACACGCCGCCGCCTACCGCCCGAGCCCTTGCGTCCGAAGAACCGCGGGTCCTGCCCCGCGGTTTTTCGGACGCAACGGATCGGCGACCTGCGGCGGGTGGCGGGTGGTGGTGGCGACGTGTGCGCGGCTTGTGTCCGAGGAGGGGTGGGTCGTGCCCCGCGGTTGTTCGGACGCAGCGGGTCGCCGGTGGGTGGCGGGTGGTGGCGGCGAGGTCTCTGAGCGCTTGCGTCCGAGGAGGGGTGGGTCGTGCCCCGCGGTTGTTCGGACGCAGCGGGTCGCCGGCGGGTGGCGGGTGGTGGCGGCGAGGTCTGAGCGCTTGCGTCCGAGGAGGGGTGGGTCGTGCCCCGCGGTTGTTCGGACGCAGCGGGTCAGCGGCCCGCGGCGGGTGGTGGTGGCGACGTGTGAGCGGCTTGTGTCCGAGGAGGGGTGGGTCGTGCCCCGCGGTTGTTCGGACGCGGCGGGTCGTCGGTGGGTGGCGGGTGGTGGCGGCGAGGTCTGGGCGCTTGTGTCCGAGGAGGGGTGGGTCGTGCCCCGCGGTTGTTCGGACGCAGCGGGTCGTCGGCGGGTGGCGTGTGGTGGGTGGTGGCGGCGACGTTCGAGCGGCTTGCGTCCGAGGAACCGCGGGTCCTGCCCCACGGTTCTTCGGACGCAGCGGGGTTGTCAGCCAGCCGATTTGATCAGGTCGTTGATCTTGCCGACGTAGGTCTGCAGGTCGGAGACCGGCTTCTTGCCATTGAGGATCGGCTGGTAGTACGCCGTGGTCAGGTCGCCGACCTGTGAGGCCCACTGGGTGGTGAAGCGGACGCCGACCGTCTTCTCGGCAGACAGGTCAGCCTTCACCGTGTCGACGACCGTGGTCTGACCGGCCTTGGTCAGCGCGCTGAAGTAGCTCTCCTGCGCGGGCGTGTACGCCGGGGGAGCGACCGGCGAGGCCGGCAGCACCGCGTCCCACACCTTGGTGTTGAGGTACTGCAGCACCTTGTACGTCGCGTCCTCGTTGGCCGTGTACTGCGGGGTGCAGATGCCGACCGAGTCGTACAGAGTCGTCGGAGTGTTCAGCTGCGGGAACGGGGCGAACCCGTACTTGATCTTCGGCTTGTCCGTCTGGAACCCGGCCGCCAGCCATTGTCCGCCGAACATCATCGGCACCTTGCCGCCGGAGAACAGCGCCGGCACGTTCGACGCGTCGTACCCGGGCGGGGCGACCGCGCCGGACTTGATCGCGGCCGCGAGCTTGGTGACGCCCTCGGTGTACTTGTCGTCCGCCTCGGCCTTGGTCGGGTGGTTCACGTTGTCCGTGAAGGGAGCGCCGCCCGCCGACACGGAGTACATGCTCATCGTGAACGGTGCGTCCGCCGACGTCAGTTGGTCCGCGACCAGCCCGTACTTCGCGCCGCCCTTGTTGGCGAGCTTGCCGGCGGCGGAGTACATGTCGTCCCAGGTCCAGCCGGCCTTCGGCTCCGGGATACCGGCAGCCTTGAACGCGTCGACGTTGTACCAGACGCCGTAGGTGTTCATCAGCGACGGGAGACCGCCCATCAGGCCGTCGGCCGTTTTCCAGTTCTCCATCGCGGACCCGACGAACTTGTCCGCCTTGAAGTCGCCCTCGCCGTCGGTGATCCGCTTGGACCAGTCGACCAGCAGGCCCTGGGAGGTGTACTGCTGCTCGGTGTCGTTGCCGCACCAGAACAGGTCCGGCAGCTTCTTCGCCTGGGTCAGCGAGGCGAGCTTGTCGCCGTACCCGCCGCTGGGCGTGTCGACCAGCTTCACCGTGACCTGGTCGTCCTTGAACCCGGCCAATGCCTTGCTGATCGCGGCGTTGGTCTCGGGTGACTCCCACGTCATCACGGTCACGGTGACCGGTCCGTCCGACTTGCCGCCGGAGTCAGATCCGCCGCAGGCAGCCGTTGCCGTCAGCAACCCCGCGCACGCGAGGGTCGTACCGATGATCCTATTCACTGCTGTGCTCCTTAGGCGGTTGAAAGTCATTTCTGGGTGGTGCTGCCCAGTGAGCCGAGGCCCTGGATGAAGTAGCGCTGCGCGGCGAAGAAGATGATCAGCGGCGGCAGCATGTAAAGCAGGTTGGTGGCCATGTAGTAGCTCCAGTTCGGCGTCTGCCCGGCGAACGGCGAGACGAACTGGGCCATGCCGACCGACAACGGCCACTTGTCGGCCGAGTACAGGTAGACCAGTGGGTTGAGGAAGTCGTTCCAGGATGCCTGGAACGCCAGGATCGCCATCGTGATCCAGGCCGGCCGGGTCAACGGCAGCATCACCTGGGTGAAGATCCGGAAGTGCCCGGCGCCGTCGATCTTGGCCGCTTCGTCGATGGAGTAGGGGATGGCCAGGAAGTACTGCCGGGCCAGGAAGATGAACAGCGGGTTGCCGCCGAAGAAGGCCGGCACGATGAGCGGCAGCCAGGTGTCGTACCAGCCGATGCTCTTGTACATCTGGAACAACGGGATGAGCCCGACCACACCGGGCAGCAACATGCTGCCGACGAACAGGTAGAACCACACCTTCCGGCCGGGGAACCGCAACCGGGCCAACGCGTAGCCGGCCATCATCGCGGTCATCACGCCGCCGAGCACGCTCAGCAAGGTGATGATCGTCGAGTTGAGCAGCAGCCGCGGGAAGTGGATCGCCTCCGGGCCGTTGATGAAGTTGCTCCAGTTGAACTCGTGTGGCAGCAACCTCGGCGGCACCTCGAACACCGCGTTCCGGCTCTTCAGGCCGATGGTGATCATCCACAGCAGCGGGACCACCATCACCGCGCAGATGAAGAGCGCGGTCGCGTACCACGACGCAGTACCGAGCGGGCGTCGTTTCGTTCGGCGGCCTGGCCGGTCGAGGGCCTTCGCCAGCGCGACGGGGGCTTCGGTGGCGGGGTCAGTCGGGAGTGTTGTCACTGTAGGTCCAGAGCGAGGAGAACTTCGCGGTCAGGGCGATCACGGCGATGATGATGATGAACAGCACCCACACCTGGGCGGAGGCGTAACCGAGCTGGGGAATCCTGCCCAGGTTGGAGAAGCCGTTGTTGTAGATCGACAGCATCAACACGTTCGTGCTGAAGCCGGGGCCGCCGCCGGTGAGGATCTTCGGCTGGTTGAAGGTCTGCAGCGCGGCCGTCGTCTGCAGGATCACCTGCAGCAACATGATCGGGCTGATCATCGGCAGGGTGATCCGGAAGAACACCGCGTACGGTCCCGCGCCGTCGACGCGCGCTGCTTCGTAGAGCTCGGTCGGCACGGCCTGGAGCGCGGCGAGGAAGATGATCATGGTGCCGCCAACACCCCACAGCATCACGATCACGATCGACGGCATCGACATCGTGGGACTCGCGAGCCAGGAACTCGTCGGCAGGTGCACCTTGTCCAGGATCGTGTTCAACAACCCGACCTGCGGGTTGAGGATGAACTTCCACAGCGTGATGGTCGCGACCGCGGGCAGCACCACCGGCAGGTAGGCGAGCGTCCGCACGATCCGTACCCCGGCGAAGCGCTGGTTGCAGAACATCGCCAGCGCGAGTCCGATTGCCAAAGAGAGCGGCACGTAGAGGACGACGAGGTAGCCGGTGGCTCGCAGCGATGGCCAGAACGCCGGATCCACGGTCAGCAGGCGACGGAAGTTGCCGAGTCCGACGAAGATCGGATCGGTGAGCCCGTTGTACTTGGTCAACGCCAGGTAGAACGACCGGATCAGCGGATAGACCACGAACACGGTGAAGCCGACGATGGCGGGCGCGATGAAGATGTACGCCGCCCGGACGTCGGAGCCGGCGTTCCTGCTCATCCCGCCACGGACCTTGGCGCGGCGGCCTCCCGATCCCGCGCCCCCGCTGCCTCGACCTCGTGCGCGGATCCGCCTGCCTGCCCGCCGCCTGCCTGCCCGCCCTCGGCCCGCTCCGGCGGTGTCACCAGCACCGCCTGCTCCGGCCGATTGGGAGGGCGCGTTCACCGTCACCGCTCCGGCCTCTCCTGCCCTGGTGGACGCTTGCAACGATTCATCCTGCCTCCTGGACGGTAACGTTTCCAACGGCTTACTGTTGGGTGACGATGCCGTGTCGTGAGAGGGAAGTCAACCCTGTGTCCGAAACGTTTCCAAAGCAATCCGGGTCCAGCCGCCCGACGATGATCGACGTCGCGAAGCGGGCCGGGGTCGGGCTCGGCACGGTGTCCCGGGTGGTCAACGGCGGCGCCGGTGTGCGGGAGGAGACCGCGAGCCGGGTCCGGGCCGCGATCAACGAACTGGGCTTCCAGCGCAACGAGGTCGCTCGCGCGCTCCGGCCCGGGAAGAAGTCGTCCAGCCTCGCGCTGGTGCTCGGCGATCTGACCAACCCGTTCTACGCGACGATCGCGAAGGCCGCGCTGGAGGTTGCCGGGCAGGATGGCTTCGCGGTCGTGCTCGGCAGTGTGGACGAAGACCCCGAGGGAGAGCGCCGGGCGATCCAGGAGCTGATCGGGCGGCAGGTCGCCGGCCTGATGATCGTGCCGGACCAGGGCGACCACTCGTTCCTGGCCGGCGCCGGCATACCGGTGGTGTTCGTGGACCGGCCGGCGCACGGGATCGACGCGGACATCGTCATGGTCGACAACGAAGGCGGCGGCCGGCTGGCGACGGAACACCTGCTCGCGCAAGGGCATCAGCGGGTCGCGATCCTGCTGGCGCCGTCGTACTACACGACCGGGCGGCGGTTGCGCGGTTACCGCCGGGCCCATCGTGGCGCGGGGCTCGAGGTCGACGAGAGCCTGGTGGTACAGCTGCCGGAAGGTACGGCCGAGGCGGCCGAGAAGGCGACCCGCGAACTGATGCACCGGCCCGATCCGCCTACCGGGCTGTTCGCCTCCACCAACTTCGTTGCCGAGGGCGTCCTTCGCGCACTGCGCGAGGTGAACAAGCAGCCGGCGGTGGTGGGGTTCGACGACTTCCGGATGGCCGACATGTTGCCCACGCCGGTGACGGTGGTCGCCTCCGACACGGCCGAGCTAGGCCGAATCGCCGCGCGCCTCCTCCTGGACCGAGCCGCCGGCACCGACACCCGAGGCCCCCAGCGCATCACCCTGCCGTGCGCCCTGATCCAACGCGGCTCCGGCGAACGCCCACCCACCTGACCCGACGTCCGCCGCCGTCCTACCCGCCTTGGTCCGTCCGCCCGTGCCCTCCTTCGTCCGTCCGCGCCCTGCCCTCCTTGGTCCGTCCGCGCCCTGCCCTCCTTGGTCCCTCCGCGCCCTGTTCTCCGGAGGGGTTGTCCACTGAGCTGGTGGGTTGCCCCCTCAAATTCTCGCGGGGTAACCCACAAGGTGAGGGGCGAACCCCTGGGAGTAGGCGGCACCTCGCTCGAAGCCCGATGTTGCCGGTGGCCGAGGTGGGCAGATCTGCGGGGGAGTTCGGGTAGGCCGGTTGTGGGGGGCTCGGACACCTTCTCGGGGCCGGGGTCAGGTTGTTTGATGTCCGAGGTCCCGGCCTCGTGACCGCGGTCCCGGTTCTGGCTGTGGAGTCACCGGCACGATTCTGCTCGGGAGAAAATGCGAGCCGCTGCGGTAGTTGAGTGGGTAGCGTCGGCCGGGTGATCAGCGTTGTGGACGACCTGCCGGTGTACTACGAGTCGTATGGCGAGGGGAGACCGCTCGTCTTCCTTCCCGGCTGGGGAAATGCCAACGGCGAGGCGCAGGACGTGCACGAGCCCGTGTTCGAGCAGCACCCCGACTGGCGGCGGATCTACCTCGATCCGCCGGGGACGGGGAACACGCCGTCGCGACCCTGGATCAAGGATCAGGACGGCATGCTGGACGTGATCGCCCGGGTGATCGACGACCTGGTGGGCTCCAGCGGATCGGGGGCCACCGGATCGGCAGCGGCCGGATCAGGGGCGGCCGGATGGGGGGCCACCGGATCGGCGGCGACCGGGTCGGCGGCGGCCGGGTCGGCGGTGGCCGGATCGGGGGTTGCCGGATCAGGTGTGACCGGATCGTTTGCGATTGCCGGTACTTCGGCGGGTGGGCTCCATGCGCGCGGCATCGTTCGACGAGACCCCGCGCGGATCCTGGGACTCCTGCTTCGGGTGCCCGGCGTCGTGGTGGATCGCACGCAGCGGACCTTGCCGGAGTACAGGCCTCTGATCGCGGAGCCACGGTTCAGCAGCGACGAGGATCCACGGCCGCTCTTGCACACTCCGGAGTACCTGGAAGCCCATCGCGAGAAGCAGCGACGGTTCTACCTGCCGGCAGAGGAGCAGGCGGATCTCGAGTTCCTCGGCGCGATCCAGCGCGACGTCTCCACCTACTCGCTCTCCATGGATCCGGCGGCGCGACTTGAAGCGCCTACGCTGATCGTGACGGGCCGCCAGGACACCATGACCGGGTACGCCGATGCTTGGTCGCTCCTCGGCGACTACCCGCGCGCCACGTACGCAGTACTGGATCGGGCCGATCACGACCTGCCTGTCCAGAACCACGCGCTCTACCGAGCTCTCGTCTCCGACTGGCTGACCCGCGTGGAGGAGATGGCCGATGCGAGCTGAGACTCGGGCGGTGGTGGACGAGTTCTGGGCGACCTTGTTCGGCTTGACCGTAGATGAACTGCACAGCCCGGGAACAAAGGCGATCGAGCACGTCGGTCTGGGGGACTACCCGGCCGTCTACATCCTGATGCTCGGGCGATCCGTCATCGTCTCTTCCCCGGCCGACCCTGCTCCGGAACTCACGCGCGTTCTGGGGCCCAGCATCCACTCGTACCTCGACGCGATGCCGCATCACCCGACCGAAGGGGTCCGCGAAGCGCTGTACGAACAGGTAGCGGGGTTGCGAAACGCCTGCGGAGAGGCGGCCTGGGTGGAGTCAGGTTTCGCCGAGCGCGCCGAGCGGTGTTTCGTTGTCGAGGAAGCCGGCCGCATCGTGGCCGCAAGCAACTTGACGCCTTGGCGGAATGAGCCCACCGACGTCGGCGTACTGGTGGATCCGGCCTTCGCGGGTCGTGGCTTGGGGACGAAGGTCGCCGCA
Source organism: Kribbella alba (assembly GCF_039529635.1). Taxonomy (NCBI): domain Bacteria; kingdom Bacillati; phylum Actinomycetota; class Actinomycetes; order Propionibacteriales; family Kribbellaceae; genus Kribbella; species Kribbella alba. Next base: position 80,523 of record NZ_BAAANE010000010.1, on the reverse strand, counting down.
CGGGCGGCGGCGGTCGCGGTGGAGAACGCCGGGATCTGTCGCTATCGGGCGTTGGAGTCGAATGCGCCGTCGTTGCGGATAGCAACCAAGCTGGGCTTCACGCCGTATGGGCGGAACCTCGTGCTCAAGGCCTGAAGCACCCGGTCGCTGAGGGGCGGAGGCGACCGGGTGCTCTGGCCATCAGGCCCCCGTGTCCTAGGGGCTGATGGGGCTCTGGGGTCTCAGAAGTTCGGCCAGGCCCATCCGAGGTAGGAGGAGAAGTAGGGGAGTTTGGCCAGGCCGATCTTGGCGTTGACGCTGGTGGCCCAGAAGTAGCCGTCACCTCGTGCGACGCCGACGTGGCCGTAGGGGGCTGCGAGATCCCAGAAGACGAGTGCGCCCTTGGGCGGGTTCAGGTCACCTCGGTGGGCGACCCCGCGAGCGACTGCGTCGTTCCAGTCCGCCTTGGCCGAGGCCCAGACGAGGTCCTTGCCGTACGAGTTCTCCGCGGCCTTCTCGCAGTAGCCCTGGTAGGCGGTGGATCCGCTGCGGGCGGCGTACCAGGCGATCGCCTTGTCCGCGCGGGGGTTGCTCGTGCACAGCGGGGCGACCAGGCCCGAGCTGCCGGTGTTCACGTAGGAGTCGGAGATGAAGCCCTTGCCGGGGACGTGGTCCCAGACGAGGCTGCGGCCGAACTTGCCGGTCACGGGCTCGCCGTAGACCTGGCAGTCGATCTCGACCGATCCGTTCGGCTGGGTGCCGACCGCGCCGAAGCTGGTCGCGTTACCGGACCGGATGGTGACTCCGGCCCCGCTGTCGGTCACGACGGTGCCGGTGGCGGCGTGCGCGGAGAGAGCGACGGCGCCGACGGCGGCGGCACCACCGAGCAGCGCGGCGGTGGTGATACGGGCGATCGTACGGGTGAGGGCGGTCCGCATGGTCTGGTTCCCTTCAGTCACAGCTACAGGCTCGAAGAGGGCGGGTCCTGGCGATCTGGTACTTGGATGAAGAGAATCAGAGGGTCACCGTGTTGTCGCAGTAGGCAACGAAAACGAGTAACGGTCAGCAGGTAGTCTCTGTGAACGAGTGACACTGGGGAGTGCATCGTGAGGCCAGCGCAGGCTCGCTACGTGATCGGCTGCCGCATGCGGGAGTTGCGAGAGGCCGCCGGGATGCCGCTCACCCGTGCCGCGGCCCTCTCCGGGTGGGACAAAGGCCACCTCTCGCGGGTCGAGCGCGGCCACACCAAACCGAGTCGCGAACTGATCGAGTGGTACGACGAGTCCTTCGGCGCGCGGCGATCGCTGGTGAACCAAGTGATGGAACTCGACGAGGCAGTGCGGGCCGGCAAGGACATGTCGATGCGGGACATGCGCCGGCGTGGATCGGCGCTCCACCCCATACTGCTGGGTGGTTCGGTGCCGGCGGACCACCATCCGGAGGATCGCGCCGAGCTCGTCGGGGAGACCGTGCCGGACGGGACCCAGGTCTGCCGGGACCAGGAGTTCGAGAAGACCTGGGAGATCCGAAACAGCGGGGAACGTCCCTGGCGCGACCGCTGGTTGACCCGCCAGGGTGCCGCGGGAGCGCCCGGCTGGCTGAGATCTCCGGCCCGTGCGCTCATTCCAGACGCAGTACCGGGCGAGGTTGTGGTCGTGCGGATGACGCTGCAGGCGCCATCGCAGGTCGGGGCCTCCACGGCTTATTTCAAGGTCACCGACGAAGCCGGGCGCCTTTATTATCCCGGCCTCGAGTCGCCGCCCGTCTACTGCACGATCTTCACCGTTTACGAGCTCTAGTCCCCCGCGTCTGGGCACTTGCCGCGGGTTTGCCCTTGACGTTGTGCTCACGCCTGTTGCCGGAGGGTGTCGGCGAAATAGGTTGCTGCCTCCTGTCCGCCCGGAAACACAGGAGTTCGCAACGTGATGAAACCTCACAAACTCGCGGTGGCCCTGGCTGTCGCGCTGGTAGTTCCGCAGCTGGCTTTCAGCACCGCCTCAGCTGCCGTACCCAAGGACGCGGCCAAGGACGCGGCCAAGGACGCGACCGCTGCCGCGGCCAAGGAAGTGCCCAAGGATCCGCCCGTTCCGTCCATCCCGCAGCGGTACCTCGACCAGCCGATCCAGTGGTCGGTCTGCTCGTTCGACGCCGCGGTGAAGCGCCTCTACCCGCAGGCCCCGACCACCAACTGCGCCAAGGTCAGCGTGCCGATGGACTGGGCGCACCCGGACGCGCACCCCGACGTCAAGGTCGCCATCTCCTACAGCACCGCCACCGGCACCTCGCACGGCCTGATGACCAGCAATCCTGGCGGTCCGGGTGGCGCAGGGCTGTCGCTGTCGGCAGCGCTGGCTGCCGAGAAGACGCAGCTGTTCAGCGACTTCGACCTGCTGGGCTTCGACCCGCGCGGGTTCGGCCAGAGCACCCCGCTGCAGTGCATCACCACGGCGGAGGCACTCAACGCCCTGCCGGTGACACCCGACTACAAGGAGCGGACCAAGCTCACCCATCAGGTCGAGGTCGCCGAGGCGAAGCTCTATGCCGACGCTTGTTCGTCGACCGAGTTCGGCCAGTTCGTCAGCAGCCAGCAGACGGTCTTTGACATGGACTTTCTTCGGGCCTTGTTCAAAGCCCGGCAGCTGAACTTCATCGGCTACAGCTACGGCACGTGGCTAGGCGGCTGGTATGCCGACACCTACCCGTCGAAGGTCGGCCGGTTCGTGCTCGACTCGAACATGGACTGGACCCACACCCAGTGGCTGAACGTGAACTTCGACCCGTTCTCGGGTCAGCGCCGCCGCGACACCCAGCTGTTCCCCTGGATCGCCAGGCACGCTGACCAGATCACCGGCCTCGGCTCGACGCCGGCTCAGGTGACCGCGAAGTACAACGGGATCCGCGCGTCGCTGACCACTCTGGTCAAGTCCGGCGAGAGCTCGGTCCGCGGCGACAACCTGGACGGCCTGATCTACAGCGCGATCTACGGCAACACGCGCTTCATCCGGGCGACCCTCGACATCCTCGTGCACGACGAGTTCACCAAGGCTCCGTCGGCCTCGGGCCAGGTCGAGCTGGCCCACGTCGACCGCGCGTGGGCCCGGCTCGCTCCCGCGCTGCAGGCCTACGACACCCTGGCCGCGCTACACGCCCGGTACGGCGTATCGGCGGCAGCCGCGCCCGCCACCGTCGCCGCGGCGGAGGTGGACTCGCTGAAGGATGTGCTGGCCGACGCTCGCACCCAGGCGGCTCGGGCCGACTCGGCAGACCAGCCGGTGAACCTTGGCGCGATCGGCACTACGGTCCGCTGCAACGACACTGCCTGGAACTCCGACCCGAGCTTCTACCTCAAGGAAGCCGACAAGATGGCCAAGAAGTACGACTTCTTCGGCTACATGAACGGGGTCCCGTTCTGCGCGTTCTGGAAGTACGCGCCGCAGGACCGGACGCTGGACCTGACGGGATCGCCCCGCATCCTGATGGTGCAGGGCGAGCTCGACCCGGCCACGGCGTACGAGGGATCGCTGCGGACGCACAACGACACCAAGTGGTACACGCGCTTCGTCGCGATCGACGACGAGGGCCAGCACGGCCAGTACGTCGGGTCTGCGTCGGTGTGTGCCGAGGCGATCGGCGACCGGTTCGTCTTCTCCGGCGAGCTGCCGGCGAAGGACCAGGTGTGCGGCACGAGCCCGCTGCCGGAGGAAGGGTCGGTCTACCCGGTCCTCGGTCCGGTGGACGGCAAGGCCGTGCAGCTGCCGAAGTCCAAGGCAGGTAGCACCAAGGTGAACCCGATGCTCCAGCAGGCCCTGGACGAGGTCGCGGCCAGCTCACTGCGGTAGTAACGCTCGACAGCTGGGGGTCCACCCGGGCCCCCAGCTGTACGCCGCGGCCGACTGGCCGTAGGTCTGCGCCATCTGCTGTACGCCGCTCCGCCCGCCCGCAGGTCTGATCTTTGCTGTACGCCGCGGCCGACTGGCCGCAAGTCTGCGCGCCATCTGCTGTACCCCGCTCCGCACGCCCGCAGGTCTGAGTATTTGCTGTACGCCGCGGGCGACCGGGCGCAGGTTTTGAATCATCTTGCGGTACTGCGCGGTCGCCTGCCCGCCGCTCTGAACTACTCGCCGTACTCCGCGTCCAGTTGCGCGTCGATCTCGGCCTTGCGCTTCACCCAGCGCTCGCTCAGGCCCTCGACCTCTTCCCGGATGAAGTCGATGAAGCCGAGCGTGGCCCGGATCCGCCGGTCGGACTTGGTGCCGGCGCCCGTTGCCTTCAGCATCTGTTGGAGGATCTCCTCCCAGCGCACCAGGCCCTGATCCTGCTTCATCATGCTCTCGAACCAGAAGTCGTCCTGGACCACGTAGACGTCCCGCCGGCTGCCGGGCTCGCGCTCGCGGGTGGCCAGCCGCAGCTGCAGCAGGTAGCGGACCGCGCCGGAGATGGCGGCCGGGCTCGCCTGCAGTCGGTCGGCCAGTTCGGCGGCGGTCAGGCGGCCTTCTTCGCTGGCGAGAATGGCGGCGAAGGCCCTGGCCGACATCCGCGGCCAGCCCGTGTCGGCCAGGACGTTGCCGAACTGCTCGGCATACCGCTGAACCGCCTCGTCGTCACGTTTCCTAGGTGCACTCACCGCCCCATCATCTCCTCTTCGTGACCGAAAACCCTGGCTTGTGAGAGACGCGTTAGAAAGATTCACAAACTTCTGAATGAAGTGTACGTTATGAATCATGACACCAGCCATCGTGGTCTCCGGACTGCACAAGTCGTACGGGAGCACGCACGCCCTCGATGGTCTCGACCTGGAGGTCGCGACCGGTGAGGTGCACGGATTCCTCGGTCCGAACGGCTCGGGGAAGTCCACCACCATCAGGGTCCTCCTCGGCCTGCTGAAGGGCGACGAGGGCGAGGTGTCGTTGCTCGGCGGCGACCCGTGGCGCGACGCGGCCAAGTTGCACCGGCGGCTCGCGTACGTGCCTGGTGACGTGAACCTGTGGCCGAACCTGACCGGCGGCGAGGTGATCGACCTGCTCGGGCGTTTGCGCGGCGGCCTGGACCCGAAGAAGCGGGACGACCTGCTGCGGCGGTTCGACCTCGACCCGACCAAGAAGGGCCGGACCTACTCCAAGGGCAACCGGCAGAAGGTCGCGCTGGTCGCCGCGCTCGCCTCGGACGTGGAACTGCTGATCCTGGACGAGCCCACCTCGGGTCTCGACCCGCTGATGGAAGAGGTGTTCCGGCAGTGCATCGAGGAGGAGGGGCACCGCGACCGGACCGTGCTCCTGTCGAGCCACATCCTGTCCGAGGTGGAAGCTCTCTGCGACCGGATCAGCATCATCCGCCGCGGCAAAGTGGTGGAATCCGGCACGCTGGCCGAACTGCGCCACCTCACCCGGACGTCGATCCAGGCCGAGCTGGCCGCCTCGCCGAACGGCCTGGCCCAGCTGCCCGGCGTACACAATCTCGATGTCGAAGGCAACAAAGTGCGGTGCGAGGTGGACACCGCGCAGCTGGACGGCCTGATGAAACAGTTGGCAGCCAGCGGTATAAAGAGCCTCGTCGCCCAGCCGCCGACGCTGGAGGAGTTGTTCCTGCGGCACTATGAGGACGACGCGCCCGCGCAGGCAGAACCGGCGGCCGTGCGATGAAGGAGTTAGCCGGTACTCCGACGCTGGTGCGGCTCGCGCTGCGGCGCGACCGGATCCTGCTCCCGGTGTGGATCCTGGTGTTCGTCTCGCTGGCAGCGGGATCAGCCAAGGCATCGATCGACCTCTACCCCGACTTGCAGTCGCGGGTGGACGCGGCCAACACGACGAACTCCTCGCCCGCGCTCGTGTCCCTCTACGGCCGCATTTTCGACCCCACCTCGCTCGGTGCGCTGTCCCTGTTCAAGATGACCTCCTTCGGTGCGTTGCTGGTCGCCCTGCTCGCCGCGATGGTCGTAGTACGGCACACCCGGACCGAGGAGGAGTCCGGCCGGCTGGAGTTGCTCAGCGCCGGCGTGCTCGGCCGCTATGCCTCACTCACGGCCGCGCTGATCGTCTCGACCGGCACAGTCATCGTGATGGGTCTGCTGACCGCCGTGAGCTTGATCGGCACGGGCTTGCCGGCCTCCGGTTCTTTCGCCTTCGGTCTCACCTGGGCTGCCGCCGGTCTTGCCTTCGCCGGCGTCGGCGCGCTGACCGCCCAGCTCAGCGAGGGTGCCCGCACGGCCAACGGCCTGACCGCTGTGGTGCTCGGCGTCAGCTATGTACTACGGGCGCTGGGTGATTCCGCGTCCGCGGATGGCCCGCGCTGGATCTCGTGGTTGTCGCCGATCGGCTGGGCGCAACAGATCCGCCCGTACGCCGGGGATCGCTGGTTCGTAGTACTGCTTCCCCTTGCTCTGACGGGTGTTCTCGTGGCCGCGGCGTTCGCGTTGGTCCGGCGGCGTGATGTCGGCGCGGGCCTCGTGCGGCCTCGCCCCGGCCCTGCCACTGCGGCGCCTTCGCTGCGCTCCCCGTTGGCACTCGCCTGGCGGTTGCAGCGGGGATCCCTGTACGGCTGGGCCGTCGCTTTCCTGCTGCTCGGCTTCATCGTGGGCAACATCGCGAGCAACGTGGACGGTTTCGTGAGCAGCGCCAGCGCGAAGGAGATGGTGGAGAAGCTCGGCGGCGTGACGGGCATCACCGACGCGTTCCTCTCCGCCGAGATGGGCATGCTCGGCCTGCTCGCCTCGGCCTTCGGTATCCAGGCGGCCCTGCGGATGCGTTCCGAGGAGACTGCGCTGCGGGCCGAACCGCTGCTGGCGACCGGCGTCACCCGGTCGCGCTGGCTGGCGAGCCACGTGATCATCGCGATCTTCGGCACTGCCCTGCTCGTCGTGATCGGTGGACTCGGCTCGGGCATCTCGAGCGGCGCCTCGCTCGGCAACATGGGCCGCCAGGTGCCCCGCATGCTCGCCGCGGCCGCCGTCCAGCTCCCTGCGGTCTGGCTCGTCACAGCACTCGTGGTGGTCCTGTTCGGCGCCGCTCCGAAGGTGGTCACGGCCGCCTGGGCCTTGTTCGGCGCGTTCCTCCTGATCGGTCAGTTCGGCCCGATCTTCAACCTGCCGCAGGGCTTGATGGATCTCTCGCCGTACGGCCACACCCCGCGGCTCCCCGGTGGCGACTTCTCCGCCACCCCGGTCATCGCCCTCACCGCGATAGCAGCCGCCCTGCTGGCCGCCGGCTTCACCAGCTTCCGCCGCCGAGACATCGGCTGACCCGGCACGTGGCGCCGGCTGAGGGGTCCGGCACCACACATCGGCCCGCCCGGACTGCTCCGGGCGGGCCGGCGTCGTGCACCACGGAAACTAATTTCAAGCCTGCGACAAAAGTTTCCGGCCTATCGCCGTTCCCCGGCCAGCGGCAGCCGTCAGTGCGGGGCTGTCTACGATCGGCGGGTGGATTCCGAAATCAGCGGGCGGTCGGCGCAGTTCGTCGACTTCTGGACCGAGCGGCAGCTGTGTGTGCTGAGCACGGTCCGCAAGGACGGGACGGTGCACGCGGTGATGGTCGGCGTCACGCTGGATTTCGAGAGCGGGATCGCGCGGGTGATCTGCTCGGGCGGGTCGCACAAAGCCAGGCAGATCCGTGACGCGGGGGTCGGCGGGGCGGCCGTCGCCGTGACTCAGACAGAGGGGCCGCGATGGTCGACGCTCGAGGGGCGCGCGGTGGTGAGCGACGACCCTGATCGGGTGGCGGACGCGGTGCGCCGGTATGCCAAGCGGTACCGGCAGCCCCGGGAGAACCCGGAGCGCGTGGTCATCGAGATCACCGTGACGAAGGTGCTCGGCAATGCCTGAACCGACAACCGGCGCAGTTCGCGGCACTGACGGCACTGACGGCACTGACGGCACCGACGGCACCGATAGCACCAATGGCGTCGGCCACCTCAGCGGCACAGATCGCATCGGCGACCCTGGCGACCGCGAGTCGGCGGACGCCGGAGTGCTCATGGTCGTGGGGATCGGGGCCGACGGGTGGGCAGGGCTCTCGCCGGTTGCGCGCGAGGCGATCGAGTTCGCCGAAGTGTTGATGGGCAGCGCCCGGCAGTTGGGGCTGGTTCCCGACGGCCGGGCCGAGCAAGTCGCCTGGTCGTCCCCGTTGTCGGAGTCTCTGCCGGGTTTGCTTGCGACCCACCAGGATCGCCGGATCTGCGTACTGGCCAGTGGCGACCCCACCTTCCACGGGATCGGGACCACCTTGGCCAGACTGCTCGGGGCCGGTGCCGTCCGGGTGATTCCGCATCCGTCGAGCGTGTCACTGGCGTGCGCGCGGCTCGGCTGGCCGCAGGACCAGGTCCAGGTGATCAGCCTCGTGGGGCGTCCCCTCGAGCTCGTGCAGCCGCAGATCCAGCCGGGCCGGCGCCTCGTAGTACTGAGTTGGGGTGCTCATACTCCGGCGGAGGTCGCGGCAGCCCTGACCCAGCGGGGTTATGGCGCGAGTGCGCTCACCGTGCTGGAGCAGTTGGGGTCGCCGAACGAGCGGGTGCGAACCTCCCGCGCCGATCAGTGGGACCACGAGGTCGATGCGCTGAACGTGATCGGTGTCCTTTGCGAGGCCGACCCGGCCGCGCCCTTGCTGCCGACGTCGCCGGGGCTGCCGGATTCGGCGTACGAGAGCGACGGTCAGTTGACCAAGCGCGAGGTCAGGGCGGTGACGTTGTCTCGGCTGGCTCCGGTGCCGGGGCAGTTGCTGTGGGACGTCGGCGGCGGCGCGGGGAGTATCGCGATCGAATGGTCGCGGCATCACCCGAGCTGCCGGGCCGTCGCGATCGAGCGGGATCCGGATCGGGCGAAGCGGCTCGAGCGCAACGCCGTCAACCTCGGGGTCTCCGTCCGCACTGTCGTCGGTCGCGCGCCTCAGGCGTTGGCCGACCTGGAAGCACCGGACGCGGTGTTCGTCGGCGGCGGAGCCACGGTCGCGGGCATGATCGACACCTGCTGGGCAGCGCTCAGGCCGGGCGGACGACTGGTCGTGAACGGCGTCACGCTGGAGACCGAAGCCCTGATCGCCAAGTGGTACGCCGAACTGGGCGGCGACCTGGTTCGCCTGTCCGTGCAGCGCGCGTCGCCCGTCGGCGGCCTGACCGGTTGGCGTCCTGCGATGCCCGTGACGATCTGGAGCGTGACCAAGTGACCGTCCACTTCATCGGCGCGGGACCGGGCGCGGCCGATCTGATCACCGTCCGCGGCCGCGACCTGATCGCCACTTCACCCGTCTGCCTGTACGCCGGGGCGCTGGTGCCGGTGGAACTCCTCGACCACTGTCCACTGGGTGCTCGCAAGATCGACACCGCCCAGCTGAATCTGGACGAGATCCTTGCGGAGCTGATCGCCGCGTTCGAGGCAGGTCAGGATGTCGCGCGGCTGCACTCGGGCGATCCCGCGGTGTTCAGTGCGATGGCCGAGCAGATGCGCCGGCTCGATGCTCTCGGCATCCCCTACGACGTGACGCCCGGAGTACCGGCGTTCTCAGCGGCGGCGGCCTCGCTCAAGCGCGAGTTGACCGTGCCCGAGGTCGGGCAGACGGTGATCCTGACCCGGATCGCGGCGCGGGCGACCGCGATGCCGCCGGGGGAGGACCTGGCGACGCTCGGCGCGAGCCGCGGCACGATCGTCCTGCATCTCGCGGTCCAGCACATCGAACGGTTGGTCGATGAGCTCACTCCCAATTACGGCGACGATTGCCCGGTCGCGGTTGTTGCCAAGGCCTCCCGCGACGACGAGGTGATCCTCCGCGGCACTTTGGCCGACATCGGCGAGCAGGTCCGCGACGCCGGCATCCTGCGCACCGCAGTCGTGATCGTCGGCAAGGTCCTTGCCGCCGACAACTTTCCGGACTCGCACCTCTACTCGACGACGCGCACCCGGGTCTGAGCCGGCCAACTCTGGTGACCTGGACCAGGAAGCGGGGACCGCGGACACGGAATGACCTGTCCGTGGTCCCGGGTTGTAGTCCGAGGTGCCCACAACTGGCTGATCCCAGGTCGACGGCTCCGTCCAGCCGCACCACGCTCGCCTCGGGGACGGTGGGCCGGTGAAGGTTCTGCTGCTGGGCGGTACTGCGGAGGCGCGCCAGGTGGCCGCGTGGTCTGCGGGGGAGCCGGGCGTGGAGGTGGTCTCCTCGCTCGCCGGGCGGACTGCTGACGCGCGGCTGCCTGAAGGGGAGGTACGCAGCGGCGGCTTCGGCGGGGTGGACGGGTTGGTCGGCTGGCTCGCGGAGCATCAGGTCAATGCCGTGGTCGACGCGACACATCCGTTCGCCTCGACGATGACTTCGCATGCGGCGGAGGCCGCGCGCGCGGCCGGTGTCCCCTTGCTCGTACTGCGACGCGCTGGCTGGCGCGAGCAGGTTGGCGACCGCTGGCTTTGGGTTGACTCCGCGGAGGAGGCCGCACTTGCATTGGCCGCGGTTGGGTCGAGGGCGTTCCTCACGATCGGGCGGCAAGGGCTGAGCAGGTTCGCGGATGCCGGGCTGTGGATGATCGCGCGATGTGTGGATCCACCGAATCCGATTCCTTCGTGGTGTGAGCTGATCCTCGACCGAGGCCCGTACGACCTGCACGCTGAGCTGGACCTGCTGCGGCACCACCAGATCGACGTACTGGTGACCAAGGACAGCGGTGGGTCGATGACGTCGGCCAAGCTGGAAGCGGCGCGTGAGCTCGGGATCCCAGTCGTGGTGATCAGGCGTCCGGCCCTTCCGTCCGGCGTCGCCGCGGTGGAGACCGTTGACCAGGTCGTCGACTGGCTGCGCGACTGTCGCGGACGGCAGGGATGAACCGCTCGGTGGCAAACCGCCCCTGAGGGGGCAAATCGGTGCGGCGGCCGGCTCGGTAGACTCGCGATCCCATGGGAATCCAGATCGCACCCAGCATCCTGTCCGCCGACTTCGCCCGCCTCGCTGACGAGGCCGCCGCGGTCTCGAACGCCGACTGGCTGCACGTCGACGTGATGGACAACCACTTCGTGCCGAACCTCACCCTCGGCCTGCCGGTGGTCGAGTCGCTCGCGAAGGCCTCCGCGTTGCCGCTCGACTGTCACCTGATGATCGAGGACCCGGACCGCTGGGCCCCCGGGTATGTCGAGGCCGGTGCGCGTAGCGTCACCTTTCACGTCGAGGCCTGCCGAGCCCCGATCCGGACCGCCCGCGAGATCCGCGCCAAGGGTGCGCGGGCGGCGATGGCGCTGAAGCCTGCCACCGCGATCGAGCCGTATGAGGACATCCTGGCCGAGCTCGACATGATCCTGATCATGACGGTCGAGCCGGGCTTCGGCGGCCAGAAGTTCCTCGACGTCTGCCTGCCCAAGATCCGCCGCACCCGCGAACTGGTCGCCAAGCACGGCCTGGACGTCTGGATCGAGATCGACGGCGGAGTCTCCGCCGAAACCATCGAACGCTGCGCCGAAGCAGGCGCCGACGTCTTCGTAGCCGGCTCGGCCGTCTACGCCGCCGACGAGCCCAACACGATCGTCGAAAGCCTCCGCACCCTCGCCCAGAACGCCAGCAACCTCTAGCCCTTCGAGACGCCGGGCCGTGCTGGCTGGGGGCAGGCCCTTGCTTATGTGCTGACGGGCTGCACAGGATACGGCTGGGACCAGGTGCTCCAACTCATCAGGCCGTCGCGGTGTGCATGATCGCCGAGTTGCCCGATGCAGCCCTCAGGTCGGCGTCGGCCCGGCGACGTGGGGCGTCGCGCGTCCCGGGTGCTCGCGACTGCCGGCCCCGACGGCCCGCTTGCCGATTCGCCTAGGAGGCCAGAGCTGATGAACGCCGTTCCAGCCACGATGCGAGCGAGTGTGCTGCTCGAGAAGCAGCGGATCGAGCTGCAGGAGCGTCCGGTTCCGCGCCCCGGCCCGGGCGAGGTGCTGATCCAGGTGCGCTCCGTCGGCGTCTGCGGATCTGACGTGCACTATTACAAGGAAGGCAGGATCGGCCACCACATCGTCGAGCAGCCGTTGATTCTCGGTCACGAGGTGTCAGGGGTCATCGTGGATGTCGGCGCCGGGGTGCCCGAGGACCGGGTGGGGGAGCGGGTGGCCGTCGAGCCGCAGCGACCCTGCCGGCGGTGCCGGTTCTGCAAGACGGGTCGGCAGAACCTCTGCGAGCGGATGGAGTTCTACGCGACACCGCCGATCGACGGGACATTCTGCGACTACGTCGTGGCTCCGGCTGACTTCGCCCATCTGGTTCCGGACGCGATGTCCGACCATGCGGCCGCTCTCCTGGAGCCGTTCTCGGTCGGGATCTGGGCCTGCACGAAGGCCCGGGTCGGGCTCGGGTCGAAGGTCTTCATCACCGGCGCCGGGCCGATCGGCGCGCTCACTTCGTTGGCGGCCAGGTCGTTCGGTGCCGCCGAGATCATCGTGACCGATCTCGTCGAGAGCCGGCGCAACAGGATCCTGGAATTCGGCGCCACGGCCGCGTTCGACCCGCGCGACGCGGACTTCGACGCCGCGGCGCTCGCCGCGGACGCCTTCATCGAGTGTTCCGGCGCGACTCCGGCGGTGCTGTCCGGAATCGATGCCCTGGCCCCCGGCGGCGTGGCGGTTCTGGTCGGGCTCGGGGCCGAGGAGATGGCACTTCCGGTCCAGCGGATCATGATGAAGGAGATCAGCTTGACCGGGGTGTTCCGGTACGTCGACACCTGGCCCAAGGCGATTGCCGCGGCGCAGCAGCCGGCCACGAACCTCGACGACCTCGTGACCGCGGAGTTCGACCTCGAGGACAGCGAGGCGGCACTGAACAGCGATGCCGACCCGGCGAGCATGAAGTCGATCGTTGTAGTGTCGCGCGGATGAGCGTCCTTGACTCCTTCTCCCTCAGCGGCCGGACGGCCATCGTCACCGGCGGGTACCGCGGACTCGGGCTCGCCTTCGCCAGGGGACTGGCCGAGGCGGGTGCTGACGTCGTCATCGGTGCCCGCGACGAGAAGGCCTCGGCCGGGGCGGCTGCCGCACTTGCCGAGGAAACGGGTCGCACGGTCGTCGGCATCGGCCTCGACGTGGCCGATCAGGACTCCGCGGAGCGCTCGGTCGCTGCCGCCCTGGAGGCCACCGGCAGGCTCGACATCCTGGTCAACAACGCCGGCATCTGTATCCACCGGCCGGCGCTGGACATTCCTGCCGACGAGTGGCGAGAGGTCTTCGACACGAACGTCCACGGGCTGTGGCTGATGAGCCAGGTGGCCGGACGGCACTTCGCGCAGCAGGGTGCGGGCACCATCGTCAACATCGGATCCATCTCGGCGCAGATCGTCAACCGTCCCCAGTGGCAGCCGGCTTACAACGCGTCGAAGGCCGCGGTGCACCAGTTGACGAAGTCCCTGGCCGCCGAATGGGCCCCGCTCGGCATCCGGGTCAACGCAGTAGCCCCGGGCTATGTGAAGACGGAGATGGCGCCGGTCGACGATCCGGAGTTCAAGCCCCGCTGGATCGACGATGCGCCGATGCAGCGCTACGCCCTGCCCGAGGAGATCGCGCCCACCGTCGTCTACCTCGCCTCCGACGCATCGAGCTTCATGACCGGTTCAGTGGTGGTCATCGACGGCGGCTACACCCTGTTCTGACGTCGAACGACTCGCTGGCCGAACTGTGTGTGACCGGCGGCTCTGGATACCTGAGCTGTACGGCGGCTCGCCTGGAGGGTGAGCCGCTACGATACGAGGCGGGCAGAGGACGCGCTGGCGCAGACCCACGGCCGGCTCGTGTGGCGAGCTGCTGATTGCCTGACGCACCGACTGGTTGAGCCGGAGGGAGTGCGCGTGACGGAGTACAAGCCGGTGGAGAGCTGGCTGACCGACATGGACGGCGTGCTGGTGCACGAGGAGCGCGCGATTCCCGGCGCGAGCGAGTTCATCACCACGCTGCAGGCCTCGGGGAAGAAATTCCTGGTGCTGACCAACAACTCGATCTTCACGCCGCGCGATCTGCGGGCGCGACTGCTTGCCGGTGGCATCGACGTTCCAGAGGACAAGATCTGGACGTCCGCGCTCGCCACCGCGCAGTTCCTGGACGACCAACGACCCGGCGGTACGGCGTACGTGATCGGCGAGGCGGGCCTGACCACGGCCTTGCACGAGGTGGGGTACGTCCTGACCGAGCGCGCGCCGGACTACGTCGTGCTCGGGGAGACGCGGACATACTCGTTCGAGGCGATCACCCGGGCGATCCGGCTGATCTCGGACGGCGCCCGGTTCCTCGCGACCAACCCGGACCCGACCGGGCCGTCCGCCGAGGGCCCGTTGCCGGCCACCGGATCAGTTGCTGCGCTGATCACCCGGGCCACAGGCGTCGCGCCGTACTTCGTGGGCAAGCCGAATCCATTGATGATGCGCAGCGCACTGAACCGGCTCGAGGCCCATTCCGAGACGAGCGTGATGATCGGTGACCGGATGGACACCGACATCATCAGCGGCCTCGAAGCGGGACTGCGCAGCGTGCTCGTGCTGTCAGGTTCGACCGGCGAGCACGAGGTCGAGCGGTTCCCCTACCGCCCGACCCGGATCGTCGAATCCATCGCCGACGTGGTCCCGCTCATCACCGCGCTGGCCTGACCGCACCCGCCGGCCGCACCGCGCTAGCCGCACGAGGTCGAGTAGACGGCGTAGCCCCTTGCCTTGAGGGTCTTCAGGATCGTGGGAAGGGCGGCAACGGTCTGGCTGCGGTTGCCGCCGCCGTCGTGCATCAGGATCACCGAGCCGTTGCGCACCCCGGCGAGCACCCGGCTCACGATCGCCGCAGTACCGGGCCGCGTCCAGTCGCGTGAATCGACGCTCCACAACTGGACCGTCTTGCCCAGACTCGTGATCCGCTTGGTGACGAGAGGGTTCACCGCGCCGTACGGCGGTCTTATGCAGCGTGGAGTCTCGCCGGTCTGGGCAACGATGCTCCGGTCCGTGCTCTCGACCTGATCCTTGAACTGCACCCAGGACAGCTTCCGGAGGTCCGCATGCGTCCAGGTGTGGTTCTGCACGCTGTGGCCGGCTTCGTGAGCGCGTCGAGTCAGCTCCGGGTGCTTGGCCACATTCCGCCCGACTTCGAAGAAGGTGGCCTTGGCGCCGTAGGCCCTCAGGATGTCGAGGACCTGTGGTGTGTAGCGCGGATCCGGACCGTCATCGAAGGTGAGGATGACGTACTTCGGCGGTGGGGCGGCGCGCGGCGCGGCGGCCGGCGGGCTGACCGTGTGCTTCTTGGACGGCGGACCGGACACCGCTGTCCCGACCGCGGCGATCAGGCAGAAAACGAGCCCGACGAGAATCGGCCCACCGTACAAACGGTGGGCTCTGGGCGGAAAACGAAGAGCCATGCGTCTCCCCGGGCGTTGAGGGCCTCACAACCTCACGCCCACTTTCGGCCCGATCCGCGGGAAAGCCAGACCCCACGCCGCTTCCGCGTCAACAACCACGCATACCGGACGCGGCTCCTAGAGCACCTGGGAGAGGAACTGCCGGAGCCGGGGGGACTCGGCGGCGGTGAAGAGCTTGTCCGGGGCGCCGGACTCGACCACCACACCGCGGTCCATGAAGGCGACCTGATCGGCGACCTGCCGGGCGAATCCCATCTCGTGGGTGACGACGACCATCGTCATGCCAGCCGAGGCGAGGTCGGCCATCAGCCCGAGGACGCCCTTGACCAGCTCCGGGTCCAGCGCCGAGGTGGCCTCGTCGAACAGCATCACCTCGGGCTTCATCGCCAACGCCCGGGCGATCGCGACGCGCTGCTGCTGACCACCGGAGAGATTGCCTGGCCGCGCCGACGCCTTGTGCTGGAGTCCCACCAGTTCGAGTTGCTGCAGAGCCGCCGCCTCGGCGCCTTCCGTGGTGAGCTTCTTGATCTTGCGCAAGGGCAGGGTGATGTTCTCCAGCACCGTCTTGTGCGGGAACAGGTTGAAGTGCTGGAACACCATCCCGATCCGCCGCCGCAACTCGTCCGGGTTGCTCAGCAGGACGGACTCGCCGCCGAGCCGGATGTCGCCCGCGGCCGGTTCGAGCAGGCGGTTGGTGGCCCGCAGCAAGGTCGACTTGCCGGACCCGGACGGGCCGATCACGCACGCCGTCTGCCCGGCCGGTACTACGAGGTCCACGCCCCGCAGTACCTTGTTGCTGCCAAAAGCAAGCTCGATCCCGGACAGCTCCAGGCTGGCCGCCTCGAAGCCGGTGGTCACGGCAGCTGTGGGTTCAGCGGTGGTCGGCATGGGCGAGCTCCTCTACCTCGAGTTCCGTGTTACGGCCTTCTTCGGCGGGGCGGCCTTCACGCAGCCGCTTGTCGAAGTAGTTGACCAGGTGGGTCAACGGCACGGTGATGATCAGATAGAACAGCCCCGCGAGCAGCAACGGCGACAGGTTGCCGTTCGTCGCCGCCGCGTCCTGGCCGATCCGGAACAACTCCCGCTGACTGGCGAGCAACCCGAGGAAGTAGACCAGGCTGGACTCCTTCACCAGGGCGATGAACTGATTCACCAGGGCGGGCAGGACCCGTCGTACCCCTTGCGGGATGACGACGAGCCACATGCCGGACGTATAGGTGAAGCCGAGCGCCCGGGCCGCCTCGAGTTGTCCCTTCTCGACGCTCTGGATACCCGAGCGAAAGATCTCGCCGATGTAGGCGGCGGCGATCAGCGACAACGCGAGGATGCCCAGCGGGTACGGATTCGGGCCCCACCAGTGCCGGGTGATCGGCGACAGGCCCTGGCCGATCAACAGGATCGTCAGGATGGCCGGCAGCCCGCGGAAGATGTCGGTGTAGACCTTCGCGGGCCAGCGCAGCCAGCGTCTGCGCGACAGCCCCATGACCGCCACGATCATGCCGAGCACAGTGCCCAGCACGACCGAGGCGGCCGCCAGGATGAGGGTGTTGACGAGCCCTACCTTCAGCATCTCCGGCAGGACCGCCTTCATCGACTCCCAGTCGAGGAAGGTGTCGCTCAGGGTGGACCAGATGTCCATCCTCTAGCCGGCTGCGGGGGTGGCCGACGGCAGTGCGAACTTGACGTTCCCGCTGCCCGGCTTGAACGACGTCGGCACCGCGCGACCCGGGTAGTACTGCTCAACCAGCTTGGTCCAGGTGCCGTCGGCGATCACCTCGTCGAGGGCCCTGTTCACCGCCTCACGCAGCTTGTCGTTGCTCTTGGCCACCGCGTACGCCGTCGGCGCAGAGCTGAGCTCCTTGGCAGCCAGGATCACCACGCCGCCGCCCTGCTCCTTCGCCATCTTCTCGCCGATCTCGGCGGGCGAGATCCACGCGTCCGCAGTACCGGCCTTGAGCTGGCCGACGGCCGCGTTGTAGTTCGGGACCCGGACCGGGTTCAGGCTCTTCTGCGTCGCGTAGTCGTCCTGGACCGTGCCCTGGACGACGACCACCCGCTTGCCGGTGAGCTGGTCGAAGGAGGTGATTCCCGAGGTCTTCGTGGTGTTCAGACCGAGGTAGCCGAAGTCATACCCATTGCTGAAGGCAACCGTCTTCTTGCGCGCCTCGGTGATGGTGATCGAGGAACTGCCCAGGTCGAACTGCCCGCCGTTGACCTGCGAGAGCAGCGCGGAGAAGTCCGTCCCGACGAACTCCGGCTTCAGGTTCAGCTTCGCCGCGACCGCGGTGATCAGGTCGTTGTCGAACCCGGTGAACTTGCCGTCCTTGACGTACACGTTCGGCGGCGCGTCGGTGAGCGTGCCGATCCGCAGTGTGCCGGCCTGCATCAAGCCCAGATCGGGGCCCGAGGCATCGGATTTGTCGCCACTGCCACACGCGGCAAGCGAAACGGCCAGGGTGACGGCCGTACCGAGAGCGGCAAACCGGCGGAAGGCGCTGATGGCGCTGATGGCGCGCACAGGTATCTCCTTAGAACAACGATTCTGGAAGTCGTGGGGTTCGCCCACCGCAGGACGCTAACGTCGCCCCACTGCACCGAATTCCACCCCGACACCGACTGAGACGGGGACGGAATGTCTACTCAACTTGTGATATGTCGGGTCCACTGGGACTCCGCTGCCGCTTCCGTGCTGAAAGGTGGCCGCAGTGTTACTGGTCAGGGTCGCACCGTAACAACCAGCCGCGATTGCTCCGCGCCGCATGCTCCGGCGGTGTGACGGACCGCACGCTGTACTGCCGACCAGCTGGTACTGCGTCCAGTCGTTGCCCGAGGCATCGACGCTAGCTCAAGTGGCCTCGAGGGCCAGCGGCGAAGGCCTTGGGTTCATACCTCCGCGGATTCCTGGCGGTGCGATCTGGTCGATATGGCGCGCGACGGCGCGATCGCCCCTAGGTCGGCTGTCGACGGTGAGCAGCGTGCCGAGTGTGAGGAGTGTGCGGACGAGTGTGCGAGCCGTGTCGCTGGAAAACGCTTACCAAGGGCACGATCCGCACAGTCAATCCACCGGGTGGAGGGAGGGGACTCGGGCGTGCGGAGGGGCGGCCGGCGAAGGGGGTGACGGGGGCCGGGGAAGGGTGGAGGTAGTCCGGGGGGGCTGAACCGGTTTACATGTTCGACTCATGATCTTCATAAAATTAACCCGCCGCCCCATTGTAGGGTTGTTCAACAATCTACTAGCATCGCCGCTGGCTCGGGACCCCCGGCCACCTCGAGGTGGCCGTCTACCTGCAAGAGCGGAGGCAAGTGCGTGCTGGTGCTCATCGGAGTTGTCCTGGTTGTCGCGGGATTCGCGCTACGACTCAACCCACTCGTGGTCGTCACGACGGCCGGAATAGTCACCGGTCTGCTCGGTGGCCTCAGTCCACTGAGGATCCTGAACGAGTTCGGCAACGGGTTCGCCGGCAGTCGTTCGGTGACCTTGTTCGTGGTGGTTCTGCCGGTCATCGGTCTGATCGAGCGGTTCGGACTGCAGGAGCAGGCGCGCCTGCTGATCGGGAAGCTCACCTTCCTCACCGCCGGCCGGTTGCTGGCGACGTACCACTTGATTCGCCAAGTCACGGCAGCGCTGGGGCTGTTGTCGTTCGGAGGACACGCCCAGACGATCCGGCCGCTGGTCTACCCGATGGCCGAGGGTGCCGCTGAGCGGAAGTACGGCCGGGCGCTGCCTGAGAAGGTGGTGGAGAAGCTCAAGGGGCACGCCGGCGCGGTGGACAACGTCGCCGCGTTCTTCGGTGAGGACATCTTCGTCGCGGTCGGCTCGATCCTGCTGATCACCGGCTTCGTCGACGCGACGTACGGGCTGAAGCTCGACGCCCTGCAGATCGCCTTGTGGGCCATCCCGACCGCGCTCTGCGCGTTGGTGATCCACGCCGGACGATTGCTGTACTTCGATCGCCAGATCGACCGGATGATGGCGGTGCTGCCGAGTCCGGCACTGGCCGCCCCGACGGCGAGGATCGGCCTGGAAGCGCACGATGACGAGACCGCGCTCAGCCTCGCCGAGACCGGCGAGGTCGCGACGGCGGACCGGTCGGAGGGTGACCGATGATCAAGGTCGAGTGGTTCTACTGGCTGTGTGGCTTCATGTTCCTGTTCGGCGCCGTGCTGACACTGCGCGACAGCGCCAACAGCAAGCGGCACGGCAGCGCTGCCTTCTGGGGGTTGCTCGGAATCTCCTTCATCTATGGGACCTTCGTGGTCAACAAGACAGCTCCGGCCTGGATCCTCGGCCTCGTGGTGATCGGAATGACCGTCCTGGTCGGCACCCGGCAACTCGCCACCGGCACGGTAGGCTCGGCGACCATCGCGGAGAAGACCGCGGCCGCGGCGCGGTTCGGCAACCGCTTGTTCATCCCGCCGCTCATCATCCCGGTGGGCGCGGTGATCTTCGCGGTCGTTCTCGCCAAGGTCCGTATCGGCGACAAGCCGCTGCTCGAGACCGGTATGGACACGCTGATCGGTCTTGGTGTCGCCTCGATCGTGGCTGTCGTCATCGGCGTCGTGATGTTGCGGCCGAAGTCCCCGCTGGTGCCGTTGACCGACGGTCATCGGCTGCTCGAGGTGATCGGCTGGGCGGCTATCCTGCCGCAGATGCTGGCCACTCTCGGCGGCCTGTTCAATGTCGCAGGCGTCGGTCACGCGGTCGGCACGATCACCAAGGCGATCCTGCCGTCGGGTTCCCTGTTCGGTTCGGTCGTCGTGTACTGCGTGGGCATGGCGGTCTTCACCGTGATCATGGGGAACGCCTTCGCCGCCTTCCCGATCATGACCGCGGCGATCGGCTATCCCGTGCTCGTGCAGAACTTCCACGGCAACGTCGCCGCGGTCTTCGCGATCGGGATGCTGGCGGGTTACTGCGGCACCCTGGTCACCCCGATGGCCGCGAACTTCAACTTGGTTCCGGTGGCGCTGCTGGACATCAAGGACCGGTACGGCGTGATCAAGGCGCAGATCCCGACCGCCATCCCGCTGCTCTTCTGCAACATCGCCCTGATGTACTTCCTAGCGTTCGGAGTGCTGAAGTGATCTCACCAAAGGTGCTGCTGACGGGCTTCACGCCCTTCGGCGGCGACAAGATCAACCCGTCCTGGCTGGCAGTGCGCCAGGTGGCCGAGGCTCGTCCGACCGAGGTCCGTGCGGTCGAGATCCCGACGGTCTTCGCCACCGCGATCAGTGACCTCGAGGCGGCCATCAGGGGGCACCGCCCCGAGGTGGTGATCTGCGTCGGGCTCGCCAACGGCCGCCCCGCGATCACACCCGAGCGAGTAGCCATCAACATCAACGACGCGGACCTCGAGGACAACGCCGGCGAGCAGCCGATCGACGTACCGATCGTGCCGGGTGGTCCCGCGGCCTACTTCACCAACCTTCCGCTCAAGGACAGCGTTGCGGCGATGCGCGCGGCCGGCCTGCCGGCGAAGGTCTCGGACACCGCCGGCACCTTCGTGTGCAACAACATCTTCTACGGGCTGATGCACCTGATCGCCACCAAGTACCCCGGCCTGCGGGGCGGGTTCATCCACGTGCCGCATGCCCCGGAGCAGGTGCCCGACGGAAACGGGCCCAGCCTGTCGATCGAGCAGATCGCTCAGGGTGTGAGCATCATGGTCGACACCTGTCTGGCGCCTGGCGCCAACTTGGTGCAGCCCCATCGGCCACAGGTTCGCAGTACGAGATGACCACGGTCTCCGAGCAGGCGCCGCAGTACGCCAAGATCGCGCTGCACAATCTGGCCACCGACTTTCCCCAGCACCTCGACCATCTGTGTCTCGACGCAGGGGACAACCCGAGCCCCCGTGAGCTGCATCCCGCGTTCCATTCGTCCTTCGACTGGCACTCGTGCGTTCACATGCACTGGCTGCTGGTGCGGCTGGTCTCCGACTGGCCGGACGCGGTGGACGCTGAGCAGATCCGCGCGGCGCTCGACGAGAACCTGACGCCGTCCGCGTTGGGCGTCGAGGCCGCGTACTTGCGCGGCGCCCCTAGCTTCGAACGTCCGTACGGCTGGGCGTGGGCGATGCTGCTGGCGGCGGCCGTTGCCAACAGCTCCGATCCGGCGGCGAAGCGATGGGTCGACGCGATCGAGCCGCTGGCGGATGCGGTCGAGGAGCTGACCGTCGACTGGCTGCGGCAGTCCGCCCTGCCGGTGCGCCACGGGGTGCACTCGAACACCGCCTTCGCGCTGTCGCTGATGATCGACGCGGGCCGCGCCCTCGGCCGGGACGAATTGGTGGCCGCCTGCCGGGCGAAGGCACTGGCCTGGTTCCGCGACGACCGGGACTATCCGCTCCGCTGGGAGCCGAGCGGCGAGGACTTCCTCTCGCCGGCCCTCAGCGAGGCCGACCTGATGCGCCGGGTGCTCTCGTCCGAGGAGTACCCGGGCTGGCTCGACGCGTTCCTGCCCGGCCTGACCCGGGGCGATACCCCGCTGGAGCCGGTGGCGGTGCGCTATCCGACCGACGGCCGCCAGGGTCACCTCCAGGGTTTGAACCTGACCCGCGCCTGGCAGCTGTCGGAACTGTCCACCGCCCTGCCGGCCGGTGACCCACGACAGCCGGTACTACGAGCCGCAGCCGAACGCCACCTGGACACGGCTCTGCCAGGTGTCGTCAGCGGCGACTTCGTTCACGACCACTGGCTCGCCACCTTCGCCTACCTGGCCCTCGGCGGCCCCCTCGTCTGACGGAGGAGCCGAGCGGGGATGTTCAGGATGTGACCCATGTCCTGGTCAGGGTTGCGGGGAGTGGCACACTTGAACCACGAGTGAACCCACTCGCGTGCTCCGGGGTCGGTGTAATTCCGAGCCGGCGGTGATAGTCCGCGACCCGGTCGTTGTAGTTCGGCGGCCGGTTGACCTGGTGGAATTCCGGGACCGACGGTGAAAGTCCGGATGGGAGGCGCACGCGATCGGCGGGTAGCGCTCTGGCGTCCGGACGACGCGGCTTCGGTCGCGTTGCGCGATCGAGAGATCGCGACCGAACAGCCTGCGGGCCGCAGGAAAGGGCGAGCAGGCACGACGGGTCCAGTACGTCGGGGTAGCGTGCGCGCCGGTTGTCACGACCCCGGTGCGCGTCCGTGACAACGAGGGACCCGTCAGTGAAGAACGCCTCGCCGATCGACATCGCGTGGATGCGTCGCGCCGTCGAACTCGCCTCCCATGGCATCGGCAGCACGCATCCGAATCCGGTGGTCGGCTGTGTCATCACCAACCGCGAGGGTCACCCGGTGGGGGAGGGATTCCACGCGATCTCCGGGGGACCGCACGCCGAGGTCGAAGCGCTGCGGATGGCGGGGAGCCAGGCCCGCGGCGGTACGGCGTACGTGACGCTGGAGCCGTGTAACCACACCGGCCGGACCGGGCCGTGTTCCGACGCCCTGATCGAAGCGGGGATCGCGCGCGTCGTGTACGCCGTACCGGATCCCAACCGGGAGGCGTCGGGTGGAGCCGAGAAGCTCAGCAGCAAGAACATCCAGGTCGAGCAGGGCGTGCTCCAGGACGAGGCCGAGGCGGTCAACCAGGTCTGGTTGCACTCGATCCGTGTCGGCCGACCTTTCGTGACCTGGAAGTTCGCCACCACCCTGGACGGTCGCAGCGCGGCTCCGGACCGGTCGAGCAGGTGGATCACGGGGCCGCTCGCCCGTGCCGACGTGCACCGCAAGAGAGCCGAGTGCGACGCGATCGCGGTCGGCACCCAGACAGTGCTGGACGACGATCCCGAGCTGACGGTCCGCGACGAGCAGGACAACCCGGTCGGGCGCCAGCCGCTCAGAGTGGTCGTCGGCGACCGGGACGTGCCGGTGACCGCGCGGGTTCGCAACGACCGCGCCAAGACCTTGTTGCTGCCCACCCACGACCCCGCCGAGGTGCTGCGCCAGCTGGACGATCACCAGATCCGGCACCTCTGGCTCGAAGGCGGCCCGACGCTGGCCGCCGCTTTCCTCCGCGCCCGCCTGGTCGATCAGATCGTCGCGTACATCGCGCCGGCGGTCCTCGGCTCGGGGTTCTCCGCCATCGGGGACCTGGGTGCGGAATCTATCGACCACTTGCGGCGGTTCCATCTTGCGGACGTCACTCGTCTCGGCGACGACGTCCGGCTCACCCTCACGCCGCTCGAACCAGCTAACGCACGGACCCCCACTGGAGGGCACTGATGTTCACCGGAATCGTCGAAGAGCTCGGCACGGTCGAGTCGCTCGACCTGCTCGAGGGTGAGGCCGCCCGACTCACGATCCTGGGACCGCTCGTCACCGAGGACGCCAAGCACGGGGACTCGATCTCGGTCAACGGCTGCTGTCTGACTGTGATCGAGACCGGTGACGGCTCCTTCACCGCGGACGTGATGCGCGAGACGCTGCAACGCACCAGCCTCGGCAGGGTCGAGAAAGGCTCGAAGGTCAACCTCGAGCGAGCGGTCGCGGCGCACGCCAGGCTCGGCGGCCACATTGTGCAGGGCCACGTCGACGGCGTCGGCACCATCGCCGGCCGCGAGCCGGCCGAGCACTGGGAGGTCGTGCGCGTCGCCGCGCCGCCGGAGATCCTCCGGTACGTCGCGGAGAAGGGCTCGATCGCCGTCGACGGGGTGTCCCTCACGGTCACCGACGTCGACGACAGCACTGGAACCTTCGGGATCAGCCTGATCCCGACCACCCTCGACCTCACCGTCCTCGGCCGCAACAAGGTCGGCGACACGGTGAACCTCGAGGTCGACGTGATCGCCAAGTACGTCGAGCGCCTGCTCACCGCGGGCGGATCCGACGCCGTTGCTGGAGGCAAGGAATGAACTTCACGAACTGGTTGCTGCATGAGCAGGTGACCATCGCCGGCTCGCCGGTGCTGGTCCGGGAGATCGTCGGCAACGTCTTCGGGCTCGCGAGCGCCCTGTTCGGCATGCGCCGGCTGGTCGCCGCGTGGCCGGTCGGCATCATCGGCAACGTGCTGCTGTTCACGGTCTTCGTCGGCGGGCTGTTCGACACCCCGCAGGACAAGGATCTCTGGGGCCAGGCCGGGCGGCAGGTCTTCTTCGCCCTGGTCAGTCTCTACGGCTGGTACCGCTGGTACCAGACCCGCCACAGCGGCGCCGGCACCGGAGTACAGCCGCGTTGGGCGACGACAAGGGAGCGCCTGGAGTTGCTCGGCGTCGCAGTGGTCCTCTACGCGATCGCGTACCCCGTCCTGAAGGCGCTGGGCTCGTGGGGTCCGCAGTGGGACGCGTGGATCCTGACCGGCTCGATCCTGGCCACCTACGGGATGGCCCGGGGCTTCGTCGAGTTCTGGTTGATCTGGATCGCGGTCGACGTGGTCGGCGTACCGCTGCTCGTGCAGGCGAAGTTCTACCCGTCGGCCAGCATGTACGTCGTCTACGGGTTGTTCTGCGTCATCGGGTTCGCAACCTGGTCGCGGATCCAGAGCCGGGCAGCGGCGTCCGCGTCCACGCCCGAGCCAGTGGTGGTGGGCTGACATGGGCGAGGTGCTGAAGCTCGACACGATCGAGCACGCGATCGACGAGATCCGCGCGGGCCGTCCGGTCATCGTGGTGGACGACGAGGACCGGGAGAACGAGGGCGACCTGGTCTTCGCGGCCTCCAAGGCGACCCCGGAGCTGCTGGCCTTCCTGATCCGCTACAGCTCGGGAGTAGTCTGCGTGCCGATGGAGGCGGCCGAGCTCGACCGGCTCGGCATCCCCCTGATGACTCCGCACAACCGCGAGCGCCTGAGGACGGCGTACACGATCTCCGTGGATGCGCGGGACAAGGTGACCACCGGAATCTCGGCGGCGGACCGGGCCCGGACCATCCGGGTGCTCGCGGACTCAGCGTCCGAGTCCTACGACCTGGTCCAGCCGGGGCACATCTTCCCCCTCCGCGCGCGGGAGGGCGGCGTACTGGTGCGGCCCGGTCACACCGAGGCGTCCCTGGATCTGGCCAGAATGGCCGGGCTCAGGCCGTCCGCGGCGATCGCCGAACTGGTGAACGACGACGGCACGATGAAGCGTGGCGGAGATCTTCGGAAGTTCGCGGACGAGCACGGCCTGGTACTCATCTCGATCGAGGACCTGATCCGCTACCGGCGCCGGACCGAGAGCCAGATCAAGCGCGTCGCGACCACTACGCTGCCGACCCGGTACGGCGACTTCGTTGCCCACGGCTACCGGAACACCGTTGACGGCTCTGAGCAGCTGGCTCTGGTCCGTGGTGAGATCGGAGCCGGGCCGACGCTGGTACGGCTGCACTCCGAATGCCTGACCGGCGACGTGTTCGGATCGCTGCGGTGCGATTGCGGTCCCCAGCTGGACGAGGCGATGCGCCAGGTCGCGGCCGAGGGTGGCGTCGTGGTCTACCTGCGCGGACACGAGGGCCGGGGGATCGGCCTGCTGCACAAGCTGCAGGCGTACGAGTTGCAGGACGCGGGCCGCGACACGGTCGACGCGAACCTCGATCTCGGGTTGCCAGCGGATGCTCGTGACTACGGCACCGGCGCGCAGATCCTGGCCGACCTGGGGATCACCTCGGTGAAGCTGCTGACGAACAACCCGGACAAGCTGGCCGGCGTACAGGGCTATGGCATCGACGTGGTGGAGCGCCGGGGGATCTCGATCGATCCGACCGAACACAACCTGCGGTACCTGCGGACCAAGCGCGACCGGATGGGGCACCACCTGCCCGGCGGCGTACTGACTGACGAGAACGGAGCCGGCTGATGTCGGGTAGTGGAGCACCCACGATCGAGACTCCGCGCGCTGAAGGGGTCCGGGTCGCGGTCGTCGCCGCGCAGTGGCACCCGAAGGTGACCGATTCGCTGGTCGCCGGGGCCGAGCGGGCGTTGAGCGAGTCCGGAGTGACGGATTACAAGGTGATCCGGGTGCCCGGCTCGTTCGAGCTGCCGGTTGCGGCGTTGCACGCGGCCAAGGGTGGGTACGACGCGGTGGTCGCGCTGGGCGTGGTCATCCGCGGGGATACGCCGCACTTCGAGTACGTGTGCCAGGCGGCGACCGACGGCCTGATGCAGGTGTCGGTGACCACCGGCGTCCCGGTGGGATTCGGGTTGCTCACCTGTGACAACGACCCCCAGGCCCTCGACCGTGCCGGCCTTCCGGACAGCCGCGAGGACAAGGGCTACGAGTCCACCCAGGCGGCACTTTCCACCTTGCTTGCCACCCGCAACCTTTAGCGAGACCCCTGGCCCCTTCCTTCACGGACGGAAGGGGCCAGGAGGCTCAGGCGGTGCGGGTGTGGCTCATCTGCCAGTTGGAGATCCAGGTCTGGCCGCCGTCGGTGGAGAAGAGTTGCTCCCAGGAGGCCTTCTGGTCACCCGGGGTCCACACGAAGCGGACGTGGATGGGCTGACCCTCCCACTCGTCCGGACCCTCGAAGAATCCGACGCCGTCCGAACCGAACGCGCCGATCACCGGCGTCTCCAGGTTGCCGCGCAGGCTGTTGATCCAGTGGATCGACCACGTCTTCGCGACCGGGTCGTACAGCCGGAAGGTCGCGCCGCGGAAGCCCTCGGTCGGGAACCACCCCTCGTCGAAGCTGACCGCTCCGTCGAAGTAGGTGTAGCCCACCATCTTGGCGTCCATCTCGTACCACTCGGCGTTGTCGGCGAGTGCCGGCTTGCGGCGGCGGTTGTGGAAGTCCCACTCGCCGACCAGGAAGTCGAAGTCGCTCGTCGGCTTCGGTAGGTCGAGCCGTGGCGGGGCGGTCTTGCGACGGGTGAAGTCCATCGTCCAGTTGAGTTCCCAGGTCTCGCCGCCGTCGACCGAGAACGCCTGCACCCAGTGGGCCGTGCTGTCGGTGATGTCGCACCACCGGTAGCTCGCGAGGATCGGGCGACCTTCGTGCTCATCCTCGCCGACCAACCAGCATGATCCATCCGCCCAACGGCCGCGGACCGGCGGGAACAGCTCGTACGTCTTGCTGTTGATCCAGTAGATCGACCATTCCTTCTCCACCGGGTCGAACAGCCGCAGCGACATCCCGTAGAAGCCCTTGGCCGGGAACTGCATCTCGTCGATGCTGACAGCCCCGTCGAAGTGGGTCCGCGCGCTGCACGTGCCCAGATGCTCCTCCCACTCGTCGCTCCCGGTCAGCGGCTTGATGAGCTGCCGGTGCACCACGTCGAAGTGCCCGTTCAAGAAGTCGAAGTCAGCGGTTTCCTTGGTCCATGTGGTCATGTCCTGAGCCTGACCGGTAAACCTGACATCGAGTGGCAGTGTTCAGGGCTAACCTCGAACCATGCGTTCGAGTCGCTTGTTGTCGATCCTGCTCCTGCTGCAGACCCGCAGGCGGCTGAGCGCGCGCGAGCTGGCCGAAGAGTTGGAGGTCTCACTCCGCACGATCTATCGCGATGTCGAGGCGCTCGCCGCCGCCGGAGTGCCTGTGTACGCCGACCAGGGCCGCGCGGGCGGATACCGCCTGGTCGACGGCTACCGCACCAGGCTGACGGGGCTGACCGAGCAAGAAGCCGCCGCGCTGTTCATGGTCGGCATGCCTGGCCCCGCTGCCGCCCTCGGCCTCAGCGAGCAGACCAGTGGGGCTGAGCTCAAACTGCTGGCGGCCCTCGCGCCGGACCAACGCGACCGCGCCGGGCGCTTGAAGAACCGCTTCTACCTCGACATGCCGGCCTGGTATCGCGAGGCCGAGGACTCACCTCACCTCGCGGCGATCGCCGAGGCCGTGCTGCACGATCGCCGGATCAAGGTGCTCTACCGTCGCTGGGAGGCGCCACGCGAAGTCGAAAGACTCCTCGACCCGTACGGCCTCGTGCTGAAGAACGGCAGCTGGTACGTCGTAGCCGCCGCGCCCGGGGGGTTGCGGACGTATCGCGTCTCGAACGTCCTCGACCTGACCGCGACCGACGAGGTGTTCTCCAGACCACCGGCGTTCGACCTCGCGAAGCACTGGCAGGAACATCTCGACCAGTTCGAGGAGCGGCGATTCACCGCGCACGCCCTGGTCCGGATCTCGTCCGCGCTGGTGGCCCGGCTGACCGATCTGTCGGCCTCTCTGTTGCTGAAGGCAATTGCCGACGCCGCTGCCGAACCGGCCGAGGACGGCAGTATCACGGTCGCAGTACCGATCGAGTCCGTTGCCAACGCGGCGACGCAGCTTGTGCGCTACGGGAACGCGCTCGAAGTGCTGGAACCCCTTGAACTGCGGGCGGAACTCACCCGCCTGGCCCGCTCACTGGTCGAGCTCTACGAGTCCTGAGCCAGCTTGGCGGTCGACTCGCGACCAGCCTCGGCGCTGCGCTGGAGGAAGTCGGAGATCACCTCGAGCTCCTTCTCGCTGTAGTTCGCGCAGATCTCGTCCATCGCGCTGTTCATGCCCCGGTAGAGACGGAAGACCTCGACATTGCGGTCCGGCAGCGTCCGGATGCTGACGCTGCGGCGATCGGCCGGGTCGCGGTCGCGCGCGATCCAGCCGCCGCGCTCCAGGCGGTCCAGGATGCCGGTCAGCGTGGCCGGGTGCAGACCGACCTGACGAGCCAGCGCGCTCGGGGTCAGCGGCCCGTTCTTGCCGAGCACGTCCAGGCAGTCCAGGTCGATGTCCTTCAATGCGAGCCGACCGCCCACCTGGTGGTTCAGCAGCGCGAGCTGGATCCGCAGCTCACGCAGTGAGTCCTTGATCACGGTCGTCGCCCGGCGTCGGAGCCGCGCATCACTAGATTGTCTCGATTCCATATATTATGATTCCCATATTATACGACTTACGGAGCAGCTGATGCGGGAACCGTACCGCAGATCGGCCTGCGCCAGGAGAGAGAGCAACGGATGAAGATTCTGATCACCGGAGCGAGTGGAAAGGTCGGCCGTGAGCTGACGGACCTGCTGGTCGCCGGGGAGGTCGAGGTCACCGCGGTCACCCGCGACCCGGCGCGGGCCGCCCTACCCGAACCGGCACACGTGGTTTCCGCGCCGGTGTACGACGGCATCGACGCGATGTTCCTCAACCTCGCCGCTGTCGGAGCCGCGCTGCCTGACGTGCTGGCCGACGCCGCAGCTCACGGCGTACGGCGGGCTGTGCTGCTGTCCGCGATCACGGTCGAGTACGGCGGCGGATACCGCAGGTTCGCCGAGGCATTCCGGGCGGCGGAGGAGGTCGTGCGGTCCTCCGGGCTGGAGTGGACCTTCCTGCGACCGAGCCAGTTCGCCTCCAACGCGTTGGTGTGGGCGCCGCAGATCCGCGCGACCGGGAAGGTGCGCACGGCGTACGGCGAAGCGGCGTACTCGCCGATCCACCCCGTGGACGTCGCGGCGGTGGCAGCGCTGGCTCTGCAGGACGAGGAGTCTGCGGGGCAGGCCTATGCAATGACAGGGCCCGAGTCCCTGACGCAGCGGGACCAGGTCGAGCTGATCGGCAAGGCGCTCGGGCAGCCGGTGGAGTTCGAGGAGATCACCTTCGAGCAGGCGAAGCAGGCCATGCTCGACCAGGGAGTCCCGGCCGATATCCCGGACCGGATGTACGGATATCTGGCGGAGTGCCTGGCTCAGCCGGCGCCTTCCACGACGGCAGTCGCCGACCTGCTCGGCCGGCCGGCTCTCGACTTCGCGGACTGGGCTGTCGAACACTCGCCTGCCTTCCGGGCGGAGGTCTCGTGAGCATCAACAGCCCCCGTACTACGGCTGCCGGCGCTCAGGTGACAGTCAGGTCAGCGGGCGCCGGCGCCAAGTTGGTGCGTGGAGCGAGCCTCCTCTTTACGGGGCTGTTCTCGGGGTTCCTGCTTGGCGTGCTCGTCCTGGAGAAGTCGTTGCGGGCGGACGACGCCGCCGTCTACACGCAAGTGCGGCAGGTCGAGCTCGATTCGCTGGACAAGCTGGCGTCTGCCACCTTGATCCCGGCGCTGGTCTGCACCGCGATCGTCGCCGTCTTGACGATCAGGGCCAGAGGCAACGACCGGTGGTTCGTGCTGGCAGCAGTCGCGTTGCTGGTGCTGGTCTTCGCTACCTCGCTGGCGGTCAACCTGCCGATCAATGGGGATCAGGCGGACTGGTCGGTGCAGGCTCCGCCGGCGGACTGGGCGAGCGTGCGGGACCGGTGGCAGTTTGCCCATGCGGTCCGCACCGTCTCGGCAGTGCTGGCGTTCTGCTCGCTGATCTTCGGCCTGCTCAGGTCAGGACGCCGGCCGTCCTCAAACGACTGAGCAGTACGTCGTGGGGGAGTGCGTGGCGGGTGTTGCCGCGGAAGCCGGTGACGGTGTGAGCCATGGTCAACGAGTTCAACAAGGCCTCCTCGGTCGCCTCCATCACCGCCTGGAACAGACTGAACAACTCCCGCTCCGGCACTCCACCGCTCGCCGGAGCCGCACCGTTCGCCGGAGCCGCAGCGCTCGCCGGAGCCGCAGCGCTCGCCGGGGCAGCACCGCTCGCCGGGGCCGCAGCGCTCGCCGGGGCCCCGGCGGCGACCGACGGGGCCGTGCTGAAGGCAATGGCGTAGTCACCGCTGCCGGGCGCGAAGTCCGAGCCGACGCGGCCCATCGCGAAGACTGCCCGTCGCGCGATCCGGCCGAGTTGGCGGGCGTCGAGCGGCAGGTCGGTGGCGACGACGATCATGCACGAGTTTCCGGTTGGTACACCCAGCACATCCCGCGCCGGGATCGGTGTGCCGAGCACGGTCAGCGTCCCGGAGAAGTTGGCCTGCACCAACACTCCGACCACACCACCTGCGGCCTGGCGGGACGACGTACCGATGCCGGCCTTGAAACCGAGGGCTGTTGTGCCGGTGCCGGCGCCCACGCAACCTTCGGCCGGCAGGTCGGACGAGGCCGACTCGAGCGCGTCGAAGACGTGCTGCGGGCTGATCGGACGGCGACGGATGTCCGAGAGGAAGCCGTCGTTGGTCTCTCCGACGACCGGGTTCAAGCTGGTCGCCGTGGGGTCGCGGTCGAGCAGCCAGGTCAGCAGGGCGTCGGCGACCCGGAAGACCGACAACGTGCCCGTCAGCAGGATCGGTGTCTCCACCACGCCGAGCTCGTCGATCTGCGTGGAGCCGACCAGCTTCCCGTAGCCGTTGCCTACTGCAACCGCCGTGGGGAGACCGGTGGCGAACCCAGCCGGCACGATCGCCGTCACACCGGTGTGCAGCTCGTTCCCGTCGTCGATCGTCGTCTGGCCGACCCGTACTCCCGGTACGTCGGTGATCGCGTTGAGTGTGCCTGTGGCCAGCGTGCCTGGGATGACTCCCAGGTCGCGAACTCGTGATGGCACCTGACCGGGGTGGTGGGGTGGGGTCGGCATTCGCACAGTAGCCATCGTCTCCCGAATGGCGGTTCAAAGTGGTTCTCCCGCACCGCACCTTCGAGGTCAGCCTCGAGCCGGCGTTCGGCGTACAGCTGCGGCGTGACGCCTGATCAGGGAAGTCCGCGCCTGGTAGGTCGGCGCCCACTCGGCGTCCCGATCGCCCACAGCCGCGGCCGCCGATGGTCCGGAGAACGAGACCTGATCAAAACCTCCGAGCAGCCGACGTTTAGGCTGGTCGGGCGATGAAGACCTTTGACGAACTCTTCGCCGAGCTGGGCGAGAAGGCGCTGACCCGACCGGAGGGCTCCGGCACGGTGGCAGCGCTGGATGCCGGCGTGCACACGATCGGCAAGAAGCTGGTCGAGGAGGCCGCCGAGTCCTGGATGGCCGCCGAGTACGAGGGCAAGGAACGGGCCGCGGAGGAGCTGAGCCAGCTGCTCTACCACGCGCAGGTGATGATGCACGCGCTCGGCCTGAGCCTCGACGACGTGTACCGACATCTGTAGGAGCCCCTACAGATCCCTCGGTTCACACCTTCAGAAAGGCCGTTTCCATGCTGCGCGTCGCAGTACCCAACAAGGGCTCGCTGAGCGAGGCCGCCACCGACATCCTGACCGAAGCCGGCTACAAACAGCGCCGGAGCACCAAGGACCTCGCGCTCACCGACACCGCGAACGAGGTCGAGTTCTACTACCTGCGCCCGCGCGACATCGCCGTCTACGTCGGCGAGGGGACCCTCGACGTCGGCATCTCCGGCCGTGACCTGGTGCTCGACTCGCACGCGGACGCGGAGGTGATCGTGGAGCTCGGGTTCGGCGCGTCCACCTTCCGGTTCGCCGGGCCGCCCGGGATCGCGGACTCCGTGAAAGACCTGTCCGGCAAGCGGGTCGCCACGTCGTACGCGGGAGTCCTCAAGGACCACCTGGCCGAGAACGGCGTCGAGGCGAGCGTGGTCCGGCTGGACGGAGCCGTCGAGAGCGCGGTCCAGTTGGGCGTCGCCGATGTGATCGCGGACGTCGTCGAGACCGGTACGACGCTGCGGCAGGCCGGGCTCGAGGTGTTCGGCGACCCGATCCTCAGGTCCGAGGCGGTGCTGATCAAGCGGCAAGGGGTGGAGACGCCGCCGAACGGGCTCGACCAGCTGGTCCGCAGGTTGCAGGGCGTCCTGGTCGCGCGCAACTACGTGATGATGGACTACGACATCCGCGTCGAGGCGGTGGACGCCGCGAACGAGGTCGCCCCGGGCCTCGAGTCGCCGACGGTCTCGCCGCTTCATCGGGAAGGCTGGGTCGCCGTCCGCGTGATGGTGCCCCGAGCCGAAGCCCAGCGGATCATGGACCAGCTCTGGGACATCGGCGCCCGCGCGATCCTCACCACCGATATCCACGCGTGCCGGATCTGACCCTGATGACGCCGCGGGCCCCGAAGGCCTTGTGGAGCTTCCATCCGAGGATCGTGGCACTGATGACGACCGTGATGGGGTTGTCGCTGATCGCCGTCTTCGGGGTGATCTGGTTCCGGCTGTCGGCGGAGTCGCGGGACACCTTCACCTGGTTCCAGCGGCTCACCCTGCTGGCGTTCTTCGGGGTCATCCTGTGGTTGCTCTACCGGATGGCCACGGTCCGCGTCACGGCGTACGACGACGCTTTGTCGATCCGCAACGTGTTCAAGTCCTACCGGATGCAGTGGACCGACGTGAAGGCGTTGCGGTTCAACGCGGGTGATCCCTGGCTGCAGCTGTTCGATGCCGACGGCAACCGAGTCGGAGTACTCGCGGTGCAGGCCTCCGAAGGCGCCCGGGCAAGCCGAGCGGCCAAGGAACTCGCCGCGGTGGCTCGCGCACACGGTGCTGGTTGACCGGACCAAGGCCGAGGCCGCGGGGTCCCGAAGCTGCGGGGTCAGCCGGCGCTCGTCAGGCGCCGACTCTGAAGCTCGTGCTGTGCTCGTCGCCGGGCTTCAGGACGATCAGGTCCTCGCCGGTCTTGAAGGAATCAGGCGGGCAGGTCTGCGGCTCGACCGCCAGGCCGATGCGGCCGAGCGCGCCGGCGGTGTAGAGCACCATCCACGGAGCGTCGCTGATCAGCCTCGCCTGGTTGCCGGTGTCCGGATCGGTCAACGTGACTTCCCAGGGCGTCGGCAAGCCGGTGAACGGGTTGTCGATGTCGAGGTCTTGGATCTTCCGCCGTTCCCGGAAGTCGAACTGCGACCCCTCGACGGGCGCCAGACCGATGGGAGCCAGCCGGTCCGGCGTCAGCTCCATCCAGCTCTCCGCGGTGAACCGCAACTCACACTCGTCGAGCTTGCGGCCCACCGTGAGGTACGGATGCGTGCCATACCCGTACGGCGCGTCGTTCGCGCCGACGTTCTTCGCGTTCGCCGTGACCGTGAGCCCCTGCTCGGCATCGAGCTGATAGGTGATGCGCAGGTCCAGCTGGTGCGGATACCCCGGCTGTGCGTGCAAACGGTGCGCAACCTCGACCACCGCCTCATCGGACCTGTCGTCCACCCGGTCCCAGTTCGACCAACGGGTCAAGCCGTGGATCGCGTTGAACCGGGCCGGCTCGGTCAGATCCAGCTGCCGCTCCTCGCCCTGAAAGCGGTATTTGCCGTCGATGATCCGACCGGGCCACGGAACCAGTTGCTGCCCGATCCCCGCCCGCGCCGGCTCGTCCTCGGGAAACCCCACCAGCACGTCGCGTCCCGCGAAGGACAGCCCCCGAAGGCCACCCCCCACACTCACCACTGTCCCGGTATACTCCCCGGCCCGAATCGTCCACTGCTCACCAGACGGCAATACGCTCATGCGTCCAATCCTGCCGGTTGGTTCGCGGTGGTGAGTCGAGGGGGGATGTCGAGGGTTCCGGCCTCCCGAAGAGAACACGAGAGCCTCACGTTGACCGGGCTCAGACTCGGTCGTCAGGACGCGGCGGAGTCGTGCGGGACGAGGCGTACTGAGGTGGCGACGAGCTCTGTCTCGGGGTCGTGCGGCTGCGTCGGGCTGCCGTCGACTATCACGTCCGCGCGGCCTCGGGTGTTCTCCGCGGCGAAGTGGTCGCGTTCCCAGCGCATCCAGTCGAGCCAGTGGTCGCGGAGGGCTTCGCCGTCGCGGGCGATGCCGCGGTCCAGGCGGATCTCGTTGGTGGTCTCGATCCAGACGCGCAGGGACTGCCACGCGTCGGCGTCGCGGTCGGCCGAGGTGACTCCCTCGACGATGAGCAGGTCGAGCGTCACCGGGACGACGTGGAGCTCCGCATACGCACCGAGGTTCCAGTCGTACCGGCGGTACCGACCTTCCCGGCCGTCCGCCAGGCGCTTGAGGACGTGGTCGCGCAGCAGGCCGAATCCCCGGACGGCGCCGTTCCAGCCGTCGTACAGGTCGTCCATGTGCAGGACGAGGGTGTGCAGGCCGCGCGCCTCGGCGCGGGCGGCGATCCGCCCGGCCAGGCTGCTCTTGCCGGAGCCCGCGGGACCGTCGACGCTGATCAGCCGGGTCCGGCCGAGCCGGGCGGGGGCTGCCTGGACGTGGTCCAGCAGGCTGTCGATGGTCAGGGCGTCAGTTGATTCCATGGCGCTTCAGGATGT
Source organism: Kribbella alba (assembly GCF_039529635.1). Classification (NCBI taxonomy): domain Bacteria; kingdom Bacillati; phylum Actinomycetota; class Actinomycetes; order Propionibacteriales; family Kribbellaceae; genus Kribbella; species Kribbella alba. The sequence goes on along the minus strand of NZ_BAAANE010000010.1, from coordinate 45,344 downwards.
CCTCGATCTCGTCGAACTCCGACGACTCCTGCTTCGAGGCCTTCGCTGCCTTCTCGGCCTTGGCCGGCTTGGCGGCCGCGGAAGCGGGCGCGGGGCCGGTGCTGGTCAGCTCACCGATCGCAGCAGAAGCGGATTTGGTCTTCGGCGCCTTCTCCGGAGCGTCACCGCGACGTCCGCGGGCGACACCGGACACGACGTACAGCACGACTGAGACGCCGAACAGCGCGACGCCTGCCCAGACGGTCGGGGAGAAGATCAGGTGCGTGACCCAGCTGACGGTGGACTTCACCACGTTCCAGAGCAGCTCGAGCAGACCGGTCAGGTAGAGCGACACCGGCAGCAACGACCAGGCCACTCCGCGGATGCCGGTGGCCAGCCCGCGGCGCCGCCAGGCGACCCACGAACCGATCAGGCCGAGCAGCGTGAGACCGACACAGAGCGGCAGCAGCGTCAAATCGTTGAAGTCAGGCACATACCCAGGCTCGCACAGGTCACCGTGGAACCAAGGGGGAACAGCCCTGACACCACCCTGAAACCCCGCCCGCCAACCCGCACCGACCCACCCGCGAGTCGCACCGGCCCGGACGCCCAGCACTCACCAAGCCCCGCCTGCGCCCGCCCGGAGACGTCCGCTGAGCGTGCGGGTTCGCGTCGAGCGCTGGTTGATGAGTGCTGGAAGTCCGGGGTGCGCGAGAATGCCGATGTGCAACCAGAGCGACGTCTTGCTTTCACCGGGTTCGACAACGACGACGGGTCGGCCGATCCTGCGCTCAGCCGGGCGCTGGACGAGCAGGATCAGGGGGCGATCCTGCAATCGCTGACGAAGGCGCGGCTGCTGGTGCCGGTGGTGGCGATGCTTGGAGAGGTCGAGCACGACGAACGCGGGCTGGCGCACGACAAGACCTCAGATATGGCGGTGGCGCTGTTGCAGGGGCAGGACGGGCGGACCGCGTTGCTCGCGTTCACGAGCACGGAGAGTTTGGCCCGGTGGAGTCCCGAAGCCCGGCCGATGCCGGCGCAGGCGCAGTTGGTGGCGACCGCCGCGATCCAGGAAGGTGTCGCAGCCATCGTGCTCGACGTCGCCGGGCCAGCGCCCGCAGTACTGGAGACAGACGACGTAAAGCGCCTCGCAGCCGGCCTGCAGGTGGTTCGCCTGGAGGACGGCGGCTACGCCTGGATCACCACCGCCGACTCAACCGACGGGTGAGCTGACTCTGCGTCGGCAATCCGGCGGCGGTGTGCTCGGCGGGCAGTAGAAGGGACTCATACGCGGACGTCGATCAGCGCGACCGGCGCGCTCATCGGCCGACCGCGCTCAGCTGGGACTTGCGGTGGTAGGACTCGTTCGTCCACCACAGGACTGCCACGCCGAGGCCGAGCCCGAGGTCGGACCACAGCCACCACGGCCCGTCGAAATGACCGAAGACTGCCAGGATCACCCAGATCAGGAACTGCATCACGCAGACCAGCAGCCAGCCGGCGGAGACGATACGGAGCGCCAGGGTCAGGCCGGACGGCGGCACCGCGTCGTGCAGCCCGTGGAACACATTGCGAAGTTCGCCGCGGGTTCGAGCGGCACCCAGCTGGTCGTGGCGGTCGGTCGCCTGGTGGCTGGTCAGCGCGCCTTGATGGACGGCGCTGTCGAGCCTCGCGTGGGCGGTCTGCCTATCGGAGGCGGTGAGCGGCAGTTCGTCGGGCGAGAGCAGCGGGCCGAGGGTACTGGTCAGGGAGTTCATCGTCGTTTCCTTCGCTTCGGAGGAGTGCCTACGATGAATAGCGTATGGATTGAACAGTTTCTCCCGGCAGCGGTCCAGGACCCCTTCGCGGGGTGGTGCTAGCCCCACTCTTTGCCGTTGCGCGCCGGTGGGGAGGGGAATTGGGGAAGGATGTGGACATGAGCGAGGACCGCGTGCAACTGCCGCCGGGCCTCGCGCTGTCCTGGGGCGTTCAGCCAGTGCAGCGTCGTGGCCCGAAGCCCGCGTTCACCGTCGAGCAGATCGTGGCCACGGGGATCGAGTTCGGTGACAGCCAGGGGTTCGAGGCGATCTCGCTGCAGAAGATCGCCGCGCATCTCGGCGTCAGCACCAACGCGATGTACCGCTACGTCAGCTCGAAGGACGAGTTGCTCGTGCTGGTCGCTGATACCGCCTGGGGGACGGCTCCGCGCTCCATCCTGGAGGCCGATGGATGGCGCGCCGGCGCGCAGGCGTGGGTGCAGGCGCAGGTCGACCGGTACGCCGAGCGCCCGTGGTTGCTCGATCTACCCATCCGCGGGGCGCCGGTGACGCCGAACCTGCTGCACTGGCTTGAGATTCTGCTGCAGGTACTGGCCGGGACCGGACTGAGTCAGCACGACGCGCTCGGGTGTGCCGTGCTGTTCGACGGATATGTGCGCGGCTACGCGAACCTGATTCGGCAGTTGGCCGCTAGCGACACCGCGCCGGTGGAGTCGCCAGAGGTGTTCGGCTTCCTGGTGCCGCGCCTGCAGGCAGGCGACTACCCGATGCTGACGGCGATGTTCACCAACCAGGAGTACGAGGACACTGTCGACGACGACCTCGAGTTCGGCCTCACCCGCATCCTCGACGGCATCCAGGTCCTGATCGACACCCGCTGACCCCTCGCCGCTCGCCGAGCCCCCGCAGTACGGGTGTTTGCGTCCGAACGGCGGTGGGGCAGGGCCCTCGCCTCTTCGGACGCAGCCGTCGGGATCGCGGAGTGCGAGTGCTTGCGTCCGAACGGCCGTGGGGCAGGCCCCTCGCTGTTTCGGACGCAGTGGTCGGGCCGCGGAGTACGGGTGGTTGCGTCCGAGCGGCCGTGGGGCAGGGCCCTCGCTGTTTCGGACGCAGTGGTCGGGCCGCGGAGTACGGGTGGTTGTGTCCGAGCGGCCGTGGGGCCGGGCCCTCGCTTCTTCGGACGCAGCCGTCGGGATCGCGGAGTGCGAGTGCTTGCGTCCGAACGACCGTGGGGCCAGGGCCCTCGCTGTTTCGGACGCAGTGGTCGGGCCGCGTAGTGCGGGTGGTTGTGTCCGAGCGACCGTGGGGCAGGGCCCTCGCTTCTTCGGACGCAAGCGCGTTGTCAGGAAGGGAGGATGATCCGGACGGGGGCGTGAGAGCGGGCGGCGACCCAGGCCAGGTGGAAGGGGCTGCCTGGAGCGATCTCGGCGCGGCGGTGGGGCTCGGTTCGGAGGTTGACCGGGCTCACCAGGGTGGTCGCCGGCTGCGGCTGGACGCCCGCGGATCGCACCTCGGCGATCACCTCGGCCAAGGCGGCAGCGGCCGGTTTGCGCTGGTGGTCGACGGTGAACAGCCCGAGGTCGTACTCCCGGTCCGGGAAGTCGAGCAGCCGCCGATCGATGTCGTGCGACGACCACCAGGTGACGCCCCACAGCGCCGGGTTGTGGACGACCAACTCGACCGTGCGACGGGTGAACTCCGCCTGCAGGTCCACCGGAATGTCAGGACCCGGTACGCCGATCTCCTGCAGCCAGACGGGTCTCGCCGGATCCAGCGAGGTGGCTGCCGCCAGTTCGACCAGGTAGTCCGCGTGGGTCAGCGTCGCCGGGCCGAGCGGCCCGTCCACTCGGGAGACCCCGTTGAAAACCCACGAGTGGACGGTGCTCAGCTCACCCAGATCGACCACGTCGACCGGGTAGAAGGGGTGGTCCGGCTGGTACCAGACGTCGTCGAACACCGAGTGCAGAGCGAGCAGGTCCGGCGCCGCCTTCTTCACCGTGACCAGCAGGTCTTGCGCCCAGCCCGTAGAACTGTCGGGTGTCGTGGAACTGTCCGGCCACAGGTTGTTCACCTCGTTCCCGAGAGTGATCGCGAAGACGTTCGGGCGGGTGGAGACCGCGCGCGCCACAGCATCGACGTACGACGTCAGTCCGTCGCGGACGGCTGGATCCTCGAAGAGGCTGCGGCGGTGCCACGTGAGCACCCAGGACGGGAGGAAGTCGAAGCTGGAGAGGTGGCCTTGGATCAGGTCGACGGCAACGGTCAGGCCGTGCTCGGCGGCCGCGTCGATCAGATCCAGCAGGTCGTCGATCGCGGCCTCCCGGATGATCGCGCGGTTCGGCTGGATCCACGGCCAGACCGGGAACACGCGGACGTGGTCCAGGCCCAGGCCGGCCAGGTCCGCGAAGTCGCGGCGGACGGCTGCTCCGTCGTAGTCGAGCCAGCTGTAGAACCAGCCGGACGACGGGACGTAGTTCGCGCCGAACCGGGGCGTGGCGGGATCCGAGAGCATGACAGGGATGCTAAATCGGTTTAGTCAATTACGCCAACTGCCGCATTGTCGCCAGCCCCCGACTGCTCGCGAGCTGCCGGCCTTTCGCCCGCCGTCGACTCCTCGCGGGACGTCGGCCCCTCGCCGCCGTCGGCCCCTCGCGGGCCGCCGACCCTTCGTTACCCGCCGACTCCTCGCCAGCCGGCCGACCCACTCGCCGGGCGACCCCCTCGACGGCCGACGCCGTCGCCAGGCGGGACGGCGGCCCTAGTGTGACGGGGGAGCGGTGGACTCGCGGACGGTCAGGACCGGATCGGCGGTGCGGCGGTTGATGACGGCGGACGGATCGGCGATCACCTCGAGGAGAACCTCGGCCGCCTGCCGGCCGAAATCGAAGGTGTCGCGGGACAGGGCGGTCAGCGCCGGGTGCATCAGCTGGGTCAGGATCGAGTCGTCGAATGCCACGATCGACAGGTCTCCCGGCACCGAGACGCCCATCTCCATCGCGACCCCGAGCCCGGCCACCGCCATCACGTCGCTGTCGTAGATGATCGCCGTCGGCCGAACGGACTGGGAGAGCAGCTTCCGGGTGGTCGCGGCACCTTCCGCGTCGCTGAAGTCGGTCGGCAACGACGGCGCGTCGGTCAGTCCGAGCCGCGGCGCGGCATCGCGTAGAGCTTTGATCCGCCGCTGGGTGTGCTGGAAGTTCGGCGTGCCGGCCACGTGGGCGATGCGCCGGTGTCCGAGCGCGGCAAGGTATTCGACGATCGACAGCATCGCGTCGCGGTCGTCCGCCCAGACCGAGGCGAGCGCGTCCTTCCCGCCGCGTCCACCGACCACGACCGCGGGAAGTTCGAGGGCTTTGAGGGCGTCGACCCGCGGGTCGCGCACGGTGAGGTCGACCAGGATCACGCCGTCGACCCGGTGCTCCGAGGACCACCGCCGGTACACCTCGATCTCGGCCACGGTGTCCTCGACGATCAGCAGTTGCAGCGAGATCGACTGCGCGGACAGGCCCGACTGCAGGCCGGAGAACAGGTGCGCGAAGAACGGCTCGACGCCGAGCGTGCGGGCCGGGCGGGCGATCACCAGGCCGACCGAGTCCACCCGGGAGGCGCCCAGCGCGCGAGCGGCACTGTGCGGCCGCCAGCTCATCTGCTCGGCGATCTCGAGGATCCTGGCGCGGGTCGCGTCACTGACCCCGGGACGTCCGTTCAAAGCGAACGAGACGGCTCCCTTCGAGACGCCTGCGCGGTCCGCGATGTCGGCGATCGTCGGTCGTGCCATCGGCCCCTCCTGCTCTGTTCGTCCCCTTGACAGCGGATTCTACGATGTGGATAGTGCAGGAGCTATACCGGTTTATCACTTCAGGAGAAACCTTATGCGTAGTCGTCGTCTGACACCGGTGGCAGCTCTTGCCGTCGCGGTCCTCACCGTCGCAGGTTGCGGCCTCGGCTCCTCCGGCGATTCGTCGTCCGGCAGCCAGCCGACGGTCGATGCGAATGCCAAGGTGACGGGCGAGGTCAGTTTCCAGACCTGGGCGCTGAAGCCTAAGTTCACCTCGTACGTCGAAGGGGTGATCAAGGCGTTCGAGGCGAAGTACCCGGGCACCAAGGTGACCTGGCTGGACCAGCCGGGTGACGGCTACGACAAGAAGGTGCTGAGCCAGGCGTCCGCCGGCCAACTGCCAGACGTGACGAACCTGCCGCCGGAGTTCGCGCTGCCGCTGGCCAAGCAGAACCTGCTGCTCGACGTCGCCGCCGCCGACCCGGCCGTGAAGACCGACTACGTCGAGGGCGGCCTCACGGCGTACCAGTACCAGGGGCTGAGCGGCACTTTCGGCTACCCGTGGTACCTGAACACCGACATCGACTACTGGAACGCGACCAAGTTCGCCGCGGCCGGGTTGGACGTCAAGAACCCGCCGAAGACCTTCGACGAGCTGCTCGCGGCCGCCAAGGTGTTGCACGACAAGTCCGGCGGCAAGGAATACCTGATGAGCCGGCTGCCCGGCATCGGCGACTTCACCAACGCGGGCGTCAAGATCGTCTCGGACGACGGCAAGAAGTTCGTCTTCAACACCCCCGAGGCGGCCGCGCTGCTGGACAAGTACCGCGAGGCCTACAAGAACGGCTACCTGCCGCGCGACATCCTCACCCAGGAATACCTGGGCAACTCCAAACTCTTCACCCAGGGCAAGGTGGCCTGGACCACCGGCGGTGGCAACGCGATCGTCGACTTCCAGAAGGACAACCCGTCGCTGAAGGGCAAGGTCGTCCCGTCGCCCGCGCTGGACACTCCGCCGCTGTACGTGCAGGGTCTGTCGGTCTCGGCGAAGAGCAAGAACCAGGCCGCCGCGATCGCACTGGCCCGGTTCGTCACCAACGCCGAGAACCAGGCCGCGTTCGCCAAGATCGTGAACATCTTCCCGTCCACCAAGGCGTCGGCCGACGACCCGTACTTCTCCAAGAGCGACGGCACGGTCGAGAGTGACGCGAAGGTGCTCGCCTTCGAGTCGCTCGCCAAGGCCAAGTCGCTGCAGCCGGCCGTCATCAGCGGCGCCACCAACGACTTCATCAACCAGCAGATCTCGCTCGCCATCTCGGGCAAGATCACCTCGCAGCAGGCCCTCGACGCAGCCGTCGCGAAGGCCGACCAGCTGCTGGCCCAGTAGTCGATGCGCTACCACCGCTGGTTCTCCCCGTGGGTGCTGGTCATCCCGGCACTCGCCTGGTTGCTGGTGTTCAACCTGTGGCCGTCGATCAACACCGTGATCCTGTCGTTCACCAACGCCAGGCCGATCGGCGGCGGGACCTTCGTCGGGCTGAAGAACTTCGAGGCCCTGCTGCACGACGAACAGCTCCGCTACGCGTTGCTGAACAGCGTCATCTACATGCTCGTCTGCCTTCCGCTGCTGACGATCCTGCCGTTGGCCCTGGCGGTCCTGGTCGAGAAGAAGGTGCCCGGCATCACGTTCTTCCGGACCGCCTTCTACACGCCGGTGGTGGCGTCAGCCGTCGTGGTCGCGCTGATCTGGCAGTGGATCCTGGACGATCGCGGTCTGGTCAACGGCCTGGCCGAGAAGCTCGGCGTGATCTCCGGACCGCTGCCGTTCCTCAGTGACCAGTGGCTGCTGCTGTTCAGCGCGATCAGCCTGACCGTGTGGAAGGGCATCGGCTACTACATGATCATCTACCTGGCCGCGCTCGGGAACGTCGGCCGCGAGTTGCACGAGGCCGCGGCCGTCGACGGTGCGTCCGCGTTCCGCCGGTTCACCAACATCACCATTCCCGGGGTGCGCGGCACGATGATCCTGGTCTCGATCCTCATCTCGGTATCGGCCCTGCGGGTCTTCTCCGAGCTCTACATCCTCAGCGGCGGCAACGGCGGCCCGGGCGGCCGGGACAGTTCCGTGGTGATGCTGATCCAGCAGTACAGCCAGGGCTTCGAGGGCAACCTCGGTTACGCGTCCGCGCTGTCGATCGTGCTGTTCTTCGTCACCGTCGTACCGATGCTGGCGCTGGCCCGGCTGAACCGGAAGGCGGCGGACGCATGAACGAGCGGATCGAGTTCATCATCAAGCACGGTCTGGCCGGCGCCTCATCCGCGCCCGGAGCGAAGCGAGGACGCGGATGACTGTGGTGACCGACCCTGCGCGGCCTGTCGCAGTACCGGACGAACCCGGTACTGCGCCGCCTCGGCGGAAGCGTGGTTCGTTCGGGTTCAACTCGATCTCGCCGGCAGAGAAGGCAGTGCGCTACCTGCTGCTGGTCTTCGTGCTGCTGATCACGATCGGGCCGTTCCTGTGGCAGCTGTCCACCTCGCTGAAGGGATCCGGGGAGGACATCTACACCCGGATCCCGAAGTTGTTGCCGTCCCAGCCGACGCTGTCGCACTACGGCGAGGTCGCGAACACGATCCCGGTGTGGGACTACGCGCGCAACTCGCTGGTGGTCGCGGTACTGGTTGTCGGCGGCAACATCATCGGCTCGTCGCTGGCCGGATTCGCCTTGTCCCGTTTGCAGTTCAGGTTTCGGCGTTTGGTGCTGGGGCTGTTCCTCGCGACCCTGGTGCTCCCTGGCGAGGTGACGATCATCTCGCAGTACGTGACGGTGCGGGAGTTCGGGCTGGCGAACACGCTGCTCGGTGTGGCGCTGCCCGGCATGATCGGCGCGCTGAACGTGCTGCTGATGTACAACGCCTTCCGCTCGCTGCCGGTCGAGGTGGACCAGGCCGCGATCGTGGACGGCGCGAACGTCTGGCAGCGGTTCCTCTACATCGGCCTGCCGAGTGTCCGCGGCACCATCAGCGTGGTCGCGATCTTCGCCTTCATCGGCGCCTGGGACGACTTCCTCTGGCCGTTGATCGTGCTGACCGACCCCAACAAGTACACCTTGACGGTCGGCCTGCAGTACCTTTCCGGAACCTTCAGCAACAATCCCCGGCTCATCGCCGCGGGCACGATGATCGCTTTCATCCCGATCGTGATCGTGTTCGCGACGCTGCAGCGATTCTTCTTCAAAGGCGTGGAGGAGGGCGCCGTCAAGGGGTAGGCACTTGTTCGACCATCCACACCGCCCATCTTTGGTTTGGTTCGAAGGAGTTACTCGATGTTTCGTAAGGCACTGGCTATCGCGACCGCCGCCGTCATCGGTGTCGCGTCCCTGACCGCTCCGGCGTCGGCAGCGGAGAACCGTCACACGGCTGACAGCAAACGCGTCGTCGTGTACTACCAGACGCAGTACGTGAATGGTGTCTACGTCTCGCCCAAGGCGCTGACCGACAACAACACCGGCGTCACCGACGTCCTGGTCGGCGCGATCCACCTCGATCCGGACGTCGTGCACCTGAACGACGACCCGCCCGAGTCGCCCAAGTTCACCCAGATGTGGGCGGACCTGCACGCCATGCAGGCCAAGGGCGTCCACGTCTCGGCCTTCGTCGGCGGCGCCGCGCAGGGGAGTTTCCAGCGGCTCGACACAGACTTCGCCACGTACTACCCGCGGCTGAAGAACCTCGTCACGACGTACGGGTTGAACGGGCTCGACCTCGACGTCGAGGAGAGCATGTCGCAGGCGGGCATCAACCGGCTGATCGACCAGCTCACCACCGACTTCGGCACCGGCTTCATCATCACGCTGGCGCCGGTGGCGACCGCGCTGAGCGGCGGCGGCAACCTGTCCGGCTTCAACTACGAGACCCTCGAGCGCGATCGCGGCGCGAAGATCGACTGGTACAACGCGCAGTTCTACTGCGGCTGGGGTTCGATGGCGAACACCACCGGCTACGACAACATCATCAACCGCGGCCTGTTCACCCCGAACAAGGTCGTCACCGGCGTGGTCACCAACTCCGCCAACTGCAGCGGCTACGTGGCGCTCCCGACGCTGAAGAACACACTGGCCGCGTTGGTCGCGAAGTACCCGACCTTCGGCGGCGTCGACGGCTGGGAGTACTTCAACTCCGACCCGGGCGGCACCGCGGCGCCGTGGCAGTGGGCGCGCGAGATGACGTCCGCGATGTCGGGTGGTTCCACCGGCCCGGTCAACCTGGCGCTCAACAAGGCGGCGACCGGTTCGGCTGCCTGCGCGACCTCCGAAGGCCCGGCAAAGGCTTTCAACGGCAGCGTCTCCGGCGGCAACTCCGACAAGTTCTGCTCGCTGGCTTCGTCGAAGTGGTTGCAGGTCGACCTGGGCGCATCGCAGGCGCTCGGTTCCGTCGAGGTATCCCACGCCGCGGCCGGCGGTGAATCCGCGTCCTTCAACACCCGCGCCTTCACAGTGCAAACGTCGACCAACGGGACCAGTTGGACCACCCGGTCGACCGTCACCAACAACACCGCCGCCGTCACCACCCACTCCATCACCGGCGTCACCGCCCGCTACGTCCGCCTCAACATCACCACTCCCACGCAGGGCACAGACCCAGCCGCCCGGATCTACGAACTGAAGGTCTTCGCCTGACCTTCCCCCTACCGAGCGGCCCGGTCATTCCCCCCGACCGGGCCGCTCACCTGTACTTCGAGCCGCCGCGCGTCCGTCGGCCTCCTCACGGCGCGCCCGTCCGAACCCGCTCAGAGGTGTGGGCACACAGCCGGGGGTGACACGTCCGGCTCAGGCCCAGGGCGAAAATCGGCGACCTTGTGCACGGCCCAGTCGTTTCCCGGGCCGCGAAACGACTGGGCCGTGCACAAAGTGGCGGTCCGGGGCGGTCCGGGGCGGTCCGGGGGCGGTCCGTGGGTTGGGGTGTACCGACGGACAGGACGTGGTCGCCGCCTGGGGCCGGCGTACCGCTTGAGGCGGCGGCGCGATCACCGGATCGCGGGACTACTACCTGTCGGTCGGTACGGCAAACCGCCTGGCGGGCCTTGTGGAGCGCCGAGGTGAGAGGGGCGGGTCAGCGCTGGGAGGCCGACGGGTGGACCGCGCCGGTGTACTTCTCGCCGGGGCCGGTGCCGGGCTCGTCGGGGATGGTGGAGGTTTCCTTGAAGGCGAGCTGGAGGGAGCGGAGGCCGTCGCGCAGGGGAGCGGCGTGATGGTGGCCGAGGCTCTGGGCGGAGGCGTCGAGGAGGCCGGCGAGGGCGTCGATCAGGGAGCGGGCCTCGTCGAGGTCGCGGTGCTCGGGGAGGTCCTCGGCCAGGCCGAGGTGGACGGCGGCCGCGCTCATCAGGTGCAGGGCGGCGGTCGAGATGATCTCCACGCTCGGTACTTCGGCGATGTCTCGCGACACTGTGGAAAGCGGGTCCGCGCGAGGCCCGTCATCACCGGCAAGTTCACCGGCCGCGAGGTCGGGGTCCGGGGTGGTCGACGGCGGAGTGGAGACTGGGTCGCTCATGCTGCTACCCTTGCACGGCGACCGACTCGGTCCAGCGGTGGCCCCTGAGGAATACTCGGGGGGTTCCGGTGGTTTGAGTCTAAAGCGGAGGGCCACCTCCCACCCAGACCGATGCAGAGTCGGCGGGTCCCGGTCACGCCGCAGTTTCCGGTTCAGGCCGAAGACAACGGCGAATGTACGGCGTATCTCCCGGTGACGGGGGCTCCGGCCGTCGATCTGGGAATTTGGGCCTTCGTGTGGACGCACGGAGGCCTTTGTCGTTCCTGACCAAGAAGCGACGAGGCAGCCGCGGCGCTCACGAGGTGGCACCCAGTCAACGAACAACCCAGGAGGACCCATCACCATTGAACTGCGCGTCAACGAGCGCATCCGCGTTCCTGAGGTGCGCCTGGTCGGACCGAACGGTGAGCAGGTAGGCATCGTCCGGATCGAGGACGCACTTCGGTTGGCACAGGAAGCCGATCTCGACCTGGTCGAGGTTGCGGCCACGGCACGCCCGCCGGTCTGCAAGCTGATGGATTTCGGCAAGTACAAGTACGAGACCGCGCAGAAGGCGCGGGAGTCTCGCCGGAACCAGACCAACACCGTCATCAAAGAGATGAAGCTGCGGCCGAAGATCGACCCGCACGACTACGAGACCAAGAAGGGTCACGTCGTCCGGTTCCTGCGTGCCGGTGACAAGGTCAAGATCACCATCATGTTCCGCGGTCGTGAGCAGTCCCGCCCCGAGCTGGGGTTCCGGCTGCTGCAGCGGCTGGCCGAGGACGTCAGCGAGCTCGGCTTCGTCGAGTCGTCGCCGCGTCAGGACGGCCGGAACATGATCATGGTGCTCGGACCGCACAAGAAGAAGTCCGAGGCGCGCGTGGACGTGGAAGCCGAGAAGGCCAAGAAGCTCGCCGAGCACGAGGCCGAGCAGGAGGCCGAGCGTCTGGAACGTGCTGAGCAGTTGCAGCAGCACGAGGCCGAGAAGGCCGCCGGCGCCACGAAGAAGCCGAAGGGTCCGGCAGACAACCTCGACCCGGAGTGATGTGCCGCTCCGGTCGGGAGGCCGGAGCCCGTCACACCAGTCGAGTCAACGCAAGAAACCACAGGAGTACATAGCCATGCCGAAGATGAAGACCCACTCGGGGACGAAGAAGCGCGTCAAGATCACGGGATCGGGCAAGCTGGTTCGCGAGCGCACCGGTCGTCGCCACCTGCTCGAGGTGAAGTCGAACCGTCGCAAGCGTCGCCTCGCCGGCACCGTCGACGTCGCGCCGACTCACGCCAAGAAGTTCAAGAAGCTGCTCGGCATCTGAGTCTCGCTTTCCCTCCCCCCGAACATCCCGCCGTTCAGATGTCCTCTCTCCGGCGCAGAAATACAAGGAGTAACACCTCATGGCACGCGTGAAGCGGGCGGTCAACGCCCACAAGAAGCGTCGCGTCGTACTCGAGCAGGCCAGCGGCTACCGCGGCCAGCGTTCGAGGCTGTACCGCAAGGCCAAGGAGCAGGTCACCCACTCGCTGGTCTACGCCTACCGCGACCGCAAGGCGCGCAAGGGTGACTTCCGCAAGCTGTGGATCCAGCGGATCAACGCCGCGGCCCGCGCCGAGGGCCTGACCTACAACCGCCTCATCCAGGGCCTGCGCCTGGCCGAGGTCGAGGTCGACCGCAAGATCCTGGCCGAGCTGGCTGTCAACGACGCTCCGGCGTTCTCGGCACTGGTCGCGGTGGCGAAGGCGGCCCTGCCGGCCGACCTGAACGCCAAGAGCGACGCCGCGGCCTGAGCCGCAGCGAACCAGTAGCTCAGAAGCACACCGAAGTGGCGAGCCCAGGTCTGCTGACCGCACAGTCCGTGCGGATCAAACAGGCCCGGAGGCTCGCCACTCGTGCGTTCCGGCGCAAGACCGGCCGCTTCCTGGTCGAGGGACCCCAGGCGGTCCGCGAAGCCCTGGAGCATCGCGAACTGGTGATCGAGGTGTACGCCGAGCCCGACGTCGCCACCCGGCACCGCGATCTGCGGGATCTCGCCAGCGCAGCCGATGTTCCGTGGTACGACGTGAACCGCGCGGCCATCGAGGCCCTCAGTGAAACCGTCACCTCACAAGGCGTTGTCGCCGTCTGCTCCCTGGTCGACGTCCCGCTCGAAGACGCAGTACGCCGTACTGCGCGGCTGGTGGCCGTTGGCGTCCAGGTGCGGGACCCGGGGAACGCGGGCACGCTGATCCGTACTGCGGATGCGGCCGGCGCCGATGCCGTCGTACTGTCGGCCGAATCGGTGGATCCGCACAATCCCAAGGCGGTCCGGGCCAGTGTCGGCAGCCTCTTCCACCTGCCGATCACCGTTGAGGCGGACATCGTCACGGCCGCCAAGTCGTGGCGGGACCAGGGGCTCCAGGTGCTCGCAGCCGACGGGTACGGGAGTTCCGACCTGGACGACTGCATCGACGACGGAACCCTGGCCAAGCCGACCGTCTGGCTGTTCGGCAACGAGGCACACGGCCTGCCCGACGGGTTCGACGCGATCGTCGACCGCTCGGTGAAGGTCCCGATCTACGGCCGCGCCGAGAGCCTCAACCTGGCCACTGCGGCCGCCGTCTGCCTCTACGCCTCCGCCCGCGCCCAACGCCGCAACGAGAGCTGACCTCGCCGTGCAGTTGGTCCTGGCTCGTCCAGAGCAGAAGCGGCAGCTGTGCGAAAGCTGTCGAGCGCAGCCGCGAGCCAGCCTGTGGACGACCGATTCACGCTCAGGCGCCGGGGGTTCCTAGACTGCCAGCAGCAGTTTCCGTTCCGTACCCGAACACTCCGGAAAGAGAGCCATGTCCGGTCCCAACAAGAACTACGACCCCGTCGAGGTGACACCTCTGCACGCCGACGAGGTCGAACGGACGCGAGATGAGGCTCTCGACGCCTTCGCGAAGGCGACCGACCTGGCCGCGCTGCAGGAGGCGAAGCTCGCCCACCTGGGTGACCGGTCGCCGATCGCGCTGGCGAACCGGGAGATCGGCGCGCTGCCGCCGCAGGGCCGCAAGGAGGCCGGGCAGCGGATCGGCTCGGCCCGCAAGGCGATGAACGAGGCCTTCGCGGCCCGGCTCGAGGTGCTCGAGGCCGAGCACGAGGAGCGGATGCTCGCCACCGAGCGGGTCGACGTGACGCTGCCCTGGCACACCCCGGAGCTCGGTGCCCGGCACCCGTTGTCGCTGATCTCGGAGCAGGTCGCCGACGTGTTCATCGCGCTCGGCTGGGATGTCGCCGAGGGGCCCGAGGTGGAGGCCGAGTGGCTCAACTTCGACGCGCTGAACTTCCAGCCCGACCACCCGGCGCGGCAGATGCAGGACACCTTCTTCGTCGAGCCGGTCGGCTCCGGCAAGGTGCTGCGGACGCACACCTCGCCGGTGCAGGCGCGGTCGATGCTGACCCGCAAGCCGCCCATCTACGTGATCTGCCCGGGCCGGGTCTACCGCACCGACGAGCTCGACGCGACGCACACGCCGGTCTTCTACCAGGTCGAGGGCCTGGTCGTGGACGAGGGCATCACGCTTGCACACCTCAAGGGCACACTCGACCACTTCGTCGTGTCGATGTTCGGCGAGGGCCTGGAGGCGCGGCTGCGGCCGAACTTCTTCCCGTTCACCGAGCCCTCGGCCGAGGTCGACCTGAAGTGCTTCGTCTGCCGCGGCGAGTCCGTCGGCAACCCGGACCGCCCCTGCCGCACCTGCGGCAGCGAGGGCTGGATCGAGTGGGGCGGCTGCGGCGTGGTCAACCCGCGCGTCCTGCAGGCCTGCGGCATCGACACCGACCGGTACTCCGGGTTCGCGTTCGGGATGGGCCTGGAGCGGACCCTGATGTTCCGCAACGGCGTCGAGGACATGCGCGACATGGTGGAGGGTGATGTGCGGTTCAGCCGCCAGTTCGGGATGGAGATCTGATGCGGGTCCCACTGTCATGGCTTGGTGAGTACGTCGAGCTGCCTGCCGGGGTGACCGGCCGGGACGTCGGCGAGAAGCTGGTCCGGGCCGGCCTCGAGGTGGAGACCGTCGACGAGGCGGGCGCGGGACTGACCGGGCCGCTGGTCGTCGGCCGGGTGCTGAGCTACGAGCCCGAGCCGCAGAAGAACGGCAAGACCATCCGCTGGGTCTCGCTCGACATCGGCAAGGACGAGCCGCAGTGGGTCGTCTGCGGTGCGGACAACTTCGAGGTCGGCGATCTCGTGGTCGTCGTGCTACCCGGTGCCGTGCTGCCCGGCGGGTTCGCGATCTCCGCGCGCAAGACCTACGGCCACGTCTCCAACGGCATGATCTGCTCCAGCTCCGAGCTCGGGCTCGGCGACGACGGCTCGCACGGCATCGTCGTCCTGGAGCCGGGTGAGGCCGTGCCGGGTGACGACGCGATCGAGCTGCTCCAGCTGCGCGACGACGTGCTCGACATCGCGGTGACGCCCGACCGCGGGTACTGCCTGTCCATCCGTGGTGTCGCCCGCGAGGCCGCCACGGCGTACGGGGTGGACCTCAGGGATCCGGCCGCGCTGACCCTGACCGGGTCCGGCAGCGGCGGCTACCCGGTGCGGGTGGATGACGCCGAGGCCTGCAGCGTGTTCGTCACCAGGACCGTGACGGGCATCGACCCGAAGGCGCCGTCGCCGCGCTGGTTGCAGCAGCGGCTGGTGCTGTCGGGGATGCGGCCGATCTCGATCGGCGTCGACGTGACCAACTACGTGATGCTCGAGCTGGGCCAGCCGATCCACGGCTACGACAAGGACCGGCTGAACGGCCAGATCGTGGTCCGGCGGGCGACCGCGGGCGAGAAGCTGATGACGCTGGACGACCAGACCCGCGAGCTGGACCCCGAAGACCTGCTGATCACCGACGACTCCGGCCCGATCGGCATCGCCGGGGTGATGGGCGGCGCGTCCACCGAGATCTCCGAGTCGACCACCGACGTGGTGATCGAGGCCGCGCACTTCGACCCGATCGTGATCGCGCGGTCCTCCCGGCGGCACAAGCTGTCGTCGGAGGCGTCGCGCCGGTTCGAGCGCGAGGTCGACCCCGAGCTGCCGCGGTACGCCGCGCAACGGGTCGCCGACCTGCTGGCCGAGCTGGCCGGCGGCACGATCGAGGCCGACGAGACCGTCGTCGACACCCACCTGCTGCCCAAACGGGTGGCAATCCGCGCCGACCACGCGGCTCGGGTCGCCGGCGCGCCGATCTCGGTCGAGGAGACGATCACGCACCTGCGCTCGGTGGGCTGCGTCGTCGCAGAGCCCCAGCAGGACGGGATGCTGCTGGTCACCCCGCCGTCCTGGCGGCCGGATCTGCGCGATCCCAACGACTTCGCCGAAGAGGTCATCCGGCTCTACGGTTTCGACAACGTGCCGTCGGTCCTACCGCCCGCCCCGGGTGGTCAGGGCCTGACGGTGTCGCAGCGTCGTCGCCGCCGGATCGCGACCGCGCTGGTCGGGGCCGGGTTCACCGAGGTCGTTTCGTACCCGTTCGTGGGTGACGCCGACTTCGACGCGCTGGGCCTGCCCGCGGACGACAGCCGCCGGACCACGGTGAAGCTGGTCAACCCACTGTCGGACGAAGAGCCGTCGATGCAGACGACGCTGCTGCCGACCTTGCTCAAGACAGCCGAGCGCAACGCCGGCCGCGGCGCCACGGATCTGGCGATCTTCCAGACCAGCCTGGTGTTCCTGCCTCGCCCCGACTCGAAGCCCGCGCCGCTGCCGTCGGTCGACCACCGCCCGAGCGACGAGGAGATCCAGGCGCTGAATGACGCGCTGCCGGACCAGCCGCTCCATCTCGGAGTCGTGCTGACTGGTTCCCGGATCCCCACCGGCTGGTGGGGCAAGGGACAGCCCGCAGGCTGGGCCGACGCAGTGCAGGTGGCTCGGACCGTTGCCAAGGCGGTCGGCGTAGAGCCCGTACTGCGCAACGTGGAGCTGGCACCGTGGCATCCGGGCCGGTGTGCCGAGTTGTCCGTCGAGGGCAAGGTCGTCGGTCATGCCGGCGAGCTGCACCCGAAGGTGTGCCAGGCCTTCGGGCTGCCGGCCCGTTCGAGCGCGGTCGAGCTCGATCTGGACGCGCTCATCGCCGCCGGTCCGCAGTCGGTCCAGGCCAAGCCGTTCTCGTCCTACCCGGTGGCCAAGGAGGACGTGGCGCTGATCGTCCCCGCCGAGGTTCCCGCGGCGGACGTCGAGGCGGCCCTGGTCGAGGGTGCAGGGGAGTTGCTGGAGTCGATCCGGCTCTTCGACCTCTACACCGGCGAGCAGATCGGCGAGGGCAGGAAGTCGCTCGCGTTCGCGCTGCGGTTCCGCGCCCCGGACCGGACGCTGACCGAGACCGAGGTCGCGGCGGCCCGGCAGGCCGCAGTGCAGGTCGCTGTGGATCGGTTCGGCGCGGTCCAGCGGGTCGGCTGAGAAACCCATGACGAGTCCCAGGGTCGCGGTCGCCGCACCTAACGCGGCGGCGGCCGAGGCCGGCGTCCGGGTCGCCGCCGAGGGCGGCAACGCGGTGGACGCCGCGATCGCCGCGATCATGGTGACGATGGTGAACGAGATCGGCGTCGTCTCGCCTGCCTCGGGTGGGTTCGTCACCCTGCAGGTGGCCGGCGGTGAAGCGGTCACCATCGACGGCTGGGTGGAGATGCCCGGCCGCGGCCTGCCGACAGACAAGTTCGGCCGGGGCGTCTGGGATGTCACCACCGAGTACGGCGGCGGCACGACGACCAGCGTCGGCCACGGGTCCGTCGCCACTCCGGGCGGGATGAAGGCGCTCGACCTGGCCCACCAGCGGTCCGGCAAGGCTCCCTGGCGGGAGGTCGTCCGACCCGCGATCGAGGTGGCCCGGGAGGGGTTCCCGCTCAGCCGCACCTCGGGTTACTACCTCGGCTACACCCACGAGATCATCTTCGGCTGGCACCAGCCGAGCCACGGGGTCGTGCACGATGACGACGGCGTGGTGATCAAGGCCGGCACGACCGTGGTGATCCCCGAGCTCGCGGAGGCGCTGGAGCTGATCGCCGAGGCCGGTGCGGAGACGCTCTACACGGGCGAGCTGGCCGACCTGCTGGTCCGCGACATGGCGGACAACGACGGCATCCTGACCGCGGAAGACCTCGCCGAGTACGAGGCGGTGGTACGACCGGCTCTGATCGTTCCGCAGAACGGTTGGCACCTGGCGACCAACCCGCCGCCGGCGGTCGGCGGGGTCGCGATGGCCGCGATACTCGCGCTGCTGGATGGTGTTCCCAAGCAGGGCAGCTGGAGTCCGTCGGAGCTCGAGCGGCTGGTCGAGGTTGAGCATGCTGTGCTCGGTCGGCGACTGGCTGAGTTGGACGAGGAGGATCTGCGCAGGCAACTGGTGCACGGCGGCCCGCACAGCCTCACGCCAGGCACCCGGCTCACCTCGAACATGGCGCCGAGCGTGGCGCGACGAGACAGCGATGGGGCCGTGCTGGCGATCAGTTCGCCCGGTTCCGACCGGATTCCGACCGCTCTCGCCCAGGTCTACGCGCTCTACACGCACGGTGGTCTGTCGCTGGAGGAGGCGGTCGAGCACCCCCGGGTGCACGTCCGGGTTCGCGAGGATGTGGTCGTCGATTACGAGGACGACCTGCCGGTTTCGGGCTCGGCGCACCTGCCGACCAGAGCGATGCCGCCGCACTCGATGTACTTCGGCGGGGTGGCCGCCGCCTTCTGGGATCCGGCGGACGGACTGCTGGCCGTAGGGGACCCACGCCGGACAGGAGCGATCGCCGTGTCAGCATCCCCGTGAAACAGTGCCCCTCTCGGCCTGTAACACTGGCGCGGTAGAACTGGCGGCGCAGTGCACCCCGGGGGAGCGCGGCCGACTACTGCCAGTTCTTCGCTCGAACACGTCCTTCTCGAGGTTCGGCGCGTTCAACTCACTGAAGCTGTATTGATTCTTGGAGGCTTGCCGGACATGCGGGAAATCGACCCCGATCTCTCCGTCGTCGTACCCATGTACGACGAGGAAGAGGTGCTGCCGATCTTCTTCGAGCGGATGCGTCCGCTGCTGGACGGGCTCGGCGTCAGCTACGAGGTGCTGGTAGTCGACGACGGCAGCCGGGACGCGACCGCGTCGATGCTGCTGGCCGCTGCGGTGGACTGGCCGGAACTCCGGCTCGTCCGGCTGCTGCGCAACAGCGGGCACCAAGCGGCCTTGTCGGCGGGATTCCGGCGTGCGCGCGGTAACCACCTGGTCACGATCGACGCCGATCTGCAGGATCCGCCCGAGGTGATCGCCGAGCTGCTCGCCGCGGTCCGGACGTCCGAAGTGGATGTCGTGTACGGCGTGCGCTCCGACCGCTCGAGTGACAGCTGGGGGAAGCGGACCACGGCCCGGATGTACTACCGGTTGATGTGCCGCCTGGTCGGCAAGGACATCCCGTTCGACGCGGGCGACTTCCGGCTGGTCTCGCGCCGGGTGGTGGACGCCGTGAACGCGCTGCCCGAGGACGGCCGCGTGTTCCGGCTGGTGATCCCGTGGCTCGGCTTCCCGAGCACCGAGGTCAAGTACGTTCGCGCCGAGCGCGCAGCCGGCACCACGAAGTACAACTTGTCCAAGATGTTCCGGCTCGCCTTCGACAGCGTGACCGCGTTCTCGGCAGCACCGCTGCGGCTGGCCACCTGGCTCGGTCTGCTCGGCGGTGTCCTGTCCGCGCTGTTCGTGGTCGGCGCGCTGGTGGTCAAGCTGGCCGGCAACAGCGTCCCGGGTTGGACCTCGACGGTCCTGGCGGTCAGCGTCATCGGTGCGATCCAGTTGCTGTGCCTCGGTCTGCTGGGGGAGTACGTGGCCCGCCTGTTCCAGTCCAGTCAGAAGCGGCCGCAGTTCCTCGTCGGCTACGACAGCCTGGAAGACCAAGGCCACAAGGCCCTCGAAGAGGAAACCGTCAGTTCCTGATGAGCACTGGGGGTAGCGGTACCGACGTGGTCAACACGGGCTCGGAGCAAGTCGCCTCGAGGTCCGGGGCGGCAGCGTCGTCGGGTGCGCATCGAGCGGGTTCCGCGGCGGGGGGTCGCTTCGGGACCGGTGCGCCACTGTTGCGGTTGGTGGCGTGGGTACTGCCCGGTCTGGTCGCGCTGATCGGGCTGATCTCGCTGGACGTCCCGCTCGGACCGATCGTGAAATACGGCGCCTACTTCGTGCTCGGCGTGGTTCTGCCGGGAATCCTGCTCCTGCGCGCGCTCTGGCGAAGTACTGGGAACTGGGCGGAGGACGTTGGGCTCGGAGCGGTCACCGGCATCACCTACCAGCTGATCGGTTGGGCCGTGTTCACCGCGCTCGGCTGGCAGAGCTGGCTGGCGGTCTGGCCCGCCCTGGTGCTCGCGGCCTTTGCGGCAGTGCCCGGTCTGCGCAGGTACTGGCGGATCGCGGACCCCGAGCCGCTGCCGTTGCTGTGGACCTGGGGAATGGCGGTCTCCGTCGCTGTGCTCCTGGGCGGCGCCACCTTCGGTGTGATGGCGTACCACCCCATGCCGCCGAACGGTATGGCGTACTACCCGGACCTGCTCTACCACTTGTCGATGGTGAACGAGCTGACCCGCTCGGTGCCACCGCAGTTGCCGCAGGTGGTGGGGGAGTCGCTGGACTACCACTGGTTCGCGAACGCCGACATGGCCGCGGCGGTGGACATCACCAAGCTGTCGCCGGTCATCGTGCTCTACCGGCTCTGGCTGCTGCCGATACTCGTTGTCGCGCTGCTGGTCTTCGCGACGCTGGCCCGGACGGTCAGCCGCACGTGGTGGACCGGCATCCTCGCCGCGGCGTTCTTCGCGGGGTCGCAGCTGGCCATGTGGTGGGACAACGACGTCGACCTCTCGCCGCCGCTGAGCCTGCTCAGCCCCTCCCAGACGTTCGGGATGATCGCGGGGGCGGCTGCGGCGGTGTTCCTGATCGAGCTGCTCTTCCGGGGTGAGCGGCGCAAGGGACTCTGGGTGCTGGCGTTGACCGTGTCGGTCGTCGGCGGCGGTTCGAAGCCGACGATCCTGCCGATCCTGGTCGGAGCGGTCGGTCTGGCCGCGCTCTTCCTGCTGATCCGGGACCGCAAGCTGCCGTTGCGCTTCCTCGCGGCCGGCTCGTTGCTGGTGGCCTCGGCCGTCGGCACCATCATCACTGTCGCGGGCAGCACGAGCGGGTCCGGCATCGAACTGCTGGCCGTGCTGAAGGTGCAGGTCGGCTACCGCGCGGCCACCCTCGACAGGACTCCGGCCGGTGAGGGTGGCTTCATCCTGCCTGCATTGACTTCGGGCAGGGTCCTGTCCGTGGTCGGCGTGCTGGTCCTCCTCGCGCTGGCGGTGATGTCGCAGCTGGGCGCCGCCGTCGGCTACGGAGTGCTCGCCAATCGGCAGCTCAGGCGCGAACCGCTCGCCTGGTTCCTGCTCGGCGCGTTGATCGCCGGGTGGGCCGCCTTCCTGCTGGTGGATCACCCGTCGGTGAGTGAGACGTACTTCGTCCGCAGCGCTGTCCCGTTCAGCCTCGCCGCGGTCGGCTGGCTCGCCGCCGTCCTGGCCAAGAAGCGGCGGCCGTCGTTGCTGCTGGTCCCCGCTGCGCTGTTGCTCGGATCGTTCTACGCCTTTCTGCTGCTGTGGACGGGAGGCAAACAGACCGGACACTCGCAGGCCGACAGGATCCTGCTGATTGCCCGCCCGGTCATCGTCGTGCTCGCGGTCACCGTCGTACTGGTCTTCGCTTGGCGGTTCATCGCCAGGCAGTGGCCGAAGCTCGCCGGGCTCGGCGGCGTGCTGGCGGTGCTGACGGTCGTGGTGGTGCCCGTCGCCGGAGTCGTCGCGCGCAACTTGTATATCGGCAGCCATGTTCGTGTGGACACTTTCACGTCGAAGTTGTGGCAGGTCTATCCGGACGAAGCTGGTGCCGCGCTTTGGCTTGCCGGTCACTCCAGGTCGACCGATGTGGTCGCGACCAACACCTGGTGCCGCCCTGCCGGACCACAGCGACCCGGTTGCGACGCCCGCGGCTACATCGTCAGCGGCATCGCCGGGCGCCGTACGGTCATCGAGGGCTGGGCCTACACCTCCCAAGCCATGGCCAACCACGGTGTCGGCGGCAAGCGCTACACCCAGCAGCCATCGCCGTGGCCGGACCGCGTCGCTATTACCGACCAGGCGCTCTACGCGCCCACCCCCGCGGTCTTGCAGCGCCTCCGCCGCGAGTACGCCGTTCGATGGCTGTACGCCGACCTCCGCGACGGGCGCGTGTCCCCGAGACTCGCGCAACTGGCCGCCCTGCGACACAGCCAGGGCCAGATCCGGATCTACGAACTCAACCGGTGATCGCCCCGTAACGTAGGGTCAGCGTGGAGCGTTAGCTCTACGCTGGCCCGCCCGCCCCGTGGCCGACCTGTGCGGCAACGTGTGACTAGGGGCGGTGGGAATGGCGGGGAGGCGGTTCGGCCGGCGATTCGCTGTGGCCTTCCTGGTCTGCCTTCTCGGCCTCAGCCCGTTAGCAGCCGGTGCCTACCAGGTGCCCTCGGCGCCCTTCGGCCAAGGCGCCACCGCTACCGCTACCGCCACGATGCCAGGTTCAGGCCTGACCCAGACCATCTCGGCGAGCGGCCAGACCGAGTTGCTCGACGCAACGACCGCGGGAGTGCGCGGGACCACCGGCAGCACCTACTCGCCGGCCATCGCCAAGACCACGCCCGCTCAGGACATCGTCGTGAACACCGGCACCTGCGCGTCGACCGGGAGTTGCGGAAGTCGCGGCTCGGTGGTCGTCGCGTTCTCCCAGCCGGTCCGTGACCCGATCCTGCACTTCGCGGGCATCGGCGGTGCGGCCACCCAGACCGTGAACGGCCGGCCCAGCGCGCAGTCAGAGTTGCACGCGATCCTCAAGCTCACCACGGCCGGTCTGAGTCTCGGCAAGGTCGGCCAGGGCAACAACCTCGCCGTCACGACCGACACGATCACCGCGGCGAACCCCGATGCCGGACCGAACTGCATCAACACCAAGACCGGCACCGGACCGAATGCGGGCGCCACCGCCGCCTGCGGTTCGGTCCAGGTCAACGGCGTGGTGAAGTCCGTCGCCTTCGACCTCACCGCGGCCTTCACCAAGAACGCGACCCTTCCGGCTTTCAATACCCCGACCTCCGGAGATGTCTTCTCGGTCGTCGCATCGGTGGGCGAGGACTTCGGTGACGCACCCGCTTCCTACGGCGCGGCGTGGTCAGTCCTCAGCGATGTCCGGCTGGGCAAGGACGCCTCCGAAGACAACGCGATTGTCGCCAACGGCACCACCGGCCCGACCTCGCCGGATCAAGCCGACGACGGTGTGACCTTCAAACCGCTGCTCACCAGAGCAAAGACGTACTCCGCGTCGGTCGCCCTCACCGCTACGTCGAAGGCCGGCCGGGTCTGCGCGTGGATCGACCTGGACAAGAGCGGCAGCTTCGAGCCGGGCGAGCGCGCGTGTGCCACCTTCGCGGCTGGGCAGAGCACCGTGACCCTCAACTGGGCGAACCTCCAGGGCCTCACGGCAGGAACGTCGTACGCGCGGGTGCGGGTCGGGTACACGCCCGCGCAGGTCGAGAAGCCGACGGGTGCGGCGGATTCGGGTGAGGTCGAGGACTACCCGTTCATCATCGCGCCGCCGCCCCCGCCGGTCGCGGTGAACGACACGGCGACGACCGCGTTCGACACCGGCGTGACTACTGACGTGCTCGGCAACGACAGACCGGGCGATCCGGCCACGCCGCTCGAGCCCGACTCGCTCTGCCTGCTCGACGGCGACAACTGCAGGCAGATGGTCAACATCGTCGGCGAGGGCAAGTACGTGGTCACCGCGGAGAACGAGATCGACTTCGACCCGGTGCCGGGATTCGTCGGCAAGGGCCAACCGGTCACCTATCGCGTTGCCGACAGCAACGGGATCACCGCCAAGGCGACGCTCACGATCACGGTCGCGCTGCCGGCGCGACCGGTGGCCACCCCGGACACCGCGACCACTCCGCAGAACGTCAGTACTGCGCTCAGCGTGCTCGCCAACGACAAGGCCGCTCCGGGCGTGACGCTCGACCCGGCCTCCGTCGTACTGCGGGATCCGGCTGACGCCAGGTTCAAGAAGTCCGTGGTGGTCCCGGACGAGGGTACGTACACCGCGAGGTCGAACGGACTTGTCGACTTGGTCCCGCTGCCGCGGTTCACCGGTGTGGCCACGACCCTTGGCTACCGGGTCACCGACAGCACCGGGCAGTTCGCCGAGTCCAACCTCGCCGTGACGGTGACCCCGGTGACTCCGAAGGCGGTCGGCGATTCTGTGGCCACACCGTTCAACACGAACGTGGTCGTCCCGGTCCTCGACAACGACCTGCCGGGTTCGCCGGACGCCCCGCTGAACCCGGACAGCCTGAAACTGGTCGATCCCGCCGGTCAGCTCGTCGCCAAGTTGATCATCGCTCGTCAGGGTTCGTACGAGGTTACCGAGGGCAAGGTGACCTTCCAGCCGGTGGCAGGATTCCAAGGCACCACCACCGCGGTCAGCTACCAAGTGCTTGACAAGAACGGCACTGCCGCACGCGCTCAACTGACCGTCTCGGTGGACGCGCCCGGGCCGCCGGTCGCCAACCCTGACACGGCGACCACCTTGCAGGGCCAGGCGGTGTTCGTCGCCGTACTCGACAACGACAAGCCAGGCCCAACCGGCTCTCCGCTGGATCCAGGCACTGTCCGGCTGATCCCGCCGGTCAAGAGCGAGCCTGTGACGACGCTGGTGGTCGCCGGTCAGGGCCGGTACAGCGCGAAGCCGGACGGCCGGATCCTGTTCGAGCCGCTGCCTACCTTCAGCGGCAAGGCGACACCGGTGACGTACCTCGTTGCGGACGGCAACGACGCGATCGGTATGTCGACTCTCGAGGCGGAGGTGACCCGGGTCCAGCCGGACGCGACGGACGATACCGTGACCACGGCGTACGACACCGACGTCACCGTTGCCGTCGTGGCGAACGACACGGCGGGCGATCCGGCGGTGCCGTTGGTGCCGGGAAGCGTACGGCTGATCGACCCGCAGACGCAGCAGCCGACTCCCCGCGTGACTGTCGCGGAGCAGGGGATCTTCGTGGCGCAGCCCGACGGCACTGTCGACTTCGATCCGCTGCCGCCGTACACGGGCCAGGTGACGCCCCTGACCTACACGGTCTCGGACGTCAACGGCACCACCGCGAAGGCGACGCTGACGATCACCGTGGCGAAGCCGCCGGTGCCTGAGGCGAAGCCCGACACAGCGACCGTCAAGCAAGGTCTACCGGTCACGCTCGACCCGCTGGCCAATGACGGGGCCGGGCTGGACCCGCTCAGCCTGGCCTTGATCGACCCGGCGGACGGCTCGCCGAAGAAGACAGTCGAGATCGCGGGCGAGGGCAGCTACCGGGTGAACGCGGCAGCCGCCGGGCTGAGTTCCTCGGGCGGCGCCGTCACCTTCAACCCGCTGCCGACCTTCACCGGTACTGCGACCGCCGTGACGTATCGGGCCACTGACAAGTTCGACCAGGTGGCCCGATCGACGATCACGATCAGCGTCACGCCGATCGAGCCGACGGCGACAGAGGACCACGCGGTCACACCGTTCGACACGATGGTCAAGCTGAACGTGCTCGCCAATGACATGGCCGGCGACCCGAGCGCGCCGTTGGTGCCGGGATCATTGCGCCTGAAGGATCCCGCCGACGGGCTGTTGAAGACCAAGGTGACGATCGATCGCGAAGGCGTCTACACGGCAGCGGCCGGTCTGGTGACCTTCGACCCCGCGCCGACCTTCACCGGTTCGACCGCCGACCTGTCCTACCAAGTTGCCGATGGCAACGGGACCACTGCTTCCTCGGTGCTGAGGATCACCGTCGGTGCGCCGCCCGTCGCCCGTCCCGACGAGGCATCGACGTTGCAGGGCATCACAGTGACGGTGAATGTCCTCTCGAACGATTCGCCGGGCACCGATGCGAAGCTCGATCCGACCTCAGTGGTGCTGCGTGATCCGGGTACGAGAGGGGACGGCTTCAGCAAGACCGTCACCGTCGCGGGCCAAGGTACCTACACCGTGCAGCCCGGTGGAGCCGTCGTTTTCGGTCCGCTGCCGTCGTTCCACGGGGCGGCCCGGCCGATCACGTATCGCGTGGCCGACTCGAACAAGAGCACCGCGACCGCGCCCCTCGGAATGAGCGTCACCCAGGTCGTGCCGTTCACCGTCGACGACTCGGCGATCACCCTCTTCAACCAGCCGATCACCGTGAAGGTGCTGGCCAACGACAAACCGGGCGATCCGACTGTGCCGCTGGTGCCGGGCAGCCTGCTGCTGAAGGACCCGGTCGACTCGACCTTCAAGAAGACCGTGACCAAGGCCGGGGAAGGCCGCTACGCCGTGGACCCGGACGGCTCGATCACCTTCACTCCGGCCAAAGACTTCCGGGGCGCGACCAGCCCAACGGCGTACCGGGTGAGCGACGCCAACGGAACCACCGCGGACGGCCTGCTGTTCCTGACCGTCGGCAAGGGCCCCGAGGCGAAGCCGGACACCAGTACTACGAAGCAGAACCGCGACGTCACGGTGGATCCGCTGGGCAACGACGAGGCGGGCACCGGAGCCGAGTTGGTGAGGACCTCGGTTCGGGTCTTCAACGGGCGCAGTTGGGTCACGGGACTTTCCATTGCCGGCCAGGGGAAGTACCAGGTCGACGCAGTGACGGGGAAGATCACCTTCGACCCCGTGCCGTCGTTCAGCGGGCCGAGTTCGGTCGCCTACCAGGTCGCGGACTCGGCCGGGAACAAGGCAACCTCGACCTTCACGGTGCTGGTGATGCCGATCGTGCCCGATGCGGTGGACGACACGGCATCCACGGCCTTCGGTGCCGCGGTGACTGTGCTGGTCCTGGCGAACGACAAGCCGGGGGATCCGAGCGCGCCGCTGGTGCCGACCAGTGTGCGGGTGATCGACCCGGCGACGGGTGATGCGGTGGCGAGCCTGGGGGTACCCGGGCAGGGGACCTTCACCGTTCAACCGGACGGCGGAGTCCGGCTGATGCCGGAGGCGGCATTCACCGGTGCGACCACGCCGGTGACCTATCAGGTGAGCGATGCCAACGGGAGCTCCGCGACGGCGACGCTGATCGTGACCGTGGGGTCGAAGCCGGTGGCCTTGCCGGATCTGGCGCGGACGAAGCAACACCTCGCCGTGACGTTCGACCCGTTGGCGAACGACGAACCCGGGGCAGGCGCCTCGCTCGATCCGGCGACGCTGTTGCTGGTCGATGCTCGGCGCGACCTCGTCGGCAGTGTCACCGTGCCGGGGCAGGGGACCTACACCGTTGCCAATGGCAAGATCACCTTCGCTCCGGTGGCAGGATTCACCGGCACGACGCGACCCACGGCGTACGAGGTGAAGGACAGCAACCGGAACGCGGCGCGCTCCACCGTCGCAGTGATGGTGGCCCCCGTCCGACCCGATGCGGTCGATGACGTGGCGACCACTGCGTTCGGTGCCGCGGTGACCGTGGCAGTGCTCGCGAATGACAGCGCCGGTGATGCATCCGCGCCGCTGGTCCCGTCGTCGGTCGTGCTCCGCGACCCGGCCGATGGGAAGGACAAGACTTCGGTGACAATCCAGGGCGAGGGGACTTTCGTGGCCTGGCCGGACGGCACCGTCGGATACACCCCGGTGAAGGGTTTCGCCGGTACCGCCAGATCGCTCACCTACCGGGTGCGCGACGCGAACGGGACGTCGGACACGGCCCGCCTGGAGATCACTGTGCGTGGTCCCAGCGGGGCGAAGGCCATCCCGGACAGTGGTACCGGCAGTCCCGGCAACCCGGTGGTCGTGAACCCGCTGCTCAACGATGCCGCGACCCAGGGCGCGGTCTGGGAGCCGGGCAGTGTCTGCCTGGTGACCGGACCGGCCACCTGTGGGAAGCGGGTGGCCGTACCGGCCGTCGGAACCTGGACGGTCGGTACCGACGGGACGATCAGGCTCGTTCCGGAGCGGGACTTCATCGGTACGGCGAAGCAGGCGTACCGGGTCGCTGACACGAACGGCGTGACGGTGGACTCGCAGGTGAAGGTGACCGTCGGGGCCCAGCCGGCCACGCAGGTCCAGGTGGGCAAGACCGACCTGCCGGACACCGGCGGCCCCTCGGTCCTGTTCCTCACGCTGGGCGGACTGCTGGCCGCACTGGGTGCCACGCTGACGGCAATAGCCCGCCGGGCCCGCCGATAGTGGGTGCTCCAATTGCCGCTCAACACCTTGAACCGGTCGCGTCTTACTTGGTCGCGATGCTCTGATCGATGGAGACGGCTTGCCCCTCAGCGGGTGAGATCGGTGACCAGCATGATCTCGTCGCGGTAGTCATCCGGCGCGACCCGGACCGCCCGGGGGTGGCGCCCGACGACGCGGTAGCCGAGTGGCTCGTAGAACTTCTCCAGGTTGCCGCCGTCGCGGATCGTCAGCATCAGCTGCTCCAGACCGAGGTCGACGGCTGACTGCCTCAGACCGCTCATCAGCTGCCTGCCCGCACCGCCGCCCTGGTACTTCGGGTGGACCATCACCCGGAGCACGGTCCGCCAGTGCGGGTTCAACGCACTGTCCTTGCCGACCAGCAGGCCCATCCCGACGTACCGCTCGCCGTTGTGCAGCACCCCGAGCAGATCCTTGCCCCCGGCAACACGTTCGAGCGCCAGGTCGAGCGTGTCCGCGACCAGATGCACCGGCGCCGGCGCGGTGAACCCCACACTCCCACCCGCATCGGTGGCCGCGATCCACGTATCCAGCAGATCCGCCCGCAACCCGGCGTCGAACACCCCGTCCGGATCCACCACGACGTACTCCATGCGCCCTCCCAGATGCGACTCAGTTGCAGGAAGCCTACCCGCTGCCGGGTGTCCCGGACCTGCGCCACTCACCAAACCCCTGCCGGGGCCGGTGCTGCCGCGCTGCTGAGCGGGGGAGCTGGGTCAGGAGCCGGGTTGGTGAGTGTTGGCGGTCCGGGGTGGGATGGCGGTGAGCTTGTCGGGGTTGCGGATCACGTAGATCTCGTAGATCCGGCCGTCCTCGTCGAGCTCCAGGTAGCCGACGGTGTCGACCTCGTCGCCGGAGTACGCGATGAACGCTTGCTCGCCGTTGAGTTCGGCCAGTTGGGTTTCGAAACCGGCGGCCCCCGGTCCGGTGGCGTTGCCGATGATCCAGCGGGCGATCTTCTCCGCGCCATGCAATGGGCGGAGTGCCGCCTGGCGCTTGCCGCCACCGTCGCTGACGAGCACGACATCCGGCGCGAGCAGCGATACCACCTGGTCGAAGTCCCCGGACCACGCGGCTGCCAGGAACTGGCTCGTCACTTCGGTGTGCCGTGCCTTGTCGACCTGGTGCCGGGGTTGGCGCGCGTGCACGTGCTCGCGCGCCCGGTGCGCCAGTTGCCGTACTGCGGACTCCGACCGGCCGAGGGTACCCGCGATCTCGCTGAACGGCAGGTCGAAGACCTCGCGCAACACGAACGTGGCGCGCTCCAACGGCGACAGCGTCTCGAGTACCACGAGCATCGCCATCGAGACCGAGTCCGCCACCTCCGCGACCGCGGCCGGATCCTCCTCAGCCGGGGTGGACGCGAGAGGCTCGGGCAACCAAGGTCCGACGTACTGCTCGCGCCTGGACTTCTGCTGCCGCAACCGGTTCAGCGCGAGCCGGGTGGTGATCCGGATCAGGTACGCCCGCACATCCCGGACCTCGGCGCGATCAGCCGCGGCCCACCGCAACCAGGTCTCCTGGACGACGTCCTCGGCGTCGACCACACTCCCGGCCACCCGGTACGCCGCCCCCACGAGCACCGGCCGATGCTCGTCGAACTCCGCCGCCAACTCCTCCTCGGGATTCACGCCGGCCTCCGCTCGGGTGTAGCCGTCATCGCCTCGGCGTAGTCCGTCACCGCGTGCTCCAGATCCGTGTAGACGTCGCTGCTGCGCCACTCTGGCACAGCCTGCGGGTTGATCGGGTCGACGCCGCGGTGGTGGCAACCCCAGTAGCCGAAGTCCATTCGTCCGCCTCCTTCAGTCACTCCTCCGGACACGCGGACCACCGCCGGTTGTGACATGACGCCCGTCACAGCCGCGTCAGCGCGAGCCGAGCGCGAGGTAGGCCAGAACGAGGGCGATGCCGGCGGCAGTGGTGAAGAAGCCGGTCGTGCCGGTGGCGAATGAACTCAGCTTCAAGCGATTCAGCAAGGCTGTCACCGCCAGGCCGAGGATGAGTTGTGCCAGCAGGATGTACAAGCCGAAGATCCAGCCGAGGAAGAGCAGCAGTTCCCGGTCGCTGAAGCACCAGTCCCCGCTATCGCAGCCGAACGGCTGTTGGTCGGACGCCAGCGCCACTGCAACCCCGAAGACGACCAGCGAGGCCGCGATCCAGCCGAGGAACACGACAACGCTGTTCGAGGTCCTGAGCTGGTCTTGATCCCTGTACCGCTCTGCACGCTTGGCTGACTTATCGGTATCCATGCCTCTAACCTGGCGGCCGGCGGCGCCTTCCGCCTGAGTGAATCTACTGATCTTCTCGCGTTACGGCGGCGGGGTCCTCAGGGCGATGCTGGGCGGGAGAGCCGGGGCGCCGGGCGGGACTGTGCGACCGGGTTCCGCACGCGTTACACCGGCAGCGTTCTCGTAACATCGAATTAGTCCGGATGGCATGCTTGCGAAACTGGCTCTCGATCAACTATCAATGGCTGAATTGTGTTGAACGAGAGTACCCACCGCGATCAAATCCACGGTGGGCTTTCCCGGCGAAAGGAATCAACGCATCGAATCACGACTGTTTCGACGTCGCGGTGAAATCCGGTTTCCCGCCGACGTGAGAGCGAGGGCCGCCGACCAGGCCTGACCTGGTACGTCTTGCGTGGTCAGCGGCCCACGCGATGTCACAGCTGTCCTGAACCTCATTGATCAACGGTGCCCGAGTGTGCATTCGTACGCCGTTGGTCGACCAGGGCATGGCCGCAACGCCCCCAAAATAACACAATCCTGGCGGCGTGCAGCCTTCGCCCGATCTCTTCCGGCCCAATCCGGGCCGGGTGACTCGAAGAATCAACGAAGGGAATTGTCATGCCGCCAATCACGGTCATTTTCGTGGTCTCGGGGCTTGCTGTCTGGATGAATGGACTGGCCTTTCTCGGGCTCGGGTCCAAGCGTGCCGAAGGGGCACCGGATCCGTTGGCCACGGTCGGCTGGATCACCCTGGTCGCCGGCGTCGTGGACCTGCTGCAGGCAGCGGTGATCATCGGGACCGTTCCGCCCGCCACCGGTGTTCCGCTCGGGGGGCTGGTCACCTTCTACGGAACCTTCTTCACCGGCCTCGGAGTCTCCCTGGTCAAGGGCCTGGATCTCCGTCCGATCGGGAACCTCGCCGTCGCCGTGGCCATCGTGCCGCTGTTCTGGTGGAAGTTCTTCGACGGCAGTTGGATGTTCCAGTCGATCCTCGTCGTGTGGGTGATCGCGTTCCTCGCAGTGGCCGCGACCACCTACGGCAAGCTCCCCGGCAAGGTGCTCGGCGCCATCCTTACCCTGACCGCCGTCTACACCTTCCTCGTCCCCGCTGCCTTGCTGGCCCTCGGGAAGTCCATCCCCTAACCGGCCCCCGAGGCGCGTCGGAGTCCCTGCCGGCCCTCCGGCGCGCCTCGGCTGTCGGCAGTCCGAACCCTGTGGATAACGTGGAGGTGATGCTGTTCGGCGGCAGTGCTCGTTGGATATTCTTTCAGGGTGTGACATACTCATTCATATGAGCCTGAAGGTTGCGGTGGCTGGGGCCAGCGGATACGCCGGGGGAGAACTGCTCCGGTTGTTGTCCGGTCATCCCGGGGTGGAGGTCGGCACGCTGACGGCCGGCGGCAACGCCGGTACGACGCTGGGCGAGCACCACCCGCACCTCGTCCCGCTGGCCGGGCGCACTCTGGTCGAGACCTCGGCCGAGAACCTCGCCGGCCACGACGTGGTGTTCCTCGCCCTCCCGCACGGACAGTCCGCCGCCATCGCCGAGCAACTCGGGGATGACGTCACCGTGATCGACTGCGGCGCGGACTTCCGGCTGATCGAGGCCGAGGCGTGGGTGGAGTTCTACGGCGGCAAGCACGCCGGCCACTGGCCGTACGGTCTGCCCGAGCTGCCCGGCCAGCGGGAGAAGCTCCGCGGCGCGAACCGAGTCGCAGTACCGGGGTGTTACCCCACCGTGTCCACCCTTGCCCTGCTCCCCGCCGTACAAAGTGGTCTCGTCGATCCCGGCCAACTGGTGGTGGTCGCGGTCAGCGGGACGTCCGGGGCGGGCAAGGGTCCCAAGACGCACCTGATGGGCGCCGAGGTGATGGGCTCGGCGACCGCGTACGGCGTGGGCGGCGTGCACCGGCACACGCCGGAGATCGAGCAGAACCTCAGCCTCGTCACCGACGAAACAGTCAGTGCATCCTTCACGCCGGTGCTCGCGCCGATGGCCCGGGGGATCCTGGCCACCTGCAGCGCGCCGATCACCGAAGGCACCACGATCGAGGCCTTGCGACAGGCGTATCTCGACGCCTACAGCGACGAGCCCTTCGTGCACGTGCTGCCCGAGGGCCAGTGGCCCCAAACACAGGCGACGCTCGGCGCCAACACCGTGCAGCTGCAGGTCGCTCTCGACCAGCGCGTCGGCCGCGCCGTGATCGTGGCCGCCATGGACAACCTCACCAAGGGCACCGCCGGCGCCGCCGTGCAGTGCATGAACCTGGCCACCGGTCTCGACGAGACCCTGGCCCTTCCCCTCGTAGGAGTAGCACCATGACAATCCGGGGGACCGTCGCAGTCAACCCGGACACCCAGGTCGATCGGAGCGCCGGAGTGACCGCGCCGGCCGGCTTCCGTGCGGCCGGGGTGATCGCCGGGATCAAGCCGGCCGGCAAGCCGGACCTCACCGTCGTCGTCAACGACGGCCCGTACTACGGAGCAGCGGGCGTCTTCACCACGAACAAGGTGAAGGCGGCTCCCGTGCTGTGGTCGCAGCAGGTCCTCACGGCCGGCAAGCTGAAGGCGGTCCTGCTGAACTCGGGCGGCGCCAACGCCTGCACCGGGCCGGAGGGTTTCCAGGACACGCACAAGTCCGCCGAGAAGCTCGCCGAGGTGCTCGGTGCCGGCGCCGCCGAGATCGGCGTGTGCTCGACCGGGCTGATCGGTGAGCGGCTTCCGATGGACAAGCTGATTCCCGGCATCGACGCGGCGGTGGCTGCGCTGGGCGCCACCGCCGACCACAGTCTCCAAGCCGCGACCGCGGTGATGACCACGGACAACGTCCCGAAGCAGGCGGTGCTCACGCATCCGGACGGCTGGAGCATCGGCGGATTCGCCAAGGGTTCGGGCATGTGCGCGCCGAACATGGCGACCATGCTCAGCGTCATCACCACCGACGCCGTGCTCGACCAGCCCCACCTCGACCACGCGCTGCGGAACGCGGTCGGCAAGACCTTCAACCGGCTCGACGTCGACGGGGGCACGTCGACCAACGACACCGTGCTGCTGCTCAGCTCGGGCGCCTCGGGAATCACCGTCGCGGCGGATGCCTTCGAGGAGGCGCTGACCGCGCTGGCCGCGGACCTCGTCAAGCAGTTGCAGGCGGATGCCGAGGGTGTCACCAAGCACGTCAGCATCACCGTGCGGAACGCGGCCAGCGAGGCCGAGGCAGTCGCCGCCGCGAAGGTGGTCGCGGAGGACAACCTCTGCAAGACCGCCTTCTTCGCCTCCGATCCGAACTGGGGACGGATCGCGATGGCCGTCGGCAACGCGCCTACCGCCTTCGACCCGGCACTGCTCGACATCACCCTCAACGGCGCCGCGATCTGCGTTGCCGGCGGCAAGGGTGTCGACCGGTCCGAGGCCGACCTGAGTGGTCCGGAGATCGAGGTCGTGATCGACCTGCACGCTGGTTCCGCCAGCGCGACCGTGCTCACGACGGACCTGTCGCACGCGTACGTCGAAGAGAACTCGGCCTACTCCTCATGACCACGACAAGCCCCCGGCCGACCAACATGACGACGAACCCCACGACTGACACCACCACCAGCCTCGGGACCAGCCCCACGACGGGCCTCGGGACGACGGCCGGCCAGGCGAGCGCGGTCGAGAAGGCCGCGGTCCTCACCGAGGCGCTGCCCTGGCTGAAGGAGTTCCACGGCAAGACGATCGTGGTGAAGTACGGCGGCAACGCGATGGTGGACGACGAGCTCAAGCGGGCGTTCGCCTCCGACATCGTGTTCCTCCGGCACTGCGGCGTGCGGGTCGTCGTCGTCCACGGCGGCGGTCCCCAGATCAGCGCCATGCTCGCGCGGCTGGGCATCGACAGCGAGTTCCGCGGCGGCCTGCGGGTCACCACGCCCGAGACGATGGATGTCGTCGGCATGGTCCTGGTCGGCAAGGTCGGCCGGGAGCTGGTCGGCCTGCTGAACGCACACGGCCCGTTCGCGGTCGGCATGTCCGGTGAGGACGCGGGCCTGTTCACCGCTGAGCGGCGCGGCGCGATGATCGACGGCGAGTCGGTGGACATCGGCCTCGTCGGTGACGTCGTCGAGGTCCGGCCCGAAGCGGTGATCGACCTGATCGACGCCGGCCGGATCCCGGTCGTGTCGACGATCGCGCCCGACGAGGACGGCCTGGCGCACAACGTGAACGCCGACACCGCTGCCTCCGCGCTGGCGGTCGCCCTGGGCGCGGAGAAGCTCGTAGTACTGACCGATGTGGCCGGGTTGTACCGCGACTGGCCCGAGAGCGACGAGATCATCACCCAGATCGACGCGGCCGAGCTCGCCGAGCTGCTGCCGTCGCTGGCGTCCGGGATGGTGCCGAAGATGGAGGCCTGCCTGCGGGCGGTCCAGTCCGGCGTCTCGCGGGCGACCGTGATCGACGGCCGGGTGCCGCACTCGCTGCTGCTGGAGATCTTCACCGACGCCGGAAGTGGAACCCAGGTGATTCCGTCATGACCGAACTGCTCACCGTCGATGGCACCGGAGCCGCGCTCACCGAGCGGTACACCAATGCCCTGATGAACACCTTCGGCCCGCCGAAGCGGGTGCTGGTCCGCGGCGAGGGTGCCTACCTGTGGGACGCCGACGGGCGGAAGTACCTCGACCTGCTCGGCGGGCTGGCGGTGAACTCACTCGGGCACGCGCACCCGTTCGTGGTGTCCGCGGTGACGAGTCAGCTCGCGACCCTGGGGCACGTATCGAACTTCTTCGCCTCCGCACCACAGATCGCGCTCGCCGAGAAGCTGCTCTCGCTCTTCGATGCCGAGGGCCGTGACAGTGGCCGTGACACTGGCCGGGACACTGGCCGTGACACTGGCAAGGTGTTCTTCACCAACTCCGGCACCGAGGCGAACGAGGCCGCCTTCAAGATCACCCGCAAGACCGGCCGGACCAAGATCGTCTCCACCATCGGCGCGTTCCACGGCCGCTCGATGGGCGCGCTCGCCATCACCTGGAAGCCCGCCTACCGGGAGGAGTTCGCGCCACTGCCAGGCGACGTCACCTTCGTCCCGTACGGCGATGCGGCCGCGCTCGCCGCCGCGGTGGATGACCAGACGGCGGCGGTGGTTCTCGAACCGATCCAGGGCGAGAACGGCGTCGTCGTACCGCCGGACGGCTACCTGCGGGCGGCTCGGCAGATCACCTCGGAGCACGGCGCGCTGCTGTGGATCGACGAGATCCAGACCGGTGTCGGCCGGACGGGCGACTGGTTCGCCTTCCAGGCCGAGGGGATCACTCCGGACATCGTGACGGTGGCGAAGGGCCTCGGTGCGGGGATCCCGATCGGCGCGTGTCTCGGGTTCGGCCCGGCTGCCGAGCTGTTGCAGCCGGGGAACCACGGGACCACCTTCGGGGGCAACCCGGTCGCGGCGATCGCCGGTCTCGCAGTACTGACGGTGATCGAGCGGGACGGCCTGCTCGCCAATGTGAATGCCATCGGCAACCAGCTGGTGTCGGCGATCGAGGCGCTGGACCACCCGCTGATCTCCGGTGTCCGGGGGCGCGGCCTGCTGCTCGCGATCCAGCTGACCAAGCCGGTCTCCGACCAGGTGACCGCGAAGGCGCTGGAGGCGGGGTTCGTCATCAACAACCCGATTCCGGACGCCATTCGCTTGGCACCGCCGTACATCCTGAGCAAGGCTGATGCCGACAGTTTCGTCGCCGCCCTTCCCGGGCTGCTCGACGCAATCAACCTGGAGGCCCCGTGACCAGGCACTTCCTGCGGGACGACGACCTCAGTCCGGTCGAGCAGGACGAGGTCCTGACGCTGGCCCAGCAGCTGGCCGGCGACCGGTTCGGGCACAAGCCGCTGGCCGGGCCGCAGACCGTCGCCGTGATCTTTGACAAGACCTCGACCCGGACCCGGATCTCGTTCGCGGTCGGCATCTCCGAGCTCGGCGGCGTACCGCTGATCATCGACGCGCAGACCTCGCAGCTCGGCCGCGGCGAGCCGATCGCCGACACCGCTCGCGTGCTGGACCGGATGGTCGGCGCGATCGTTTGGCGGACCTCCGGGCAGACCCGGATCGAGGAGATGGCCGGGGCCGCGCAGGTGCCGGTGATCAACGCGCTGACCGACGAGTTCCACCCTTGCCAGATCCTGGCCGACCTGCTGACCGTGCGGCAACACAAGGGGTCGACCGCTGGCTTGAAGCTGGTCTACCTCGGCGACGGCGCCAACAACATGGCGCACTCCTACCTCCTCGGCGGCGCGACGGCTGGGATGCATGTGGTCGTCGGATCGCCTGCCGACTACCAGCCGGATCCGGTTGTGCTGGCCAAGGCTGCCGAGATCGGCGCTGCCACTGGTGGCTCCGCATCGTGGACCGAGGACGCTTTGGAGGCGATCGCTGGTGCGGATGTCGTTGCCACCGACACCTGGGTCTCGATGGGCCAGGAGTTCGAGGCGGAGTTGCGCGAGGCGCCCTTCGTTCCGTATGCGGTGACCGAGCAACTGATGTCCAAGGCAGACGCCGACGCGATCGTGCTGCACTGCCTGCCCGCCTACCGGGGCAAGGAGATCGAGGCCGCGGTGATCGACGGCCCGCAGTCAGTCGTCTGGGACGAGGCGGAGAACCGGCTGCACGCGCAGAAGGCGCTGCTGTCCTGGCTGCTGGCGAGGAACTTCAGCTCATGATGATCGCCGTACCGACCACGAAGACCGCGCGACAGCAGCGCATCGTCGACCTGCTCGGCCGGCAGCCGGTGCGCTCCCAGACGGAGCTCGCCGACCTGCTGGCCGCCGCCGGCCTCGTCGTCGGTCAGGCCACCTTGTCCCGCGACCTGGTGGAGATCGGTGCGGTGAAGGTCCGCGACTCGGCCGGCCAACTCGTGTACGCAGTACCAGGTGAAGGCGGCGACCGTACGCCGCGCGCGGGTGAGGCGGCGGCCTTCGAGGCCAGGCTCGCCCGGGTCGCCTCCGAACTGCTCGTCTCGGCGGAGGGGAGCGCCAACCTGGTGATCCTGCGAACACCGCCGGGTGCGGCCCAGTACTTCGCGTCGGCGATCGACCACGTGGGACTGGACGACATACTCGGCACCATCGCCGGCGACGACACCGTGATGGTGGTGTCGCGGGACCCGGCCGGGGGAGAGTCGCTGGCGGCCCGGTTCCTCCAGCTCGCGGCCCGCAACGACTTCAGGCAGGACCACCAGCAGGGAGAACCAAAGTGACGGACCGGATCGTTCTCGCCTACTCCGGTGGGCTGGACACCTCTGTGGCTATCCGTTGGCTCGGCGAGGAGACCGGCGCGGAGGTCGTTGCCGTCGCCATCGATCTCGGACAGTACGGCGGCGAGGCCTCCGGTGATATGGAGGTGGTCCGCCAGCGCGCGCTCGACTGCGGAGCGGTCGAGTCCATCGTGGTCGAGGCCAAGGACGAGTTCGCCGAGGGCTTCTGCCTGCCCGCGCTGAAGGCCAACGCGCTCTACATGGACCGCTATCCGTTGGTCAGCGCCCTGTCGCGGCCGTTGATCGTGAAGCACCTTGCCGAGGCCGCCAAGATGCACGGCGCGACCATCGTCAGCCACGGCTGCACCGGCAAGGGCAACGACCAGGTCCGGTTCGAGGTCGGGATCGGCGCGCTGGCCCCTGCGCTCAAGGTGATCGCGCCCGTACGCGACTACGCGTGGACCCGCGAGAAGGCGATCCGGTACGCCGAGGAGCGGAACCTGCCGATCGACGTGAACAAGAAGTCGCCGTACTCGATCGACCAGAACGTCTGGGGTCGCGCGGTCGAGACCGGTTTCCTCGAGGACATCTGGAACGGCCCGATCGAGGACGTCTACTCCTACACCTCCGACCCGTCGCAGCCGCGCGAGGCCGATGAGGTCATCATCAGCTTCGAGGCCGGCACCCCGGTCGCCATCGACGGCCAGAAGGTCACCGTGCTGGAGGCGATCCAGCAGCTGAACAAGCGGGCCGGCGCCCAGGGCATCGGCCGGCTCGACATGGTCGAGGACCGGCTGGTCGGCATCAAGAGCCGCGAGATCTACGAGGCGCCGGGCGCGATCGCGCTGATCACCGCGCACCAGGAGCTCGAGAGCGTCACCGTCGAGCGGGATCTCGCCCGGTACAAGCGAGGCGTCGACCAGCGCTGGGGCGAGCTCGCGTACGACGGCCTGTGGTACTCGCCGCTGAAGAAGGCACTGGACGCCTTCATCGAGGAAGCCCAGCGCCCCGTGACCGGCGACGTCCGGATGACGCTGCACGCAGGCAGGGCAGTCCCGACCGGTCGCCGCTCCGACCACGGCCTCTACGACTTCAACCTAGCCACGTACGACGAGGGCGACGAGTTCGACCAGTCCCTGGCCAAGGGCTTCGTAGACCTTTGGGGCCTCCCCTCCAAGATCGCCGCAAAACGCGACGCCCACCTGTGACGCGCGCTCTGCTCGAACCGGGGCCGGCGGTTAGTGCTGACGTGGCGATGCTGATTGAGAGGATGACGGTGTGACTGGGCACTCAGGACAGGGAAGCAAGGGCGAGAGCGCGGCACTCTGGGGTGGGCGGTTCGCGGGCGGTCCGGCGGATGCATTGGCGGCGCTGAGTAAGTCGACGCACTTCGACTGGCGACTGGCGCCCTACGACATCGCCGGCTCCAAGGCGCACGCGAAGGTCCTGCACCGCGCCGGCCTCCTCACCGACGACGACCTCACCAAGATGCTCGAGGGCCTCGACAGCCTCCTGGCCGACGTCCTCGCAGGCACCTTCCTCCCCGCCGAGGACGACGAGGACGTGCACACCGCACTCGAGCGCGGCCTCCTCGACCGGCTGGGAGCCGAGCTCGGCGGCCGACTCCGCGCCGGCCGGTCCCGGAACGACCAGGTCGCCACCTTGTTCAAGAGCTTCCTGCGCGACCACGGCCGGATCATCGCTCGCCTGGTGCTCGACCAGGTGAACACCATCGCCGACCGGGCCGAGCAGCACCTGGGCGTCGCGATGCCCGGCCGGACCCACCTCCAGCACGCCCAGCCGGTACTTCTCTCGCATCACCTGCTGGCGCACGCCTGGCCGTTGGTCCGCGATCTCGACCGGCTGGCCGAATGGGACAACCGCGTCGCCGCGGACTCGCCGTACGGGTCGGGTGCTCTTGCCGGTTCGTCGCTGGGCCTCGACCCGCAGTTCGTCGCGACCGAGCTCGGCTTCACGAACTCCTCGCCGAACTCGATCGACGGCACCGCCGCGCGCGATTTCGTGGCGGAGTTCGCGTTCATCACCGCGCAGATCGGCGTCGACGTGTCCCGGCAGGCCGAGGAAGTGATCATCTGGGCGACCAAGGAGTTCGGCTTCGTCGAGCTGGACGATGCGTTCTCGACCGGGTCGAGCATCATGCCGCAGAAGAAGAACCCGGACATCGCCGAGCTCGCCCGCGGCAAGTCGGGTCGGCTGATCGGCAACCTGACCGGGCTGCTGGCGACGCTGAAGGCTCAGCCGCTCGCGTACAACCGGGACCTGCAGGAGGACAAGGAGCCGGTCTTCGACTCCGTCGACACCCTCGAGGTGCTGCTGCCGGCGTTCACCGGCATGATCCGCACCCTGCGGTTCAACACCGAGCGGCTGCAGGAGCTCGCGCCGCAGGGGTTCTCGCTGGCGACGGACATCGCCGAGTGGCTGGTGAGGCAGAAGGTCCCGTTCCGCGTCGCGCACGAACTCGCCGGCGCCTGCGTCCAGGCCTGCGAGAAGCGCGGCATCGAGCTCTGGGACCTCTCCGACTCCGACCTTGCGGCGATCTCCCCGTTCCTCACCCCCGATGTCCGCTCGGTCCTCAGCGTCGAAGGCTCTATCGCCTCCCGCAACGGCCGCGGCGGCACCGCAACCCCCCGAGTAGCCGAACAACTGACCGAACTCCGCAGCCGCGCAGCCACCCACGCCACCCGCCTTGCCTAGTCCTGCGGCCGCTGTTCTCGTTTGACTCCTCGCTTAGAGTTCCCGGCATGCCTGTACGCCGTGCGCTCCTGGCTGAGCCGGTTCTCGAAGTCGCGCCGAGGTTGCTCGGGATGGTCCTGCGCAGCTCGACCGACGAGGGCACGGTGGCGGTCCGTCTCACCGAGGTCGAGGCGTACGACGGACCCACTGACCCCGGTTCACACGCCTATCGGGGTCAGACCGCGCGCAACGCCGTGATGTTCGGCCCGTCCGGGCACCTCTACGTCTACTTCACCTACGGCATGCACTTCTGCATGAACATCAGCGCGGGCCCCGACGGCCAACCCTCAGCGGTCCTCCTCCGCGCGGGCGAAGTCATCGAAGGCGCCGAGCTGGCCCGAGCCCGCCGCGGGAACATGGTTGGCCGGAGCCAGGCCGCGAGTTTGAACGGCCGCGGCAGCGGGAGCAGTGAGCGGACGATCGCCGATCGGGATCTGGCCCGCGGACCGGCTCGGTTGTGCGTTGCTCTCGGCGTCGACCGCGAGTCCAACGGCGCCGACCTCTTGGATCGGGGGTCCCCGATCCAACTACTCTCCGGCCCCGGCTTCGACGGCATCCCCTCAACCGGCCCGCGAGTGGGCCTCCGCGAAGCAGCCGACCGCCCCTGGCGCTTCTGGATCCCCGGCGACCCAACCGTCTCGCCGTACCGCCCCCACATCCCCAAACGCCGCCCCACCACCCCGTAACACCCCCACCTCGTTGCGTCCGAACAGCCGCGGGGCCGACCCCGCAGTTGTTCGGACGCAACGAGGTCGGGACCTCAGCGGTTGGCTAGTTCGAGGACCTGGTCGAGTTGGGGAAGGCCGTGTTCTACCTCAGGGTCGGGGAAGAGGCCGATGT
The DNA here is from genome assembly GCF_039529635.1 of Kribbella alba. NCBI lineage: Bacteria > Bacillati > Actinomycetota > Actinomycetes > Propionibacteriales > Kribbellaceae > Kribbella > Kribbella alba. The sequence goes on along the minus strand of NZ_BAAANE010000010.1, from coordinate 4,000 downwards.
GGTGCACGCCGGCGGCTTCGAGCGCGTCCAGGTGCGCGGCTGCGTCGTCGATGGTGCCGATCGGCCCGATCTCTGCCCACCACTCCTGCGGCATGCTGATGAGCCCGGGCAGGCCCGACTCGTCGTACCGGCTGATCAGGTCGTCGTAGAAAGGCACTGTCAGCAGGGCGGGGTTCTTCTGCTCGAGCTGCCCGGCGAGCCACGGCGCTGTCCACTCGTACGCCGCTTTGCGGTCGCTTCGCACGCAGAACGCGCTGAAGACCGCCATGACGAATCCCTCAGGTGACCCTGCCTGCTCGAACGCGGCGCGCACATAGGACGGGGTAGCCGGCTCCGCGAGCACCACGCCACCAGCGACGCGACCGGCGAGCGCCATGGACTTCGGACCGCGGACGCCCAGCAGGATCGGCGGCGCTTCGGCCGGCGGCGCATCCAGCTTCACATCGCGCAGGGAGACATACTTGCCGTCCATCGTCACGTTCTCACCAGCGAGCAGCCGGTTGACCGCGACGGTCACCTCTTCCAAGGCGGTCAACGGCGACTTCGGCCGGACGCCCATCTGGTCCATCCACTCCTGCACGCCGTGGCCGATCCCCGGCAGAAACCGCCCGGGCGCCAGCGCGTCCAGGGTGGCGAACTCCATCGCGGTGACAGCGGCGGTCCGGACCACGGCAGGCACGATGCCGAGACCGACAGTCAGGCGCTCCGTGACACTCAACGCGGCGGAGACCAGTGACGGCCCGGCCGTGAAGAAGCAGTCCTCGATCACCCACAGTTCGTCGGCGCCACCGCCCTCCAGACGACGGGCGACATCCTTCACCAGGGCGGCGGGATAGGTGCGCGGGAAGCACATCCCGAGAGCAGCAGAGGTCCGAGTCATATCGAGACCGTAAAGGTCGCCGCCGACAGTCTGGCGAACAGGCGTACGGAACCGTCGGACGGGTAGGTTTCCTGACATGGCCCGTCCGCACTACTCCTCCCGGCTGGAGGACTGGTTCAATGCCGGCGTGCAGGCGATCCTGCGCCGCCGCGGCTGGCGCGAACGGATCATCCCCCACGTCGGCTACGGCACCCAGGAGTTCACCAGGGTGCTGGCCCGCGTCGTCCTCAGCCGCGACCCACGCAACCAGCCCCGGTACGACGAGGACCAGGTGGTCCGCGGCTGGAAGGTCTTCGTGACGGCCCCCGCGACCGGAGTACAGGTGTCTGTGACGGTGGCCGGGCAGACCTTCGAGGCGGTCACGGACCGGGGCGGGTTCGTCGACCTGTCCGTGCCGGTCGTGCTGGCGCCGGGCTGGCACGAGATCAGCCTGGGCGTGCGCGGCGAGCGCCAGGCGCGTGGCAAGGTCTTCGTGCCGGACCCGGACGCGACTTTCGGACTGGTCAGCGACATCGACGACACGGTGATGCTGACGATGCTGCCGCGTCCGATGATCGCCGCTTGGAACACCTTCGTCCGCGACGAGTCCGCGCGACGGGTGGTGCCAGGCATGGCCGAGATGTACTCGGAGTTGCTGGCCGACCATCCGGGTGCGCCGATCTTCTACCTGTCGACGGGAGCCTGGAACACGGCACCGACGCTGACCAGGTTCCTCGCGCGCCACGGCTATCCGGCCGGCCCGATGCTGCTGACTGACTGGGGGCCGACGAACACCGGCTGGTTCCGAAGTGGTCGCGAGCACAAGCGCACTGCGCTGCGACGACTGGCGACGGAGTTCCCCAATGTGCGGTGGGTCCTGCTAGGCGACGACGGCCAGCACGACCCGCAGCTGTACGGCGACTTCGCCCAGACGGATCCCGACCACGTGCGAGCCATCGGCATCCGCCAGCTGACCCCTGCAGAGCAGGTGCTGTCACACGGTCTGCCGGTGCCCAACCCGGACCCGGGTGCACACGATCCACATCGACCGACTGCCGCCACGGTGCACGGCCCGGACGGGCACGCGCTGGTAGCTCAGCTCCGCGCGGTCCTGTCCCGCCCTGAGGCCACCTGACGCCCTCTGGGGAGCTACTGGCACGCTTGTGGTTGATCCGACGTACACGAGGAGAGACCAAGTGACCGACAGCGGGACCGCAAGCCGCACCCAGGTGCTCGACGACCTGGACAGCCGTGGCCTGATCGCGCATTCCACCGATCCCGATGCTCTGCGAGCCGCGATGGCGGCCGGCCCGATCACCTCGTACGTCGGCTTCGACCCGACCGCGCCGAGTCTCCACATGGGCAACCTGCTGCAGCTTCTGACCCTGCGGCGGCTGCAGTTGGCCGGCCACAACCCGATCGGCCTGGTCGGTGGAGCCACTGGCCTGATCGGTGATCCCAAGGAGTCGTCCGAGCGGGTGCTGAACCCCAAGGACGTCGTGCAGCAGTGGGTGGAGCGTGTCCAGAGCCAAGTGGAGCGGTTCGTGGACTTCGACAAGTCCCTGCCGAACCCCGCGCGAATAGTCAACAACTACGACTGGACCAAGGACCTCAACACGCTCGACTTCCTCCGGGACATCGGCAAGCACTTCCCGGTGAACCGGATGCTCGGCCGCGAGGTGGTGAAGGCCCGGCTCGAGCAGGGAATCAGCTACACAGAGTTCAGCTATGTGCTGCTGCAGTCGCTGGACTACCTGGAGCTGTACCGGCGGTACGGGTGCACGCTGCAGACAGGTGGCAGCGACCAGTGGGGCAACCTCACGGCGGGGGTCGAGCTGATCCGGCGTACCGAGTCCGGCAAGGCACACGCGTTGGCGACGCCGCTGGTGACCAAGGCGGACGGGACCAAGTTCGGCAAGACCGAGTCGGGGACCGTCTGGCTGGACCGGGAGCTGACTTCGCCGTACGCGTTCTACCAGTTCTGGTTCAACACCGATGACCGTGACGTGATGCAGCTGGTGCGCTTCTATACGTTCCGCTCGGCTGAGGAGATCGCTGAGCTCGAGAAGGCAACCTCGGAGCGCCCGTACGCGCGGGAGGCCCAACGAGTCCTCGCCGAGGACGTGACGACGCTGGTGCACGGTGAGGAGGAGACCCGACGCGTCCAGGAGGCGTCGAGGGCCCTCTTCGGCCAGGGGGAACTGGCAGCGCTCAACGGCGAAACGCTGGTAGCCGCGCTACGAGAAGCACCGCATGTAGAGCTCGCGGCCGGCGAGCCGATGCCGACGTACGGCGACCTCCTGGTGAAGGCCGGGCTGGTAGCCAGCAAGTCGGCCGCGCGGAGGACTGTCGCGGAGGGCGGGGGATACCTGAACAACGCGAAGGTCAGCGACCCCGAGTACGTGCCTGGCGCGGACGACCTGCTGCCCGGCGGTGCGCTCGTACTCCGGCGTGGGAAGCGTTCGTTTGCAGGGGTTCTGGCCTCGCCGGCCAAAGGATGAGCTGGTTGTCCGTGGTGGGTCGACCTATCCCACAAAGTCGATGCCGCGGGCAAATTACACCCCTGTGATTCAGCCCACCGGGAACCGATTTGACCGCCACCTGCAAGCCACGTAATGTTCTTCTTGTTGGAGCGAGTGCGGGACGCGAAAGCGGCCGGACGCTCCAAACCCCCCAAAGGCTAACGCAGCCGAAACGCGCCTCCGGGCTCGGGTCGGCAGTTCAGACGCGGGGTGGAGGGTCAGAAAGTCGAGCTTGACTCGGTTGATCTGATCCGGTAGAGTAACGCAGGTTGCCCCGGAGTCCTGGCTGGGAAGCTACGGACGCGGTGTGCGCCCGATTCTTGAGAACTCAACAGCGTGCCGAAAGTCAATGCCGAAATATGCATTAACCCCGTTCACGGGTCTCGGTGTAAGTGGGTCTAGTGGCCTCTTCGAGGTTGGTAGATCTGGTTCATCGTTGATTCGTGTCGGAATTCCTTTGTAATTTTTCTGGATTCAAGTCAGTTTGATTTGTTTCTGATTGCATCGGATCGTTTTTCGTTAGTCTGTTATCCACGCTTCGGTGTGGTTGACATATAGATTTCAACGGAGAGTTTGATCCTGGCTCAGGACGAACGCTGGCGGCGTGCTTAACACATGC